>NZ_AOIU01000035.1 GCF_000337455.1 Halosimplex carlsbadense 2-9-1 | reverse complement strand
GTACTACGGGAAGACGGGAACGGACCGTCACGGCCTCGGTCCCGGGAACGACGCGCTCGGTCGTCGCCGGTTCGCCGTGGGGGACGACCCACTCGCCGTCGCGCTCGACCAGCAGCACGTCGTCGCTGTCGTTGTACAGCTGGACGTACGCGTCGACGATGCCGCGCTCGCAGCGCTCGCCGGCCCGCTCGTAGGCGTCGCTGGGGACGGTGAGCGTCGTCTGGTTGATCGGGAACCCGCTGTACTCGTCCTCCAGCGCGACGAGTCGCTCCTCCACCCTGTCCCGGGAGACCTCGGCGACGGACATCGTCCGCATCTGCGCTGGCACCGGCATAAACCCGTCCCTTCGTTCAGACCTTGCGATCCGCTCGCGTGTCGGTCGGGGACCGGACGGTCGCGGGTTTCGACCGAGTCGCTCACCGAGACCCACGCCTCGATCCCGGGAACCGATCGCTCGTCCCCCGGTAGGCGAGACGCGCTCTCCGGTACCCCCCGTTCGGTTGCGGGTAGCTGTCGCTCGCTGGCGGGTACCGGTCGCTCACTCGTCCGTACCGGTCACTCACTCGCCGGATACGGGCGGTCTGCGACCTCGGGATACAGCACCGCCTCTGGCGGCGACACGACCCACTCGGCCGCGGCGATCTCGCCCTCCCGCGGGCGCGGGTCGCCGCCCGCGTACTCGCCGTCGAAGATCGCGATGAGACTTGCGAGCGACGGCCGACGGGGATCGGTCTCGTCGACGAGTTCGAGGACGTGCGCCTCGCGAAGCCCCGTGATCGTCGCCCGGACAGCCGTCTCCTCGCGCACCTCGCGGCGCGCGGCCGCCTCGAAGGACTCGCCGGCCTCGCGCTTGCCGCCGGGGTCGGCCCACCCCTCGTCGCCCTCGTTGCGGACGAGCAACACCTCGCCGTCGTCGTTCGTGACCCAGATCCCACCACCGCCGTTCGCGCCCGCGGCGATCCGCTCGCGGTCGCGCTCGTAGGCGTCGGGCGCGAGTTCCCAGCGCTTCTCGACGCGCTCGAAGCCGTCGTAGCGCTCGCGCAGGGCGGCCAGCCAGTCCGCGACGCGCTCCCGGGAGCGTTCGGCGAGGTCGTTGTCGGTCATCGTTACCTCCCCTCTCAGACGTGTTCGTCGAGGAAGTCGACGACGGCCGTGTAGGCCTCGATCCGGTTCTCGCGTTTGGTGATGCCGTGGCCCTCGTCGTCGAAGACGAGCTTCTCGACGGGGACGCCCTGCGCGGCGGCCTCCTCGGCGATCTGCTCGGCCTCGCCGAGCGGGACGCGCGGGTCGTTGGCGCCGTGGAGGACGAACAGCGGCGCCGCGATCGACTCGACGTTGTTGATCGGCGAGACCGATTCGAGGAACGCCCGGTCCTCCTCCAGCGACCCGTACTCGGCTTCGCGCAGCTCGCGGCGCCACGAGCCGGTGTTCTCCAGGAAGGTGACGAAGTTGGCGATGCCGACCACGTCGACGCCGGCGGCCCACAGGTCGGGATACTCCGTCAGCGCGGCCAGCACCATGAACCCGCCGTAGGACCCGCCCATCGCGACCACGCGGTCGGGGTCGATCGCGTCGTGGTCGGTCAGCCACTCGACGGCCGCCTCGATATCGGCCACCGAGTCCATCCGCTTGTCCACGTCGTCGAGGTGGGTGTACTCGCGGCCGTAGCCCGTCGACCCGCGGACGTTCGGCTCGAAGACGGCGTACCCGCGCGACAGGAAGTACTGGGTCAGCCCCGCGAAGGAGGGGCGCCGCTGGCTCTCCGGGCCGCCGTGGATGTCGACGATCACGGGGGTTTCGCCGGCCTCCCAGTCGTCGGGCAGCGAGAAGTAGCCGGGGATCGACCGATCGTCGAACGTGGGGTACCGGACGAGTTCGGGCTCGACGAACGACGACCTCGGGATGCCGGCGGTCGAGGCGTCCGTCCAGCGCTCGAACGCCCCCGTCTCGGCCTCGACGACGTAGACGTTCGTGTTCTCGGTGCGGCCGGTCGCCGAGAGCGCGAACCGCTCGGCGTCCTCGTCGAAGGCGACGCCGCCGGCGATGCCGCCCGGCAGGTCCGGCGCGGGGAACTCGTCGATCGCCGTCGGGCCGGCGAGTTCGCCCACGGTGAGGTCGGTGTAGCCGTCGACGTTCCGGGAGTAGACGAGTCGACCGGTCTCGTCGTCGAGCGCCACGCCCCCGACGTTCCACTCGCCACCGTCGGCGACGGTGTCGAGCGCCGTCGCCAGGTCGGACTCGTCGGGGTCCTCGCCGATGGTACCGAGGTCGAGCCGGGCGAGGTACTTCGTGTCGGACTCGTAGTCGGTAGTCAGGTAGAGGGCGTCGCCGTCGGGGCTCCACTGGGCGCTCGTGAAGCGAACGTCGCCGTCGTGGGGCGTGAGGTGGCGCCGTCGGCCCGACTCGGCGTCGAGGACGTACAGGTCCTGGTCGAAGTTCCAGTGGGCCTGCGAGACGAGCAGGCGGTCGTCGGCGGGCGCCCAGCCGCCGACCGAGAGCCAGCCATCGCCCTCGTGGAGGAGGGTCGCGTCGTCGCCGGTCTCGGTCCGGCCCTGCACGTACACGTCGAAGACCGACTCGTCGCGGCGATTCGACGCGAAGGCGAAGCGATCGCCGTCGTGGGACCAGCCGCCCCAGCGGTGTTTGGCGTCGGGGCGGGCGGTGAGGTTCGAGATCGTCCCGTCGTCGGCGTCGAGGCGGTAGAGCTGGGCGCGCTCGTCGCCGCCCTCGTCCATGCCGAAGGCGAGCTCCCGCCGCTCGGGCGACCACGAGGCGAAGGTGACCCGGTCCTCGAAGAAGGTGCGCTGGACGGGCCACTCCCGCGGCTCGTCGAGCGTCCAGAGCTGGGGCGTGCCCGTGGCGTCGAGCAGGAACGAGAGCGTTCCGTCGGGAGCGAACGAGGCGCCGTAGGCGCTCCTGACGTTGAGATACCGGTCGAGGTCGTACATACCCCGGGCAAGCGGCGGGACGGAGAAAGTACTTCCGGGCGTGTGAGCGGGGCCGACCCGCGACCGGCGGCGAGCGCGACGAGCGGCCGCCGGGGTAGGCGTGAGGGACTCCGGCAGTAAGTGGACGTTTGACGCCGGCGGGACGGATACAACGGGGGAAACGTTGCGTCCCTCCCTCGAATGCCCGCCAATAACGAAACGCCGGACTCCCCTTCGGGAAAACGCATGTACCGCGCACTCGCGACAGTCTGTATCGTCGCCCTGGTCGCCCTCGCCGGCTGCGGCGGCCCCGGCCCCGGCGCCGGAACCGACACAGCAGCCATCGGCGAAGACGGTGCGGACGGCGAAGACACCCCCGTCATCGGCGACGAGACCGAGACGGAGGAAGACGACATGATGGACACCGAGACAGAAGAGAACGACATGATGGACACCGAGACGGAGGAAGACGACATGATTGACACCGAGACGGAAGGAGACGACGCGATGGGTGCCGAAACCGAGACCGAGGGCGGGTTCCCGGACGAAACTTCGACCGCCGAGGGCCTCGCCGGTGACGAAGGCACCGCGACGGACGAGGGCGGCGTCATGGGCGGTAACGAGACCGAGACCGACGCGGACACGGGCATCCTCGGTGAGGAGACGGAGACCGACACGGACGCCGCGAGCTAACGCCCCCGGTCAACGACCGATCGGACACTTTTGATCACTCCAGCGCGCCAGCGGCGCAGTCGGTGTAGCGGAGCCCGAGTCGCCGCTCCGAGGCGTCGTCGGCGTCCGGGTAGGCGCCGCCGCAGGCGCTCTCGTCGCCGAGCTGTCGCTCGCGGACGCGCTCGGGAGCCCAGAGGTAGCTCCCGACCATCGGGCTCGCGACGAGCGCGTCGCCCTCCCGGCGCGCCGTCCCGTGGCTGTGGGTGGCCCCGAGCGCGTGGCCGACCTCGTGGAGGAGCAGCTGCGTCGCCGCGGCCGGGATCGAGTAGGGGACGACCGGCGGCGTCTCCGCGGCGGGCGCCATCCGGGCGATGTAGGCGCCGCCGGTCGCGGCGGCGATGCGCGGCCGGGCGTACCCGGCGGGCTGGCGCCGCGGGTCGCCGTCGGTGACGAGCAGGTTCACGTCACCGACGGGGTCGATATCGGCCATCCCGACCGCTCCCTCGGCGACCGTCACGGGCCAGTCGACGCCGAGCGATTCTTTCCCGCCCTCGTGGGGCAACGCGACCGTCGACGGCGCGACGTCGATCTCGACGGCTTCGAGCGCCCCGTCGAGCGCCGCGCCGAGGTACCCCTCGACCCTGTCGGCGAGCGCGTGCTGCGTGGCCGCGGACTCGCTGAACCAGACGCGGACGACGACCGGGTCCGGCGGGCTCGCGGCGCGGCGGCCGGCCACTCCCAGCGACAGCGCCACGCCGGCGCCTCCGAGGAACGCCCGTCGGTTCACTACGGGCCGGATGCTCGTATCGAGTCATAAGCGTTCCTGCGTGGTAGGTGCGACGTACTCCAGCGCCGCTCCCGCTCGGCCGCCGCGGTACGGTCGCCTTACCGGTCTTCGGTGGGATGACGGGGATTTTTGACATCCCACCTCGTCGTCGGCGGTATGCGCGTCGCGTTCGTCTCGATGGAGACGACTCACTATCGCGACACCGAAGGCGCCCGCCGGTTCGAACGCGTCGCACGCAACCTCGCCGCCCGCGGCCACGACGTGACCGTCTTCTGCACGCAGTTCTGGGAAGGGACCGACGAGACCGTCGAGCGCGACGGCGTCACCTACCGCGGCGTCACCATCTCGCCGACGCTCACCTCTTTCGCCGTCCGCCTGCCCGCCCTGCTCGCCATCTACGACCCCGATATCGTCCACGCCCGACCCGAGCCGCCGGTGGGCGTCCTCGCCGCGAGCCTCGGCGGGACGCTCGCCCGGGCGCCGCTCGTCGTCGAGTGGTTCGGCGACGAGTCGGTCGACGACTCGCGGTTCGCCGACCGCGTCGCCACGCTCCCGGACATGATCGACACGCCCTCAGAGATGGTCCGTACGCGCGTCCGCGAGCGCGGCGCGACCGCCGACACCACCCAGGTCGTCCCCGAGAGCGTCGACATGGAGACGGTCAGGGGGACCGACCCCGCCGAGGAGATCGACGTGGTCTACGCCCACCCGCTCGACGAGAGCGCCAACCTGGAGAGTTTCCTGCTGGGCCTCGCCGAGCTGCGCGACCGCGACTGGTCGGCGACCATCGTCGGCGACGGCCCCGCACGCGAGGGCTACGAACGGCAGGTCCGGGACCTGCGCATCGACGACCGGGTCACCTTCGTCGGCGCCTGCGACCGCGCCGAGCGGGTGGCCTACTACAAAGGCGCCCACGCGTTCGTGCAGACGGCCTATCGGGAGTACTTCGCGACCGAGCTGCTGTGGGCGCTGGCCTGCGGCTGCGTCGGCATCGTCGAGTACCAGGCCGAGTCCAGCGCCCACGAGCTCATCGAGGAGGTCGAGCGGAGCTTCCGGGCGACCGACCCCCAGCAGATCGCCGACGCCATCGTCGACGCCGGCGAGTTCGAGCGGCTCACCGTCGACGAGGACTACGACGGGTACGACCACGACGCCGTCCTCGAACGGTATCTGCAGACCTATCGGGATCTCCAGTCCGAACACGGGCTGTTGTAGCCCCGTCGCGGTCCCGTCTCCGGTCTACTCCTCGTCCGGCAGCGGGTGCAGGAACGTCTGGAACTCGACGGTGCGACCGTCCGGGTCGTCGGCGAAGAATCGGTATATCTCGTACCGCTCGCTCGTCTCGGGCGGCCCCCGCGCCCGGTCCTCGAAGCGCTCGTACAGCTCGTCGACGCGCTCGCGGTCGTCGTAGTAGAAGGTCAGCGTTCCGCAGTCGTCGGTCTCCTCGCGGCCGCAGAAGCCGAATTTGAACGCTCCGTGGCGGAGGATCGTACAGCCGTCCTGTTCGATCCACGTCTCGGCGCCGACCCGCTCGCGGTAGAACTCGACGACGCGCGCCTCGTCCTCGGTCCGGAAGAACACGATCCCGCTCACGCGTTCCGCTGGGTCGCGTCGCCACAAAGCCGTTCCGCCGACGCACCCTTGCCGCTCGAACACGTATCGGGGCTGACCACCGATGATCCCGCCGTTGCTCCGCCGCTGTCCCGACTGCGGGAAGACCGGTCTGTCGCGCTCGTTCGAGACCGTCGAGACCGGCGGACGCATCGTCGAATGCCCGCGCTGTGGGCACCGTTTCGAACCGATCGACCGACCGACGCTGAACTGAGCGGAGCCGCGCCAACGAGCGTCGCCGGGAACGCCGTTCGCGCTCACGCCCGCAGCCGGGCGCGGACGAACAGCCACTCGCCGCCGCCGAGTTCGTCGTCGCGGACGGCCTCCTCGGTCACGTCGAAGCCGACCGATTCGAGCAGTTCGATGCTCCGCTCGCGACCGTGGAAGCTCCACTGCATCGCCGCGCCGCTGTCGAGCCAGTCGTCGTTTTCCCCCTCCCACTCGCCGACGCCGGTCGTGAGCAACAGGCGCCCGCCGGGCCGGAGGACGCGGGCGAACTCCGCGAACGCCCGCTCGTGGTGCTCGCGCGGGACGTGGATGACCGAGTGCAGCGCCGTCACCGCGTCGACGGCGTCGTCGGCGACGGGGAGTCGCGTCAGGTCCCCACGGGCGAGCGACGCCGCGGGCGCGCGGTCGCGAGCCAGCGTCAACTGTTCGCCCGAGAGGTCGACGCCTACCGTCTCGAACTCCCCGGCGAGCGTCTCCAGGACCGCCCGGCCACCGCCGCAGCCGGCGTCGAGGACGCGGGCGCCGTCCGGGAGATCGGCTGCCAGCGACTCGACGAGGGTCGCCTCGTGAGCGGGGTCGCGGTCGTCGTCGTACGCCTCGGCGACGCCGTCGTACCCGGACATGACGGCGCTCGCCCACTCGTCGAGGTCCCGCGGCTCGCTCGGCGACTCGTCGTTCATGTGTAGCCAGCCGAGAGAGAGAGAGCGGAAAAGGCTACCGGCGCGCAGTCAGTCGGCCCCACACCGCGGGACGACGGCGGACGGTTCACTCCCCGTCGAACCGGTCGGGGTCGGCGGCGGCCTGGGCGACGCGGACGGCGGCGACGTTCTCGTGGGCGTCGTGAACTCTGATCACGTCGGCGCCGCGCTCGGCGGCCAGCGCCGTGCCGGCGACCGTCTCGTCGAGCGCGCCCTCGCGGCCGCCCTCGGTGAGTTCGAACATCGACTTGCGGGAGTGACCCACGAGTATCGGACAGCCCAGCGCCGCGAGTTCGTCCAGCCGACCGAGGAGTTCGAAGCTCTCGGCGGCCGACTTGCCGAAGCCCAGTCCGGGGTCGACGAGGATCTGCGAGCGGTCCAGTCCGGCTTTCTCCGCCAGGAGGACGCGCTCGGCGAGGTAGTCGACCACGTCGTCGACCACGTCGTCGTACTCTACCTCGGTGGTCGGGTCGACCGGCGCCTCGATGCTGTGCATGACGACGACGGGCACGTCGTGGTCGGCGGCGACCAGTCGCATCTCCGGGTCTTCCAGCCCGGAGACGTCGTTGAGCAGGTCGGCGCCGGCGTCGATGGCCGCTCGCGCGACCGATGCCTTGCGCGTGTCGATGGAGATCATCGCGTCGATGTCAGCGATCGCCTCGATGACCGGAACGACGCGGTCGATCTCCTCCTCGGCGGGGACGACCTCGCCGCCGGGCCGCGTCGACTCGCCGCCGATGTCGAGGATCTCGACGCCCGCCTCGACCATCCGCTCGGCGCGCTGGCGGGCGTCGGCGACGCTGTTGTACTCGCCGCCGTCGTGGAAGCTATCCGGCGTGATGTTGAGGATGCCCATCACGGCGGTGCCGTCGGCCCACGGGTAGTCGCGGTCGGCGGCCGACCGGTCGGCGTCGGGCGTCGGCGTCGCCGCGTTCGGCGACGGTGAGGCGTCGATACCGCTCCTGATCTCCCCGGCAAGCGGCGCGAGGTCGTCCTCGCGGTCGGCGAGCGCGTCGGCGAGGCGCTCGAACTGGGTGCGAGTCCCCATCGCCACGGCGTCGACCCGCTCCTGGTCCTGGTCGGCCAGCGCCGACAGCGCGACCTCGCCGCCCAGCGCTCGCAGCTCGGACTGGAGTCGACGGGCCCGGCGCGGGCGGAGGCGAGTTCGCAGGACGCGGTGAACGGCGTCGCCCGCGGCCGCGCTCGCGTCGTCGCCCGCGACGTGCGCGCGCCGGAGGGCCCCTTCGGCGTCGGCCACCGAGTCCACGTCGAGCGGGACGGTCGGCCGGGACCAGCGGGTGCGCGCCTCGGCGACGGCGTACAGCGACCCCGAGACGACGACGGCGTCGTCGGGCCCGGCCGCGTCGAGCGCCCGATCGAGCGCGCCGGCGACCGGTTCGTGCGTCGTCACGTCGGCGTCGGTCTCGGTTTCGAAGGCCCGTGCGACCACTTCGGCCGATTCGGCGCGGTCGTGGTCGGGCCGACAGGCGACGACGCGACCGAGGCCGGCGTCGGCGAACGCCGCGGCGATCCCGCGGTGGTCCTTGTCGGTCATCGCGCCGACGACGAGGTGGGCCTCGTCGTAGTCGAAGGTGTCCAGCACGTCGGCAGTGGTCTCGCAGCCGCCGGGGTTGTGTGCGCCGTCGAGGACGACCAGCGGCTCGCGGTCCATCACCTCGAACCGCCCCGGCCAGTGGGCGTTGCGGAACCCGCGCTCGACGGGTTCGGTCGCCGCATCGGCGTCCAGCCGAGCCGCGACCTGCCGGACGAGCGCCGCCGCGACGCCCGCGTTGCGAGCCTGGTGGGCGCCCAGCAGCGGCAGGTGCGTGTCGACGGTCCAGTTCTCGGCGACGCCTTCGACCGTGACCGCGCCCTCCAGCCCCTCGCGACCGCCGTACTCGACGACGATATCGGGATCCTCGGGGTCGTTCCAGTCGGCGTCGGCGACGGTCACCACGTCGTCGACCTCTTCGCGGATCGCCCCCAGCGCGTCGCCGGTCGTCGCGGTCACGAGCGGCGCGTCGGCGGGCGCGACGCCCGACTTGTCGCGGGCGATCTCTGCCACGGTGTCGCCGAGCAGATCGGTGTGTTCCAGTGTGACCGCGGTGACCGCGCTGGCGATCGGGTCGACGACGCTGGTTGCGTCGAGCGTCCCGCCGATACCGACTTCGAGGACGGCCACGTCCACGTCCTGTCGGTCGAACTCCCACAGCGCCATCGCGGTGAGCGCCTCGAAGAACGTCGGCGAATCGCCGTCGGTCGCCCGCTCGGTGGCGTACTCGCGGAACGATTCGACGAACTCGGTCACCGCCGACTCGGTCATCGGGCGGCCGTCGACGCGGACCCGCTCGCGCACGTCGTCGAGGTGGGGCGAGGTGTACAGCCCGACCGAGAGGCCGGTCTCGCGCAGCGCCCGCTCGACCATCCGGGCGGTGCTGCCCTTGCCGTTCGACCCCGCGACCTGGACGCAATCGAGTCGCTCGTGGGGGTCGCCGAGGTGGCCGAGCAGCTCCCGTGTCGGGTCCAGGCCCGGCCGCGGCGCGAACCGTCGCAGATCGAAGAGAAAGTCCGCCGCCTCGTGAAACTCCATGCCTCCCGGTTCCGGACGGGCGCGCTTTAGCCTAACGAACTGCGAAGTGTGCGCCTCGGAACCGCCGACACAATCGACACGGAACCGCTCGCCGCAGGCGCGCGGACGCCGCCGCTACAGCGACCGCCGCTCGATCTCGGGGTCGATACCCGCCTCGTCGAGGTCGATCCGGATCCGCTCGCGCAACGGCGTCGGCACCGTTTCGCGACCCACCGGCACCGCCGTCTCGCCGCCAGCCTCGGGCGGGACCTTCCAGTAGACCACGCAGTCGCTCGGGGAGTAGTATTCGACGCTGTAGCGGTCGCCCTCGCCCTCGTAGTGGACGCGAGCGGCCGCCCCGTCGACGCGCCACCCCTCGCGGTCGGCGAGGCCGCCGAGCGGCTCGACAGCGGCGTCGGACGGCCCGCCTCGATCGCTCCCCCCGCCCTCACTCATCGTCGCCGTCGTCGGCAGGTCCGTCGACGAGCGGGTCGTACTCGCGGCCCTCGCCGAACTTCCGGACCAGCGCGGCGACCAGCGCGAGCGCGGCCAGCCCGACCAGCGCGCCCACGTCCGAGTCGGCGGTCGGACGCCCGACGCTGTCGGGCTCCCCGTCGCCGTCGTCGGCCTCGCGGTCCGCTTCGCCGTCCTCGGCGGCCGCTCCGGGCTCGTCTCTCGCCGCCGCCCGCTCGGCGTGGCCGACGGTCTCGTCGACGGCCCGGTCGCCGAACTCCTCGCGGTCGTCGCGCTCGGGCGACTTCGCACGGCGGCGCGCCTCGGGGGCGTCGGCCTCGGCCGCGCCGGTGGTCGGTGGCGAGTCGGCATCTTCCTCGTCGCTCCCGAGCTTGTCGCTCGCGACGGACGTGGCCTTGCCCAGGTAGCGATACGCCACGAACGCGACGACGGCGAGGACGACCAGCGCGGCGGCCGCCTTCAGGAGGATCGGTCGGAGGTTCTCCCTCCAGCCGCCGTCCTCGTCGTCGACATGCTCCGCGCCCGGCGAGGGGACCGGCTCCGGCCCCTCCGGGCTCGGCGTGTCCCACGGTGCGTTACCGGCGTCACCGCCCGTCCCGACGGGGATCGACTCGGCCTCGGACGACCCGGAGCCGTCGGCGCCGTCGGACCCGACCGCGTCGTCGACCAGGTCGGTCCCGACCGCCGTCGCGTCGTCGTCGGTCGCGTCGCCGGCCGACTCGTCGGCCTTCCGGGGCGGTTCGTCGTCGCCCGCGGGGGGCTCGTCGCCCGGCTCGCGGCCGCCGTCGGTGAGCTTCTCCAGGTCCTCCTCGGAGAGGAGCCCCTCGATGAGTCCACCGACGGGCGACTCGTCGAGGTCGATCCCCAGCAGCGTTCGTCCCATGCCCGACCGTTGGGCCAGGCCCCGGAAATAACTGAGCCATCCGTTCGGCGAACCCCGACCGACGCTGGGACCGAACGAATAAACCCGTGGGACGTGACTCGACGGACAGATGGCGTTCCGGCGATTTCTCCGGGGGACGGTCCCCTGGCCGACGCTCGAAGGGGCAGTCCGCGAGGTGATGGACCGCTACGACCTGGAGACGGCCAGAGTCGTCTTTCTCGAGGCCGACAACTGGCTGTCGACGCCCTGCGTCGTCAACGACGAGCTGTTCGTCAAGGTCGTCACCGAACAGAACTCGCTGGTCCACGCCCTGTTGACCGCGGGGCGCAATCTCGGCGCCTTCTCCTCGGGAACCGAGGGGTTCTTCGAGCGGTTCGACACGCCGATCGAGATGGCCGAACACGAACTGGAGGCCAACGAGCGGATGCGGGAGATCGGTGTCAGCGCCCCCGAACCGAAGGAGGCCTTCGAGTACGACGACGTGGCCGTGATGGTGCTGGAATACCTGCCGGACTTCCGGTCGCTGGACGACCTGCCGCCCGACGAGGTGCGGGATCACGCCGTCGAGCTGTTCGAGAACCTGGATCGGATGCACGACAACAACCTCGCCCACGGTGACCTCCAGCGGGAGAACGTCCTCGTCTCCGGCGGCGAACTGTACTTTATCGACGCGACGAAGGTCGACGAGAAGGCCATCGAGGACGCCCGCGCCTACGACACCGCCTGCGCGCTGGGCGCGCTCGAACCCCTGATCGGCGCCCGCGACGCCGTCGCCGCCTCGCTGGAGGTCCACGACCCCGACGCGCTGATGGCCGCACGGGAGTTCCTCGACTTCGTCAACATCCGCCCCGAACACGACTTCGACGGCGCCGCCGTCAAAGGCGAGATCGAGAAACACGCGGCCTGAGCGTGCGCCGACTGCGGCCGCCGGTCACTCCTCGCGCGCCCGAGCTGTCAGGTAGATGCCGCCGAGGACGACCGCGCCGCCCGCCACGGTCCACCGGCCCGGCACTTCCGTGAGCAACAGCAGCGCGAGCACCGTGCTCCCGACGGGTTCGCCCAGCAGCGAGACGCTGACGACCGACGACTCGACGTGTTCGAGCGCCCAGTTGATCACCGTGTGGCCGAAGAGTCCGGGACCGACGGCCATCGCGAGGAAGAGCAGCCACTCCCTGGCGGCGTAGCCCGCGAGCGGGTTCCCCTGCGCGAGGACGACGGCGCCGAGAACGACCGTACAGGCGGCGTAGACGACGGTGACGTAGGGAACGAGCGCCACCCGGGCGCGCAGCGACCGCCCGGCGAGGACGTAGACGGCCATCATCACCGCGCCCACGACGGCCAGTGCGTTGCCCGCCAGCGGGTACGGGCCGACCGCGGTCCCCGCGAGGAACTCGCCGACCGACATGATCCCCGCGCCGACGACCGCGACCACCATTCCCGCGACCTTCGGGAGCGTCAGCCGTTCGTCGAGCAGGAGGGCGGCGCCGACGGCGACGAAGAGCGGCTGGGCCTGCACGAGCGTCACCGAGGCGGCGACGCTCGTCCACTCGACCGACTGGAACCACGCCGCGAAGTGGACCGCCAGCGCGACGCCCGTCGCCCCCGCCGCCAGCGCGTCTCCCCGACCCAGCGACCGCAGGTCCTCGCCGTGTCGCGAGGCGGCCAGCGGCGCGAGCAGTCCGACGGTAAAGAGGACCCTGTAGAACGCCGCCACCGTCGGCGGCGCACCGCTCCACCGGATCAGGATGGCGCTCGTCGACACCGCGAGGATGGCCACGACCAGCGCCGCCGCCGGCGACACGCGCGCTTCGAGCCGCTTCGAGAGCGTCTCGCCGGCCATTGGCGACCCTTTCGGCAGCGACCCCTTTCGTCTTGCGGTGACCAGGGGAGGTGTGACCCGCGATTAGACGGTATGGAACCGACACCCTGGCGCGCGCTGTCGCGACTCTCGTGTCGCGACAGCACCGTGCGAGGTCTTCGTGAACGTGTGAACGAAGGTTTGTCAGAGCGTGCTCTGACAGTGGATGATTGAGCGACCGACGGGAGCGAGCGAATCGGCTGGGGAGGTGTGTGGCTGTCGGTGGTGCTGAGCGGAGCTGTCGCGGTCCCTGGCGGATTGAAAGGGCGAGGCGTGCTCGCGGTGAGCGAAGCGAACGGAGTCGACTGAACGGGCACTATTCGAGGGTGCGAAGCACCCGAGAATATCCCGGTCAGCGACCGTGAGCGCGGCGAGGGCTTTCAGCGCCTACTGTTCCCTGCGGACACTCCAACCCAGAGCGAGCGCGGCGAGGGCTTTCAATCCGCCAGGGACCGCTGTCACCCGCGATCGGATCAACACGTCGAGAACGACCGAGGACTCTGCGACCCCAGACCCTCACTCCGCGTCGGCGGGCACGTCGAAGTCGTGGAAGTGCTCGCCCTTCTCCTTGGTGAGAACGTTCAGCGCCGCGGCGGCGCCGTCCCCCGCCGAAATCACGGCCTGCCACTCCTCGGCACGGACCATCGCGCCGGTGGCGTAGGCGTCCTCGACGGACGTCTCCATGGTCACGTCCACGTCGACGATGTCCTCGTCGGTGAACTCGCAGCCCAACTCCTCGGCGAGGCCCCGGTTGGCGCCCGTCGCGAGTACGAGGTAGTCGGCGGCCAGGTCGTCGTCCTCGGTGACGACGCGGAACTGGTCGCCGTCGGGCTCGACGGTCTGGACCTCCGCGCCCTGGCGGCGTTCGACGCCGAAGCTCTCGACCTGCTCGCGGGCGTCCTCCACGAACGCGGTCCCGTCCTCGCTCTCGATGCCGAGGTAGTTGAACAGGTGGGCCTTGTGCATCCACGTCTTGTCCGTGTCGAAGACGACCGTGTCGAGGCCGTTCTTCGCGGTGAACAGTGCGGCGCTCAGGCCGGCGGGACCCCCGCCGACGACAGCTACGTCTGTCATGCGTGAACACTGTACGGGCAGCGTGAAAATCGTTGGCCTACCCGGAGTGAATCTCCGGAAACGATTCAGACCGGTGACTACTCCAGCAGTTCCTTCGTCTTCCGGTGGCGATACCGGAACATCGGCTCGAAGCCGACCCAGCCGAGCGGGCCGAACAGCCCCCGGACGACGGGCAGTTCGTACTCGACGTGGTCGTGGACGCGGGTCCCGCCGTCGACGGCCTCGAAGGAGTGGGTGTGGACCCACTCCGGGAACGGC
Source organism: Halosimplex carlsbadense 2-9-1 (assembly GCF_000337455.1). Taxonomy (GTDB): domain Archaea; phylum Halobacteriota; class Halobacteria; order Halobacteriales; family Haloarculaceae; genus Halosimplex; species Halosimplex carlsbadense. Next base: position 141,885 of record NZ_AOIU01000035.1, on the reverse strand, counting down.
CCCTGTTCCATCTCGTCGCGGAAGAAGGCCTGGCCGTCCCCCTCCTCGCGGGCGACGATGGCCGAGACCCAGCGCTGGCGCGGCGCGACGCCGAACGGTGCGACGGTGGACTCGACCTTCGACCCGGCCTCCAGCACGTCCGGGTCGGGTTCGCCGTCGGGGCCGACCGACGACTCGATCCGGAGGTTCATCCAGTCGGGGGTCAACGCTTCGAGCCCCGACGCTCCCGAGTGAAAATCCCACACGTCCTCGAACGGCGCGTCGACGACGACCTCGCGCTCGTAAACCGGCATAGCCTACGGTTGGGGCTCGCGCCCTATAACCGGCGTGTCTAACGAGTAGGGTCTGGCGCCAACTGACGGAGTGACCGACCGGTTCAGGGCCAGACGCCGCCCTGCTCGCTCGCGCGCAGCACGCGATCGATGGCGACGACGTATGCGGCCGTCCGGAAGTTCGGCAGGTCCCGATCCTCGAAGGTCGTCGTCAGCCGGTCGAACGCGTCGACGATGACCGTCTCCAGTTCGTCGTTGACGCGCTGTTCGGACCAGTAGAAGCGCTGGCGGTTCTGCACCCACTCGAAATAGGAGACCGTGACGCCGCCGGCGTTGGCGAGGATATCGGGGAAGACGGACACGTCACGCTCGGTGAGCACGTCGTCGGCGTCGGGCGTCAGCGGCCCGTTCGCGGCCTCGACGATGACGTCCGCTCGCACGTCCGCGGCGAGGTCGGCGTCGATGGCGTTCTCCAGCGCCGCCGGGACCAGGAGATCCACGTCCAGCGTCAGCAACTCCTCGTTCGAGAGCGTCTCGGGCGCGTCGTAGTCGACCACGTCGCCGGTCTCGTCTTTGCGTTCTTTGACCGCCTGCGCGTCGAGGCCGTCGGGGTCGTACGCCGCCCCCGAGGAGTCCGAGACGGCGACGACGCTGGCGCCTCGGTCCTCCAGGAGCTTCGCGGCGATCGAGCCCGCGTTGCCGTAGCCCTGAACGGCGACGGTCGCGCCCTCGATCTCCTTTTCGAGGTAGTCGAACGCCTCCCGAGCGGTCAACATCACCGACCGGCCGGTCGCCTCGACGCGGCCCGCCGACCCGCCGCTCTCGGGCGCTTTCCCGGTGATAACGCCCGGTTCCGTCGTGTTCTCCAGCGTCTCGTAGGTGTCCTTGATCCAGTTCATCTCCCGGCGACCCGTGTTCACGTCGGGCGCCGGGATATCCCTGTTCTCACCGATAATGGGCCGCAGCTCCGTCGCGAACGCGCGCGTCAGCCGTTCGAGTTCGGCCTCGGAGTAGTCGTCGGGGTCGACGACGATCCCGCCCTTGCCGCCGCCGTAGGGGATGTCGACCACGGCGCACTTGTAGGCCATCCAGCCCGACAGCGCCTTGACCTCGTCGCGTGAGACGCCCGGGTGATAGCGGATGCCGCCCTTGTAGGGCCCTCGGGCGCCGTTGAACTGCGAGCGGTACGCGCGGAACATCTCGATCGAACCGTCGTCCAGTTCGACCGAGAGGTTCGTCTCCAGAACGCGCTCGGGGCGTTTGAGTCGTTCGAGCGTCCCGGGTCGGACATCGAGGTGGGCGGCGGCGTCGTCGACCTGCTCCCGAAGACTCTCGAAGGGATTTATTTCCTCGGACATGCCTTTTATATGGATCAGCGCGGGGAAAAGGATTCGGACGACCGCCGGTCGGGACGGACGGCCGATTCGACCGAGAGCGGACGGATATGTCCGGTGTCCGAAGTCCGCGACCGAGGGCGGCCGGACAGTTCCCACGAGGGGAGCAGGCGGTCACTCGCGGGCGTCGGCCGCTCGCGCGCGCTCCAGCACTCGCTCGGCCTGGGCGACCAGCGGCGCGTCGACCATCTCGCCGTCGACGGCGAAGACACCCCGGTCGTCGGCGTCGGCATCCGATTTCGCCGCCAGCACCCGCTCGGCCCACTCGACACGCTCGGGGTCCGGTGTGAACGTCTCGTTGATCGGCCCGACCTGTGAGGGATGGATCGCCAGCTTGCCGTCGTAACCGAGTTCGCGGGCGAACTCCGTGTCGTCCCGCAGGCCGCCCTCGTCCTCGAAGTCGGTGTAGAGCGTGTCGACGGCGTCGACCCCCGCCGCGGCCGCCGCGAGGACGACGTGCTCGCGCGCGTGAAGGACTTCCGTTCCCGCTTCGCTCCGGGTCGCCCCGATGTCGGCCGCCAGGTCCTCGGCGCCGAATATCAGCGCGTCGGTCACGTCGACAGCGGCGATCTCCTCGGCGTGCAGGACGCCCGCGGCGGTCTCGACGAGTGCGAGAATCGGCCGGTCGGCGTCGCGCTCGGCGGCCAGACCCGCCAGATCGGTCACGTCGTCCGCCGACTCGGCCTTCGGGAGGACGAGCGCGTCGAGTCCGGACCGGGCGTCGCCGCCCAGCACCGCCTGTAGATCGTCGGCCGCCCCCCATCCCGGCGGGCGGACGCGAACGCACACCTCGCAGTCGGCGTCGAGGTCGGCCAACACTCGCGCCACGGTCGCCCCGGCCTCGGCTCTCCGTCCCGGTGCGACCGCGTCTTCGAGGTCGAAGACGACGGTATCGGCGCCGGTCGTCGGTGCCTTCCGCAACAGCTCGGGCCGGTCACCCGGCGAGAACAGGACGCTCCGGCGAACCATACTCCCGACTCGGCGCGGCGAACGCTTGAATCCACGGTCGGTCGGGACGGTGCCGAACAGAGAGCGGAGAGCGAACTCAGATAGCCTTCTCTGCTTCGGCCTGAACGAGGTAGGCGCGGTCGTCGGTGTAGCCTTCGAGCACGTCGAGCGCGCGCCGGGTGCCGATCCGGTTGAGCGCCCAGGCGGCGCTGGCTCGCACTTCGTTTGCTTCGTCGCCGTCGAGGATATCGGCGAGCGGTTCGATGGCGCGGGTGTCGCCGAGCAGGCCGAGCGAGCGGGCCGCGGCGCTCCGGATCTCGTAGTTGTCAGCGTCGAGCCGCTGGGCGACCGGCTGGACCGACTCCTCGCTGCCGATCTCGCCGAGCGCGCGCAGGGTGACCTTCTGGAGGGCGGCGTCGCCGTCGCCGTCGATGAAGTCGTGGAGCGTCTCGGTGGCGTCGTCGTTGGCGATCTTCCCGAGGATCTGGACGGGCCGCTTGTTGCGCTTCTGGGCGCGCTGGTGGACGGCGTCGTAGGCCTCCTCGGGCCCCATCCGCCAGAGCGTGTCGAGGACGTTCTCCTCCATGAAGTCCGAATCGAACGTCTCCAGGGCCTTCACGATGGGTTCGACCTCGCCGAGCTCCTCGTAGACCTTCACCGCGTTCCACTCGGCGGGGAAGTCCTTGCGGTTCTCCGACTCGAGCACGTCGTAGAACCCCTCTGCGTCGAGCTGCTGGCGAACGGTCAGGTCGTCCCACTCCTCGGCGGCCTCGAGATCGTCCTGCAGGGTCTCGGCCGCTTCCAGGAGCGCGGCGATCGTCTCCTCGTCCTCGTCGGGGTCGAGGGCGCTGCCCTCGACGACCTGCGCGACCTGGTCGACGGCGTCGCCCAGGTCCTCGCTGTCCCCGCTCTCGGCCGAGATGGCGGTGTCGATCTCCGACTCGACGGTCTTCAGGAACGAGTCGACGGCCGCGACCACGTCGGGTCGGCCGTCCTCCGTCCAGCGGGTGTCGGTGATCGTCGACTGCGCCTCTTCGAGGGCGGCGACCACGTCGTCGGCGTAGGGACCGCGCTGGTCCTCGAGCTGGTCGCGCAGGTCGGCGACGCGGTCTTCCAGCTCCGCCGCCGGGTCCTCTGCGTCCTCGTCGTCCTCGTCCGGCTCGGGCAGGTCCGCGGCCTCGACGTCGGCCTCGATCTCGTTCAGGTCCTCCTCGACGTCGTCGAGGTCGGCCTCGGTCTCCGCGGCGTCGAGGGCCTCCTCGGCGTCGTCGAGGCGCTGGTCGAGCGTGTCGGCCGACAGCGCCGTCTCCTCGGCCTCGCCCGCGTCGGCTTCCTCGTTCGCGGCCTCCTCGTCGGCCGCTTCGTCGTCCCCGTTGCTCATACCCCGAAATGCGACTGTCCGGGCCAAAGGCGTTTCCATTCCGCGACTCGGAGCGTCCGACCGCTCGCCCGCGGGCCGCCCCGGTCAGCGCCCCTCGAACTCGCCGGCCAACTCCGACAGCCGCTCGACACGCTTCTCGGGGTCAGGATGGGTCTCCATCGCCCGTACGAGCCGCGATTTGGCGTCGGCGGGGACGATAAATAGCGCGTTCAGGTCGGCGTGGTCGCGCAGGTCCCGTTCGGGCGTCGCGGCCATCTCGGCGGTGATCGTCTCGATGGCGGCGGCCATCGCCGCGGGCTTGCCGGTGATGACGGCGGCGCCGCGGTCGGCGGCGTACTCGCGGTGCCGGGAGATCGCCCGCGAGACGAGGTAGCCGCCGAGCCACGCGACCGCCGAGACGGCGACGAACGCCCAGAGCCAGGGCATCCCGCCGTCGCCCCCGCCCCCGCCGTCGCCGCCGCCGTCGCCGAACCACCAGAAGTTCCGCACGACCATCGCGGCCACCGTCACCAGGAACGTCACGACCGACATGACCAGCGCGTCGCGGTGTTTGACGTGGGCGATCTCGTGGGCTAGCACGGCGTCGAGTTCGTCGCCCTGGAGCGTATCGAGCAGCCCCTCGGTGACCGCGACGACGGCGTCGTCACGCCCCTTCGCGGTCGCGAAGGCGTTGGGCTGGGCCTGGGGCGAGACGGCCACGTCGGGCTCGGGCACGCCGGCCTGGCTGGCGAGGCGACTCACGCGTGCGTGGAGGTCCGGGTATTCGGCTCGCGAGACTCGGTCCGCGCCGAGCGCCCTGAGCGCGGCGTCGGGCGCGTACTTGTACTGGAGGGCGACGAGCACGCCCGCGACGCCGACGACGAGGAACAGGCCGGAACTCCCGAGGGCGTCGGTCGCCCACCACGCGGCGACGCCGACGAACGCGGCGTAGAGGACGGCCATCCCGGCCATCGCTGCGAGCATGCGAACCCGGAGCGACCAGTCGGGCTTGGGCTGCATACCCGATCCTACCCACTGCGCGACCAAAGACATTGGGTCGCCGTCCCTTCACCCGGTGGTCTCCGCGGCGCGGTGCGCGGATGCTCGGTGCGGAGGATCACTTATCGGTGCAGACGGCGTATCGTTCCTGTATGCCCGAAGAAGTGCTGTTCGAGTCGGAGAGCGACCAGACCCGGAAAGACATCGCATCGTACCTTCGCAGCGTCGCTGCGAAGCTCGAACAGGGCGACGCGATCACGCTCAGAGCCGGTTCCGACTCCGTGACGATGGATCCGCCGGCCCGACCGACGTTCGAGGTCAAAGCCGAACGCGAGGGGCCCCCCGGCGGACCCGATGAGCTGAGTATCGAGTTCGAACTCGAATGGGACGAGAACAGCAGCGGGGGCGACAGTGGGAGCGGTCAGTTAGAGATCGAGTGACCGGGCGACACCGACCGAGCACCGTCGGGTGAGGCCGCGCGTCGATCGCGACGCCCCGCGACGGGTCGAGACCGAGCCCTCTATTTGCCCGGAGTTCCGAGACCGAGATATGGACAGACGGGCGTTCCTCGGGAGTCTGGGCGGCGTCGCCGTCGCGGTCGGGCTGGCCGGCTGCGGGCAGACAAGCGGCGACACCGGGAACTACGACGTGGGGATGACCACCCGGAAGTTCGACCCGGTGCGGGTCGAGGTGGCGCCCGGGACCACCGTCCGCTGGAAGAACACCAGCACCCACGCCCACACCGTCACCGCCTACGAGGACGAGCTCCCCGACGAGGCCGCGTTCTGGTCGTCCGGCGACTCCGACTCCCAGGCCGCCGCCGAGGACGGCTGGCTGGGCGGCAACGAGGGCGCGATCTACGAGGACGAGACCTACGAACGCACCTTCGAGACCGTCGGCACGCACGCGTACTTCTGCGTCCCCCACGAAGCCAGCGGGATGGTCGGGAACGTGGTCGTCACCGAGGACGCGACCGACGCGTAGCTGGCGGCGGTCGGTCGGCGAAAGAAATCGAAAATCGTGCGCGCTGTCAGTCGGCGGATTCGTCGACGGCGACCTCGTCTTCCTCGACGTCGACGGAGGTCTCCTCCTCGGCGGCGACTTCCTCGGGGCGGGCCTCGAGGGTCAGCTTCTGGATCTCCACGCGGCGCAGCGGGTAGATCGTCTTGGCCTCGTTGTAGATCGCCGAGGAGAGGCGCCCCTCGACGATGCTGTCGACGATTTCGGCGTAGGTGCGCTCGCGGGCGTTCTCCTCGACGATGTCGATCATCTGGCGGCGGATGGCCTTCTCCTGGCTCTCGTCGGCGCTCTTGGTGGTGAGCGCGACGGGCTGGATCTGGACGCGGTAGTCGTCCTCGGTCAGCACCGTGATGTAGGCCTCGATCTTCGAGGAGCCGCGGCGGACGAGCGAGCGCAGGTAGTCCCGCGTCAGCTCGTGTTTGATGAACTCGGTGTACGCCGAGTCCGACGCGACCTCGTTGACCTTGAAGGTCAGCTTGGTGTTGTTCTCGCTGGCCTCGTTGCGGAGGTCGCCCAGCGTGGTCTCGATGGTGCGGCCGAGCACCTTGTCCGGTTCGTCCGCGACGGTCTCACCCAGCTCCTCCCGGTCGAACTGCTCGGGCGCTATCAGGGTGTACCACCGCTTCTCTTGCTTGCGTCGTGAAACTGATCGTTCGCTCATGTGTTGGTGTCTGTGTCTTGTGTGTCGTTCGTCGAATCTGTACTCCCGTCCCCGCCGAGCCGGTCCGCGACCCGGCAGTTGACGACGTAGTCGTCGACCGTCGACCGCAGGCCGCTCGTCTCCTCGCGTTCGACCGTCGTCACGACCGCATCGCCCTCGACCCGCGTCGCCATCTCGGCGGTGTTGTCGGGAGCGAGCGCGGCCGCGACGCGTTCCGCGGCGTCGTCGCCGTGGGTCGTCGTGATCGTCGCGCGCCTCATAGCGCCTCCCTGAACGCGGTGATGAACGCGCCCGTCTCCACGTCGAAGCGGGCGCGACCGGTCGTCCCGGTCGCCGCCGCGTGGCCGTCGACGCCCGCGGCGGCCGTCGAGAGCACCGATTCGAGGGTCCGGTCGTCGGCGACGGCCGCCGCCGCCCCGTCGGTGACCGCGAGGGTCACCGGCTCGGGCGAGCGGAAGGCGTGGACGAGCCACGCCAGCGTGGCGACCGGCGCGGCGTCCGTCTCGGCGCGTGCGACGAACAGCCCGTCGTACCGGCCGGTCGTCGCGTCGGCGACCGCGTCGTGAGCGCGTCGCGCGTGGGCACGCCACGCGTCGAGCGCGGCCTCGCCCACGTCGTGTCCGAGCGCGAGCGCGACGCCGGTCCCCGGGCGCTCCCGGGCGACGGCGTCGAGCACGTCGGCGTAGCCGCCGACCGTCTCGAAGGGACCACCGACGAACGGGCGCAGCGCCCGCTCGACGGCGTGCCCGCCTCGCGGCGGGACCGAGTCCTCGCCGACGCTCCGCAGCGCGACCAGCGAGGCCGCGCGGCGGTGGGCCTGTTCGTCGAGGCCCGTCGCGTCGAGGCGGGGGTCGCTCGCCTCGGGGTCACCGACGACGAAGCCCGCGGCGGCGAGCGCCGCGGCGACCGCCTCGGAGTCACCCGAGAACGGCCCGTGAACGAGCGTCGAGTGGGCGAGCCCGTCGACCAGATCGGTCGTCGGTATCGCCACGCCGGGGCGGCGTTCGATCCCCGCGGCCTCGGCGGCCTCGGCGACCGCTCCTGCGGGCTCACGGCCGTCGGCGACGCAGCCGGCGAGCGCGAGCGCGGCGTCGGGGTCGGCGCCGAGTTCGCGCGCGACGGCGAAGGCCGTCTCGCTGGCCGGCTCGGCGGTGCCGGGGACCGAGCAGTCGGCGACGGGGTCGCTCCGCCCGACGGCGACGGTCAGGTCGGCGTCGGTCGACCGCTCGGTGTCGGCGGGGAGGTCGGCGACCGAGACCTGGAACGGTCGGTCGCGGTCGGCGAGCGCCCGCGCGAGGACGCCGCTGGCGGCCAGCGCGTCGCCGGTCGCGGCGCCGACGAGCCGGACGAAGCCGGCCTCGCGGAGCCGTGCGGCGATCTCGCCGGCGGCGGGGGCGTCCTCGGAGCGGGCGGTGGCCGACATCTATTCGAGGAGCTCGGCGACTTCGTCGTAGCTGTAGGCGAACTCCTCGTCGAGTTCGTCGCCGCGGTAGTAGTCGACCAGGCGGCGGATCTTCGACTCGGTGTTCTGGAGCGCGCGCTTGTTCTGGTGGTCGGTCGGGTTCTCGTCCATGTGCTCGTGCAGGCGGACGGCCCGCTCGAAGAGGTTGCGCAGGTCCTCGGGCAGCTCGGGGTCGGCGTCGTTCTCTTCGAGGATCTCGGTGATCTTCTTGTCGGTGGCGAGGGAGACGTCCGGGACCGGGGTCCCGTTGACGCCCTCGTCGCGCAGCTTCAGGCCGATCTGGCTGGGGCTGTGGCCCTGCTCGGCCAGCTCGACGACGCGCTCTTCGATGGCGTCTTCGTCTACGTCGCTCCACTCCGGGGGTTCGTCTGCCGCCGGCTTGTCCGAACTGGACGAGCCGCGACGGCGGGTGTGCATTCGTGCCATTGTTAGATTGGAACGCGACGAGCCGCTGTCGGGCGGTCTCTCGATCGCCTCGTGCGTGTGTGCGCCGCGCGCTTCGCGATGCGAAGCCCGATCGACGCGGACACGGCCGCAATCCCGAGCTGTGCAAGCGCACAGCGAGTCAGATTTGCGGTCGTGCGTTCCCACCGGAGAGTCCCCTTTGCGACACTAAACAGTTTCCATCGGACCCGGCCGACCCAGCGGTCGTTCGACGAATCTTGCCGAGAACCCAACGCTATCAAAAATTGAATCTTACTTTTCGGGCCACGAGAGCGCCCAAATACGCCCTTCTGACGGTCGGTGGCCGATTCGGTTTCAATCGTGATAAACGAAGGCGCGCGTTTATTGACCGGGACGCGGTAGGCCGTGCAGAGATCGATGAGTCAGGACGCGCGCGCGGTGAGTACCGTGCTGGGGATCGTGTTGCTGTTCGCTATCGTCGTCGGGGGAACCGCCGTGGTGCTGACGGTCGGCGCGACGGCGCTGGACGATACGAACCAGCAACTGGACACGAGCCGGGCGGAGAAAGTACTCACGCAGTTCGATTCGAAGACGGCAATGGTCGCGCTCGGGGGAACGAGCTATCAGGGCGTCGACTTGCCCGCCGGCGGCGGCGAGTACGCCGTCGCGGAGGACGCCGGCTGGATGAACCTCACCGTCGAGAACGCCGCCGGCGGCGGGACGTCGAAGATCATGAACGTCACGCTGGGCGCCGTCGTCTACGAGACCGGTGACACCACGCTGGCCTACCAGGGCGGCGGCGTCTGGAAGCGGACGGAGTCGGGCGCGGTGATGGTCTCGCCGCCGGAGTTCCACTACCGCAACGCGACGCTCACGCACCCGCTGGTGTCCGTGACTGGCGACCCGGGACTGTCCGGGACCGCCCGCATCGCGAAAAACGGGTCGACCGCCACGCGCTTCCCGGACCCCGACGCGGGCGACCCGGCGCTGACGAACCCGCTCCGTAACGGCAAGGTGAAAGTCACCGTCAGCAGCGAGTACTACGAGGCGTGGGGCCGGTACTTCAGCCAGCGCACCACCGGAAGCGTCGACTACGACCACGACGCCGGGACCGCGACAGCGACGCTGCTCGTCCCCAGCGACGTGACCGTCGACAACGCCTTCACCACCACGGGCAACGGCGGCATCGGCGGCGGCGTGGGCGTCTACAGCTACGACTCGCGAACCGACAAGAACGAGGGGGGAGTGGGCATCGGCAGCTACCGGGAGCGCGCGAACGGTGACGTGTACACGACCGACGGCAGCGATCTCCGCGGCGGCGCCGAGGTGAACGGCGACCTCTACGTCGGGGAGAGCCTGGACGCCCACGGCGGCGTGGACGCGAACGGGAACGTCGAGATCGCCGGCGACTTCGAGTCCAGCGGCGGCCCGACCATCGGTGGCGACCTCACCGTACAAGACGACTTCGAATCGAGCGGCGACCTCGACATCGGTGGCGACCTCAGAGTCGGCGGTGACTTCGAATCGACCGGCAGCCTGAGCGTCGGCGGCGACATCGTCGTGAACGGGAGCGTCGTCTTGGAGGACAACGTCGACAGCACCGTCATCGCTGCCGGAGACGTGTCCATCGAGAACGGGTTCGACGGCGACATCGTCTCCGGCGGGAGCGTGTACGTCAACAACGGCGGCATCACGATCTGTGACGCCTGCGAGATCAGGGCCGAGGGCGACCTCGTCGACTCCGGGAGCGGGAACAGCTACGATGGCGATATCCACGTCGGCGGGGATATCGACGCGATGGGCAGCGGCACCGTGCTCGGTTCCTCCGGGAGCATGACCGCCGGCGGGACGGTCGACGTCGCCAACGACAACGGCGGGACGATCATCGAGGGCGCAGCCGCGCCCTCGGCGGTGATAGTCCCCTCGGTGACCGTCGAACGCGACACGACGCTGCCCGACCCGAAGGGCCACGTCGACCAGGCCGTCAGCAAGTACGCCGACGAGAACGACAACGACACCGCCGCGTTCGACGACTTCGACGGCGGCAACGGCGTCGACGACGAACTGACCGCCGGCGCGTACTACTACGACGGCGACCTGTACTACGGCGGCGGCCCGTCGCTTACGTTCGACACGACCGGCGGCGACATCCACCTCGTCGTCGACGGCGACCTCGACTGGAACAGTATCGACGTCGACATCGAAGGGTCGAACCGCGTCCACGTGTACGTGACCGAAGACGTGGATATCAGCGGTGGTTCCTCGGTCGAGACCGTCGACGGGGAGAACGAGGGCCGCGGCGACCAGTTCTGGCTGTACGCCGGCAGCACGGTCCACGACACGGATGTCCAGGCGTCCAACGGATTCTACGGCGTCGTCTACTCCGAATCGACGGTCGACCTCGGGGGCGGGACCAACGTCTACGGCGCCGTCGTCACCGGCGACGGCACGACCACTGGGGGCCAGGACATCTACTTCGACGAGCGACTCCTGAAATCGAACGTGTTCTCGAAAAGCTCCGTTCCGACCATCTCCTACCTGCACGTCTCGGTCAACCGCGTCAACGTCACGAGTCGCTGAGCGACGCTCTGGTCCTCTCCCGGGAGGTGGGTTCCGGCACTACCTTCGATAGCGCGGGTTCGACGGGACGCTCTCACAGCGCCACCTGCCGGTCGAGACCGTCCGCCCCATCATCGGTCGATCGAGACTTCGATCCGCGTCTCCGTGAGGTACAGTGCCGAGGGCTCGCCGGTCATCGTGCAGACGACGTGGTCGTCGCCGGTGGGCAGGTCGCAGTCGACACCCGTTCGGCGGTCCAGCGTCCGGAACCACAGCTCCCGGCGTGGCGAGTCGATCCGTACCGTCCACTTCTCTTCGAAGCCGGTCACTTCCGCCACGACCGATCGGTTCGTCGCCACCGTCCTGACCAGGACGGTCGAACTCGCGAGCGACTGCGCGCCGCCGGTCGCGGAACTCGTGTTCACGACCGGCATCGCGACGCGGTCGCCGGTCACGCGTCCCGGCCATTCGCGGACGACCACCCCGCCGCGGTCCTGCACCCGGAACAGCGCCCCCATCGAGTACACCAGCTCGGTGCCGTCGGGCCCCCGGTAGACGAGCGGCCGTATCGAGAACGACTCGTCGAACGAGACCGACCCCTCGGCGTCGGCGACCCGAACCGTCACCGGCTCGCCGAGGTGCATCCCCGCGTCGTCGAGACTGATCTCCGTCGCCCGGCTCGGCGCCCCGCGCTGGTACACGTCCGCCGCGTTGTCCGCGAGGATCCCCATCGCTCGCTCTGCGTTGTCGGTCTGGCCCGCGTCGCGCGCCGACTGTAGCGACCCCAGCCCCGCCAGTGAGACGACGGCCACGACCGAGACGATCAGCGCGAACACCAGCACGAACCCGACCACGTCGCTGATGGCCCGGTCGCCGTCCCTCGCTCCGCCGTCGCCGGTCGAGTTCGAAGCCCGCCGACTGGCTGCGGGCGGGATCACGACCGCACCTCCAGGGCGCTGCCGTCGTACACGATCGACAGGTCGCCCCCCTGGACCGACGCGTCGGCGAGGTCCGTCCCCGTATCGACCCGGACGGACACCGAGACATCGGGCGACGCCGTCGTCAAGTTCACCCACTGGTCGGTCCCGTCGTCGCTGATCGCGACGGTGTACCCGGCGCCGGTGACCTCCGGCGGGAGCGAGGCGTTGATCGCCAGCGCCTCCGTCCCCTCGCTCGACCGGACGAGTCGGTCCGCGGCGGTCAGCTCCCCGGCGAGCTGCTGACCGACGACCTCCAGCTCGGTCCTGATGACCTGTTCGCGCTCGCTCGTCACGAGGTCGCCCGCCGCGACGAACAGCCCCGTCACGACCAGCGTCGCGACCGCTAGCGTCAGCGTGTACTGTAGCGTCGTCGACTGCCCGCGACCGCGTCCCCGCGGCCCCGCGGCGCTACGCATCCGACTCACCCGGAGCGATCCGGAGCGACGTCCGGTAGGAGAGGTCGGGCCCGCGGTACCGGAGGTCGACCGTCGCCGAGTACAGCACCGTCTCGCCCCGCGGCTCGCCGGGGTCCGTGTCGTAGCGCGACGCCGCCGACCGGTTGACCACCAGCGAGTAGCGGCCCTCCTCGACGGCCGAGCCGTTCTCGAACGCCAGGTCGTAGCTCCCGAGCGAGCCCATATCGAGCGCCGGGCACGGACTGCCCGCGACCGTCCCGGCCGAGACGTTCACCCAGAAGTTCCCGCTCGGGCCGCTGTAGCACGACTGGTAGGCGCCCGAGTCGGTGACCCCGACCTCGTACTCGCTGCCGTCGTAGGAGACGTTCAGATACCACGTCGACGGGTCCGAGGCGACGACCCGGAACTCGTGGGGGCTGGTGCTGTTCCACCGGTCGACGTAGAGCGAGAACTCGCGGACGCCCGAGACCGAGTTCGCGACGGTCCAGTTCGAGTCGTCGTTCGGCCCCGTGAACTCGCCGGTGTCGTCGCGGATCGCCGTCCCCTCGACGGTGTCGACGACGCTCGCGTTCGGCACGTAGCCGCGAGTGACCTGCTGACGGGCCGAGAGCGCGCTGACGGCCTCGACCGCCGTCGTGACGTTCGCCGCCAATTCGTCGTGGTCGTCGCTCCCGTTGACCTCGTTCGCGTACCGGAACGCCTCCAGCGCCCCGCGCTCGACGGCCCCCTGGTAGGTCACCGCGCCCGAGGTGCTCCCGATGTCGCTCCGGGTGCCGAGGTTTTCCGTTGCGATCGCGGAGTTGATCACGACCGCCAGCACCAGCAGCGTGACCGCCATCGCGAACCCCGCCAGCAGTATCATCTGGCCGCGGTCGGTCGCGCGATGACCGGTCCGCCTCAGATCCGCCACACGACCACCTCCACCCTGATCACGTTGTAGACGCTCCCGCTGTCGGCGTCCGGCGCGTAGAACCGGCTCGACTCGCGGACCGTCTCGCCCCGTGGCTCGCCACCGGCGTCCAGCAGCTGCGCGTCGTCGAGCAGGACGACCGTCCGGGTCGCGCTGACGGCGTTGTCGCTCGGTTCTCCCTGATACACCATCGCAATCTCCTCCTGTCCCCCGGAGCCGTCGGCGAACGATAGCCGGACGTTGTACGCGACCCCGCCCCGGTCGAACGACCGCCCGAGCATCCGACCGAAGGCGGTCTCCGGCGCGCCGCTCGTGTAGTACCCCTGGTCGCTCGCGCCGTGGAAGCGTTCGGCCGTCCCGCTCCAGTACAGCACGGCCGGTTCGAGCGAGCCGTTGGCGGCGGCAGCGCCCAGGATTCCCCGGGCGGATTCCCGCTGCTGGTTCTCCAGGTGCTGGCTGGACGTGCTCGCCGATAGCGGCGTTACCGCGGTCATCTGGAGCGCGAAGACGACCGCCGAGAGCAGGACGAGACTCGCGACGACCCCCTCAAGCGCGTGCGCCTGTCCGCGACCGCCCCGAGCGCCGCCTCCGCCGCGGGACCGACCCGCAGCCGGCGGCCCGCGACTCACCACAGCACCACCTCGACAGTCACGTCGCGGCCGTCCAGCAGCGCGACTCGCCGCGCACTGACCGTCTTCCCGCCGCTGCCCGCGGGGTTTGACCCGCGGCTGAGACGCGTGTCCGAACCCCCCGGATTACAGGCGCTCGCCTCGACCACCGACTCCGCACTACTGTCCCAGCAGAGCACCGCCGGCTCGCTCGACCCGCTCACGTTCCCGCGGATCGTCACGTTGATCGGCGTTCGGTCGAGCAGCCCGACCCGCTCCTGAAGCGGGCCGCCCGCGAACCCGCAGGCCGGCGCCGCTCCGCTCTCGAAGAACCGCCGCGTGCATTCGGAGTCCAACGCGTACGGCTCGCTCGGGTCGCCCAGCCGGCTTTCGACCAGGTCGTCCGCGATCCGGTCGGCCGCCGGCGTCTCACCCTGCGCGCCGCCCGTGAACGGGTCGATCATCCCCGGGACGAACAGGAAGACGACCGTCAGCGTCAACAGGAACAGACTCATCCCGATGGCGAAGTCGAGCGTCGTCTGTCCGCGCCGTCGCTGTGCTCGCTCGCCACGTCTGACTCGCTCTGCGCGCCCGCCTGTTGCCGCAGAGCGGTCGCTGTCTCCGGATGCTGACATCGTGTGTCTCCGACGACGGCCACGGGCGTCGCCGCCGCCCCCCTACGACGCCCGGACTCGTCCGTGTCTATCGGCGACAACGAGACTCCCCATTATAGCCGTTGGCCCGTCGTTACACGATTTGATACTCTCGCGGTTGGCGGGTTGACACCATTCGCGTGGTAGTCGCTGACGGAGCTTCGACGCTTCGATGGGTTTATGAAACAGACCCGGCTACCGGTATTTGCGTGCGGGCTCGTAGATCAGTGGTAGATCATCCCCCTGGCACGGGGAAGGCCCCGGGTTCAAATCCCGGCGAGTCCATCCACAGACCGCCGCCGTGACCGTTTTTCGGAAACTGTCGACTCAAGCCCGGAAGCGTCGAGTATCGACGTTTCCGTCTTCGAGGAAGTGCCCCCGCGAGATAGGATTCAATCGGATCCCGAACGCGGCCCGCCGCCGTCCGGCGATCGCGCGAGGGACTGGCGGCCGATCTGCGAGTACTGCGGGCTTCCCATCGACCACGACCACCAGCAGTGTAGCGCGCTCGAAGACGGGAGGTGTCGGCCGTGAGCCGAGCGGAGACCGGCGGCTCGGTCGACTTTCCGGAGCGCCTCGAACCCGGAACCGGGGTCACCTTCCCGCCGAAGTGGACGCTGTCGACGAGCTGGCAGCGAGCGCAGCGAGAGACCGACCGAGGCGGCCCCGTGAACGTCGGCGAGCGCATGGTGTGGCTCTCCGACGGCGACGAAGCGCATCGAGTCACGTGGGCGCTCACCGGCCGCACGCTCGTCGCCGACTGCGACTGTCGGGGCTACTGGCCGGGGTCCCGACCGGCGCCGTCGAGACGCTCGTGCAGCGTGCTACGGAGAAGGGGAGCGTGACGCCGGAAGAGATCGCGGAGATCCTCGGCCAGCCCGAGCTGCCCGTCGAGTACAGTCACGAGTTTTCCGTCAGCGAGGAGTGAGCGGTTACGTGGTCCCGGCCGAGATCTCGACTCTCACTCGCCGCTCGGCTTCTGCTCCAAAGTCTCCCGCGTCGCCGTAGTCTGTATTGTCGATGATGAGTCGGTACGTCCCGCCTGAGAGCGTCAGTGAGCGGCTCGCGGATGCCTCGATTCCCTGAGCGGTCCCGTCCACGTAGTACTCCGGCCGGCGGGAATCCTCGTCGTTGATATAGTCGAGATAGTCCTGGTATTCGTCCTCGGCCATGAGGAACACGTCGAAGTCGTAGTCCCCGGACTTCTGGTTCGTAACCGTCCACTCCATCGAGAACTCCCGGTCGAACTCTACCGGGATCTGGTAGTATCCGGGGCCCTGAACGGTGTGCGTGTCACTGTGTTCGACGTGCTCCGGCATGTCGGTCAGGTCGTCTAGATCTATATCCAGATCGTCGTTGTCGGGTTCAGGCGTGGGCGTGTCGCTCGGGAACTCGATATCGTCGACCGAGTCGAGGGCGTCCGGTTCCTCCGTTGGCGTCGCCGTCGGCGTTGAGCCGCCGTCCTGGATATCAGACTTCTCTTGCACGTCGGGGTCGTTCGGCGCGTAGTCCTCCGAGTCGATGACACCGTCCCCATCGGAGTCCTGAATGTCACTGTCTCCGCCGTCGCCACTGTTGCCATCGTCGCTCGAACATCCGGCTACGAGAAGTACGCCCGCCGTTAAGAAGTGCCTACGGTCCATTTTGAATGGCTAACTCCTTCTTCTACCGAAACAAAAAACTACTGTCTGAGACACCGGTCGACCGACAGCGTCCGAAGGCGACTCGTGTCGAGATCTCCGCGTAGGTACATCAGCCCCTCGCTGGAGAGCTTGAACATGTCTCCGTGGACGCAGTAGACGAGGCCGGCGTAGCGCAAAAATTCGAGGCGGTCCTGCACGTGTCCCTCCGATATTGATTTGAACGCTTCTCGCGATCGACGGCGTGGCCCATCCGTCGTTTCGCAGGATTTCCAAGACCCCCTCGTCTTCTCTCGTCATCCATCGCGCTGACCGACGCACCCCGGGCTACACCCCGTTCTCCGTTGTGGAGATGTCGGCGGGGGAGTCGCCGCGGGTCAGATCGTCTTCCGGCGCTTTCTCGCGCGTGTCGAGAGAACAATCCAAGTAGGACCTTCCGCGATCTGTGGTCACGTATACACCGTTCCCGGCGAGTCCACTTCCTTCGTTCTTCGCTACGCTCGCACTCAGTCAGCGCCGAACGTCGCAGAATCGAAGCGTCTGCTCACTTCCGGCGAGTCCATATCACTGTCTCCGGCGGAGAGTCTCTCGCGCGCCGGAGACGCGCGGACGCTCGGACCGCCCAGCACGGCGCCGCTATCCGCCGACTCGCGTTCGGAGGCGTCGGCTCAGTTCCCGGCCAGCCAATCGGGCGATTCCTCGTAGGTTTCGGTGCCGTCGGCGGCGGTGCGTTCGTCGGCGGCGTCGACGAGCGCCTCGATCTCGGCGCGCGTGCCGTCCGGTCGCTTGTGAAGGTACCACTCGACGAGTTCCTCGCGGGTCAGGTCGTCCAGCAGCGCGTCCGAGACCCGCGTCGACCACAGCATGTAGCGGTCGGGCGCGCGCCTGTACACCCGCAGGTTGAGGTCGTCGGCCATGGTTCGACGGCGATACGGGTCGGACCGGCTTTAGCCCTCGTATCTCCCGTCGAAGGCGTATTGTGTCACAGGCCCGTAGGACGAATGATGCGCTGGGGTTTCGCGGCCGTCGCGGTCGTCGTCCTGGTAGCCGGGTGTAGCGCGGTGTCGTTCGGCGGTGACGGGCCCGGAGCCCCGTCGACGGACACTGTGACGCCCGTGCCCGTCACCGACCGCTCGACGCCCGCGCCGACGGTCGCCGGCGAGTGGCCGCCGGGTGTGAACGCCAACGGAACGGTCGACGTCGAGACGCTTACGCGCGCTCACACCGATTACCTGGCGAATCGGACCTACACTTGGTCGGTCAGAGAGGACTCCGACGAACCCGGCGAGGGGTTCCTCCGGCGAGTCGTCGTCGGGCCCGAGACGTTCTCTCTCTGGCAGTCCCAGGGGGACCCCAGACGGAACGTCTCGCTGTACGTCAACGCGACCGGCGGGTTCCTGCGGGTGGCCGAGGGCGGCCGGACCCGGTACGACCTGCTCAGACTACCCGGGCGGTCCTCGGACTACGTCTTCGCGACCGTGTCGATCCGGCAGTTCCTCGACCGACGGACGGTCGCGGTGTCGACGGTCGACCGACGCGGCCGGACCTACTACCGACTCCACGCGGCCGGCGGCCCCTCTCCGCGGGGAGTCGGGCCCGCCGAGGCGACGATCAGCGACTTCAGCGCCACCGCCTACGTGACCACAGAGGGGTTCGTCCGGTCGCTGGCGGCCGAGTACGACCGCGTCGTCGACGGCGACAGCTCGCACGTCTCGGTACGCTACGACTACAGTCGCCTCGGCGAGTCGACGGTGACCCCGCCCGACTGGGTCGGCAACGTCACCCGGCGGTCGACGCCGACTCCCGTCGACCCCGACGCGACGCCCGAGCCGACCGCGACCGCCGCCGGACCTGCGACGCCGGACGGCACCGCCACGGCCACCGACGAACTCGACGGCTCGACGCCGACCACGAGCGACTGACCGTCGACGTGGACGGTGTCCGACGGACGCGGGACCGGGTGGGGAAGCCCGACCGATCTTCACGGGACCGGAGTGTCGCCGCTCCGTCGTTGCCGAACGAGTCGGTCGCTACGAGCGGCCGAATCGAAAAACGGTTCGAATCAGGAGATCCGAATCAGGACATCAGCGTCACGACGTACCAGACGATCAGCGCGATCGTCGGGAGGACGACGGCGAACTTGACGCCCGACAGCAGGCTCACGTCGCGGATGTAGCCGGCGATGAACGACGACAGCAGCGCCTGGAGGACGACGGCGTGGAAGAACAGCACCGAGAGGATCTGCGTGTTGACGCCGCTGAAGCTGCCGCCGGGCGCGGCACCCGAAGACCCGCTGGAGGTCGTCTGGGTCGCGAGATCGGCCATGACGGTCAGGAACCGCACCTTCAGCAGCGCCATCACGCCCAGCAGCGTGAGGTAGGTCATGATGATGATGACCATCTGCATCCGGGCGCGGGACTTGCGTTCGAGGTCGATGTCGTCCTGGTTCTCGGAGGCCTGTGCGGCCGTCGAGAGCACGTCCTGGATCTGGCTGGAGGCCTCTTGAGCCTCGCTGATGAGCTTGACCGTCCGGGCGAGCCGGGGGATGTGATAGCGGTTGTTGAACTCCCGGAGCGCGTCCTTGAGGCTGGTGCCGTAGTTGACCTTGGCGTGCATCGTCTCCAGCTCGTCGGCCATCCGCCCCGAGGAGGTGTCGGCGACGACCCGGATCGACTCCAGCAACGTCATCCCGGTGTCGTTCGCGCTGGCGAGCTTGCGGAGGTTCTCCGAGAGGTTGCCGACGACGCTGCGGCGGGTCCGGAGGTTCCACTCGTAGAAGATCCCCAGCGGGAGGAGGTTGAGGTAGATCGGGACGTACACCCACATGAACGTCCCCGTGATGACGGGGTACACCCAGCGCTTCGTCGGGTCGTTGAGCCCGTCGGGCACGTCCCCGCCCTGGGGGACCACGAGTTCGGAGATCGTCATCGGTGCCATGTGGAAGATGACCACGACGGCGAAGAAGGCGATCGTGATCGGGATCGTGAGCCCGAGCACGTACAGCGGATTGTTTCGGAAGAAGATGTGGGGCTGGCTGAGGATCTGGGTGGCGCGATAGGTCCCCTCGCGGCTCTTGATACGGTCGAAGACGCCGTAGCTCCCGGTGTAGCCCTCGACGAGGCCGAGGCTCAACAGCCCGTCGTCGGCCTCCGAGTAGGTCTTGCCGCCGCGGTCGGCGTGGAGGTAGCCGTCGCCGATGGAGTCCTGGGTCACGGTGGAGGTGAGCACGAGGAAACCGACCCCCGTCAGCGGGATGAGCCCGTAGACCGTCCCCACCATCAGGTCCATCTTCGACCCCGAGGACATCATGCTCATGATGACGGTGATGATGATGAGCAGGAGCGGGAACAGCGAGAGGGTCATGTACATCTCGCCGAACAGCTCCAGCGTGTCCAACATCTTCTTCTGCTCCTGTTTGGCCGTCCGCATGTGCTTGTCCTTCTGGTCCTCGAGGAACGAGGTCATGTCACCGCCGGAGTCGACGATCGACAGCATGTCCGTGAGGAACTGGCTCAGCTCCTCGCTGGGCGTCTCGATCGACTGGTTGCGGATCGCCGTCCGGTAGTCGGTGTCGAAGTACTCCGTCTCGAGGACGATCGACTGGAACTCCTTGGCCACCTCGCCGTAGGTGTCGTCGGCCTGGGCCATCGCCTGCAGGATCTCCAGCTGGTTCAGCCCACCCACCGAGAGGGCGTACATGAACGCGACCGAGTCGGAGAGGAGGACGTTGATCTCGCGTTTGCGCGAGTTCGACCGGAAGTAGGGGATCGACAGCAGCGAGCCGAAGCCGATGCCGAAGCCGACGGCGCCGAAGACGATCCCGGAGACGAACACGATCGCCGGTACCTTCAGCGCCAGCAAGACCGGTTCGATGGCGTCGGGGATTCGCAGGCCGAGGAGCGGCCCCTCGCCGAGGCCGAGCAGCTGGACGAGGAGGAACCCCAGTAGCATGCCGAGCAGCCAGAGGGTCAGCGCGGCGAGGGTTCCGACCGCGAGCGCCCGCGAGATGTACATCTCGACGTTGTCGCCCATCCGAGCCTCGGCGAGCTTGGCCTCGATGCCCGAGACGAAGTCGCCCTCCTCGTCGAACAGCGCCTGATAGAGGGGATAGAACGTGTCGCCGACCGTGTTCGACCCGCCGAGTTGCTGGGACGAGCGCCCGAGGCTCATGCCTCGTCAGCCTCCGCACCGGCCGCGGGGACGAACTCGCTGAAGTCGATATCGTCGTCGTCGTCATCCTCGCTCTCGATCGGCGTGATGTTGGCCTCCGCCTCGCTCTCGATCGGCGTGATGTCGGTCTCCTCCTCGTCGACGCCCGAGCCCGTCAGGGCGTTGACGATGTCCGAGGTCTCCTTGTCGCGGAAGCGCTGGAACAGCGGTTGCGCGTTCTCGAGGATGTCCTCGGCCTCGTCCAGCATCTCCGCCGGCGGGTCCGGCCGCGGGACCATCTCCTCTTTCTCGGGGTCGATGTTGATCTTGACCGACTCCATGTCCCGCAGGTCCTCCAGCGACCGCTCGAGTTTGTCCTCGGCGACGAGCGCCATGATCGTGTCCGGGTCGTTGATGAAGGCCTGGACGGCCGCCGCGACCTCCGTGTAAGTGTTGAGGTTCTGCTCGATGAGGTAAGCCAGGACGACCTTTCGCATGAACAGCTCCTCGTCGAGCCGTTCCTGGGTCCAGCCGCGGTCGAACTTCAGCTCCTCCAGCGTGTTGGAGTTGCCCATCTGGAGGAACTCGTCGGTTTCGGCCTGCCACTCGTACACGTCGCGGACGTTGATCTCGTCGTGTTCCGCCGAGTACTCGTTGATCTCGGTGAGGTTCTTGTTCCGGCGGACCTTGTTGCCGTCGACCCGCGTCTGGGTCTGGATGGAGACCAGGTCTAGCGCCGTGAACAGCGTCTTCGAGACGTTGATCGGGTCGGTCGTGAAGCGCTTGATGACCTCGCCGACCGTGTCGGCGTGGAACGTCGAGTAGGCGGTGTGGCCGGTCGACATGACCTGGAAGAGGTCCCGACCTTCCTCACCACGGACCTCGCCCATCACGATGTAATCGGGACGCTGTCGGAGTGCCGCTTCGAGGAGGTCGAACTCGTCGACGTCACCTTTGTCGTCCTCGCCGAAGGAGGGACGGGTGACGCTGGCGACCCAGTTACGCTGGGGGAGTTCGACCTCGCGCGTGTCCTCGATGGAGACGATCTTGGCGTTGCTCGGGATGAAAAGCGAGATGGCGTTCAGCGAGGTGGTCTTCCCCGACGCCGTCCCGCCGGCGAAGATCATCGACTTGTTGTTCTCGATACAGAGCCAGAGGAAGGCCATCTCGTCGAGCGAGAACGTGTTCCAGTTGATGAGGTCCACCGGCGTGAACGGTACGTCCTTGAACTGACGGATAGTGTAGTTGGTCCCGTGGTCCGACACTTCTTCGCCCAGCGTCAGCTGCGAGCGCGAGCCGTCGGGGAGGGTGGCGTCGACCTGGGGCTGGCGCTTGCTGATCCCCTTCCCGGAGCGCTGTGCGAGTTTGACGACGAAGTCGTCGAGCTCCTGTTTCCCGTGTTCGACGTTCGTGATGATGTTCTCGTACTCGGTGTGGTAGACGAACACCCGGGAGTTGTAGCCGTCGCAGGAGATGTCCTCGACGTTGATGTCGTGTTTGATCGGGTCGATGCGCGCGTAGCCGATGAAGTCCCGTTTCAATCGGTAGAGGAGCTTCTCGACCTGGTACTCGTTGAGCGCCTTCGGGTCGTCGCCGACGACCGCCGGCTCGGGTCGGGCCTCGATGCCGTCGAGTTCGCCCCCCTGAGTCTCGACTTCGATCTCCATGCCCAGCGCCCCCTTGAGCTGGTCCATCATCCCCAGGTCGCCCTGTTGGCCGGGCGTGTACAGGTCGTACCGTTCGAGCAGGCGCTCGGTCTCGCGCTGGATAACGCCGGCGCGGTCGGCGTCGGACCCCTCGACGACGACCTCGTCCTCGGAGTATTTGATCGCCGACTTGAGCTTGCCCGAGAGGAAGCTGACCAGCTGGGACTCGATGTCGTTCTGGTAGGGCTCGATGGCGTAGTACTTCTTCTCGTTCTCCTTGCGCGAGTGGAAGATGATCACGCAGGCGTACGGTTTGTTCACCCAGTAGCGCTCGACCTCGACGAAGTGGGCCTTCTTCTCCAGCGGCACCGCCTTCTCCAGGTCGTAGCGGTTGACGACCGTCGAGTGGTCGTCGACTGTCGAGAAGAACGCGTCCTCGTCGAGGTCGGGGTTGACGTCGATAGTGCGCTCGTCGACGACCGACGCGAGCCGTTCGGCAGCCCCCCCGCCCTGACTCAGTCGGTCCTCGGTCTCCTCGGGGTCGAACCCGAGGTGGTCCTCGGGTTCGAACGGTACCTTCTCGCCGTTGCTGTCCCGAGGGATCTCGCCGTCCTCGTCGTAGTAGTACTCCTGTTTGAAATGCTCCCAGGTGTAGCGGTCCTTGACGACGAACGACCGCTCGGCCTCGATGCGCTCCCCCCAGGCCTGTTCGAGTGTCTTGGCGGCGCTCGCACCCGACTGCAGGCGGTCCTCGACGTCGAGCGGGTCGAATCCGAGGTACTCGCTGCGGTCGAAGCGCCCGCCCGTGTGTACGTCCCGGCGCAGGTCGTTCCACGTGTATTCGCCCACGGTCGCGCCGTCCCCCGAGAGCCGCTCGCCCCCCGTCGCGACCTGGTCAGACTCGTTGCCCCCCGTGCCATCAATTGCCATTACAGGCTAACTGCTAGTAAGACGGAAAAAACTTTACGCCTGGCCTACTGCGAACGATAATCCACCCATACCCCCGTTCGGAGTCGGTAAGGACCGTCTACCGCCCGGATCGGGTTACCTGTTCCGAAAATATGTTATTGTATAAATGATTCTATTCTGGCCATCGCTTCCTTGAGGTCACCGAGGCTCGTCGCGTAGGAGACGCGGAGGTGGCCCTCGCCGCCGGCGCCGAAGACGTCGCCGGGGACGACCGCCACGCGCTGTTCCTCCAGCAGCGCTTCGGCGAAGGCGTCGCTGTCGTCCCAGGGGCACTCGGGGAAGGCGTAGAACGCGCCCGCCGCCGGGAAGCAGTCGACGCCCATCTCCTCGAATCGGGAGAGGACGAAGTTCCGTCGCCGGTCGTACTGGGCGCGCATCTCTCGGACTTCGTCGCCGCAGGAGTCAAGCGCCTCGACGGCCGCGTACTGCGCCGTCGTCGGCGCCGACAGCATCGTGTACTGGTGGATGCGGTTCATCGCCGCCGTCGCTTCCGGCGGCGCCAGCGCGTAGCCCAGCCGCAGGCCGGTCATCGCGTAGGCCTTCGAGAAGCCGTTGAAGACGATCGTCCGCTCGCGCATGCCCGGGAGCGTCGCGATCGAGGCGTGGTCGTGTTCGTAGGACAGCTCGGCGTAGATCTCGTCCGAGAACACCAACAGATCGTGCTCGCGGGCGAACTCGGCGACCGGCCGCAGTTCCTCGCGGGTCATCGTCGCGCCCGTCGGATTGTTCGGGTAGCACATGACCAGCGCCTCGGCGTCGGCGGCGCCCGACGACTCCAGGACCTCCCGTGTGAGTTTGAACTCGTCGGCCGCGCGCGTGGGCACGTCGACCACATCCGCCCCGGCGAAGCGGGCGCTCGGGACGTAGGAGACGTAACAGGGCTGGGCGATCGCGACGGAGTCGTCCTCGTCGAGGAACGCCCGGAAGGCCAGGTCGACGGCCTCGCTGGCCCCGGAGGTGACGAGGATCTCCTCGTCGGGGTCGTAGTCGAGGCCGTACCGGCGCTCGGTGTCGGCGGCGATCCGGTCGCGCAGCTCGCGCATCCCGCGGTTGGCGGTGTAGGAGGTCTGGCCGCGCTCCAGGGAGGCGATGGCGGCGTCGCGGGCGGCCCACGGCGGCGCGAAGTCGGGCTCGCCGACCCCCAGCGAGATGATGTCGTCGTACTCCTCGGCGAGTTCGAAGAACTTGCGGATGCCCGACGGCGGGACCGACGCGACGGTGTCGGTCGGCTCGAACGTCATGGCGAGATCGACAGCCGGTCGTCGTCGTGGCCGTCCCCGAACTCGACGCCCCGCTCCTTGTAGCTCTCCATGATGTAGTGGGTCACCGTCTGGGTGATCTCCGGGACGGGCGCGACCTTCTCGCTGATGAACCGCGACACCTGGCTCATCGAGTCGCCCTCGACCTCCATGGCGAAGTCGTAGTCGCCGCTCACGAGCCGCAGCCCCTGTACCTCGGGGAACTTCGCGAGGCGCTCGGCGATGTCGTCGTAGCCCGTCTCGCGGTCGAGCGTGACGTTCAGCTCGACCGCGGCGCGCACGCGCTCGGGCTCGACTTTGTCCCAGTCGACGACGGCCTGGTAGCCCTTGATCACGCCCTCGCTCTCGAGGTCCTCGACGACGGCCTCGACTTCCCCGGCGTCGAGGCCGGTCTGTCGAGCCAGGTCTTCGGTCGAGTACCGCGCGTTCTCGCGGAGCAACGCCAGTATCTCCTCGCGGTCGCTCATACCTACCTTCCGGCCCACTGCGACCAAAAGGGTTTCTCAATCGCGGCAGGCGCTCGCACACCACCGCCCACTGGCCTCGGAGACGACACCTCTCCGCCGCAATCGCACCCGAGACGGGCGGTTTTATCCGCATCTCTCTCATAGACGCCGCCATGCTCGACACGGACCCGTCGGACGGGCCCCCCGACGGCGGCTGGGCGTTCGTCGCTGCGAGCGACGGCGCCGCGGACCTCCTCGGGACGCTCACCGAACTCAACGCCGAGCGAGCGTACACGCGCTCGGACCTGTCCGAGCGGTCGGGCGTCCCGCTGAAGACGCTGTACCTCGACGGCCTGCTCGACGAGTTCGTCGACCTGGGCGCCCTCGTCCGCGCCGACGACGAGAGCGACGACGAGAGCGAGCCGCAGTACCGGGTCGCCGGCGACAGCGACCTGCTCGACGCCGCCCGCGCGTTCGACGACGCCTACCGGGCGGACTGACCGGACGGCCCCGACGACCGCCCTCAGTCGCCGTGTTCGTCCGGAGACGCTCACTCCGTCCGGTCCTCGCTGCTCGCGGGCGACGATGTCGCCCGCTCGCTCGTCCGGAGGCGTTCGCTTCGCTCACGCCTCCCGTCCCTCGAACCCGCCGAGCCACCCGTCGACCGCCGCCTTCACCGCACCGGTCGTGCTCCCCACGTGGAGCAGCTGGTAGCCGTTCGCGGCCTTCTCGTTCACGTCGTCCGTCCCGAAGCCGAGCCCGCCCAGCGCCACGTCCGACTCGACCGCGGTCGAGCGGATCCGCTCGATCCCCTCTCGGACCTCGGGGTGGTCGAGTTCGCCGGGGTGGCCCAGCGACACGGACAGGTCGAGCGGCCCGGCGAAGACGAAGTCCAACTCGGGGACAGCGACGATATCGTCGACCGCCTCGACGGCCTCGCGGTTCTCGATCGTCACACCGAACAAGACCTCCTCGTCCTCGGTCGCGACGTAGTCGTCGGCCTGGCCCCACCGACGTGCGCGCGGGTTCGCCAGCCCGCGGTCGCCCGGTTCGCCGTCGTACTCGAAGCGGGCCGCCCGGGCCGTCCGCTCGACTTCCTCGACGCCGCCGACCCGCGAGAGGAAGAGGTTCCGGACGCCCGCGTCCAGGGCCTTCCGGACGAGCGCGGGCTCGGTGGTCGGCACGCGCGCGAGGACTTCCGTCCCCGTGCCCTCGGCGGCCCGCAACAGGTCCTCCATCGCGGTCGCGTCCCACGGGCTCGGCCCGCCGTGTTCGAAGTCGAGCCAGACGAAGTCGACGCCGAGCTCGCCGTAGAACTCGACGAGCGTCGGGCTGTACGTGTTGTCGAGGACGCCCAGCGCGACCTCGTCGTTCTCGATGCGGTCCCTGACTGCGTTCCCGCGGTGGTCGTCGACCATGGCTTCGGGTGGGCTCGTGCGGCCGTAAGCGTGGTGCCGGCGACGGCCACGAAGCCGTCCGGTCCCGAACGTCGTCGACGCTCGGAACAGCGCGAGCGGTGGTCGCGCGCGGTTCACCGCGACAGGCGGCGCCCGAGGGACGCGGTCTCCCAGAGTTTATCCGCCATCGCGGGACCACTTCGGCGCGATGGACCCACTGGGGCTCGGACTCGCCGTCGATACGGACGCGACGCTGTTGTTCTGCGGGTTCGTGGGCGGCGGCGTCGCGCTCGGGACCGTCAGCGGGCTGACCCCGGGGATCCACGCCAACACGTTCGCGCTGTTGCTCGCCGGCGTCGCGCCCTCGATCCCGGGTCCCGTCAGGTACGTCGGCGCGGCGATGCTGGCCGCCGGGGTCGTCCACACCTTCCTCGACGTGGTGCCGGCGCTCGCGCTCGGGGTCCCGGACCCGGCGATGGCCAGCTCGGCGCTGCCCGGGCATCGACTGGTCCTCGCCGGTCGGGGTCGCGAGGCGCTCCGGCTGTCCGCGCTCGGGAGCGCCGGGGCCGTCGCGTTCGCGGTGCCGCTTGCGGTCCCGATGACCCGTGCGATGACCACGGTCTACCCGACGCTGCGGGCGAACCTGTCGATCCTTTTGGGCGGCGTCGTCGTCCTCCTCGTCGCCACGGAGTCGACGACCGTCGGACGAGTGGGCGCCGCGCTGTCGGTCGCGGCGAGCGGCGCGCTGGGCGCGGTCGCGCTGGATCTGCCACCGGGCGGAGTCGTGGATTCGGGCGGCATGCTCGCGCCCATCTTCACCGGGCTGTTCGGCGCGCCGGTCCTGCTGGACGCGCTGACCGGCGAGGGCGTGCCGCCCCAGGACGACGCGAGCGTGGCCGCATCCCGACGGTCGGTGGCCGGGTTCGCGCTCGCGGGGACGCTGTCGGGCGCGGTGGTCGGGTACGTCCCGGGCGTGTCGAGCGCCATCGCGGCGACGGTGGCGTTGCTCGCCGTCCCGGGCGGTGGCGGGGGGCGCCCGGAGCGCAGCGCGGACGGCGCCCGCGGATTTATCGTGACGACCAGCGGCGTGAACACCGCGAACACGGTGTTCGCTCTGCTGGCGCTGATCGCGCTCGGGACGCCCCGGACCGGCGTCATGGTCGCGATGAGCGACGCGGGCGTGCCGCTCGATCTGCCGCTGTTGCTCGGGAGCGTCCTCGTCGCCGCGGCCTGTGGCTTCGCGCTCGTGGTGACCCTCGGCGACGGCTATCTGCGACTGGTCGGGCGGGCCGACTACGCGCGGCTGTCCGTGAGCGTGCTGTGTCTCGTCGCGGTCGTGATCGCCGTACTGACCGGACCGCTCGGCGTCGCGGTCTTCGGGGCGTCGACCGTCGTCGGGCTGGTGCCCGTCAGATTCGGCGCTCGACGGGCGTCGCTGATGGGCGTGTTGCTCGTCCCGTTGATCCTCGGTCTGTGAGCACTGCGTCCCGAGCCTGGCGGCGACCGCACGCTCTCTCGGCCCCGAGCTACCGCGTTCGCAGACCGACTTCGATCGGCTGCTGTGGCTGGAGCGTGATCTGCATCGACAGGTCCAGCGGCGGTTCGCTGACCGGGTCGAAGGCGAACCGCGCGGCCAGCGTCGCCAACACGAGTTTCGCCTCCATGAGCGCGAAGCGCATGCCGATGCAGTGGCGCGGGCCGCCGCCGAACGGGAAGTAGGCGTAGTCGGGCAACTCCTCGCGGAAGGAGTCAGTCCACCGCTCCGGGCGGAACGCGTCGGGGTCGTCGTACCACCGCTCGTCGCGCTGGACGACCCACTGGGGCATCGAGACGGTCGACCCCTCGGGGATCCGGTAGCCGCCGAGTTCCACGTCGCGGGTGGGCTCGCGGAACACCGTGTACGCCGGCGGGTAGAGGCGCAACGCCTCGTCGACGACCCTGTCCAGGTAGTCGAGTTCGAACAGGTCGGTCGCGCCCGGCCGCTCGGCGTCGGCCGCGCTGCCCTCGGTCCCGTCGCCCAGGACTTCGTCGAGTTCCGCGTGGAGTCGAGCCTGTCGCTCGGCGTCGTTCGCGAGCAGCATCACGGCGTATGAGAGCGTGAGCGCGGTGGTCTCGTGGCCGGCGAACAGGAAAGTGAAGAGATGGTCGCGGATCTGTTGCTCCGAGAGCCCGCCGCCCTCCCGGGATTCGCCGGTCCCGTCGTCGGGGTCGACGGCGAGGAGGATCGAGAGGAGGTCGTCGAACGCCTCGTCGGTGGCGCGGCGTTCGGCGACGATGTCGGCGATGGCGTCGTCGAACCGGGAGACGGCGCGGCGACAGCGGCGGTTCGCGGGGGTTGGGACCCACAGCGGGAGGAGCGCGGAGAGCGAGCCGGCGTCGAAGCGGTCGGAGATGACCGCGGCGGCGTCGCGGATGGCCGACTCGCGGCCGCGGATGTCCACGTCCAGCAGCGTCTTCGCGAGGATCTCCAGGGTGAGCGTGCGCATCTCCTCGCTGACGGCGATAGGTCCGGCGTTCGGGTCGCGGTCGGCCCACTCGGCGGCGCGCTCGTCGGCGAAGCGGGCCATCATATCGGCGTAGGTCTCGATTCGGTCGCGGTAAAACGAGGGCTGGAGCGCGGTACGGTGGGCTCCCCAGGCTTCGCCCTCCATCAGGAAGAGGCCGCCGTCGGCGATCTGGCCGAGGGCGTTGCGGATGATGGAGGCGCGGCGGTAGTCGGCGTCGTCGGTGACCAGCACCTGTTCGATGTCGGTGGGGTGTTTGAGCATGACGCCGTCGCTGGTGGCGACGCGGTAGGTCACCACGTCGTCCTCGTAGGCGGCGCAGCGTGCGTAGAACGCGACCGGGTCCCGCACGAACTGGAGCGTGTTGCCGATCACCGGAACGCCGTCGGGGCCCGGCGGCGCGTCGCCGGGCGTGGACTCGCGGAGCGCCCGGGCGCTCGCTTCCTCGCCTTCGTCGGCGGCGTCGTGTGTTGCCATCGAGTGACGCTACGGACTCCAGCGGCATCGTCCTTCGGCCGAGTACGCACGATTCTTTAAGAGCCGGTGTGGGCGAGCGGCGACGGTCACGCGGCGAGCGGTCCGACGACGACCGCCGTCGGACGGCTCGGCCTGATCGTTTATCCCTCCTGAAGGCGCAGTCGCCCGGGTGAACGAGGAACGGTCGCGCAGGCGGAGTCTGTTGGTGTCCGCCGCACTGGTCGGCGCACTCCTGCTGAGCGGCTGTAGTGCGGCTCCGTCGGAGAGCCAACGCGACGCTATCCCGGTCGAAGAATCGACGCGGTCCTTCGAGATCGGCGAGCGGGTCGACGACGTTTCGCCCCACGGCGTGACCGTCGTGAACGACGGGAACGAGACCCGAACGGTCGCCGTCTCGGTCGCGGTTCCGGTCCGAAACGAGACGCTCCTGAACCGCACGTATTCGCTGGCTCCCGACGAACGAGTGGAGGGCGAACTCCGCAGGCCCGCGTACTACGAACTCGCCGTCGCGCTCCCCGGGAGCGGCGCGAGCCACAGGGGCGCGATCGACATCTTCGACCACTGCAACTCCTACGGGACGACGCTGACGGTCCACTCGGACGGGACCGTCTCGTCTCGGACGACGAGCTCGCTGGCCGGCTGCGAGCGAGCGCAGTTCCCGACGCCGACACCGACCGAAGCGGCGTGATCCCGGAGGCGGAGCCGACCGCCGGCTACGGGTCGGACCCGAACTCGGCCGAACGGGAGCGGGGGCGGTGCGCCACGGCCGACAACGCAGTCCTTATGCGGGCCGTTCCAGTACATCCGGCGATGACAGTCATCGGGATCGTCGGACTGCCCGGGAGCGGGAAGAGCGAGGCCGCCGCGGTCGCGCGGGAGGCGGGCGTGCCCGTCGTCACGATGGGCGACGTGATCCGCCAGGCCTGCCGCGACCGCGGGTTCGACCCCGCGACCCACCACGGCGAGATGGCGAAGACGCTCCGCGAGGAGGGGGGCCCGGACGCCATCGCCCGGGAGTCGCTCCCGCTCATCGAGGACCGCCTCGACGACGCCGACACCGTCGTCGTCGACGGCATCCGCTCGGACGTGGAGGTCGAGCGCTTCGTCGAGGCCTTCGGCGACTCGTTCACGCTCGTGGAGATCCACGCCCCCGACGAGCTGCGCGCCGAACGGCTCGACCTGCGCGGCCGCGACGCCGCCGCCGAGGAGGGCGGCGAGTCGATCGCCGAGCGCGACGAGCGCGAACTCGGGTTCGGGATGGGTGCGGCGATGGAGCGGGCGGACGTGACGATCGTCAACGACGCCAGTCTCGACGCCTTCCGGGCCGAGATCGAGCGTCTGCTCGCCGACGGGCCCGACGCGGTCGCGGACGACACAACTGCGGGCGACACCGACGAATGACCACACGGGAGACACAGCCATGAGCACCGTTTACGCCGTCGACGTACAGATCACCGCACCGGTCAACGACACCGAGGTCACCGACAGGGTCGCCGACGCCGTCACGAACCTCTTCCCAGGTGCCGAGGTCGAGCACAGCCACGGCGAGATCGTCGCCACCGCCCACGACATGGAGGAGTTCTCCGAGTCGCTCCACCGCCAGGAGATCCTCGACACCGCCCGCGGGGCCTTCTTCGAGGACCTGCGCGGGGACACCTTCTCGTTCGACCTCAAGAAACAGGCGGCCTTCCAGGGCGTCGTCAACTTCGCTGTCGGCGACCCGAGCGAACTCGGCGACATCCACGTCCGCGTGCGGGTGAACGACCCCGACGCCGAATCCTACATCGACCACGTCGCCCCGCCGACGAAAGACGGCAAGCCGATCGACCCCGACGAGTAGCGTCCCATGGCGGCGATCTTCTTCGACGTGGACGGGACGCTCGTCCGCTGGCGCGGCGACTACGGGGACGTACTGGCCGACGCCTTCGAGCGGGCCGCGGGCGGATCGCGCGGCGAGTGGCTGGAACACTACGACGATCAATTCTTCCATCATTTCGGCGCGTTCGCCGACGATCCCTATCACCAGGCGTTCGCGGACGTGTGCGACGAACACGACCTGGACTGCGACCCGGGAGACCTCGCCGAGGCGCTCGTCGCCGCGGAGTTCGACGCGGTCGAACCGGTCCCCGGCGTCGCGGCGACGGTCGAAGCCCTCGCCGAGCGTCACACGCTCGGTATCCTGACCAACGGCCTCCCCGACGTGCAGTTCGGGAAAGTCGCCGAGATCGGTCTCCTCGACCGCTTCGACGCCCGCGTCGCCTCTCACGACCCCGAGATCGAGGCGACCAAACCCGACCGCGAGATCTACGAGGCGGCGAAATCACGGGTCGACGCCGACCGATACGTGATGGTCGGCGACGACCGCGAGCCCGACATCGACGGCGCCCGCGAACACGGCTTCGAGACGGTCCACGTCGACGCGACCGCCGCCGACCTCTCGGCGCCGGACTTCCGGACGCTGTCGGTGTTGTTGTAACTCGGTCGGGGGCGGTCAGTCGTCGACCCAGCTGACGAAGACGGCGATCCACTCGCCGAGTCCGCGCCGGCGGGTCACCCGCACCGACTCGACCCACTTGACCCACTGGAAGCCGCGGCGACCGGGCGCGACCAGTCGGGTCGGCGCGCCGTGGCCGTGGCTGAGCCGGTCGCCGTCGACGTGGGTCGCCAGCAGGGCATCGCGGGCTTCCTCGACCGGGAGGCTCCAGCGGTAGCCCGTCACCGAGCGGAACTGCACCCAGGCCGCTCCCTCGCCGGGGTCGGCGGCGTCGAGGAGGTCGCCGACGCGGACGCCCCGCCAGTCGTGTTCGGAGTACCAGCCGCTCGTGCAGTCCAGCAGCGCGCGCCGCTCGGCGGGGGCGACTACCGAGTCCGGGCCGCCACCAGCGTCTCCACCGGCGATCACCGCGTCGTACGACAGCGCGAGCGACTCGCTCACCCGGCCGTCGACGGTCAGCGACCACGTCTCGCGGTCGACGGGGTCGGGGTCGTCGGCGACCCACGAGGTGACCGGGAAGCCGTTGCCCGAGTCGCTCCCCCGCTCGCGCGAGCCCGTGAACCGGCGCTCGGCGCCGGCGGTGTCGAAGACGCGATTGGCGATCCCCTGGGCCTGCCACGCGACGGCGCCCGACCCGACCAGCGCCGCGTATCGCAGCGCGTTGCGCCGGTCGGCGGTCGCCTCCCGGGTCGGGAGCGCGAACCGCTGGCGCAGGTGGAGGACCAAGAGCAGGGGAACGACCAGGCCCAGCCCGATGTGGAGGTTGAGCAGGCCCCACGGGCCGAGGTCGAGCTGCCCGCCGAACACCCACCAGATACCGGTCGCTAGCGCCGCCGTCGCGACGACGCCCAGCAGCGCCGACAGCAGCCGCGTCGCGTCGAGGTCGCCCGGCCTGAGTCGGTGGCGCACCCGCCGGAGCTTCCAGGCCAGCAGTACGACCGTCGCCAGCCCCGCGACCGCGTGGACGTCGAACACCCAGGCGCCCGCGGGGCGGCCGGAGACGAGGCTCACCGCGCCCGTCGCGAGCAGGACGACGACCGCCCCCAGCAGCGACGCGTCGACGACGCGGGGCGGCGGTTCGATACGCGGGAACCGGCTCATCGGTCGACGTTAGGACTCGACGGGCTTGACTGGCGGGGTCGTCTCGACGCGGACGATGCGACCTTCGGGTCGGTCCGCGCGCCCGCCGAACGACGGGCCTACTCCTCGAAGGCGGACTCGGCGCCGGGGGGCAGATCTTCGGGGCGCATCACGACGTTGCCCCGGCCCACGTCGACCTTGACGATGGTGTCGTCGTCCTCCATCGCCGAGAGGACGCGGCTGACCTTCGACTTCGACCAGTCGGTCTCCTCGACGAGGTCGGCCTGGCGCATGCGGCCGCCGTGGTCGTCGAGCAGCGTGAACACGACCTCCTCGTCGGAGAGGAACTCGGTCGGCACCTCCTCGGCCGCGGGCGACCCTTCGTCGGCCACCTCGGCCCCGTCGCTGGTGGCACCTGCCGCGCTCGCCGCCCCGGGCGCGTCGGGGGTATCCCCGTCGTCGGAGTCTCCGGAGGTGTCGGTCCCGAACACCCCGCGGAGCCGTGCGAGCGGCGCGCGGCCGGACCACGCGAGCAACCCGAACACCGCGACCGCGGCGACGCCGACGCCGACGAGCCCGGCGAGCGCGAGCGAGACCTGGTCGCCGACGGTGTCGACCTCTCTGGGGTCCGGGACGCCGTCACCGTCGGTGTCGGCGGCGTTCGGGTCCGTCTCGTAGCGGTTGACCTCCGGCCCGTCTTCGAGCCCGTCGCCGTCCGTGTCGGGGTTCGTCGGGTTGGTGTCGTAGCGGTTGACCTCGGCGCCGTCTTCGAGACCGTCGTCGTCGGTGTCCGCCTCGGTCGGTTCCGTCTCGTAGCGCTCGACTTCGGCGCCGTCTTCGAGGCCGTCACCGTCCGTGTCGACCTGGTTGGGGTCGGTCCCGTAGGTGTTGACCTCGAGGTTGTCGTCGAGGCCGTCGCCGTCCGTGTCGGCCTCCAGGGGGTTGGTCTCGTGCTCGTTGATCTCGGCGCCGTCGTCGAGGCCGTCGCCGTCCGTGTCGGCCTCGGTCGGATCCGTCTCGTAGGTGTTCACTTCGAGGCCGTCGGCGACGCCGTCGCCGTCGGTGTCGGCCTTGTTCGGGTTCGTTCCGAGTTCGAGCTCGCGCGGGTCGGCCAGCCCGTCGCCGTCCGTGTCGACCATCGTCGGGTCGGTCTGGTGGCGCTCGATCTCCTCGTAGTCGCCGAGCCCGTCGTCGTCCGTGTCGGCGTTCCGAGGCGAGGTGTCGTAGGTGTTCACCTCGTCCCCGTCCGTGAGGCCGTCGCTGTCCGTATCGTTCGACCGGAGCGACGTGCCGAGCGACGCCTCTCGCTCGTTGGTGAGGCCGTCGCCGTCGAGGTCGCCGCCCCGCGAGAGGACCGTGACCGGATACGTCTCGGTGTCCAGCGGATCCGAGGCGTTGGCCGCCGTCACCGACGCGCGGAGTCGCTGCTCGCCGGTGAGGTTGGCCGGCCAGGAACCGGCTCCGACGGTGACGGTCTGGTTGGCCTCGCTCGGCACGGAGACGGGCTGACACCCCAGTTCGCGGTCGGTGCCGGCGATGGCGACGCAGGTCGATGCGTTGTCGAGGCCGGCGTCGCTGGCGACGGTGACGGCGAAGCGATGGGCGCCGGACTGCCAGAGTCCGAGGTCGTCCCCGAGGCCGTCGATAGCGGCGTCGCCCTCGTAGCTCGCGCCCGTGATCTGGGCGTCCTGTTGAACAGTGGGAGCGTCCTGTTGAACGGTGGACGCCGGGGCGTCGACGGCCGTCGAGACGACGGGTGCGGCGGTACCGGCCAGTACGAGCACCGCGAGGAGCCAGACGTGGACGTTCCGTACCATGGGGTCGTGGACTGCGTGCCGTCGCCGCCGCGGCCGGACGCTCCCGGCTGCGCCCGCGCGTGCCGGCGCGGGACTGTCACTCTTGTTGGGTTGCAGGCGTTAGGTACCTTACGCCCCCGTCTGAAGGGTATGGTGACCTTTCCGCGGTCAATCTCTGCTTTCCCGTACCCCGCTCGACGGTAAGGTGTCGTTAGGAGAGTCGTCCGCTCCCCGTCGCGGAGCCGACACCGCCGTCGGTCGCGGAGTCCGCATCGCTCCCCGGGGGGCCGTCGATCTCTCGGCCTTCCCCGTCGGGTCGGTCGGTGATGCCGCCGAGGACGCGCGCCGCGGACCGTCCCTCACCGCGGTCGGTCCACGGCTCGCTGACGGAGAGTTTCATCTCCTCGTCGAGGCGGACGGTCCCCGAGCGCGGGTCATACGCGATGACCCCGAAATCGTCGAGTTTCCCCAGGTGCGCGCACCCGAGACGCCGACCGACGAGGTCAACGAGGTCGTCATCGGCCGCTGCCGGTCGCTCGCGGCCGCGCCACCACCCGACGAGGTGCGCCGCCACCGCCTCGACCGACGATCGACCGCCCACCTCCTGCAAGTGATAGAGGATCGCCCGCCGCTCCCAGTCCGAGAAGATGTCGTGCATGGTCTGGATGCCCGTCGAGTCGAGCCGTCTGCTGTCCCGTAGTGCGCCCGCGCATGAGTGCGTGTCTGACATGGTTCGTGACAGGGGCTCCGGGCCGGCACCGCCGACGCCGGTGACCCACCGCGCCCCGTATCAGGTCGGACACTCGACAGTGCCAAAGAACCGTAAACACGTCCCGTCTGTTGCCGCGGTTCCCCCCCGTTCCGTCGCTCCGGACTCCGCGAAACCGAGGCCGACGGGTCCGTTTCGGGCAGGTCGCCGAACGAGTCGAAACGGTCGCAACGGACGGGCGAACGGACGAAACGACCGAAACGGTCCGGATTCCGACTGTTTCGGGACGGAGGCGACCGCCCCGCGAGTCGGGCGGTTCGGCCGGCGGGATCGATCGCTGGCGGAACGGCGCGCGGACGAGGCCGAGGACCGCTACTCGACGAGCGCGCCGAGCAGGTCGGCGGCCAGGTCCTTTTCCAGGGGATCGTTGGCGTTGCCACAGTGGGGCGACTGGACGCAGGCCGGACAGCCCGACTCGCAGGGGCAGTCCCGGAGCATCCCGAGAGTGCGTTCCATCAGGTCGACGACCGTCTCGTAGGCCCGCTCGGTCAGCCCGACCCCGCCGGGGTAGCCGTCGTAGACGAAGATCGTCGCGCAGTCGGTGTGGGGATGCAGCGGCGTCGACAGCCCGCCCACGTCCCGGCGGTCGCAGAGAAAGGAGAGGGGAAACAGCGATATCATCCCGTGTTCGGCGGCGTGGATCGCCCCCGGAAAGGCGTCGGGCCCGTCGCCGGCAACCCGGACATCGGTCTCGACCGCCTCGGGGACGGTGAAATAGAGTGCCTCCGTCTCCAGCGTCGTCTCCGGCAACTCCAGGGGTTCCTGTCCGATCGGCTCGCCGCTCTGTCGGTCGTAGCGCTCGAACCCGGTGATCTGCTTGCGCATGCTCACGTCGGCGAACCGGACCGTCACGTCGTCGTGGGTCGGCAGGACCTGCTCCCGTCGGTCGTTCTCGACGGTGATCGTCTTGTCGTGGAGCACCTGCGTGTAGTAGTCCGGACGCACCGGCGCCAGGTCCGCCACGTCCGAGCGCAGGTCCAGGTCGACCACCTCGTAGTCCTGGCCCTGGTGGTGGTAGACGGCGCCGGGATGGGCGTCACGGAGCGCGTCGGCGAACGACAGCTTCGCGATCCGGTCCCCGTCGCGTCGGTCGCGTAGTTGGACTTCGCGGTCGCCGACGGTCCGCAGACTCATCTCGTGCTGGGGGCTGCCCTCGCCCGAGTAGAGCCAGCGCAGGCCCGCGTCGGTGTTCCGGCGGTCGAGGTCGCCGCTCTCGGTGAGGTCGGCGACGATGTCCGGGAACGGCCCGCCGAAGTGGTCGTCGTCGTCGGGTTGCAGCCACGTCTCGCGGGCGCCGGCGAGGACGTGGTCGGGCATGAGGTGTTCGTTCTCCGGGTTGGAGATCGCCTCTTCGGGTTCCTCGTCGAAGAAATCGCGGGGGTGGGCCATCAGGTACTGGTCGAGCTGGTCCTCGCCGGCGACCATCGCGACGAGCGACGGGTCGGTCCCCCGCCCCGCGCGGCCGCCCTGCTGGAACGCGGCCATCCGCGTGCCGGGGTAGCCGTCGAGCAACACCGCGTCGAGTCCGCCGATGTCGACGCCGAGTTCGAGCGCGTTGGTCGACCAGACGCCGCGGATCTCCCCGGAGTCGAGGCCGTCCTCGATCTCGCCGCGGCGCTCGTCGGTGAGCGCGGCCTGGTACGCTTCGACCGACCGCGCGATGTCGTGTTCGCCCCGGTCGCGCAAGTCGCTCGCGCTGTCGGTCGCGTAGCGCTCGGCGACCTGCCGCGACTGCGTGAAGACGACGGTCTGGTGACCCTTCGTCACGAGGTCGACGAACAGCCGCTTGGTCTCGACGTGGTTCGACCGACGGCGGCCGCTGCCGAACCCCTCGCCGTCGCCGTACTCCGGCGGGTTCCAGCAGAGCCAGTGGGTCGGTCCCGTCGCGCTGGTGTCCTCGGTCACGAGGTCGAACGACTCGGTCGGCTGGCCGGTCACCGTCGCCGCGTGGTCGACCGGGTTGCCGGTCGTCGCCGAGCAACACACCCAGTCGGGGTCAGCGTCGAAGCGCTCGCAGAGCCGGGCCAGTCGGCGGAAGACGAGCGAGACGTGACTACCGAACACGCCGCGGTACTCGTGGACCTCGTCGATCACCACCGTCTCCAGGCGCTCGAAGAACCAGTCCCACAGCCGGTGGCCGTGGGGCATGATCCCGTAGTGGAGCATGTCGGGCGTCGTCAGCAGGACGGTGGGCTGGCGGTCGCGGATGGCTTCCTTCTCTTTCCTGTCCTGGCGACCGGTGTACTGCGCCACGGAGACGCCCGAAGCGAAGCCGAGACCGTGGGCCAGGTCCGAGAGCGTCTCCTCCTGGTCGTTGATGAGCGCGACCTGCGGCGCGATATAGAGCGTCGTCGCCCGGTCGTCGAGCGCCCGCTCGAAGGCCGGGACGGTGTAGCCGACCGACTTCCCGCTGGCCGTCGGCGTCGCGAGGACGACGTTGTCGCCGTCGCGAACCGCGGAGACGGCCGCGGCCTGGTGGTCGTACAGCCGGTCGATCCCCTCCGATTCGAACGCGCTCGCCAGTCGCGAATCGAGATCAACGTCGGCGAAGGTGGCCTCGCGGCCGGTCGTCGTGCGCCGCTCGGTGATCTGCCCTTCGTAGTAGGGGCGGCCCTGCAGCCAGCGGATCGTGTCGTCCACGTTACCCCTCTCTCAGCGTCGGTGCGGCAAATCGGTTGCGCCTCACGCGTTCCTGCGGTCGGGACTCACCGTTCGCGTCGCGCCCGCGGCGGACGCGTCGAACGAGCAGCCCCAGCGCGAAGCCGAGCGTCGGGTAGATCAGCACCTCCGGGGGGTGGCTGGTGAGGAAGTACGGTCGGAAGCCAGCGGCCACGGTCGCGTCGCCGAGTTCGACCGTCTCCTCCTGTAGCGCCCGTGCGTCGGCGACATAGAACACGGCGTCGCCGAACCGGAGCGCGCTCGCCAGGACCAGCGTCGGGAGGTAGCCGCGGTTCAGTGCTGCGTGGCCGGCGGCGATGCCGATCACTAGCAGGTAGCCGGCGGGCGACCCCATCGCGAAGACGTGGGCGAGGTCGGCGGCCAAGTGGAAGCCAGGCTGGCGGCCGGTGACCGCCTGCAGGGCGAGGTAGTCGACCGCGGCGCTCGTCGCGAACAGGCCGACCGCAAGCCCGAGTGCGCCGGCCGTCCACCGACGGCTGTCGCCGACGAGCAGTGCTCGCGGATCCTCGATCCGGACGAGGCCGCGGTCGGTGCTGGTCGCCATCGTTCGCTGGTCACCCGCGAGGGCGAAAAACGTGTTGTCGAAGCGTGGGGTTCCCGCTACTGGTCGTCCGTCACTCCTCCGTGCGGAGCTTGTTGCGCGCGAGGACGACCATCGAGAGGCCCATCATCGCGAACACGGGCACGGGGAACAGCGGCGACTGGGACATCGTCTCCAGCGCGCTGGCGTCGCCGGCGGCCGCGTTGCCCGCGCCACCGTCGCCGTCGTCGTCGGGCGTCGCAGTCGGCGTCTCCGTGGGCGTCGGCGTCTCCACGTCGGCGTTGTCGGGGAACGCCTTGGCGGCGCCGTCGGAGAGTTCACCTGCGGTGAACCGCAGGTCGGTCTGGCCCGCGGCGCACGGTTCGCTCGCCGAGCGCGCGCCGGTCACTTCGCTCCCCTCGCCGGCCTCGATCGCCCCGGGACTCCCGGAGACCTCGTAGAGGGCGCCGCCGGCCTGGTGGACGACCGAGACCGGAGCGGGGCCGCTCCCGCCCTCGTCGTACTCGGCCGCGACCGGCTCACCGGCGTCGTTCTCGGCGATGTCCGAGAAGATGATCACCCGCCGTTCGGTCTGGTCCGAGTCGAAACAGAACGCGACGAAGTCGATCGTCTCCTCGGCAGGCTCCGGCGTCTGCGTCGGGGTCGGGGTTTCCGTCGCCGTGGGCGTCGGCGTCTCGGTGTCGTCCGGCGTCTCGGTCTCGGGCGGCACGTCCGTCGGAACGACGGTCGGGGTCGGGGTTTCGGTCGGCGTAGCCGTCGCGGTGGCCGTTGCCGTCGCAGTCGGAGTCGGAGTTTCCGTGGCCGTTGCCGTCGCAGTCGGGGTCGCCGTCGCGGTGGCCGTCGCCGTCGGAGTTGGAGTCGCGGTGGCCGTCACAGTCGGGGTCGCCGTCGCGGTGGCCGTCGCCGTCGGAGTCGGAGTTTCGGTGACCGTCGCCGTCGCGGTCGGAGTCGGAGTCTCGGTCGGCGAAGGAGTTTCCGTCGGCGTGTCGACCGGCTCGACGGCGTCGCAACCGCTGACGGAGACGTAGGCGGCGCCGGCGTCGGTGCGGTTCAGCGAGTCGTTCAGCGGCGCACCGACGACCACGTCGCCGAAGCCGTCGCCGTCGAAGTCGCCCGTATCGACCGCGTAGCCGGCGTAATCACCTGCCGACGCGCCGACGAACGTCGTCGCGGCCGTCGATAGGTTCGCCTCGTCCGACAGCGAGTCGTTGCCGGCGACCAGATACGCGGCGCCGGCGTTCGAGTCCGTCGAGTCGTTCAGCGGCGCGCCGATCAGCACGTCGGCGACGCCGTCGCACGTCACGCCCCTCGGACCCGTGCCGGCGACCGACCAGCCGGCTCGGTCCCCGGCCTCGGCGCCCGTCAGCCCCACGTCCGCGTCGGCGAGCGAGGACTCCCCGTCGAGGTCCTCGTCACCGTAGATGACGTAGGCCGCGCCCGCGTCCGTCCGATTCAGCGGGTCGTCGTACGGCGCGCCGACGACCACGTCCCAGACGCCGTCGTCGTTCACGTCGCCGGCCGTCGAGACGGCGTACCCCGCTCGGTCGCCCTCGGACTTCCCGACGAACGTGACGTTCGCGTCGGCGAGCGAGACCGTCCCCTCGCTGGAGCCGTTCACGACGTACGCCGCACCGGCGAATGCGCGTCGTTCACTCTCGTTCTCGGCGCTCGCGTTGTACAGCGGCGCGCCGACGACGACCTCGGCGACGCTATCGTTGTTCACGTCGCCGGCCGCGGCGACCGACCAGCCGGCGTTGCTGCCCGCCCGTTCGCCGACGAACGTCGCCGTCGCGTTCGAGAGGGTCACCTCGCCACCGTCGGCGACCGACTCGCCGTCGACGACGTACGCCGCGCCGGTGTCGTTCCCGTCTGCACCGTCGGTGCCCGGCGCGCCGACGAGGACGGCGGCCGTCGCGTTCGTGGCGTTCGCGTCGGTGCCGTCGACGCCCCCGCTCACGTTCGTCCGGCGGAGCGAGGACACGTCGTAGCCCGCGAGGTCGTTGGCTCCGGCACCGGTCAGCACCGCGTCGGCGTCGGTGAGGTTCACCGTCGCCCGCATCGACTCGTTGCCGTAGACGACGTAGGCGGCGCCCGCGTTGACGGCGGTGCTGTCGTTGTACGGCGCGCCGACGACCACGTCGGCGTAGCCGTCGCCGTTGACGTCCCCGGCGGTCGATACCGACCACCCCGCCAGGTCGTTGCTGTCGGCGCCGCGCAACACCACGTCCGCCTGGCTGCGGTTCAGTGACGACTCGTTCTGGCTGCGGTCGAACGAGGATTCGTTCGCGGGGCCGTAGACGACGTACGCCGCGCCGGTGTTCGGACCCGCTGAACCGGTACGCGGCGCGCCGACGATCAGGTCGTCGACGCCGTCGCCGTTCACGTCACCGGCCGACGCGACCGACCAGCCGGCCGTGTCGTTGGCCGCCCCGCCGCGGAGGGTCGCGTTCGCCGCCGAGAGATTCAGTGTCGACGGGTAAGCGTCGGACGAGTCCTGTGCGGCCCCAGCGGCCGAGCCATCGTCCGACTGACCGGGGATGAGCGCCGCCGCGCCGACGGCGACAGTACTCGCGAGCAACACCAGTACGATCACGACCACGAGGGCACGCCCTCGCGTCGATGGGGGATCGAGTGAGAAGTCGAACATACCACCGGTGGCACGGACACCGCGGCCGTTGTTATTCAGCCGCCACCGCGAGTAACCCCGTCCCGGCGCCCGAACAACGCCGCGTTACCCGCCGGGGCGTCCGCTCGTCGCCGCCGCGACCGCGGGCCGACAGGTCAGCTCGCCGGTCGCCCGCCGGCGGCGATCCGCGGCCGATCACTGGAGGAACGAGCAGGTCGATACAGCCCCCGGAAAGGCGGGATTTGTCGACGCAGTCGCGCGGTTCCGTGCGGGCCCGGCGGACCGCGGTCGGTCGCCGTCGCCGTCGACAGGCTCGGCTTTGCGGCCGGCGACGCGACGACCTGTCAGGCCTATCGACACGGGGTCGCCGTCCGGCCGCCCACCGCGGGAACCGACGGTCGGCGAAGACTTAGGGCCTCGTCGGTCGAGCCCTCTCCATGGGCTATCACGTCGTCGACCCCGACGAACTGGAACCGGAGCCGGACCGACCGTCCGAGATGCGGTACGTCAGCGAGGCCGCGGGGATGGAGCGGCTCGGACTGCGGACCTACGCCGTCGAACCGGGCGAGGAGATCCCCCTCTCGGGCATGCACTACCACGACGAACAGGAGGAAGCGTTCTACGTGATATCCGGGACGCTCAGCGTCGAGACACCCGAGGAGACGTATCGGGTCGAGACCGGCCAGTTCTTCGTCGCCGAGCCGGGGAGCCCGCATCGAGCGCACGTGGCTGACGAAGCGCAGGGCCTCGCCCGGGTGATCGGCGTCGGTGCGCCGCCGGTCAGCGACGGCCACAGCTACGAGGGGGAGTAACCGCGACGCGCTCCCGACCGCGCCGTTGCACGCATCGCCGAACCGCTCGACGGAACCGTTTTGCCCGCCCGGTCCCGACCGCGACTATGCCCAGCGTTCGACAGATCTGGACCGCGCCCGAGGGGAGCGCACCGATGGAGGCCAGCGAGCGCGTCCGAGCCGTCGCCGGCGGCGGGTTGGCCGGCGACCGCTACTGTCACGGCCGCGGGTACTACTCGCCCTACGACGTGTGCCAGGTCACCCTCGTCGACAGCGGGGCGGTCGAAACGGTCCGCGAGCGGTACGGTATCGACCTCTCGGACGGGCGCCACCGCCGGAACCTCGTGGTCGACTACGACGTGGTCGACCTGCTCGACACTCGGTTCTCAGTCGGCGAGGCTGTCTTCGAGGGAACGCGGCGGCGGCCGCCCTGCGCCCACGTCGAGGAAGTGGCCGGCGAGGAGGGGCTCGCGGACGCGCTCTCCGAGGAACGCGGCGGGATCTGCGCCGACGTGGTCGAAGGTGGCGAGGTCGCGGTGGGCGACGAACTGGGGGTAGTCGAGCGGCTGGACGACCCCGATGCACTCGCCGACGCGATCCGCGAGCGACGCGAGAAGTGACGGTCGAGTGACTCGCTACTCCGCCAGTTCGTCGGTCGCGTCCCGGA
Source organism: Halosimplex carlsbadense 2-9-1 (assembly GCF_000337455.1). GTDB lineage: Archaea > Halobacteriota > Halobacteria > Halobacteriales > Haloarculaceae > Halosimplex > Halosimplex carlsbadense. Next base: position 99,308 of record NZ_AOIU01000035.1, on the reverse strand, counting down.
GCAGTCCGTCGAGGATCTCGGGCGTCGTCGGGTGATACGCCCGGTCGGGCACCTCTCGCACGTCCAGCCCCATCTCGACGACGACCTGCATGGTCTTGGCCATCACGTCGGCGTGGTAGTGCAGGCCCTGCCAGCCCAGTACCGTCGCGCTCTCGCGGTCGACGACGAGCTTGGCGACGCCCTCCGGCGTGTCCTTCGCTTCGAACACGCCGTCGTCGCTGGCCTGCCGTTTCGCCACGGCGATATCGTAGCCGGCGTCGCGGGCCTCGCGTTCGGTCATGCCGACGCGGGCGTAGGGGTAGACGCCCAGGCCCGAGAAGATGACGTGGTGGGTGACGTTCTCGTAGGCCGTCAGGGGCTCGCCGCGCTCGCGCCGGAGGATGTTCTCGGCTGCGGTGAACCCCTGCTCCTTGGCGACGTGGAGGATCGGCTCCTTGCCGTTGACGTCGCCGACGACGAACACCTGGTCGTCGTCGCGGGCCTGCATCGTGTCGAGCACCCAGTCGGGGCCCCGCTCCAGCGCGGAGTTTTTGAGCCCGAGCCGCCCTACGCAGGGGCGCCGCCCGGTGAACAGGTAGAGTTCGTCGGCTTCGACGACCTCGTCGTCGCCGTCGACGTGTTCGAGGTAGAGGCGGACGCCCCCGTCGTCGGTCGGTTCGACCCGCCTCTCGTAGCACTCGGTCGGGATCGTCACGTCGAACTGTTCGCGGTAGAGGTCGAGGATCGTGTCGCCGAACGAGGGGTCGGCCTCGTCGATGGGCCGCTCGTCGTGCTCGACGACGGTCACGTCGGTGCCGCCCACCTCGCTCAGGTAGGGGACCATCTCCAGGCCGACGTACCCCAGCCCCATCACGACCGCCGAGTCGGGGAGTTCGGTGGCGTCTAGCAAGTCCGCGCTCGTCTGGTGAGGGACGTCCTCGATGCCGGGGAGGTCGGGGACGTTGATCGCCGAGCCCGTCGCGATCACCACGTAGTCGCCGGTGATCTCGCGACCGCCCGCGACGACGGTGTGGTCGTCGACGAATCGAGCGGTGTCGTGGACGAACTCCACGTCCGACCGCTCGGTGATCTCGTGGATCGACTCCCGGCGGTGTTCGGCCCATCCCAGCGTGTGGTCGTCCTTGCGTTCGATCGTCCTGTCGAGGTCGACCTCGTGGGGGTCGCCGAGCAGTCGGTCGTCGTGGCGCGCCTGGAAGCGGTGAGCGCCGGCCGACAGCACCTCTTTGGAGGGCATACAGCCCCGCAGGATACAGAGGCCGCCGCCGGGGTCGCCGTCGTCGATCAGCGTGAGCTGTACGTCGGGTTCCTCGGCGAGCGACTTCGCGACCGCCGCGCCCGCGCTGCCGTACGCGCCGACGATGACCACGTGAATCATAGGTCCGTGTTAGCGGAGCAGGCGTAAATCGTTCGGGGCGCGCGGGCGCGGCGGTCGCCGCGGCGTCGCGGAACGGTGCCAGCGAAGAGCGGCGACCGCCGCCGCGGTCACTCCTCGACCGGCGACTCCGGCGTGGGGTTGCTGCCGCGGCCGTACAGCAACTTGGCCGCGCGCGACTGGTTGACGATGCGGTCCCACAGTACCAGCGTCGACGGGAGGACGACGATGGACGCGATGTAGGCGTAGACGACCGACAGGGCAGTCAGCACGCCGAAGGCGCCGATGGCGGGGTTGAGCGCGAACACGAGCATGCCCATACCGGCGACGGTGGTGAGCATGCTGCCGGTGAGCGCGCCGCCGGTGCCCCGGATGGCTCGGTCGAGGGCCGTGTCGAGGTCCGCTCGCTCGAACTCGTCGGCGAACCGGTGGACGACGTGGACGGAGTAGTCGATGCCGAGGCCGATCGTCAGCGAGAGGATCACGCCGTTGATCGCGTTGAAGTCGATGCCGAGATAGCGCATCGACGCGACGACGAAGGTCACCGTCAACGCGATGGGGACGACGTTGGCGACGCCGAGCGACGCGCGCCCCTCGAGCACGTGGTAGACGACGATCAGGAACGCGGAGGCGCCGACGAGCGTGATGATCAGGCTCGTGATCACGGTGCTGAGGATCAGCTCCGAGGCCTCCTCGAAGATGATCGCGTTGCCCGTCGGCGCCGCGTCGAGCGAGGTCTCGGCGGCGATGGTCTCGGCGTCGGCGGCGACCTCGCGGTTGGTCGCGTCGGGGTCGACCGAGTAGGTGACGAGCGTGCTCCGGCGGTCCTCGGAGAGGACGCCGCTCACGCCGGTGGCCGGCGCGGATTCGAGCGAGTCGTACACTTCCCGGAGGTTCTGCTCGGGGATCCCGTCGCCGTCGGGGTCGTTGCGCGCCACGAGGTCGGCGAACTGCGGGTTCCGGTCGGCGTACGACTGGACGATCGTGACGACCGACTGGCTCTCCGCGTGGCGGCCCTCGCGGAGGACGGTCGGCGGTGGATCGTTACCCATCCGGTAGACTTGGTCGAGCGCCGCGTCGCGGTGCATCCGCGACTCGACGAACAACAGGACCGAACTGCTCTGTGGGAAGTTGTCCTCGATGTAGTTGCTCTTCGAGATGGTGCTGTACTCGGGCGGGCTGAACGGCGCCGGAAGATCCTTCTGCCAGTCGGGGATCTCCTCGTACTCCGGCGGCAGGAAGTCGTCCTGGCTGAAGCCGGTGCCCACGCCGGTCGCGTAGACGCCCGCAGCGCCGCTCGCGACCAGGATCACGAGCATGAACAGCGCCGGCGCGCGCTGAGCGATGACGACGCCGCCGCCGAGCGCGCGACCGAGCAGCGACCCTTCCGACCCGAGCGGGCGTTCGCTCATCGTCGGGATCGGGTACTTCGCGCGCAGGCGGTCGGTCTTGACCTTCGCGGCCGGGAGGAAGATCCCGAAGATCAGGAAGGTGAAACAGATGCCGATGGCGGCGACCAGGCCGAAGTCGCGGATGGGCGCGAGGGCGCTCGGCAGGTTCGACAGGAAGCCGATGACGGTCGTCCCCATCACGATGAAGAAGGCGACCAACAGCTGCGCGGTCGTGACGTCCATCGCCGTCCCGACGGGCTGGCCGCGCTCGCGCTCCTCGCGGTAGCGGTTGACCGCGTGGATCCCGAAGTCGATACCGACCGCGATCAGCAGCGGCGGCACCGCCACGAGGAGGGGATTGAACGCGATGTCGGCCAGTCCGAGGAACCCGAACGTCCACAAAAGCGTCATCAGGATGGCGATGACGCCCAGCACCAGGTCGACCAGGTCACGGTAGGCGACGACCAGGAAGCCGACGATGAGGAGGAACGCCGCCGGGAGCACGAGCGCCAGCGACGAGCCGATGGTGTTCGGGGCGCTCCCGACGATGTCGATGTCGCCGCCGACGCTCCCGACTATCTGCTCGACGCGCTCCTCGCGGTCGTCCACGTCGCGGCCGTGGGTCACCGAGGCCTGAGCGGCCCGCGCCGCGGCGGTCTCGGTGTCGAAGTTATCACTGACCTGGGAAGTGAACCCGGGCGTCTCCGCGGCCCGGCGGACCGCGCGGTCGATCTCGGTCGCTGTCGCCCGCTCGACGGCGTCGATCTGCGCTTCGACCGTCGACGCCTCCGGGTCGAGCTGCTGGGCGACCGTCCGCGCCGGGCTGGAGACGCTCGTCACGCGCAACCCGCCGTGGTCCTCCAACCGTTGCTGGGCTCGCAGCATCCGCAACATGCTCGTCCGCGAGAGGACGTTCTGCTCGCGCTGGAGCAGCTGCGTGCTCGTCGACCCTCCGCCGAAGCCCGTGCTGAACTCCCGCTGGATGTCCTCGAAGGCCTCGAACGAATCGAGGTCTTCGACGAACTGGTTGCTCCCGCCCTCGGTCTCGACGTTGCCCAGACCGGCGAGGAAGACCGCGGTCAACAGGAGGAAGGCGAGGCTGATCCGCCCCGGGTAGGAGGCGATGGCGTCGCCGACCTCGTCGGTGAACCACTCGAAGACCATCTTACCTGCCGTACCGCAGGTAGCCGACCCCGAGCAGGACGAGGACGACGAGCGCGCCGGCGATGACGGGCACCGGCAGGCCGCTGCCGCCGCTGTCGTCGGGCTCGGTCACGTCGACCGCGACGGTGTAGCCGCTGGAGAGGGTCGTGTCACCGTCGGCGTCGTCGTACTGGAAGTCCATTTCGACGGGATAGGACTTCGTCAGCGCGCCCGAGCCGGCGCTGATCTCGAAGACGAGCGTCTCCGACTCGCCGGCCGGGATCTCGTCGACGTAGGCCTCACTGTCGTCGACGCTGATCGGGTCGTCGGCGAACATGGCCGCCGACACGTCGCTGACGGCTTCCTCGCCGACGTTCGTGACCGTCACTTCGATGACGCGGCCGGCGCCGCGCTCGACGGTCCCGTCTCCGACGGACACGTCGAAGGTGTCCCGTTGCTGGCGGACGCGCAGGCGGGTGTCGAAGCTCTCGGCCTCGCTACGCTCGTCGTCGGCGTTGCGGTAGGTCGGCCGCAGTGTGAACTGCTTCGGGCCCGCCTCGCCGGCCTCGCTGACCTCGACGTCGAAGGTGAACTCCTTGGACTGGTTGACCCGAAGGTTGCCGACGGAGTACTCGCGTTCGAGCGGCGAGACGCTCTGGCTCTCCGATTCGAAGACGATCACGACGCTGTCGGCCCGCGCGTCGCCGACGTTGGTGATCGTGCCCGAGAGGGTGCCCTCCGCACCGACCCGGAGCGTCGAACTCAGGTTGCTCGCGCTGAACTCGTACTCGACTTCGGGGTCGGGACGGACGCCGAACTGGAGCGTCCCGGACTCGCCGGGGTCGCCCTCGCCGTCCTCGTAGTTCACCGACGCCTGCAGGGAGTAGGTGCGGCTCTCGGCCTGGGGCGTCGCCGTCGCCTCGACGGCGATCTCGCGGGTTTCGTTGGCGGCCCAGGTGCCGACGTACTCGCTGGCGGTCGTGGACCCGCCGAAGGTCAGCGCGGGGCTGCCGGAGGTGACCGATACGGACGCGTCGCGCACGTCGGTCGGCCCGTCGTTGCGGACGGTGATGGTCACGGGCCCGTCGTCGTCGACCGCCACGTCGCTCGCGCTGTCGACGACGGTGAATGTCTGTTCGCGCGCGGGCGTGACGCCCAGCGAGAGGCTGTTGGACTCCATCGGCGTGCTGTCCCCGTCCTCGTAGCTGACGGTCGCGCCGAAGGCGTACTGTTGCTGGCTCGCCGACTGGGCGGCGCTGACGCGGTAAGAGACGGTCCGCGTCTCACCGGGCGCCCAGGCGCCGCCGACGTAGCGAGTCGACGACGCCGACGCGCCGAATGTCAGGTCGGCGTTCTGGGAAGTGAGCGCGACCGAGGCGTTGCGGGCGACCGCGGTCCCGGTGTTGCGCATCGTCACGTCGACGGTGCCCGTGGCGCCGATCCGAGCGGTCGACTCGACGTCGGTCACACGGAACTGCGCGGCCTCCTCGATGGTCACGTTGACCGTGAAGTTCCGTATCGTGCTCGTGCGGTTGTACTCGCTCGTCTGCGGGTTTACCGACCGGGTGTAGTTGTACGAGACGTTGATCGGGAGCTGATAGGTGCCCGGCTGTGCCGAGCGGTCGACCTCCATCCGGAACTCCACGGGTGCCGACGAGCCGTCTGGCAGGCGCGCGACGGCGCGCTCGTTGGTGTTGACCGTCAGCGGCGCGTCGTGGTCGCCGACGTTGACCCGAAGCGCGCGGGCGGTCGTCACCTGCTGTTCGAGCTGCGGGTTCGACAGCGACCCGTTGGTAACGTTGCCGTCGTTCAGCACGACGACCTGCAGCGCGGTCCGGGCGCCGGGGACGAAATCGGTGTCCGGCACCGACACGTCGATCCCGGGGTTGCCCGTGACGTTGTCTTGTTGTTGTTGTTGCTGGACCGCCGCGGCGGACGCGTCCGCCGGACCGGTCGAACCCGAGAGGGTGCCCGTCTCGACGGGGTCGGAGGCTCCCTGGACGGTGACCGCGCCGGCGACCGGCGACGCGGCGAGCAGCAGTGCGACTGACGCGACTACGAAGAGCTGTGTCCGTTGCATACGTGGTTTCTTAGTCTGCACCCACCGTGCCGCGGGGACCAACGACGGCCACGCAGGTGTCGTTGTGCGATTTGCCGCCCGAGCCCCGTCAATCATTGTGAACAGGAAAGAACTGACGGAGAGTTTCTTTCGGATCGCAACCGCGTCGTCACCGTTCCGGGGTCAATTTCCGGACCATTGGTAACATTTAACAAGGCATAGGGCGTAGTTACTGACAGCGCCGGACCGACAGACAGCGACGGAACGTGGACCACAACAATGGCAACTAACGAAACTCGCTCCGAGACGAGCCGCTACGACGAACTCGAGATCGCGAACGGTGACGTCGTCATCTACGATGTCGACAACCACCGGGCGTGGATCCAGTCGGACGAAACAGTGACCGGTGACGAGATAGCCTGAGTGGGTCTCGGAGGGACTCCTCCGCCCCGCCGGAGCGGTCGACCGCCCTCGCCCACGACCGTACTTTCTTCCGCACTGACCGTCCAGCCGCGCCGCCGTTCGGCGGACCGCCGACCGTGGATCGCGGGCGGTCTCGCGGAGCGACGGACTTGGGCGACGGCACCGTAGCAAGGGGGCCCTACTCGCTGTCGCGGTCAGCGTTGGGGCCGCCGTCGGTCGGGTAGTCGGTGCCGTCGTCGGTCGAACGGTCGGCGGCGTCGGGATCGGTGAACTCGTCGGCGGTGGCGCCGCCGTCGTGGCCGACCTGCGCGTTGAGTCGAGCGATCTCCGTCTCCAGTTCCCGGATACGTTCGTCGTAGTCGTCGTCCGACCGCAGCCACAGCACACCGAGGACGGCGACGAGAATCAGCGGCAGGCCGAACATCAGCAGGCCCATTACGAGGATGACGAGCAGTTCGATGCCGCCCGGCATCCCCATCTGGAGAAGCATACCGCCCGTTACGCACGGTCGTACGAAAACCCTTCCGACGTGACACCATCGCGGCCGCGTCGGACGCGACCCGTAGATCCGTGGATGCAGCCGCGAGTACGGGGCCTCAGAAGTCGGTGATCGAAGTCTGCAGGCCGGCGACGAGGTTGGACTTCCGGCGGAGTCGGCCCAGCGTGACCGGGACCGCCGGGAGCACTCCCTCGAGCGCGCCGCGGAAGCTCTCGGCGACGCCGTGTTCGCCCTCGAAGGCGTGACGGACGCCCTCGCGGACCTGCCAGACGCCCACCGGGGCCCAGTAGTCGTCCGTGACCTCCCGGAGCACGAGGGCCTTCGCCTGCCGATCGACCTCCTGGAGGTGTTCGAGGACGGCCAACCGCGAGGCGTAGTAGGCGCCGGCGGTCTCCTCGACGTAGCCCGTTCGGCCCTCCCAGCCCTCGTGGGCACTGGACAGGTAGTAGTCGCTCGCCGCCGGGTTCCAGACGCTCTCGGGCGCCTTCATCTCGACGAGTTCGAACTCCCAGTTGCCGGGCGCGAGGATCACCCAGTAGCGGTTGCCCATGTACTCGTTCGTCCAGACGGAGACCTCGTCGACGGTGTCGCTGTGCTGGAGCCCCCCGCGGAGGTACTTCCCGACGGTGTCGTCGACCGCGGTGATCGACCACCGCGTCGGCACGAGCCTGCGGTTGTGGCCCTGCCCGAGCGCGCCCGCAGAGAGGATCGTGTTGATGTCGTACACGTCGAACCCGCGGCGGTAGAGGTAAGTCATCGCCCCCTCGGCGGCCCAGTCGTCGTCCTCCAGCGTCTTCTCGACCGGTCGCGGCACGTGCGGGTTCTCCGCCAGGTCGGCGTTGGTCGCCCGTGCCCTGGGGCCGGTCGGCGTCGAGATATCGTCGAGCGAGAGGTCGATGTCGGGAGTCCCGTCGAGGCCGACCTCCACGTCGACGGGGTGGTCGGCGATGGCCACCTCCCGCTGGGTGCCGACGAAGCCGTCCCACACGTCCGACACGTCGACCTTCGCCGACCGCGTGGAGTTGAGCATCCCCGTCCGCCGCTGGAGCACGTCGTCGATTCCGTAGCCCTGGCTGTACCAGTCGCCGCTGGTCGCGAAGTCGGCGGCGTCGGCGTCGCCGCCCATCGGCGACAACACGCCCGTCGACACGTCGGGGTAGCCCGAGCGGCCGACGAACACTTCCGGTGCCGTCGAGCCGAACATCGAGTCACCCTGGACGGCCTGCTGGAACTCCCGTTCCACGTCGTCGAGGTACTCCGTGATCTCGTAGGACTTCTCCTCGGCTAGCCGGCGCTTCTCCGCGGCCTCGTCGCGCTGGAAGTCCTCGATGAAGTCGTCGAGGCGCATGCCCGCCATTCGCCCGACCCTACCGTCCCCACGGGCTTCAATGAGTCGGTGGAGAACGCTGGGGGTCGGAACGGGGCGCGGCGCGGGAGTCGACCGTCGCGGGGTCAGTCGTCGACCGGCCGCTGGCCCGGCGCTCCATCGGCCACTTCGTCGGGCGCGACTCCGTACCGGGCCAGTCGGGCCTCGATCGACGGATGCTCGGCCGTCAGCCGTTCCAGCCGCGTCCGACGCGCGCCGAAGGGGCTGCCACCGGCGACCGCGTCGTCGGCGTCACCGAGCGCGCCGACGGCGTAGAGCCCGGTGCAGAAGTCCGTCGCGCTCGTCGCCGCGACGGCCACGTCGTCGGCGTGACACTCCTCCAGCCGGCTCGCGCGCGCCGCGAGCGCCCGGACGAGGACCACGGCGCCGGCGCTGGCGAGGACGTACAGCAGGAGGTTGACGTCGTTCGACCGGCCGACGCCGGCGACGAGGAAGGCGCCGCCGGCGACGGCGGCGACCTGCGGCGGGAGGTGCCGGAGCGCGAGGAGCCAGAACGCCGCGAGGCCGACGCCGTGCGTGGCGCCCTCCCGGATCGGAATTCGGTGGAGGTGACCGAGCGAGCGGTGGGCGAGTTCGTGGGCGACGACCGCCCGGAGCGCCGGGTCGTCGAGCCGTTCGGCGAGCGACGCGGAGGCGACGAGGACCGTGCGGTCGTCGTCACCGAGGACGTTCACCCCGCCGGCGCTCTCGCGGTCGACGACCACCAACGGCGTCGCGACGCTCAGGTCGGCGGCCACCTCCGCGGCGATCCGGCGGAGCCGCGGCGGCGCCTCGTCGGCCAGTTCGAGCCCGCGGAGGAGGCCGTCGGTGACGACGCGGCCGACGGCGAACTCCAGCCCGAAGCTCGCCAGCGCGACCGCCGCGACCGCCGTCGGCGCCATGCCGGCCGCGTAGCAGGCGGCCAGCGCCGCGACCAGGACGGCGAGCAACAGCGCGTCGATCAGCCGATAGGCCGCGGGCAGGCCGACGGCGCGGTCGAGTCTCGCGGTCAGCGACACGGGTACCGACCGCTCGTTCGGCCCGGTCGGGCAAAAGCGGTCGGGGCGGGAGCGGACTGCGGTCGGTCCGACCGGATCCGAACCCATAATGCCGGCGACGGCGGAGGTCGGAACGATGCCGACAGTCGAATGCGACGTGGCGACGGCCCGCGAGCGGCTCGAAGACGCGGGGGTCGAAGTCGAGTCGGGGAACACGGACCACGAGCGCTGGCGCGCCAGCCGGGGCGACGCGACCGCCGTCGCCTACGACGACAAGGTGGTGATCCAGGGCGCTAACCCGGCGGACCTCGAAGGGTTGGTCCGCGAGGGCGGCGGCCGAGCGCACGTCTACTTCGACGGCGCCTGCCGCGGCAACCCCGGCCCATCCGCGGTGGGCTGGGTGATCGTCGGCGGCGACGGGATCGTCGCCGAGGGCGGCCACACCATCGGCCGCGCGACCAACAACCAGGCCGAGTACGAGGCGCTCATCGAGGGCGTCAGCGTCGCCCGCGACTACGGTCTGGACGAGATCGACGTACGCGGCGACTCCGAACTCATCGTCAAACAGGTCCGCGGGGAGTGGGACACGAACGACCCCGACCTGCGTGAGTACCGCGTCACCGTCCGGGAGCTCCTGACCGACTTCGAGTCGTGGTCGCTCGAACACGTTCCGCGGGAGATAAACGACCGCGCCGACGACCTGGCGAACGAGGCGCTCGACGAGGCCTGATCGGCCCACGACGACACACACCATGCCAGACGAGACACCCGACCCCAGCGAAGCGCCGGACGTACTGGCCGACGAGGAGAGCGACCCCGACGACCTCCCGCCGGAGCCGGTCGTCGACGAGGCCGAGCGGTTGACCCGACTCGCCCGCGAGCGCGCGGCGGCGAAGCCGCCGCGGAACGACGAGGTCGGCGACGCCGACCTCGCAGTCGACCGTGACGAGGCCGCCGCCTACCGCGCCGACCGCGACGAGCGACTGGCCGCCCACGACTACACCGCCCGCGTCCGCGAGGACGAGACCCGCGACGTGCTCGTCCTCCACCCCGAGGAGTGGGTCGAGGACGGCGAGATCCGGACCGAACGGATCGAGGACGTCGACCGCGGGATCGAGATCCCCCTGTCCGGGCCGGGCGAGGGCGACGACTGGGCGGAGATCGACGAGTACAACCGGGAGTTCGTCGCCGACGTGCGCGAGAAGCACGGCGAGGACCACGCCGCGAACGTCGCGGCGCTCGCCGACTTCATGGGCAACCACTACGCCAAGCCGATCCACGACGCGACGGCCGGCGAGCTCTCGGAGTTTCTGACCGAGTACTACCCGCGCAACGCGTGGCCGACGGCTGCTCAGCGCGATATCGTCGAAAAATCGGTTCGGGTCGCGTTCTCGGTCGCGGACGAGCGCTGTCCGCTGGCGGAGTGAGTTACTCCTGAACGGCGTCGACGAGCTCGCGCAGGTCGTCGGCGCGGTCGCCGCTCGTGACGAGCTTCGAGAACTCCCAGGAGAGCTGGTCGAGCACCGTCTCGTAGCCCTCGTCGGTCAGGGCGTACTGGTTGGTGCGCTTGTCGAGTTCGCTCTTCTCGACCAGGCCCATCTCGACGAGGTCGTCGAGGTTGGGGTAGAGTCGGCCGTGGTTGACCTCGTCGTCGTAGTAGTCTTCGAGTTCACGTTTGATAGCGAGCCCGTATCGGGGCTCTTCGCCGAGGATAACGAGGATGTTCTGCTGGAACGCGGTCAGCTCGCGTGCGATTCCGGGGGTGTCAGTCACCGATTGTGCCTCTGACATGGTTAGTGGAATGTCATCTGGCTATTTAACACTTGTTAACTTTCTTCCGTTATCCGTGAGGATACCCCCCCTCGTCGACGGCTTATCCGAGTGATATCACAGAATGATAATCCTACCGCTACCCGGGAGTTCCTCCGATTCTCCACGGGGATGCGGACGAAACGAAAAGGCCTTTGACGGCGCCAGGCGGACTCGCGGATGATGTCGAACCTCTGGCAAGACCTCGAGACGGGGCCGAACCCGCCCGAAGAGATCTACGCAGTCGTCGAGTGCCTCAAAGGCGAGCGCAACAAGTACGAGTACGACAAGGATATCCCCGGCGTCGTCCTCGACCGCGTGCTCCACTCGAACGTCCACTACCCCTCGGACTACGGGTTCATCCCGCAGTCGTACTACGACGACGAGGACCCCTTCGACGTGCTCGTACTCGTCGAAGACCAGACGTTCCCCGGCTGCGTCATCGAGGCCCGCCCCGTCGCGCTCATGAAGATGGACGACGACGGCGAGCAGGACGACAAGGTCATCGCCGTCCCCAGCGAGGACCCCCGCTACGACCACATCGAGGACCTCGAAGACATCACGCAACAGCAACTCGACGAGATCGACGAGTTCTTCGCGACCTACAAGAACCTCGAGGAGGGCAAGGAAGTCGAGACGCTGGGCTGGGAGGACAAACAGTCCGCCTACGACGCCATCGAACACGCCCAGGACCTCTACGAGCAAGAGTTCCAGTAAACGCGCTCGCGGCGCGACCGTTCTTTCGACCGCACGATTCACACTCACTCCGCCGTCCCGATGGGACAGTCACCCTCTCTCGCCGACGGTGAACGGTTCACGCCAGTTCACACCCCGCGTGAACGATTAAATCGCCGGATAGCACCGCGCCGTGAACGATTCTGAAACGAGATGAAATCACGTACGAGGTCGCCCCCCTATATCATCCGTCGGCCCCAAGGTGTACTCGTCCGAGGTGACCCCGATGCAGAACACCGACCCTCCCTCCGCCGAAGCACTGCGCGAACAAGTGTCCGCCGTCTCCGAACGGTACGTCGCCGTCGACTGCGACGACGAGACCGTCGTCTTCGACACCAGCGAACCCGACGGCTGGATCGTCTCCGACAGCGCCGTCGACCGCGAATCCATGCGCTGAGTTGCCGGGCACCACCGTGCGACCGACGCCGTGAGTCGCCGCCGTCCCCGCGGTATTCCTCCCGCGCATCCGACCCCGCTCCGCCGATGAATTATGAGCATGGGTAATTACTTCAGGGGCGCGTGCGTACGTCGATATGTATGGCAACCAGGACGCCCACGGCCGGGATGGCGCACCTGACGGTGGTCCCCGAGAACTTCGGGGACGAACGCGACGGTGACGGGTCCGACGGCGACGAGTCCGCCGACGCGGTCGTCGACCGGTCGGCCGGGAACCGGTCGCGGGACTGACGGCGGTCGGTCGCGGCTGGACCGTCACCGACGCCCCGCGAGCCTGTCCGCGAAAAGAAGCTTCTTGTGCCCCACCGCGGTAATCCGGGGTATGGGACTGTTCGACCGTATCCGCGGCGGCGACGACGAGCCGCGGGTCGCTTTCTTCGGCATCGACGGCGTACCTTATAGCCTCATCGCCGACAACCGGGAGGAGTTCCCGAACCTCTCGCGGCTCATCGACGAGGGGTCGGCCGGCGCTATCGACAGCATCGTACCGCCCGAGTCCTCGGCCTGCTGGCCGGCGCTGACCTCCGGGAAGAACCCCGGCGAGACGGGCGTTTACGGCTTTCAGGACCGCGAGAACGGTTCCTACGAGACGTACGTCCCGATGCGCCGGGACGTCCAGACCAAACGGGTCTGGGACCGCGTTCACGAGGCCGGCCGCGACGCGACCGTGATGAACGTCGTCACCACGTTCCCGCCCCAGCGCGACGTTCAGCGAATGGTCTCCGGATTCCTTTCGCCGGGCGTCGAGAAGTCCGCCTACCCCGACGACTTTCGCGACTACCTCCAGTCGATCGACTACCGCATCGACGCCAACGCCGGCCTCGGTCACACCGACAAAAATGAGTTCATGGAGGACGCCCACGCGACGCTGGACGCCCGCCAGGAGTCGTTCAGACACTACGTCGAGCAGGACGACTGGGACCTCTTTTTCGGCGTCTTCATGGCCACCGACCGGGTCAACCACTTCCTGTTCCGCGACTACGAGTACGACGGCGAGTACGCCGAGGAGTTCGTCGAGTTCTACAAGAAGATCGACGAGTACCTTGGCGAACTGCGCGAGATGCTGCCCGACGACGTGACGATGATGGTCGCCTCCGACCACGGGTTCACCACGCTGGACTACGAGGTCAACTGCAACGCCTGGCTCCGCGAGAACGGCTGGCTCTCCTACAGCCAGGACAGCGACTACACGTTCCAGGTCGGCGCCTGGCTGCGCGAGGGCGGCCACGTCGAGGTCGACCCCGACTACGCCGGCGACGTCGACGAACTGGTCGACCCGGCGACGCTCGACGTCGACTACGACGGCGGGGCGCTGCTGGCCGACTCCGAGGACACTCGCGACGAGGCCGTCGCCGCCGTCGAAGACGCCGCCCCTGCGGTCGTCGAGGAGAACGGTGACTCGGTCGCGGTCGTCGACGCCGCCGACGTCGAGACCGAGTCGACCGGCGAAGCGTCGTTCCGCATCGATGTCGACCTCGTCCGCGTCGAGGGCGAGGCCTACGTCGACGGCGACACCGTCGTCGCGCTCACCGAGGGGGTCCGCGACCGCCTGGTCGACGAACTGTCCGAAGCGACCCCCAAGTCGATGGGCGTGGACAAGGCCGACACCACCGAACTCGTCGACGGCGTCGACGTCGAGGACGGCGACGACGGGTTCGAGATCACCGTCACGCCGGCCGACGGTGTCGCCCTGGGTACGGACCTGGGCGATGACACCGACGCGCTGGAGTACACCCACAGCGAACTCCCGGACATCGCCGACGAGGCCGACGCCTACTCGCTCATCCCGGGTCGCTTCTACCTCAACCTCGAGGGCCGCGAACCGCGCGGGAGCGTCCCCGAGGAGGAGTACGAACAGGTTCGCTCGGAGCTGAAGGCCGAGCTCGAAGGGATGGAGGGCCCGAACGGCGAACCCGTCGCCGACCGCGTCGTCACCAAGGAAGACGCCTTCCGCGGCGACCACGACGACATCGCGCCGGACCTGACCATCGTCCCGAACCACGGCTTCGACCTGAAGGCCGGCTTCAAGGGCCGCAAGAACCCCTTCGTCGAGTTCGGCGCCCGCAACGGCATGCACAGCTTCGACAACGCGACGCTGCTGATTGACGACGAGGAGGCGCGGATCTCCGACGTGGATCTGTTCGATATCGCGCCGACCATCCTCGACCTGATGGACGTCGACTACGAGCGCGGCGAGTTCGACGGCACTTCGCTGGTCTGAGCGCGACCGGGTCGGCGGCGGACCATCGCCCGCCGTGACTGCCCCGCCGCCCGAGCGATCCGCGTTCGACCTGATACTTATGCGGTGGATCGGCCCGTGCAGTCCCCGTCGCGGGATTTTCAGACCTCGGGAACGCGCACCCCTTTATATGCATACTCGCCCGCAAGCTGCACATGTGAGGTGACGACCATGGCAACCAACACGGCGAACCCACTGGCCGACGAGTTCGCGTTCGACATCGGTGGCCCGGTCGCGAAGTACTGGGTCGCCCTGCTCCGCGTGATCACCGGGTGGTACTTCTTCCACGCCGGCGTGACGAAGATCATCGAGAGCGGGCTCACCTACGGCGGCGCGACGGGCTACCTGCAGGGCATGACCGGCACGGCGCTGGGGCCGATCCCGGTGTGGATGGCCGAGAACCTGGCCTGGCTGGTCGAGCCCGGCGTCCCGCTGTTCGAGACGCTCATCGGCCTGGGGATCATGTTCGGGGCCCTGACCCGGCTGGCCGCGTTCGGCGGGGCCATCTTCATGACCCTGTTCTGGGTCGGCAACGGCGGCTTCGGGCACGGACTGGTGACGGGGGACTTCCAGACCCTGCTCATCTTCGTGACCCTCGCGGCGCTGGCCGCCGGTCGGTACTACGGCCTGGACGCCATCATCGAGCGGACCAAGTTCGTCGAACGACACCCGAAGCTCAAATACCTGCTCGGCTGAGGCGGTGACCACCAATGAAAGATACTATCATCACCACGATCGACAGGGCGGCGATGGCACTGGGCGGCGGCCTCATCCTGCTGGGGGTCGTCGGCCTCGGCATCGTCGAGATACTCGCGGGCCCGCCCTACGGCGCGGCCCCGACGACCAACGACGCCGGCGAAGTGATCGCGACGCCGATGGTCGACGCCAACCTCAGGGTCTTCCTGGTCGTCGCCGGCCTAGTCGTCCTGCTGGCCTGGCAGGTCTACCGCATGGCCGCGACGGCCGGCGGTGAGGACGCCACCCAGCGCGTCGAGATGACCGCCGACTGACCGCACCGCCCCCGCTCGTTTTCCCGTTTCGCGCGCTCGAACCGGACAGCGACCGCGACGGTCGACGAGTCAGACGCGCGTCTGACGGGTCGTTATGGTCTCGCACGGTGAAGGTCGCGTATGGCAAGCCTGACCGAAGTGTACGAGGGGCATCTGCGGACGGTGACGACCTCTCGTCGGTTCTACGGGGGGGCGACGCTCTTCGGGGCGGGCGCGGCGATGGTCGTCGCGAGCATCGCCATCGCGACGACGGACGTCGGGGCATCGCTCGGGCTCGACCGCATCGCGGCGCGGACGCTCGCCGGCACGCTGGCCGGCCTCGGCCTCCCGGCCACGTTCCTCGGGGTGTTCGCCGTCCTCCCGAGCGGCCGGACGACCCGCGCCGCCTCGGTCATCGGCGCCAGCGTCGCCGTCCTCGGCGTCGCGCTGTTCCGGGTCGCCTACCCCGACCAGTGGTTCGGCGCCGGCGACCCGCTCGGGGCGGCGGCCGTCGTCGTCTACTTCTTCGGCGCGATGGTCACCCTGACCTGCCTGTTCGCCGGCCTCGCCACGTTCAAGACCCGCAACGACCCCGGCGGCACCGCACGCATGGAGATCACCGAGGAGGGCAACCTCCGCCTCGTCGAGGACGCCGAGCCCGCCGGCGGCTTCGGTTCGGTCGGCCTGTTCGGGAAAGAGCCCCAGGGCGAGGTCCGCACCCAGACCAACCGCGAGGAGCCGCCGGGGTCCGAGCCGACGAGTCGCGGCCAGGACGCCGAGATCCTGGCCGACGCCGCCGCTGGACGGTCGAATCACGACGGCTCCTCCGGCGCCGCCGCGGACGGCGGCTCCGCGACCGTCGAGAACAGCGCCCCTCAGAACGGCGATTTCACCGACGCCGAGTTCGTCGAGACCGCCAACGAACGGGGGCGACCGGACGCCTACTGCGGCAACTGCGCTCACTTCGAGTACGTCAAGATCGACGAGAAGATCACCCCGTACTGCGGCCGCCACGACGAACTCATGGAGGACATGGACGCCTGCGACCAGTGGTCCGAGGCGAAGTAGGGCTGCCCGATCGCGCTCGCGCTCCGCCCCGCAGCCGACACGGCGAAACCGGGGATTTTTCAACCGGTGGCTCGCTACGGCGGGTATGAACTTCTGCGACGAATGCGGTTCGATGATGAAAACCGAGGGGGACGCCTGGGTCTGTGGCAGTTGCGGCTACGAGGAGTCGCGCAACGAGGCCGAGGAGGCAGAGACGGCCGTCACGACACAAGGCCAGGAGGAGACGGAGGTCATCGACACCTCCGACGTGAGCGCCGAGGACATGGGGCCGACCACCGACGCCCGCTGCCCCGAGTGCGGCAACGACCGGGCGTTCTGGGAGATGAAACAGATCCGCGCCGCCGACGAGAGCGAGACGCGCTTTTTCACCTGCACCGAGTGCGAGCACAAGTGGCGCGAGGACGACCACTGAAGTATCATCGGCACTGAGAGACGGACGTGCCACGCGCTCCCGACGATAGCGACGACGTCCCCGCACCGAGCGTCCCCGTCGACCGACTGGGCGAGGGCTGGGAGCGTGTCGAAGACACGACCGAGACGCTGTTCGGCGTCGAGGGCGCCGACGTGCGCGGCCACACGGTCGTCTACGAGGACGCCGCCCTCCGGGCGGCCGTCCGCGAGGCGACCGACCCCCCGCTCGATCAGTCCTGGCGCTTCCTCTTCGCCACGAGGCTCGCCTTCCGCCCGCCGCTGGCGCCGGGCATCGGCCCCGCGATGGTGCTCCCCTCGGTGAAAACCGAGGCCGTTCGGCAGTTCGCCGACGACCTGACCGACCGCGGCGTCGTCGACGTCGAGCGGGGCCGCCGCGAGCGTATCCGGACCGAGGACCGCTCGCGGGTGACGCTGCGACAGGTGACCGGCGAGGTGGCGCTCCCCGACGGCGACCCCGTCCCCGTCGAGGGGTGGGTCGGCGCCCGGGCCGACGGTCACGTCCGCCTCGCCGGAGGGGCCTATCCCCGTTCGTCGCTCGCCGACCGGTTCCCTGACGCCGGCCCGGCGCTCGACGGCTCGGGCGACGACTACCGCGAGGAACTGCTCGCCCTCCTGCGAGCCACCGGCTGATCGACGGATCGCGCGAAAAGACGGAGCCGCCGGTCGCTACACCCGCCGCGCGAACGTGAGATAGCCGGTGTGGCCGACGCCGGCGGTCGAAGGGCGGGAGCCGCGGTCGTCGAAGTCCATCTCGCGCTGGATCGTCTCCAGCGTCTCGACCTCGGCGAGCCCGACCTCGTGAGCGGCGGAAACGGCCTCCCGGGTCCCTTCGACGAACGGCGAGTAGACCGCGACGTAGCCGCCGTCGCGGAGCAGATTGGGCGTCCGCTCGACCATGGTCGGCGCGTCTTCCGTGTCCAGGGTCACCACGTCGTATCTGTCCAGATCGCCCAGCTGGTCGGTCACGTCGCCCGTACGGACGTCAACGCGGTCGGCGACGCCCGCCAGCTCGATGTTCTCACGGGCGACCTCGGCGAACTCGGGGTCGCGCTCGAAGGTCGTCACCGACGCGCCGCAGCGACCGAGATACGCCGCCAGCACGCCCGTCCCGGTCCCGGCGTCGAGAATATCGTCTTCTCCCGAGATCCCGGTGTGACCGACGATGAGTCCGATGTCGCGGGGCATCATCGGCGCGCCCGTCCGCTCGAAGTGGTTGAACAGGTCCGGGCCGCGGAGCTTCCGTGCGGTGAACGGCTCGCCGATGTGGCTCTCGACGATCTCGCCGGGTCCGACGTCTTCGGGCACCTCCAGCACGCCGAGGTCACACTCCAGCGTCTCGCCGGGCGAAAGCAGGTACTCCCGGTCCTCCGCTTCGTGGACGAACAGCAGGCTCACTCTAACCGCTCGATGGCCGCCGCCAGGTCGCCGTCGGTCTCCTCCAGCGCCTCGCGAGCGTCGTCCTCGCTCGCGCCGGCTCGCGTCGCGACCAGTTCCACGTCCTCGTCGGGGATCTCCGCCGCCCCGCCGTCGTCGTCGCTCTCCTCGATGAGCGGTTCGGCGTCCCCGCTCGCGCCGTCGCCGCGCTCGTGGGATTCGGGCTCGCCGACGATGGTGTAGGTCTGCTGGCCCTGGGCGTCCATCCGCTGGACGTCCGCGTCGGTGAAGACGAGCTCCTCGTCGGGCGTCCGGATGATGACCTCCTCGGCGTCGAGGTCGGTCATGTCGATGCCCATCTGCTTCATCATCTGCTGCATCTTGCGGTCGTTCATGCCGCCGCCTCCTGGGAACATACCCCCACCTCCGGCGCCCGGCGCAAAAAGCCTTAACAACCGCCTGCTCCCGGGCGTCGGGTGACCGGACCCATCACCGACGCGGCGGTCAGCCGGACGGACCGTCGCAAGGAGCGGCCGTGCGCGGAGCCGTGGCCGCTCAGAGGTCGGTGCTTCGGAACCGTCGGTAGCCGACCGCCAGCGGCAGCGCGAACCAGGCGACCAGCAGGACGACGGCGGCCCACCAGTCGACGTAGGCGGGGACGCCGTCGGCCACGTAGCGGCCGGCGCGGTCGAGGTCGAACGCGGCGGCCAGCAGCCGGTCGTAGGACTCGCCCGGACCGGCCAGTCGGAACAGCAGGGCCCAGTCGGGGAGGTCCGCGAGGACGGTCCCGTCGAAGCGGTGGAGGAAGAGCAAAGCGAACGAGTGGAGGCCGCCCCAGAGGTTCACCGCGAGCATGTAGACGCCGAACGCCCCGAGCGTGACCCACCGGTCGACGGTCGTCCACATGGACAGGCCGACGGCGACGCCGAGGAAGGCGACGCCGTAGAGCGCGGTGGTGGCGACGAACAGCGGATACAGCGCGGCGCCGTCGGTCCCGTAGCGGACGGCGCCGACCACGCCCGCCGCGACGAGCGCCACCAGCGTCGGTGCGAGCAACACGACCGCGCGACCGACGAGCGTGCCGGCGACGACGTCGCGCCGCGAGTGCGGGAACGACAGCGTCAGGAACATGCTCCCGTCGGTCCGGTCGTCGACGATCGACTTGTACCCGAGCAACAGCGCGAGTATCGGCACGACCGGCCCGACCACGTCGGCCAGCCCGCCGAGGAACGCCGGAAACTCCGCGGGGCCGAGATACTCGTGGGCGACGGCGTAGCCCACCGACAGGAGCGTCAACAGGGCGACGAGCAGCCAGATGGTCTTCGACCGAGCGGCGTCGCGAACGTCCTTGCGGGCGACGACGCGCCAGCTCACGACAGATCCCTCCGCGCGAACCGGGCGTAGGCGAGCCCGAGCGGTCCGACGACCCACAGCACCAGCACGGCCAGGGCGACCCACCCACCGAGATACCACGCGCCCTCGACGGTCCGAGTCGGGTCGACCAGCCCGGCCGTCGCTCGCCCGAAGGCCCGCCCGGGCTCCAGCCCGAACGCCAGCTCGGCGGCTCCCGGAAGCTCGCCGTCGACGATCCCAGCCGACGACAGGCCGAGCAGCGCCGCCGACTCCAGGGCGTCCCAGACGACGACGAACAGGAACAACAGCACGAACCCGAGCACGAGCGCGCGCCGCTTGGTCGCGACCGCCAGCGAGACGGCGATCCCGAGCCCGCTCCAGACCGCGCCGTAGGCGACGGTCAGCGCGACGAAGACCAGGAACCGGCCGAGCTGGAGCTGGCCGAAGGGGTAGACGACGAGCGCGCCGGCCACGGCCAGCGAGCCCGCGAGCGTCGCCGCGAGCAGCCCGGTTCGACTGACGTACGCCCCGAGGACGACGTCCGAGCGGCTCTGGGGCAGCGACAGCGACAGGCGGATCGCTCCCGACTCGCGGTCGCTGACGACGGCGTTGTAGCCGAGCAGGACGCCAACGAACGGCACCAGCGTCGTCAGGATCCCCTCGACGAACGCGGGGAACCGGCTGGTCGTGTACGGCTCGGCGGTGACGACGGGATAGATGTACCCGGCCAGGACGACGCCGAGGGCGACGAGCGCGAGCAACACTTTCGCCGAGCGGGCGCCGACGATCAGTCGCCAGTCCCGGTTCGCGACGGTTCGCCAGGTCATCGGTTCCCGGTGTACTCGATGAACATGTCCTCCAGCGAGGCCTCCTCGGTCCGGAAGTTCACCACGTCGACGCCGGCGTCGTGTAACTCCACGAGGATGTCCATCTTCGCGTCGTTCGTACACGTCACTTCGAGGGTCGCCTCGTCGCGGGCGACCGCGGTCTCGACGCCCGCGACCGACCGGACCCGCTCGGCCGTCCCGTCGTCGAGCCGGTCGAGGGTAATCACGAGCTTCGTCCCGCCGCCCAGCGACTCGCGCAGTCCCTCGATGGTGTCGACGGCGACGAGTTCTCCGTTCTGGAGGATCCCGACCCTGTCACAGACCGCCTCGACCTGCTCGAGGATGTGCGACGAGAAAAAGACCGTCGCGCCGCGCTCGTTTTCCTCCTCGAGGATCGCCCGCATCTCGGCGGCGCCGTTGGGGTCCAGCCCCGTCGAGGGCTCGTCGAGGATCAGCAGGTCCGGCTCCCCGACGAGCGCCATCCCCAGCACCAGCCGCTGGGCCATCCCCTTTGAGTAGTCGCTGGCCGTCCGGTCGGCGTCGTCGAGGATCCCGACCCGGTCGAGGATCTGACTGGGGTCGCCGTCGACGTCCTTCGAGTCCATGGCGTACTCGACGTGCTGGCGACCGGTCAGCCGGTCGAACACGGAGTACCCCTCCGGGAGGACGCCGATCCGGTCGCGGGCGGCCACGCCCGCGCCCTGGCAGTCGTTGCCGAAGATCGACGCCGACCCGTCCGTCGGTTTGGCGAAGTCCAGCAGGAGGTTGATGAACGTCGACTTGCCAGCGCCGTTGGGACCGAGGAAACCGAACGTCTCACCTTCCGCGACGGTGAGGTCGACCCGGTCGAGCGCGACCTCCGTCCCGTAGCGCTTCGATACCGCCTCCGCCTCGATAGCTGCCATGTACCTGCGTACTGCCAGCGAGACATTAATACCCGCAGACGAATTTCAGACCCAGCAACACTCCGATCACCGCTTCGTCGGTCACACGCCACCAGTCGGCGATCCGCCGGTCCGTGTCCCGTGGGGTCGGCGCCCCCGTCACGCCGACCGTCGGAGGAACGCTCGGAACCGCTCGGGGTCGATATCGCACCGCACTGCGGGCTTGAACCCGCCCAGATGCGTTCCGTGGTCCGTCGACGACGCCGGCGCCAGCGCGTCCGCGACCGCCTCGCTCATGTAGTAGTTCGGGCCGCGTCGGCGGTCGCTCAGCCGTATCGCCCGGTCGAGGACGCCGCCCGGCGCCTCGCCGGGGACGATCACGACGGACCGCGGCCGGTCGGTGAACGCCGGGTCGTGGTAGTAGAGGTCGCCGTGGCCGGCGAAGCGCTTGGCGTGGGCGTTGTCGGGGTGCTCGGTGAGGGTCGCCGCCACGTCGTCGCGGTCCGCCTCAGGGTCCAGCACCACCGGCGGCTCGGCGACCGTGAAGTAACCGAACAGGGACCGGTGTTTGTAGTCGCTGTCGGGGCCCGGGAAGCCGCCGTAGAACGCGACGATATCGCCCGGTTCGAGCGCGCGCAGTTTCGCCACGTAGCCCGGGCGGTGTTCGCCGTACGTGAGCGCGTCGAGGTTCGGATCGCGGTGGACCGAACAGTCCCGGATCGCCGTCGAGTCGGTGACCCACTCGCCGTCGCTACCCGGTCGGATCCCGTCGAGGAGATCCGAAAGGGGCCCCTCGCCGAATCGCCGGTCGAGCGACCCGTACGTCGCCGTCTCCGCGGTCGCGCCCTTCTCCGGGATGGGGACGTACTCGAAGCGGCCCTCGTCGTCGACGCCCGGGACCGGGCGGACGTTGCCGGTGTCGGCGCCGACGCCGCAGAGAACGACTGTCACGGCGGGGTGTTGGCGCCGAGTGCGAAAAAGGGACCGAAACCCCGTGCGCGAGGGGCGGTTCTGGATTCGGTGAATTATCCGGAAACGCCGTCGGCGGACGGTGGTTCCGCCCGACCCGCGCCTGACAGCGGGCCGGGAGGGGAGTGCCTGAGGCGGGTGGGTAGACGGCGGTGACACCGGCCGACGGGAGTTCGGAAGCGTGTGACGGGTTCCGTCGGTGGTGTCGGGCGCCGACAGACAGCTGTCGAACGACGGCCCGGGGCGGGCCGGCGCCACGGGAGAGGGCAGGAGGGCGCGTCGACAGGACGGCTGTCGGCACTCGTGAATACGGTGGGGACCGGAAAAGCGATACCGGATGGTTCAACGCCGTTTTGAGTCTCCTGCGACCATCTTTCTCCCACCGGGGTTTCCTCGGTCGCGGTCCGAGAGAGCGCGTAGCGCTCTTTCGAACGACTTCGCTTCCTGCGGGAACCCCGGCGGCAAAAACATGGGCGAAAAAGCGCGAGTCGCGACGCGACTCGCGTGGATGTCGTCGCTACTCCCGAAGCGCGTCCTCGCGCTCGGTCGCCTCCAGCGTCTCCTCCTCGACGCTCGTGGCGACGACCGCGGGCTTGTAGGCGCCGCCGTCGATGAGGTCGTGGTCCGAGACCGACGACTCGACGAAACGGGTGAAAGCACGGCGTTCCGGGGGCAGTTCGCCGTACAGCACTTCCTCCTCGACGAGGTCGTAGACGGGGATGCGCGGGGTGAGCAGCGTGTTCTCGCCGACGACCGAGTTCTCGCCGACGACGAACCCGCTGGTCACGCGACAGCCCGCGCCCAGGGAGACGCCGTCCTCGACGATGACTGGCGCGTCCTCAACCGGTTCGAGGACGCCGCCGATGAGCGTGTTCGCGCCCAGCTTGACGTCGTCGCCGATCTGCGCGCACGAACCCACCGTATCGCAGGAGTCGACCAGGGTCCCGTCGCCGACGTGGGCGCCGATGTTGACGAACGCCGGTGACATGAGGATGGCGTCGCTACCGACGTAGGCGCCGCGGCGGATGACCGTCCCGTCGGGCGTGTTGCGCGTGCCGCGTTCGGCCAGATCCGCCGTCTCACGCAGCGGGAGCACGTCGTGGTAGGCCACGTCGCCGTATTCGCGGGCCTCGGTCTCGCGCAGGCCGAAGTTCAGGAGGATGCCCTGTTTGACCCACTCGTTGGCTTCCCACTCGTCGCCCGACTTCTCGGCGGCGCGAACCTCGCCGGCCTCCAACGCGGCGAGGAAGTCCTCGAGCGTCGCGAGGTGGTCGTCGGTGGCGTCGGCGGCTGTCAGACCCTCCTGCTTTCGGGCCCAGAGGTCCGCGATATCGGATTGCAGGCTCATACCCGAGGAATGCACACCCCGGGGGCAAAACACTCTCGGAGTCGCCGCCGCGGGGAAGAAAGTATTTACCGGGTCACGGAGATGTCCGCTTAGCAATGAGTTTCGTCCGGGGAGACGCATCCGACGCGGCGGGCGGCGACGGGGACGCTCGGCGACGCGCGGTCCGAACGTTCGTCGCGGCGCTCGCGTTCGTCTGGGCGGTGGCGCTCGGCGTCGTCGTCCGACACGTCGCGTGGCCGCGACTCGCGGCGAAAGCGGGATAGCGGGTCGCTCAGTCCTCGTCGATCACGTCGTCGAACTCGTGCCAGCCGTCGCCCCGGTCGACGAGCCAGCCCGCGGCGTCGAGCGCGCCCGCGGCGAAGACTCCCCGGTCCTCCGCGCGGTGCGAGAGGCTGAGGACCTCGTCGTTGCCGGCGAGGACGAGTTCGTGTTCGCCGCGGATGTCGCCGGCTCGACGGGCGAACACGCCGATCTCGTCCTCGTCGCGGGGGGCGTGGCCCTCGCGCCCGTACACCGGTTCCACGTCGCGCTCGTCCTGCACGGTCTCCAGAATCGTGTTCGCGGTGCCGGAGGGCGCGTCGACCTTGTCGTTGTGGTGGGTCTCCATCAGCTCCAGGTCGTAGCCGTCGAGCGCGCCGACGGCTTCGGTGACGGTCCGAAGCAGCACCTGGATCCCACGCGAGAAGTTAGTCGCCTTGAGGACGGGGATCTCGTCGCTGGCCGCTTCGAGCGCGTCGAACCCCTCGGCGTCGAAGCCGGTCGTCCCGACGACGAGCGCCACGTCCGCCGCGATGCAGGCGTCGACGATCCCGAGCGCGGCCTCGGGAGTCGAGAAGTCCACGACGGCGTCCACGTCGTGCTCGGCGAGCGCGCTGGCGACCCCGTCGCTCTCGACGACCGGAACGCCGCCGATATCGCCGGCGTCGGTCGCGTGGAAGCCGACGACGACCTCGACGTCGTCGCGTTCGCTCGCCGTCTCGATGACAGTCCGTCCCATCCGCCCGGCCGCACCGTTGACCGCGATCGCCGTGCTCATCGTTCGATCTCGGCGTAGTCGTCCTCGTAATCGAAGGTTTCGGATTCGAGGGCGTCGAGGATCGCCTGCAGGTCGTCGCGGTGCTCCTCGGAGAGGCGCGTCAGCGGCGAGCGCATCCGCGCGGAGCTGTACCCGCGGATCCCCATGGCCTCCTTGACCGGGATCGGGTTGGTCTCGACGAACAGTTCGCGGAACAGGGGACCGAGTCGGTGGTGGATCTCGCGGGCGCGCTCGAAGTCGCCGGCGAGCGCCGCGCCGACCATCGCACAGGTCCGCTCGGGCTCGATGTTCGCGGCGACGCTGATCGCGCCCGTCCCGCCGACGGAGAGCATCGGGAGCGTCATGCCGTCGTCGCCCGAGAGCACGTCGAGATCGGTGTCCCGAGTCCGCTCGACGATCTCGCTGATCTGTCCCATGTCGCCGCTTGCGGCCTTGTAGCCCTGGATATTGGGATGTTCGGCGAGTTCAGCGACGGTGGCGGGCTCGATGTTGGACCCGGTCCGGGAGGGGACGTTGTAGACGATCTGCGGCAGGTCGATCTCGTCGGCGATTGTCTCGAAGTGGTCGACGATCCCCTGCTGTTCGGGCTTGTTGTAGTAGGGGGAGATGAGGAGGAGCGCGTCGGCACCGGCGTCGGCCGCGCGGCGGGACAGCGACAGCGCCTCGCGGGTGTTGTTCGAGCCGGAGCCGGCGATCACGGGCACGTCGTCGACGGCGTCGATGACCGCCTCGACGACCTCGATGTGTTCGTCGTGGGTGAGCGTCGCCGATTCCCCCGTGGAACCGCAGGGGACGAGCCCGTCGACGCCCGCGCGTTCGAGCCGCTGGGCGTCGGTTCGGAGTGTCTCGAAGTCGATGCTACCGTCGTCGTCGAACGGCGTACACATTGCGGGGTACACGCCGCGGAACTGGAACGTCGTCATTGGTCGGTGTTCGCGTGGGTGGGTGATATGCTGCGTGGGTCGTGGCCGGTGCGGACGGTCGCGGCCCGCTCGACGACCGGCGGTGTCGAGGAGTTCGCGACCGGACGAAGATGGCCCGCGACGAGTGCGCTACGCTCGCCGGGAGCCTTCCGACCGTTTGCGTTTCGGAGAAGCGACCGATACACCCGGCTCGACGGCGGTATCGACCGCGAGCGCTGGGTGAACCATATACCAGAGAGACGCGCGAAACGACTTATCGGTTGCGGAGACCGTCGGCCGCCGACGAGCGCGACCGGGAGGTCTGACTCACTCTTCCATGAACGCCCGCAGCACGTCCAGTTCCTCGTCCTCGGTGAGTCGGTCGGACTCCATGCAGGCGTGGACGACCTTGTGTGCCAGTTCCGGGGGGAGCGCGGTCCCGCACGACTCCTCCGATCCGGCCGCCTCCGATTCGACCGCCTTCGATCCGGCCGCCTCCGATTCGACCGCCTCGATACGCGCTTCGAGGTCGGCGAGCGCTCCCTCGACGGCGTCGAGGGCCGCCGGATCGACTGCTTCCCGTCTCTCGGCGCGCGACGAACTCCCGTCAGACGACAGGTCCGCGTCTCCGTCGTTCGACTGTTCGGTACCCGCCGCGTCGGTCTCCGTGCCGTCCGTGTCGATGCCGTCGTCGCCCCTCTCGTCGGCCGCCTCGGAGTCGGTCGCTTCGGTCCGTTCCTCGGCAACGGGCCCGGAATCGTCCTCCGTCTCGGCATCCGCGGCGGACCGGTCGGGGCGGTCGAAGACCGATTCGGCGAACTCGCGGCGGTCACTCCAGTCGAAGCCGGGGATCGCGTTGAGGCGGCGGCTGACCGTCGCTCGCGTCACGTCGAGCTGTTGGGCCAGGTCGCCCTGCGAGGCGCCGGGACGCTCGTACAGCACCCGGAGCGTCCGGCGCTGTTTCTCGGAGAGGTCAGTGGCCGCCGGCGTCTCGGTGGGCTCGTCGGTCGCCGATCCCCCCTGTCCGTTCGCGGAGTCCGTTTCGGGTGTCGCGGGGTCCGTCGCGTTCATGTCTTGGTCGTTCTGGTCGCCCGATTCGGGCTCGTTTCCGGGGTCGCCGTACTCGTCGAGGACGCGCTCGACGAGGTTCGGAGAGGCGCCGGTGACCTCCTCGGCGATCGCCGCCAGCGACGCCTCGGGGTTCGACTCGGCCACGTCGAGAATCCGCCGGTGGATCACCGCTCGCGGCTGGTCGGCTCCGCGGTCCGCTCGGCTCATTGGCAGATCCACAGCCTGCGGACGGATATATGCCTTCCGCTCCGAGCGAAATTCGCAGGACTGCGACGACACTCGAACTGTCGCCGCGGGTGAAAAGATGCGACTGCTCGAATCCGGCGGGGTACGGCCGCGTCAGTCGTCGGCCTGTCCCTGGCTGGCGGCGCCGGACGCGGAGGCGGGGGCGGCCGGCTCCGGCAGTTCGGTGCGCACGTCGGCGCGCTCGCGCTCGGCGATGACTTCGGCGTAGGCGTCGGGCATCACCTTCGTGAAGTCGTCGAGCGCGTCGTCCCAGTCGGCGAGTAGCTCCGCCGCGCGGTCGGAGTCGGTGTACTCGGCGTGGTTCTCGACCAGCCGCGTGATCATCGACCGGTCGATCTCGTCCGGCGTCGGGTCGATCGAGACCATCCCCGTGTTCGCCGACCGGGCGAACTTGCCGTCGGGGTCGTAGACGTAGGCGACGCCGCCCGACATGCCGGCTGCGAAGTTCTTCCCCGTGTCGCCGAGGACGACGATGGCGCCACCGGTCATGTACTCACAGCCGTGGTCGCCGACGCCCTCGACGACGCCTTTCACCCCGGAGTTGCGGACGGCGAAGCGCTCGCCCGCGACGCCGTTGACGTAGGCCTCGCCCTGGGTCGCGCCGTACAGCGCGACGTTGCCGATGACGACGTTCTCGGCGGCGTCGTAGTTGGCGTTGTCGGGCGTCCGGACGATCAGCTTCCCGCCCGAGAGGCCCTTGCCGACGTAGTCGTTGGCGCTCCCGACCAGATCCATCGTGACGCCCTGCTGGAGGAAGGCACCGAAGCTCTGGCCGGCGGTCCCCTCCAGTCGGCACTCGACGGTGTCGTCCGGCAGCCCCTCGCCGCCGTACTCGTCGGAGATCGCGTTCGAGAGCGTCGCGCCGACGGCGCGGTTGGTGTTGTCCACGTCCGTCGAGATCGCGACGGGTTCGGCGGACTCGATGGCGGGTTCGGCCTCCTCGATGAGGTCCCAGTCGAGCGCCTCGCTCACTTCGTGAGTCTGTTCGCGGGTCTTGTAGCGGTCGTCGTCGCCGGCGGGCTCGGCGATGACGCCCTGCAGGTCGACCTTCTTCGCCTTGGGCTGGTCCACGTCCGTCCGCTGGGCGAGCACGCTCGGGCGGCCGACCATCTCGTCGACGGTCGTGAAGCCCAACTCGGCCATGATCTCCCGGAACTCCTGGGCGACGAAGCTCATGTAGTTGATGACGTGCTGGGGCTCGCCCGGGAAGCGGTCCCGGAGTTTCTCGTTCTGGGTCGCGACGCCGACGGGGCAGGTGTTCTCGTGGCACTGCCGGGCCATCACGCAGCCCGAGGTGACCATCGACGCGGTGCCGAAGGCGTAGCCCTCGGCGCCGAGCAGGGTCGCGACGGCCACGTCGCGGCCGGTCTTCATCCCGCCGTCGGAGGTGACCTCGATGCGCGAACGCAGGCCCGTCGCGCGGAGCATCTGGTTGGCCTCGGCGAGGCCGAGTTCCCACGGCAGGCCCGCGTTCTTGATGCTCGTCTTCGGCGAGGCGCCGGTGCCGCCGTCGTGGCCCGAGATGTGGACCTTGTCGGCGTTGGCCTTGGCGACGCCGGCGGCGATGGTGCCGATGCCGTCCTCGGCGACGAGTTTGACGTTGACGTCGGCGTCGGGGTTGGAGGCCTTGAGGTCGTGGATGAGCTGCTTGAGGTCCTCGATGGAGTAGATGTCGTGCAGCGGCGGCGGGGAGATGAGCCCCACCCCGGGGGTCGCGTAGCGGACGTGGGCGATCATCTCGTTGACCTTCTTGCCGGGGAGGTGGCCGCCCTCGCCGGGCTTGGAGCCCTGCGCCATCTTGATCTGCAGCTCGTCGGCCGAGGCGAGGTAGTTGCTGGTGACGCCGAAGCGACCCGAGGCGACCTGCTTGGTCTTGCAGTTCTTCTCGGTGTCGAACCGTTCGGGCGGCTCGCCGCCCTCGCCGGTGTTGGCGTGGGCGCCCAGCCGGTTCATCGCGATGGCGTTGTTCTCGTGCATCTCCGGGGAGAGGCTCCCCAGGGACATCGCGGCGGTCTCGAACCGTTTCACGATCTCCTCGACCGGCTCGACCTCCTCGATGGGGACCGACTCGCGGTCGGAGTCGAACTCCAGCAGCCCGCGCAGCGTCTGGAGCTGCTCGTTCTGGTCGTTGATCTCCTCGGCGAACTCCTTGTAGCGCTCGTAGTCGCCCGTTCGAACGGCCTGCTGGGCCTTGCCCACGGTGGAAGGGTTCCACTGGTGGTGGATGCCGCCGGAACGGTTCTCGAACTCGCCCTGGCGTTCGAGGTCGGGGTCGTCGCCCCAGGCGACCTCGTGGCGGTCGAGCAGGTCCTCCTCGATCTCCTCGATACCGATGCCCTCGGTGCGGTTGGCGGTGCCCTCGAAGTACTCCGCGACGAAGTCCGAAGCGAGGCCGACCGCCTCGAAGATCTGGGCGCCCTGGTAGCTCTCGACGGTCGAGATACCCATCTTTGCCATCGTCTTCAGGAGGCCGTCCTCCAGCGCGTTGACGTAGGCGTCGATGGCGGTCGACAGCTCCGCGCCGTCCGGCCCCGCCACCAGGTCTTCGATGGTCTGGTAGGCGAGGTAGGGGTTGACGGCGCCGGCGCCGTAGCCGACCAGCGTCGCCATGTGGTGTACGGTTCTGGGATCGCCCGATTCGAGGACGAGCCCCACGTGGTTGCGCAGGCCGTTGCGGACGAGGTGGTGATGGACGCCGCCGACGGCCAGGAGGCTCGGAACGGCGATGCGGCCCTCGCCCGCGTCGCGGTCGGAGAGGACGATCACGTCGTACTCGGTCGCCGCCTCCGAGGCGACCTCGCGGGCGTCCTCGACGGCTTGGCGTAGGTCGGTCTCGTCGGGGTCGTAGGTGATGTCGACGACCTTCGAGGACATGCCGTTGTCGTCCAGGTCGCGGATCGCCTCGGTCTGCTGGTCGGTGAGGATCGGCGAGTCGAGAACGAGCTGACGGGCGTGTTCGGGCGATTCGTCCAGCAGGTTGCGCTGGTGACCGAGCCGGGACTCCAGGGAGGTGACCAGTTCCTCGCGGATGTAGTCCAGCGGCGGGTTGGTGACCTGCGCGAACAGCTGCTTGAAGTAGGTGAAGAGGGGTCGGTTGAACTGCGACAGGACCGAGAGGGGCGTGTCGTCGCCCATCGAGCCGACGGGGTCTTTGCCCTTCTCGGCCATCGGTTCGAGGAGGTGGTCGACCTCGTCGTAGGTGTAGCCGTACTGTGCCTGATAGGCCCGAAGCTGGTCGATCTCTCGCTGGGGAAGGTTGTCGGGGTCGGAGTTGATATCCGACAGATCGAGTTGCTCGTCGGCGACCCACTCGCCGTACTTCTCGTCGGTGAGGTCGTCGAAGACCTCCGCGTCGGGGATGACCCGTCCCTCCTCGGGGTCGGCGAGGAACAGTTGGCCGGGCTGGAGCCGGCCGCGCTCCTCGATGTCGGCGGGGTCGGTCTCCAGCGCGCCGGCCTCGCTGGCCATGACCAGCGTGTTGTCGGTCGTCACGTCGTATCGGCACGGGCGTAGGCCGTTGCGGTCGAGGACGGCGCCGACTCGGTCGCCGTCGGTGGCCGCCACCAGAGCGGGCCCGTCCCAGGGCTCGACCAGTGAGGCGTGGTAGTCGTACCAGTCGCGGCGCTCGCCGGTGACGGCGTTGGCCTCGCCGCGCCACGCCTCGGGGATGAGCATCCGGAGGGCGTGGGGCAGGTCACGGCCCTCGAGCATCAGGAGTTCGAGGGCGTTGTCGACGCTCGCGGTGTCGGACTGGTCGGGGTCGTCGATGATCGGCTTGAGCTTGTCCACGTCGTCGAACGCGTCGGAGTCGAGGTCCGTCTCCCGCGCGCGCATCCAGTTGATGTTGCCCTGGATGGTGTTGAACTCGCCGTTGTGGATGATGCCCCGGTAGGGGTGAGCGAGGTGCCACGCCCCGAGCGTGTTCGTCGAGAAACGGGCGTGGACCATCGCGAAGGTGGTGTCGACGCGCTCGTCGGTCAGGTCCGGATAGTAGTCGGCGACCTGCTCCCCCTTCAGCAGGCCCTTGTAGACGACCCTGTCGGTGGCCAGCGAGACGACGTAGAACCGCTCGTGACCGGCGGGCTCGCGCTCTTCGACGTGGGTCTCCAGGGCGCGCCGGGCGGCGTACAGCTGTCGGTCGAACTCGTCGCCGGTCAGCCCGTCCGCGGACTCGACGAAGACCTGAACCATCTCGGGTTCGGAGTCCAGCGCCGTCTGTCCCAGGTCGGCGTTGTCCGTCGGAACGGACCGCCAGGCGACCACGTCGAGGCCCTCCGCAGCGAACCGGTCGTCGACGACGCCCTTCAGGTCCTCGCGGGCTTCGTCGTCGTCCTTCGGGAGGAAGAGCGAGCCGACCGCGTACTCGCCGGGTGTCAGGTCGGCGTCGACTTCGTCGGCGAAGAAGCCGTGTGGCGTCTGGATCATGACGCCGGCGCCGTCGCCGGTCGACTCCTCCGCGCCCGTGGTGCCGCGGTGTTCGAGGTTTTCGAGCAGTTCCAATCCGTCCGAGAGGACCCAGTGCCCACCGTCGCCGTCGAGGTCCATCACGACCCCGACGCCACAGTTGGACCGTGCGTCGGCCGGGTCTGCCAGCCGGTGGTCCTCGTCGTCGCGAGAGAACGCACTCATGTCCTCGGACCTACCCGGTACCTCGATAAAACGCTTTGCCTGATAGACTATATGACTGTTATATCCATACTTAGGAGTATAAGGAGCCTCCCAGACATACAATGTCCAGATCGTTCGTCAGGGATCTATCGCGTGATCGAACGTACTTCATTACTCGGTTTCACAGGTAAAACACTATCGGATATCGGGTATTACTGGCCATTCCTGGAATAAGTACCGCAGGATCGAAAAGATTCTCACGACGATAGCAGAGTCGAGTGGGGACATCTGGCCCGGCGGCGGACCAGTCGCATCAGGACCGGGGGGTGAGCGTCGCTCAGGCCCAGGTGCCGGCCTGTTCGGCCGCGTCGAGGACGCGCTGGATGGCGACGACGTAGGCCGCGACCCGCATACTCGGCAGGTCGTGGTCCTCGTAGGCGTCGACGAGCGTGTCGAACTGTTCGACGACGATGTCTTCGAGCTCCTCGTTGACGCGCTCCTCCGACCAGTAGAAGCGCTGACGGTTCTGGACCCACTCGAAGTAGGAGACGGTGACGCCGCCGGCGTTGGCGAGGATGTCGGGCACGATGACGACATCTTTCTCTTCGAGCACGTCGTCCCCGGCGGGGGTGATCGGACCGTTGGCGGCCTCGGAGATCACGTCGGCCTGGACGCCCTCGGCGATCGCCTCGTCGATGGCGTTCTCCAGGGCCGCGGGGATCAGCAGGTCCACGTCGAGCTGGAGCAACTCGTCGTTGGTGACCGCCTCGTCGGCGCCGTGGAAGCCGGCGACGCTCCCGGTCTCGCGCTTGTGGTCCTTGGCGGCGACGGGGTCGAGGCCGTCCTCGGTGTAGACACCGCCGCTGGAGTCGGAGACGGCGACCACGTCGGCGCCCATCTCGTCGACGAGCTTCGCGGAGATCCAGCCGGCGTTGCCGTAGCCCTGGACGGCGACGGTGGCGTCGGCGATGTCCTCGCCGAGGTAGTCGAACGCCTCGCGGGCGGCGATGACCGTCGAGCGACCGGTCGCTTCGACGCGGCCCTCGCTGCCGCCGCTGGAGAGGTCCTTGCCGGTGATGACGCCCGGCTCCGTGGTGTTCTCCAGGGTCTCGTAGGTGTCTTTGATCCAGTTCATCTCGCGCTGACCCGTGTTCACGTCGGGCGCGGGCACGTCGCGGTCCTCGCCGATGAGCGGGGTCAGTTCCGTCGCGAAGGCGCGCGTGATGCGTTCGAGTTCGTCCTCGGAGTAGTCGTCGGGGTCGATGATGATACCGCCCTTGCCGCCGCCGAGCGGGATACCGACGGTCGCGGTCTTGTAGGCCATCCAGCCCGACAGCGCCTTGACCTCGTCGCGGGAGACCTGCGGGTGATAGCGGATGCCGCCCTTGTAGGGACCGCGGTCACCGTTGAACTGCGACCGGTACGCGCGGAAGACCTCGACCGAACCGTCGTCCATCTCGACCGAGAGGTTCGTCTCCAGGATGCGCTCGGGATTTTTCAGCCGCTCCAGCATGCCCTCGTCGACGTCGAGGTACTGCGCGGCCTCGTCGATCTGTTCCTGTAGGCTCTCGAACGGGTTTACGTCGGATCCCATGCGTGGACGCTCGTAGACTTCTGGTAAAAATAAATCGGATTCATACAGTAATCTGCGCGCATTCCGTTAAATTATTATACAGCAAGGGGATGCAGACAATAATAGGTGTTTATTTACATAATAGGTGCGGGCGAGCGCGATACCGTAGCAAGTTCGCGAGCGTGTCGGACAGTCGGCCGGGACGGAAACGTGGGGGTCCAGTACGCCGGCCGATCACGTCGTCGCACTGCGATCTCACCCCGAAATCGGCCGGCGTCTGCCGGTCGTCAGCCCGAAGTCTGACGGCCCTTTATGCCCCGCGACGAGTCACCTGCACATGCCGGGGGCGCGGCACGGTCACACGCTCCCGTTCCCCGCCAACGGCGACATCCCATCCCATCCTATCCTTCCGCGGTGCATCGATCACTCAGGCTCGCGACCCGCTGGTCGGTTCCATCGCCAGCGTCACCGCCGACCCGTCGACCGTCCACTCGCGAGTGTGAGCGTCGGCGCCGCTGTCACCACCGGCGAGGACCGTCAGGTCGTCGACCCGGACGGCGCTCCGTACGTCCGCTGCGTGGTCGGTCACCGCCGCCGCGAGCGCCTCGTCGTCGGTACGGACCGTCAGCCGGACCCGCTCGTCGACCGCCAGGTCGAGGTCGGCACGCATCTCCTGTGCGCGCCGGGTGACGTCGCGCGCTAGCCCCTCCCTGCGGAGTCCCTCGGGCAGCGACTCGTCGACGTAGACCGTCCCGCCGTCGAACGGGACTCGTCGCACCCCGTCGGGGACGCGCTCGACCACTGACACCATCTCCGCGGTCACCTCGTACTCGGCGCCGTCGACGGTGGCCGTCAGCGGCAGTTCCTCGGCGGGTCGCCCCTCGACGGCGTCGGCGACGGCCGCCGCGTCGTCGCGGAACGCCGGCCCGACGGCGTCCATCTCGGGGACTATCACGCGCTCGCGAGCGGGGTAGCGGTCGGTCAGCGAGACGGCCGCGGCGTTGGTGCGGTCGGCGAGCAACTCGCGGTGGGTCTCGACGGCCGCCGCGACTCGTTCCTCGTCGGTTTCGACGACCACCTCGACGACGGGCCAGCGATGCTTGCGCCCCATCTCCTGGCGGGCGGTCGCCACGGCCCCTTCGACCGCACGGAGGGCGCCCACCTGTTCGACCAGCTCGGACTCGTCGGGGAGACCGAGCGCGTCGGCGTCGGGCCAGTCGGTCGCGTGGACGGTCGGTTCGCCCGCGTCGGCAGGGCCGTCGAGGGCGCGATACAGCCGCTCGGCGAGGTGGGGCGCGAACGGCGCGAGCAGCCGGACGCAGACGCCGAGGACGGTCCCGAGCGTGTCGTAGGCCGCCCGTTTGTCCGCGGTCGAGTCGGGCGTCCACACCCGGTCGCGGACCGTCTGGACGTAGTAGCGCGAGACGTCCGCGACGAGGAAGTCGAGGACGGCGTCGAGCGCGACGTTCGGCTCGCGCTCCTCGAAGCCCGCGGTCGCTCGCTCGGCCACCTCGCGCAGGCGCGCGAGGACCCACTCGTCGAGCACTCGGCGCTCGTCGGGGTCGGCGACCAGGGCGACCGACGGCTCGTAGCCGTCCTCGGCCATGAACATCGCGGCGAAGCGGGCGACGTTCCACACCACGTCGAAGCGCTCGCGGGTCGTCCCCACGCCGGTCATCTCGGAGGTCATCGTCACGTCCTGTCCCTGCTGTTCGTGACCGAGCAGATGCGCTCGCAGCGCGTCGCGGCCGTGGGCGTCGGCGACCTCGGGCGGGCGGAGGACGTGGCCGCGCGATTTCGACATCCCTTCGCCGTCCAGCAGCGCCCAGCCGTGCATCAGCACCTCCTCGTAGGGCGCCCGGTCGGCGAAGGCCACCCCGAGATAGAGTTGCATCAGGAACCAGCCGCGCGTCTGGTCGTTGCCCTCGACGACCAGATCCGCGGGCCAGTTCTCGGGGCGAGGGGTCTCGCTCGGGCGCTCGCGCAGACTGGCCCACGAGGCCACGGCGGAGTCGAACCACACGTCGAGCACGTCCGCCACGCGCTCGGCCTCGCTCCCGCAGTCCGGACAGGGAACGGTCACTTCGTCGACGACCGGGCGGTGCGGGTCCTCGGGCACCTCGTCGAGGCCGGCGCGCTCGGCGAGGTCGGCACGCGAGGAGGCGACGGTGTCGCGGCCGCAGCCCTCGCAGTGCCAGACGGGTAGGGGGCTCCCCCAGTAGCGCTGGCGGGAGACGTTCCAGTCAGGCGCCGCCTCGACGGTGTTGCGGAAGCGGCCGTCACGGGTCTCGGCGGGGTACCAGGTCGTCTCCTCGACGGCGTCGAGGAGGTCGGCTTTCAGGCCGGTCACGCGCACCAGCCACTGCTCGGCCGCGCGCATCACCACGTCGGTGTCACACCGCGGACACCGTGGGTACTCGTGGGTGAACCGCTCGCTCCCCAACAGGGCGCCCGCTTCGTCGAGCGCGTCGGCCACCGCCCGCCGGCCCTCCCCGTGAACGGCCAGGCCCGCGAACGGTCCCGCCTCGTCGGTGAATCGCCCGTCGAGGGTCACCGGAGAGTAGGTCGGGAGGTCGAGGTCCCCCTCGCTGGCGCGCTCGAAGTCTTCGTGGCCGAACCCCGGCGCAGAGTGGACCAATCCGGTCCCGTCGCCGCCCGTCTCGACGTAGTCGGCGTGGGCGACCGTTCCCTCCGGCGTCGGGTGGTCCGGGAGCCGCTCCGCGAGCGGGTGGCGATACCTCGCGCCGACGAGGTCGCTCCCCGGGAGCGTCTCCGCGACCGCGTACTCGCCGTCGGCGACGCCCAGCGCGTCCATCGCCGCGTCGACGCGCTCGGCGGCGACGTAGAGCGGCCCCACCGTGGTGACGGCATCGCTGTCCACCGCCACGGCCGCGTACTCGCCGTCGGCGTCGACCGCGACGAACTGGTTGCCCACCACGGTCCACGGCGTCGTCGTCCACGCGAGGAGAGTCCCGTCGCGGCCGGCACCCACGAGCGGGAAACCGACGTACACCGCGTCGACCGTTCGGTCGTCGTACTCCAGCCTGGAGTCCGATACCGCCGTCTCGCAGCGCGGACAGGTGTTGACCACCTGGTCGCCTCGCTCGACCAGGCCGCGCTCGTAGAGGGCGGCGAAGGCGTCCCAGACGGTGTCGACGTACTCCGGGTCCATCGTCTGGTAGACGTCGTCCCAGTCCATCCACACCGCCAGGTCGCGGAACTCCTCGTCCATCACGGCGCGCTGGTCCTCGACGAACGCGCGACACTCGTCGACGAAGCGGTCGACGCCGTACTCCTCGACGGCATGTTTCGTCTCGAAGTCGTGATCGCGCTCGACGTTCACCTCGACCGGGAGGCCGTGGGTGTCGTAGCCCGGCCGGGCCAGGACGGCGCGGCCGCACATTCGGTGATATCGCAGGAGTGCGTCCTTGAGTACCTTCCCCCAGGCGTTGCCGACGTGCATCCGCCCGCTGGTAAAGGGCGGCCCGTCCAGGAAGGAGAACGGCTCCTCGTCCGCCTCGGCACCCCGCTCGGCGGCGCGGCGTTTGGCGTACTCGTAGGCGTGGCTGGTCTCCGCGGGCGCGTCGACGCCGGGGAAGGCGTCGGCGTCCGTCCAGTGCTGTTTGACGTGCTGTTCGACCGCGTTCGGGTCGTAGTGGTCGGGTAGTCGTTCGGGCATGTAGATGTGTCTCGTCGTGTCGGTTCGCGGGCAATCCGGGCGACTGAGCGTCACTGAGACGAATCAGCCGCCGCTTGCGGAACGTGACTCACGGCACGAGCGGACCCGGGGGGTGGTGACCGGCCGGCGTCCGACGGGCGGGCCCCTGACGGGACTGGCGTCACCGGGTGCGGAACCGTCGTGCCCCGAGAAAGTTGGTACTACGCCCCTGACGGGGCGATAATCGAGACCGTCGCGGCGGGCACGCGGTGCCGCGTCATTACCCGTAGATTTCGTATCTATCGGTAAATCGGTTTCGGGCGTTTGGGGTTCGGTATCGGGGGTCGCAGAAGGTGAGAGCGGTGTCACGGCGACTGCGACTGACGGGGACAGCACGGCAGCGAACAGCGTGAAAGCCCCTGCCCGCTCCGGTCGCGCGGTTTGCTGCGCGCTTCACTCGCTCCGCTCGTTCCAGTGCTTACTGCGCCGTGCTTCCCGGAGCGGGCAGCCCCTTCCATTCCCACCCGTGTCGGCTGATCAGACAGTCTGAACAGGTGGGAATGAAAGGGGCGACGCGTTCGGCGAACCCGGACGATGTAAGCACCGCAGGCCGGAGTCCTCGCGAGCGGAGCGAGCGAGGGCTCGTCAGAGCTTGCTCTGACGGCGGCCGAGGAGCGCAACGAGGCCCGGAAGCCGAACGCGTCGGGGCTTTCACGCTGTTTGCGGTCGTCACAGAATCAGCGGTCGTCGCGGAGTCGGCGGTCGGCGCCGGGCTCGCACGGAGGAACCAGAGACAACGAGCGACTCCGTCAAATCGACCGATCGAACCGCCGACTCCGAACTCAGATAACGCCGGTCACACTCGCGGCGTCACGAGCCGCGGCCTCGCTCATGCCGTCGCCCAAGATCGTGTAGCGGTCCCGGATTTCGTGGGCCGTCGTCAGCGCTTCGATGACGACCTCGTCGCCGATCCCCAGCTCCTCGGCGGTCGTGGGCGCGTCGATGCTGGCCAGCGCGTCGCGGATGTCCTGCCACTGGCCCTTCGGCCCGGAATGCAGGTACTCGGTCATGATCGAGGCGACGCCGACCTGGTGGCCGTGCAGGGCTGGTTCGGGCGCGATACGGTCGAGCTGATGGGAGATCAGGTGTTCGGCGCCCGACGCCGGCCGCGAGGAGCCGGCGATCGACATCGCGACGCCGGAGGAGACGAGCGCTTTCGTCACGATCCAGGCCGACTCCTCCAGTTCCGGGCGGATGGAGTCGGCGTTCTCGACGAGCATCTCGGCGGTCATCCGCGAGAGCGCGCCGGCGTACTCGTGGTACTCGACGTTCTTCAGCCGGTGGGCGAGTTCCCAGTCCCGAACGGCGGTGAAATTGGAGATGATGTCCGCACAGCCCGCCGTGGTCAGCTCCCAGGGGGCGTCGGCCAGGATCTCGGTGTCGGCGACGACCGCGAGCGGCGGTTCGGCGGCGACGCTGTGGCGGGTGTCGCCCTCGGGGATGGAGGCGCGGCCGGAGACGATGCCGTCGTGGCTGGCGGCGGTCGGGACCGAGACGAAGCCCTTGCCCACGTCCTCGCCGGCCATCTTCGCCACGTCGATGACTTTGCCGCCGCCGACGCCGACGAGGTAGCCCACGTCGTCGCTCGCGGCGACCTCGATGACCTCCTCGACGGCGCCGAAGGTCGCCTCCTCGATACGGACGACCCGCGGGTCGAACCCGGCGTCCGAAAAGCCCGCGACGACCCGGTCGCCGGCCACTTCGGCGGGGGTCGGGCTGGTGACGACCAGCGGGTCGCCGTGGAGCCGGAGTTCCTCGACGGCCGCCGCGGCCTCGTCGAGCACGCCGTGACCCACCACGACGTTCCGCGGCAGCCGTATCCACGTCGACTTGTCGAACATGCCGAGGTATGCGCGGTCGGCCGGCAAAACGCTTGCCGTCGCACTCGACGCCGGAGCGGCGTCGTCGGGTCCGCCGTTCGAGCCGGTCGGGTCCGCCACAACGGCGCCGGCGGCCGATACGCGGTCAGAGCGTGTCGAGCACGCCCAACACCCGCTCCTCGGCCGCCCGGTCCGGGCCCTGCTGGGCCTCGTCGGCGTCGCGCTCGGGCGTCGCCTCGACGGTCTCGGCGACCGCCTCCGTCGGCGCCTGCGGGTCCCACCCGAGCGACCGCAGTTTGTTCGTGTCCAGCACGTGCGGTGGGTCCCGATACAGCGGGAAGTCCGACGGCTCCAGGCCGCCCGCGGCGAGTTCGCGGTGGCCGGCGGTGACGACATCCACGTCGGTCCCCAGCGCGTCGGCGACGGTCTCGACGGTCTCCCGCAGCGTCTGCAGCGTCCAGTCGCCGACGTTGTAGGCCTCGCCGGGGGCGCCCTCCTCGGCGACGACGCGGAGCGCGCGGGCGACGTTCTCGACGCTCACGCGATGCCAGAGGTTGGTGCCGTCGCCGGGGATCAGAACCCGGTCGTAGTTGGCGACTCGCTGAACCCAGTAGTCGAATCGCCGGGTGTAGTCGTGGGGACCGTAGACGACGCACGGCCGGAGACTCATCGCGTTCACGCCCGCTTCGGCGGCGGCGAAGACCGCGCGGTCGCCCTCGGCCTTGCGTGGCCCGTAGGTCCCCCCGGAGTCGTCGGTCGCCTGGTCGTCGGTGCAGGGTTCGAGAGCGGTCTCGCCCTCCCGCTTGGGCACGGCCTCATCGCCGTAGGCGGCGCCGCTGGAGACGTAGACGTAGGCGTCTACGTCGTCGAAGACCCGGGTCGCGGTCCGGACGTCTCGGGGCTGGTACGCGACGAGGTCGACGACCACGTCGGGGTCGCGGGCGGCCGCGTCGGCGAGGTCGCCGTCGTCGGTGCGGTCGCCCCGGAGGTGGTCGACCGCCTCGTCGTCGGCGAAGGGGCTCTCGTGCTCGCCGCGGTGGAAGACGGTCACGTCGTAGCCGGCGTCGCGGAACTCGCGGACGGCGCGGCGGCCGATGAAGCGGGTGCCGCCGACGAACAGCGCGTGTCGGGTCATACCTGAGATTCGTCGCTGACCCGGTTAAACCCGGTGACCCGCGGGCGATCCCCGGGCTCCGTCGTTCCCCGCGTCCGTCCGGTTCCCGTCGGCTACCGAGGGCACCGTCCACCTCTATCGCCCTCGGGAGCGCTATCGACGTGACGGCGAATTCGGATGCAAGAGCGGTGTTAAACGGTGAATAACTACGTGGGTTCGGATGTGACTGTCGTCCATGCAGTGTGCGAACTGTCGGGCGGACGGGGAACCAGCGTACACGCTTCGGGCGCACGTCGACGCCGACGATGACGGGGACGGCCAGGAGGACGACGAGGCGGAGGCCCGGACCGACGGGGGCGCGAGCGCGACCGTGGATTTACCCTTCTGTTCGCTGGAGTGTCTCACGGCCTGGACCTGAACAGAGCCAAAGAGCTATCCGAGCGGGCCCGCCACCAATCGGCATGGAAAACGTCCATCCAGGACAGCGCGTCGCGGTGCTCGCGGACGCGCAGAACCTCTATCATAGCGCCCGGAGTCTCTACACGCGCAACATCGACTACGCCTCCCTGCTCGACGCCGCCGTCGCCGACCGCCAGCTGACCCGCGCCGTCGCCTACGTCATCCGCGCCGACTCCCCCGAGGAGGAGTCCTTCTTCGAGGCCCTCGTCGACATCGGCTTCGAGACGCGTATCAAGGACATCAAGACCTTCGGCGACGGCTCGAAGAAGGCCGACTGGGACGTGGGCATGAGCTTAGACGCCGTCACGCTGGCCAACCACGTCGACACCGTCGTCCTCGCCACCGGCGACGGCGACTTCTCGCGGCTCTGCTCGCACCTGCGCCACGAGGGCGTCCGAACCGAGGTCGTCGCGTTCCAGGAATCGACCGCCGAAGAACTGGTCGCCGCCGCCGACGACTTCACCGACATGAGCGAAGACGTCGAGCGGTTCCTCCTCTGAGCGCGGAACCGCTCCGCTGGGGCCGTTGTGAACCGCAAAAATCGCGGACCGCGTTATTCCTCGTCGCCGTCCGAGTCCGCGTCGTCGCCCGCGTCCAGGTCGTCTAGACCGGCGTTGGGCGCGTTGCGCTTGACGCTCCGGAGGCCGTCGATGGCCCCGGTGCGGGAGGCGTAGCCCTCGCCGCTGTCGCCGAGGATCTGTCCGTTCTGGTGGCGGAGCCGCCAGCGGTACTCCCCGGCCGAGTCCTCGAAGATCTCGAAGGCCGCGCCGCGGTAGTCCAGAGCGCTGGCCTCGTCGACGTACTCGCGGACTCGTCCGATGGAGTCGCGGGCGCCGCGCTCGGAGGCGAAGCCCTGGCCGCCGTCGGCGATGATCTCGTCGTTGCTCGCGACGAGCCGCCAGCGGTACTCCCCGGCCGAGTCCTCGAAGACCTCGAAGGCGCCCTCGTCGGCGGCTCTCTCGCGGACGCGCCCGATGCCGTCCTGTGCGTTGGTGCGGGAGGCGTACCCCTCGCCGCCGTCGGCGAGGATTTCGCCGTTGCGGTGGATGAGCCGC
The DNA here is from genome assembly GCF_000337455.1 of Halosimplex carlsbadense 2-9-1. Classification (GTDB taxonomy): domain Archaea; phylum Halobacteriota; class Halobacteria; order Halobacteriales; family Haloarculaceae; genus Halosimplex; species Halosimplex carlsbadense. The sequence goes on along the minus strand of NZ_AOIU01000035.1, from coordinate 57,972 downwards.
CAGCGCCACTCGTCGGCCGCGTCGCGGTACACCTCGAAGGCCGTCGGGTCGATCCGCAGGTAGTCGGCGGGGCCGACCTGCTCGCGGACGCGCTCGACGGCGTCGTCGACCGCATCGTGGTCGGCGTAGCCCTCGCCGCCGTCGGCGACGATGTTGCCGTTGCGGTGGACGAGCCGCCAGCGGTACTCCCCGGCGGCGTCCTCGTACATCTCGAAGGTTCCCTGGCTCTCGCCGGGCGGATACGGCGCGTCGGCCGGTTCCTCTTCCGGTTCGACCTCGACCTCCTCGCGGACGGCGTCGGCACCGGGGGCGTTCTTGCGGACGCTCGCCAACCCCTGCTCGGCCTTCTGGCGGGAGCTGTATCCCTGGGCGCTGTCGGCGATGATGTTGCCGTTGCGGTGGCGCAGCCGCCAGCGCCACTTCCCGCCGCGGTCCTGGAAGACCTCGAAGCGCGCCTTGCTCTTCGGCGGTTCGGCGACGGGTTCGGCGTCCGGATCGGTGTCCGACTCCGCCGCCGCAGTGTCGACCGTCTCGGCCGTGTCGGTGGTCTCGGCGCCGGGGTCGCCATCGCGGTCGGCGACCGCCGCGTCCGCCTCGGTGGTCGGGGCTCGCCGGGACCCGCCGACGAGGGGGACCAGCGCCGCGCCGACGGCGACCAGCACGAGACCGAGCGCGAACACCGAGATGACGGGGACGGCCAGCCCGGAGGACCGCCAGCCGGGATAGGCGACCAGGAACCCGGCCACGCCGAGCAGGGCGACGAACCCGCCGGCGTAGGAGACGAGGTTCGCCGTCCGCCGTAGCGGCAGGCGGATCACCGGCCCGATCATCAGCAGGACGAGCGAGATCGCCGCGAGCGCGATCCCGGACTTGCCGGTCGTCGTCGCCGTCGTCACGTCGCTCGTCAGGAACAGCAGCATGCCCAGTACCCCGAGGAGGATGCCGAACACGAACACCCAGTAGCCGTACACTTCGTCGTTCGTCGTCGGTTCCGCGATACGATTCCGGTACCACTGGACCATCGCATCCGGATTTGACTGCTCGTTAGACATGTTACAAATTAAATAATCGGCGGCTAAACAGATAAAGATGTGCTACGCTTCAACAGCGTGCGCGTCACTGTCGGGCGACGAAAACGGGGAGAAACCGCAAAATCGGGCGGAGCCCGTGGTGCGTCTTCAGACCGGGCGACCCGGGTCCGAGGTGCCCACGAGGAGGGCACCGGCGGCGAGGCCGAGCGCCCCCGCGGCGATGGCGACGACCGGAACGGCGACGTCGAGCGCTCCCGGACCGAAGATGAGAACCGTGCTGATCGCCAGCAGCACGACCCCGAACGCCACTTTCCGTGTATCTGTCTCTGTCATCGTGACCGTAGTTTGGTAATCGATCCGTATAAATTCTCCTGAAACCGCGTCACACGGCTATGATCGATCGTGATCGAATCGGATCATATCGGTATGTGGTAACGTGGAACGTGCGCTATCGGGGACCGACCCGCGGGCTCGGGGGAGTGAGACAGATACAAGACGGGGTAGGGCGAACGGAGAGGCGATGGACGACGAGGACCGGGCGATGCTGACGCGGGTGGCCGACTACCAGTGGGGCCGCGGCGCCGCGGGGGCGTTGTTCGACGACGGCGACCCCGAGGTGACCCACACCAGTTCCGGGCGGCCGCGACAGGTACTCGCCGACGAGGGCCGGCTGGTCACTTACGCGACCGACGGGCGGTTCACCCTCGGCGTGGCCGGCGGGCGACGGCTGCACGACGGTCTGTCCGACGGGCGCTACAGCGTCGTCGTCGGCGACGAGAGCGAGCCGTTCGTCCGCGAGGAGCGCAACGTCTTCGCCAAGTTCGTCTCCGCGGCCGACCCCGCGATCCGACCGGGCGACGAGGTGGTCGTCACGCACGAGCGCGGCGAGGTACTCGCCGTCGGCCGGGCCGAGTTGAGCGGCGAGGGCATGGGCGACTTCGAGACCGGAATGGCCGTGTTCGTCCGCGACGGCGCCGAAGAGAGTGCGTGACTCTCGGGTCGAGGAGCTGTCTCCGGCTGAACTGTCGTGAACCGGAACCGAGCGACGGCGCACGTCGAACGTCATAGGCACTCGCTACTGCACTTCACAGAGACAGCACGCGGTGAAAGCCGTCGGCGCGCTCGCTCTGAATCGGATCGACCGCAGTCGGCAGCAGGCGATGAAAGCCCTCGACCCGCTCGCCCGTTCAGTCCACCAGGAGAGTACGCTCTCCTGAGCCCTCGTTCGCTTCGTCTTCGCGCGGCAGCGCCGCGCGAACGGTCCGAGGGAGCTTCGCTCCCTCGCTACTCACGAGGNTCTCCTGAGCCCTCGTTCGCTTCGTCTTCGCGCGGCAGCGCCGCGCGAACGGTCCGAGGGAGCTTCGCTCCCTCGCTACTCACGAGGACACCAGGACTGCACCACCACGTACAGCACCGCAGACGGCCACGACCCTCCCCAGCCGATTCGTTCGGTCGCTCCGCTCCCTCCCTCATCCCTCGCGCGGCTTCGTCGCGCGCACGAGAGCGCGCTCCAGCGCGCGCCACGACGGTCACTGGCAGTATCCGGCGCCGCAGGCGCCGGTTCACCGGACGCGAGGGAGCGAAGCGACTGAGTCGTCCGGCCTTTTTCACCCATGTTTTTGGCGAGGGGGTCGCCGTCGGCGACCCCCTCGCGAAAAAGATGGTTCGCAACGCTTGTATCGCGCCGTGCCCGTGTACCGCCAATGAGCCACTCCTCGCCGCCGGTACGCCGCGTCGCGGACTGGGACTTCGACCAGCTGTCGTCGCTGGCGGCCGAACACGGTACGCCGCTGTACGTCGTCGACCTCGACCGCGTGGCCGAGAACTACGAGCGGTTCGCGTCGGCGTTCCCCGACGCCCACGTCATGTACGCCGCGAAGGCCCACACCGGCCGCGCGGTGCTGGAGACGCTGCTGGACGCCGGCGCCGACATCGAGTGCGCGGCCCGCGGGGAACTCCAGCGAGCCATCCAGGCGGGCGCCGACCCCGACACGCTGCAGTACACGGCCGTCAATCCGCCGGACGCCGATCTGGACTACGCCGCCGAACTCGGCGCCGACCACCCCGGACTGACCGTCACTGGCGGCGCGCGGGACACGTTCGACCGGCTGGAAGCGCGGGGCTACGACGGGCGCGTCGCCATCCGGGTCAACCCCGGCATCGGCACGGGCCACCACGAGAAGGTCGCGACCGGCAAGGACGCCAAGTTCGGCATCCCCTACGACGAGGTCCCCGAACTGGCGGCCGACCTGCGCGAGCGGTTCGACCTCGTCGGCCTGCACGCCCACGCGGGGTCGGGCGTGCTGCACGACGACCTCGAGGACCACTGCCGGGCCATCGCGAAGGTGGCCGAGTTGGCCCGCGAGGTTGGCGATTCGGACCTGGCGTTCGTCGACTTCGGCGGCGGGTTCGGCGTTCCCTATCGCGAGGACGAGGAGCCCCTGGACATGGAAGTCGTCGGCGAGAAGGTCCGGGAGGCCGTCGGCGACCTCGACGCACAGATCAAGCTCGAACCCGGTCGGTACGTCGTCGCCGACGGCGAGGTGATCCTGACCGAGGTGAACACGGTCAAGGAGACGCCGGAGGCGACCGTCGTCGGTGTCGACGCGTCGCTGGCGACGCTGATCCGCCCGGCGATGTTCGACTCCTACCACCCCATCGGGAACGTCTCGGCGCCCGAGCGGGCGGTCGAACCCGTCGCGGTCGGCGGCCCGTGCTGTACGAGCGCGGACGTGTTCTGCACGGACCGGCCGGTGGCCCGGCCCGAGCGCGAAGACCTGCTCGCGATCGGGAACGCGGGCGCCTACGGCTACGAGCTCGCCAACCAGTTCCACTCTCAGCCGCGTCCGGCGGAGGTCGCCATCGAGGGCGGCGAGACCCGGGTCGTCCGCCGCCGGGAGACGATGGACGACGTGACCCGGGTCGAGCGTGAATCCGGTGACCGGGCCGGCGATGCGGCGGCGGGAGACCGGTGACGATGAGCTTCGATACCCTCGGCTTCCACGAGCGGGCGGTCCGGACCGAGTCTCACGAGTCCGTCGAGGGGATGCGCGACCTGCTGGTCGAGACGCTCGAAGAGGCGGGCGCCGACCCCGTCGTCGACGAGGCGGGCAACACGCTCGCGACGCGGACCGGCGAGGGGTACGAGGCCGGCGACGTGGCGAAAACCAGTTCTGACGAGGGGGACCACCTCGTCCTGAACACGCACATCGACACCGTCCCGCCGCACGTTCCCTTCGCCGAACGCGAGGGCGGCGAGGTCGTGGAGGGGCGAGGCGCCTGTGACGCGAAAGGGCCGCTCGCGGCGCTCGTCGACGCGTTCCTCAGCGCCGGCGTCAGGGGAGGAAACCGACTGACACTGGCGATCACGCCGGACGAGGAGACGGTCCAGACCGGCGCCGCCCACCTCGCGGGGACGCTCGACGCGGACGGCTTCGTCGTCGGCGAGCCCACGGGGCTGGACGTGTGCAACGCCGCCCGCGGCCAGTACGAGGGGACGGTGACCGTCACCGGTATCGCCGCTCACGCGGCCGCGCCCGAGAGCGGCGCGAACGCCGTTCGAGCGATGGCGCCGATACTCCAGGCGATGGAGACGTACGACGAGCGCGGGGCGCAAAGCGCCTCGGACGGAGCGAGCGGCGACAGTCGGGAGCCGCGAGCACGCGGGCCGGACGAACACGAGTCGCTCGGGCGACCGACGCTCACGCCGACCGTGATCGACGGCGGCGAGGTGTCGAACCAGGTGCCCGAGGAGTGCGTGCTCACCTTCGACCGGCGACCGGTACCCCCGGAGACGCCTGAGGAGTTCGAGAGCGGACTGGCGGCCCACCTCTCCGAGTGGGTTCCCTCGGGGATGGACCTCGACGTGTCGCTCTCGCCGCGGGAGACGCCATTCCTGGCCGCGTTCGCGACTGACCCGGACGACCCGCTCGTCGAAGCGCTGGCGGCCGCCAGCGGCGGCGAGGTGCGGCCGTTCGGCGCTGCGACCGAAGCTTCTTATTTCGCCGAACACGCGCCGACGGTCGTGTTCGGTCCCGGCGACCTCGCCGACGACGAGGGTGCCGTCGCTCACAGCGAGCGCGAGTACGTCCGCCGCGAGGAGGTCCAGGCGGCCGCGCGCGCCGTCCGCGACGCCGTCGACGGGCTACTGTAAGGCGACGCCGAGAGGGTTCCCGGTCGGACTCACTCGACCAACGGGGCGACGACTCCGAAGAGGAACGGCGAGAACAGTCCGAGGGCGATACCCAGCACTTCCATATCGAACAGGAGCGTCTGCTCCCAGCCCGGCAGCCCGCCGAAGGCCGCCGATCCGACGATCTCGCCCAGCCCGCCGAGGGCGAACAGCGCGACACCGAGGAAGAACCCGGTCTTCGCGAGTTTCGTGTAGTCCCTGCTTGCGTGGTGCGCCATGGACTCCGATATCCCCTCTCACGGCAAAAATTCACCGTGAGAGTTCGTCACGCTGTGTCACGGAAACCATATGGTCCGGTGTCGCATACGCGGTCTCAATGCGAGAACTCCTGCTCGGACCGGTCGCCGAGGCGCTCGGCCTGGTCCTGTACGTCGCGATCGCGGGCACGCTGACCGTCGTCGGCGCGCTCGCCGAACGGGCCGGTCTGTCGAACCTCACCGCCGGACAGACGACGCTCGGCCTCTGGGAGGCCGCACTCGGTGCCGTCCTCCTCTACGCGGCGCTGAACGTCGCCTACCACATCGTCTTCCCGCGGCTGCGCGGCGCCGAGCCCACGGCCTGATCGACTGGTCTCCCCAGCGCGCTACGAGAGATACGACATCGCTTCTTCGTCGCTCACCTGGTCGAAGTTCCGGTAGTGAGCGCCGACGGCGCCGAAGTTTCCGGGTCGTTCGACGGCGACGACCTCGTCGGCCAGCGCGGCGAGCCCGTCGAGCGTGTTCGGCGGTCCGACGGGGACGGCGACGACCAGCGACTCGGGGTCCTCGTCGCGCACGAGGCCGAGACAGGCCCGCATCGTCGCGCCGGTGGCGACGCCGTCGTCGACGACCGCGACTCGCCTGCCAGTCAGGTCGGAGCGACCACCGTCGCGGTAGGTCGCGGCCTTCTCGGCGGCGACCTCGCGTTCGCGCTCGCGTTCTCGTTCGAGGTAGTCGTCGCTCACGGACAGTCGGTCGAGCGCGTCCTCGTTGAGCCACGCCGCCCCGTCCTCGGCGACAGCGCCGACGGCGTACTCCTCGTTGCGCGGCGCACCGACTTTCGAGGCGACCACCACGTCCAGCGGCGCGTCCAGCCGGTCGGCGACCACGCGACCCAGCGGGAGCCCGCCCCGCGGGATCGCGAGGACGATGTCGGCGTCGATGCCCCGCTCTTCGAGCGCGTCGGCGAGGCGCTCGCCCGCGGCCGTCCGGTCGCGGAACATACCCGTGGGTACGACTCACACGGGCAAAGGTCTGTGGCCGTCCGTCGCCGGGTTCCGACGCGGGTCGGGACCGGGGCCGGAGTCGGACCTACTCCCGCGCGTCGTCGACCAGATCGCTCGCGACGCCGGTGTAGCCGGCCGGTGTCAGCGCGTGCAATTCCTCGCGAACGTCCTCGCTCACGTCCAGGTCGTCGATCATCGCCTCGAAGTCGGCCATCGATACGTCGCGGCCGCGGGTCGCTTTCTTGACGTGTTCGTAGGCGTCGTCGAAGCCCTCGCGGCGGAGGACCGTCTGGACGGCCTCGCCGACGACCTCGGGGGTCGCGTCGAGGTCGTCGGCCATCACCTGCTCGTTCGGGACGACCTTCGCCAGGCCGTTTTCGAGCTTCGAGTAGCCGATGAGACAGTGGGCGACCGCCGCGCCCATATTGCGCTTGACCGTCGAATCGGAGAGGTCGCGCTGGAGCCGCGAGGTCGTGACGTAGTCGCCGAGGAACGTCAGGTCGGAGTTGGCCTTCGAGAGGTTGCCCTCGCTGTTCTCGAAGTCGATCGGGTTGACCTTGTGGGGCATCGTCGACGACCCGGTCTCGCCCTCGGCGGCCTCCTGACCGAGGTACCGGTCGGAGACGTAGAGCCACACGTCCAGGTCCAGGTCGAGGAGGACGTTGTTCGCGCCGCGCAGGGCGTCGAAGACGGCGGCGAGGTCGTCGCAGGGGTTGACCTGGGTGGTCAGCGGCTCGTGTTCGAGCCCGAGGTCGCGGACGAACGTCCGCGAGAAGGCTCGCCAGTCCACGTCGGGGTAGGCCGCGTCGTGGGCGGCGTAGGTGCCCGACGCGCCGGCGAGCTTGCCCGAGACCTCGTCGGTCGCCCGCTCGATACGGCCGAGCGCCCGACCCAGTCGCGAGGCGTAGACGGCCAGTTCCTTCCCGTAGGTCGTCGGCGTGGCGGGCTGGCCGTGCGTACGGGCGAGCATCGGCAGGTCGCGGTACTCGCGGGCTTCCTCGATCAGGGCGTCGCGCACGTCGCGGAGTTTCGGGACGAGCACCTCCTCGACCGCGGGCTTGACGAGCAGGCGGTGAGCGAGGTTGTTCACGTCCTCGCTGGTGAGTCCGAAGTGGATCCAGTGGGCGGCGTCGAGGTCCTCAGGCAGGCCCTCGCGGACGAAGTACTCGATCGCCTTCACGTCGTGGTTGGTCGCGGCGTAGTCGCCGTAGCCCTCCGTCTCGATCCGCTTGATCAGCGCCGCGTCGTCGTCGTCGAACGCCTCGTAGAGCGCGCGGAGGTGACCGCGTTGCTCGGAGTCGATTTCGAGCGGCGTCTCGGACAGGTCCGCCAGCGCGATCAGGTACTCGACCTCGACGCGAGTGCGCGCCCGCATGAGCGCCGCCTCGCTAGCGTAGTCGACCAGCGGTTCCGTGTACCGTGCGTAGCGGCCGTCCAGCGGCGAGACGGCCCGTAGCGGCGATCGGTCGGTCATGGTCGCTCGTGCGGTGAGTCGCCCAAAGAGCGTGTCGGTCGGCGGTCGCCGCCGGCCACGGCCGACCAGTCTCTCGGTCCGCAGTCGGGGCGACCATGTCGACCATGTCGACTGTGTCCCGGTCGATTCGCAACTACTTTGCGCGGCCGCGGCGCCCCTTCGAACATGAAACTCGCAGGGATGGCGAGCAACCGCGGGCGGAACCTGTTGAACATCGCGGACCGCGCCCCCGGGGGCGCCGAATTCTCCGTACTCTTGACGAACGACGCCGACGCGCCCGTCCTCGACGCGGCGGCCGAGCGCGGGATCCCGACCGAGGTCGTCGAGCGCGACGAGGGCGAGGACCGGCGCGACCACGAGGCGCGCGTCCTCGACGCGCTGGCCGACTACGACTTCGAGCTGGTGACGCTGGACGGCTACATGCGCCTGCTCTCGGACACCTTCCTCGACGAGGCGCCGACGACTCTGAACGTCCACCCCTCGCTGCTGCCAGCCTTCCCCGGCATGGACGCCTGGGGCGACGCGCTCGACTACGGCGCCGACGTGGTCGGCTGCACCGTCCACGTCGTCACTGACGCCATCGACGACGACGGCGAGATCGTCGAGGAGGCGGTCGACGGCGGCCCCGTCGTCACCCAGGAGCCGATCCCCGTCTACGAGGGCGACGACGAGGACGACCTCAAAGAGCGCGTCCTCTACGAGGGTGAGTTCAAGGCCTACCCGCGCGCAGTGAAATACTTCGCCGAGGACCGCGTGACCGTCGACTTCGACGCGAACCGGGCCTCGGTCGAGGGCGACACCGGCGGGGACCTGCCCGCGCGCCTGTTCAGCTCCGAGGACCGGGCCGCCGACCTGCGCTACGGAGAGAACCCCCACCAAGACGCCGCGGTCTACGGCGACGCGACCGTCGACGAGGCCAGCGTCGTCCACGCCGATCAGCGCAACGAGGGCGCGAAGGCCCTGTCGTACAACAACTACAACGACGCCGACGGCGCGCTGAACCTCATCAAGGAGTTCGACGAGCCCGCCGCCGCCGTCATCAAACACACCAACCCAGCGGGCTGTGCGACCGCCGACACCCTGGCCGACGCCTACGCCGACGCGCTGGCGACCGACCCCAAGAGCGCCTTCGGCGGCATCGTCGCCCTCAATCGCGAGTGCGACGAGGCGACCGCCGCGCAGATCATCGACTCGTTCAAGGAGGTCGTCGTCGCGCCCGGCTACACCGACGCCGCCCTCGACACCCTGTTCGAGAAGGACAACCTGCGCGTGCTGGACGTCTCCGACTCCTACGACGTGACCGAGACCGTCACGGAGAAGAAGCTCGTCGGCGGCCGGCTCGTCCAGGAACGGGACACCCAGAAACTGACCGCCGACGACCTGGAAGTCGTCACCGAGCGCGAGCCCACGGACGAACAGATCGAGGCGATGCTGTTCGCCTGGCAGACCATCAAGCACGTCAAATCCAACGCCATCGTCTTCGCGAAGGGGACCGAAACCGTGGGCGTCGGCGCCGGGCAGGTCTCCCGCGTCGACGCGGTCGAGATCGCCGACATGAAAGCCGAGAAGGACGCCGAGGGCAAGGACGCCGAGGGCGCCGTGATGGCCTCTGACGCCTTCTTCCCGTTCCCGGACGGCATCGAGAAGGCCGCCGAAGCGGGCATCGAGGCGGTCATCCAGCCCGGCGGGTCGAAGAACGACGACATCGTGACCGAGGCCGCCGACGAACACGACATCGCGATGGTCATGACCGGCCAGCGCGCGTTCCGGCACGATTGAGCGCCAGCGAGTGAGTGTCTGAAGCTCGTCAGAGCAAGCTCTGACGGTGTCTCCGTCACGACCGACCGTCGCTGTCGCAGTCGGCGCGCTCCGGGACCGTCCCGAACTGATTCGGGTCATTTCGCGAACGTGAAATCGGGCCGTTGCTTTCAACAGTCGGGAGTCACTGAGTCCGGCGTGCGCAACCGACGGGCACGCCGCGGGCTCTCGCCGGTGATCGGGACGGTGCTGCTGGTCGCGATAGCCGTCCTGCTGGCGTCGGTCGCGGCGTACGTCGCGTTCGGCGCGACCGAGGAGCGCGAACCGGCGCCGGAGGTGACGCTGGAACTCGAACCGGGCCCGGTTCCCGGCGCGTACGAACTCTCGGTGACCAACGGCGAACGGCTGGACGGCGAGCGGGTCGAACTCCGCGGCGCCGCCGACGAGAACGCGCTTCGGAATCGGGACCTCCTCGCGGGCGACAGCGCGGCCGTCTTCCCCGTCCGCGAGCGACTCCAGCTGGTCTGGTTCGGCGAACACGACAGCAGCTACGTCCTCCGGGAGTTCGAGGTCGACCCCGAGGTCCCGTCGGCCGACGAGACCTGTCCGTGGCTCGCGGGCAAGACCTCCGTCAGCATCGATTTCGTCCTCTACTGCGACGTGTCGATCACAGATTCCGTCGATATCGAGTCCGGTGGGACGGTCGTCGGGCGCATCGAAAGCCAGTCGGACAGCGTCGATATCGACACCGGGCTCACGGTCTACGGGCCGGTCACCGCCGGCGACGACGTCGCGATCGACGGGAGCGAGGTCGCCGGCGACGTGCGCGGCCCGGACGTCGATATCGATACCACGACCGTCTACGGCTCGGTCAAGAGCGCCAACGAGGTCGACCTCGACGGTGCGACCGTAACGGGACACGTCTACGCGCCGAGCGTCTCCTGTACCGACAACCCGACGATCGACGGCCAGTCCTGTTCGAGCTACGCGCCGAAGGATCCCGACGACTACTGAGCGGTTCCGGTCGCCGTCGCGGCCGCGGTCGGCTGCCGTCGTCGACGCGTCCGGTCGAGCCGGCCGGACTCTCCCCGACCGGGCGATTTACGGTCCGCTGGGGCGGCCGATACGCCATGACCTACCGAGCCATTCAGGTCGGAACCGGCGGCCAGGGCGGCCGCTGGTGCGACACCTTCCTCCCGCCGAACGTCGAGGCGGGCCTGATCGACGTCGTCGCCGCCGTCGACGTGAACGAGGACGCCCACGGGAACGCCGTCGAACATCTCGGCCTCGACCCTGCCGACTGCTACACCGACACCGAGACGGCCTTCGCCGAACACGATGCCGACTTCTGCACGGTCGTTACGCCGCCGTGGACCCACGAGGAGGTCGTCGACGCCGCCGTCGAACACGACCTCGACGTCCTCTCGGAGAAGCCGATCGCCGACACCCTGGCGGCGTCGGTCCGGATCGCCGAGAAGGTCGACCGCGCGGGCCTGAAGATGGGCGTGACGATGAGCCACCGCTTCGACCGGGACAAGACTACCGTCCGTCGGCGCCTGCGCTCGGGCGAGCCCGGCCCGCTGGACTACCTGGTCGGCCGATTCACCTGCAACGCCCGCACGTACGGCGCCTGGGGCGCGTTCCGCCACGATATGGACCACCCGCTCCTGATCGAGGGCGCGGTCCACCAGCTCGACTTCCTCGCCGATATGGCGGGCGCGAAGTGCGAGCGGCTCTACGCCGACACCTGGCTGCCCGAGTGGGCCGAGTACGAGGACGACGTACAGGCCACCGTCCAGATGCGCTTCGAGAACGGCGTCCGAGCCACCTGGGAGGGCGCGAAGGCCAACGCGACCACCCTGAACGGCTGGGGGTCCGACTACCTCCGCGCGGAGTGTCGCGACGAGACGCTCGTCCTCGACGACCGGGAGATCGAACGCTACCCCTACGACCAGGCCAGCGAGACGGTCGTCGGGGTCGCCGACACCGACCCGGAGCCCGTTCCGCTGGACGAGCAGGACGCCTGGGGCAACACCTGGCTGGTCGAGCAGTTCGTCGAGTGGCTCGATACGGGGGAGCCGATGGCCACCGACGTGCAGTCGAACCTCCAGTCGGTCGCGCTCGTCGAGGCGGCCATCGAGAGCAGCGAGCGCGACGAGGCCGTCGACCCGCAGGCGCTGCTCGCCGACGCTCGCGAGTCCGTCGAGCTGTAGCCGGGCGCGTGGTCCTGCCTTTCGGGCGAGGACCCCCGACCACGTGCCCGCCGTGAGCCTTAGGTACGCCCGCGACCTGAACGGGATATGGAACTGACGCACTGGGCGCGCGACCACGTCCCGGCCGCGACGGCGCTGGCGGTCGCGTTCGCCGCGCTGTCGGCCGTCTCGCTCGCCGGCGCGACCGGGTGGCTGGTCCTCGCCGCGCTGGAGGTCGGTGCGGCGTCGACGCTCGCGACCCTTCTCCCGCTGTTCGCCCTCGGAACCGTCCTGGGCGTCCCGCTGACCGTCGCCGCCGCGGTCGTCGCCGCGATCGGAGCGGTGGCACACGTCTCGGCCCTCGCGGTCGCGAAGCGCCGCGCGGCCAGCACGCGGCTCGGACAGGTCGCATCCCGGGTCGAGCGGAACCCGCTCGCGCGACTCCTGGGGGTCGCCGCCCTCGTCGAGGACTTCGACACCAGGTCGCCCGAACGCCGCGCCGACGACCGCATCGAACGCCTGAAAGCGCGCTACGTCGACGGCGCCCTCTCGGAGTGGGAACTCGAAGAGCGAACGGGGATCGTGCTCGACGAGGAGGGCGTCCCCCGCGAGTCGCCCTCCTCCCTCGACGACCGCCTCCGGGGCGCCGAACGGAGCTGAGACGCCGCCGCGTCGGCGCCGGTCGGCGTGACAGCCGCGACGCGCTCGCCTCCGCCGGGGCGAACCGCCCGGCCGCGGTCGCGGCGCTTAGGTGGCCCGAGCGCCACGGCCCGGACATGGAACTGACGGACTGGGCCAGCGACCACCTGCTGGCGACGGTCGGGATCACGCTCGGCTTCCTCACGCTGACCGCCGTCTCCGTCCTGGGGATCGCCGGCTGGCTGCTCGCCGCGGTCCTGGGCCTCGGGGGTACCGGCGCCCTCGGATCGCTGCTGCCGCTGTTCGTCGTCGGCCTCGTCGTCGGCGTCCCGGTATCCGTCGTCGGAGTGGTCGCCGTCGCCGTCGGCCTCGCCGCCCGCGCGTCCTCGGCCGTCAGCGGTACGACCGAGATCGCGGGGATTCGCCTCGGCCGCGTCGCCTCCTACGTCGAGCGCGAGAACGAGTACGCCCGGATGGTCGGCCTCGCGGACCTGGTCGAGAACTTCGACACCCGCTCGGCCGAGCAGCGCGCCGACGACCGCACCGAGCGCCTGAAGGAACGCTACGTCGAGGGCGAGATCTCCGAACACGAGTTCGAACAGCGGATGCAGACGGTCCTCGACGAGGAGGGCGTCCAGCGCGAGGGCGTCTCGACCATCGACGACGAACTCCGCGCCGCCGAGCGCAACTGAGTTCCAGGGCGACGACCCGTTTCGAGGGCGAGTTCGACCCCCGTCGCGAACCGAACGCGTCGCGAGCTAGCTTCGGTCGTTCGCCGGGTCGTCCGACCCGACACGGATCTCCGCGGGGACCCGTGGCACCCGCGGGAGGTCGACCGGTCGCGGTTCGAACTCGTACGTGAACCCGTATCTCCGCTCGCTCCCGTCCGCTCGGGAGACGATGCGCTCCGTCGCCGAGCGGATCACGCCGTCGGTCGTGATCCGAACCGTCGCGTTGTACGCCGCGACGTTCTCGGCGGCGTACAACTGACCGCCCGCGTATCGGTCGGCGCGAAGCGTCACGACCGTGGCGTCGTCCCGGTCGTTGACGCCGGCGACGGTGAAGTTGCCCCGGCGGAGCGCTCCCCGGAGCGGGTTCGTGGCCGTCGAGAGACCGCGGAGCGACCGGTCGAACAGCCCGGTGCGGTTGCGCGTGTTGTCGAGCGCGACGTCCCCGCCGGCGACGGTGTACTGTCTGACGGCAGTCCCGTTCGCGGCGACGACCGTCGTTCTGTTCTCCGTCTCGGCCCCGGCCACGCGCTGTGACCGAGACACGTACCGAACCCGCGTGAGGTTCGGCCCGGCCGCCACTCGTACCGCCGCGACGATAGAGGTGTTCCGAGCCGTCGAGTTCGTCCTGTGAGTCACGACGCCCGGCGTCTCGGCCGCGTTCGCCCGATGGGTCCGGACCACTCGCGTGACGTTACGAACGCCGCTGTCGGCCAGTCCCGCGGGAAGCCGGTCGGGCGAGGGCGACGCGGTCGGCGACGGTGTCGCCGTCGGCGTCGATGTCGGTGCGGGCGAAGGAGACGGTGTCGCCGTCGGGGCCGGCGTCGGCGAGGGTGAAGGCGAAGGGGTCGCCGTCGGGATCGGTGTCTGGGTCACCGACTGCGTCGGGACCGACGGTTCGGTCGTCGAGGGAGTCGGCGATTCGGTACCGGAGAGGCTGCTACAGCCCGACAGGGCGACGAGCAGGAGCAGCCCGACCGCTAGAGCCGTGGTTCGCGGCTGTCCGATGGAGGGCATTCGCCAGTTGATATCGACGTTGAGATGAAAAGTGCCACGATCCAGCGCCCTCGGCTCGCTCGCTAGGAGTCCCCTCGGGCTATGCGGGCGACGTTCGGGTCGCCCACAGACCTCGCGCGGCCAGTTCGAGCGGCCCGCCACGAGGCGGACACGCTCACGGCACGGCCGTCTGCTCGCGGGCCAGGGGCCCGCTCGCACGGTCCGTGGAAGCGTCGCTCCCACACTACTCGCATCGGAGCGGCCAGCGTCTCGCATCGCTCGACAGCACGCGCCGACCGCACGGCTACCTACACTTCCTGTACTGACCGATCCGCCGCCCCGCCGACACAGCCTTTATTCTCGTCGCCGGCAATATTTGCGTATGGACTTCACCCTCCCGGACGAGCACCGGATGATCCGCGACACGGTGCGGGAGTTTTGCGACGAGGAGATCGAACCCATCGCCCAGGAGATCGAGGACGAACACCGCTTCCCGGCAGAGGTGTTCGACGACCTCGCGGAGCTGGACGTGATGGGCGTCCCCGTCTCGGAGGAGTACGGTGGCCTCGGCGGCGACCAGCTCATGTACGCGCTCGTCACGGAGGAACTCGGGCGGGTGTCGGGGTCGATCGGCCTCTCCTACGCCGCGCACGTCTCGCTGGGGAGCAAACCCATCGAGCTGTTCGGCACCGACGAGCAGAGAGAGCGGTGGCTCGAACCGCTCGCGACAGGCGACTCGCTGGGTGCGTGGGCGCTGACCGAACCCGGGTCGGGCTCGGACGCCTCCGATATGGACACTACTGCCGAGAAAGACGGCGACGAGTGGGTGATCAACGGCACGAAGCAGTTCATCACCAACGCGAACGTCGCGGGCTCGGTCCTCGTGAAAGCGGTCACGGAGCCGGGAGCGGGCTACGACGGCATCTCGACGTTCGTCGTGGATCCGGAGGACGACGGCTTCGAGGTGACGACCGTCTGGGACAAGATGGGGCTGAACGCCTCGCCGACCTGTGAGATCCAGCTGTCGGACCTGCGGATCCCCGAGGACCGACTGCTCGGCGAGCCCGGCGAGGGGTGGGACCAGACGAAAAAGACCCTCGACGGCGGACGGATCTCCATCGCCGCGCTGTCGGTCGGGATCGCGCAGGGCGCCTTCGAGGCCGCGCTCGAATACGCCCAGGAGCGCGAGCAGTTCGGCCAGCCCATCGGCGAGTTCGACGCCGTCCGGGACATGCTCGTCGCGATGGACCGCAAGATCGAGCGGGCGCGCCTGCTGACGCACAAGGCCGCGGTGGCCTACGACAACGGGGAGGACGTGACGCGCCTGTCCTCGATGGCGAAACTCGACGCCTCGGAGATCTCGCGGGAGGTCGCCGAGGACGCCGTGCAGGTGCTGGGCGGCTACGGCTACACGACCGACTTCGCGCCCCAGCGGTTCTTCCGCGACGCGAAGCTCATGGAGATCGGCGAGGGGACCAGCGAGATCCAGCGGCTCGTCCTGGGGCGGGAACTCGGATTGTAGATCCTCGGCTTCGTCTGCGTGCTCACTTATCATACGTTTCGGTTGTACGAGTCGCGGGATGAAGTCGAACGACAGCGACCGCACTCACCGGAGGCAGCAAGCGATGAAAGCCCTCGGCGTGCTCGCGGTCGCTGACCGGGATATCCGCGCTCTCAGCACAGCCCGCGCGGATAGTGCCCGCTCAGGCGACTGAATTGAACGCGAGCGCGCCTCGCCCTTTCAGTCCGCCAAGGACCGCACAGCACCGCAGACAGCCACACACCTCCCCAACCGATTCGCTCGCCTCCGGCTCGCTCATCCCTCGCACGATGCTGTCGCGACACGAGAGTCGCGACAGCGCGCGCCGCGGTGGATTGCTACGTCTATCGCCTGTACTGAGCAAATTGAGGGAGTGAACAACGGAAATGTGAACTGTCGTACGATGGCCTCGCCGTTACCAGTCTGTCACCACTCGGAAGCGAGCGCGCCGTAGCGCTCGATGTCGACGCGCTCGCCGCGGGCGAACGCCTGGTCGGGCAGGGTCGCCTCGTGGTCGAACCCGGCCTTCTCCAGAACGCGCACCGAAGCCTCGTTGAACGCGAACACCTGCGCCCACACCTTGTCGAGGCGGCGCTCCTCGAAGCCGTAGGTCGTCATCCGCCGGACCGCCTCGGTGGCGTAGCCGTTCCCCCAGTGGTCGGGGTGGAAGAAGTGGGCGAGTTCGGCGACGCCCCACTGTTCGCTGACGCCGCGGAAGCTGACGGTCCCGACCCGTTCGCCCCCGACGCGCAGGCAGAACTGGACGCCGTCCTCGCCGAGCGACTCGAACCACTCGCGCTCGTCGGCCATGTTTCGCGGTTCGGTCGCCGCCAACCCTTCGCGCACCTCGGGGTGGTTGATCAGGTCGCGGAAGAACTCCAGGTCGTCCTCCTCGATCGGGTGGAAGGTCACCCGCTCGGCCTCCATGAACAGCGGTTCGCTCATGCTCGCCGGGACGCCGGCGAGCCCCTTCAGCGTTCTTCCGACGTGGGAGGAGTCCGCACGCTCAAGGCAGTTCGCGCACGCGAGCGAGCATCTCGTCTAAGTCGGTCGGACAGGCCGCGAGCGAGTAGCCGTCGATCCGCGCCAGGTCGCCGGCGTGTTGCCAGACGCTCTCGTCGTCGAGCCCCTGGAGGACGACGGCGTTGGGCGTCGGGTTCAGCACGCGCAGGGCGACCATGGCGCCCTCGCCGCTGGTGACGTTGGTGAACACCAAGGCCCGGTTGGTCGACTGGCCGTAGAGGCGGTAGAACTCCTCGGAGGACAGCCGAGAGATGGCCTGGATGCTGTCGATGACGGTGTGGCCGGCGACGGTCTCCTGGGCGCCCGAGACGATCTCCGTGGCGCCGATGGCGTCGTAGAAGTCGCCGACCGGGACGGCGGTAGGGTACTCCCGGAGGTCCTGAACGATATCGGCGTCGAACCCCGCCGAGAGGACCCGGGCGTGTTGGCGGATGTGGCTGCCCCCGCGGCGCTCGTCGATGGTCAACAGCGCCTCGACGGTGCGCTTGACGACGCCGATACCCGGACTCTCGCGACGACCGCTCTCGTAGTCCGAGACCACCGACGGCGAGACGCCCAGTTCGTCGGCCAGCTCGGTCTGGGCGACCTCGAAGTCGGTGCGCCACTTCCGGAGGGTGCCGCCGGGGTCGTCGCTGAGGGCGATCTCGCCCGCGATCTTCTCTGCCAGCTCGCGGCGCTCTCCCATTTGCCCGAGCATCGACGACTGACGATAAAAGCGTGTCGAACCACCGAGAGCGGCCGTCCGTCGGCGACTCCGTCGGGGCGGCGCGCTAGTCGGCCGAGAGGTGACCGCCGACGAGCCCGCCGACCGCGCCGAAGACGAGCGGATACACGACTCCGGCGAGCAGGACGGCGGTCACCAGCGCGGGGCCGGCCGAGGGGCCGTCACCGCTCCCGATAGCGAACAGGAGGGCTCCCGCGAGCGAGAGCGGGAGGTATCCCAGCACGACCGCGGCGCCGTTGCGCGCGGCCGTCGTCGGTTCCGCGGCGGTGTTCCAGGCGGCGACCGCGCCGCCGAGGGCCAACAGAACCGGCGGGAGAGCCAGTAGCGCGGTCAGGCCGCCTTCGTCCGCGCCGGTGACGAGGTTGACCGACCGCTGGCCGAGCAGCGATATCTGGACAGCGACGTTGTGGGCGTTGTAGAACAGCCAGCCGACGAGCTTCCAGGCGACCGGCTCGCCGGTGAAGACCTCCAGCACGCTCGACCCGAAGGAGTTCTGGACATCGCTCCCGTACAGCACGTACACGACGAGATAGCCCAGTATCCAGGCGGCGATTCCCCCTGCCAGCCCGCGACCGGCCGCTCGTTTCGTATCCGTGTCTACCATACACCTCCCCCCTTCGAGGCCTGTGGAAAATGCTTTCTGGAGTGAGATACGGCGGTTCGAGCGGTCGTCGGCCCGGCGAGCCGTCGCGGTGCGGACGAGCGAACCGCGGTACGCGGCGGCTACCTTTTGCCGTGGCGGCCGGGGAGTACCCATGGTCGCCTCCGCCAGGTCCGTTCTGCGACAGACCGAGACGGGGACGCCCGGCAACGGGACGGCCACGCCCGGTGTCGGCCCGGAAGAGCTGGCCGAATTCGCGCCGACCCTCGTCCGCTGGGCGTGGTTCCTCCTGGGTGCGACGGTCGTCCTCCTCGTCGGTCTGCTCGTCGTCGAACCGCTGATCAGCCGCGCGGTCCGGCGACGGAACCGCGGGAATCCGACCGTCCAAGACGCCATCGCGCGCTACGTCCGCGTGCTCGTCGTCGCCGTCGCGGTCGTCGTCGGCGCGGGCATGGCCGGCCTCGCGAACGTCCTCACGAGTTCGGCGCTGGTCGTCGCGGCGGCGACGCTCGCAGTCGGCGTCGCCGCCCAGACCGTCGTCGGATCGCTCGTCAGCGGGCTCGTCCTCGTGTTCGACCCGGAGTTCAGCGTCGGTGACTACATCGAGTGGGAGGGCGGCGAAGGCACCGTCGAGGCGATCACGCTCCGCGTCACGCGCGTCGAGAACCCCGACGGCGCGCTGGTCACCGTCCCCAACACCGTCCTGACGAGCGGGGCGATCACCCGCCCGTTCGGCCGCGGCCGCTACCGCGTCGTCGAGCGGGTCGGCGTCGACTACGCCGACGACCCCGAACGCGCCACGGAGATCCTCGAATCCGTCGCCCGTGGCCTCGACGGGGTCGCCGAGCGACCGGAACCGGTGGCCTTCGTCGACGAACTCGCCGACGGAGTGGTTCAACTGCGCGCCCACTTCTGGCTCGAAGACCCCCGCCAACAGGAGGTCTTCGAGGCCAGATCCGCGTTCACCCGACGGGTCAGACGGCGGTTCGACGAGGCCGACATCACGATCAGCCCCGCGTCGGAACACGAACTCCGCGGACGGATCGCCGTCGACGACGACCGCTGAAGACCGGCGGCGACAGCCACGACCACACTGCTGACACCGCCACGATCGTCGCTCAGTCGTCCGCACGGTCGGGGCGACCGCCGCGTCGGTCGTCGCCCGGTCCGTCGCCGTCCGGTGCGCTCCAGCTGAGTTCGACCGTCCACCGGCGCTGGTCGCCGTCGCCGGCCGCGTACTCGACGAGGTCGACGTCGCCGGTCGGTTTCGGCCGCCCCTCCCGGTCGGGGTCGGCCCGCGCGGCCTCGTAGCGGGCGGTGAGCTGTTCGTCCAGTCCCCGCAGATAGGCGTCCAGTTCGCCGCGGTCGAGCGACGCTCTCCGTTTCTGCTCGTAGCCACCCGCGCTCCGACCGACGCCGCCGGGCCGTCCCGATGCGTGGCCGCCCAGCACGGCGTTGATGACCGCGCCGAGGAGGAGGACCAGCGCCGTGAAGTAGAGGTAGGTGACGACGACGATGACGCCGCCGAAGAAGCTGCTCGAACCGGGGTCGCTGAACGTCAGGTACACCTGGAACAGGCTCTGGAATATCGCCCAGCCGACGGCGGCGAAGACCGTCCCCGGAAGCACGTCCGTCCACCCGAGGTCCTCGTCGGGGAAGACGTAGTACATCGGGAGGAAGGCGAGGACGAGGCCCGCGACCAGCACCAGCGGCGTCAACAGGCCGAGCAAGGGGACGGTGTCCGAGAAGACGGCGAACGCCGCGCTGACGCCGACGGTCGCGAGCACGGCGACGACCAGCGCGACGAGGACGACGACGCCGTCGCGCAGCTTGTCCGTGAAAGAGTTGTCCGACTCGGTCTCGTAGATCTCCGAGAAGGCGGTGTCGAGCCCGCGGAATATCTTCAGCGCGCCCCACAGGAGGACGACGAGGCCGACGACCGACGCGCCGCCCGCCGCGGCGTCGCCCGCGAACAGTTGCGCGACGATGTCGGCGATGGGACCGGGAAGCCAGCTCGCCGACGCCTCGACGACGCGCTCCTCCAGCCCGCCACCGACGGTGGAGAGCACGATGAACAACAGGAGCAACAGCGGCGCCAGCGAGAGGAAGGCGTTGTACGCCAGCCCCGCCGCCATGAACGTCACGTTCTTCTCGGAGAAGTCCGCGTAGACCCGCGTTCCGAACTCGCGCGCGTCGCCGAACGTGGCCATGTCGTCAGTTGGGACCGCGGTCGGAAAACCAGCCCGCCGGCGGACGCGGGGCCGGTCGCACGGACAACCGCTATCGCGGTCGGCGCTCCGAAACCACTAACCCCCTCACACGCTTCCGTTCCGCCAATGGACTGGACGGAGAAGTACCGGCCGTCGTCGCTCGCCGAGATCCGCGGCAACGACAAGGCCCGCGACGCCCTGCGAGAGTGGGCCGACACCTGGGAGGACCACCGGGAAGCGGTCGTGCTCCACGGGTCGCCCGGGATCGGCAAGACCTCCGCGGCCCACGCGCTGGCCAGCGACGAGGGGTGGGCGACCATCGAACTCAACGCCTCGGACTCGCGGACGAAGGACGTGATCGAGCGGGTCGCCGGCGAGGCCGCCAAGTCCGGCACGCTCACCGCCGGCGAGGCCGGACGCCGGGTGGTCATCCTCGACGAGGCCGACAACCTCCACGGCAACGTGGATCGGGGCGGGTCAGCGGCGATCACCTCGCTGGTCAAGGAGGCCAGCCAGCCGATGATCCTCATCGCCAACGAGTTCTACGACATGTCCAACGGCCTCCGCAACGCCTGTCAGGACATCGAGTTCCGGGACGTGTCCAAGCGGTCGATCGTCCCCGTCCTCCGCGACCTGTGTCGGAAGGAGGGCGTCGAGTACGACGACGCCGCCCTCGACCAGATCGCCGAGATGAACAGCGGCGACCTTCGGGGCGCGATCAAGGACCTCCAGGCGATGGCCGAGGGCCGCGACCGCATCGGCGCCGACGACGTGGTGACCGGCGAACGCGACAAGACGGAGGGCGTGTTCAACTACCTCGACACGGTGATCAAGGAGGCCGGCGCGGAGGAGGCGCTGAAGGCGTCCTACGACGTCGACGAGACGCCGGACGACCTGATTAACTGGATCGAGGACAACATGCCCAAGGACTACGAGGGCGAGGAGCTGGCGGTCGCCTACGACTTCCTGTCGAACGCGGACCGCTGGCTCGGCCGCGTGCGCGCGACGCAGAACTACACGTTCTGGCGCTACGCCGGCGACAACATGACCGCCGGCGTCGCCGCGGCCCGCCGCGAGCCCAAGGGCGGGTGGACCCGCTACGGGCCGCCGAGCTACTGGTCGAAGCTCGGTCGCTCGCGGGGGACCCGGAACAAACGGGACTACATCGCCCGGCGGATCGCCGAGGCCGGCGGCGTCAGCATGTCGACGGCTCGCCGCGAGATCCTGCCCCACCTCTCGGTGATGACCCACCACTGCAAGAACCGCGAGCTGACCGTCGCGATGACGGCGAAGTACGAGCTGGAAGCCAAGCACGTCTCGTTTATCACCGGCAGCGGCGAGGACACCAACAAGGTCCAGTCGATCGTCGAGGACGCCGAGCGCCTGCGGGAGGAACGGGCCGTCGAGAACGCCGGCGGCGCCTTCGACAACGCTCACGCCGGCGACGGTGCGGCCCCCGACTCGGGGAGCGACGACGGCGAACCCGCGCAGGCGGCGCTCGACGGGGCCGACGGCGAGTCGGCCGACGGGGACGACGCCGACGAAGCCACCGACGAGGCGGACGCCGACGACGACTCGCAGTCCGGACTCACCGACTTCATGTAGCGGCGGTCACCTGTTCGGGACCGCAGTCTCGCTGTCGCCATCGTCGGAGCGCCAGCCCCGATACAGCAGGTAGATCCCGGCGACGAGGAGGACGACCGCGAGCGCGTCGAGCCCGTCGTTCAGCGTCGTTCCGGTCGGGATCGGTCCGTCCTGCGTGACCTGCAGCAGTCCGTAGGCCAGCCAGGTGAGACACATGCCGACGTAGAGCGTCAGCTTCCGGTCCGCTATCTCGCCGCGTCGGTACCGGACCGCGAGCAGTCCCATCAGGAGGAGGTACGCGGCGACGAGGCCGTAGTCGACGATTTCGGGGACCATCGCCGCCGGGTCGGAGCGGCGCCAGTATGTGTCTTGGGATGGGTTCGACGCGACCGCACGGGGAGGTCCGCGAAACTGTGTGCGGCGCTCCTCGACCCTGCGCGTGGGTCCCGAGACGGGCTGGACGGGCGGCCACAAGAGATTTGTCTCGGCCCATTGCCATTTCGGGTGATGCCCTCCGAGCGCGGTCTCGCCGACGCGATCGCAGTCTGTGTCGCGCTGACGCTCGTGGTCGGTCCCGTGGCCGCGACCGACGGTCTGACTCCGCATACGGCCTCGACCGACGAGTCAGCCGCCACGATGTCCGCGACGAACGTGACGGTAACGGACCTGCGCGTCTGGAGCAGCGACCCGCCGCCCTACCCGGAACTGGGCGACGAGTGGCCACTTCACGAGGTGTTCTCCTCGCGTGCGGACGTCGAGCGGGCCATGGCCGACGGGAGACTCCACCGCGAGCGACGTGTGCCGTCGAACGGAACGCTCGTCCTGGAGCTGCGGATGCCCGGTATGGCCGCCCGCCTCGCGAACGCCAGCGGGACCAACGAGACGACGCGCTTTCTCGACGTGGTCTACGGCGCGGACGGCGCCTTCAGGCTGGAGATCGCGTCCAATCCCGGTCCGATGAGAGCCATATCGGTGCTCCGCTTCGATCGGACCGGCGCGACGACCGTCTACAGCGACCGGAGCACCGACACCTACTACGTCGTCGTCGATCCGACGGGCCTCCGCGACGGGTCGGTCCGTCCCAACAGCGAGAAGCGAGTCGACTGGGAGGCCGACAGTGACCAGGTCGGTCGAGCGCCTGCGAGAGGTCCCTACGCGCTGAACGTGACCATCGACGGACAGTCCGCCCGGTTTTTCGGTAACGCGAGCGCCTTCAATTTCACGAGGCAGGGGGATGGAGGATGGAGGCAGCTAAAGCCCGTCGTCGCGTTCACCGAAGACGACGAGGGGACCGTCTTCGAGTTACCCAGCGGGTGGGACCGGACGGTCCGGGCGCAGTCCGGCCAGCGCCTCGTCGCGCTCACATCGCTGGACGCGGACACGCCTGTGACCGTCAGGGTCGTGAACCGCTCCGACGGCGGCCCGCCGCTGTCGAACACGACTGCGGCGACCGACGAGTTCGTTTCCGCTCCCCCGGGCGACGCCTACGACGCGGTACTGGCCAACTACACTGTTCTCACGTCGGTGACGGCGACGCTCGACGCGAGCCGGGTCGCGCCCGATACCGCCGCGACGCTGGAAGTCGCTACCGACGGACGCGTCGTCCTGCGCGAGCGGTTCACCGTGCGGTCGGCCCTCACCACGTCGACGTCTGCGGAAACGGCCACGACCATGCCGACCGCGACGCCGTCCCCGACGCCTGTGGAGACCCCCACGACCACGCCGATCCCGGCGACCACGGTGGCACCGACACCCACGGCGACAGCCGCCTCACCCTCGTCGCCGACCGGCACCGCCGCGGAGACGGGCCCCGGGTTCGGACTCATCGGAGCGCTCGTCGCACTCGCCGTGAGTTCCCGGCGTCGCCGTCGAGGGTGAGACACGTCTCGGCAGTGGCTGACCGAATCGTGTGCGAGAGCGAACGAGACACGTCCTGGCGGGAGGAGACCGGATGGCTCGTGTCGGTTCACGGCGATCCCGGATCTGGGGAGCGTGACCGACGTGAAGACGGTGGCGAACAGAACAGCGGCGGGTCAGTCCGCGCGCTGGGCGCCGAAGCCGCCGGTGTCGGCGATCACGCGGTTGGTGAGGACCGCGAGTCCGACGACGGCGACGGCGAGCAGGACCGTCGCGGCCTCGCCGTAGAGGTCTGGGAGGCCCCACTTCTGACGGCTCAACACCATAGTGACGTACAGCAGCGCCGTGGCGACGGCGGTGACCGCGCGGAACCGCAGCAGGTTCGCGGGGTCGACGGCGTCCCCGCTCCAGACCAACAGCGCGACGAACGCCGCCAGGAGGGCAAAGGAGACGGCGTAGTAGGTGATCCGGTTCGTCGGCGGATGGTCGAAGACGGCGACGAACTCGAAGACTGCCGCGAGGGCGACGAGGCCGCCGCCGAGGCTGACGACCGTTCGGACGGCGTGGGTGCCCGGGGTGTCGAATATCCGGACCGTCGCGTAGACGAGCAGGGCGAAGATGAGCGTCGCCGTGGTGAAGTGTGCGGTCTGGATCAGGGGGTTGAACCCGCGGGGGAACATGCCGCCCGCCGTCGTGGTCACGCCGCCGAGGACGATCTGGGCCGGGAGGATCGCGATGGCGGCGGTGACGGCGTAGCGGACGCGGCGGTCGTCCTGCCAGCGCCAGACGCCGTAGAGCCACCCCAGCAGCAGGAACCCGACGACCATCGCGAAGAATCGGTGGATCCACTCGAAGAAGCTCGCCCAGTTGGCCGGGAACAGGCCCAGCCAGCCGTTACACAGCGGCCACCGCGTCCCGCAGGAGAGACCGCCGCCGGTCGACCCGGTGTGCAGTCCCAGCAGGATGAGGACGAACGTCAGCGCCGTCGTGACGCCCGCGAGGATCCGGAAGCGTCGGCTCATGCGCGCCGCTTCGGGGTCCACGGACTTTACTCCCCTCATTTTGTCGCCCGCTCTTCGATCTTTCCCGGCGCCGCCCGTCGGGACTCGGCTGCGTCCCCGTCGCACCGACGAACGGACCGCTCCGGGCGTTCCCGTCCACCGAACGCCCCTCGCGCCGTCGAGGGCGGCTTCGCGACCGCTGGACCGCCAAAACCGCCGCCAGATCGGTTCGACAAACGACGAACAACTACCCGTCATTTGGAAAAACGCGAAGGTTTTTGCCGGCTCCGTCCGCGGATCGGATATGGGACTCGACGAGGACGCGCTGGAGTATCATCGCACAGCACCGCCCGGGAAACTGGAGATCGCGACGACCAAGCCGACCAACACCCAGCGGGACCTGCAGCTGGCGTACTCGCCGGGTGTCGCGGCGCCGTGTCTGGAGATCGACGAGAACCCGGCCGACGCCTACGAGTACACGGCCAAGGGCAACATGGTCGGGGTCATCTCCAACGGGTCGGCCGTGCTGGGACTGGGCGACATCGGCGCGCAGGCCTCCAAGCCCGTCATGGAGGGCAAGGGCGTGCTGTTCAAACGGTTCGCCGACATCGACGTGTTCGACGTGGAACTGGACGAGCACGACACCCAGGCCTTCATCGACGCCGTCGCGGCCATGGAGCCGACCTTCGGCGGGATCAACCTGGAGGACATCAGCGCGCCGGAGTGTTTCGTCATGGAGGAGGAGCTCCGCGAGCGGATGGACATCCCCGTCTTCCACGACGACCAGCACGGCACCGCTATCATCTCCGGCGCCGCGCTGCTCAACGCCGCCGAGATATCCGGCAAGAGCCTCGAAGACATGCGGATCGTCTTCTCCGGCGCCGGCGCCAGCGCCATCGCGACCGCCCGCTTCTACGTCTCGCTGGGCGCCAAGAAGGAGAACATCCTGATGTGTGACTCCTCGGGCATCATCACCGAGGAGCGCGCCGAGGCCGGCGACCTGAACGAGTACAAGCGCCAGTTTGCTCGGGACGTGCCCGAAGGGGACCTGGCCGACGCGATGGACGACGCCGACGTGTTCGTCGGCCTGTCCATCGGCGGCATCGTCGACCAGGAGATGGTCCGGTCGATGAACGAGAACCCGGTCATCTTCGCGATGGCCAACCCCGACCCCGAGATCACCTACGAGGACGCCAAAGACGCCCGCGACGACACCGTCATCATGGGCACCGGCCGTTCTGACTACCCCAACCAGGTCAACAACGTCCTCGGGTTCCCGTTCATCTTCCGCGGCGCGCTCGACGTCCGCGCCACCGACATCAACGAGGAGATGAAACGCGCCGCCGCCGAGGCGCTGGCCGAGCTGGCCCGTCAGGA
The DNA here is from genome assembly GCF_000337455.1 of Halosimplex carlsbadense 2-9-1. Taxonomy (GTDB): domain Archaea; phylum Halobacteriota; class Halobacteria; order Halobacteriales; family Haloarculaceae; genus Halosimplex; species Halosimplex carlsbadense. The sequence goes on along the minus strand of NZ_AOIU01000035.1, from coordinate 31,841 downwards.
CGTGCCCGACGAGGTCGTCAAGGCCTACGGCGACCAGCCGCTGCAGTTCGGCCCCGAGTACATCATCCCCAAGCCCGTCGACCCGCGCGTCCTCTTCGAGGTCGCGCCGGCCGTCGCCGACGCGGCCATGGAATCGGGCGCAGCCCGCCGCGAACTCGATACCGACGAGTACGTCGAGCGCCTGGAGGCGCGGCTGGGCAAGTCCCGCGAGATGATGCGTGTCGTCCTCAACAAGGCCCAGAGCGACCCCAAGCGGCTCGCGCTGGCCGAGGGCGCCAACGAGAAGATGATCCGCGCGGCGTTCCAGCTGCAGGAGCAGGGCATCGCCGAGCCCGTCCTCATCGGCGAGCGCGAGGAGATCGAGGACACCCGAGCGGACCTGGGCCTGGAGTTCGAGCCCGAGATCGTCGACCCCGAGAACGGCGACTACGAGGAGTACGCAGAGCGGCTCCACGAGCTCCGCCAGCGCAAGGGGGTCACCCGCAGCGAGGCCGCCGAGCTCATCGAGAACGACACCAACTACCTCGCCAGCGTGATGGTCGAGCAGGACGACGCCGACGCGATGCTGACCGGCCTCACCCATCACTACCCGTCGGCCTTGCGCCCGCCGCTTGAGGTCATCGGCACGGCCCCCGACGCCGACTACGCGGCCGGCGTCTACATGTTGACGTTCAAGAACCAGGTCGTCTTCTGCGCGGACGCGACGGTCAACCTCGACCCCGACGCGGACGTGCTCTCGGAGATCACCAAACACACCGCCAGCCTCGCCCGCGACTTCAACATCGAACCGCGGGCGGCGCTGCTGTCCTATTCGAACTTCGGCAGCGTCGAGACGGAAGGGACCGCGAAGCTGCGCGACGCGGTGGGCGACCTCCACGACGACCCCGAGGTCGACTTCCCGGTCGACGGGGAGATGCAGGCCGACACCGCCGTCGTCGAGGACATCCTCGAGGGCACCTACGACTTCGCCGACCTCGAAGACCCGGCGAACGTCCTCGTGTTCCCGAACCTCGAAGCCGGGAACATCGGCTACAAGCTGCTCCAGCGACTGGGCGGCGCCGACGCCATCGGCCCGATGCTGGTCGGCATGGACAAGCCGGTCCACGTCCTCCAGCGCGGCGACGAAGTGAAAGACATCGTCAACCTGGGCGCGGCGGCCGTCGTCGACGCCCAGCAGCAGGAAGAAGAAGAGGAGTAACTGTCCGTCGTCGGGGGCACCGCGTTCCCGTGTTGTTCGCGCCGTTGTGGTTCTACTCGCGCCGTTACCGGTTTAGTGACGGCGTTCCGTCGAGACGACGGCTGCATCGTCGTCGAGCGTTATCCGCAGCGTTTCGTCGGTCAGTCGCGCGTCGATGTGGACCCGGAGCGGGGTTTCGGTGACGACCGTCTCGGCGCCGACACGGCACCACTCCAGCGTCCAGAAGGGGGTCGTCCGCAAGTCGGTCCCCTCGTCCGCGAAGGCGGCGAGGACCTCGGGGTCTGAGAGTGCGGCCGCGCCGACGGGGAATCCGTGCTGGAAGCCACAGCGGCCGCAGTCGCCGTGGAAGAAGTACCCGTCCTGTTCGGGCTTGGGCTCGGGAACGATCCCCGGCGTCACCTCGCCCTGGCACTCGGGGCAGATCCCGCGGCGAATCCGTGCGGCCTGGTGTGAGAGCGCGACGGCGACGCGTCCGAGCAGGGCGTCGCCTTCGTGGCCGTCGAGGAGGCTCGGTGAAACCGGGAACAGGAGCGTGTGTTCGTCGACGCCGCAGGTGAGCAGGAGATGGCCGTTCTCGTAGCGGAGCGCGAGGCCGTCGCCGCTGACGACTTCGACGCTCGCCTCGGAGCTCACGTCCGACACAAGATATACGTGTTCGATCCGCGTCAACTCGGGTAGAGCGATGGACAGAACGGTCGACATCTCCGGGTGGCCGACGCTGGTCTTCCAGTGGCTGCTGTCGAGCGCGCTGGTGCTCGGCGCGGTGATCCTCGGCGGCTACGTGTGCTTCCGGGCCGCCGTCTACGCCGGGGTTCCGGTCGAGCCGTTTGCGGGGACACCGACGGTCGTCGCCGGGGCGGTGCTGTGGCCGCTGCTCACGACGCTGTGGGTCCGGCGCCTCCGACGCGCGGACAGCGGTGACTGGCTGGCCGGGGTGCCTCGCGAGCAGTACACCAGATTGGCCGGCTACGGCGGGCTCGCGCGGTTCCACTGGGAGAAGTCGATCGATCGGCTACCCGACGACGACGAGGACTGACGGGCGCCCTTCTGCCGAGGGTCAGTCGCTCGCGCTGCCGCGGTCGGCGCGGGACGGCGGCGGGTAGCGGTCGTCACCGGTCGCCGACGGCGCCTCGGGGAGCAGACAGCGGTCGGGTTCGCCGTTGACGTGAGCGTACTCGTCGGGGGCGTTGGCGAGCGGGTGGGCCGGGTTGTACCCGCTGTCGATGCGGGCGGCGCGGATCTCCGCGAAGTCGCGCAGGCGGGAGCTGATGCCGCGCCAGTGGAGGCCGATGGCGGGCGGGTGGGTCACCGAGTGGGTCGGCTCCAGATGCGGGTCGCGCTCCGTGAGGACCGCGGCGTTGAGGTTCTCGGCGAGGACGTCGTGGTCGATGAGGACGCCGACGCTCGCGTCCGCCGGCGAGCGGGCGGCGAGCACGTCGAGTCCCAGGTGGAGCGCCCGGTACTCGGCGACGTTGTTGTCGGGCGCGCGATTGGGGACGGACAGCCGCGCGACGCGTTCCCCGTCGCGCGTCTCGATGACGACGCCGAGCCCGCCGGTGAACTCGCGGGCGTCGTCGCCCGGCGCGGTCCCACCGGCGGCTCGATAGGAGCCGTCGGTCGCGAGGTAGAAGTCTCGGTGGTGCGTACGAGGCGGGTGGGCGATGTGCGGCGTCGGTGCCTCGTCGAACAGGTCCCGAAGGGTCGGCCGGCCGTATGCGGCCATACGACTCCTTGGTGACACGGTAATTTAAACGTACGGGGGAACCGGGGTCATCCCGTCCGATCAGCCGAGTATTCCGCCACGGAACGGTGGAAACGTGCATCGACTCCGAGAACGTCGCAGGGCGAGCAGTACTCGGTTCGGTCAATTCGACCCGAGCCGGGGCCCGTTCGAGCCGTGACCGACGGCGAGTGACAGATTCGATATCGCGGATAACGATATATGGAACGTGGCGACGACGCCGACGCCATCGGCGGAGACCGACGGAGACGACCGTCGAACCGGTTGCGCGGCCCGAGAGAGCGTGCCGTGGATCTCGCCGGGCCGGTAGCGGTCGGCGAGATCCTGGAGCAGCTTCACGCCGTTGAGTTCGTCGCCGTGGACCGCGGCGGTCATGAACACTCGCGGACAGGCTTGGCGCCGTTGAGTATCGTCACCCGGATCTCGACGGGGTCGCCGAGGTAGGTCTCGCTCACCTCTAGCGGATCTGCCGTTTCTCACCTGGCGCTACTTCGGCGTCGAATCGGAAGGGTTCGGGCGCTTCGTTCGGCACGACCGTGCAGACGGGCGTCGAGAGCAACTGTGTACTTTCCGTTGGCGACCTGGGCGAGGGTCCTGCGGTTCTCGGCGTCGCAGAAAAAACGAAGTCGGCCGGTGAGACGGCGTTAGGCGTCCGTCTCGGCGGTCGGCGCGTTGCGTTTGACGCTCTCGATGCCGTCTCGGGCCCCGCTCCGGTCGCTGTAGCCCTGACCGCTGTCCATCATGATGTTCCCGTTGCGGTGGCGGAGTCGCCAGCGGTGTTCGCCGCCCGCGTCTTCGTAGATCTCGAAGGTAGCGCGACCGATGTCGAGGACGTCCGCGTCGGGCGCGTACTCGCGGACGCGCTCGACTGCCTCGTGTGCTTCGTCGCGCGAACTGTACCCCTCGCCGCCGTCGGCGAGGATCTCCCCGTTACTGCTCAGGAGCCGCCAGCGGGTCTCGCCCGCGTTGTCGTCGTACACCTCGAACTCCAGTTCGTCGACGCGTTCGCGGATGCGGGCGACGGCCCTGTTGGCGTCGTTGCGACGGCTGTAGCCTTCACCGCCGTCGGCGAGGACGTTGCCGTTGCGGTGGACGAGTCGCCATCGCCACTCGTCGGCGGCGTCGCGGTAGACTTCGAACCCGGTCGGGTCGAACCAGAGGTAGTCGGCCGGGCCGACGTACTCGCGGACGCGGTCGACGGCCCGTTCGGCGTTACTACGGGAGGCGTAGCCCTCGCTCCCGTCGCCGATGACGTTCCCGTTGGCGTGGACGAGTCGCCAGCGCGTCTCGCCGGCGTTGTCCTCGTAGATCTCGACGGTCGCCTCGCTCTCCCGTTCCTCGACCGGTTCGAACTCCTCGTCCGCCTCGGGGAGGTCGGTCTCGCGTTCGAACAGCAGGGTCGTCGCGCCGAGGACGTTCCGTCGAACGCTCTGCATCCCTTTCTGGGCGTTGTGCTTGCGGGTGTAGCCCTGACTGCCGTCCGCGATGACGTTGCCGTTTCGATGGCGGAGCCGCCACCGCCACTGCTCGCCCGCGTCCTCGTACAGTTCGAAGCGGGCCTGACTCTCGTAGAGCGAGTCGAGTGTGGCCTGGATGTCGGCCTGTGCGGCCGTCCCGGCCTCGGTCTCCTCGCGGGACGCTTCGAGTTCGCTCTCTAGCTGGTCGCGCTCCTCGCGGACCGAGGCGAGCTCGGATTCGAGTTCGGCCGCCCTGCCTTCGCTGGCTTCGAGGTCTTCCCGAGTCACGCCGACGACGAGCGGTGCGATGAGACCGACGAACGTGATGATCGCCAGCCCGGCCGCGTACAGGACGATGACCGGCTGACTCCCGGTCTGGACGCTCCAGCCCGAGGGGAATATGGTCACGAACCAGACGGCCGCGGCGAAACAGACCGCCTGACCGAGATACGCCGCGTAGTTCGCCCACGGCTGGAGCGGTAGTCTGATGATCGGTCCCGCGACGAGCATCGCCAGCCCGACCGCCGAGACGAACAGACTCGCCTCACGGAGGGTGAACCCGGAACTGCCGACCGCCGACGCACTCGGCAGGAACAGGATGATCCCGAGCGTCCCCAGCACCAATCCCGTCAGGAACACCCAGTAGCCACGCACCTCGTCGTGTGTCGTCGGTTCCCCGACCCGCCGCCGATACACGCTGTCCAGGAATCCACCGCTCGTCTCCGTTGCCATAATTCCTGTGTCCTCACACTGGCCAGATATTTAAAACGTCGCACGGAACCCGACCCCCCGAAATTCGGCATTTATCGACAGCGTTCATCGAGAGGCGGTGAACCGTAGTTTCTGTCCGGGATTCGATCGGCAATTTTTGTCTACAACCGTATCGGAGGGGTATCCTCCGGCCGCTACGCACTCGGAGGGCAGGCAGTTGCCACCTCGGTGGTTCGGATGCCAGTCCGGAGTAGCCGACGGCACAGCGCTCCGACGACTCGCGACGTTCGGTCGAATTCTATACCGCGGATAGTGATAGACGCACAGTTGGTGGGGATCAGTCTGCGGTGCCGGGAGGGCCTCGGATACCGTCGATCCCGCGCTCTTCGGGCGTGAGGTAACACTGCGGGTCCGGGCCGAAGGGGTCGTCGCCCGCCGAGAGCGCCCGCAGTCGGGAACCGCCGCGGCAGATGTCCTGATACCGGCAGTCGGCACAGCGACCGGTGAGGTGCTGTTCCCGCTCGCGTAGCGCGCCCAGCAGGGGGTTGCTCTCGTCGGTCCAGATGTCGCCGAACGGGCGGTCGCGGACGTTGCCCAGCGAGTAGCCCTGCCAGAACTGCGTGAGGTGGACGTTGCCCTGGTAGTCCACGTCGGCGATGCGCTCGCCCGTAGGGTCGCCGCCGTTGGTCAGGAGATACCCCCGGATCCGGTCGGCCATCGCCTCGCCCAGTTCCCGGCGGGCGTACTCGACGAGGTAGCCGGCGTCGGCGTAGTTACCCACCAGCAGCGTCTCGATCTCGTGGCCGCGGTCGTGGTACTCGCGGGTCAGATCGCAGACCCGCCGGACCGCCGCCCGGCGCTCGTCAGGGGTGAGATCCACGTCCCGAATCTCCGCGCCGCGACCGCCGTAGTCGAGGTGGTAGAAACAGAAGCGGTCGACGCCGCGGTCGGCCAGGAGAGCTACCACGTCCTCCAGGTCGTCGGCGTTGTGTCGGGTGATCGTGTAACGGAGCCCGGTCTTCAGGCCCGCCGACTGGGAGGCCTCGATCCCCTCCAGAGCGCGGTCGAACGCGCCCTCCTGGCCGCGGAAAGCGTCGTTGCGCTCTGGCATCCCGTCGACGGAGACACCGACGTACTTGAGGCCCGCGTCGCGGAGGGCCGCGGCCCGCTCCTCGGTCAGCAGCGTCCCGTTCGTCGAGAGGACGGGCCGCAGGCCCGCGTCACTGGCGTGGGCGACCAGTTCGACGAGGTCCTCGCGGGCCAGTGGTTCACCGCCCGAAAAGAGGACGACGGGCGCACCGAACTCGGCGAGCTCGTCGAGGAACTGCTTGCCCTCGGCGGTGGTCATCTCTCCGGGGGCCGGTTCGGTCTCGGCGGCGGCGTAGCAGTGGTCGCAGTAGAGGTTGCACTGTTTCGTGCAGTTCCAGACGACGACCGGCCGCCGCTGCTTGCGCTCGCGGATCTGTTCCCTTTCGGACTCCGCTGCGGCGTCGTAGCGGAGTCCGTCGCCTTCGGCGTCGAGGTCGCAGAGGAGCTTGCTCACCGAGATCACGCTTGCTCACCACCCTGTCGGTCGGCGCTCGCCTCCTCGGTGCGTCCGGAGAGAGAGACGCCGTCGGCGGCGAACCGCCGGGTCTCGTCGGCGGGACAGAGCCACAGCGTCTCGGCGGTCCAGCCGAACAGCCGCTCGGCCTGTTCCCGTGCGATCTCCGCCGAGGGGGCGCTGACGCTCCCGGTGTGGGTCAACGGATCGCCGGTCGTCTCGCGGACGAACAGCTCCCACTCCCGGGTCACGTCGCCGCGGGGCGCGTCGACGGCCGCGTCGAGTGGTGGGTCGCCCGGATCGCGGTCGGCGGGGTCGGTATCGGGGTCGGACATATCGGACGAGACGGACTCGCCCTTCAAACCCACTCGACCGGATTTTCAGTCGCTGGGAACGCGGCGGCCCGCTTAGGTGGCGCGCTCCGAACGTCACGGTGATGACCGAGACTCGAACGGATCCGCCGGGTGTCGCCGACGGGCAGCCGAACCCGGGCCGCGAGCGCCCGACCGTTCGCCGACGGAGGTGGGCCTGATGCGGCCGTCGGTCGACACCGCCGAGCGGCCGCTCGTCCTCATCTGGGAGGTGACCCAGGCCTGCGAGTTGACCTGCGACCACTGCCGGGCCGACGCCCAGCCGGCCCGCCACCCCGAGGAACTCTCGACGGCCGAGGGGAAGGAACTGCTCGACCAGGCCGCCGACTTCGGCGAGCGCCAACTGGTCGTCCTCTCGGGCGGCGACCCGATGAAACGCCCGGATCTCGTCGAGTTGGTCGACTACGGGACCGACCGGGGGCTCACGGTCTCGCTGACCCCCAGCGGGACGGACGAGCTCGACGCCGACTCGATCGGGGGGCTGGCCGACGCGGGGCTCAAGCGGATGGCGCTCTCGCTCGACGGCGCGACGCCCGAGCGCCACGACGCCTTTCGCGGCGAATCCGGGAGTTTCGAGGCGACGATGCGGGCCGCGAGACAGGCCCAGGAGGCGGGGGTCCCGATACAGATCAACACGACCGTCTGCGCCGACACCGTCGAGGACCTGCCGGCGATCCGCGACGTGGTGGCCGAACTCGGCGCGGTGCTGTGGAGCGTGTTCTTCCTCGTCCCCGTCGGTCGCGGGCAGGTGCTGGACCCGGTCCCACCCGAGCGCGCCGAGCGCGTGATGGAGTGGCTGGCCGAGGTGGCCGACGAGGCGCCGTTCGGGCTGAAGACGACGGAGGCGCCCCACTATCGGCGGGTCCGCCGGCAGGCGGCCGCGGAGTCGGCCGACGCCGCGGGCGCGGGTGCGCCGACCGACGACGAGAACCGACGGGCGAGCGTCCTGGCGGGCGACGGCTTCGCGTTCGTGAGCCACACCGGCGAGGTGTACCCGTCGGGGTTCCTGCCGCAGTCGGCGGGGACGGCCCCCGAGGACCACGTCGCCGAGGTGTACCGCGAGTCGGAGCTGTTCACGTCGCTGCGGGACCGCGACGAGCTGGGCGGGAAGTGCGGCGCCTGTCCGTTCAGGGAGGTCTGCGGCGGGAGCCGGTCGCGAGCCTACGCCCACACCGGGGACCCGCTGGCGAGCGACCCGCTCTGTGGCTACGTGCCGCCGGACTACGACGGACCGCTCCCATGGGACGACGCGACCGACGCGGTCCGGGCGGAGGGACGGCCCTGAGTCGCGCGAGCTGAGATGCACGCGCGGTCGCGGCGGACATGTTCGATTCGAATCACGTATCCGAGGCGCCGGGCGCGGTCGCTCTCGGCGGGTCACGACCGATCGCGGCGGCCGTGTGTCGGTGCGACTATAACGGTCGTCGGGTAATGGACGCGTAGAATGGTCCGGGACCCGTTCGCGGACGACGAGGCGCCGGACCTCCAGGAGGTGCTCGACGCGCTCGACGACCCGGACTGTCGGGCGATCGTCAGCGCGCTGGAGGAGCCGATGACCGCCAGCGAAATTTCCGAGGAGAGCGACATCCCGCTGTCGACGACCTACCGAAAGCTCGACCGGCTGGAGGAGGCCCAGCTCCTGTTCGAGGGCACCGAGATCCGCCCGGACGGCCAGCACGCAAGCATCTACGAGGTCGACTTCGAGGAAGTCGTCATCGCTTTGACCGAGGAGCGCGACTTCGAAACCGAGATCGCCCGTCAGCCCCGGACGCCGGACCAGCGACTCGAATCGCTCTGGTCGGAGGTACGCAAAGAAACATGAGCCCACACGCTACGCCCGGTACCATCGTACTCGTCGCGCTGAAGACGATCACGCTCATCCTCGGCGGGATGATCACCTACTTCTCTTACAAGGCCTATCGCCGGAGCGGCGCACAGCCGCTGTGGTATCTCGCAGTCGGGTTCGGGGTCGTCACAGCTGGAACGTTCCTGGCGGGCGCCATCGACCAGGCGATACGCTTCTCGCTGTTTGGCGTGAACGTCCCCCTCTTCGGCGGCAACGTCGACAATCAGACCGTCGCCGACTTCGCACTCGCCATCGAGAGCGCGCTCACCGCGGCCGGCTTCGCCGTCATCGTCTACTCGCTGTACTCCGAGTAAGGGAGCGACGACCGGTCCCCCGTCCGGCCCCGTTTTCACCCCGGAAAGCGCCTGACAGCCGATATCCTTCCCGACATGGTAGCTCTCGTGTGGAGTGACCACCGTGCTCGAACGACTCTCGTCAGGGCACTCGCCGAAGTGGCCACGCTGTCGTTCGGCGCGCTGCTGGGGGCTGTCCTCGCCGTCAGCGTCCAGAGCGTCTCCACCGCGGCTGGCTTCGCCGTGGTGACCGATTCGCTGTACGCCGACGGCGAGGCCGGTGCCGGGCCGGACGACTCCCGCCAGACGCCCGTGTGATTCGGGTTCCGGCGCGTTCGCTGCCGGCAGACAGCTGCGTCGAACCGACGCGCCGACGCCGATAAACCAGTGAGCGCGATATCGAAGTATCTCGACCGCGGCTGGCTCACCACGGCGAGCGGTGTGGCGGGGAGCGTGTCGCGGTCACGCCACCCGGTCGTCGACGAGTCCGACGAGGACCGTCGCGAAGGCGGTCCCCTCGCTCCAGAACGCCGATTCCACTTCGACGTGGGGCAGTTCGGGCGTCGGGAGCACGCTCAACGCGATCGTGTCGTCGTCGACGACGAGGAGTCGACCGATATCGATCTCCGGCGTCGACTCGTCGACGACGCGCCTCGCGTCGAGGCCGGCGTCGGCGGCGGCGTCGCGGACCGCCGGCTCGCCGCTCGCGACGGTCACCGAGCGACCGTCGGCGCTCGCCTCCGCGAGCGCGGCGATGACGGCCTCGCCGACGAAGCGGGGGTGGCCGGTGGCGAACAGCACTCGGTGGTCGGCTTGCGCCACGAGCTCGGTCATCCGGGCGGTGATGTTCGTCCGGCCCTCCGTCGTCCAGATCGCTTCCCGGGCGTCTTCGCGGTGCGCTCGCTGGCCCCGGACCGCCTCGAGGTGGTCCAGCGCGTCGTCGGCCCTCGATCGGAGCCGCTGGTACAGCAGGTCCCGGGCGGCCTCGATGTCGACCGGCCGATACCGCCTCGGCGAACCCCGCTGGGTGTCGACGAGCCCGACCGACTCCAGCTCCTCGGTGGCGCCGTAGACCTGCGAACGCGGAACGTCGGTCACGTCCGCGACTTCGCTGGCGGTCGCGACCCCCAGCTTCTGGAGGCCGACGAACGTCCGAGCGGCGTACGTGGACAGCCCCAGTTCTCCGAGCGCCGCGATCGCCGCGGCGTCGTCGGCGTCCTCAGTCATCCGCGGGGCGTTCGACCCTCCCGTCGCCGTCTCTGAGCCAGGCGCGGTTCACTCGTTCGAGCTGCGACCGCGAGAGCGCCCCTGCCTCGAACCGGTCGTAGGCGGTCCGCAGGTCGCTCCGGGAGACCGACCCCTCCGCGGTGATCCGCTCGAACACGTCCGTGACGACCGCCACCGACTCGTCGCCGTCGATCGGACGGGCGTCGCCCGCGAACAACACCTCGCCTTCGAACCAGACGCGGTCGCCGTCGCCGGCGTCCGCCGGCACGGTGACCTCGTACGTTACCGTCGGGTCGCCGCCGTCCCAGGCGACGTAGACGGAGCCGCCACTGACGGTCACGTCGACCGGCTCCGGCGACCGGTCGGTCACGGTCACGTCTCCAGCGACCTCCTCTCGGACGACGACTCGACCGTCGACGTCGTGGACGCGGACCGTCGCGGTCACGACCTCGCCGGGCCCCGCGACCGTTCGGTCGATCTGACGGGTGATGCGGGGCGCCTCCGTCGGTTCCGCGCCTTCGGTCGCCTCCACCGTCGCCGCCGCGGCCGGCGGCGCGCTATCGGACGGCGGGTCCTCGCTGGACAGTCCCACGTCGTCCGGGCCGACGAAGCGGGTCCAGACGACGAGCAGGCTCGGAAGGACGAGCACGCTCGCGAGGAACGCGTAGACGATCGTCAGTCCGGTGATCGTCCCGAACTGCTGGAGCGGCGGGAGGATGGCGAACACCAGCGTCCCGAACCCGCCGACAGTCGTCGCCGCGCTCCCGAGCAGGGCACCGCCCGTCCCGGTGACGGCGCGGTCCATCGCGGTCCACGCCTCGCCGGTCCGGTCGAGTTCCTGGTTGTAGCGCTCGGAGAGGTGGATGCTGTAGGCCACCCCGAGGCCGACCGTGAGGCTGGTGATCATCCCCGTCAACACGTTGAACGGGATGTCGAGCAGGTACATGGTCCCGAGGATCCACATCACGCTGAACGCGACCGGCAACAGCGTGACGATGCCCAGCGTCGCGCTCCCTTCCGTGATCCGGTAGGTGATCATCAGGAACACGAACGTCGCCACGAGCGTGATGATCAGGCTCTGGACGACGGTGTTGAGTAGTTCGTCCTGGACGATCTTGTTGAGGATCGCGGTCCCGGTAGCGGTCGCTTCGCGGTCCGCCCCGTCCAGGTTGTCGGCGACGTCGCGCATCTGTGAGGTGATCGCGTCGCCACCGGCCCCGCCGTCGATAGCGACGACCAGACGGGCTGCCTCGTACTCACCGGCGCTCCGGTAGAGGACGCTTTCGGCCTCCTGGGGGGCGCTATCGTAGAGCGCGTCGTACAGCGCCCCCACGTCGCGGTCGGGGACGCCGTCGCCGTCGGTGTCGGCCGCGGCGAACGTCGCGTTGAACGTCTCGTTGCTCGCGGCGACCGACTGCATCACCGTCAGCGGGCTCGTTATCTCCGCCTCACCGTTGGAGAGCGTCAGGGTCACCTCCTTCTCGGCGGCCCGCGATTCAGCGTCGGACAGCGCGGCGAGCGTCTCTGGGCTATCTATCGACCCCTTGACGAGTACCTGCGCCTGCGAGTCCTCCCGGACGAAGTTGTCGTTGACGTACTCCAGGTTCTGCTTCGCGGAGTAGTCTCCGGGTGCGAACGGCTCGGGCAGTTCGTCCATCCAGCCGGGCGGATCCTCGGCGAGGAAGTCCTCCTGGCTGAACGACGTGTCGACCTGCGTCGCGCCGTAGGCCCCGCCGGCGCTGATCAGCACGGCAACGAGGATGACGAGATACGGCGCCTTCCGGGCGCCGGTCGCGCCGGCCGACAGCACCGACGAGAACGCGCCGCCGCCGGTCCCGAAGGCGCGCTTGGTCCGGTCGACACCGCGAGCCTCGAGCAGTTCGTCGACCTCGACCTTGATCGCCGGGATCAGGACGCCGAAGACGGCCAGGGCGGCGACGATCCCGACGGAGCTGACGACGCCGAAGTCCCGGATCGGCGGGACCGGGCTCGTCAGGTTCGAGAGGAACCCGATGACGGTGGTCGCGGTCACGTACACCAGCGCGATCCCGACGCCGGTCAGGGCGGTCCGCATCGACCCGCGTGGGGCGATCGCGTCGCTGTCGCTCCCGTTCGTGCGCTCTTCCCTGTGGCGCATGAATATGTGGATCGCGTAGTCGATAGAGAGCCCGATCAACAGCACGGGCACGGCGATGAAGATCTGGTTGAACGAGATGTCCGCCCAGCCCATGAAGCCGAACGTCCAGAGGAGGACGGCGCCGATCCCGACCAGCCCGAGGACGATGTCGAGCAGGTCGCGGTAGGCGACCGCGAGCGCGACGAGGACGAACAGCAGGGCCAGCGGCCCGACGATGAGCAGACTGTCCGTCATCGAGGCGGTGATCTCGTCGCCGATGATCCCGACCCCGAAGACGAGATACGAACCGCCGGCGGCGTCTTCGGACAGCGCTTGCATCGAGAGCTGCGCGTCGGTCACGGCGTCGGAGGCCGTCCCGGTGCTGGCCGACCCCCCGTCGCTCGACTGCGTCGCGATGATCATCGTGGCCTCCGCGGTCGTCGACCCTGGCTCGTAGCTGGTGGGCATGAAGGCGAAGATACCGCCACTGCCGCCGCCGTTTCCACCGGCGCCGAGCACCGCCGTGACGGCGGTCTCGATCTCGGAGTCGTTCATCGACTCCAGCTGCGCGCGCTGCTGGGCCAGCGACGCGTCGCTGGCGTTCTCGAGGTCGGCGCGTTCGGCCGCCAGGTCGTCGGACAGCGCCCGAAGCCGGTCGGCCTGCGACCGCAGCTGTTCCGTCCGCTCCCCGAGCGCGCGGTACTCCTCGGCGAGGACGCCTCGCGTTCCGAGCCGGTAGGCCTCCTCGGCGGCCGACTGCGAGCCGGCGTTGCGGAGCCGCTGGGCGGCCGTCCGGAACGTCGCCGCGTCGGACTCGTTCAGGTCGACGGACGTGTTCGCGCGAACCTCGGCGAACGCCGCCGAGGCGCTCGCGTTCGGGTTCTCACGCAAAACGGTCAGCTGCCGTTCGAGCGACGCGGCCGTCGCCGAGAGCGTCCGGTTGCGCGCTTCGAGGGCGCGCCGCTCCTCCGCCACCGTCCGGTTGAGCCGCTGCAACTCGGTCGCGACGGCCTGCACGTCACGACCTTCCTCCTGCTGGATGGCCGCGGTCGCGACCACGTTCGCGACGCTCGCGGTCGGCCGCTCGGAGGTGAGCGTCTCGTTGACGGTCTCGTTCTCCCGCAGGGCCTGCTGGTACTCGATCAGGCCCACGAGCGACTCGCGGTCGAGGACGTTGTCGTCGCGCTGGATGATCTGCGCCGACGTTGTGTTCTCCGAGCCGGTCGAGAAGTTCGCATCGACGTACTCCAGCGCCTCGGCCTCCGGCGAGTCCGTCTGGAACTGGTCGAGCGACGAGCTCTGTTCGACCATCGACGCGCCGCTCCCCAGCGCGAGTGTGAGCACGAGCATGACGACGATGACCGCCCGACTGTGGTCGAGCAGCCCGTCGACGATGCGTTCGATACCTCTCATCCGTTCGACTCCGCGGTCGGGTGCGGTGGATGCCTGTCCATTCTCTGTCTGTACTTCTCTACTGACAAGGCCAATATAAGCCTTCTGAATATTACCGAACGTTCGTTCAGTCGCGATCGATCGATAGTGAGAACAGAGACGTTAGTGGTTCAAACTGCCAGTATAGCCGAGCAGTAGAGCGAGAAACTAACCGAACGGTATGTGGCAGCGGACGAACTGTACCAATTAGTGACGCGGTCGGCCGCTGGAATCCGGTATACCGACGGAATTTGGCGTCTTCGACGCCGACACGTGGCGCGTCCGCCGCGAGGCGAGAGAATCGAATCGCAGTGGTGCGACCGATACGCTTAATATTGACCGAACGTTCGGTTAAAATATGTCAGATGCGTCTTCGGCCCGTCGCCCGATGGTCGCCGCGCTGCTCGGCACGGTCGCGGCGGGACTCGGCCACATCTACCTGCGTCGCTGGGCCAGAGCGGTCGGGTGGGCCGCTGTCGGCTACGCGGCGGTGGTCCTGTTCGTCCCCGAACCGGCGGTGACGGCCGTGGCCAGCGGCGGTGCGGTCGACCCGCTGGCGCTGACCCCGGTCGTGGTCGTCGCCGCGCTGAGCGCGCTGGACGCCTATCGGATCGCGCTGTTCGACCGTCGCGCGCCCGCCGGATCGACGGAGACGGCCGATCGAGCCGAGTGCCCGGCCTGTGGGCGCCCGATCGACCTCGAACTCGACTTCTGTCACTGGTGTACGACCGAGTTCGGCGACCTCCGCGTCGTGGCGCCCCAGGAGGGCGACGGGTCGGAGGGCGGCCAGCGATGACGGGCGAACCGAACGACGGTTGCGCCGACCGCGCCGACGACGAGTTGACCGAGATGGCCGACGGTGGAACGAGCGACAGGGACTGGACGGAGGCCGAGGAGGAGATCATGCTGGCGACGTACCGGGCGCTCCTCGAACACGGGTACGCGGGGCTGTCGATCTCCCGGATCGCCGACGAGCTCGGGAAGTCCAAGGCGTCGATCTACTACCACTACGACTCGAAAGAGGTGCTGCTGGGCGCGTTCCTCGAGTACGCGATCGACCAGTTCGAGTCCTCGGTCCAGACCGAGACGGGCGAGGACCCGTGGGCGGAGCTCGAACACGTCGTCGAGAAGCTCCTCCCGCTCAGGGTCGACGAGGAGAAGCGCCGGGTTCAGGCGACCGTCATCGGGCTTCGCGGACAGGCCGTGACGAGCGACGCGTTCCGCGAGCAGTTCACCGAGATCGACGAACAGCTCGCGGCGACGATCCGCGATATCGTCCAGCGAGGGATCGAGAACGGGACGTTCCGCGACGTGGACGCCGACCGCGTCGCCGAACACGTTCTCGCGACGATCAACGGTGCGATGTACGGCCGTGTGACGAGCGACCGGGAGACGGCCGTCGCCGCTGTGCGCGTCTCGCTGTCGTCGTATCTCGACACCGAACTGCGGCCCCAGTCCTGAGCGAACGAAATCGAGCGCGCCCCGTCGAGACCGATACCGCGGTCGCGGCGGTCCGCTGCGGTGATACCGATGTCACCTGGTCACACCGGTGTCAGCCGATCTATATGTGGATCACGTTCCAACGGTCGTGATACCATGCGTGTACTCCTGCTCGGAGCGAGCGGGCGGATCGGGCGCCGGGTCGCGACGGAACTGCTCGACCGCGGCCACGAGGTGACGGCCGTCTCCCGGAGCGGAACGGTCGAAGGGATCGACCACTCGTCGTTCGTCGCCGTGTCGGGGGACGCGTCGGACGCCGACGCCGTGGCGCGACTGGCGACCGGTCACGACGCCGTCGCCAGCGCGCTCGGCCCCAGTGACGGCGAGGACCCGGCGGTGCTGGTCGAGCTGATGGACGCGGTGGTCGAGGGGATGCGCCGTGCCTCGGTCGACCGCCTCGTCTGGACGGGCGGTGCGGGCGGCTTGCACGTCGGCCCGGACACCAGGCTCGTCGAGACGGAGGAGTTCCCCGACGAGTGGGAGGGGCTGGCCCAGTCAGCCATCGAGGCCTACGAGGACCTCGCCGAGGTCGACGACCTGGAGTGGACGTATCTCGCACCCGCCGCGCTGATCGAGCCCGGCGAGCGCACCGGCGAGTACCGCACCGCCGAGGGCGAACTCGTCGCCGACGACGACGGAGACAGCTACATCTCGATGGAGGACTTCGCCGTCGCGCTCGTGGACCTGCTCGAATCGGGCGACGCGGTACACACCTACCTCGCCACGGGGTACTGAATCGGGCCCGAGGCGGTCGGGCCGGAGCGGGCCTCGGTCGCGAGCGTCAGTACGCGTAGACGACGGCCTCGAACGGGCGGAAGGTCGCGCCGACGGGGTCGTCCGGTGCGTCGTCGTAGTTGGTCACGAGGAGTTCGGCGCCGTCCGCCTCGAACTCCGCCGGCTCGAAGGTCGCCGACTCGTCGGACCAGTTGCAGACGATCAGTCGGCGCTCGCCGTCGAGTTCGCGGGTGAACGCGTAGAACTGCTCGTCGTCGGGGACGAGGAGGTCGTAGTCGCCGTAGACGAACACCGGGTTGTCGTCCCGGAGGTCGATCAGCCGGCGGTAGTGGTGGAAGACCGATGCCTCGTCGGCGC
The DNA here is from genome assembly GCF_000337455.1 of Halosimplex carlsbadense 2-9-1. Lineage (GTDB taxonomy): Archaea > Halobacteriota > Halobacteria > Halobacteriales > Haloarculaceae > Halosimplex > Halosimplex carlsbadense. The sequence continues at coordinate 15,315 of NZ_AOIU01000035.1, read as the reverse complement.
GGGCGGCGGCGGCGTTGACCTCGGCGTAGTTGTCGTTGACGGGGAGCCACGGGTCGCCCTCGGAGAAGTCCGCGCCGTCGGCGTCGGCCCACTGCATCGGCGTACGGGCGTGGTCGCGGCTGCGGTAGTTGACGGCCTCGCGCACGTCGTCGAAGGCGTCGACGGTCCCCGCCTCGAGCATGTCCTCGACGATACCGACCGTCATCGCGTCGTCGATCTCGTCGAGGCTCTCGAACTCGCTGTTGGTCATCCCGAGTTCCTGGCCCTGGTAGAGGTAGGGGGTGCCCCGCATCGTCAGCAGGAAGGTGGCGATGCACTTCGCCGAGCGCCGGCGGGACGAGTCGTCGCCGAACCGCGAGACGATCCGCGGGTGGTCGTGGTTGCCGAGGAACAGGGCCTCCCAGGCCTTCGCGGCGACCTCCCGCTGGTTGCGGGTCATCAGCTGCTTGAACTCGGGGAGGCTCCACTCGCCCCAGTTGTCGTCGGTCCAGTCGTCGGCCTGGTCGACGTCGAGGTGGTCGAAGTGGAACACCATGTCCAGGCAGTCGCCGCGCTGGACGAACTCCCGGGCGTCGACGGCGTCGGCGCCGCCCATCTCGCCGGCGGACATCGCCCCCTCGGGGACGACCTCGCCGAGTTCGTCGAGGTACTCGCCCAGCCGCGGGCCGAAGGTGTAGTGCTCCGACCCCAGCGGCCCGGGCTCGTCGGGGTCGCCCGCGGGGTAGCCCTCGGGCTTCGAGAGGTGGCTGATCGCGTCCATGCGGAAGCCGTCGATGCCCCGCTCGACCCACCAGGTGACGATCTCTTTGACCGCCTCGCGAACCTCCGGGTTGCGCCAGTTCAGGTCCGGCTGGTTCTCGTTGAACACGTGGAGGTACCACGCCTCGCGCTCGTCGTCCCAGGACCACGCGGGGCCGCCGAACAGCGACTCCCAGTCGTTGGGCGGTTCGTCGGGCTCGCCCTCGACCCAGTGGTAGTAGTCGGCGTACTCGCCCTCCTCGCGGCGGGAGCGCTGGAACCACTCGTGTTCGTTGGAGGTGTGGTTGACGACCAGGTCCATGATAAGCTTCATGTCCCGGTCGTGGAGTTCGTCGCGCAACCGCTCCCAGTCGGCCATGTCGCCGAACTCCTCGTTGATCGCCCGGTAGTCCCGGATGTCGTAGCCGTTGTCGTGGTTCGGGGAGTCGTAGACCGGCGAGAGCCACACCACGTCGACGCCCAGCTCGTCGAGGTAGTCGACGCGCTCGGTGACGCCGGGGATGTCGCCGATCCCGTCGCCGTCGCTGTCGTTGAAACTCCGCGGGTAGACCTGGTAGACGACGGCCTCTTTCCACCACTCGCGGTCGATACGTGCCTCCTGGGTCTGTCGTTGCTGTGTCATCGGTCGGTCCTCGTGGTCGCGTCGGTGGTCGATCCGTCGAGCGCGGGCGTCAGGTAGACTCGCGCCTCCCACGGGCCCAGATCGAGGGTCCGTCCCGGGACCGCGGGGACCTCGCCGTTGGCGAGCGCGAGTTCGAGGCCGTCGACGGTCATGTCTGGGGGCACCTCGAAGCTCGTCGGCTCGTCGTCGAAGTTCAGGACGACCAGCGCGCGCTCGCGTGCGGGAGCGTCGGTGGCGTTCGCCGCCGTCCCCGACTCGTCGTCGCGCTCCCGAGCGAGCGTGCGTGTGTACGCGAACAGGTTGGGATGGTCAGGGACGAGCAGCTCGAAGTCGCCGTAGACGAGCAGGTCGCGGTCGCGGAGGGCGGCCAGGTCGCGGTAGTACTGCAACACCGAGTCGGGGTCCGCGCGGGCGCGCTCGACGTTGACTTCGGTGTAGTTCGGATTGGCGTCGATCCACGGCTCGCCGTCGGTGAAGCCGGCGTGGTCGTCGTCGGCCCACTGCATCGGCGTGCGGGCGTTGTCGCGCCCCATCGCCTCGACGGCCTCTCGCACGTCCTCGTAGCTGTCGGCGTGGCCGTCGTCGTCGTCGACGGCCGATTCGACGTAGTTGCGGACTTCCACGTCACGCAGGTCCTCGCGGGATTCGAACGGCGCGTTCGTCATCCCGATCTCCTCGCCCTGGTAGACGAACGGGGTCCCGCCGAGCGTGTGAGTGAGGGTGCCCAGGAGCTTCGCCGACTTGCGGCGGTACGCCTCGTCGTTCCCGAACCGAGAGACCATGCGGGGCTGGTCGTGGTTGTTGAGGTACAGCGAGTTCCAGCCGTCGTCGGCGAGCCCGTCCTGCCACTTGGCGAGGATCTCCTTGAACTCGACGAGGTCGGGCTCGTCGGCGTCGAACTTGTGCTCGCCGTGGTCGAAGGTGACGTGCTCGAACTGGAAGAGCAAAGAGAGCCCGTCGCCGTCTTCGCCGACGTACCGCCGGGCGTCGTCGACGGAGACGCCAGGCGTCTCGCCGACCGCCAGCACCGCCTCGTCGTCGAGGACCTCATCGACCATCTCGCCGACGTACTCGTGGACGCGCGGGCCGTTCATGAAGTGCTCCGCACCGTCCGAGTCGGGGCCGCCGTCGGGGTACCCCTCGGCCTTGGAGACCAGGTTGATCACGTCCATGCGGAAGCCGTCGATGCCCTTCGAGAGCCACCACGCCATCATGTCGTAGACCGACTCGCGAACGTCTGGATTGGCCCAGTTCAGGTCCGGCTGTTTCTCGTCGAACAGGTGGAGATACCACGCCTCGCGCTCGTCGTCCCAGGACCACGCGGGGCCGCCGAACACCGACTCCCAGTCGTTGGGCGGTTCGTCGGGCTCGCTCTCGACCCAGTGGTAGTAGTCGGCGTACTCGCGCACCTCGCGGCGGGAGCGCTGGAACCACTCGTGTTCGTCGGAGGTGTGGTTGACGACCAGGTCCATGATCAGCCGAACGCCGCGTTCGTGGAGTTCGTCGCGCAACTGTTCCCAGTCGCTCATGTCGCCGTAGGCGTCGTCGATAGCCCGGTAATCGGCGATGTCGTAGCCGTTGTCGGCCTGTGGCGACTCGTAGACGGGGTTGAGCCAGACGGCGTCGACGTCCAGCTCGTCGATGTAGTCGACGCGGTCGATCAACCCCGGGAGGTCGCCGACGCCGTCGCCGTCGCTGTCGTCGAAACTCTTCGGGTAGACCTGGTAGACGGTCGCCTCTTTCCACCAGGCGCGCTCGTCGTCGGCGACGCCGCTCATCGCCGGTCACCGTCCCGTCGAGGCCTCGCGGAGGGCACCGAGAGCGCCGAGTGAGTCGCGGTACCGTCCCGCTTGGGTCCGGCGATTCGCTTATCACGTCGTATCGATTGGATGCGTTTCATGGCTGGTGTCCGGAAGTCCGGCGCGGACTCCGCTCGACAAATACTGACTGGAACGACTCACTTAATTCTGACGAGGATGTTGAAGAAGCTGTTCAACCAAAGTTTTATTGGGTAGTCTGTCATGGTCTTGAACGAGCGATGTCTGACAACCAGAACCACGGGTCGAACGGGACGCCCATGTCGCGCCGGCGGATGATGCAGCTGCTCGGTGTGACGGGCGCCGCGACGGGCCTCGCGGGCTGCGGTGGACAGTCGGCAGTGGAAACGGACACACAGGGCGACGGTGGCTCCGACGGGAGCGACGGCTCGGACGGTGGCGACGGCGGGTCCGGGACGCCGGAGTCGACCGCCACGCCGGAAGGGTTCGACAGCACGTCGATGGCGACGATTCAGGAACTCGCCTACGTCACGAACCAGACGCTGCCGGTGTTGCCGATCATGGAGAAGCTGGCCCAGTCGTTCCAGGCGACCGACGACTGGAACGTGCCCTCGGCCGACAGCGAGAAGATGCAGGTGTACTGGCCGACGAGCTGGCTCCCGCGGACCGGCGACTGGACGCTGAAGGAGGGCGCCGACGACGAGCGGCTGACCCTCGCCCAGTGGGCCGTCCCCGCCGACTCCCAGTACAACGTCTGGAACGGGACGAACGACGGCGAGGCCCGCCGGATGATCTTCGACCGGTTCATGCGGTACAACGTCGCCACTCGCGAGTACCACCCCTACGTGATCAGCGACTGGTCGGTCGACGAGTCGACGCTGACGCTCTCGGTCCGCGAGGGCCAGACCTGGCACGACGGCGAGCCCGTCACCGGGACGGACGTGGCCAACCACATCAAGCTGGACCTGTACAACAGCGCCGGCGGCGGCGGGATCGGCCCGTACGTCCTGCCGGAGGGCGACATGAACGCGGTCCCCGACCGCGTGCAGGCGACCGGCGACAAGACCGTCGAGGTCACGCTCGAACAGCCGGTCAACGAGGACATCCTGCTGTCGCTGCTGGCGCCGACGCGGCTGCGCGCGTACGACGAGGTGTACGGCGAGTACGTGACGGCGCTCGACGAGGCCGAGAGCGAGGAGGAGCGGTCGTCGGCGCTGGGCGAGCTGACGGAGTTCACCGACGCCGAGCCGATCGGCAACGGTCCCTTCCAGTGGGAGGACGCCGACAGCCAGCGGACGCTCGTCTCGAAGTACGAGGACCACCCCGACGCGGACAACATCAACTTCTCCGAGGCGGAGTACCTGTACAAACCGCAGAACTCCGGCCGGTGGAGCTCGCTCATCAACGGCGAGACCGACGGCTCGGCGACGCTGTTCATGCCCCAGAACCAGACCCGGCGGCTGCCCGACCACATGCAGACCGCGCTGGTCTCCCGTCACTGGGGGATGGGGATCGTCTTCAACCACGACAAGGAACCGGTGAACGACGTGCGCGTGCGGAAAGCGGTCGCCAACGTCATCAACCGCGAGGACGCCGCCGGCAACTCCGCAGCGGGCACCGGGTCGAAGGTCGCGGTCACCTACCCGAGCGGGCTGACCGGCGAGTTCAACGACCAGATCGAGGGTCACTGGCTCGACGGCGTCGCCGACGAGTTCGACACCTACGGCCGCGCCGAGAAGCGCACCGAGCGGGCCGCGGAACTGCTCCGCGACGCCGGCTACGAGAAGCAGAACGGCACCTGGCAGAAGGACGGCGAGGCGCTCTCGCTCCCGATCAAGGGGCCCGCCGGCTTCTCCGACTGGGTCTCGGGCGTCCAGACCATCGTCTCGCACCTCCAGGACTTCGGTATCGAGTCCGAGCCGATCATGCAGGACTCGGCGACCTACTGGGGCGGCGACTACGTCGAGGGCGACTTCAAGCTCGCCCTGCAGGGATGGGCCTCCTACGACCACACCCACCCGTACTTCCACTTCGACTGGATCTACCGGAGCGGGGACGCCACGGACTACTGGAACGTCCCGACCGAGTACGAGGCACCGATCCTGCACGAGGACCTGCGCGACTCGGAGACCATCGCCCCGGACGGGTACATCTCCGACCTCGCCACCCCACAGGAATGAACTCCACTCGACTGACCGCTCCAGTCGCGCGGCGGTGGAGCTGACGGGCGACGCGGCAAACCGGTTTCACACATGAAATACTTCGTCAAACGCATCGGACAGTCGGTGTTCACCATCTTCGCGGTGGTGTCGTTCAGCTTCGCCCTCATCAGGCTCTTGCCGGGGGGACCGATGGATTACCTCCGCGCGCAGATCATGGAGCAGGGGGGCAGCAGCCTGTCGCCGGAGGCCATCAACAGGCGCATCGAGGCCCAGTCGGGGATCAACCCCGACGAGCCGGTGTACCTCCAGTACGTCGACTACATGGTCGGCCTCGTGCAGGGCGATTTCGGCCAGTCGGTCTGGTACGGCGACCCCGTCGCGAGCATCATCGGCCCGGCGATCCCGTGGACGGTCTTCCTGACGGCCTCGGCGCTGTTCCTGGCCTTCACCGTCGGCGTCTCGCTGGGCGCGGTCATGGCCTACAAGGAGGGCTCGACGTTCGACGTCGGGAGCACCGGCGTCGGGCTCGTCCTCAACTCGACGCCGGGGTACGTCGTCGCGCTGTTGCTCGTCGCGTACCTGGGCTACCGCTACCAGATCTTCCCGACCGGCGGGCGGTATAACTCGGCGATCGACCCACAGCAGGACCAACTCCGCTTCCTCGCGAGCGCCCTCTATCACGGCGTGATGCCGATCGCGTCGATGGCGATCGTCGGCTTCGGCGGGTGGGCGCTGTCGATGCGGGGCAACGCCATCCGCGTCCTCGGGGAGGACTACCTCCGGGTCGCCCGTCTGCGCGGGCTCTCGACGCGCCGCATCGCGCTGCGGTACGTCGCTCGCAACGCCATCTTGCCGATGTACACCGGCCTGATGATCGCCATCGGGACCGTCTTCGGCGGCGCGGTCATCATCGAGAACATCTTCGCGTACCCGGGCGTGGGCTTCTATCTGATCCAGGCCATCAGCGCCCGCGACTACCCGCTGATGATGGGCGGGTTCATCCTCATCACCGTCGCCATGGTCATCGGCATCACCATCGCCGACCTGACCTACGGGGTACTCGACCCGCGCGCAAGAGGAGGTGCTTCCCGTGAGTCCTACTGATGGCGAGCCGCGAAGCGGCTCGGAAACGCGAGCGGAGAGCGCGAGGGGCAACGCCCCTCGTGACGCCGAGCGGGGAGCGGAGCGACCCGCGAACGGAGCGAGCCGCGAGCGGGACGATTCCGACGACGAGCCCGACTCCGACCCCGCCCTCGACGCGGTCGCGGGCAACGACGACGCCATCGACCCGGAGACGGTCACCGGGACGGACGACGAGTCCGGCCCGTCGCGGCCGGCCGTCTCCGGGCACGCCTGGAAGGGCCGGCTCCCGGCGGCCGACGGAGACTCGACCGACCAGTCCTCGGAGCTACGCGCCGACGGCGGCGAGGCGGGCCGCCCGACCGCGGGTCGGGGACCGGACGGCGTCTCCGAGTTCGAGCAGATGGCCGACGTGACGCTCACCGAGAGCGAACGCCGCCGGCAGTGGTTCGAGGAGAAGATACTCGCCCCGGCCCGGATCGTCTGGGACGACTGGCGGGCCCGCTTCGGCGTCGTCGTCGTCGCGCTGTACCTGTTCATGGGCATCGTCGGGCCGCGACTCGTCGCCGAGCCCTCCCCGAACCAGGGCGAGCGACTGGTCGGGGCGTTCCGGACGCTGCAGCATCCGTTCGGGACGACCGCCTCCGGTATCGACATCCTCTCGCAGCTCGTCTACGCGACGCCCGCGATGCTGTTGATGATCACCGCGGGCGCGGTGTTCACGGTCGTCCTCGGGACGGCGACCGGCACGCTCGCCGGCTACAAGGGCGGGCGCGTCGACAGCGTCCTGATGACGATCACCGACGTGATGATGACCATCCCGGGGCTGCCGCTGACGATCGTCCTCGCGGCGGTGCTGCAGATCGAGGGCAACCCGATCGTCATCGGGATCCTCATCACGATCAACGCCTGGGCGGGCCTCGCACGCGCGATCCGCTCGCAGGTGCTGACGCTGCGCGACGCCGAGTACGTCGAAGCCTCGCGGATCATGGGCATCGGGACGCCGAAGATCATCGGCAGCGACATCGTCCCGAACCTGATGCCGTACATCTCGATGAACTTCGTCCGACAGGCCCGCGCGGTCATCTTCGGGGCGGTCGGGCTGTACTTCCTCGGCGTCCTGCCGTACACCAGCAACAACTGGGGCGTCATGATGAACGCGGCCGTCAACCGCGCGGGGGCGACCTCCTCGCCGGCCGCGTTCCACTGGCTGCTGGTCCCGATGGTGACGATCATCGTCCTCGCGCTCGGACTGACCCTGCTCGCGCAGGGCGCCGACCGCGTGTTCAACCCGCGGGTTCGGGCCCGCCACGCCAAGACTGTCGAGGACGACGGAGACGACGACGACGGCGGTCCCAGAACGGTCGACCCGAACGTCCACGAGGGAGGACTCTGACATGGCAAGCACGCGCGACGGCACGACCGGCACCGACTCCGACGGCTCCTCGCGGAGCCGCGACCAGACCGCTTCGGCCACCGACGACCCGATCGTCGAGGTCCGCAACGTCAGCGTCACCTACGACCTGCAGTCCCGCGACGCGATGGTGCTCGACGACGTGAGCCTCGACCTGCGCCGCGGGGAGATCCTCGGCTGCGTCGGCGAGTCCGGGTCGGGCAAGTCCATGCTCGCCAACGCGATGATGGACGCCGTCGAGGAGCCCGGGATCACCACCGGCGACGTGCGCTACTACTCCTCGAAGAACGCCGACCCGGTCCACGTCCTCGATCTTTCGGGCGACGACCTCAAGCAGTTCCGCTGGGAGGAGGTCTCGATGGTCTTCCAGGGCGCCCTCTCCTCGTTCAACCCCACGATGACCATCGGCGGGCACTTCGAGGAGACGCTGAAGGCCCACGACTACGACGTCGAGGAGGGCATGGAGCGGGCCCGCCAGCTCCTCTCTGACCTGTATCTCGACCCCGAGCGGGTGCTGAACGCCTACGCCCACGAGCTGTCGGGCGGGATGAGCCAGCGGGCGCTGATCGCCCTGTCGCTGATCCTCGAACCGGACGTGCTGTTGATGGACGAGCCGACCGCCGCGCTGGATCTCTTGATGCAGCGGTCCATCCTCTCCTTGCTCGACGACATCAAGGAGAAGTACGAGCTGTCGATCCTGTTCATCACGCACGACCTGCCGCTGGTCGCGGGGCTGGCCGACCGACTGGCCATCCTCTACGCGTTCGAGCTGGCGGAGGTGGGGCCGAGCGAGCGGATCGTCCGCGACTCCGCCCATCCGTACACCAGGGCGCTGCTGAAGGCGGTGCCCAACCTCGACGCGCCGCTCGACACGATGAAACCCATCGAGGGGACGGCGCCGAATCCGGCGCACGTCCCGAACGGCTGCCACTACGCGCCGCGGTGTCCGCTGGCCGACGAGCGCTGCCACGAGGAGAAACCGGAGTGGTTCGACGCCGGAACGGACCAGCGCTCGGCGTGTTTCCACCACGAACGCGCCGACGAAGCGGTTCCGTTCGACGTGGCGTCGGTCACCGCGGCGGTCGAGGAGGCCGACACGGCGACCGACGCCGACGACGCCTTCGCGGCCGGCGGTGCGACCGGCGGCGACGCGCTCGCCGCGCCCGACGACGAGACGGTCGTCTCGCTGGACGACGTGTCGATCCACTTCGAGGAGGAACAGGGGCTGCTCGACTCGCTGACCGGCGAGCCGGAGACGGTCCAGGCGGTCGACGACGTGAGCATCGACATCCCCGAAAACGACGTGCTGGCGCTGGTCGGCGAGTCCGGCTGCGGGAAGACGACGCTGGGCAAAGCGATCATCGGCGTCCAGCGGCCCACCGAGGGCACCGTTACCTACCGCGGCCAGAACGTCTGGGACGCCAAAGACCGCGTCGGCAACCCCGGCATCGAGTTCGGCGACATCCGCCGGGCGCTGCAGATCATCCACCAGGACCCCGGCGCGTCGCTGAACCCCAACCAGAAGGTCGTCACGTCGCTGGAGGCGCCGCTGAAGCGCTGGGACCCGGACCTGTCGACCGAGGACCGCCGGGCGCGCATCTACGCGCTGCTCGATCGGGTCGGGATGCAACCGCCCGAGGACTACGCTAACCGCTTCCCCCACCAGCTCTCGGGCGGGGAACAACAGCGGGTGGCGCTCGTGCGGGCGCTGTTGATGAACCCGGACGTGATCCTCGCCGACGAGGCCGTCTCGGCGCTGGACGTGTCCCTGCGGGTGGAGACGATGGACCTCCTGCTCGAACTGCAGGAGCAGTTCAACACTTCTTTCGTCTTCATCTCGCATACGCTGTCGAACGCCCGCTATCTCGCGGAGAAGGCCGACGGCCGCATCGGGATCATGTACCTCGGCGAACTCGTCGAGGTCGGCCCGCCCGACGAGGTGCTGAACGACCCCCAGCACCCCTACACGAAGGTGCTGCGCTGGGCGACGGCGAACCTCGACCCGAGCGACCAGGAGATGACCGAGCCGCCGGTCCGGTCGATCGACATCCCGGACCCGGTGGACCCGCCGACGGGCTGTCGGTTCCACACCCGCTGTCCGGAGGCCCGCGAGGCCTGCGTGAGCGAGGCGCCCGAACTGGGCGAGACGGAGTCGACGCCCGACGAGCGCGCGGTCGCGTGCCACCGGGCGAACCCGAACCACCACTACTGGTCGAGCCAGCCGCTCGACGGCGTCGACGCGGCGGAGTCGCCGGGCGCAGGGGACTGACGATGGCGGTCCCGCCCGCTCGATCCCGGGCCGCTCTGACATGCGGCGGCCCGGCCGGTCGGAGCGGGGGCGGGACGCTGAAGTTCCCCCGCGTCGATCACCGTGTACGGAGGACGAGGGTGTGACCACAGTCTGGCGCGCGTTCCTGACCGCGAGCGCCGTGTTGCTGGGGTTTCTGATCCTGGCGATCCCGTTCATCGAGCGGGGCACCGGGACGTTCCTGATCTCGGTCGTGAGCTTCGCGATGCTGGCGGTGATCTTCGTCGCGTCGGCGGCGTTCATCCGGGCCGACTGGGACCCCTTCGAGGACCTGTGGTGAGCGGCAGAGGCGGTGGAGGGCGGGAACGGGCCGAGCGAACGTGCAAGAGGAACTACCAAACGTGATAGCGTTCAACGAACCGATATCATGACCGACGAACGGATAGACGACGGGACGCTCAGGGACGAGCTGAACGTGTTCGGCTTCTCGGACACGGAGATAGACACCTACCTGGCGATCCTCGAACAGGGCGAGACGACGGTGCGGACGGTCGCGGAGGCGGCGGACGTGACCCAGCGGGCGGTGTACAACATCGCCGAGCGGCTGGAGGACCGCAACCTCGTCGTGGTCAACGACCACGCCTCGCCGACGACTATCCGCGCGTTGCCGCCCCAGGAGGCCATCGACGCGCTGTCGGGCCGCCTGGAGTCGATCACGCCCACGCTGGAGAGCCGATTCAACGAGACCGAGCCCCAGACCCCGGAGATCCAGATCATCAAGGCGCGCGAGACGGCGGTCAAGCGACTGCGAAAGGGGATCTCGGAGGCCGAACACGAGGTGCTCGTGGCGGTCCCGGGCCACTCCTACGATGACATCGAGCCGGAACTGCGGGACGCCGTCGACCGCGGCGTGCTCGTTTTCCTCCTCGTCGGCGGGATGGCGGACATCGACGCCGACGAGCTGGGGCTCGCCGAGACGGCCGCGGTCGTCCGCTCGTGGTCGGAGAGCCTGCCGTTCATGTACGCCGCCGACGACGAGGCGGCGATGATCGGCCACTCGGGCATTCTCTCGGGCACCCACGTCGACAAGGAGGCGGTCACCGTCACGCAGGACAACCTCGCCGGGGCGATCGTTGGGCTGTACTTCGGCGCGTACTGGCCGGCGGCGACGGAGGTTCACGTCCGCGAGCCCGGCGACCTCCCCCGGACCTTCGAGTGGTTCCGCCACTCAGTGCTGGAGGCGGTCCTCCACCGCCGCGAGGGCGCGGAGCTGGAGGCCGTCGTCAAGACCGACGAGGGCCCGGAGATCGCCGGCCGGGTCAGCCAGGTCCGCCAGGCGTTCGTCGAGCCGTCGACCAACGACTACACGCTGGAGACCAGCCTCTACCTGGAGACCGACGCCGGCGAGGTCAGCGTCGGCGGCCCCGGCTCGTTCATCGAGGAGTACGAGGGCAAAGTCGTGACGCTGCGCCCGATTGACGAGTAGTCGCGGTCCCGACGCTTCTCGCGGGGTCGACCGTCCGAACACGTTCGGCGCAACCCCTGGGAGCGTCGCCGCCCTACGTCCGCCCATGTCCACGGGACTGAACGTCGAGGCGGTCGTCGCCGAGACCGGTGCCCCTGCCGAGGGCCCCAGAGAGACGCTGGACGTGCGCGACCTGGGGCCGCCGAAGCCGCTGGCGAACACGCTCGAACGGCTGGTCGAACTCGACGACGAGACGCTGCTCGTCCAGCTGAACGACCGCGCGCCACAGCACCTCTACCCGAAGCTCGACGACCGCGGCTACGAGTACGCGACCGTCGAGCGCGACGAGGCCACGGTCACCACGATCTGGCGGTCATGACCGGCACCTCGCCCGCGTCCGCTGCTGAAGGCATGGAATCATGCGCCAGCGGCGCTTCCGAAGACGCCGACCGCTCCGACTCGGGAGCCGAGGACGCGGACGAGGCGCTCGCGGCGATCCACGAACGCGGCGCCGAGATACGGGACCGCGAGGTCGAGACGGCGCTCGCGAAGCTCGACGCCCGGGGCGACTGCTCGGCGGCGGAGCGCGCGGCCGTCGAGCGCCTGGCCGACCGGCTCGTGGCTCGCCTGCTGTCTTCCCCGGAGCGGAGCCTGCGGGCGGCGGCCGACGACGGCGAACACGACCCCGAGACCGTCGAGACGGCGCTCTCGCTGTTCGGAGATTGACTCTTTTCGCGTGCCCGGCGTGAGAGAAACAGAACCGCTGACCGCTCGCTCACCTCTCGGCGAGGACGAGTAGCGCGACGCTGTCCTCGCGGGCCTTCGGCGAGATGTCCTGGTCGCCGGAGAAGCGAGCGGCGTCGCCGGCCGCCAGATCGACCGTCTCGTCGCCGAGGGTCATCTCGACCTCGCCGTCGACGACGTAGCAGACGATCTCCGTGTCGGGGTGTCGGTGGGGCGGGACGCGGTCGCCGGCGTCGAGGGCGAGCCGGACCGTCTTCGGCGCGCCCTCGAAGAGGACGCCGCGGCCGTCGCCCTCGCGGTCGGGGAGGTGGACGACCTCGCTCATTCCTTCGGGAGGTCGGCGACGAACTCGTCGGTGTCGCGCCGTTCGACCGCGTAGTTCTCGGCGTCGAACGCTTCGACCTCGGCCTGGAACTCGTAGAACAGCGGCTTCGGTTCGTGGTCGTTGACGATCCGCAGCGTCTCGCCGCTCGCCAGGTCCTGGAAGGCCTCGTGGATCATCGGGTGGCGCTCCGGCGGCGGCACGTCGCGGATGTCGAGCGTAGTCGCTGGCATGCGTCCGAACCTTCGACGCGCCCATCCCTGCCGATTCTGCCGAACGTGTTCGGTCGACGGGTCGGCCGCGCGAACGGTCGAGCGCGTTCGCCGCCGAACCGACTCCGTTCGCCACCAGATTGAGGGGACGAGCGGCCGATTCGGTGGTATGTCGGCGACGCTCTCGCGGTGGTCGCGGGCGCTCGTGGCCAGCGGCGTCTGCTGGCTCGTCGTCTGGCAAGCGGCCGCCGTCGCGGGGCTCCCGCGACGGACGACCGTCGCGCTCGGCCTCTATGGCTTCGTCCTGAGCGTCGTTTTCGGGAAGGCGTACTCGCTGGTCCCGTCGTACTTCGACCGGGCGCTGGCCTGGGAGGGGGCGCCCGCGGTCCACCTGCCGCTGGCCGTCCTCGGGACGACCGGACTCGCCCTGGCACCGCTGGCCCAAGTACCGGCCGTGGTCGAAGCCGCCGGCGCGACGGCGTGGGCGGCCGGCGCCGCGGTCTTCCTCGCGACGCTCGCCCGGACGCTCAGGGACAACCTCGCCGGCGCCGAAACCGGAACGGGCGACCACAACGCCGACCGGCGGCCGGTCGACCGCGCCGCGAACCTGTTCGTCCCCGTCGTCTTCGCCTACCTCGCCGTCGGCTCGTGGGAGACGCTGGCCGTCCGCGTGACGGCGCTCCCCACCTTGCTCGACGGCTACCCGCCGCGCGCGACGCACCTGCTCGCGGCGGGCGGTGCCGCGCTCTTGCTGTTCGCCGTCGGCTTCAGACTCCTCCCGCGGTTCCTCGTCACCGACCTCCCGGCGTGGGCGCCGTGGGCCGTCCTGCCACCGGGAGCGCTCGGTCCCGTCCTCCTGGCCGCGGGGCTGTCCGCCGGTCCGGTCTTCCGGGCGGGCGCCGTCCTCGAAGCCGTCGCAGTCGTCGGATTCGCCGTGACCTACGTCGGTCTCTATCGCGCCAGCGACCGCGACCGCGTGGGGTTCCACGGGCCGCTACTGGGGGTCGGGTTCGGCCTCCTCGCGGTCGCGCTCGGGCTCTCGTTCGCCTTCGGCGCGGTCGATCCGGCGCTGGTCGCCGCCCACTACCGGCTGAATCTGCTCGGCTTCCTCGGGCTGTCGATACTCGGCGTCACGTTCCAGTTCTATCCGCCGACGGTCGGGCGGTTCCCTGGCGCCGGCGACGACCTCGCGCTCGCTTCGATGGGCCTGATCGCGGGCGGGCTGGGCCTCGAACTCCTCGGTGTCGCGGTTCCGGTCGCGCTCGCCCCGACCGCGGGCCGGGCGCTCGCGCTCGCCGGCGCGGTCGCCTACGCCTACCTCGTCCTCGGTGTGTTCGTCCAGCGTGCCCGGGCGTAGCGCCCGCTCGACACCGCGCTGGCACCCCGCGTCGCGTGACGGGAAAACGGTCCGAACACGTTCCCGGGAAAATCCAGGGGCCGGGACTGTGAACACCCCCGCCACATGGCCGATATCGCGACACTGACGCTGTCGGGGCTGACGGCGGCGTTTCTGCTGGGCGTGTTCGTCTGGGTCGTGCGACTGGAGGACTGGCGGTCGTACACGCCGGTCGTCGGCCGCGGTGGCGCCGGCGGCGGCTACGTGGCCGGCGAGGAACGCGCGCACGAACCGAGCGGCATCGTTCGCTGGCTGACGACGGTCGACCACAGGGACATCGGGCTCATGTACGGCGCCTTCGCCGTCCTCGCGTTCCGCCAGATCGTCTTCGTCTGGAACCTGGTCCAGTCGTGGCTCGAAGGGCCGACGGCGACCCGTGGGACCTGAAGGAGACCGACCAGCACGCCGCGAGTGGGCCTGGTTCGAACGCCAGCGCGAGACGGCGCTCGCGACCGACGACTGATCGGTCCTCCGGGTTCCCCCTCGCGTTGATTGGGCTGGGGCTCGAACGGCCAGTCATGAGTGACGACGGCGAACGCGCCCGGATGGTCGGTATCAACCACGTCGCGCTGTCGGTGGGCGACACCGAGGAAGCCCGCGAGTTCTACGGCTCGATATTCGACTTCGAGGTGCGCGGCCGGACCGACTCGGCGGTGTTCCTCGACATGGGGGACCAGTTCCTCGCGCTGACCGAGGACGCCGACGACGCCGGTCGGACGACCGACGACCACCGGCACTTCGGGCTCGTCGTCGACGACGCCGACGTCGTCGAACGGCGCCTCGAAGCCGAGGGCGTCGAACGGATCGCCACCGCCGGCCTGGACTTCCGGGACCCGTGGGGCAACCGGATCCAGGTCGTCCAGTACGACGGCGTGCAGTTCACAAAGGCCGGGGCCGTCCTCGACGGGATGGGCCTCGACCTGGACAAGAGCGAGTCGGCCCGCGCGGAACTCGCCGAGAAGGGAATGGCGCCGGAGTGAGGTCCCGACTCCGTCGAACCGCGTGGCTGTCAAAGACCCGTTTGAGCCACGACAAGACCCTTGCCTGTCTGGGGCGGCGGTTCGGGTATGGAACGAACCAGACTGATCGCCGCGCTCGTCGCGCTCGCGGCCG
>NZ_AOIU01000034.1 GCF_000337455.1 Halosimplex carlsbadense 2-9-1 | reverse complement strand
GACACGCCGACGGCGACACCGCCGAACGGCTCGCCGACGCCGACCGCGACGCCGGCCGACGGGAACACGGTCGACTACTCGGAGCTGCCGCCGGCGTCCCAGGCGGCGTTCGACGACGCGCTCGACGGCCGGATATCGTTCGTGCCCGACTCGCCGTACGTCGAGGGGACCCACACCGCCGAGGCGGCGAACCCCTTCGGTGACCCCGATTTCGTCCGGAAAGACGGGCGGCTCTACCGGATCGAGACCGCGATGGACGGGCAACTGTACGCATCCTACAGCATCTACGCCGACCGTCTCGACTCCGCCGGGAACGTCTCCGCGACCGCCTACGGGGACCTCTCGAGCGAAGTCCGCGACGAGGTCCGGTGGGCCGTCGAGAACGGCTCGCACGACGTGCCGATGGGCAAGTGGCACTCGCTCCCGACGGAACTCGGGAACGCGTCGCACGTCCGATACGACGGCGAGACCTACGAGATGAGCTACGCGGTGGGCGACTACTGGGCGGTGACGATGACCGTCGAACCCGTCGAGTCGTCCGGGTAGCGCCGATCCCCGATACCCCGAACCCGCCGATTCGACGGCGTAGCGTCCTCCTGACTGTCGTGTTAGGCAGTGTGTATGTACGAAAAACATTTACAATAGGTAGCCATTGGCACACCTATGGACGACTACTTCGACAGGAAGTCGGTGCGGGTGGTCGTGATCGGCGTAGTGGCGATGGCGGCGATCGCTGTCGGCGCGGCGACGGTGACCTCGGCTCTCGACACCGGCGCGGCTCCGGTCGACCCCGGCGACGATAGAGAACCCGGGGAGCTGGATCCGCAGCCGGATCCGTCAGAGCCGTCGGACCCCGACCAGGGACCGCCGGACGAGGGGACGCCGGTCGGGACGCCCGGCCCTCCGGGTGACCCGGGCGACTTGAGCCGCTGCGTCCAGCCGCTGACGACCTGGTGGGGCGGGCTCGCCTACTTCGGCGTGTTCGCGGCGGCGGTCGGCCTGATCAAGCGCCGCTACACGTTCGGCGCCTCGTTGCTCGGGGTGTACGCGCTCGCGCCGCCCGTGTTACTGTCGTACTTCCTCTCGACGGACTGCCCGACCGTCGGCGGACGTGGGACCGGGCCGGGGAACGTCACCGGCGACATCTTCCCGGGTACCGGCGGCGACCCGCTCGTCACGAATCTCCCCGCGGAGGCGGTGCTGGGCGTCTTCGGCGTCGTCCTCGTCGGGACCGCTGCGGCGCTGTACCGCGCGTCGGGCGGCGACACCATCTCGAACATCGAGGAGCGCGACCCCGAGGCCGACGACGCCGACCCGTTCACGCCGCGGGACCTCGCCGCCGCGGCCGGCCGCGCCGCCGATCGGCTGGAGGAGCACAACGCCGACGTGGACAACGAGGTCTACCGCGCGTGGTGGGAGATGACGAGCATGCTCGACGTGGCCGACCCCGACACGGCGACGCCCGGCGAGTTCGCCGACGCCGCCGTCGCCGCCGGCATGGGCGAGGACGACGTGGCCGAGCTGACCCGGCTGTTCGAGGAGGTCCGATACGGCCAGCGGGATCCGGCCAGCCGCGAGAAGGTCGCCCTCTCGGTGTTCCGCTCCATCGAACACGCCTACGGTGAGCGAACCGACGAGTCTGACGAGGGTGGCCGTTAGCGATCAATTGCGCGCGGAATAGCAGCGGAGACCGCCACGTCGTATCAGTTTCGGCCACCAGCTCTCTCGACTGCGTTCGACAGTTCGCAGTGATCACGACTGCACTCGACGACACGCGCTGCACGCCCTCACCGCGCTCGCTAGCTGTCGAGTCTACTGGCGTATACAGCAAGCGACGAAAGCCCTCACCGCGCTCGCGGTCGCTGACCGGGATATCCGCGCTCTTTGCACTGTCCGCTCACGGCAACGCCGTTCGCTTCGAGGCGCTGCGCGCCTCGCACCGCGCGGATAGTGCCCGCTCAGACGACTACAGGCGCGAGCGCGCTTCGCCCTTTCAATCCACCAGGGACAGCAGCCCCTCGCAACAGCAACCGCCCCGCATAGCATCGCAGACGGCCACGAGCCTCCCCAGCCGATTCGCGACACACGAGTCGCGAATCCCTCGCGTGGCTCCGTCGCGCGCATGAACGCGCGCGACAGCACGCGCCGACCGCAGTACCCTTCCCTCGGTAACTCGGCACACACCTTTTGCACGCGCGACCCGAATATCGCGCATGCGCGCGATAGCCGTCGCGCTACTCGTCGTTCTCGCCGGCTGCAGCGCCCTGGCGCCCGGAACGGACCGGCCGACGGTGACGCCCGCACCAGCGCCGACCGACTCACCGCTCCCGCCGGGCGTCGAGTCGAGCGGTGTGACCGGTGCGTCGGCGCTGGCCGCCGCCCACGCGGCGGCGCTCGGGAACAGTAGCTACACGCTCGTCACGAACCGGACGGTCCGGACCGCGAACGGGTCGCTCAGGTCGGCGTTGATCGTCCGACTCGCGCTCTCGCCCGGCCCCTCCCGGGACTACCACGCGCGGGTGTCGGTCGACGGCCCGGCCGCGCCGCTCGTGATCGGCGAACCGCCGACGCGAGCGGAGTACTGGGCGAACGACGAGGTGTACCTCCGCCGCCGGACCGTCGACGACCGGACGGCGTACAGCCGCTACGACGACACCGACGCCTACGTCGGCACCTGGAGCTTCTGGCTGGGGACGGCCGCGCTCGACCTCGGACCGGAGACGGACCTGCGGTCGACGCTCCGCGGGTTCGAGACGCGAGTCGCCGCCGACTCGCCCGAACGAGAGCGGGTCCACCTCGTCGGGACGACCGCCCGGTCCGACGAGTTCGTCGACGACCCCGCCGAGGTCGAGCGCGTCGAGAACGCGACACTGCACGCGTTCGTCACGGAGTCGGGCTTCGTCGAATCGTACCACGTCGTCTACGACGCGACCCTCGACGACGGCGAGCGCGTCCGCGTCAGGCGGAGCGTCCGGTTCGAAGGCGTGGGGACGACGACCGTCGACCGACCGTCGTGGTACGACGAGGCGATGAGCGAGGGGTGAGAGCGCTGTCGCCAGCCTGGCGGTCCCGCGGCCGAACCGGTTCGGCGCCGGCCGTTTCCGGTACGGGGCCGAATCGACGGTATGAGCGACAGAGCCGCGGCCCTGTCGGCGCTCGCGGACCGACTGGCCGACCGTGAGGGCGTCGCCGACGCCTGGGCGGCAAAGAGCTTCACTGACCGCCTGTTCGTCGTCGAAGTCCCGTCGGAGGGGCGGCTGCCCGACGCGGTGCGCGATTGCCTCCACGACCACGGACTCGAAGAGGCCGACGAGGTCTACGGGATAGAGGGGGCCGACGACGCCGACTTCGCTGGCGACCTGACCGACGGGCGTCGCTACCGGTTCGTCGACGTGCGCTCGCGCGGCGAGATGCAGTCCTACGTCGTGGAGTAAACGGCGGAAAAACAGCGGGGAAGGGACGACGGGAACCGCCGACGCTCGGTTGTGATGCCTGACAGCGGTGGTTCGGGTCGGGCGTCGGGTTCGGACCGAGTGGGGTCGGCGCGCGGGCGGTTAGCCCTCGTAGCCGGCGTACTCCATGAGCTGGGAGAAGATATCGGAGTCCATGGCGTCGCGGTAGACGATGGCGCCGACCATGCCGCCGGGGTAGGAGTTACCGTTCATGGCGTGGAACACCTTGTGGCAGTGCATGAGGTAGATGCCGGGGTCGGCGTCGGCCTCGAACTCGACGGTCTTGCGCTCGGCGGGCGCGATGTTGAGCACGTCCTGCTTGTAGCGCGCCGCTTCGGGGATGGGTGAGCCGTCCTTCTCGACGACCTCGAAGCGGTGGTTGTGCGTGTGCATCGGGTGCATCATGTACCCGTTGTTGGCGAAGTGGATGCGGACGGTGTCGCCCTGCTCGACGATGACGGGCGAGCCGTCCTCGGGGTGGAGCGTCCGGGGCGCGGACTTACCGTTGATGGTGAAGACGTTGGGGTTGCGCTCCCGGGGCGAGTAGTCCACGTCCATCCCGGCCATCTGCTTGTTGAGGTCGTTGTCCCACTCTTTCATCGTCATGAACAGCTCCTGGTCGGCCTCCTCGTAGCCCTTCGGGTCGACGCGGAGGAAGCCGTACATCCCCATGTCGATGTGACGGTGAGTCTGGTAGTGACAGTGATAGAGGTGGGTGCCCGGGACGTTCGCGGGGATCTCGTAGGTGTGTTTCTCGCCCGGTGGGACGGTGATGCCCGTCGTCGTCGGGACGCCGTCGTTCTCCCAGGTCTTGCGCTGGCCGTGGAAGTGGACCGTGTGGGGGCGCTTGCCGTCCGTGTTGTCCAGCGTGACTTCCATGTCCTCGCCCTCGGTCGTTCGGAGGATGGGGCCGGGGACGGAGGGTTCGCGGTCGTCGGCCTGGAACGCCCACGTGGCCGGCAGATCGACGGGGCCGCCCATGTTTTCGAGCGGGTGGACCTCGTGGTAGGAGGGGACGCTGCGTAGCGTGACCTGGTTGCCCTGCTCGTCGACGTTGACGACCTGGGGCGGGGAGGTCTTCGGGAGGTCCGCGGGGTTGGTGGTCTGTGCGGGCGTGGAGCCCTGCGATTCGACCTCGGAGACGGTGACGCCGCTCTCTTCGGCGGGGGCGGCCTGGCAGCCCGAGAGCGCCATGAAGCCGGTCGTGCCGGCGGCGGCCTTGGCGAACTCGCGACGCGACATATCCGTTCCGGGCGCACCGATGTTGTCGGTCATGCTCACTTCGGAGTTGGCAGTGGTATCATAAAGGCCAGCAAGGGGATTCCCACGGTCTGAAAACAGCCCCCGGCATCGGGGGTCGCCGTGGTATACGCACGCCCGAACCGGTTCGCGCTCGGGGTCGGAGGACCGAACCGGTTCGGTCGGGGCAGCGAGCGCCTGTCGCGACCAGCGTGGTCCCAGGCGGGCGGACAGCGCTTTTGAGGCTGGCCCGTGGACGTAGCGGCATGTACGACGATATCCTCTTTCCGACGGACGGCAGCGACGCGGCCGAGTCCGCGCTCACCGTGGCTATCGCCGCGGCCGACGCCGACGACGCGACGCTACACGTGCTGTACGTCGCGGACACGAACCAGCCCAGCCTCGCCAACGTTCGAGGGCAGGTCACGGACGTGCTGGAGGGTGAGGGCCGCGACATCGTCGAGGAGGCGGCCGCCCGCGCCCGGAACGCGGGCGTCGAGACGGTCGACGAGGTGGTCCAGGGCGGACCCTCCCGGACGATCTGTGACTACGTCGACGAGCGGGGGATCGACCTGGTGGTGATGGGCACGCGCGGGAACCGCGACATCGAGCGGATCATCCTCGGGAGCGCCACCGAGCGGGTCGTCCGCAACAGCGCGGCGCCCGTGCTGGTCGTCCCGCCCGAGAGCGACCGTGAGTACCCGCCCGGGTCGGTGCTCGTCGGCACCGACGGCAGCGAGGGCTCCGAAGCGGCCGTCGACGAGGGGCTCGCCGTCGCCGAAGCCGCCGGCGCGACCCTCCACCTCGTCTCGGTCCTCGAATCGAACGTCCTCGGGATCGACATCGGCGACTCGCAGATCAGTGAGGCCCGCGAGCGACGCGAGGTTGAGGTGTTCGCCCCCGTCGGGGAACGGGCCGACGACCGCGGCGTCGCCGTCGAGACGGCGGTCGAGGAGGGCG
Organism: Halosimplex carlsbadense 2-9-1; assembly: GCF_000337455.1. Classification (GTDB taxonomy): domain Archaea; phylum Halobacteriota; class Halobacteria; order Halobacteriales; family Haloarculaceae; genus Halosimplex; species Halosimplex carlsbadense. Next base: position 91,125 of record NZ_AOIU01000034.1, on the reverse strand, counting down.
ACGTGGTCGACCGGCTCAACGAGTACGTCGCCACCAACGACATCGACCTCGTCGTCGTCGGTACCCACGGGCGGACCGGGATCGACAAGCGCATCCTCGGAAGCGTCACCGAGAACCTGATGCGCTCGGCGTCGGTACCGGTGCTGTCCGTGCGCGCGTCCGAGGAGTGAGGCAGGGCGAGTCCCGGGCGGACGGGGCGGTCGCGGGTGTCCGGTCGAGCATGGAAAGCGATTTAGCCGGTCGGGAGCCACCCTCCGACAATGAGTCTCTCCGACAGCGACCACGACCTGGTGGTCGAGGAACTGGGCCGCGAGCCCACCCGCGCCGAGGCCGCGCTCTTCGAGAACCTCTGGAGCGAGCACTGCGCCTACCGCTCCTCGTGGCCGCTTCTGTCGGCCTTCGATAGCGAGGGCGACCAGGTCGTCGTCGGCCCCGGCGACGACGCCGGCGTCGTCTCCATCCCCTCGGACGGCGACGAGACGTACATCACGATGGGCATCGAGAGCCACAACCACCCCTCCTACGTCGACCCCTTCGACGGCGCGGCGACCGGCGTCGGCGGCATCGTCCGCGACACGCTCTCGATGGGCGCCTATCCCATCGCGCTCGCGGACTCCCTCTATTTCGGCGACTTCGACCGCGAGCACTCCCGCTATCTCTTCGAGGGCGTCGTCGAGGGCATCTCCCACTACGGCAACTGCATCGGCGTCCCCACGGTGACGGGCTCGACGGCCTTCCACGACGACTACGAGGGCAACCCCCTCGTCAACGTCGCCTGCGTCGGCCTCATCGACGACCCCGACCGCCTCGTCACCGCCGAGGCCCAGGAACCGGGGAACAAACTGCTACTCGTCGGGAACTCCACCGGGCGCGACGGGCTGGGCGGGGCCTCCTTCGCCAGCGAGGACCTCGCCGAAGACGCCGAGACCGAGGACCGCCCCGCCGTCCAGGTCGGCGACCCCTACACCGAGAAACTCCTGATCGAGGCCAACGAAGCGCTGATCGACGAGGGTCTGATCGAGTCGGCCCGCGACCTCGGCGCGGCGGGACTCGGCGGCGCCTCCTCGGAGATGGTCGCCAAGGGCGGGCTCGGGGCGGACATCGAGCTGACGAACGTTCACGAGCGCGAGCCGAACATGAACGCCATGGAGTACCTGCTCGCCGAGAGCCAGGAGCGGATGTGCTACGAGGTCCGTCCCGGGAACGTCGAGCGGGTGAAGGAGATCGCCGACCGCTACGACCTGGGCGCCTCGGTCATCGGCGAAGTCACCGACGGCAATTACGTCTGCACCTTCGAGGGCGAGACGGTCGTCGACGCGCCCGCGGCGTTCCTCGGCGACGGGGCGCCGTACAACGACCTGCCGGCCGAGGAACCGGCGGAACAGCCCCGGGACCTGCCGGAGGGCGTCGCCCTCGACGAGGCGTTCGAAGCCGTCGTCGGCAGTCCGAACACGGCCTCGAAGGAGTGGGTCTACCGGCAGTACGACCACGAGGTGCAGGTCCGGACGGCGACCCCGCCGGGCGACGACGCGGCCGTCATGGCGGTCCGGGAAGCCGGAACTGGCCTGGCGTTCTCCTCGGGCGCCGACCCCAACTGGACGGCGGCCGCGCCCTACGAGGGCGCCCGCGCCGTCGCGCTGGAGAACGCGACCAACGTCGCCGCGAAGGGCGCGACGCCCCACGCCGCGGTCGACTGCCTCAACGGCGGTAACCCCGAGAAGCCCGACGTGTACGGCGGATTCAAGGGGATCGTCGACGGGCTCGCAGAGATGTGCTCGACGCTGGACGTGCCGGTCCTCGGTGGGAACGTCTCGCTGTACAACGACTCCGTCGCCGGCCCGATCCCGCCGACGCCGACGCTCGCTCTGGTGGGCGTCAAGGACGGCTACGAGGTCTCCGAACCGAACGATTCGGAGGGCAGTAGGGCTTCGCCCTACTCGGCACCGCCCGCCGCGCTGTCCGGCGAGGGCGACCTCCTCCTGGTCGGCGCGCGCTCGCTGGAGGGCGACGCCGAGGCGCGACTGGGTGGCTCGGAGTATCTCGCACAGTTCGGTGGCACCGACCGCTTCCCCGAGTCGCTGGACAACCCCGACGCGTTCGTCGACACGCTGGTCGACGTGGCCGACGACGAGGCGACGCTCGCGACCCACGACGTGAGCCACGGCGGCCTCGCAGTCGCGCTCGCCGAGATGATCTCGGACGAAGCCGGCGCCAGCGTCGATCTCGACGCCCCGTCGAAGGGGTCGCCCGCGGCGCTTCTGTTCGGCGAGCAGGCCGGCCGCGTCGTGATCGAGACGACCGACGCGAGCGCCGTTCGCGAGGCGTTCGACGGCGTCGCACCCGTTTACGACCTCGGGAGCGCCGACGACTCCGGGGCCCTCGGCGTGGCGCTCGCGGACGGCGACCTCTCCTACGGCGCGGCCGAGATCGCGAGCCTGCGCGACGTGATCGACCGGGAACTGGACTGACGACGGGACGGGAGTCGCCTGGCCGCCGCGTTCGGCCGGCGGGTCAGACCCGCTCGACTTTGACCCCGCCGCAGTTCCCGCACGTGCGGATGTTCATCGTCGGGTTCTCGAAGTACTCCTTCCCACAGCTCTGGCAGACGTGACTCGGCCCCACCGCCTCCCGTTCTATCGCCGATTCGTCCGCGCTCTCCCCCTCGTCGCCGAACAATCCGGTGATTCGCTTGAGTAGTGGCATTGTCTCTCTCCCACTAACACGTCGGTTAGCGACGGGAATAGGCGTTCGTGCAGTTACGTGTCGGGGTGCGTGTCAGTGGGTACCGCGTTACGGGTTCGAAGCGTGCAGGCCCGAATCGACCGCGACGGGACCACGGGGAGGAGCCGTACAGATCGCCGGCGACGGGGACGCGAGCGGGCCACCGTGGGGAAACGGCGGCACCGTCGGGCGCGATTCAGGGCAGCGCCGGGAGGAGCGCGCTACGCCGACTCGCCGAGTTCGGCGAGCGCCTCGTCGACCAGTCCGGGCACGTCGACGGACGCCTCGTCGTCGAGCAGGACGTGGAAGCCGACGCTGTCGCCGGGATAGAGGGCGATGCCGATCCTGTCTTCGGTGATGCGCACCTCGGACCTGACGCGGCTGCCGTACAGCTTTCCGCTCACCTCGGCCTGCCGGAGGTTGTACACCGCGTCTTGGTGCATCTTCTCCGGCGAGCGCGTGTCGACCTCGGCGACGAACCGCTCGAACCACTCCTCGCCGTAGAGGAACTCCGACTCCTCGTCGGTGAACCGGGTGACCGTCAGCAGACTCTCGCCCACCCGACCGCGCAGACACTCGACCAGTCCCTGGTACTTCGTGACACTCACGTTCGACGGGAAGTGAGCGGCCATGAAAACCGTTCCCACCGACTTCACCTACTGAAAGAGCCCCCCCGCAAGGGGAGTTCGGCCGGCGCCGGTCCGGCCGGCGCGGTTCCGCGTCGTCGATCGAAGCTCCGATTACCGTGTCGGACGGAGTTGGGGTATGCGACGCCGGGACGTACTCGCGACGGTCGCCGGCGCCACCGCCGTCGGTGTCGCCGGCTGTGCCGGGTCGGAGGCCGAGACGCCGCGCGCGTTCCGCGTCTCCAGCCCGGCGATAGACCCCGACGAGCAGTTGCCGACGCGGTTCACCTGCACCGGCGAGGGCGTCTCGCCGCCGTTCGCCGTCGACCGCGCCCCGGAACCGACCGCGGGGTTCGCGGTAACGGCGTCGTTCAACCAGGGCCCGATCACCGACAGGACGTTCTGGACGCTGTGGAACGTCCCGCCCGACCGCGACCGGATCCCCGCCGCGCTCCCGGGCGAGGCGGTCGTCGAGTCGCTCGGCGGGGCGCGCCAGGGGCGGCCAGAGGGCGGCGAGCCCGGCTACCTGTCGCCCTGTCCCCCTCGCGGGGAACCGTTCACCTACCGCTTTCAGGTGTACGCGCTCTCCGAACGACTGTCCGTCGAGGGCGGAGCGACCCACGACGACGCGAGCGAGGCGATCGGCAACGCCGTCCTCGCGAGCCGGCGGTTCTCCGTCGAGTACACGCGTCCGTCCTCGGATCCGGACACCGAAACCGCGTCGAACGACTGATATCGGGGGCTTCTAGACCAGCGCGATCGGCAGTGCGAGCGTGAGGGCGACGCCGACGAGCATGACGGCGATCCCGACGCCCACGTCGCGGCCGGTGTACTCGCTCTGCGGTGCCGTCGAGCGCAGCGGCGGCTCGCCGGACGGGAGATCCTTGTTCGCGGGGTCGTAGTCCGGGCGGTCCTCGTGTCCGTGCGCCGCGTCCTCGTGTTCGTCGACCATGGACGGGGATTCTTCCGGGGGCTACCTTAGCGTGTCGGAACGGAGTGGTGTGGTCGCCCGTCTCGGCGACCGCCCGCGGGGAGTCAGTACGTCTCCCGGAGGTGGCGCACCGAGAGTTCGTCTTCGAGTTCGGTCTCGACGAGCGCGTCGCGGCGACCGTCGTAGGCGTCGAAGGCGAGCGTCCGCTCCTCACCGGGCGCCAGGTGAACGAAGTTGTCGGAGAACGCGCCTGCCATCGTTCCGGGATCGAGTTCGACGAACAGCGCGGCCGTCTCCGCGGCGACCGTCACGTCGGCGCCGTCGATCTCGACTTCGAGGTCCGCCTCGGGGAGGTCGAGGCGTTTGTAATCCACGAAGAACGCGGTCGCGGGGTACGAATCGGGCGTTTCGCCGCTCGACTCTTCGCCCTCGAACGCCGCGCGGACCATCACCTCGGTCGGGTCGACGCCCTCGGGCAGGTCCTCGCGGCCGACGGTGGCCAGTTCCGCGCTCTCGTGGGGTGCGATATCGACCGCGACGGTCCCCTCGTGGACGACTTCGCCGTCGAAGGTGGCGACTTCGAGCGACACCTGGCCCGACAGCGACTCGGTCTCGTCGCTGGTGACCCACAGCGTCTGTGCGGTCACGTCGCCCCAGTCGACGCCTTCGGCGTCTTCGGCCTGGGCGTTGTCGACGCCGTCGCGGCCCTCGAAGGAGGGGTGAAAGGACAGCAGGACGGGCGCGAACTGCCGGCGGGCGGCGTACTGCTGGGCCTTCCACTTGCCGTCGTACTCGACCGACGACCACGACGCGACCGGCCACAGGTCGTTGAGCTGCCAGTACAGCGCGCCCATCGTCGTGGGTTTGCGCCGTCGCCAGTGTTCGATGGCGGTCGACATCGCCTCGGCCTGCAGCAGTTGCGAGAGGTAGACGAAATCGGAGAAGTCGAAGGGGAAGCGGAAGTAGTCGGCCATCCGACGGAGGATGGTGGTGTTGCCGCCGGGGTTGCGCTGGTGGTGCTCCATCATCGGCGACGTGGGGTTGAAGTCGCTCTCGTCGAGGACGGTTCCCAGCGAGTCAGTCGAGGGGAACGACTGGTAGCCGAACTCGGAGACGAACCGCGGCTCGGTGGTGAGGTAGTCCTCGAACGGTTGGCCCTGGTGCCACACGTCCCAGTAGTGGATGTCGCCCTTCTCGAAGACGTACGGTTCGAGCTCGTCCGGGCCGCTGGACGGGGATCCGGGCCAGTAGGTGCGCGAGGGGTCTTCCTCGCGACAGGCGGGGCCGACCGTCTCCTCGTAGAGGGCGGCGTAGTCGTCGAGGTGGTCCTCGTGGTGGTCGTGCTCGACGAACCAGTTCTGGGCGGCCTCCTCGTTCTCGTTGTTCGCGCACCAGACGGCGATGGAGGGGTGGTTGGCGAGCCGGCGGACCTGGTAGCGGACTTCCGCCTCGACGGTGTCGAGAAAGTCGTCGTTCGCGGGGTGGAGCGAGCAGGAGAACATGAAGTCCTGCCAGACGAGCAGGCCGTACTCGTCACAGAGGTCGTAGAAGGCCTCCTCCTCGTAGTAGCCGCCGCCCCAGACCCGGAGCATGTTCATGTTGGCGTCGGCGGCGCTGCGGATCAGGTGTTCGTAGCGCTCGTCGGTCACCTCGCCGTACAGCGGCGCCGTCGGGATGGTGTTGGCCCCCTTGGCGTAGACGGGTTCCCCGTTGACCTCGAAGTAGAAGGAGGTGCCCACGTCGTCCGGTTCGACCACGAGGTCGACCTCGCGGAAGCCGACGCGGTCGGAGTGAGTGTGATGATCCCGCCCGTCGCCGTCGCCGACGGTCACGTCGAGGTCGTACAGCGGCTGGTCGCCGTAGCCGTTGGGCCACCACAGCTCGACCGACTCCTCGTCGATCCCCACTGTTAGTTCGACCGTCTGTTCGCCAGCGTCGAGGTCGACCGACTCGGTGACGACGGTGTCGGCCACGTCGACGCGAAGCTCGTAGGTGCCGGCGCTGGGGGCGTCGACCCCGGCGCGGACGGTCAGGTCGATCCCGTCGCCGTCGTGGTCCTGCTCGGTCTTCGTGTAGCGCACGCGGGGTTCGGAGTAGGCGACGAGGGAGATGTCGCGGTAGATGCCCATCGTCGGGAGGCAGGGCCCCCAGTCCCAGCCGTAGTGACACTGTGCCTTCCGGATGAACGGCCGACCGGGCTGGTCGACGGGATAGCGGATACAGGGCACCTCGTAGGGGTACTCCGCGGCCCGCTCCTGGCCGTATTCGACGGGCGAGCGGAACGCGACGGTGATCTCGTTCTCGCCGGGAACGAGGGCGTCAGATACGTCGAACTCGTGGCCGACGTGCATGTTGACCGACTCGCCGACTTCCCGCCCGTTTACCGAAACCGTGGCGACGGTGTCGAGACCGTCGCACTGCAGGCGGACGCGGTCGTGGTCGAGCAGGCGTTCGTCGATGTCGACGGTGCGGCGGTAGGTCCAGTCGGACTTCCCGACCCACTGTACGTCGAGTTCGTTGTCTTCGACGAAGGGGTCGGGGATCGCGTCGGCGTTCAACAGATCCGTGTAGACGCCGCCGGGGACGGTGCCCGTCCGCCACTCGCCGCCCTCGCGGCGAAACTGCCACTCGCCACCGAGTGAACGTTTCTGCATATCCGGGAGTCGCCAGCGGACAGTAAAACCCTGCCGTCCCCGGAAGTCCGGGCCGGCGACTCACCCGGTTCGAGGGGAGGGGCTCCTCGCGGTCGCGTTTCCGGCGGTCGTGTTCCCCGCGGCCCCAGTCACTGCGTTCGCGTTCCCGTCGGCGAGGGCGTCGACGCGCTGGCGGTACTGTTCGGGCGGGACGACGCTGAGTGTCGTCCGCATCCGCGAGTGGCCGACGCCGCAGAACTCGGCGCAGTAGAGCCGATAGTCGCCCGGGTCGAGCAGGCGCGTGTGGAGCAGATTCCACTGGGCGGGGAAGGCGTCCTGTTTGAGCCCCAGGGCGGGGACGTGGACGGAGTGTAACACGTCTTCGGCCCGCACCTCGAAATAGACCGGCCGGTCGGTGGGCGCGTAGATCACGTCGGTACTCTCGACCGAGACGTTCGCGCCGGTGTAGCGAACGTCGTAGTCGAACTGTTCGGCGACGATCTCGATCTCGACGGCGTCGGCGGGTCGCTCGCCGGCCGGTTCCGGTGTCGCCGTGACGAACGGCGAGCCGAGCACGCCGTAGGAGACGACCGCGACGAACAGGAGTACGAACGCGGTCGCGACCGTCCAGCTGATCTCCAGCGTGGTGTTGTCCGGCGTCGGGACGGCGACGCCGCCGCGGAACCGCCACACGGCGTAGACGAGGACCGCCTCGACGAGCAGGGCCAGCGGAACGGCCACGAGCAGCAATCGGCGGTTGAGCGTCCGGATCAGCGCCTCCGTCGTCGAGTCGAACCCCGTCAGCGGGAGCAGCAGCCGACCGGCGACGACGAGGACGGCGATAGCGACGGTCACCACGGCGACGAGTCGGAGCGCCCCCCGCCCGCCGATCGCGTCGTCGCTGCTCGACAGGTCGAGGGCGCTCCCGCGGACCGGTTCGGCCGACGCGTCGGCACCGGCCGGGTCGCCGTCGGGGGCCGTGTCGTCGGTCGGTTCGTCGCCGTCGGTCCCGGCGTCGCGCTCGTCGCTTTCGTCGTCCTCGGGCGCCGCGTCGTCGACGGCGGGCGCGCGCTGGGTCGGACGACCGGCTGGATGGTGCCACTCGCGAGCGCGCTGGTCGGTCTCGGCGAGGTCCCAGACGTCGTCGTCGGTCACCGGCGGGCCGACGCGATAGGACTGTACCATGTTGAACACCCAGAGGACGGCGGCGAGGCCGATCAGGTACGCGCCGGCCGAGGAGACCTGGTTGAGGAGTTCGAACACTTGAGGGTAGGCGGCGTATCGCCTGGGGAGGCCCTCGGTGCCGGTGACGAGCATCGGCAGGAAGGTGACCGCGGAGCCCACCGACAGGACGAGCGCCTGGGCGACGGCGACGGGTCGGTTGTACCACCGGCCGGTGATCATGGGGAACCAGTAGTAACAGGCCGCGAACATGCTGAAGGGGATGACCCCCATCACGATGAGGTGGAAGTGGCCGACGACGTAGTAGGTGTCGTGGACGACGAGGTTGAACGGGATCGCCGCGAGGAACACGCCGGTGATACCGCCGACGACGAACAGGGCGAGGCCGCCGAGACAGAACAGCATCGGGGCGGTGAGCCGGACCCGGCCGTTCCAGAGCGTCGCGATCCAGTTGAACGTCTTGACGGCGCTCGGGACGGCGATGGCGATGGAGACGAACATGAAACTGGCCCGAACCCGCGGATCGATGCCGGTCGCGAACATGTGGTGGGCCCAGACGCCGAAGGAGAGGACGCCGATCGCCAGCGTCGAGTAGACGACGAAGCGGAAGCCGAACAGCTCCCGGCCGGCGAACTTCGGGAGGATGTAGCTGACCAGGCCGAACGCCGGCAGGACGAGGATGTACACCTCTGGGTGGCCGAAGAACCAGAACAGGTGTTGCCAGAGGATCGGGCCGCCGCCGTCGACGGCGAAGAAGGTCGTCCCGACGACCCGGTCCAGCAGGAGCATGACCATCGCGCTGCCCAGCAGCGGGAACGCGAACAGGATTATCCCCGACTGGGTGAGGATGTTCCACGAGAACAGGTCGAGGTCGGCCCAGGACACCTCCTCGCCGCGTTCGGAGACGATGGTCGCGATGAAGTTGATCGCGCCCATCGTCGTCGCGACGCCGCTGAGGTGCAGGCCGAGCAGCAGGAGGTTGACCTGCTGGTTGGGGTCCTGTATCGACAGTGGCGTGTACATCGTCCAGCCGATCCCCGGCGGCTCCAGCGCCAACAGCGGGTCGACGACAGTGCCCAGGCCGCCGAAGGGGGCCATGGCGTTGGGCGGGAGCAGTCCGAGGGCGCCTTCGAGGGTCTTGCCGATCAGTTCGGTGACGATCCCGGCGCGGGCGATCAGCAAGGCGGGGGGCAACAGCCAGAAGGCCAGCGCGTTGATCCGCGGGAACGCCATGTCGTCGGCGCCGATCAGTAACGGGATGACGTAGTTGGCGATGCCGGCGAACACCGGCGCGGCGAAGAAAAACAGCATCGTGATCCCGTGGGTGGTAAAGAGGGCGTTGTACGTCTCGGCGTCCCAGACGGAGACGGAGGCGGTCAGCAGTTCCGTCCGCATCATCATCGCGTCCATCCCGCCCCAGAGGCCGGCGACGGTCCCGAAGGCGAGGTAGAGCAGGCCCACGTCGCGGTGGTCGACGGTCGTCAGCCAGCGGAGCGGACCGAGCGGCTTCGCCCGCACCGTCCCGCCGTCGGTCGCCGGGGTGGCGTCGTCGGCTTGGGTGGCGTCCTCGGAGGGGACGGCGGGTTCGTCGCGTCGCTCCGGGGAGTCCGCGAACGGTTCCGTTCGGACCCAGACGATCGCCAGGAGGACACAGGGGACGACGACGGCGAGGCCGGCGAGGAGTCCGGACATGGGGGTGGCTATCGGGTGTTGCGAAAGGCGGGGGAAAAGTATGCGTCGGGGATCGGCCGATCGAACCGACTTACTCGCGGACGGGGTCGGCGTAGCGGTGGCTTACGCGTGTTCGTCGGCGAGGCTCGCGTACACCGCCCCGAGGACGAACCCGTAGACGAGGTGTGCGATCAGCGTGAACGCCACGAAGAGGACGACGATCGCGCCGGTGACGTCGCCGCGGCCGACGATAGCGAACGCGATCCACAGCGGGAGCGCGAACAGCATCCCCGCGACTGCGGGGTCCAGATCCAGCGGGACGTACGGCTTCAGACTCACGAACAGTAGCGGCCAGGCGACGGTGCCGACGAGCGCGTAGACGACGAACCCGGCGAAGAGGTTGTCCGGCACCCGGACGAACCGGGCGATGGCCGCGAAGATCCCGATAGCGTAGCGCGTCTGGATCTCGAAGATCGCCAGCGCCCCCGACATGACCATCGTCCCGACGGCTCCGGCGGCGATCGCGCTGACTGGCCGGTTCATCGTCCGGGCTATCGCCGATCCGCCCCAAAAGTATTCCCCGGATACCGCCGACGGACCCGGTCTCACGGTCGGGCGGCCTCGCGCCGTCAGCGTCGCGCTCGGGGCGGCGGCCCCGCCGGGGAGAGCGGATACCTTTTGCCGCTGCCCGCCCGAGTCGTACGTATCGATGGGACTGACGAAGCGGATCATCCCCTGTATCGACGTCGATCTCGACGACGACGGGGAGGCGGCGGTGTACACCGGGGTGAACTTCGAGGACCTGGCCTACACGGGCGACCCCGTGGAGATGGCCAAAAAGTACAACGAGGCCGGCGCCGACGAGTTCGTCTTCCTCGACATCACGGCCAGCGCGGAGGGCCGCGAGACGATGCTCGACACCGTCTCGCAGGTGGCCGACGAGGTGTTCATCCCCCTCACCGTAGGCGGCGGGATCCGAACCCGCGAGGACGTCAAAGAGACGCTCCGCGCGGGCGCGGACAAGGTGTCGATCAACACGGGCGCACTGGAGCGGCCGGAACTCATCACCGAGGGCGCTCGCGCCTTCGGGAACCAGTGCATCGTCATCAGCGTCGACGCGCGGCGCCGGTTCGACGAGCAGGGCGACCACTACGTCGAGGTCGACGGCGAGTCCTGCTGGTTCGAGTGCACGGTCAAGGGCGGCCGCGAGGGCACCGGGACGGACGTGGTGTCGTGGGCCGAGGAGGCCGAACAGCGCGGGGCGGGCGAGCTGTTCGTCAACTCCATCGACGCCGACGGGACGAAGGACGGCTACGACATCCCGCTGACGGGAGCGGTCTGCGACGCCGTCTCGACGCCGGTCATCGCGTCGTCGGGCTGTGGCGGCCCCGAAGACATGTACGAGGTGTTCACCGACGCCGGTGCTGACGCGGCGCTGGCGGCGTCGATCTTCCACTTCGACGAGTACTCGATCGACGAGGTCAAGCGCTCTCTGGACGACCGCGACGTACCCGTGCGCCTGTAAGATGAGCGGCGGTGACAGCGGGGGCGAGGACGGCGCGGCCGGAAGCGGTACCGGGCGGTCGGCCAAGTGGCGCTGCGCGTGGTGCGACAAGCCCCACGACCGGAACGACCCACCGTGTGACAACTGCGGCCACCACAAGTTCGAGAAGGCGGTCGTCCCGGTCGCGCCGGAGGACCCCGACCACGAGCGCGAGCCGGTGTGGGTCTGTCCGGAGTGCGGGCGGGTCCACCAGAAGAACTCGCCGCCGTGCAGCCGTTGCGGGAACGCCGAGCTGGAACGGCAGATCCCCGACGAGTCCGACTACGACGAGGAGCTGAGCGGCACGTCCTACTACGACCTGCTGGACGCCCGCTATCTCGTCGGGCTGGCGTTCGCGCTGGTCGCCGGGGCCGTCCTCGTGCTCGCGCTCCTGGGGGTTATCACGCTCCCCGGGATGGACAGCGTGCCGGGCAGCGCGGGGGAGTATCGGGGCGTGAACCTCGGTGAGACGGAGACGGCGTTGGTCGCGGCGGTGAACGACCGGCGGGCCGAGGCGGGGCTGTCCGAGTACGAGCGGAACGGGAACGTGGACGACGCGGCCCGGCTGTACAATCAGGGACTGGTGAGCGAGGTCGCGGGGACGGGGTCGATACCGAGCGGCGAGCGCCTGGGGCGGGCCCTCGACGGCACCTGCGACGACGGGGTCGAACGGATCACGCCGTTCACCCGGTCGTTCGACGAGGGCGCCGCGGCGCTCGACTCGCCCGAGGCGCTGGCCGGAGCGCTGGCCGACGGCTACACCGCCGAGGCCGGCGGACTCTCGGAGGCCGAGAGCGATCTAGTGGGGGTCGACGTCCACGCCGGTCCGGACGGGAGCGTCTACGCGACCGTGTTCGTCTGCTGACCGCCGAAAACCGAGGGCGGCCTGGGTTACTGGAGCCGACGGGCGATCCGGAGCGCGACCGAGGTGAGCGTGCCGAGCCCGGGTACCTTCGAGGACAGCGCCGCGGCGACGACCAGGAGGGCGCCGCTCTTGGGCCGGCCGCGCGCGAACGCCAGCGCGGCGTCGACGAGTGTGGAGACGATACCGACTTTGTTCAGCGAACCCGCGTTGAGATTTGCCATTGCTCTCGATAGGTGGGGCGTCCGACCGAAGTACCGCGTCCCTGCACTCGCAGGGGAGCGGCGAGCGGTCGGGCGGCGAAGCGTCCGCTATCGATCGCCAGTGAGAGGCCGCAGGTGACGGGGGGAACGGTCAGTCGGAGAGGATCGATACGTCGCCGGCGCTCTCGACGGCGGCGGGTTCGCCGCGTTCGAGGCGGTCGAGGCGGTCCATGATAGTGTGGACCTCCTCGCCCGTGGTACAGGGGGCGACGTGGCGCAACTCCTCGCCCTCGTACTCGGCCAGGCCCATCACGGGGAGGACGATGGCCGAATGGGGCTCGTCGGTCGCGTCGTTGGCGACGTCGTGTTTCTGGTAGAACGATTCCAGCGAGACGTTGTTCGACAGCGCCCACTGCTTGAACTCCGCGACGCGATTCAGGATGTACTCGCCCTCCTCGGTGCGGGCGCCCGAGGAGTCGCGGGCGATCTGCTTGCCCCAGACGATGACCGAGAATCCCTCGATCTCGTCCTCGGCGTCGAGGCGTTCGAGACGGTCGATGACCGCCTCCTGTCGGTTGTGGGCGCCGTCCGGGAGCAGCGACCGGACGTAGAGTTCGATCCGCGGCTGTGTCCCCGTCATCGTATCCTATCCAGCGACCGGGGAGATGAAAAAACTTCTGCTGTTTTTTCCGATTTACCTATGTTTGTGTTTGTCATGCCGGTAATACTCCCCCTTCGGTGAACGAACGTTAACTTCTGTTCCGGTCTGTGTTCGATATTTCGGTGAACGGATGGATTCGATTAAAGTCGTAGTATTATTCGACTATCGTCGAAATCCTCGTGATGGAGTCCCGATCGGATCCGGCGGGGTGACGGGCGGAGACGGCAGTTCGTCGCGGGAGCGTGGCCAGTCGTGGCAGTAAAGGCGGCGTACCACGCGGAAGGGACTCTGTAAACGGCGGGGTCGCGATCAGAGCGGGGGAGGACATCGGTTGGGGATCCGGAGTCGGCGGGCCGGATCCGACATTGTCGATTCGTGGGAGTGTTCGCCAAGTTTGAATAGTGTCGGCGTCGAACTCTCTGGATGGGAGATTCAGATGGATATTGCTGATATTGCCACCAGCGAGTACGTCACGGTCGACGTGGACGAGCGCTTGGGCAAAGTCCGGTCGAAGTTCGAGCGAGAGAACCCCAAGGGCCTGATCGTCACCGACGACGGCGAGTACGCTGGGATCGTCACGCAGAAGCAGCTGGTGCAGTCTCACATCGAAGACAACACGAAGGCCAGCGCGATGCTGCAGTCGGCCCCCAAGGTCGAGCGCACCGACGACGTGCGCGAGGTCGCCCGCGTCCTCGTCGAGGGCGGGACCAAAGTCGCGCCCGTCTTCGAGGCGGGCAGCCTCTGGGGGATCGTCACCGAGGACGCGATCCTCGAGGCGGTCCTCGAGAACCTCGACGCCCTCTCGGTCGTAGACATCTACACTGACGAGGTCGTCACCGTCACCGAGGAGACCAACGTCGGCCAGGCGATCAACCTCCTCCGCGAGCACGGGATCTCTCGGCTTCCCGTGCTCGACGAGGACGGGAACCTCTCGGGGATGGTCACTCGTCACGACATCGTCGACATCGTCGTCCGCGACATGGACAAGGCCACCCGCGGCGAGCGCGCCGGCGACATCGACCGGATGCTCGACCTGCCCGTCTACGACGAGATGTCCAGTCCCGTCGCCACGACGACCCTCGACGAATCGGTCCGCGACGCCGTCCAGCGCATGCTCGACAACGACTACGCCGGGCTCGTGGTCACGCCCGAGGGAACCGACAGCGTCGTCGAAGGTATCCTCACCAAGACCGACGTGCTCCGGGCGCTGACGTTCACCGAGGAGGAGCACATGGACGTCCAGATCACGAACATCAAGCTCCTGGACACGATCAGCCGCGAGGACATCCGCCAGCGCATCGAGCGCGTCGCCGACAAGTACCAGGCGATGCAGGTCCAGCACTGCCACGTCCGCTTCCACGAACACAAGGAGAAGCTCCGCGGCACGCCGCTGATCCGCGCGCAGATCCGCCTGCGCACCAACAAGGGCCAGGCTGCCGGCTCCGGCGAGGGCTACGGCGCCGACTCGGCGTTCGGCGTCGCCCTCGACAAACTCGAACGTAACGTCCTCGAACTCAAGGACGTCCAAGCCGACGAGGAGTACCGCGGCCAGCTGCTCCGCAAGCTCGGCGAGCTGTAAGGACTACACGAACGTCGACCGCGACGGCGAGCGGTCGGCCGACTCGGCGCCGAACCGATCGACGCCGCGCCGGCCTCCCGCCTCGCTGGGAACGCACGGACCCCCGCTTCTCGGTCGACCGACGACGCTACTCCGAATAGCCTTCCTGGAGGAAGGTGCCTTCCGTCTCGTAGACGTTGACCAGCTCCTCGACCAGTTCGGCGAGCGATTCGTCCTCTTCGAGGTGCCCCTCCATGCGCTCGGCGAGGTCGTCGTCGATCTCGATTGTGGTTGTCATGTGATACCGTAGCTACCGATTGGACGGCGAGGGAAAAGAACCTGATGGGGGTGACCGAGAGTGGACGGCGAGGGGGTGCCCGCCGAGTCACTCCGCGGTCGGGTCGCCGTCGGATTTCGGCACCTCGGTGGGGTCGCGGTCGCGGATCTGGGGCAGGCTCGGGTCCCGATGGGGATTGCGTCCGAACACTGCCCCGTGGAGGTCCTGCTCGTCCAGTTGCTCCCGGAGCGTCCGGGACAGCCGGTTGACGCTCGTCACGTCCAGCCCCACCAGATCCATCAGCGTCCGGTAGCGCGGGTCCTCCTTGATCGAGTCGAACCGCTCGTGGAGGTCGGCCAGCGATTCGGGCGGCTGCTCGGCGATCCACTCCTGATCCTGCAGCCCCAGGATGCGCTGGCGCTCGTCGTCGACGACGTGCTGGATCGTGACCAGCGCGACCTTCTGGATGGCTCGCTGGCTGCCGAAGACGGTCAGGTCCAGATCGGTCATGATGCCCAGCGCCCGGTCGCGCTCCCACGGCGTCAGCGCCAGCCGATTGCAAAAGGCGTGGGTGATCCGGGCCTTCTCCAGTCGGTGCATCCGCTCGGCGTGGCCCGCCATCGCCGGGTGTTGCTCGTCGTGCAGTCGCCGGAGGTTCTCGCTCACGTCCTCGTCGGGGTTCTCGGCCCGGCCGATGAGCGTCGCGCTCGGCGTCGTCACGTCCCAGCGCCGGAACGCCTCGTCTTTGACCGCCTCGACCCGTCCCAGCGACCCGTCGCCGGGTCGCGTGCTCACGTCGCGCTCCGCGCGCGGGTCGACCGGCTCGCTGCTGGTCCGCAGTCCGTGGTCGGCCGCGTCGCGTCCCCCGTTCATCTCGTCGGCCTTCGCCCTCGCGACTATAGAAACCTCCGGCTGGACGGCGGCGGAGGACGGCGAGAATCGATCGCTTCCGCTTACTATAGACCGTTGTGACGAGAACTACTTAAACAGCGACTCGAAAGGGATCCGAATCGTAATGGCCGGTCGGTGACGGAGTCTCCACTGGACGGTGTGGAACTCGACAGAACTCCTCTTACTACATCCCGTTGTGACGAGAGTGACTTAAAGGGTATCGGGCCAAGCCCGCTACACCGGTCCGCTCGACGCGGACGGACCGTCGGCTGGGGGGTCGTAATCCCCGCAGAACTCCTCTTACTGTATCCCGTTGTGACGAGAATGACTTAAAGGCCAGCAGGGCTAGCCTGTCCCACCGCTCGGATCGACCACGAACGAAGCGTCCGCCAGGCGAGATACGCTCCCCGCAGAACTCCTCTTACTGTATCCCGTTGTGACGAGAATGACTTAAAGAACTGGCGTCAACGCTCGGGATTCGTGAGGTGATAGAGGTGTTCGTACTCCCCCATGTCGCGCCCGTCTGCCAGTACCTCGCTCATGACCTGTTCGTGTTCCCGGTCTATCTCGTGGTCGGAGTCCTCGAACTGCTCCCAGACCCGGTCGATGTCCTCAGCCTCCATATAGTAGATCAGATGCGGTCCGTCGTCCGTGTGTTCGAGAAACGCCGACTCCGTCTGCACCCTTTCGTCGCGCAGCGTCTCCTCGGCCTCGTCTCGGCGGTCTCGGACCTCGGCCATCCACGTTTTCAGGCGGTCGACTTTGTCCTCCTGTACCCGCTGTTTGACCATCACGACATCGGTCATTCTGTCTCGACGATACGTCCGCTCTCACGTATCGTTTGGGTGGCTGTGCGACTCTGTATCACACATGGGGACACTGTCGCGACGCCGTGACTGTTCGGAGAGGGTTGCGTATCGAACGGCTAC
This sequence comes from Halosimplex carlsbadense 2-9-1, assembly GCF_000337455.1. Taxonomy (GTDB): domain Archaea; phylum Halobacteriota; class Halobacteria; order Halobacteriales; family Haloarculaceae; genus Halosimplex; species Halosimplex carlsbadense. The sequence goes on along the minus strand of NZ_AOIU01000034.1, from coordinate 74,437 downwards.
CCGGAGCTTCGATCCCCGAATAGTGATATTCGCCGACGGCATCTAGTGGGACATGCCGGAAGAATCTGCAGTCCGTCTCGTGAATTTTCTCGAAGAGCAGGCGGGCGAGTACTTGCGCGGCGCGATTCACTATTCCGGAGACGAGTACGTCTCACTGTACATGCGAGACGACGTCGACGCGCTGTATCCGCCCGAAAAGATGGAGGAACTGACCGAGTACTATCGACGGGAGAATCAGAGTCGAACTGTCGAAGAGCCGTTCGACCTCGGGACGAACCACTGTACGGTGAACTTCTACGACGACGCGATACTGTTCCACTTCACGCAGGGTGACGAACTGGGAACGGTGATCACCCTCGAACCCGAAGCGGGCCGGGATATCGTGACGTTCATCACGGACTGTCTGGAGCAGCTCCACTACAACTCCCCACAGGAGATCCCCAGGGCACCGAACTGGCTGAAAGGGTGACTGCCTCGCGCACGATTCACTGTCGGTAGCGTATCCGAGCGAAGCGGACGAGGACACCCGAGCGAAAACGGTGGGGTACCTACTGGAAGCCGATGCGACCGCCCGAGCGGCGCTGCTGACCCCGGTTGCCACCGCTCTTGAACTCCTCTTCCATCTGCTCGTAGTAGTCGCGGATGTCGTCGGTGATCGTGGGGCGAACGTTGTCCAGCGCCTGGCGGAAGTGGCGCATGTCGACGACCTCGGCGTCGTCGTCCTCGCGCAGGGCCTCGATGGCGGCCTCGCGGCCGATGGATTCGAGGTCGGAACCGACGAAGCCCTCGGTTATCTCCGCCATCTCGCGCAGGCTCACGTCGGGCGAGAGCGGCTGGTCCTCCGTGTGGATGCGGAGGATCTGCTCGCGGCCCTCGATGTCGGGCTCGCCGATCATCACCAACCTATCGAACCGACCGGAGCGGATGAGCGCGGGGTCGATCATGTCCGGGCGGTTGGTCGCACCGATGACCATCACGTCTTCCATGTCCTCCAGCCCGTCGAGCTCCGTGAGGAGCTGGTTGACGACGCGCTCGGAGACGTTACTGCCCACGTCGCCGCCGCGGCCGGGCGCCAGCGAGTCCAGCTCGTCGAAGAAGATCACCGTCGGGGCGACCTGCTTCGCTTTCCTGAACGTCTGGCGGATGGCCTTCTCCGACTCGCCGACCCACTTCGACAGCAGCTGCGGACCACGCACGCTGATGAAGTTGGCGTCGGTCTCGTTCGCGACGGCCTTGGCCATCAGCGTCTTCCCGGTGCCGGGCGGCCCGTACAGCAACACCCCCGACGGCGGGTCGATCCCCATCCGCTGGAACTTCTGTGGCTTGTTCAGCGGCCACTCGACGGACTCCTGGACCTTGCCCTTGGCCTCTTCGAGCCCGCCCACGTCGTCCCAGGAGACCTTCGGCAACTCGACGAGGACCTCCCGCATGGCGCTCGGACTCACCTCGTTGAGGGCCCCGCGGAAGTCCTCGCGCTTGATGATCATCCGGTCGATCAGGCTCGGTGGGATGTCCTCCTCGTCCAGATCGATCTCCGGGAGGTACCTGCGCAGCGCCTTCATCGCGGCCTCTTTCGTCAGACTCTCGATGTCGGCGCCGACGAAGCCGTGGGTCTCGTCGGCGAGCCGACCGAGCGTCACGTCGTCCGACAGCGGCATGCCGCGGGTGTGGATCTGGAGGATTTCTTCCCTACCCACCTCGTCGGGGACGCCGATCTCGATCTCGCGGTCGAACCGACCCGGGCGACGCAGCGCGGGGTCGACCGAGTCGACGCGGTTGGTCGCGGCGATGACGATGACCTGGCCGCGCGATTCGAGGCCGTCCATCATCGTCAGCAACTGCGCGACGACCCGGCGTTCGACCTCGCCGGTCACGTCCTCGCGCTTGGGGGCGATAGAGTCGAGTTCGTCGATGAAGATGATAGAGGGGGATTCCTCGCTGGCGTCCTCGAAGATCTCCCGTAACTGCTGTTCCGATTCGCCGTAGTACTTGGAGATGATCTCCGGGCCGGCGATAGAGAAGAAACTCGCGGAGGTCTCGTTGGCGACGGCCTTGGCCAGCAGCGTCTTCCCGGTGCCGGGCGGGCCGTGCAGCAGGACCCCCTGGGGCGGCTCGATCCCGAGTTTCTTGAAGATCTGGGGGTGTTTCATCGGGAGCTCGACCATCTCCCGGACGCGCTGGATCTCGTTCTGGAGGCCGCCGATGTCCTCGTAGGTGATCCCGCCGCCGGTCTTCTCGAAGCCGGAGATGGGTTCCTCGCGCAGCTCGACCTCGGTGTCCTCGGTGATGAGACAGACGCCCTCGGGCTCGGTCTCGACGGCGATCAGGGGGATGGCCTGGCCGGGCGAGCGCATGAACGGATGGTTCGTCGAGGACATCACCGGGACGATGTCGCGCTCGACGACCGGCCGCTTGAGGATCTGCCGCTTGACCATGCCGGCGGCGTCGGATCCGAACTGGACGCTGGCCTCCTCGGGCGGCGCGAGGACGAGCTTGTCGGCCTTCTCGGCGTCGGCCTTGCGGATCTCGACGCGCTCGCCGATCCCCACGTCGGCGTTCTGGCGCGTGAACCCGTCGATGCGCACGGTGTCGGTGTTCCAGTCCTGGCGGTCCGCGCGCCAGACCTTCGCCGCGGTCACCTCGCTACCCTCGATCTCGATGATGTCGCCGGGAGAGAGCTTGAGGTGGAGGAGCGTGTCGGGATCCAGCCGGGCGATGCCGCGCCCCGAGTCGTTCGGGTACGCTTTCGCCACTTCTAGTTGCACTTCGTTCATAGTGGAGTGGGAGTGTGTCTCACTCAGGTACCCCCGCGGATATGCTTTTTGCCTCCGGCGGTTCCCTCGGTGGAGCGACACCGACTCCGGAGGGGGTCTCCACCCCGACGGGCGGTTCGCTGTCGGGCGATCAGAGCGAATCGGACCCGAGTACCGCCCGAAGGTCCGCGGGGGACACGTCGCCCCGGCGGAGCAACTCGGGGTCGCCCGCGAGGCCGAGGATGGCACTGGCGCGCGTGGTCCCGCGCGCCTCCCCGTCGATGATGAGGTCGACGCCATCGCCGACGTGTTCGCGGGCGAGGTCGGTATCCACGAGGGTGTCGTCGTCGACCGTCCCGGAGCGGTTGGCGGAGGTCATCGCCAGCGGGCCGTCGACGAGCGCGGCCAGGCGTCGCCAGGTCGGATTGCCGAGACAGCCCACGGCGACGGTACCGTCGCGCTGGAGGCGCTCGTCGCTCACGCGGTCGGTGCTCGACAGGACGAGGTTCAGGGGTCCTGGCCAGAACCGGTCGACCAGCGCGTCGACCAACTCCGGGTCATCGTGAGTGCCGTAGCGGCGCCAGTCGTCGGGGTCGCGGACGAACAGCGTGAGCGGTTTGTGCGCCGGCCGGTCTTTGATCTCGTAGGCGCGCCTGACGGCTTCGGGATTCCAGGGGTCGAGCGTCAGCGCGAGGTTCGTGTCGCTGGGCGCGACGACGACGCCGCCGTCGCGGATACACTCGGCTGCCCGGCGGAGGTTCTCGTCGGTCGGGTCCAGTACCGGCGCGGTCATCTGACGACACGTCGGCGCGTCGTTTCTCTGTGCATGACGGGAACAATCCGACGGGCCGCAATTAAGGGTGGCCCACGAGTGAGAGGCTGTTACACGCTCACACTGGGCCGTACCACTCCCGGTGACCGGACCGTTTTTCCCGCCGCCGCGCGCCTGTAGTCGTATATGCGAACCCTCGCGTTCGACGGTCGGATGGGTGCCAGCGGCGACATGCTCTTGGGCGCGCTCGTGGCGGCCGGCGCCGACCCGGCGGTGCTCGACCGCGTCGAGGAGGCCCTGCCCGTCCGCTACGAGCCCCGGTCGGTCGTCAAGAACGGTATCGCGGCGACCGCCGTCGACGTGCGCCACGCGGACGAAGCCGACGAAGCCAACGAAGTCGAGGGAGACGGCGACCACGATCACGACGAGGGCGCGGCGAAAAACGGTCACGACCACACTCACGACGACGGCAACGACCACGCTCACGACCATACGCACAGCCACGACGAGGGCCACGGTCACGGCCACGCCGAGGGGGCGGGCCCGAACCGAACGTACGCGGAAGTCGTTGACCTCGTCGAGTCCATGGATCTGCCGAGCGGGGTCGAATCGGACGCGCTCGGGGTGTTCGAGCTGCTCGGCCAGGCCGAGGCGAGCGTCCACGGTACCGACATCGACGGGACGCACTTCCACGAGGTGGGGGCCGACGACGCCATCGCGGACGTGGTCGGCGTCGCGCTGCTGCTCGACGACCTCGGCGTCGAGCGCGTCGTGACGACGCCGCTCTCGACCGGTGGCGGCGAAGTATCGATGAGCCACGGCACCTATCCGGTCCCTGCGCCGGCGGTCGTCGAACTCGCCGAGCGAGCCGACTGGTCGCTGAAAGGCGGGCCGATCGAAATGGAGCTCCTGACTCCCACGGGCGCGGCGCTGCTCGCTCACTACGCCGACGGCGTCGATTCGCTTCCGGATCTGGACGTAGCGGCCTCGGGCTACGGGGCGGGCGGCTACGACTTCGAGCGGTACCCGAACGTCCTCCGGGCCGTCGTCGGCGAATCGAGGGGGGGCCTCTCGAAGGACGCCATCACGGTGCTGGAGACGAACCTCGACGACGCGACACCCGAGGTGCTGGGCGGGCTGCAGGAATCCCTCGCCGATGCGGGCGCGCGGGACGTATCGATCCTCCCGGCGACGATGAAGAAATCCCGACCGGGCCACCTCGTCAAGGTCGTCGTCAAGCCCGAAGACGCCCAGCGGGTCGCGCGCCGGCTCGCCGAGGAGACCGGGACCCTGGGCGTCCGCGAGCACGGCGCCGGCCACCGCTGGATCGCCGACCGGGAGGTCCGGACCGTCGAGCTAGCGGTCGATGGGCGGACCTACGAGGTGGCGGTCAAGATCGGGGCGGACGACGAGGGGGCGGTGTTCGACGTGAGCGCGGAGTACGACGACGCGGCGGCGGTCGCCCGTGAGACCGGACTTCCCGTCCGGGAGGTCGCTCGCCGCGCGGAGGCGGCCGCGCGGGAATGACCGAGACCGTCCTCGTCGTCGGCGCGAGCGGCTACCTCGGTCGGTCGGTCACCTGGCGGCTCCGCGAGTGCGACGACCGGGACGACCGCCGTGTCCTCGGGACCTACTGCTCGGAGCCGGGGCCGACCGCCGAGGTGGCGTTCGACTTCTGGACGGACGACGTTGCGGACCTGATCGACGAACACGATGTCGACACCGTGGTGTTCGCGGCGGCGGTCGAGTACGGGGGCGACCGCGACACCGGCGCGTCCGGTGTCGACGCGGCGTTCGCCGAGCGCGCCGAGCGGTTCGCCGCCGGCTGTTCCGACGCGCGGCTCGTCTACGTCTCCAGTGCCTCCGTGTTCGACGGCCGCGACGCGCCCTACGTCGAGTCTGACCCGCACTCGCCGCGCGACGGGTACGGCCGCCGCCTCGTCGCCTTCGAGGACGCGGTCGACGCCCACTGCGACGACGCGGCGAAGCTACGGACGAGCTACCTGTTCGGCTTCTCCACGGGGCGGCTCGACCACCGCCTCGCGCGGACCCGCGACCACCTCGACCGCGGGGAGTCGGTCGCGTACTTCACGGACATGTACAAGAGCCCGGTACTCGTCACGGAGGCGGCCGAGACGGTCGCCGCACTGGTCGACGGCGACGCGACCGGCGCCGTTCACGTCCCGACGCCGCGGATCAGCGTCTACGAGTTCCACTGCGAAGCGATGCGTGCCCTCGGGTACGATCCCGAGCCGATAGAGCGCGACTCGATCCCCGAGAGCATGGACGTGGCGCCCGACATGTCGCTGACTTCCGAGCGGTTCGACGACGTCGTCGGCTTCGAGCCGTCGGCGGTCGGTGAGGGCCTGCGATCGCAGGTCGAGGCCGGCACCTCGGAGTGAGCCGGCCGGACTCGGGAGCGGTCACTCGCCCTCGCGATGTTCCGCGAGCGCTTCGTCCATCGTCAGCTCGCCGAGCGCGACGCGGCGAGCGAGGTCCTCGTCGATGGCGCGGTTTTCGTCGCCGGCCTCGCGGGAGCGTTCCTTGATCCGCTGGAGTTCACCGGCGGTCGGTTCGATGGTGCGGGACTCGACGCGCTCGCCCGACAGGCGAGCGATGTTGACGGCGGCGAGCACGTCGCCCATGCCGCGGGCGCCGGTGCCGAGGTAGGGGGTCGTCCCCGTCTCGTCGACGAGTTCGACCGGCACGTCTTCGAGGTCGTCGATGATCTTCGCGCCCTGGAGGCGGGCGCCGTCGCCGACGCGGACCAGCGGGTCGACGGCGTCCTCGACTTCCTCGCGGACGACCTCGCCGGCGTCGGCCAGCGGGACGTGGAACGTGGCGACGACCATGTCGCCAGAGAGTACGGCGACGCCCGGGCGTTCACCGGGGTCGACGCCGACGACGGTGCGGCCGCTGCCCCCGCGGAGGATGGCGAGCACCTCGTCGACGGCGCGGCGGGGGTCGTCCGGGTCGGCGCGGACGACCGGCACGTCGTCGGGGTTGGGCGGCTCCTCGCCCGCGGCGCTGACGACGACCGTCGCACGCTCGGGCAGCGCGTCGTCGAGTTCGATCGTCGTGAACGTCACGCCGCGGTCGCGTAGCTCGTTGACCACGCCGTGGTAGACCTCGAAGTCCGCCGTCGCGACGACTATCACACCCCGAGTTGGCGGCCCGCACACCTAAGTGTTCGAGTGGTTCGCTCCGATGGTTCCCGACGGGATCGACCGGTCCCGCCGGCGTGCCCCTTTGCGAGCGTTTTTGTCGGGTGGCGGCCAACCTCCGGCCGTGAGCGAGCGTATCCCGACCGGTTGCGAGGCCATCGACGACCTGCTGGGTGGCGGGTTCGAGCGCGGCGCGGTCACGCAGGTCTACGGCCCGCCGGCCGCCGGCAAGACGAACATCGTTCTCTCGGCCGCGACGGAGCTGGCCGCCGCCGGCGACTCCGCGCTCGTCGTCGACACCGAGGGCCTCTCGGTCGACCGCATGGAGCAACTCGCGGGCGCCGGCGACCGCGACGCCGACGACGTGGCCTCCCGGCTCATCGTCACCGAGGCCTACACCTTCGAAGAGCAGGAGGAGGCCGTCCGCGACGCCGAGGAGTTCGTCGACATCGTCGACTTCGTCGCCGTCGACAGCGCCACCGGCTTCTACCGCCTCCAGCGCACCGAGCAGGAGGAGGGCGAAGCGTTGCGTGCGGTGGGGCGCCAGTTAGCCCACCTGCTCTCGCTGGCCCGGAAACACGACATCGCCGTCGCCTTCACCAATCAGGTGTACACCGACATCGACTCCGACCAGGCCCGCGCGCTCGGCGGCCACACGCTCAACCACTGGTCGGCGACGATCCTCCGCGTGGACCGGTTCCGTGGGGGCAACCGGCGCGCGACGCTGGAGAAACACCGCGCGAAGCCCGCCGGCGAGAAGGCACAGTTCAAAATAACGGACGACGGGCTCGTGAGCGGCGAATCGCGGTAGCTGGCTGGGAGCGCGTCGTCTCTTCGTCCGGTATGCGAGTGTATCGGGAGTTTCTGCTGGTTGTGTCGTGGAAGAAAGTCGAGCGACAGCGACCACAGTCACCGGGGACAGCAAACGATGAAAGCCCTCGGCGCGCTCGCGGTCGCTGAAGCGGGATATCTGCGCTCTCAGCACCGCCCGCGCGGATAGTGCCCGCTCAGGCGACTATCGGCGCGAGCGCACCTCGCCCTTTCAATCCACCAGGACAGCACAGCACCGCAAACGGCCACACACCTCCCCAACCGATTCGCTCGTTCGCTACGCTCACTCGCTCATCCCTCGCGCGGTGCTGTCGCGACACAAGAGTCGCGACAGCGCGCGCCACAGTGGATTGCTCACTCTCTCACCTGCACTGAGCATCCGCGCGCCGACGGCGCGCGGTTCACGCGAGCTGCTCAGTCGCTCGCGCTTTTTCACCCATGTTTTTGATCGACCGGTTCCCGCAGGCGCGCTCCGCGCGCCGAGGAAACCACTCGGCGAAAAAGATGGTTTTAGTAGATCAGGCCGTCGTCGTTCTCGACCATGTAGAGGGTGCGGGCGGCGATGTTGACGGCGTGGTCGCCGACGCGTTCGAGGTCGCGAACCGTCAGCAGCAGGCGGGACACGTCGGCCATGAGCTGTTCGATCTCTTCCTCGCCGGTCTCGTCGTCGACCTCGCGCTCGATGAGGTCGCGGACGATGGTGCCGGAGGCGGCCTCACAGCGGTCGTCGATGGTGTCGTCCTGCTCGGAGATGGCGAGGCAGGCGTCGGGGTCCTCCTCGTCGTAGGCGGCCATCGCGGCCTCGACCATCTCGATGACGAGCGTCCCGATCTCCTGGATGTCGACGTCGGGGTAGAGGTCGCGCTCGGCCTCGTGGGTGTACTCGCCGAGGTTCGTCGCCAGATCGGCGATGCGTTCGAGGTCGGTGATGATCTTGAACGAGGCGGCGATGAACCGCAGATCGGAGGCGACCGGCTGCTGGAGCGCGAGCAGGTCGATGCAGTCCTGTTCCAGATCGAGGTAGAGCTGGTTGACCTCGTCGTCGCCCTCGATGACCTCCCAGGCCAGGTCCTCGTCTTTCGTTTCGAGGGCGTCGAGCCCCATCCGGAGGCGTTCGAGGACGACCTCGCTCATGTAGAGGACGTCTTCCCGCAGGGCTTCCAGTTTCTCTTGATATCCTTCCCGTGGCATACCTACGACGACCACCGGCCGAGCAATGTAAGTTGTGCCATCCGCGTGAATTGCCGGGCCGTAGGGTCGAACGGAGGGGCGTGCGATCGGTCGGCCGAGGAACAGACGAGCGGTCAGTCAGTGAGCCGTTCGGCCAGCGTGGTCAGGGTCTCGACCTCGTAGGTGGGCTCGCGGTCGAGGACGGTGTCGGCGCGATGGCTCCGGCGGAGAAAGGCGCTGTCGACCCCGGCGCGGTGGGCGACTTCCACGTCCTTCGGGGAGTCGCCGACGTAGACGGCGTCGCGGGTGCCCAGTTCGTCGAGCGCGGCGTCGAGGTAGTGGGTCTCGGGCTTGCGCCGGCGGGCGCCCTCGACGGTGGGATCGCGGCCGGCGACGTGCTCGAAGTGGTCGCCCAGGCCGTAGTGGTCGACGACGAACCGGACGGTGTCGTGCTGGTTGTTGCTGACGACGGCCTTCCGGTGGGGGAGGTCCGCCAGCGCGGTCACGTCGTCGTAGAGCGGTTTGGCGCCGTCGGCGACTGCGTCGGTCTGGTGGGCGATCGCGCGGGCTTCGCGGCTGGCCCAGTAGTCGGCCAGCGGGAGGTCGAGGTCGTCCTCGATCCGGGCGAGGTCGTCGAGTTCGCCGCGTGCGGCGTGTTCGACGAGCGCGTCGGGCGGGTCGGCGACGCCGTGGTCTTCGAAGGCCGCGCGTGCGGCGCGGCGCAGCAGGTCCATCTCGGTGAGTTCGACGAGCACGCCGTCGTGGTCGAAGACGACGGCTTCGTAGGTCGTCACTGTGGACGGTACTCGGGAGTCGACGGCCGTATCAGTACCGGTGGAGCGAAGAAGAGACGGACTACCCGAACTTCCCGGTGATGTAGTCCTCGACGCGCTGGCTCTCGGGGTTCTCGAAGATCTTGTCGGTGTCGTCGTACTCGACGAGTTCGCCGCCGGTGAGGAAGACGGCGGTCTGGTCGGAGATCCGGGCGGCCTGCTGCATGCTGTGGGTGACGACGACGACCGTGTAGTCGTCGGCCAGGTCCTCGATGAGGTCCTCGATCTTCGAGGTGGCGACCGGGTCCAGCGCCGAGGCCGGCTCGTCCATGAGGATCACGTCCGGCCCGACGGCGAGACAGCGGGCGATACAGAGCCGCTGTTGCTGACCGCCCGAGAGGCCGAGCGCGTTGTCGTCCAGTCGGTCCTCGACCTCGTCCCACAGCGCCGCCTGCCGGAGCGACTGCTCGACGAGGTCGCGCTCCTCGTCGGTGTCGTCGCGGCCGAGCAGCCGGGCGACCAGGCCGGTGTCCAGGTCGCCGTGCTTGCGCGGGCCGTAGGAGATGTTGTTGCGGATCGACTTCGGGAATGGGTTGGGCGCCTGGAACACCATGCCGACGCGCTTGCGTAGCTCCACCAGGTCGACGCCGTCCTGGTAGATCTCCTCGCCGTCGAACTCGACGGAGCCGTCGATGCGGGCGGCGGAGATCCGGTCGTTCATTCGGTTGAGACACCGGAGGAACGTAGACTTGCCACAGCCGGAGGGACCGATGAGCGCGGTGACGCTCTCCTCGGGGATGTCCATCGAGACGCCCTTCAGCGCGTGGTCGTCGCCGTAGTACACGTCGAGGTCCTCGACGGCGAGTTTCGCCTCGCCGTCGAACTCGTAGTCGCTCCACTCCTCGCGGATCCGCTCGTCGGTTTCGCCGGCGGTGGTCTCGCTCTCGGCGGCCGCGTCGGTTCCGGGTGCCGGTTCCTCGGTCTGTGTGATGTCCGTTTCGCTCATTGGTCGAGTTTCCTCCTGAAGTAGATCCGCGACGTCACGCCGACCGCGTAGAAGCTCATGACGACCAGCAACAGCACCAGCGCCGTGCCCCACGCGAAGTCGAGGTTCTCCCCGAGCCCGGCGCCGATGACCGCGAACAGCTGGTAGGGCAGCGCGCTGGACGACTGGATGAGGTTCACGTCCGGCACGGCGACGAAGGGGAACGCCGACGTGAACCGGAAGCCCCCCTCGATGACGCCGGCGACCTCCGAGGGGAACGGGGAACTCGTCGTCACGAGCAGGATCGGAGCCGTCTCGCCGGCGATCCGACCGACGCCGAGGATGACTCCGGTGATGACGCCCGGCAGCGACGCCGGGAGGACGACGCTCTTGATGGTCTCCCACTTCGAGACGCCCAGCGCGGCGCTGGCGTCGCGGTACTCGTCGGGGACGCTCTTGAGCGACTCGCGGCTGGTGATCACCACCAGCGGCAGCAGCATGAACCCGAGGACGAGCTGGCCGGCGAGAATGGAGTTCGTGTTGCCGAGCCGCGGGACGAGGAACGCCAGCCCGAACAGCCCGTAGACGATGCTCGGGGTCGACCACAGCCCGTTGGTCGAGATTTCGACGAGGAAGGTGAATCGGCCCTCCTCGGCGTACTCGGTGAGGAAGACCGCCGCGCCGACGCCCAGCGGGACGGCGAAGGCGATGGCACCGGCGACCAGCCAGACGGTGCCGACGATAGCCGGCAGGACGCCGTCGATGCCCGCCCCGAGCGTGCTGTAGCCCTCCATGACGAACGGCCAGTAGAACCAGACGATCGGTCCTTCGACGACGACCCAGGTGTCGACCAGCGGTGGGTTGAACCACGTCCAGGGGCCCCAGAAGAGACCGTACTCGATCCCTTCGGTCATCGGACTGAACCCGCGGACGAGGATGAAGCCGACGATGGAGCCGAGCAGCGCCAACATCCCGGCGGCGTTCGTACCGATGAGCATGTGCGCACCGAGCTGTCGGCCCTGCGGACCGAAGCCACCGTAGACCCGGGCGGCCGTCCAGGCGCCGACGAGCGCGGCGAACAGCGTGATCACCGGGATGCCGACGACGGCGGGGACCGTGATCGAGAAGCCCTCGGGCGACCACTGCCAGCCCGGGCCGACCAGGCCCGTCAGGACGACGAGTCCGGACAGGAGGACGAACAGGCCCGTCGAGAGTGTGACGCCGAGGTCCTCGCGGGCGAACAGGGCGACGCCGCCGCCGACGCCGCCGGCGGCCAGTGCGACGACGGGCCACAGGGCCGAGAGTCCGAGCGTCTGCGCGCCGATGAGCCCGCCCACCGCGAACCAGAGCGCGCCGACGAAGGCGGCGGAGACGAGCCCGCCCGTGTGGCCGGGCTCGGTCTCGAACGCGCCCGCGTACGAAGCCGCTCCGAGGACGACGACCCCGAGACCGACGACGGCGAGCGCGCCGCCGAGGACGGTCGCCAGGGTGACCCCGCCGACGGTCGCGTCGGCCGGGACGTACTGTGCGACGGCGAGCAGGCTGAAGACGAACGACGCGAACGAAATCGCGACCAGGCCGCCGCTGAGCAGTTCCCGGGTCGAGGAGTCACCGGTGACGATGGCGCGCGCGCTGTCGGTGGTCGCGTCCGTGCCGAGGCTCATTGGTCACCACCCAGCCGTTCCCGCATCCGACGCTCGATGAGCTGTGAGCCGACGGAAAAGCCCATCACCGTGACGAACAGCACGACCCCGGCGGCGAACAGCGCGGAGAACTGGAGCCCGCTGGCGGCCCCGTACTGGCTCGCGATGAGGCTCGTGAGCGTGATCGTGCTGCCGAAGACGTTCGCGAGCGGCTCGGGCAGGTTCGTGACGTTGGCGAGGACGACCGTGGCGGCCATCGTCTCGCCGACGGCGCGGCCGACGCCGAGCAGGACCGCGGCTGAGATCCCGGAGAAGGCGGTCGGGAGCGTCACGCTCGTGGTCGTCTGCCAGTCGGTCGCGCCGAGCGCGTGCGCGCCGTCTTTCATGGGGCCCGGGACGGCGGCGATGGCGTCCTCGGCGACCGAGACGACGGTCGGCAGCGCCATGACGCCGATGACGAAGCCGACGATGAAGAGGTTGCCCAGCTGGGGGACGGCGAGTTCGCCCTGGAAGTACGGCGAGAGGACCGTGAAGCCGATGAAGCCGTAGACGATCGAGGGGATGCCTGCCAACATCTCGACGGCTGGCTTGACGATCTCGCGCGCCCAACCGGGCGCGACCTCGCTGATGAACACGGCGCCGGCGATCCCCAGCGGCGCTGCGACGAGCGTGGCGATGATCGTCGTCAGAAACGTCCCCCACATCGCGGGGACGAGCGAGTAGACGTTCGTGCCGGTGTTCCAGAAGGGGTCCGAGCCGACGAGGAGGTACAGCCCCATCTCACGGACCACCGGGACCGCGTTGATGAGCAGATAGACGGTGATGAACGCGAGGATGAGGACCGTCGACGTGGTCGTCACGAACAGGAGAAACCGGGCGGTGTTCTCCTCGTCCACGACGTAACTGAGGAAGACGAACACGCCGAACACGAGCGCGAGGTAGCCGGTCAGCGCGGGCGCGACGAGAAAGGACCCGATGGTCAACGCCAGCAGGACGGTCCCGACCCCACCGACCAGTTGCGCGCTCCGGTCGAGTCCGCCCAGTCGCGTCGCGACGCTCATGCTTCGGGCTCCGGCAGCTTCTCCAGTTCCGCCTGCTGTCGCTCGTCGGTCAGTCGGGAGTACCCCTCGGGCACGACGAAGTTCGCCTGGCCGAAGTCGCTGAGTATCATCCGGAGGAAGGCGGCCTCCTTCGCCGAGGTGCCGTCCCAGGTGTAACAGTGGAGGTCGCGCGAGAGCGGATACGACTCGTCCGAGAGGTTCTCGCCGGGGACGAAGGTCGTACCGTCGAAGGTGAGCTCGACCGCCGGCACCGAGTCGTCGGTAAAGGCCAGCGCCATGTACGCGATGGCGTTGTTGGAGCTGGAGACGGTCGTCTTGACCTGCTGGTTCTGCCCTTTCCGTGCGTCGATACCGGACATCGACGCGTTGGGGTCGCCGAGCATGTTCGCCCGGAAGGCGGTGTCGGTCCCGGACCCCTCGGCACGACCGACGGCCTGGATCTCCCGGTCGGGCCCGTCGTAACTCGGGATCTCCGACCAGTTGGCGATCTCACCGGTGTAGATGCCCCGGACCTGCTCGGCGGTGAGTCCCGTCACGCCCGCTTCGTAGACCTCGGCGCTGACGACGATGGGCTGGGCGTCGACGGCGATGACGTGGTTGGTGAACCCCGAGAGTTCCTCCTCGGAGCGGTCGGGAAACTCGGCGTCGGCCGGTGCGCTGGAGTTCCCGATGTCGATCTGCTGGTTTTCGAGCTTCTCCAGGCCCGTCCCGGAGTGGCTGAGACCGACGTTCACCTCGAACGGCGGGCTCACGTCGCCGTCGGCCTCGAAGCCGTACTTGGCGCCCCAGTAGTCGGCCAGCCGCTGGTCGGTCTCGATATCGTACTGGCCCGGTCCCCAGTACTCGCGGTCCGTCGGCGGGTAGTTGGACGCCCAGTACGACGCCGCCCGCTGGACCATCGGGAACAGCGTCGAGGAGCCGCCCGCCTTGAGTAATTCGAGCCCCGAACTCCCGCCGCCGTCGGCCCCGCCCGCGGCCTGTCCCGGCGGTGTGGGACTCGTACTGATACAGCCACCCAGCGACGCGGCGACGCCCGCCGCGCCCGCCAGCACTTGTCGGCGGGTCACAGGTCTGTCCCGCATTATAGATCAGTGCCCCCAGATTAACTAAATACGCTACTATTATGGCTATATAGACGTACATACACATGCGTACCGCTCCGTTCGAGGGCGCCCCCGGTAGGGTGAGCGTATCGTTGCGAACCCGACGAAATCCGGGTCTCAGCATCGATGGCAGCCGAACCGGAGCGGCCGCGGGCGCCGTTTCGAACCGGTTCGGTCCGTGACTGCGGGGCGACCCGCCGCTGCTACCGCGATTCCGATCGACCGGTCGGATACGACTATCATACCGAACTCTGACGGGTATATAGCGGGGGGTAGGGGACAGTACGTATCAGAGTTCGTCGCGGATATCCGCCGGAGGCGAGCCGATCCGACCGAATACATTCCGCAATATACCGGTATGTAGCTGTAAATATATAGAAAGGGGTTGATTTATTGGTCAGTGCCGACGACCCCTCCCTATGGAGACGCGCAAGGTCCAGGTCACGGGCGGGTCCACGTACACGGTGTCTCTGCCGAAGGATTGGGCGACGGAGAACGACGTGAGCGCGGGGAGCGTCGTCGAGTTCCACTCCGAGGAGGACATCCTGTTGCTCTCGCCGAAAAGCGAGGAGGAGCGCGAGAAAGGGTCGATCGACATCGACGGGCTGGAGGGCGACCGTCTCACGCGCGCGGTCATGACGATGTACGTCAGCGGCTTCGACGTCATCAACTTCGAGGCGCCCCGCGTCACCGCGGGCCAGCGCCGCACCATCCGCGAGGCCACACAGGGTCTCGTCGGACTGGAGGTCATCGAGGAGACCGGCGAGCGAGTGGTCCTGCAGGACCTGCTCGACTCCTCGGAGCTGTCGGTCCACAACGCCATCACGCGGATGCGGCTGGTCTCGCTGACGATGCTCTCGGACGCGGTGACCGCGCTCCTGGAGGACGACGACGAACTCGCCCACGACGTGATCGAGCGCGACGACGACGTCGACCGCCTGTGGTATATGGTTTCCCGGGTGTTCCGGACGGTGCTTCGCAACCCGGCCGCCGCCACCGAGATCGGGTTCCCCCGCGAGACAGTCTTCGACTACCAGTCCAGCGCCCGCCAGCTGGAGCGGATCGCCGACCACGCGACGAAGATCGCCAGTATCGCCCTGGAGATCGGTCCGGTCAACGAGTCCGTCGCCGAGGTGTTGAGCGACCTCCAGAACGCCGCTCTCACCGTTCCCGAGACGGCGATGGACGCGCTGCTCGAAGACGACCCCGACGAGGCCGTCGAGCTCGCGACCGAGGCCCGCGCCGACCTGCCGGACATCGACGAGCGCGCACGGGACGTCGACGACGTGATCCGCGACCTCGACGACCCCGAACTCGCCCAGTCGCTCGGGCTCGTCGTCGACTCCCTCTCCCGCACCGCCGACTACGGCGGCAACATCGCCGAGAGCGCCCTCCAGAAAGCGGCGCCCTCGCCCTGAGCCGACGACCGTCCCGCCCGTCGTCCGAGCGGATTCGATCGCCGCCTACAGTTCTGAATCTCCGGTATGTCGCAGGGTAGAGAGTTCCACCCGCTGGTATGCCCGTCCCTCGCGACCCTATCGTGACCGGTGGCTACGTGGGGTGCAAAAACGGGGATGGGTGCCCCGAACGAGGTGGCAGTCGTGAATGGGACGTGCGGTAACGCGTCGAACGGGGTGGCAGTGTTCGGTGCGTGCTCGGTGGTTGGTGCCGCACGCCACCGCTGTCTGGGTGACCGACCGGAATAAGGCTCGCTAAGAGTGCTACGGGCCGATCCCCACCGGAACGTGGGGAACCGGAACGCTATATAGACGCGGTCGAGGCGGGACCCGCGGCTGGCGGCGGCGAACGTATAAATTCGGAGAGAAGACCGCCGTTACTCGACGAGAACGGCGTTGATCTGGCCGTCCTGGCCGGGGCGGGACGTCACGCGGGCGCGGCCCTCGCTGGTGGAGACGATGGCGCCTTTCGTGATGATGTTCCGGCGCACGTAGTTGGGGTTCGAGGGGTTCTCCTCGACGTCCTCGATCTCGGCGGCGACGACATCGCCGTCGGTGGCGACGCTGGCGGTGTTGGCGGTGACCGCGCGGACCTTCTCGGTGTTGCCGCGGGCCTCGACCGTCTTCAGGCTCGTCTCGCCGACGCGCGTCTCGGTCGGCTGGTCGCCCAGTTCGTGCTTTTTCTTCTTCCGGAAGTTCCGGCGTCGACCGCCGGTTCGCTTGCGCGGGGAGCGTCCCTGGAACTTCATACCCGTGCAGTCGCCCAGCGTCTACTTGAACCTCTCGACTCTCGGTCGGTCTCGACGGGGACCGTTCGCACGCCGCGGGGCGACCGGGTCCCGACCGCGGCCGGCGACCGGCAACGTTACGTTCCGGGACGCGCCCATCGACGGACGATGAGTCTGCGTCGCGCCGTCGCCGTCCCCTTCCGGGCGAAGGGCCGCGAGTCCCTCTCGGAGAGCGAGTTCGTCGTCGCGCTCTCGCTCGACCGCGAGTGGTTCTCCCCCGAGCAGGCCAAGCGCCTCGTCGACGTGGCCGCCACCGAGGGGCTACTCGACCGCACGGACGACGAGCTCCGACCGACGTTCGAACCACGGGAGGTGACGGTCCCCGACGAGTTCGTCCCCGGCGACGACGTGTTGCGCCAGCGGTCGAACTTCGAGCGCGCGCTCGACGCTATCGTCCAGTCGGGCGTGGACAAACAGGACGCCGTCGCCGCGGTCAACCGCCTGCAGTCGGACCTCGGCGTCACCGTCGAGGCCGCGGCGGTCGTCTACGCCCGCCGCGAGGGCGTCGAACTCGGCGACCTGGCCGACCGCGCCGCCGACGAACTGGGGGGCGACTGATGGTCGAAGACCGGATCACCGACGGCAAGCGCGTCGCCCAGTTGCTCTCCTCGGAACTCTCCGGCCGCGACCGGGGCTCCCTGGGCGACGTGTCCGTCGTCGACGCCGACCCGGACGCAGCGCCCTCGCCCGAGGGTACGGTCGCCTACGGCGTCGCCTACCGCGACGAACGGGTCGGAACCGTCCGCCTCTACCCCGACGCGGCGGTGCTGTCGATCGGGGACGCGGGTCCGGTGGACGCCCAGCGAGTACGCGGTTCGGTCGACGGGCCAGACCTGTCCGTGACCGACGACGGAGCGGTCCGGATCGAGTCGGGGGCCGCCGTCAAGCGGGCCGTCGACGCGCTGGTCGCCGGGCTCTCGGACGGGGAGTGAGCTCGGCCGCGTCGGCGTCGCGGGCGACGGACCGCGGTTCGACGGCACCGGACCGACCGGCTTTTGGCCGCCGGGGCGCTACTATCGCGCAATGACGGGGCCAGTAGAGGCCGTCCTCTTCGACCTGGACGACACCATCTGTACGTACGAGCGCAGCGCCGACGACATCCTCGCGCTCGCCTTCGACCGCGTCGGCGTCGACCCCTTCTTCGACGGCGCCGAGTACGTCGGCCGCCTGGCCGAGTTCTCCGACGCCGGCGACGACATCCGCGACACCCGCCGCGCGGCGTTCGGGACCTTCGCCGCCGAAGCCGGCCACGGCGAGGCCGTCGGCGAGGAGATCGCCGACATCTACACCGACGAGCGCGACCAGTCGAACGTCCGCTTCCTCGACGGCGCCGAACGCGCGCTCGACGCGCTGACCGACGCCTACCGGGTCGGCATGGTCACCAACGGCGACCCGTGGATGCAGTCCCAGAAGCTCGCCGGCCTCGGGATCGAGGACCGCTTCGAGGTGGTCGTCCACGGCGGTCACGACGCGCCGTACAAGCCCGACCCCGAACCGTTCCACCTCGCGCTGGACGAACTCGGAGTCGCCCCCGACCGGACCGTCCACGTCGGCAACTCCCACGCCGCCGACGTGACCGGGGCTCACGCGGCGGGACTGCGGTCGGTCTGGCTCGCTGACGGCGACCGCTCGGCCGCCCTCGACCCCGAACCCCATCACGTCGTCGAGTCGCTCCACGACCTCGCCGAGGAACCCTGGGCCTGAGCGAGCGGGCGGCGACAGCTGGCCGCGCTCTCGATCCAGACACGTTCATCCGGAAGTCGCCCCCGCCCGTTCGGCCGCCGACTCCGCCGAGCCGCCGTCTCGCTCCGCCAGCCAGGACTCCCAGGTCACGGTCCCGACCGCGCGGTCGGGACGGGTCGCTCGCCCGTCGCGGAACCCCTTCGCGACGACCCCGGGAACCGGGAGTCGGACGATAGCTCGGCGGAGTCCCCTGGCCTCGCGATACGCGCCAGCCAGTTCCCCGAGCGTGTGGACCGCCGGGCCGCCGACGGGGGCGGCGCGGCCCAGCGGTTCGGCGGCGAGGGAGTCGACGAGTCGGTCGGCGACCTCCCGGTGGTCGACCGGCTGGATCCGAAACGTCGTCGGCAGCGGCCAGACAGGGATTTTCGCGACAGTCCCGAGGATCTCCTCGACGAACGCGTGGAACTGCGTCGCCCGCAGGACCGTCGACGGGACGGGGCTCGCCTCGACCGCCCGCTCGCCCTCGCGCTTGCGCTCGTAGTACGAGAGCGGGATCGCGTCGACGCCGACGATCGAGGGGTAGACGAAGTGGTCGACGCCCGCGGACTCGGCGGCGTCGAGCAGGCGTTCGGTCCCGCGGACGTCGACCGCCTCTGGGTCTCCCCGCGGCGCCGTCGCCGCGTGGACGACCGCGTCGGCCTCCTCGACTGCGCGCTCGATCCCGACTCCCTCGACCAGGTCCAGCTCGACCCACTCGACCGCGGCTGCGTCGTTCGCCCCGGCGATCTCCGAAGCGTCGGTCGGCGTCCGGCTCGCCGCCAGCACTCGCCACCCGTCGTCGACGAGCCGGCCGACGAGCGCCCGCCCGAGCGTCCCCGTCGCACCGGTCACCAGTACGTCGTTCATACTCGGACGCACGCGGGCGGCGTCCGTATCGATGCTGCCGCATCTGTCCGGCTGGTTTATCAAGTGTCTGGGCGAATCGTCGATCGTGAAGCGCCTCCGAGTATCGATCACCGCTCACGGCAGGGAGGGGGATATCCACCCGATGTACGGCGTCCTGACGCGAGCGCCGTTCGTCGAGCGGGCGACGGCGCTGCAGTGGAACTTCACCGGCGACGCGCTGGGCATCCTCCACTACGTCGAGGGCGACGCCGACGCCTTCGCCGCGGCGGCCGACGACGTCGACGCGGTCGTCGGCTACGACATCGAGCCCGTGGACGACGGCGCCTTCTACGTCTACGTCCGCGACGCGACGACCGCGTCGCTCGCGGAGCTGTTCGGTCCGGTCAGTCGGGGCGGACTCGTCGTCGTCCCGCCGATCGTCTACGGCGCCGACGGCACCGTCACGCTCACCGTCTTCGGCCCGGACGAGGAACTCCAGGCGGCGATGGGCGAGGTTCCGGACCCGATCGAGGTGACCGTCGAGGCGGTCGGGTCGCTCGCGACCTCCCGGGTCGCGCCGACGGCCCGACTCACCGACCGCCAGCGCGAGGCCGTCGAGGCGGGTCTCGACCTTGGGTACTACGACGTGCCCCGGACCGCCGACCACGAGGCGGTCGCCGACGCCCTCGGCTGTGCGCCCAGCACCGCAGCCGAACACCTCCGGAAGGCCGAATCGAAGCTCCTACGGGCCGTCTTGGGCGGGGAGTAGCGGCCGCGTTTCCGCGCCGTGGTCGCCCTTTCGATCGCCTGCAGACGACTCTCGGGCGCGCCAGTGCTACCGCCCGGTATGGCGAGTTCCCGATCGATCCAGGGCGTCGAGCAGACCGAGAACTACTATCACGTGCGCTATCGCGACCCCGACGAGTTCGACGAGATCCGGACGCCGGACTGGGCGGCGAACGTCGCCGGCTCCGTCGTCTCGGGCGCCGAAGTCCGTACCGGCGACGAACACGGCAACGAGGACTGGACCGCCCAGAGCGTCCTCGTTCCGGTCGACGGCGTCGGCGACGAGAGCGCGGCTCGCGACGCGGCCGACGAGATCGTCGCGAAGATGGAGTCCTGAAACCGGTCTCGCCGCTCCTCCGCGAACGTGGTTTTCCGCCAGCCGACGCTACGGGACGCCGAACTCGAAAAAATAGCCGGTGTCGCGGTGTCGACCGCCGGCGGGCGGTGGCTACCCGAAGGGCCTACTGCCAGTTCTCCTGCTGCGTCTCGGGCTGCTGGGTCTGCTCGGACCGCTGGGCGTACATCTGGCCGCCCGACTGGCTCTGTCGACCCTGTTGACTCTGTTGGCTCTGCTGGTCCTGCTGGTTCTCCGGCAGGAACCGGCCGGTCTGGGGGTCGCGGTGTCGCTGTTCGGCGAGGTCGTGCATCTGCTGTCGGAACTGCTGGGAGTGGCGTCGGTCCTGGACGCCCTGGTCGGCGCCGCGACCCTGCTGGCCGGGGAAGCCGGCCTGTTGCCCGCTGGGCTGTTGCGCCGCGGGGACGTACCCCTGCTGTTGAGTCGGCTGCTGGCCGAGTTGCTGCGTCTGGGGCCGCTGACTCGTCTGCTGGGCCTGGGGCTGCTGGTTCATCTGCTGTGGCTGGGGCTGCTGGTTCATCTGCTGAGTCTGCGGTTGCTGACCCAGTTGCTGCTGCGTCGGCTGTTGACCCAGTTGCTGCGTCTGGGGCTGTTTGGTCTGGATCTGTTGTGACTGGGGCTGCTGACTCGCCTGCTGTGTCTGTGGCTGCTGGTACTGCTGGGTCCGGGGCTGCTGGGACTGTTGACTCCCCTGGTACTGCTGTGTCGGCTGCTGACTCTGTGGCAGGAACTGACCGGTCTGGGGGTCACGGGATCGTTGCTGGGCGAGCTGACTCATCCGCTGTCGGAACTGCTGGGAGTGGCGCTGGTCCTGTGCGCCCTGGTCTGCACCGCGACCCTGCTGGCCGGGGAAGCCCGCCTGCTGCCCGCTGGGCTGTTGTGCCGCGGGGATGTACCCCTGCTGTGTCTGTGGCTGCTGGCTCGCCTGCCGGATCTGGGGCTGTCGGCTCAGCTGCTGTTGCTCGATCGGGTTCTGTCGGTTTGGCTGATTCTCGAAACTCATTGGTGATCTCCCGCGGGCGGAACCCGCCGTCCCGCACGCGTGTCGTCACCTGGATCGCACCGGTCAAAGTTACCGACCGGCTGTCCGGGTGGTAGCGCACCGGTAGCGATCCGGGGACGGAAGTTAGATCGGGCTGTCGCGAGTATCCGGGGCCTAGCGGTGTCGTAATCGGGTACTGGAGAGGAGTGAACGACGGCTACCGCGCGTAACTGCCGCCTGGCGGCGGTCCACGTCCCGGTCGGCGACCGCTACTCGTCGGGGTCCACGTCGGTGACCTTGCCGACGCCCTTGGACTGGCCTTCGCGGAAGACGAACCGCTGGCCCTCCACGACCATGTACGCCCGGAACTTGAAGCGGACGCGCGTCGTCCCGGAGTCGCCGGGGAGCAGCCGTCCGTCGTCGGGGTAGAAGGCGGCGGCCTCGCTGACGGTTTCGAGGTGGACGACCGGTTCGTACCCCTCGCCGATGCGGGTCGGGTGGTTGAGGACCATCACCTCGGCCTCGAACTCCCGGACGGGATCCGGGTCGGCGTCGCGCGGCAGGAGAACCATCCCGCGCTCGACGTCGGCCTCGCGGACGCCCTTCAGCGCGATGCCGACGATCCGGCCGGCCTTCGCTCGGTCGACTCGGTGGTAGTGCATCTCGATCGACCGGACCTCTACCTCGCGAAAGCCGCCGTCCTGCATCGGCCCGAGCAGGAGTTCGTCGCCGGCCTCGACACGCCCGGAACGGATGGTGCCGGAGGCGACGGCGCCGACGCCCGTGACCTTGTACGAGCGGTCGACGTACATCGTGAACTCGTCGTCGGTCGGCCCGGCGGTCTTGGGCAACCGCTCCAGCAGTTCGTCGAGGGCGTCCATCCCGTCCATCGAGACGGCGCTGGTCGCCAGCACGGGGACGACGTTCTCATCGATCTCCTCGACGGCCGCGCCGACGCCGTGGCGCGCCACCGACAGCGGCGTCTTGCCCACCTCCCGCAGCTGGCGCTCGACCTCCCGTTCGACCTCCTCGAGACGCTCGTCGCTCACGATGTCGGCCTTCGTGATGACGACCATCGTCGGCAGGTCCGTCGCCAGGAGGATGCCCAGGTGTTCGCGGGTGGTCTTGGTCGGGCCGTCGTCGGCCGCGACGGTCAGGAGGCCGTAGTCGAGCTTCTGACCGACGAGGCCGCGGATGGTGGTTCGCAGCCACGGCTCGTGGCCGACGGTGTCGACGAACGAGACGAGCCGGTCCGCCTCCTCGACGACGCGGGCGCGGTCGGACTTGCGGTCGGGGTTGTCCATGCGGACCGGTCCGTCGTCGTCGAAGCCGTAGACGCCGTAGGACAGATCGGCGGAGAGACCGCGTTCGACCTCGTGGGGTTGCACGTCGAGGTACGAGCGGGTGCCGCCTTCGCCGTCGTCGGACTGGCCGGTGACCAGCGTCCCGACCAGCGTCGACTTGCCGTGGTCGACGTGACCGGCGGTGCCGACGACGATGTGCTCGTCGTCCTCCAGCACAGCGCCCTCTCGCACGGTAGCGACGCCGACGATGCCTTCGGCGGGTGTTTCGCGGTTCGAGGGCGAGTCGAGCGACGACTCCGAGGCGGTCGACGACTCCGAGGCGGTCGACGAGGAGGCGGATTCGGTCCCGCCGACGCCCGCTCCGGGAGCGGGGCCGCTTCCTTTCGGTTTGGCGCGGCCGTCGGCGTCGACGCCCCAGGTTTCGACGTTCTCGATGTGGGCGTCGGCTTCCTCGGCCAGCAGGCTCAGCACGTCCATCGACTCGGTGAACTCCTCGGGTGCGATGCCGGCGAGGGCGCCGTCGTCGGTGACGCCGACGACGTAGGTGGCTTCGCCGTCGCCGGAGAGGACGCGATGGCGCAGTTGGGCGGCCAGCGACTCGCGGCGACCGTCCGCCAGGTGGAGGTCTTTCGTGAGCCGCTCTTTGAACTCGACGCTGCCGCCCTCGCGCTCACCGCGCTCGATGGCGCGTTCGAGGGCGGCCCGGTCGGGGCTCATGGGGGTCGGTAACGGTGGGCGGTACAAAAGCCTTCTCCGGGTTTGCGCCCGATTCCCGTCCGTAGCGCTCCCGAGCGTTCCGTATCGGTCCCCAGCGGTCGTGAGCGGATACGGCAGTCCCTCGCGGCCGACCGGTGTGAGCGGCCAGCGAGGTCACCGCACCCGCTCGACCGCTTCGAGGAACCCCTCGCCGTAGGCGGCGTCGAGGACCACGTCCGCGGTCTCGCGGGCCGGCTCGTCGGCGTTGGCAACCGCGAACGACCGCCCCGCGACCTCGAAGGTCGACACGTCGTTGATCGAGTCGCCGACGGCGACGAACTCCTCGGGGTCGCGGTCGAGCCGCTCGGCGACGGCCTCCAGCGCTCGCCCTTTGCTCACGTCGGGCGATTTGACGTGGTAGGCGAAGCCGGTGTCGACGACTTCGAGTCCGTGGTCGGCGGCGATCCGCTGGAGCGGTTCGAGCGGCGCCTCGCGGCTGACGGCCACCTCCGTCTCGCGCCAGCGGTTGATCAGGTCGTGGGATCCCCACCCCAGGTCGTGGCCCGTCTCGACGTACTCGTCGACGACCGACTGCGCGGCCTCGCGGTCGCCGAGAAAGAGCAGGTCGTCGGTCGCGTGGACGAACGCGACACCGCCGTTCTCGGCGACGACGGTCCGCTCGACGCCCGCGAACTCGCAGAGGGCGACCGGATACGGTAGCGCCTTGCCCGTCGCGAGCACCACGGGCGCGTCCCACTCCCGCAGGACGGGCAGGACGGGCGGGTGGACGGCGCGGTCCTCGTCGGTGAGCGTTCCGTCGATGTCGACGGCGAGCGGTGGCGTCACTGGTCTGGGCTGGGTGGCCCGTCGGCAAAAACGTGTGTGAAACCGCCGGCGAGACCTCCCTCGATGGCCGCTCGGTACAGGGTGTACACACACCACGACGTGTGTGGACTTCTATGAGATCAATCAGAAACCCGCTACAACATGGAGCGGGTGAGTTCAGTACAGTGGGCGGATTCTGTTCAGCCGAAAACGCCGTCTGCTAACGTACTGCTGGCGTTGGTGTTCGTTCGGACTTCTTCGTCGGCAGTGAGGCTTAAATATGCAAGACGACTACGGTGCGGCACGGCCGCGGGCAGTTATAGTTCGCTATCCTGCAGGTTGCGGCCAGTACCAGCATGACCACATCATCGAACGACGGATGTTCGGAGTCTCCGTCCGAGGCCTTCGAGCGAGCGCTCGCTACGCTGCTGCGGGAGTCCTTCGCTAGAGGCACCGAAGTCGAAGACACGTGGGAGGTCACCTCCCCGTCGGACTTAGTGCCGGACTGGCGAATTAGTATCGAAAAAACCAGCGGTGCTGCCCCTCCCGACAATGGCTGCGACTTTGTCGACGAGTGAGCCCCTCTGTCGGAACTATATCAGTTAATATATCTATATCTGGCCCGAATCTTTCCCCCAAACGGTAGGTTACCCTCGCGACATGGTAACATACAGTTAAGATACCCCCTTCGTGAATACCAAACGGACTCCGCGGTGTCCGTCCGCCCGAGGGCGGCGACCAGTCAAAGAGATCGCGGAGTAAGACACCGCTATGACGACCAAAACCACTGACAGCAGCCCAGGAAACATCGACGCCGAAGAATCCGTGTCGGAAGTTTTCAAGCTTCTCTCCCACCACCGTCGCCGGGTCGCACTCAAGTACCTCGCCACCCAGGCAGGCGCTACTCCGGTGAGTGACGTGGCCGACCAGATCGCGCTGCTTGAAGGCGAACACACCCGTGACCGCTACGAGCGTATCTGTACGAGTCTCGTCCACGCACATCTCCCGATTCTGGCCGACGCTGGCGCCATCGGGTATGATCACGACCGAGAGGTCGTCGAGTTGCGCGACCAGAGGACAGACATCCTTCAGTATCTGGATCACTAACGCCAACAGTCTTCGTCTGTATCTATGAATTCTATCTCGCGGACGACGGAGTGTGCTCGTGCGAGATATACACCTTCATCCTGCATCGCGGGACGAATATCATTTGCAACTGGTAGATGATCCAGCGGTCAGTACGCATTCGAATCGAACGGGGCAGCACTCAGTCGGTCAGCCGCTCGTAGGCTGACTGGACCTCCTTGAACTCCTCCTCGTCGCCGTCGGGGGAGTCGGGGTGGACCTCTTTGACTTTCTCGCGGTAGGCGGCCTTGACGGCGTCATCGTCGGCACCGCGGTCCAGTTCGAGCGTGTCGTAGGCCTCGGCGGCCGTCGGACCGCTGGGCTGGGCCGCGGCGGCCGCGCGTCGCCGCCGACGCTGGCCCCCCGCGCGTGCCTGTCGCCGTCGACCACCGGTGCGCGCGCGACCGCCGCGGGCCTGGCCGCCGGCCGCTCGCGCCCGGCGACCTGCGTCCTCGTCGCGCGGCGGTTCCCAGTCCTCGCGGGGACCGGCGCCGAAACCGCCGCGGCCGCCCCGGCCGCCGCCACCGGGGGCGGCACGTTCCTCGACGCCGCGGTAGAGCCGCTGGGCGAACCGGCCGGAGGCGTGGTACCACATGAAGTACGCGACCGCGCCGAACAGCAGCGCGACGGCGAAAAAGCCCACGTTCGCGACGACCCCGAAGATAGCGAAGAGGACGGCTATGGCCGTGAACACGGCCGCGAGCGCCGAGACGAGTCGGGAACCGTACACGCTCGTCCCTTGGCGTCGGTGCCCCCTAAACGTCTCGGACGCGGCTCCCGTTCGGGTGCGCGCCTCCGACCGCTACCGGAGCGCGTAGAGGGTCCCGTCCTCGCCGCCGCCGACCGCGAGGTCCGCACCGACGGAGAGGTCCGTGAGTTCGGTGCCGTTCTCGAACGTCCAGCGGTCGCTCCCGTCTGCCGTCTCGACCGCGAACTTGTACTGATTGCGAACGTCGGCATCGTGGTACGAGTCGAGGTAGAGGGTTTCGTCGGCGACGCCGGCCGCCGAGACGCCACCCTGTGGCGGGTCGGGCGTCCACGTCCACGCCCGCTCGCCGCCCTCGCGGGTCAGCGCGTGCAGTTCGTCGCCGCCCGCGTAGAGGCGGTCTCCGGTCAGGCCGGCGTCGGTGAGCAGACCGGGCTTGTCCACCGTCCAGGCGGCCGAGCCGTCGGCGGGGTCGATCCTGGCGGTCCGAGCGCCACCGGCGAACAGGTCGCCGTCGCCGGCGACCGTCGTGGTGACCGCCCAGGAGTCGAGCCGCCACCGCTCTTCCCCCGAGGCGGCGTCGAGTCCCAGGAGTTCGCTGTAGACGTCGTCGGCCTCCGAGCTGTCCGCGTAGACGACCGTCCCGTCGACGGCCGCGAGCGTCGAGTAGACCGTTTCGGCCGGGCGGCTCCACCGCTGGCGGCCGTCGGTGCGGTCGAACCCGTACGTCCGCCCGGATGACGAAACGACGACCGCGTCGTCGGTGAGGACCGCCTCGCGCGGGTCACCGATCCCCGCCGACCACTCCGTGTCACCGCCGACGAGATCGAGCGCGTAGAGCGTCTCCCCCGACTCCGAGAGCGCGTCGTCCGCGGTCGCGACGTACGCCGTTCCGCCCGACGCGGCCAGGACGTCGAGCCACCAGTCGGTCGGGCTGAACGTCCAGCGCTCCCGACCGGAGGCGGCGTCGAGCGCGTGAACGGTGTGGGCGGACGACAGTTCGTCCGTCCCGACCAGCGCCAGCAGCGTCCCGTCCGCGACGGTCAGGTCCCGCACCCGCGAGGGGAAATCACGCTTCCACGCGAGGTCGCCGTCCGAGCCGTAGGCGCGGAGCGTTCCGCCCTCCGACCCCGCGAACAGGCGGTCCTCACCGACGAAGGGTCGCGCCGTTACCGGCTCGTCGAAGGCGTCCCGCCACGCGACCCCCGGCGACTCCGTCGCGGGCGACCCGGTCGACGGATCGGTGGCCGTGTCGCTGGCCGTGGGTGGTTCGGTCGCCGTCGGCGTGTGCGGGTCCGTCGCCGTCGGTGACGCGGTCGGCGTCTCGTCTCCGCTGGTCGTCGAAGGCGACGCTGTCGACGCGGAGCCGGCGCCGTCGAGACAACCGCTCGCACCGGCCGCTACGGCGGCGACAGCGAGAACCCGTCGACGGGAGGGCGCGTCCATACCCTCGACCACTCCGAAGTCGGATAAGTGTCTTGTGGCCGACAGCATCGGCCACCCAACCCCTAAACGCGTCGGGACCCAACCGCGGATCATGAGCGTGTCCGGGCTCTGCGAGATCTGCCAGCGCCCCGAGGTCGACCACACCTGCGACCGCTGCGGGAACCTGGTGTGTGACCGGCACTTCGACGCCCAGCTGGGGATCTGTAGCGAGTGCGTGGCCGAGATCGAGGGCGGCGACCCCGCGGACCCGACCGGGACCGGCGACGACATGCCCGACGGCGTCGACACCTACGAGTTCTGACTCAGTCGGCGGATCCCAACATCAGTTCGGTGTATTCGCCGACCGCTCGCGCGCCGACGTTACAGGCGTGGAGGGTGAGGAACCCGAGGAGGACTCCGACAGCGGCGACCGCGACCGCACCGGGGAGCGTCGTGACCGACCAGACCCCGAAATCGTAGTGAACCTCCGGGTTTCCGTAGAGGAGCGGCGCGAGGACCATCGCGGTCGAGACGGCCGCTGCGGTCGACACCGCCGCGAACGCCGCAACGCCGACGACGAACTTCGACAGCAGGTAGACGGCCGCCCTGTAGCTTCGCGAGTCGGTCACCAGGTGCTTCGCGAACTCGACGGCGGTCTCCTCGTTCGGGCGCGGCGCTTCGAAGTTCACGTCGCTGCCGACCAGGCCGCGGGTGAGACGCGCCTCCAGTTCCGCGAGGTGGACGGCGACGGCCAGCACCGCGATCAGCAGAGGAACCCCGAACAGGAACAGCGGGACCAGCGAGACCCCCGCGACGCCGCCGCCCCAGAGCACCGTGAAATAGAGCGTCCCGAGCGGGAACGCCAGCAACAAGTACGCGATGTTCCTGTACGTCTGCAGGTCGACCGTCACGCCGACGAAGCGGCGGAACGCGGATTCTATCGTGGTCATCACGTGTAGACCGTGGACCCGCTCCTCCGTGTAAGGGGGATCACGGTTTCAGTCGCGGAACCGCTCCCCTAGATTTAAATACTGGTTTCGAGACGGGGGTCGTTGCCCGGCCGCGCTACCGGTACCGGTTCAGCCGCTTTTTGAGGCGCTTCGCCGCCTGGCCGGCGGCGTCGGCGAAGCCCTCGCCCTGGTTCTCGCCGGCGAAGATGATACCCCGCGAGGAGTTGACGAGCCCGACGCCGTCGGCGAGGCCGTACTCGACGGCCGCTTCGGCGTCGCCGCCCTGCGCGCCGACGCCGGGGACGAGGAACGGGATGTCGGGGACGATCTCGCGGACCTCTTCCAGTTCTTCAGGGGCGGTGGCGCCGACGACGAGGCCGACGTTGTCGTTGCCGTTCCACAGGTCGGCCATCGCGGCGACCCGTTCGTACAGCGGTTCGCCGGTTTCGAGTTCGAGACCCTGCAGGTCGGCGCCGCCGGGGTTAGAGGTGCGACAGAGGACGATGACGCCCTTGTCTGCCCGTGAGAGGAACGGTTCGAGCGAGTCCCGGCCGAGGTAGGGATTGACGGTGATGGCGTCGACGCCCATGCCGTCGTCGTCGTCGAGCAGGTCGGCGTACTGGCGGGCGGTGTTGCCGATGTCGGCGCGCTTGGCGTCCAGCAGGACCGGCACGTCCTTGCCGTGAGCGTAGGCGACGGTCTCGCGCAGGGCCGTCCAGCCGTCCGGGTCCTCGTAGAAGGCGGCGTTGGGCTTGTAGGCGGCGGCGTGTTCGTGCGTGGCGTCGATGATCCGGCGGTTGAACGCCCATCGGGGCAGGTCGTGGTCTGCCAGGTGGTCGGGGATCCGCGCGGGGTCGGGGTCCAGCCCGACCGAGACGACGCTGTCGACGGTCGCGATCCGGTCGGCCAGCCGGTCGAAGAAGTTCATACCTCCCGAGTCGCCGAGTCCGATAAACAATGTTGCGACTCTCGGTTCGACGCCCCCGGACTCGTAGTCCGCTCGATTCGGCGTGCTTGCTTATCAGTCCTTTCGGGTGAACGAGTTGTGGAATAAAATCGAACGACAGCGACCGCACTCACCGGGGACAGCACGCGATGAAAGCCCTCACCGCGCTCGCGGTCGCTGACCGACATATCCTCGCGGCCTGCGGCCGCTTCGGATAGGGGTCGCTCAGGCGACTGAATAAACGCGAGCGCGCCTCGCCCTTTCAGTCCGCCAGGACCGCCCCGCACAGCACCGCGGACGGCCTCACACCTTCCCAACCTCTTGCGATGCTCGCAGGCTGCGCTTCTCATCCACTGTCAGAGCACGCTCTGACAAGCCCTCGCTCACACGGTTCGCGAGGACCTCGGGCGACTGTTTCGAGCGGCCCGCGCGAGACGCGGGCACGCTCGACAGCGCACGCCGGACGCACCGCTAACTACCTCACCTGTACCGAACATCCATCGACACCGAGTCCGCGACCGACTCGTGTGCTGCGTCGGGCTTTTTGGATCTGTGCGCCCTAGTCGAGCCGTGACCTGTCCGTTCCTCTCCTATCGCGAATCCGCAGACGGGAAGTCCTTCGACGAGGCGCGCGCCTACTGCGAGGGCGCCGAGCGATTCGTCCAGCCGATGCGCGCCGACATCTGCAACGACCGGTTCGACCTCGACCACGCCGAGGACTGCGAGATCTATCGCGAGCACGCCGACGCCGACGTGGACGACCACGAATCCGAAGACGGCCACGGGGATGACGGCTCGTGAGCTACGAACGATTCCTCGCCGACGAGCCGGTCGTCGTCACGGCGGCGCTGACCGGCGGGATCCACGGCAAGGAGGCGAACCCGAACCTGCCCGAGACGCCCGAGGAGATCGGGAAGGCGGCCGGGGAAGTCGAGGCGGCGGGCGCGTCGGTCGTCCACGTCCACGCCAGGACGGACAACGGCGAACGGGCCTTCTCGACCGAGCGCTTCCAGGCGATCGACGAGGCGATCCGGCGGTACACCGACGACGTGGTCATCCAGCACACGACCGGGGCGACCCAGGCACCGACGGAGAAGCGGCACCTGGGGCTACGCACGGATCCGCCGCCGGAGATGGCGTCGCTGGACATGGGGCCGCTGAACCGCTACGAGCGGCTGACGAGCGAGAACACGCTCGCGACCATCGACGCGCTGTACGACGAGATGGCCGACCGCGGGATCAAACCCGAACTGGAGGTGTTCAACGACGGCCACCTCAACGAGGTCCACGGCCTGCTCGACCGCCGCGATCTGGCCGAGCCGGTGTACGCGACGCTCGTCTTCGGTCCCGGAACGCTGACGCGGCCGCGTCCGGGGAACTTCCTCAACGCGGTCGACAACCT
This sequence comes from Halosimplex carlsbadense 2-9-1, assembly GCF_000337455.1. Lineage (GTDB taxonomy): Archaea > Halobacteriota > Halobacteria > Halobacteriales > Haloarculaceae > Halosimplex > Halosimplex carlsbadense. The sequence continues at coordinate 43,867 of NZ_AOIU01000034.1, read as the reverse complement.
CCCCGACGGCGCGCTGTTCAACACGCTCGGGTTCGGCCGCCACCAGTTGCCCTTCGCGACGATGGGAGTCCTGTTCGGCGGGAACGTCCGCGTCGGGCTGGAAGACAACGTCTACTACCGGCAGGGGGAACTCGCCGAGAGCAACGCCCAGCTCGTCGAACGCGTGGTGCGAGTCGCCGACGAACTCGGTCGGGAGGTGGCCGACACCTCACAGGCCCGGGAGATCCTGGGGCTCTGAGGCGACCGGGTGAGGGCGGGGGCGGCGAGCGGTCGACAGGTCGCCTGACACGGGTCGGTAACGCCGATGTCATCGGGTGACGCGGATGTCGGCGAGCGCCTTTGTAGGACGATGCCGTATGGACTGGCGTGACCGACCAGCGACGCACGCTCGACGTTGAGCCGACCGGCGAACGCACAGCGGACCGCGGGGAGGTGGCCTGAATGGACGGTCCCCATCAGGGACAGCAACTGGCCACGGGCGGGACGCCCCTGGAGGACGCCGAAGCGGCGATGATCCTCGTCCACGGCCGCGGCGCGACCGCCCAGAGCATCCTCCAGATGGGACGGCAGCTCCACGCGGACGGCGTCGCGCTGCTCGCCCCGCAGGCCGCGCGCAACACCTGGTACCCCAACTCCTTCCTCGAACCCGTCGAGTCCAACGAGCCCGGCCGCTCGTCGGGGCTGCAAGCCATCGAGGACGCGCTCGGCGAAGCGAACGACGCCGGGATCCCCACCGAGAAGGTGCTGATACTCGGGTTCTCCCAGGGCGCCTGTCTCGGGTCGGAGTTCGTGGCGCGCAACCCCGAGCGCTACGGCGGGCACGTCGCCTTCTCCGGCGGGCTCATCGGCGAGACGATCGATCCCGCCGAGTTCGAGGGGTCGCTGGAGGGCACGCCGTCGTTCGTCGGGTGTAGCGACGTGGACCCGCACATCCCCGAGGAACGCGTCCACGTGACGACGGAGGTGCTGGAGAAGCTGGACGCCGACGTGGAGGAACGCATCTACCCGGGCATGGGCCACGGCGTCAACGACGACGAGGTCGAGTACGTGAGCGGGATGGTCGCGGACCTGGTCGACGACTGAGGTGGCGGCCGACGCCGTGGTTCGGACCCGTCAGAGCGTCTCGGACGCGAAGCGCTCGACGATCTTCTCCTCGGCGCGCTGGAGGCGGTACTGGACCGTCGAGTGTGGCGTGTCGAGCCGCTCGGCCAGGTCGGCGACGGTGGCGTCCCGAGGGGTGCCGTAGTAGCCTGCTTCGACCGCGCTGGCGACGGCTTCGCGTTCCTCCGGCGTCAGGAGCCCAGCAGTCCCGAAGCCGCCGTTCCAGTTCTGCGGGTCCGAGACGTGGCCGAGTTCCAGCGAGATGCCGTCGCGGAGCTGGGCGTCGATCCGGTCGTACAGTTCGCCGACTGCACAGTCGTCGGAGATCAGCAGCCGCCAGACGTACTCGTCGTTACGGCGCTCGGCCTCGATCAGGAGGCCGTCGCCGACGTGGTCGACGGCGAGATAGGGGATCGAGTGGCAGTGCTGGATCTCCTCGCGGCGCGTGAAGTAGACGCGGTGTTCCGGGTCCGAGCTGATGACCTGGTACTCGCGGCTGGAGGTACAGCCTTCCACGTCCAGACACTCGTTGCAGGTCGTCTCGTCGAGGAAATGGGTCTCGACGGCGTCGAGCGCCTCGGCCGGCCCGAGCACGTGGTCGACACGCCACATCGACCGGTCGTTCGCGAAACACGCCGCCGTCTGCGCGCGCAGTCCCGACCGCTCGACGAACACGTCCATCAGCTCGTCGGCGCCCGCCCGGTAGGTGAGGACGAACTCGAACTCGCGCATATCCATCGGTTCGTTGGACATAGCTAATCTGTTTCGATCCTGTCCGTCCGTCTGCCGGCCAAGTTTTCAATGATGATAATCTGGTCGGTCGATTTATGCGGTAAAAAAAGGGGTTAGAGATGTGGCAGTAAAAACTATCGACGATACTGAGAATTACACGATAGAGTGGGACGAGGAGATCGGCGCTATCGTTTTCACGTGGGACAAGTATGTCTCGGGCGCGACGTTCAGAGAGGGCTGTGAGGCGTTGCTGGACGCGATCAAGCGACGAGACGCAGCCAAGGTCTTGACGGACACGCGCGGGATCAACGCCCACGACGCCGAGGACCAGCAGTGGATGCAGACCGAGTGGATGCCGCGTGCGCTCGACGTCGGTCTCGAGTACTCGGCGGTCGTCCACCCGGACAGCGTCATCTCGGAGATGGACGTGGAGAGCATCCTCGAAGGGATGGAACACAGCGGCGCGGAGCCGCTGGTGACTTCGGACATGGCCGAAGCCCGCGAGTGGACCGCCGAGAAGTAATCGATCCGAGCGAACGCGTCTACGACAGGCCGGCCGGACGATAGCGGTCGCCGTCGCGGACCGCGAGGTCGAACGTCACGCACCAGTTGAGCAGCCGCTCCGTTCGCTCGCGCCACTCGGCCTCCCAGTCGGTGTGGCGGTCGCGCTCCCACCGTGGGACGTGCTCGCGAAGTTCGTCGAACGCCTCCTCGACGGTCAGCGACTCGGCCTCGCGAAGCGCGTCGAGCAGTTCGTGCGCGCCGAACACCCGGCGCTCAAAGGCGTCGCCCAGGTCCACCGCTTCGACATCGACCCGACGCCGCTCGAACCCCCGCGACGTTTCCTCGACGAGTTCGAGCGCCTCGAGGAAGGTCAGGTACTCCCTGGCGGCGTCCCGCGAGGGCGCATCCGTCTCGTCGACGATCCGGAGACAGCAGTCCTCGACCGTCCCCGGGACCAGCGGGACGGCGCGCTGGGCGGCGGCGAGGAACGCCGGGTCCCGAACCGGGGGCACGATCTTGTAGCGCACGCTAGAGGCCGAAGCTCTCGGCGAGGCGCTCGTCGTTCACGTCGCCGAGGACGTGCGTGTCGCCGCCGACCACGTCGATGGTCACCTGCGCGGGCGCGAACACGGACTCGGGCACCTCGAAGAAGTCCCAGTCGGCGTCGGCGAAGATCTCGGCGAACGGCGTGTCGTACTCGTCGGTCGCGGTCGAGGGCACCTCGTCGAAGCGGTCGAACGGCTCGTCGACGACCAGGTGGGCCTGGCCGCCGTAGGCCAGCGCGTCGTTCGTCCGCGCGATGGCCGTCTCCTCGTCGTCGGCGACCGGCGCCACCGGCGCCGACCCGTTGACCGAGAGGATATCGAGCGGGTCGTAGCCCAACTCTGAGAGCCGGAAGGCCGCGAGTTCGGCCGCGCGGGCCGCCATCGCGACGCTGCCGGTGAGACTGGCCGTCGAGAACGCCTGGACGAACACGCCGCTCTCGGAGACGCCTGCCCGCTCGGCGACGTGCTCGATCACGGCCTCGTCGGGAACCGTCTCCGTCTCGACCGCGAGGACGGCGAACTCGAAGTCGTCGCGATAGCCGACCCGCTGGAACTCCTCCTCCTCGGCGACGAGCGCACGGGCGGGACCGCTGCCCAGCCCCTCGAAGCCATCGACGCTGAGTTCCCAGCCCGCCTTCTGCGAGCACAGCAGCGCCATCGCGGGGTGGTCGGTCGACAGCTCGACGTGTGTCAGCGGCGCGCCGGCCACCTCCTCCAGGCTGCTCTGGACGGTCGCCAGCCCGGCGGTCTGTATCTCCGCGAGCATCATCCCCGCCTCGACGCCGCCGGGCACGTCGACGCCGAAGTCGACGACCAGCGCCTCGCTGTCCAGCTGATGGGCCGCGACGTTCAGCTCGTCGGCGAAGTCCAGCGCTTCGTCGACCAGATCCGTCGCGGTCCGGTTGAGACTCTCCATGCCCCGCCATCCACGCCGCTGGGACTTCGGTCTTCGGTTCGCCGTCGCGGCCGCCCGGACCGCACCGGCGACCGGGCCGCCTCGGCTCACTCGGTGCGCTCTCGCCTGGCCTCGCGTCCCAGGTGTTCCTCGACGGCGTCGACCTTCTCGCTGGCCGCCTGGTCGACCGTCCGCTTGTCGTCGACCTTGAGGAACGTGCTCACGCGGTCGCCGTCGACCGCTTCGTGGGCCGCCCCAGCGGCGGCGAACAGCTCCGCGGAGTCGTCGGCCTCGATGACCGTCCCCATCGGCGTCGTCTCGTACCCCACGTCGAAGTCGTCGAGCGCCGCGACGGCCTTCGCGACTTCCTCGGACATGCTCCCCTCGACGACCGGTGCGACGCTCAGGAACCCGATAACCGTCATAGTCAGACCTACGCCAGCGCGGGCCAAAGGTTCTCCGCTGCAGCGACCGCTCGACGCCGCAGAGACCGAGTGCCTGCCCACTGGTTGCGGAGTTCTCAATCGAGATATTCAGACCGAAAGGTTAAGTACTGAACTCAGATGTTCGTACGGTATGACGAGCTTACCGGACTCGCCCTCCTACGACGAGGACGAGACGCTCGCGAAACTGCAACAGGCGCTGGACGAGGCGACCGGCGTCGACCTGCGCGCCGCGCTCGAAGGCGCCATCGAAGACCGAAAGGCCGAGATCCGAAACGACGCTCGAACCGCCCGGAGCGCGGACTGACACTCGGTCACGGCCCCGGCGTCCCGGTCGGCGTAAAGAGCGACTACTCTCTCCTGTCGGCGGTAGGGAACTTGTTACGATAGCTCACTCGCCGTGGTCCGCCGAGGAGACCCCTCCGGGACGCGCTCGCGGGAGAGGCGTGACGACGGGAGCGCGGCTCGCGACGTAGCGAACGGAGACGAGCACGCGCGACGCAGTGCTCGCCGGGTAGTTCGCGGAAGAAGTGCGACGGGCGAGATTTGAACTCGCGTTAGGACCGTGGCAGGGTCCTGTGATACCACTACACCACCGTCGCATGCACGTTCGGCGTCCACCGGTCGACCCGGCGCGCCTCACATCATAATCGAGTGGCGGATAGGGATAAAAGACTTCCGAAACGGTCGGACCGTTCGCTGGGACCGGCGTGCCCCCTGTCGATTATCGGGGCCAGCCAGGGTCACTCGTCGGACCGACACCACGCTTTTCCGACCGGCGACGCGTGTGCATACGCGTTATGCCGGGCGACCCAGTTCAGTGTCCAGTCTGCGGGTGGACAGGCCAGCCGAACGATCTCGACGCCGGGCAGGGGCGGGGTAGCTGCCCGGTCTGCGACGAGACGATACCGAGCCACGACTGACCGACCCGGACGCACGACGTGCGCACTCGACTGCCGGTCACGGCGATATCTACCTCGACGCCACCCGGCGACCACCCGGTGAGTATCGAAGGGCTTCGAGCGGCGTATGTGTGAACGGTGGCCATGTGAAGGCCTCTCCTCCGCGCGCGTGAAGCGCGCTTTTTTTAAGGGTGGGCTGGGGATGTATCGCTACAGTCTAGTGGCGCGGCGCGGAAGCGTCACGGCATGACCACCAGCGTGCTCGTGCCGGCATCCCTCACCCGGGAGGCCGAAGACAAACGCGAGGCCACTCGCAAAGTCGGTTACGTGGCCCGCGCGGCAGCGATCTTCCGGGTGGACCGCCTGACGGTCTATCCCGACCCCGACGGGGTCGAGAAACGAGGTGCCGGGTTCGTCGAAACGGTGCTGCGGTACGCCGCCACACCCCCCTACCTCCGAAAGGAGGTATGGGACAGGCGGGGCGAGCTAGAGTACGCGGGGGTCCTGCCGGCGCTCCGGGTCCGCTCATGGACCGGCTCCGGTTCGGACGAATCGGGGTCGTTAAGACAGGGAATCGTGACCGAGGTCGGTGCTGATGAACGCGTACGGGTCAATTGCGGCCTGCAACACCCAGTCTCGCTCCCCGTGCCCTCCGGAATGGAGGTCGGGGAGGGGGAGCGCGTCTCCGTCAGGGTCTCTTCGCGACGACCGGTACGGGCGAAGCTCGTCGACGAGCCCGCGGCAGGGTTCGTCGTCGACTCGACCGATATCGACGACGCACTCGCGCGTCCGGACGCCGGGCTGACCATCGCGGCCTCTCGCTACGGCGAGGAGCTGACCGTCACGAAGCTCGACCAGCTGGTCGAACGGCTTCGTGGCGGAGACGATGGGAACGCATCCGGTGTCGAGACGGGCGGATCCGACGAATCTGACGCATCCGACGACGAGGCGGCGCCCCTGGGTGACCTGACAGTCGCCTTCGGTGCGCCCGAGCGGGGGCTCCCCCCCATCCTCGGCGAGGACCCGGACACCGTCGCGGCGGAGACAGGCGACGACAGGTTCGACCTCTGGCTCAATACGGTTCCGAACCAGGGAAGCGAGGTCGTGCGAACGGAGGAAGCGGTGTTCGCCACCCTCGCGCCCCTCAGGCTGACGAGGTAAGACACATGCCAGGAAAGAACAGACCACGCAAAGGCTCGCTGGGCTTCGGCCCGCGTACGCGAGCGGCGAGTGAGACCCCGCGGTTCAACAGCTGGCCCGACGACGACGGCCAGCCGGGTCTCCAGGGCTTCGCCGGCTACAAGGCCGGCATGACACACGTCGTGCTGATCAACGACGAGCCCGACTCCCCCCGCGAGGGGATGGAGGAGACCGTCCCGGTGACGGTCATCGAGACGCCGCCGCTGCGTGCGGTCGCGCTCCGAGCCTACGAAGACACGCCGTACGGCCAGCGTCCCCTCACGGAAGTGTGGGCCGACGAGTTCCACGGTGAGCTCGACCGGACCCTCGACGTACCGGAGGACCACGACGCTGACGCCGCAGAGGAACAGATCCGACAAGCACACGAGGCCGGCGACCTGGGCGACGTGCGCGTCATCACGCACACCGTCCCCACCGACATCGCCGGCGTCCCGCGCAAGAAGCCCGAGGTCATGGAGACCCGAGTCGGCGGCGGCTCCCTTTCGGACCGCCTCGACTTCGGGCTCGACCTCGTCGCAGAGGGCGGCGAGCACTCGATGACCGACGTGTTCCGCGCCGGCGAGTACGCCGACGTGGCCGCGGTCACCAAGGGGAAAGGGACCCAGGGTCCCGTCAAGCGCTGGGGCGTCCAGAAGCGGAAGGGCAAACACGCCCGCCAGGGCTGGCGCCGACGCATCGGCAACCTCGGTCCGTGGAACCCCTCGCGCGTGCGCTCGACGGTCCCCCAGCAGGGCCAGACCGGGTACCACCAGCGCACCGAACTGAACAAGCGCCTCATCGACATCGGTGAGGGCACCGACGCCACCGTCGAGGGCGGCTTCGTCAACTACGGCGAGGTCGACGGGCCGTACACGCTCGTCAAGGGCTCGGTCCCCGGTCCGGACCAGCGTGTCGTGCGCTTCCGGCCGGCGGTCCGCCCGAACGACCAGCCGCGCCTCGACCCCGAGGTCCGGTACGTCTCGACCCAGTCCAACCAGGGCGGGCGCGGGACCGCCGCGACCACACAGGAGGACTAACGTATGGAAGCAACAGTACGCGACCTGAACGGCGACGACGACGGGAGCGTCGACCTCCCCGACATCTTCGAGACGGACCTCCGCCCGGACCTGATCCGGCAGGCCGTCAACGCCGCGCAGGCCAACCGCAAGCAGGACTACGGAGCCGACGACTACGCCGGGATGCGCACGCCCGCCGAGTCCCAGGGGAGCGGCCGCGGCATGGCCCACGTCCCCCGGGAGAACGGCCAGGGGGCGCGCGTCCCCCAGACCGTCGGCGGTCGCCGCGCGCACCCGCCGAAAGAGGAGAAAGATCAGGGCCTCGACATCAACACGAAAGAGAAGAAGCTCGGCGTCCGGTCGGCCATCGCGGCCACGACCGACGCCGACGTGGTGGCCGAGCGCGGCCACGACTTCGACGACGACGCCGAGCTTCCCCTCGTCGTCTCCGACGACTTCGAGGACCTCGTGAAGACTCAGGAAGTCGTCGACGTGCTCGAAAGCCTCGGTGTCGACGCCGACATCGAGCGCGCCGACGAGGCGACGATTCGCGCCGGCCGCGGGACGACCCGCGGGCGCAAGTACCAGCGCGCGAAGTCGATCCTCTTCGTGACGAGCGAGGAGCCCTCGACGGCCGCCCGCAACCTCGCGGGCGCGGACGTGACGACCGCACGCGAGGTCAACGCGGAGGACCTGGCGCCCGGCGGCGACGCCGGCCGCCTGACGGTCTGGACTGAATCCGCCGTCTCGGAGGTGGCCGAGCGATGAATTCGGTCATCAAGTACCCGAACATGACGGAGAAGGCGATGGACGACCTGGACTTCCAGAACAAGCTCCAGTTCGTCGTCGCCGGCGACGCGAGCAAGCCGGAGATCGCCGAGGCGGTCTCCGAGCAGTTCGACGTCACCGTCGTGAACGTGACGACGCAGGTCCAGCCCGACGGCGAGAAGAAGGCGTACGTCGAGCTCTCGGAAGACGACGAGGCCGAGGACGTGGCCTCGCGGATTGGGGTGTTCTGACCATGGGACGACGAATCCAGGGACAACGACGCGGTCGCGGCACCTCGACGTTCCGGGCGCCGTCGCACCGCTACAAGGCGGAGCTGTCGCATCGGACGGTCGAGGACGGCGACGTGATCGGCGGGACCGTCGTGGACATCGAACACGACCCGGCCCGCTCGGCCCCCGTCGCGGCCATCGAGTTCGAGGACGGCGACCAGCGCCTCGTCCTCGCCCCCGAGGGCGTGGGCGTCGGTGACCACATCCAGGTCGGCGTCAGCGCCGAGATCGCCCCGGGCAACACGCTCCCGCTGGCGGAGATCCCCGAGGGGATCCCCGTCTGCAACGTCGAGGCCAACCCCGGCGACGGCGGGAAGTTCGCCCGCGCATCGGGCGTCAACGCCCAGCTGCTCACCCACGACCGCAACGTCGCGGTCGTCACGCTCCCGTCGGGGGAGACCAAGCGGCTGGACCCGGAGTGCCGAGCGACGATCGGCGTGGTGGCCGGCGGTGGCCGCACGGAGAAGCCGTTCGTCAAGGCCGGCAACAAACACCACAAGATGAAATCGCGAGGGTCCAAGTACCCGACCGTTCGTGGTGTCGCGATGAACGCGGTCGACCACCCCTTCGGTGGGGGCGGTCGCCAGCACCCCGGCAAGCCCAAGTCCGTCTCGCGGGACGCCCCGCCGGGCCGGAAGGTGGGTGACATCTCCTCGCGCCGTACCGGCCGAGGTGGCAACAAATGAGTTCGGAATACCAGATCGGCCACGAAGGTGAGTTCACCTACCGTGGTCACACGCTTGAGGAACTGCAGGACCTGAGCCTGGAGGACGTCGCGGAACTGCTGCCCGCTCGACAGCGGCGAAGTATCACGCGCGGCCTCTCCGTGGAGAAGGAGAAGCTGCTCGAGGAAGCTCGCGAAGCCGGCGAGGAGGAGACGGCCAACGACCCCATCCGCACGCATCTGCGCGACATGCCGATCGTGCCGGAGATGGTCGGGATCACCTTCGCCGTCTACACCGGTCAGAGCTTCGAGCGAGTGAAGGTCGAGCCGGAGATGCTCGGTCACTACCTCGGCGAGTTCCAGCTGACACGGAACTCCGTCGAGCACGGCCAGGCCGGCATCGGGGCCACGCGTTCCTCGAAGTTCGTACCGCTCAAATAACATGGGAATCAGCTACTCAGTCGACGCCGACCCGGAGACCACGGCGAAAGCGATGCTTCGGGAGCGTCAGATGAGCCACAAGCACAGCAAGGCCATCGCCCGCGAGATCAAGGGCAAGACGGCCGCCGACGCCGTCGAGTACCTGCAGGCGGTCATCGACGAAGAGCAGTCGGTGCCGTTCCGCCAGCACAACTCGGGCGTCGGTCACCGAAACGACATCGACGGCTGGGACGCCGGCCGCTACCCCGAGAAGGCCAGCGAGGGCTTCCTCGACCTGCTCGAGAACGCCGTCGGCAACGCCGACGAGCAGGGTTTCGACGGCGAGAACATGGAGATCATGCACGTCGCCGCCCACAAGGTCGGCGAGTCCCAGGGCCGCAAGCCCCGCGCGATGGGTCGCGCGAGCCCCTGGAACTCCCCGCAGGTCGACGTCGAGTTGATCCTCGAAGAGCCGGAGGAGGAGCAGTAATGGCGGACGAACAGCAGTTCATCGAGGACGGCCTCCAGCGCACCCAGATCGACGAGTTCTTCGCCGACGAGCTGGGCCGCGCGGGCTACGGCGGCATGGAAGTCGCCAAGACCCCGATGGGCACGCAGATCGTCCTGAAAGCCGAAAAGCCCGGCATGGTCATCGGCAAGGGCGGGAAGAACATCCGCAAGGTCACGACGGAGCTCGAGGAGCGCTTCGACCTCGAGGACCCGCAGGTCGACGTCCAGGAGGTCGACGAGCCGGACCTCAACGCCCGGATCGTCGCCGACCGCCTGGCGAACGCCCTCGAACGCGGCTGGTACTTCCGCAAGGCCGGCCACACCACGATCGACCGGATCATGGAGTCCGGCGCGAAGGGCGCCGAGATCGTCCTCTCGGGGAAGGTCACGGGCGCCCGCTCGCGCGTGGAGAAGTTCAACCGCGGGTACATCAAGCACAACGGTGAGCCGGCCGAGAACATCGTCGACCACGGGGTCGGCACCGCGGTCATGAAGCTCGGTACCATCGGCGTGCAGGTGAAGATCATCCCGCCCGAGGCCGAACTCCCCGACGACTTCGAGGTCTACGAGGACATGGAAGTCGAGGACTACGTCGCCGACGTCGAGGACGAGTCCGTCGAGGAGCTCCTCGAAGGCGAGCCCGACGAGGGCGACGGCGAGCCGGTCGCCGAGTCCGAGGCCGACGACGAGTCGGCCGAGCCCGACGTCGACGAGGAGGTCATCGAAGAGGCCGCCGAGGAGACCGAGGAGTTCGACGACGTGGACGTGCCCGACGACGACGGCATCGACGAGGAACTCGAGGACCTCGACGAGGCCGTCGACGAGGAGCTCGACGAGGAGACCGAGGCGGAAGCCGAGGAGCTCGTCGAAGAGATGGAAGACGCCGAGGACGACGAGTCCGAGGCGGACGCCGACAGCGAGGAGGGTGACGACGAATGACCGTCCTCTACACCGAGGAGATCCGCGACATGACGCCCCCCGAGCGGGAGTCGGAGCTCGAAGAGCTCGAGACGGAACTCCTGAACGACCGAGCAGTCAAGGCCGCGGGCGGTGCCCCGGAAAACCCGGGTCGCATCAAGGAGCTCCGCAAGGCCATCGCGCGGATCAAGACGATCCAGCGAGAAGAAGGCGACCTCGAGGAGTCCGAGTAACGATGCTGACACCCGAAACGCTCACGAGACACGAACTGGTCGGCCTGTCGGCCCGCGTTCGCGCGGGCGACAACCCCGACCTGCTCGACATCGAGGGCCGCGTCGTCGCGGAGACGACGAACACCCTCGGAATCGAGCGCGGGGGCGGCGAGCCCACCGGCCCGAGGGCCGGCGAGCGAGCGTCTCGGGTGGCGACGGTCCCCAAGGCGGGGACCTCCTTCGAGTTCGAGCTCGCCACGGGCGAGCTCGTCACCGTCGAAGGGCGCAGGCTGGTCGCACGGCCTGCACGACGAACGGAGAAATCTGGTGATAGCAAATGGCGCTAGGATTGAACGTACAAGAACCCGACGCGGTCTGTGACGACGATAACTGCCCGTTCCACGGCACGCTGAGTGTCCGCGGGCAGACGATCGAGGGCACAGTCGCGTCGACAGACATGGACAAGACCGTCGTCGTCGAGCGAGAGTACGACGTGCCGGTGCCGAAATACGACCGCCTGATGAAACGGCGGAGCCGTGTTCCGGCCCACGCACCGGAGTGCCTCGACCTCGACGAGGGCGAGACAGTGACGATTGCGGAGTGTCGACCGCTCTCGAAGACGAAGAGCCACGTGGTCGTTTCCCGCGAGGGAGGTGACGACTGATGGAGGCGATGAAGGCAGACGTGACCCAGGGCCTGGAGAAGGGCTCGCTGATCAACTGCGCCGACAACACCGGCGCACGCGAACTGAAGGTCATCTCCATCGCCGGCTACTCGGGAGCGAAAAACCGCCATCCGAAGGCGGGTATCGGTGACAAGATCACCGTCTCGGTCACGAAAGGGACCCCGGAGATGCGGCGGCAGGTGCTGGAGGCGGTCGTCGTCCGCCAGCGCAAGCCGATCCGCCGCCCGGACGGCACCCGCGTGAAGTTCGAGGACAACGCGGCGGTCGTCGTCGACGACAACGAGGACCCCCGCGGTACCGAACTGAAAGGACCCATCGCCCGCGAGGTCGCGGAGCGATTCGGATCGGTCGCCTCGACGGCGACGATGATAGTATGAGCAAGCAACCACGCAAACAGCGGAACGACGACGCTGCGGCGCCGCTGCACGAGCGCCACGAGAAGGTCCGGGCGACGCTCGCCGAGGACCTCCGTGACGAGTACGGGCAGCGAAACGTGCGCGTCAACGAGGGCGACACGGTCGAGGTGCTGCGCGGCGACTTCGCCGGCGAGACCGGCGAAGTGGTCGACGTGGACCTCTCCGAGACCGCGGTCAGAGTCGAGGACGTGACAGTCGAGGCGGCGGACGGCGAGGAGGTTCCCCGTCCGGTCGACGCCTCGAACCTGCGCGTCACCGACCTGACCCTCGAGGACGACCTGCGCCAGGAGCGTCTCGAATCTGAGGAGGACAGCGCATGACGAAGCATCAGAAGCGACTCTCGGTGCCGAACAGCTGGCCGATCGAGCGCAAGACCGAGACGTTCACCGTCAAGGCCGACGCCGGTCCCCACGGCGAGGCGGGGGTTCCCCTGCTCATCGTCCTGCGGGACGTACTCGGCTACGCGGACACCCGCAAGGAGGCTCGCTACGCCCTCGACCAGGACAGCGTCCTGATCAACGGCAAGGCGGTCTCCGACGAGGAGCGTCCGGTCGGGATGTTCGACATCCTTGCGTTCGTCGAGCGCGACGAGTACTACCGCGTGTTCCCCGGCGACGGCGGTCGGCTCGCGCTGACCCCGATCGACGCCGATGCCGCGGACTCCGCGCTTGGCAAGATCGTGAACAAACAGCACGTCCCCGGCGGGGACGTGCAGCTGACCCTGCACGACGGGCAGACGCTGACCGTCGACGAGGGCGCCCCCTACGACGGCGGCGACTCCGTGGTCGTCTCGAACGACGACGGCGAGATCGTCGCCCACTTCGAGTACGAGGAGGGCGCGCTGGTGACGGCCGTCGACGGCGCCCACGCGGGCGAGGTCGGCACGGTCGAGACCATCCAGGTCACGCCCGGCAGCGCCTCCAACAACGTGCTGGTCGAGCAGGACGGCGACGACGGCTTCGAGACGGTCGAGGAGTACGTCGTCGTCATCGACGAGAACTTCACCGACGACGAGGGCGAGAGCCCCGAGGACGCGACCGAGGAGGCCGCGGCCGACGTCGAGGACGGAGGTGACGACGAATGAGCTCGGAGAGCGACTCCGGCTCCGGTTTCCACGAGATGCGCGAGCCGCGCGTCGAGAAGGTCGTCGTCCACATGGGCGTCGGCGAGGGCGGCCGCGAACTCGCGGACGCCGAGGAGATCCTGGAGAACGTGGCCGGGCAACAGCCCGTCCGCACGCAGGCCCAGGCGACCGTCGGCGAGTTCGGCGTCCGCCAGGGCGACCCCATCGGTGCGAAGGTCACGCTGCGCGACGAGGACGCACGCGAGTTCCTCGAGACGGCGCTGGACCTGGCCGACCTCTCGGAGTCGCAGTTCGACGACACCGGCAACTTCAGCTTCGGCGTCGAGGAACACACCGACTTCCCGAGCCAGGAGTACGACCCCAACACCGGTATCTACGGGCTGGACGTGACGGTCAACCTGGTCCGGCCGGGCTACCGCGTATCGAAGCGAGACAAGGCGTCCCGACAGATCCCGTCGAGCCACCGGCTGGACGTGGCGGACGCGGTCGCGTTCGTCGAGGGGGCGTTCGACGTGGAGGTGAGCGAATGAGCGAGAGCGAATCAGAGCCCGAAACCGGCGAGCAGGTAGCAAAGCGGACCGGCCAGCTGGAGTCCTGTCAGCGCTGCGGTCGCGAGCAGGGACTGGTCGGCAAGTACGACATCTGGCTGTGTCGCCAGTGCTTCCGAGAGATCTCGCGAAGCATGGGCTTCAGGAAGTACTCATGACAGGAAACGACCCACTCGCCAACGCGCTCTCGGGCATCGACAACGCCGAGAGCGTCGGGCATCTCGACCACGAGGTATCACCCGCCTCGAACGAGATCGGCAGCGTGCTCGAGGTCTTCTACGACCGCGGGTACATCGACGGCTTCGAGTTCGTCGACGACGGCAAAGCCGGTCAGTTCGAGGTCGAACTGAAAGGAGCGATCAACGAATGTGGCCCGGTCCTGCCCCGCTACTCCGCTGGGGCCGACGGGTTCGAGAAGTGGGAGAAGCGATTCCTCCCCGCCCGTGACTACGGGACGCTCGTCGTCACGACCAGCCACGGGATCATGAGCCACTACGAGGCCCGCGAGGAGGGCATCGGTGGCCAGGTCATCGCCTACGTATACTGACAATGCCACGCACAGAACTACAGATTCCAGACGAGGCGAGCGCCGAGATGGACCACCTCGAACTCACAGTCGAGGGGTCTAACGGGAGCGTGACCCGACGGCTCTGGTACCCCGACGTGTCCGTGACGGTCGAGGACGGCTCGGTCGTCATCGAGAGCGACGAGGACGACGCGAAGACGATGTCGACGCTGGGGACCTTCGAGAGCCACGTTCGGAACATGTTCCACGGCGTCACCGAGGGCTGGGAGTACGAGATGGAAGTCTTCTACTCTCACTTCCCGATGCAGGTCGACGTCGAGGGCGAGGAAGTCGTCATCGAGAACTTCCTCGGTGAGCGCGCGCCGCGCCGCACCGAGATCCACGGGGACACCGACGTGTCCGTCTCCGAGGAACAGATCACGCTGTCGGGCCCCGACGTGGAAGCGGTCGGCCAGACGGCGGCGGACATCGAACAGCTGACCCGCGTCACGGACAAGGACGTCCGCATCTTCCAGGACGGGGTCTACATTACACAGAAGCCGACACGAGGTGACGCCTGATGGCAGACGACGACCAAGACACCGAGGAGGCGGCCGACGCCGAGACCGAGGAGTTCGAGGAGCTGGAGGACATCAGCGGGGTCGGACCCTCGCGAGCCTCCGACCTCGAAGAGGCCGGTTACGACACCGTCGACGACGTGCGCGGCGCCAGCCAGGAGGAGCTCGCCGACGTGGTGGGCAACGCCCTGGCGGCCCGCATCAAAGCCGACGTGGGCGGCCTCGAAGTCGCCGAGGAGACCGAGGCGGAGGTCGAAGAGGAGGAGACCGAAGAAGCCGAGGAGACCGAGGAGCCGGCCGAAGACGTCGAGACCGAGATGCGTCCGCGCATCGAGGTCGACTTCGAGCCGGACATCGACGAGAACACCGAGCGGCTGCTCGACGAGCGACGGACGACGAGCATGCCGCAGTTCAACCGGCAGGACTACCACAAGAAAAAGCGCGTCTCGACCTCGTGGCGCAAGCCGCGCGGGACGCTCTCGAAGCAGCGGATCGGCATCAAGGGCAAGGGCGACACCGTTCAGGCGGGCTTCCGCACGCCGACGGCGGTGCGCGGCCTGCACCCCTCCGGCTTCGAGGAAGTCCGCGTCCACAACGTCGACGACCTCGAGGGCGTGGACGGCGACACGGAAGCCGTCCGCATCGCCTCGAAGGTCGGCGGCCGCAAGCGCGAGCGCATCGAGGACGAGGCCGAGGACCGACAGATCAAGGTCCTCAACCCCACCTACGAGGAGGTCGAAGTCGATGACTGACCTGAGCGCACAGAAGCGAATGGCGTCGGACGTGCTCGACGTCGGCGAGAACAAGATCTGGCTCGACCCCGAACGCCAGGGCGAACTCGCGGACGCCATCACGCGCGACGACATCCGCGAACTCGTCGACGAGGGCGCTATCCGCGCCGAGTCGCCGAAAGGCAACTCGCGCGGTCGCGCCCGCGAGCGCCAGAAGAAACGCGCCTACGGCCATCAGAAGGGCCAGGGCTCCCGGAAGGGGACCGCGGGCGGCCGCGAGAACCAGAAGGAGAAATGGGAATCGCAGATCCGCGCACAGCGCGCGAAACTCCGCGAGCTGCGCGACTCGGGCGAGATCTCGAAGTCGCACTACCGCGAGCTCTACGACCGCGCCAGCGGTGGGGAGTTCGACAGCGTCGCGGACATCGAGCGGACACTGGAGGACAACTAATGGCGACAGGACCACGCTACACGGTGCCGATGCGGCGTCGCCGCGAGGCCCGGACCGATTACCATCAGAGGTTGCGCCTGCTGAAATCCGGCAAACCGCGCCTGGTCGCTCGAAAGAGCAACCGGCACGTCACGGCGCAGCTGATCATCACCGGAGCCGAGGGCGACGAGACAGTTACGAGCGCGCATTCGAGCGACCTCGAGGAGTACGGCTGGGAAGCGCCGACGGGCAACATGCCCGCGGCGTACCTGACCGGCGTCCTCGCGGGACTGCGCGCGGTCGAAGCCGGCCTCGACGAGGCCGTCCTCGACATCGGTCTCAACTCCCCGACACCGGGTAGCAAAGTATTCGCGGTACAGGAAGGCGCAATCGACGCCGGACTCGACGTTCCCCACAACGACAGCGTGCTGGCCGACTGGTCGCGCACGCGCGGCGAGCACATCGCCGAGTACGCCGAGCAGCTCGACGACGGGCTCTACGGCGGGGACTTCGACGCAACAGACCTACCGGAGCACTTCGACGACATGCGAGAAACACTGCTGGAGGCGGATGAACTATGAGTAGCGGCTGGGAGCCGCGGACACGGCTCGGCCACGCGGTCGCCGAGGGCGAGATCGACTCGATGCAGGACGCCCTCAACTCCGGCCTGCCGCTCAAGGAACCGGAGATCGTCGACCAGCTCGTCCCCGGACTCGAGGACGAGGTGCTCGACATCAACATGGTCCAGCGGATGACCGACTCGGGCCGCCGCGTGAAGTTCCGCTGCGTGGTCGTCGTGGGCAACCGCGACGGCCTCGTCGGCTACGCGGAGGGTCGGGACGACCAGGTCGGCGGCGCCATCCAGAAGGCCATCGAGGTGGCGAAGCTGAACCTCATCGACGTCTCGCGGGGCTGCGGGTCCTGGGAGTGTGGCTGTGGGCGCGCCCACACCGTCGCGCTCCGGACGACCGGCAAGGCCGGGAGCGTCGAGGTCGAACTGCAGCCCGCGCCGCGCGGGCTCGGGCTCGCGGGCGGGGAGACGGTCCGCCACGTGCTCGAACTCGCTGGCATCGAGGACATCTGGACGCGCTCGTCGGGCAACACGCGCACGACGGTGAACTTCGCGAAGGCGACGTTCAACGCGCTCCAGAACACCGCCGAGGCCCGCGTCCCCCAGGAGACCTGGGAGAAGCGCGAGGTGATCGAGTGATGCAAGCGCTCGTTCAACTCCGCGGCGAGGTCAACATGAACCAGGACGTACGGGACACGCTGGAGATGCTCAACGTCCACAACGTGAACCACGCCGCCCTGATCCCGGAGACGGACGCCTACCGCGGCATGGTCACGAAGGTCAACGACTACGTGGCCTACGGCGAGCCCAGCGTCGAGACGGTCGCGCTGCTGATCGAGCGGCGCGGCGAGCCGCTGGAGGGCGAGGCCGACATCGACGACTCGTGGGTCGTCGCCAACACCGACTACATGAGCGTCGAGGAACTCGCCGAGGCGCTCGCCGACGAGGAGACGACGCTGCGCGAGCAGGGGCTGGCGCCGACGCTGCGCCTGCACCCGCCCCGCGGCGGCCACGACGGCATCAAACACCCCACCAAGGAGGGCGGACAGCTCGGCAAGCACGACACCGAGGCCATGGACGACCTCCTGGAGGCGATGCGATGACATCCAAGAAGAAACGACAGCGCGGTTCCCGAACGCACGGTGGCGGGACTCACAAGAACCGCCGCGGCGCCGGCCACCGCGGCGGCCGGGGCAACGCGGGCAGCCGCAAACACGAGATGCACAACCACGGCCCGTGGGACAAACACGGGTTCAAACGACCCGACGACGTCCAGGACGATGTCGCGGAGGTCGACGTCCGCGAGCTCGACGAGGACGCCGCGCTGCTGGCGGCCGACGGCGTCGCCGACGAGGAAGGCGACGGCTACGGCATCGACGCGCGCGACGTGGTCGAAGACGGCCACGAGGTCGACGTGGTGAAGGTGCTCGGTGCCGGCCAGGTCCGTAACGAGCTGCACCTGGTCGCCGACGCGTTCTCCGACGGAGCCGAGGAGAAAGTCGAGGACGCTGGCGGTTCGGTCGAGCTGACAGAAGCCGGTCAGGCTCGCGCCGAGGAAACCGACAAGGATACACCCGACGAGCAAGACGAGTCATAACCATGGGCTGGAAGGACACCGCCGAACCGGTACTCACCCGCATGCCCACCGTCCAGCGACCGGAGGGGCACGTCCCCTTCAAGCGCAAACTCGGCTGGACGGCCGGCGTGCTGGTGCTGTACTTCTTCCTGACGAACGTCTTCCTGTTCGGACTACAGGGCCAGGGAAGTGAGGCATTCGGACGCTTCCGTTCGATCCTGGCCGGTGGCCAGGGAACGATACTGCAACTCGGCATCGGACCGATCGTCACGGCCAGCATCGTGTTGCAGTTGCTCGGCGGTGCCGACCTGCTCGGCCTCGACACGCAGAACAACCCCCGGGACCAGGTGCTGTATCAGGGGCTCCAGAAGTTCCTGGTGCTCGTGATGATCTGCCTGACGGGCCTGCCGATGGTGTTCGCCGGCAACTTCCTGCCGGCGAGCCCGGCGCTGGCCCAGTCGTTCCCCGGCGGCGCGTTCGGCGTGCAGTGGCTGCTGTTCGCGCAGATCTTCGTCGGTGGTGTCCTCATCCTCTACATGGACGAGGTCATCTCCAAGTGGGGCGTCGGCTCCGGGATCGGCCTGTTCATCATCGCCGGCGTGAGCCAGCGACTGATCGGCGGGCTCGTCTCGACGAGCTTCATCGGCAACCCCGAGCAGCTCGGTATCATCCCGACGTGGATCGGCATCGTCACCGGGAGCGTCGACGTGGGTCCGATCCTCGGGAGCGGGCTGCAGACGCTCGTGTTCGGCCAGGGACAGATCCTCGCGCTGATCACGACGGTCATGATCTTCGTGATCGTCGTCTACGCCGAGAGCGTCCGCGTCGAGATCCCCCTCTCGAACACGCGCGTCAAGGGCGCCCGCGGTCGCTTCCCCGTGAAGCTCATCTACGCGAGCGTCCTGCCGATGATCCTCGTCCGCGCGCTGCAGGCCAACCTCCAGTTCCTGGGCCGCATCCTCTACGCCCAGTTGGGGAGTCTGCCCGCGTGGCTGGGCACGTATCAGGAGTCGGCGAGCGGCGTCGCCAACCCGGTCGGCGGCCTGTTCTACTACATGGCCCCGGTCCGGAACCCCGAACAGTGGATGTGGTGGCTCGGCCAGACCAACGCCGCGCCGTGGCAGATCATGCTGCGGGTCGGCGTCGACCTGACGTTCATGGTCATCGGTGGCGCCATCTTCGCCATCTTCTGGGTCGAGACGACCGACATGGGCCCGGAGGCGACCGCCCAGCAGATCCACAACTCCGGGATGGAGATCCCCGGCTTCCGCCGGAACACCAGCGTCATCGAGAAGGTGCTGGAGCGGTACATCCCGCAGGTGACCGTCATCGGCGGGGCCTTAGTCGGCCTGCTGGCGGTCCTCGCTAACATGATGGGCACCATCGGGAACGTCTCCGGGACGGGCCTGCTGCTGACGGTGTCTATCACCTACAAGATCTACGAGGAGATCGCCGAAGAGCAACTCATGGAGATGCACCCCATGATGCGCCAGATGTTCGGCTGACGACGCCGACCATCCGATCGCGACCACATTTTTCGACGCTCGACGTGGAACCGGACAGCGATAGCGCCGCTGGCCGGCCGGCGTGCCGAGATTGATGTTCATACGACGATAACTTCCCGGCACGTCCCCGACCGAATCCCCTCCCCGAGTCGGTATCGGACACCTGGCGGTACGCGCTCGTCGGCGGCGTGCTCGCGCTCGCGGGCGAGCTCGGCGCGTGGATCGGCGGTCGGCTGGCCGGTTGGGAGATCCGACGGAATCGGTCGGACAGTTCCGGCGGGGCCGCGAGCGATGGCCGGGTTTAAGACGGAGACCGACCACCGTCCGGTCGATGGCGAAGCCGGTACTGAAATGGGCTGGCGGCAAGCGCCAGCTGCTGGACGAGCTGTACGCCCGCTTTCCAGCGTCGTTCGGCCGCTACCACGAGCCCTTCTTCGGCGGGGGCGCGGTCTTTTTCGACCTCGAACCGGCGGCGGCGACGGTCAACGACACCAACCCACGGCTGGTGAACTTCTACGAGCAGGTGCGGGACCGACCCGAAGCGCTGATCGACCGGCTACGTGAGTTTCGAGACCCCGAGGCCGACCCGGATCCCGACCTGCCGTTCGACGACGAGACGCGGCGCGGAAAGGCAGTCGAACAGTACTACTACCAGCAGCGCGCGCGGTTCAACGAGCGCGCCTACGGTGACGGCTGGCCCGCGACCGGCGAGGAACGGCTCGAAGAGGCCGCGCTCCTCCTGTATCTGAATCGCACCTGCTACAACGGGCTGTATCGGGAGAACGGCGACGGTGGATTCAACGTCCCGATCGGCCGCTACGCCGACCCCGACTGGGCCCAGGCCGACCGGATCCGGGAGGCCGCTGAGGCACTCGCCGGGACCGAGGTCCGTAACGGCGACTTCTCGTACGTCCTCGACGCGGTCGAGCCCGGTGACCTAGTGTACTTCGACCCGCCGTACGAGCCGATGAGCCCGACGGCGGACTTCGCGGAGTACAGCGCCGCGGGGTTCGACCGGGCGGATCAGGAACGGCTGCGAGAGGTGGCTACCGAGCTGGGCGAGCGGGGCGTGTGGGTCGTCCTCTCGAACAGCGGGGTCACGTACGACCGCTACGACGAGGCGGGCTTTGCCGTCGAACGGGAGGGCGCCACGCGGGCGATAAACAGCGACGCGAGCGCCCGCGGCGAGGTCGACGAGATCGTAGCGACGAACGTCCCAGAGGACGAGCGGTGCGGGCCCGACCAGCAGGCGCTCGACGACTACTGACCGCTTTCCCGTGTCGAAATCGTCGTCGCCCGATCTTCTCGATCGTCCGGAACCTCGTCGCGGATCGGTAGCGGCCGAACGAATTAAGGAATTGTTCCGCATTCCCTCCACGTATATCAGGTCGAACGCCATTCACGGTGACCGAACGCGTCGAGTCGGGCGTCCGACTGGTGATCTGACGTGTCGGGTTCACTGTTCGAGCGGGTGGTCGTTCCGGTCGCTCCCCGAGACCGTCGGCGAGCGGGTCGACCGAACGGTCGTCATGGCGCGCGGACCGGAGGAGTCGGCGACGTCCGTCCGTGCGGCCGTCGCTCGACGGCTGGAAGTGTGACGGGGCGGTCCGTCGATCAGGGTCAGGCCGCCTCACAGTAGTCGAGGGCGTCGCGGACGGCCGCCCTCCGACCGATGAACGTCAGGTGGTCGCCCCGTTCGATCCGGTCGTCGGGGTGGGGTAGTCGGTTGTTCCCGTCCCGTGTGACGAGCGCGAGGTGGCAGTCGTCGGGCAGTTCCGATCGGAGTTCGGTCACGGTCTCGCCGACGATGCCGTCGCTCGTGACTTCGACCTCCTGCACGTCGCCTTCGCGGTCGAGTTCGGTCATCCAGCGGGCGATGCCGGGCCGCTCGATGACGTTGTCCATCGACCACGCGATAGACATCCCGCTGGAGATCGCCTCGACCTCCAGGTCCTCGAAGGCCTCGACGTTGTCGGGGTCGTTGACCCGCGCGACGACCGTCTCCACGCCGAAGGTGTTGCGCGCGAGCTGGCCGACCAGCAGGTTCGTCTCGTCGTCGGCGGTCGCCGCAGCGATCACCTTGGCGTTCCCGGCCCCCGCGGCTTCGAGCGCCTCTCGGTCGGTGCCGTCGCCGCGTCGAACCGAGAAGCCGTCGCGTCTGAGCCGTTCGATAGTCCGCTCGTCGCTCTCGACGATCAGGACCACCTCGCCGCGGTCTTCCAGCCGTTCGGCCAGCGCCCGGCCGACCCGGCCGCCGCCGACGACGATGGCTCGCATGGGGATCACGTCCAGTGCCTGTGCGATGTGACGGGCCAGTCCCCCTTCAAACACGACGGTCGCGAAGATGACGAGGAACACCGCGCCCACGAGCGTCGCGGCGGCCTCGGGGTTCTGGGGGCGGAGTTCGAGGGCGAACAGCGTCGCCACGCTCGCGGGGATGATCCCGCGCGGACCGATGGCGCTGACGAAGACTCGCTCGGCGGTCGTGAACCGTCCGCCCACCGTACAGAGGGCGACGAGCGCGGGCCGGACGACGACGGCGATCGCGACCACTGCGAGGAGGCCCCTGAGCCCGAGCGCCGCGAAGTCGTCCAGCGTGAGGAGGGAGGCCAGCGTGATGAACACGAAGGATAGCACGAGCAGCGTGAGATCGCCTTTGAACTGCTCGATATCGTCGCGGTAGGGGAGCGAGACGTTCCCGAGGACGAAGCCCGCGGCCGCGACCGCCGCGATCCCGGCCTCCGACCCGAGCGGGCCGGCGAGTCCGCTGGTCGCCGCGGTGACCTCGGCGAGTCCGTAGGCGCTCAGCGCGGCGACGAGCGCGACGAGGCGGGCGTTCTGCGGGGCGTTCTCCGTCGAGAGGCTGACGTGGGTGAGCAGGTACCAGACGAGTCCGGCGACCAGACAGCCGACTGCGACCCCGAGACCGAGCCGCGCCGCGAAGGTCCCGACCAGCGCGGCCACGCCGCTCGACCCCAGTACGACGGACTCGAACACGACCAGTGCGAGGATCGCCGCTGTCACGTCGTTGACGACCCCCTCGGTCTCCAGTGTCGAGGCGACGCGTTCGCGGACGGGCACGACGTTCATGATCGGCGTGATGACCGTCGGGCCGGTCGCGACGAGCAGCGACCCGACGAGCAGGGAGATCCCCCACGACGCACCGACGACGAACCGGACGACGACGGCCGTCCCGACCAGCGACAGCGCGGCGCCGACCGTGACGAGTCGCAACGTCTCCCGGGGCGCCTCCCGCAGGCGGTCGACGTGGAGGTGGAAGGCGCCCTCGAAGACGATGATCGCGACGCTCAGTCCGACGATAGCGGGAAGAGACTCACCAAAGACCGTGGGATCGACCAATCCGACCCCCTCCGGACCGACCGCGACGCCGCCGACGATGAGAAAGAGGACGCTCGGGATCCGGAGGCGGTCGGCGACCACCTGCGCGGCGACGCCGACCCCGGTTATCGTCACGACGATCCGGACGATATCGGTCGCCGCGCTCATCGCGTGCTGATATCGAGCTCGGCGAGTCCTGTCACGGTTCTCCCGTGGGACGGTGGGCCCGAAACCGACTAAAGGGTTTCCACGCCGCGGTCGTCACCGACGCCAGAAGGCGCCGGTGAACAGCACCAGCACCGGGATGATCTCCAGGCGACCGATCAGCATCAGGAACGACATCAGCAACTTCGAGGTCCATGGGAAGTCGATGTAGCTGCCGAACGGACCGAGCAGCCCGAAGCCGGGACCGATGTTCCCGATGGTCGCGACGCTGGCGCTGACCGCTTCGAGCGTCGTCAGCTCTATATTCGGATGTCGGCCGGCGTCCAGGGCGATGAGCACCGCCGAGAGGCCGAACAGGAGCAGGTACAGCAGCGTGAACCCGTAGATCGCCTTGATCACTTCCTCGTCGATGACGAACCCGCCGAGTCGGACCGGCTTGACGGCGTTGGGGTTGGCGGTGGTGAACAGCTGGCGACGGATCGACTTCAGGACGACCAGCCACCGGATAATCTTGACGCCGCCGCCGGTCGACCCGGCCGAGCCCCCGATGAACATCGCGAACAGGAGCACGATCTGGGCGGTGGTGCCCCAGTCGGCGAAGTTGCTCGTCGCGTATCCGGTCGAGTTCAGCAGCGACGCGACCTGGAAGGCGGCCTGTCTGAGTGAGTTCTCCAGTACTCCCTGAGTCTGTCCGCCCAGTTCCAGCGTCGGCGCCGATCCCAGGTACAGCAGGACGAACAGGACCAGCGTCACGACGACGTTGGCCCCGATGTACGCCTGGAACTCGCGGTTCTCGAAGAACGAGCCGTACTCGCGCTGGAGCAGGTAGTAGAACAGCGCGAAGTTCGTCCCGGCGACGATCATGAACGGGATGACGAGCCACTGGACCGCCGGCGAGAACGCCGCGATACTGTCGGCCTCCGGGGAGAACCCGCCGGTCGGTAGCGTCGTGAACGCGTGGGCGACAGCGTCGTACACCCCCATCTCCGGCGCCAGGCCGCCGTAGTGCAGCGCCAGGAGCAAGACGACGTACAGCACCGTGAACCCGAGGTAGAACAGCCACAGCAGGCGGGCGGTCTCGGCGATCCGCGGCGTGAGCCGCTGGAGTTCGGGGCCGGGCGCCTCGGACTCGATGAGCTGGGCCCCGTTGACGGCGACTTCCGGGAAGATGGCGACCATCAGGACGATGATCCCCATCCCGCCGAGCCACTGGGTGAGCTGGCGCCAGATCATGATCGCGTGGGAGTGTTGCTCGACGGAGATCGTCCCCATAACGGTCGCTCCCGTCGTCGTGAATCCGCTCACGCTCTCGAAGAGAGCGTTGACCGGGTGGGCGATGGTCCCGGTGTCCCCGAAGAGATACGGGATCGTCCCGACGAGCGGAATCAGAAACCACGAGAGGCTCACGAACAGCAGCGCCTCGCGCGGTCCGAGGTCGCCGGCGGAGCCGACCCGTTCGAGGAGGAGACCGAGCGCGAGCGTGACGAGCATCGAGAGGAGAAAGACCCCGATGTCCTCGCCGTAGACGACCCCGACGCCGAGCGGGACCAACATCGCGACAGTGAGGTACTTGACGACGGTGCCGGTCAGCGCGACGCTCCGGCGCCATTCGACGGTCACCATGGTCGCGGGCACCTCCGACGGTCACACGACGCGGTCGAGAGACGGGACGAGCCGCCCGTCCGTGGCGACCGGGCCGCGGTTCGCGTCCGATCGCCGAGCCGCTCGCTCCAGAACACGTTTTCGGAACGAAGGGACGGACACCCACTAGATAACTGCTGTGGTCCGTCCCGCCCGCCCTCCGGAAGGAAATTCACTTGCCGGTGGGACAGAAAGACGGGCGTATGCATCTGGAGTGTCGCGCGTGCGGATCGTAATCATCGGCGCGGGGGAGGTCGGCTCGACGACGGCAGAGAGCCTCTGCGGGGAACACGAGGTCGTCGTCGTCGACAGAGACCCCGAACGAGTCGAGACGCTGACGTACGAACTCGACGTGCTGCCGATCGAGGGCGACGCTTCCGAGATCGAGACGCTGGAGGAGGCCGACGTCGGGGACGCCGACCTCTTCATCGCCAGTACGGACGACGACGAGACGAACATCATCGCCTGCGGTATCGCGAAAGTCTGCGGGGACGTGTTCACGATCGCTCGGACCAAGAGCCCGAAGTACCTGCGCCCGTGGGAGCGCGACGAGCGGGCCTTCGGCGTCGACTTCATGGTCTGTACGGACCTGCTGGCCGCCAAGGCCATCGCCGGCGTGACCGGCCTGCCCTCGGCGCAGGACGTGGACACGTTCGCCGAGGGACTGGTCCAGATGACCGAGTTCGAGATCCCGTCGGACAGCCCGGTCGCCGACCAGACCGTCGCCGAGGCCGACCGGTTCGATTCGCTGACGTTCGCCGGCGTGATCCGGGACGGGGACGTGATCATCCCTCGCGGGGGGACCGTGCTCAAGGCCGGCGACGACGTCATCGCGATCGGGAGCCCCGAGAGCATGCGCGCGTTCAGTCACGCCATCGCTCCCGACAGTGACGACCCCAAGAGCGTGGTGATCGTCGGCGGCGGCCAGATCGGCTACCAGACCGCGCGCCTGCTCGAAGAGGGGGGGTTCTCGCCGCGACTCATCGAGGGGGACGACGACCACGCGCGCTGGCTCGCCGAACAGCTCCCGCGGACGACGGTCATCAACGGCGACGCGACCGACCAGGACCTCCTCTCCCAGGAGCGAGTCGGCGACGCCGACGTGCTGATCTCCGCGCTCGAAACCGACCAGCAGAACCTGCTCGTGACGCTGCTGGGGAGTCGGCTCGGCGCGAAACGCTCGATCGCCGTCGTCGAGACGGCCGACTTCGTCGACCTGTTCGAGACGGTCGGCGTCGACGTCGCCGTCAGCCCGCGCAACGTCACCGCCGAGGAGATCACCCGGTTCACCCGCACGCGGCGCGCGGAGAACGTCGCGATCATCGAGGGCGACCAGGCGGAGGTGCTCGAGTTCGAAGTCGACGCCGACAGCATCCTCGTCGACCGCACCATCGGGGAATCGGCCGCCGACTTCCCTGAGGGCGCGGTCATCGGCGCGATCGCTCGCGGCGGCAGCCACATCACGCCGCGCGGGGACACCGTGGTACGAGAGCGCGACCACGTCATCGTCTTCGCCGACACCGACTCGTTCGAGGAAGTCGCCGACCGGATGTGACCGCGTTCGGGCCGGTTGCGCGGGGTCGAGCGCGCGACCGGTCGCCGCGTGGGCGCTACCGCGCGACCACGCCGTTGTAGACGACGTAGCCGCCGAACGAGAGGACGTACAGTCCGACGAGAGCGGTGGTCACGGGCGACCGGCCGCCGAGGATCATCGCGAGGACGACCAGCGGACCGGCCAGCAGCATCGCGTCCAGTACGCGGTCCTGTGCGCCGAACTCGAGCACGAAGCCGACCAGCGGAATGTCTTTCGGATCCATGGTTACCGGTAGAAGTCGAAGGTGTCGAGCAGGCCCCGCAGCAGGACCAGCACGGGGATGATCTCCAGGCGGCCGATCCACATGTTGAACAGGAACATCACCTTCGCGGGCGTCGGCATGGCCGGACCGGTGATGCCCGACGAGAGGCCGACGTTGCCCTGTGCGGAGGTGATCTCGAAGATCGCGTTTTCGAGCGTGAACGATCCGTCGACAGTCAACAGCAACACGGCGAGGCCGACGCCGAGGAACAGGACCCAGAGGAAGGCGATGATGGACGCCTCTTCGAGTTCCCGGCTGACCTCCGACTCGCCGAGCTTGCGGTCGTCGAGTTTCAGATACCTGACGGCCGACTCCGGGTAGAAGACGCCGCGGATACTGAAAGCGGTCCCCTTGACCAGCGTGATCAGCCGGATGAGCTTGATACCGCCGACGGTCGACCCCGCCGCGGCGCCGAGAACCATCGCGCCGGACATCGTGAGCTGGGCCGGCGCCGACCAGTCGCCGATCCCGGTCGTCCCGAAGCCGGTACAGGAGGCGGCCGAGACGAACTGGAACAGGCCGTATCGAATCGTCTGGAACAGCGACGCCGTCGACCCAGTCAGGACGACGCCGTTCGTGACGGCGACGCGGCCGGTCTCGAAGGTCCCGTCGATCCACAGCAGCCCGACCAGCGCGACCGACCCGAGCGAAAAGTAGCCCCAGAGCCAGCGGGTCTGGGGATCCGTGTAGAGGTTCTTCAGGTCGCCCCGCAGCATGAGGTAGTGGATCGGGAAGGCGATGCTCCCGAGGACCATCACGGGGACCATCGCGAAGTCGATGATCGGGTCGTTGTACTCGCCGATACTCGCGTCGGTGACGCTGAACCCGCCGGTCGCGAGCCCGGTCATGCCGTGGTTGATCGAGTCCCAGATCGGCATCCCGGCCAGCCAGAGGAGGCTGATCGAGACGAACGTGAAGAGGATGAAGATCCACCAGATGGTCCGCACCGTCGAGACGATGCTCGGGTGGATCTTCTCCGAGCGCGCCTCGCTCTCGTACAGCGTCAGCGATCCCGAACCGGGGCGCGCGAGGATCGCTGTCGTGAGGACGATCACGCCCACGCCGCCGACCCACTCGATGATGGTCCGCCACCACTGGACCGTGCGCGGGAGCGCGCCCTCGTCGTCGGTCATCGTCAGCCCCGTGCCGGTGAACCCGGACATCGACTCGAAGAAGCCGTTCAGCGGGTCGCGAAACGCCGCCAGCGTCGGGGTGTCGAGCGCCGCGGGCGCGGCGAACGGCGCCGGAAACGGGTCGACGGCGACCGTCCACGCGACGAGTACGAACGGGAGCGTCCCGAACACGGCGACCAGAAACCACCCCGAGGCCGCGATCATCATCCCGTGGAGCTTCCCGACCTCGCCCGTGTCTCCGTAGCGGGTACTCAACAGGCGGCCGAGCCCCAGAGGGACGAGCCCCGAGACGACCAGCGCCGGGACCGCGAACAGCTCCCCCCAGGCGAGAGAGACGACGACAGAGGCGAACATGACCCCAGACAGTGCCATCAGGATCCGCCCGAGGTCGCGCGCCAGCGGCTGCAGTCGCTGTCTCATTCGAATCGGAGTTGTGTGGCCCCCGTTGTATAATCCGGCGATCCGACGGCTCCCGGTCGCGGCCGCAGCGGGGAGCGTCTCGGCCGCGCGCCAGACACGCTCAGTGGTCCTCCTGGTGGCCGAAGATATCGGTCACCTCCGGCGTCGCGCCCTCGCCGGAGTAGACGGTGACCAGGTCGCCGGCCTCGATCACCGTCCCACCGCGCGGGGTGATCGGGTCGTCGCTACCCGGCCGCTCGACGGCGACGATGAGGACCTCTTCGGTCAACAGGCCGACATCGTTCGCCTCCTGGAGGGTCTTGCCCGCTATCGGCGCGCCGTCGTCGACGTCGATCTCGAACACCTCGGCGTGTTCGCCGATCCGCATGTAGTCGATGATAGACGGCCGCTTGACGGCGCGATAGAGGTACTCGGCGATCAGTCGCTGGGGGTTCTGCATGACGTTCACGCCGATCCGCTCGAAGAGATCCATGTGTCTCGGACTGTGGACCACCGAGACGATGTTGGGGACTTCGAACTCCTGGGCGAGCAGACAGACCATGATGTTCGTCGCGTCGCGGTCGGTCGTGCTGATCAGCGCGTCGGCGTCCTCGATACCGGCGTCGATGAGCGTCTGGTTGTTGGTCGCGTCCGCGTTGAGGACCAGCGCGTCGAACTCTGAGGCGGCGAGTTCGGCCCGTTCCTCGTCGCTCTCGATCACGACGACCTCGTTCCCCCCGCGTGTCGCGATCTCGATCAGGGGGGTGCCGATGTCGCCGGCACCGACGATGACGATGTACATTCTGTTGCCGCCTTCAGTCGGCCGATAAGAAAGGTTACCGTTCCGTCGACGAGCGCGTTCGGACGAGGCCGCCCGGAACGCGTAAACGCGTCGACTGCATACGGCGCGCGTGGAGCAGTCGTGGCCCCCAACGACTTCGACCGCGCTGGGCCTGCTCGTCGCCGTCGTGCTGGTCGCGGGCGCGGGATCGCTCGTCCTCTCGGCGACGGGCCCCGCCGACCCCGCGGCCGGGACGACGCCGGCGACACTGGTCGAACCCCGCCCGGGCGAGAACGTCTTCTGGCCGTACACGAGCACCCGCCGGTCGGCGGACGGGCGGACCCTCGCGATCAACCTGGTCGTCTACGCGGACGCCGAGACCGTCCGGTACTTCCTGACCGAGCGAGGTGACGCCACCTGGAACGAGACGGCCGCCGAATGGGAGGACGTGGGCCCCGACACCGGCGGCGGCGCCGTCGATGCGGCGAACGGCACGGTCGTCGATTGGGCCGGGGCGCGCGGCGCGACCCGGTACCTCTACGTCCACAACTACGTGCTGACCGAGCCGGGGCCCAACGAGACGCGCCGACCCTACCGCGCGGCGCCGTTCACCGGGCACCTCGAACCCAATCCGGGCGGGCGGTGGATCGACGAGACCTACCAGTTGCACGACGGGACCTACTTCGGCGCCCGCGACCACCTCCGGCTGTACGAATCGCCGTTCGAGTCCGACGACTGGGTGGCCGTCCAGGCTCACAGCGACCACTGGGACTGGTTCCGGCTGCGCCACACCGTCCACGCGACCGACGGGACGCGCGACCGGCTCGAAGCCGAGTTCATGGGCGAGCCCTCGGTCGACACCGTCTGGCGGATGTACCTGAGCAACCGCCGGGCGCTGGGCTCGGACGGCTGGGCGACGGTCGTCGACTTCGCCGGACTGCTCGGCGTGCCGAATCTCGGGTCGGGACTGGCCGCGATGGGGCTGGTCGCCGGCCGGGACGCGGCGGCGCTGGCCCGGCGGCGCCGGTCCGGCGGTGCGCCCGCCGGCCGCGCGTTCGGGTCCGGGGGCGCCCGAGGGCCCGGGAGCCCGACGACGGGCCCCGTCGTGGCCGCGAGGCGCGCGCTCGTCTCCGGGCTGCTCGCCCGCGGGTGGCTCGACCACGAGCGGTCGCTGTTCGTCGTTCGCGGACTGTCGTACCTCTCGCTGTTCGCGGCGCTGTTCGGGCTGTACCTGTCGGTCAGGTTCGGCGGGCTCGCGCTCGAACACCGGTTCGCTGACACCTCGCCGAAGGTCATCGCCGCCCTGCTGTACCCGGTACTGGCGCTCGGGCTCCCGGCGGCCGCACAGGTGTTCGGGCGGAATCTGGACCCCGTTCGGAGCTTCGCGGTCGCGGCGCTCGGCGTGGGGTCGGCCATCGTCGTCGACTATCAGTCGCTCGGCGTCACGGCCCTGTCGCTCGACGTGGCGGTCCACCGGGTCGGGATCGTCGTCGCCATCGGAGTCCTCGCGGCGGGTTCGGTCAGCCCGCGCGCGTCGACCGAGACTGTCGACCGACTCGTCGCCGCGGGCACACTGCTGTGGGTCGTCCTGCTGCTCGCGCCGCTGGTGGGCTGGCTGTGAGCCGGTCGGGTCGGTCGCGCGCTCGGCCGGCCACCGCGACTCGGTCGGTCGCGGTCGGGAACGGTTGGGCGATGTCGGCGACAGCAGCCACCGCTGCGATGTCGACCAGCGAGCGGCCGGTGTCGCGAGGTACTCGGTTCGGGCGCCACACCGGCGACGATGTCGCTCTACTCCCCGCTGGCGGTCACGACGACATCGGCTGTCGGGCGTTGCCCGAACCGTGAACTGCTTGGGCGTCCGGCCGGGATTATACGTTCGTTTCGGGGGTGTCAAGCAACCCATAACTATCCGAGCACCGGCGAAACCACGGGCGTGAACGCTCGGCAGGACGCCGTAGCGACTAGCCATGAGATATCTCGTTTTCACGAACACGCCCGCTCACGTCCACCTGTATCGCAACGCGGTCGACCGCCTCGAAGCCCGCGGCCACTCCGTGCTCGTCCTCGCCAGGGACTACGGCTGTACGGTCGATCTCCTGGAGTGGTACGACCTCCCCTACGACGTGTACGGCTACTGCGACACCTCGAAGGGGTCGCTGTTCCGGCAACTGCCGCGTCACTACGCCCGGATGCTCCGGCTGGCCAGGCGCTACGACCCCGACCTGATCTTCGGGATGGGGTCGTACTCGGCCCACACCGGCCTCGCCACGCGAACGCCGACGATCCTCATCCTCGACTCGGAGCCCACCTCGGTCGACCACCTGATCTCCCAGCCGTTCGCCGACGCCGTCGTGACGCCCGACGCCTTCCGGAAGGACCTGGGCGAGGACCACTTCACCTTCGCGGGGTTCAAAGAGTGCGCCTACCTCCACCCGGAGGAGTACACCCCGCAAGCGGACATCCGCGAGCGGTTCGGCCTCGACCCAGACGAGCGGTACGCGATCGTGCGGTTCAACGCGTTCGGTTCCCACCACGACGTGGGGAAGGGCGGCTTCGCGCCCGCCCAGCGGGCGGAACTGGTCGAGCGACTCGCCGACGAGGTCACCGTCTTCGTCTCCGACGAGGGGGGCGAGATGGACCTCTCGGCGCTGCCCGCCCGCCAGTTCGACGTCCATCCGGCGCTCATGCACGACGCGATCAGGGAAGCGGCACTGCTCGTCGCCGACACGCAGACGATCGTCACGGAAGCGGCCCTGCTCGGGACGCCGGTCGTCCGGTCGAACTCCTTCGTCGGCGCCGACGACATGGGTAACTTCCTCGAACTCGAAGGCGCGGACCTCGTCCGCAACCTCGCCGATTTCGAGGCGGTGCTCTCGACGGCCGAAGACCTCGTCGCTGACCCCGACGCGAAATCGCGGTGGCGGCGGCGTCGCCGGCAGTACCTCTCGACGAAGGCCGACCTCACCGATATCATCGTCGACGTCGCGACCAGCGGGTCCGTCTCCGGGAGCGCGGACCTCGTTCGCCACTCGTCCGACGAGACACCGGTCGAACCGCTGGCCTCCGCCCGGTAACTCGGCCGCCGCGTCGCGGTCGAGGGAGAGGCGCGATCCGGGCGCTTCCGAGACGGTCGGAACCTCCTCTCGAACGTCACCGCCGGAGACCGGCGGCTGTCGGCTATCTCCGGGCCGAGACCGCCGGCGGGGAGCGGATACAGGCGGTTCATAACAAAACCGGTTCCCGTCCGAACTCGAGGAGATGGGAGTCAGAACCGCTGTCATCGGTGCGGGAACGGTATCGGACGCTCACCTCTCGGCGGACGCGGCCAACCCGAACGCGGACCTCGTCGCGGTGTGTGACCTCGACGAACGGCGGGCGCGGGCGGCGGCCAGCGAGTACGGGATCACCCCGTATTTCGACCTGGACGAGCTCCTGGCGGGCGAGGACCTCGACCTCGTCCACGTCTGCACGTCCGTCCAGACACACCTCCCGCTCGCGCGGTCGGTGATCGAGGCGGGCGTCGCCTGCGTCATCGAGAAACCGATCGCCGAGTCCGTCGCGGAGGTCGAGGAACTGCAGTCGCTCTCGGAGCGCCACGACGTGCCGGTCACCGTGATCCACCAGGGGCTGTTCGGGCCGGCGATGCGGAAGGCGCGCCGGCTGATCGACGCCGGTGAACTCGGCGAGCTCCAGTCCGTCCAGCTGGTCAAGAGCGGGCTCACGTACCCCGACGAGGCCCAGCGCGGCGAGTGGGTGTTCGAACTCCCCGGCGGCGAGTTCGAGGAGGGGCTCCCCCACCACATCTATCCCGCCCTCGCCGTCGGCGGGTATCCCGAGGACCGAGACGCCGTGGACGTGGTCACGAGCCTCCGAGGCACCTACGAGGAGGCGTTCACCTACGACAGCGCGCAGGTCCAGTACACGACCGAGTCGGGGACGCTCTGCACCGCGAGCATGACCGCCGGCGGCCAGCCCGAACAGCTCCTGCAGGTCCAGGGCACCGACGGTTCGATAACCGTCGACATGATGACCCAGGTCGTGCTGCAGTCACGCGGCACCTACGAGGGCTCCTCGGTCGGGAAAGTGAAGAAGAACGTCGACGCCTGTTTCGACCGGCTCGCCGGGACGGCGCGGAACGCGAAGATGGTCGCCGAGCGACAGTTCGACGAGGGCTGGGAGACCGAGAAACGCATCAACACCCACGCCTACCAGCTCGCGGCGGTCGTCGATGCGGTCTCGACGGGCGGGCCGATGCCCGTCCCGCTCGAAGAGGGCTGGTGGACGATCGCGATCATGGAGCTGATCCGCGAGGAGGGGGCGGAGCCGCAGAAACAGGCCAGCGTGGCCGACGATTAACTCGCCGGTCGAGGGTCGCCCGCTCTTTCTTTGTACCGGCGTCCGGTTTCGAGACGACGAGCGACGCGTCGCCGCGACGGGGCTAAACCACGTTCGCGAGGACGGTCTCGACGTCGTCGAGGTCGACGAACCCGCCGAGCAGCGCGAGGACGGCCCACACGACCGCCCCGGCCGTGACGACGGCCAGCAGCGACGGGATACCGGAGACGAACGGTAACGCGACCCAGACGACGCCGCCCATGACGGCCGTGATCGCGGCGACGCGGACCGTCGTCGCGCCGAGGTGCCACGGCGACAGGTCGAGTTCCTGGGTCACGAGGTAGACGTTGACGGCGACGACGCCGGACGTGGTGAGGACAGTGGCGACCGCGGCGCCGGCGACGCCCATCACGGGGATGAGCGCGACGTTCAGCGCGAAGTTGCTCACGGCACCCAGCGACTTGATGACCGCCCGCGCGCGAGCGCGACCGAGGTAGTCCAGCCCGTCGTTCGTGATCTTGTCGACGGCCTTGACGACGATGAACACCGAGAGGATCTGGACGACGGGGACTGCCCCCAGGTAGTCGCTGCCGACGATCAGCCGGATCGTGGGCTCGGCGACGAGCGCCAGCCCGCACGCGGCCGGGACGTACAGCAGGACGATGTTCTCGAAGCTCTTCTCGTAGATGCGGCTCGCCCGCTCGGGGCGGTCGCCGGTCTGCTCGCTGCTGTAGGCGGGCGAGATGACGAAGCCGAGCGACACCGCCGGCATCATCACGAACTCGGAGATCTGCTTGCCGAGCGTGTAGAACCCGACGGCCGCCGGCGTCAGGAAGAAGCCGATGAGGAGCTGGTCGACCTTCCCGGTGAGGACGCCGGCACCCCGGGTCGCCGCGAGCGGGAAGTTGTAGCGTAGCACCCGGCGCTTGAGGCCGTCTTCGGTGGACTCCGCCTCTGGGAGCCGGCTGTAGAAGCGCCGATACAGGACCGCGAAGCCGACGATCGACGCGAGCGCGGCGGCGCCGATGTAGCCCGCGAACGCGCCGACGACACCGTAGTCGAGCACCACGAGCCCCACGACGAGGGCGAACTGGGTCACGCTCGACACCGTCGACACGAGCGCGCTCCACCACACTTCGTTGAACCCCTGGAAGACCGTCCGGGTGAACGTGCGAAGCGAGGTGAACAACACGAACAGCGGCCCGAGTACCAGCAACGGCGCCAGCGCCGGCTCGTCGAGGAGGACCGCGATCTCACGGTCGAACCCGACGAGGACCGCCCCGACGATGGCGACCGTCGTCAGGTTGTACAGCAGCCCCGCGCGGACGACGTGTCTGATCTGCGACTCGTCGGTCTGCGAGTAGTCGGAGACGTACCGCGCCGTCGACTTCGCGAAGCCGAGGTTCGCACCCAGTTGCGCGACCGCCAGAGCGGACATCCCGAAAAACAGGAGTCCGAACTCCTCCGGCGTGAGCAGGTACCGAGTGAGCACCAGCAGCAACAGCCCCTTCGAGGCCGTGCGGAGCACGTCGGCGCCGAGCTTCGCTTGCAGGCCGGCGACCAGCCGTCGAACGGTGGTTCGGTCGCTCATTCGAGTTTACCCGCTCACGTAGTACAGCTCGAAGCCGCCGTTGTCGACGACGCTGCTCACGCCGCGCTGGGTGCGGACGAGCGCGAAGCTCTCGCGGGAGTACCGCAGCTGGTCGTAGGCGAGCACCTCGCGTTTGCGGTCGGCCTCACTGACCGCGAGGTACCAGCCCGTCCCGTGATACGTCGAGAGGCTCGTCCGCATCGCCGTCTCGTTGACGGACCCGAACGGCGTGTTGGGTACCTTCCGGGCGTAGTGAGCGTCGGCGAAGCGGTCGGCGTCCCCGCGAACGCTGTAGACCCCGTCGCTCACGGTGGCGTGCTCGAACGTCGTCTCGTACCCGGACATGCTCTGCTCGGAGACGTGCTGGGACGGCAAGTAGATCCACGGCGAGGGGAAGACCGTCAGGGCAGAGACGACGATCGCGACCGCGAGGAAGACCGCGACCGCAGACCCCACGGGCGCCCTCGGCAGCCGGTCGGAGAGCAAGCGCCACCCTCGGCCGATCCCGACCGCCCCGACCAGCGTGACGAAGACCAGCAGGAATCCGAGGTGACGGAACGCCTGTGTGCTGACGCTCCCGAGTACGTAGAGGCCGAACAGCGCCGCCACCGGGACGAGCGCCCCTGCCATGTAGCGGTGGAACGACGGCTCGATATCGTCGTCTCCGCCGAGTCTCCCGAACAGGGCGACGAGTAACAGGGCGGCGGTGACCGCGCTGTATACGCCCGCCACCGAGAATATCTTCAGGAAGATCTCGAACAGGCCTGACCCGATCTCCGTCAGCGACCCCCCTCGCTGGGCGGTGTCCGCCGCTACTCCGCCTCCGCCGGTGAGGGCTTTCGAGATCTCCCCTACAGCGTTGGTCGCGCCCGACCGGAACCGTTCGTGGCCATGGGACCAGGCCATCCAGAACACCGCGAGGAACCCCGTCTGTGCGTACACCCGACGCGGTTCGGTCACCGACGGGTGCGAGATCCACCGGCGGGCGACCAGCTGCAGACCGCAGATCGTCGCCAGCATCAACAGGAAGTTCAGCGCTTGCTGGGGGTGATAGACCACGAGTGCAGCCAGTGCGACCGCCAACAGCGTCCCCGCGCCGGTCGGCACCAGCGTTCCCCCCCGGTCCGAACGCAGGTACCGGACGAGCAGGTAGACGACCACCGGCGCGAACAGCACCGTCTGGGTCGTCGTGTGGGGGACGAGCTGCGTGCTGATGTTGGTGATCGGCAACAGCAGGAATCCGGAGAACGTCGCGACAGCGGTCGTCCGGAGGTCTCCGGTGAGTGCCCAGGCGCACATCGGGACGAACAGCGCGAACACCACCGCGAACGCGAAGACGACGTAGAGCAGTGACCGAGTGAGCGGGAGTCCGGTCGACTCGCCGACGAATATCGCGAACGTGTGGATCCCGGGGTAGAACATCGAGAACACCTCGTTGTTGCCGACGAGGAGTCCCCGGGTCCATCCCAGGTGAGTCATCCCGTCGCCGCGTCCGAAGTAGTGGTACCCCCGCAACAGCGGCAGGCCGACGACCGCGGCGTAGGAACTCACGCCCAACACGAGTCCGAGCACGCGACTGGCGGCGGGCCTCGCGAACAGCGAGGTGACGAGTCCGACGGCCGTCGCCGCGCCGACGCCGACCCAGAACGCGTCCGGTGTCTGCGCGTAGATGGAGAGTTCGTACCCGGTCGCCGGGGTTGTTCGGGCGGAAACGACCGCGACTAGCAACGCGAGATACCCGACTGTCAGTAAGACCTTCGATACCGTATCGGAGCGATGTCGAACCGATCCGGTCCCCGTGAGCATAGCGAGATGTCAGCGACTTGCTCCTTTGTTATGGCCCGTCGATTCCGTGTTATACCTCGCATACTCGGCTCCCGTCCCCCGTCGGTCGGGGTCCGGTCTCGGTCCGGTCGCCGGGCGGTCCGGGCGGCCGTCACTGGAGATACCCCAGTTCGCGGAGCTGCGCCTCGGTGTTCTCGTCGAAGTCCGCGCGCCCGGTCTGGCCGACGGGCTGCCCGTGCTCCGCCAGCCACCGCTGGCACTCCTCGCGCAACTCGGCCGTCACCGTCGGCCGGGTGTCGCTCACGTCGGCCTCGTCGGTACCGCGGGCGACGAGTTCCTCGTCGTCGTCGGTGCGTCGGTAACACCACTCGGGGGTGAACAGGGCGGTGACGTCGTCGGTGTGGTACTCCCCTTCGGGGAACGCCCGATTGTGCTTCGTGATCTGGGCGAGCTTGTTCCGCGTTCGGGCGCCGCCCCGTTGTACGACGGTGAACTCCCGCTCTTCCTCGCGCAAGTCGCGCCCGACCGGGACCGGATGGTCGACGTCGAGGTCGCGACAGAGCATCTTCATGACGTCCGCGTGTTGTATCGGTCCCGCTTCGGGGAACTCGTTCGCGCCGGCGACGACCAGCGGGACGTTCGCGACGGCGGCGTTGTTGACGAGCATGTGCGCGAGCAGTCCCCGCTCGCCGAACAGCTCGCCGTGGTCGGCGGTCACGACGATGACCGGGTCGTTCAGGCGCTGTCGGGCCGCCGAGACCAACTCGCCGGTCAGGTGGTCGACGTAGGCGATGGCCGTATCGTACAGCGTTCGCAGCGCCGTCCACTCGTCGTCGTCGAACGGGTCCGTCGCGGCGATGTGTTCGTACATCCGGTCGGACATATCGAGGGCGATGTCGACCGCCTCGTCGACCGGCATCGGGAGGTCGTCCGCGAACCGGTCGCGCCAGGCGATCGGCGGCACGTACGCGTGGTGGGAGTCGCCGTAGTGGACGTAGAGAAACAGCGGCTCCTCGCCCGTCGAGGCCCGGCGGATGTGTCGCTTGGCCACGTTCGTACTGAGGTATCCGAGGCAGTGCTGGTTCCCGTCGCGCGTGATCCCGCCGGAGTGTCTCCGGAGGTTCGCGGCCCACCGCAGGAGCGACGGGAGTCCCGCTTCGCTCACCAGCGTCGACCTGGTGAGGTAGTGGAAGTCGTCGAACCCCCGGTCGAGCCCGGTTCCCGGCCCGAACTGGCCGTTGGGCGAGATCCCGACCGTTCGATAGCCCGCGTCGCCGAACGCCTCGGGGATCGTCGCGATCGAGTCCGGGAGAGCCGCGTCGTTCGACCAGGTTCGATGGGCCGACGACGCCCGACCCGTGAGGATAGACGCCGTCGAGGCCCGCGTCCAGATGTCGTGAGAGAAGCAGTCGTCGTAGCTCCGCCCCTCCGCCGCGAGTCGGGACAGCGTCGGCGTCGTATCGCGAGACCGCTCCGAAAGCGACGTATGGTCCCATCGGACGCTCTCGAGCGTCACCCAGACCACGTCCTGTCGGGTCATGCGTACGGACGCACCCGCCAACACCAATGTAATGGAATCCATACTTCGACGGCCAGTCCATCCAGGCGGTGCCGGACGCGAGCCGGGACCGTTTCGACCGGCCGACGCCGACCGCCGGGCGGCTCCGTCCCAGTCCCGGTCGACGACACGGTCCCGCGACGCAGCGAAAACGGGCCCTACCGGGCGGTGTCTCTGGGTATAACAATGTGCGTACCACCGGGATGTCCGACGATGAAATGAATCGGCGCCAGTTCCTCGGACTCGTGGGTGTCGCCGCGACGGGTGGTGTCACGGGGTGTAACTGGCTGGGATCGAACGACCGTCCGGAGCGGTCACGGACGTCCAGTCCCAGCGCGACACAGCCCGCACCGACGGAAGCGGAGTCGCCGTCCACCTCGACGGCCTCGCCCGCGGCCTCACCGACGCCGACGGCCGAACCCGAATTTCGGACCGTCGTCGACGTCGTTGCCGACTACGGGTGCGTCCCCGACGGGTCGGAGCCCTGTAACGACGCCATTAACGAGGCGATTGCGGACGGGACGCTGATCGAGTTCCCGCCGGGGGAGTACCTGGTGACCAGGCCGATCGAGGTCGACGGTGACATCACGTTCGGCATGCGGGGAACGGGCGAGACCAGACGCGACGTGCGTTTCGTCCACCCGGAGGGGTACAGCAGTCGGTTGCTGCACGTCACTTCGGGCAGCGGCTCGCTGTTCGAGAACTTCACCGCCGACCAGACCGACGACAGGGTGACCAACTCCGGCCTGTTGATCCACCAGCGGGACGGACTCGTGGTCCGCGACGTCGAGGTCGCGGGGTTCACGCCGACCGACAACGGGACCAAGGACCTCGTCGTCCAGATCACCGACTCGTCCGGGGTGGGCACGGTCGAGCGGTACGTGAACAGGGGCGGCGGGGAAGTCGGCGTGTATCCGGACGCGTTCGTCGGCTTCTACAGCGGACGCCACCACTACGGCACCCTTCGACTGCTCGACTGTCACATCGAGCAGTGCGGAAGCAACGGCGTGTACGCCAGCAGAACCAACGGCCCGGTCCAGATCAGCGGCGGGACCTACAGGAACAACGCCGTCTCCCAGATCAGAGTCTGCGGCCAGGACTCCTTCGTCAGGGACGCCACCATCGAGATAGACACGGACGCCGCCGACCGCGTCGACGGCACGTACAACGCCGTCCGTGGCATCTGGTGGGAGTCCGGGTGGCAGGGCAAGAGCGGCGGCGCCATCGAGAACTGCGAGCTCGCGGTCCGCTCGGCGGAACTCGCCCGCGGACTCGTGGAGGTCGACGGCACCGCGGGGCACCTGGCCGTGCGGGATTGTGCCTTCGATGTCGACCGAGACGGCTTCCGAGCGATACAGGTCGCGCCGCCGGGCGTCAGCGATATGGGCGGAACGCCGGACCGACCCTGGGACGTCACGCTCCGGGACGTCGAGATCGATACGTCGGCGTCACGGGCCGTCGACGTGCTCGTCGACGGCCGACCGGGCTCGGAGATTGACGGGCTGACGATCTCCCAGAGGGACTCCCGCGAGCGCGACGGCCTCTTC
This sequence comes from Halosimplex carlsbadense 2-9-1, assembly GCF_000337455.1. Taxonomy (GTDB): domain Archaea; phylum Halobacteriota; class Halobacteria; order Halobacteriales; family Haloarculaceae; genus Halosimplex; species Halosimplex carlsbadense. The sequence continues at coordinate 4,009 of NZ_AOIU01000034.1, read as the reverse complement.
CTGTCGAACTCCTCGGGGTCGCGGGTGACGCGGTACGCTTGCGAATCGAGTCGATACCCCCTCTGGGTGTACACCGACGACTCGTCGGACGCCGCCGACGAACTGATCTGTCTCGGTCCGGGGGTTTCCATCGCGACCAGCGCATCGGTCGGGTCCGAGCAGATCCCGGTGTTCGGTACCGACGAGTCGGCCGGCGGCTCGAACGTCTGCGTCGAGACCGCCGTGAACACGCCGTACTCGGTCGCCTCTACCCGCAACGAGGACGGGACATACTTCGGGCGGGTGTTGGACCGGTCGCCGGCGTATCTCGAATACACCCAGGCGTGACCGGGGACGCGACCCCGCCGGATCGTCGGACCGATCGATTCAGGCCGGTTCGACGGTGACCCACAGGTGGAGATCGCGGTACGCGGTCGACCGACTCGGCCGCTCCGGTGGCTCGCCCTTGTAGACGTAGTAGGAGAGCATGAGGGAGTCGCCCGTCAGGTCGGAAGCGACCTCCCGTTCGAGCCGTTCGGTCGATCCGCGCGGAAGTGTCACTTGCTCGCGACCGAGTTCCGACCGTTCGACGACGTCGATCCGGGAGTCCCGCGTCCTCACCCGTTCGACCGTTTCGACGACCGTGTACGTCGTCTGGGCGTTCTCGCTGTTGGTCAGCTGGAGCGTCAGCGACTCCGCTTCACCGGCGGTGAAATTCGTCGGATAGCCGTCGGCCGTCAGCTCGCCGCTATGGTTTGTGAGCAGCGCGGCCGTGGAGTACGTCTCGCCGTCGGCGGGGAGCGCGACCCCGTACGTGAACGCTCCCGCCGCCAGGAGGACACTGGCGACGAGAAACGCGTTCGTCGCCGTCTCAGCGGTCGACGAACCGGGGAGCCACCGGCCGAAACGCCGGACCTGGGTCCGGGGTCGCGTGACCAGCCGTCGGTCCGGCGGAAGATTGTAGCGACGGATAACCGTGGCCGGGAGCAGCAGGCCGACGACGCTCACGAGACCGGCGAGAACGAGTACGGGAGTGAACTCACCGAAGGCCGCCCAGACGACCAGACCGAGAAGCGGAACTATCGCGACGCTGAGACCGACCGAGAGGACGACCCGTTCGAGCGGGTGGAGCCCGTCTCCGTCCCGCTGGTCCCAGCCGCCGGTCAGGAGCGCGTCACCGTACCCGCCAGTGTACTGTTCCGGATATATCGCGGTCACGAGCATGTACCCCGGAGCGAAAAACACCAGCGGCAGCGCGACGACCGTCCGCACGGATCGCGGTAGCACGTCGAACTGAATCACGAGCCCGGCGGCGGCGACGAACACGGCCAACGCCGTCGGGTGGCTCATGGCCGCCTTGAGGAACGATTTCACTTCGGTTTGAGAGCCGCCTACGTCGGTGATGAAAGACATTGCTGAAGTTGTCACCCGGATACCGTCCGATCTGTCGACCCGTAACGGTCTTGTTATTTTGATCCTAAACGAACCGTTTCGACGTCTGTGGAGTCCCGCCGCTGTAGTCGAGCGTCGCCGCGGCGGACCGGGCCGGACGACTCTCGGCGGGCGTTCGGGTGAGACGAGCGGGGCGACCGCGTATTGAGTCGTTAACAATGGGTGACCGCGGGGTACGGAACGCCGATGCAACTCGGTGGGATCCGGAATCAGGTCGGCTACTGCGCGGCGGGCCGTCGTGTCTCGGCCTGGCGGCCGGGGAGCGGGATCACCGACCGCGGGACGATCCCGTGTCCCGGGCGCGGGCTGGACCGGCTGCGCTTTCGCGTCCTGAACGCGGGGCGGACCAAGCGCCTGCTCGGACCGCTCGTCGGTGCGTACACGACGACGAACGTCTGGCCGGTCGGCGCCGAGGGACTGGTCGCGACCGTCGGGCGGCGGGCGTTCGTCTCGTCCGACGGCGGTCGCTCGTGGTCTGTGACCCGCGAACTGCCGGCGTCGTCCGGCCCGATGGGCGTGCTCCCCACGTCGCTGTGCGAGCACGACGGGGAGCTGTACCTCGCGGAGTACCCGCTCGGCGACGAGGACGCGCGCGTCCTCGCCAGCGACGACGACGGCCGGTCGTGGTCGCCCTACCACGTTCAGGAGGACGCGCGTCACTTCCACGGGCTGTTCCACGACCCGTACGGCGGGCGCCTGTGGGCGACCACCGGCGACACCGACCGCGAGAGCGCCGTCGGGTACTTCGACGACGGCCGATTCCGGCCCGTGGGGAGCGGGAGCCAGCGCTGGCGCGCGGTCGGGCTGGCGTTCACCCCGGACGCGGTCCTCTGGGGGATGGACTGCCCGTACGTCGACACCGTCGAACTGCTCGCGCTGCCCCGCGACCGCATCGGCGCCGCGGAGCCGGAGCCGGAGACGGTCGGGACGACCACGGAGTCGGTCTACTACGTCGAGACGCTGTCTGTCGGCGGCGAGTCGGTGGTCGTCGCCGCGACGGCCGCCGAGTGCGGCACCGACAGCACGGCGCCGACCGCCGAGCGGGCCGACTCCGGAAGCCGAACGGCCCGCGTCCTCGCGGCCACGTCGGCGACCGGCTACCGCGAGTGGCGCGAGCTGTGCTCGTTCACTCGTCGGTCCTCGGTCGGCGAGTCGCTGTCGGCGCTCCCGGCCGCGAGCGCCTACGTGTTCGTCCGCGCGAACGACGAGCTCGGGCTGGTGATCAACCCGTACAACACGAGCCGCCACCACGGCGAGATACTTCAGGTCCCACCGAGCGACCTCGAACGACTGCTGTTCGACGACGACCCGGAGGCCGTCCCGACGGTCGGCGGCCCCGGGAGGAGCGAGCGAACCCATGACTGAGAACACGATCCGAGTCGGGGTTCTCGCGAACCCCATGGTACTGCACTGGCAGGAAGCGGCGCTCGAAAACGTCGAGGCCGTCGACGGCGCGAGCATCGAACGCGTCGTCGTCGACGCCTCGGTCAGGGACGACTCCTCCGTCCTCAAGCAGGGCGCGAACGCCATCAACCGCGGCGCCAGCGTCTCCCCGTCCGACATCAGCCTCTTTTTCGACGTGCTGCGCGAGGAGAAGCTGAAGGCGTTCATCTACGCCGACCGGAAGCTGGGGTGGATGCTGTTCGACGAGCGCGACCAGATGGAGGCGCGCCAGTCGAAACCCATCGAGTCGGTCGACGTCCTCTCGGACGTGCGGACCCACGAGGTCGACCCGGTCCCGGCCGGCGGCGCCTGGAACACGCTGCCCGAGGACGTCACCGAGACCCTCGGCGAGGAGTGCGACGTACTCGTCCGCTTCGGATTCGGCCTTCTCAAGGGACCGGTCCTCGACGCGCCGAAGTACGGCGTCCTCAGCACGCACGGGTGCGACATTCGCGACTACCGGGGGATGGGGCCGAAGCTCACGTTCGTCAACGACGACGACAGGGTCGCCGTGACGCTCCAGCAGCTCACGGAGGACATCGACGGCGGGCGGATCGTCGAGATCGCGTCTCGAGAGCTCCGGCCCGACCCCACCTACGCCGACATCAGCGAAGCGACCGCGGCCATCCAGCGGGACATCTTCGCGACCGGCGTCGAGAAGCTCCGCTCGCCGGAGTTCGAGCCGTGGGAGCCCGACGAACTCGGGACGTATCACAGCCACACGAAACAGCGCGAGGAGCCCGGCTTCGTCGGCCGGTTCCTCCTGAAGAACAACTATCGCCGCGTCAAACGTCGGATCTCGGAGTGAACGGGGACGACCGCCTCGGTCAGTTCTCGGCCGCGCCGGTCACTCGGCGTAGCCCAGGTTCCTGAGCCGCTCGGCCACCACGTCGTCTTCGACGGCGTCGCCGCTCTCCGTCTCGTCGACAGGCGCCTCGGCGACGACTTCCCGTCGCGGGCCGCTCTCGTATTCGAGCCACGGGACGGTCACCAGCTCCGGGGTGTAGACGCCGTCGGGGTGGCCCCACTCGCGGATCGGGATCGGTCGGGCCCGTTCGCCGAGCATGTTCCCGTGGTCGGAGGTGACGACGGTCTTGCCGGAGAGTTCGCCGAGCAGTTCCTTCACGCGGGGCTG
>NZ_AOIU01000033.1 GCF_000337455.1 Halosimplex carlsbadense 2-9-1 | reverse complement strand
TAATGGGGCTGCATGAAGTGGACGACCAGCCGTTTGTTCGGGTAGCGCTCGACCGCCTCCAGCGCGTACTCGACCATCGTCTCCGGCAGCACGGTGTTGTACTCGTCGTCCCAGCCGTCCTCCTGCCAGACGTTGACGACCGCGTGGAACGACGGGTCGTACTTGTGCTGGTAGCCCCGTTCGAGGATCGGGCTCGCAGTCACGTAGACGGTGTCGGTCAGGTCCCGTTCGTGGAAGTTCCCGAGGATGAACTCCGAAGTGTGGGCCGCTCTGGACTCCCTGGCCGAGAGCGTCCCCGGGAGGTCGTACCGGTCCTCGAAGAGGTCGTACCGGCAGGCGTCGAGCACGATCAGGGTGTCCCAGTCCTCGTCGACGACCGACACCCCGTCGTGGTTGAACGCGCGGTTGAACCCCCGGGTGTGATAGGCTCTGTTGACCTGGCGGGCGAGCAGATTCGGGCTGTCGACGGCCCACGTCGCGACTCGTCGCAGTTGGCGTTTCGAGAGCATCGTGTCTCCGTTCGAGTAACCGCTCCCGGCCTGTCCGAATTGTTATAAGGTCTGTACTCGCGGCGCCGACCCGCTGGGGACGACGCCCTGGGGTCTGTTCGGCCCGGCGGCGACGCTGGCGACTCGAACACCCCGGTCGCCCCGTTCGCCGCTTAGGAGGCGTATACCAAAGACTCCCGCCGGATACCTTCGGGGCGATGACGGGAACTGCCTACGAGCGGGACAGGAGACAGGCCGCCCGCGCGACGACCGAGGGTCCGCGATGGCACTGACGGGGATCGCCGGCGGCACCGTCGGCGAGGGGGTCGTCGACGACATGCTGGACACGATGCCCCGCGAACCCTGGTACGGGACGGACCGGTCCGGGTCGGAGTCACACGGGCTGGGGATCCGCCACCACGGCGAGAAAGACCCGGAGGGACACACGTTCTGGCGCGACGGGGGGGCCGCGGGCGTGATCGACGGTGCGGTCTCGAACCGCGACGAACTCGGGTGGGACACCCGGACTATCTTCGAGCGGTTGCTGATGGCCCCCGACCGGACCCTCGAAACGCTCGAGGGCCCGTTCACCGTCGCCGCCGTCGACCCCGACGAGGACCGGGTCCTGCTCGCGACCGACAAGATCGGGAGCCGGCCGCCGGTGTATCGGAGCGACGACGGGTTCGCCTTCGCCTCCGGGCCTTCGCAACTGATGCCGGCGCTCGACGACCCGAGCGTGGACCCCCAGGGGGTGAGCGACCTGCTCCTCATGGGGCACATGTGGAGCGATACGACGCTGCTGGAGGGGGTCAAGACCGTCCACCCGGCGACGGTCGTCGAGTATCACGACGGCGAGCTGACCGAGCGGCGCTACTGGCGGCCGGAGTACGAGCCGGCCGACCCGAACGCGGAGTACTTCCACGAGCTGACCACGGAGTTCCAGCGGACGGTCGACCGGACCGCCGACACCGTCTCGGGCGACGTGGGGGTCTGGCTCTCCGGCGGGCTCGACAGCCGCGCGACGATCAGCGAGTTCGCGCGCGTCCAGCGCGAGCGCGACGCCTTCGACTCGCTCACGACGTACACCTACGACGCCAACCCCGGCGGCGGTATCAACGTCCGCCTGGCCGAGGACGTGGCCGAGTCGCTGGAACTCCCCAACGAGACGGTCCCGCTGACGGCCGACCGCTTTCTCCCCGTGCTCGAGAAGACGGTCGACGCGACCGACGGGCTGGTCAACTGGAACTTCGCGCTCAACCTGACCGCGACCGACAACATCGACGGGCGCGAGCCGAACGTCCTCATGGAGGGTGTCCTCGGCGAACTCTTGGGCCAGCACCTCAGCCGGTATCACCTGCGGGAGGCGTCGTCGCTGGTCGATTCGATGTATCACAGCGAGGCCTCGCTGGCGGCCGAGGAGGTGAGAGACCTCGTCGACGCCGACGTGGACCCCATGGGGTCCTACCGGCGCGAAGCGACCCGGACCGAGGAGACCGACTTCGAACAGGCGGTCGTCGACGCGCACTTCCAGAACTACTACCCCCGACTCGCGCACGCGAGCAATCCGGTCGCGCGCGGCCGGAGCGGCACCAGAGTCCCCTACGCCGACGGCGATTTCCTCGAGAGCGCCGCGAAGCTCCCGCCGTCCTGGCGGATGGGCGCGCTCCCGGGGTCGGACGGCGAGTTGATCTTCGGCGTCGTGAAGCCGAAGATCGAGATGATCCGAGTGCTGGACGCCGACCTCGCCGAGATACCCTACGAGCGGTCGCGGCTGAAGCCGAGTCTCCCGTACCCGCTCCACGTCGCCGGATTCTTCGCGAGCACCGCCCTCTCGCATCTCCTCGGCGACCCGACCTACGGCGGCGTCTCGATGGCCGGCCAGTGGTACAGAGACAACGACGAGATCCGGTCGCGACTCGACGAGGTGATCGACGACGCGCGCGCCCGCTGGTTCCTCGACGCCGACGCGGTCGAGGACCGCCGTCAGCGCCACCTCGACGGCGAGAGCGACGAGACGGGTGCGCTCTGTTCGATCACGACGATGGAGATCTGGCTGCAACGGCACTTCGACTGACCGACCGGCCGGTCGCCGCTTCGCGGTCTCCGGCGGCGAGCGCGCGGGTCGCGCGCCCGACGCGCGGAGATTCTCGGTCGGGTCCGTCCCACGGGCTCGCGGCTCGGACCGACTTCCCCGGATCGCTGCTATCGATCGGCCGTTCGAACCGCCGAGCGATCCGGGCGCGCGAGTCGGTCGGGGCGGTCGAACGGACCGCCCCTGGCGCTGTGTTCGGTCGCGAGACACACCCTCCGACCGCGACGGCCGGAACCGCTTTCAGAGACGAACGCCGTTTCGTTTCGGTTCGAATGACTGTCGATAGTTTCCACTGTAGTGTTGCGGGTAATCGCATTGAACCCCGTCCCGTGCGAGATCCGAGCGAACGCTATTCGGTCGGGTCGGGGCGCGACGGTCGTCCCGGTGTGGAGGCGGCCGGTCGCGATGGGGCGACAGCCGGTCGCGCCTCGCGGCCTACACGTCGGAGGGGTCGACGGCGGTCCCGTCGACGAAGACGTCGGCCTCGCCCTCGTTGAACGAGACGTTGGTGAGTTCGCCCGTGAAGGTGAACCGGTCGACGTCCTCGGTGGTGGTGACCCAGACCGTCGCGCTGGAGTCGCCGACCTCGTCCCACACTTCGATAGTGTCCTCGAGGGCGGTGAGTTCGCCGCTCACTTCGACGACGACCTGCGTCGGCGTGCCCGCCCCGCGGATCTCGAGGTCCTTGGGGGTCTCCTCTTTCGGGCCGATCAACGAGGGGTCGACGGCGGTCCCGTCGACGAAGACGTCGGCCTCGCCCTCGTTGAACGAGACGTTGGTGAGTTCGCCGGTGAAGGTGAACTCGTCGACGTCCTCGGTGTCGGTCACCCAGACCGTCGCGCTGGAGTCGCCGACCTCGTCCCACACTTCGATGGTGTCCTCGAGGGCGGTGAGTTCGCCGCTGACCTCGACGACGACCTGCGTCGGCGTGCCCGCTCCCTGGATGCGAAGCTGCGACTCGTCGCTGACGGACACGTCGGCGGTGGTGCTGGCGCTCGCGTCGGCGTCGTCGGTGACGGTCAGCGAGACGGAGTACGTCCCGGCGTCCCCGAACGCGTGCGTGGCCGTGCTCCCCGAGTAGGTCTCGTCGCCGACCGCCCACTCGTAGGACTCGATCGACCCGTCCGGGTCCGTCGATCCCTCGGCGGACAGCTCCGCGGTCAGCCCGTCGGTTGCAGTCACGGTCACCTCGGCGCTCGGCCCGTCGTTGGTGTCGACGAGGTCTTCGGCCGCGACCGACTCGCCGTTCAGCGTGATGTCGACGGGGCCGCCCTCGGCGTACTCGAACGCCGTCACCGACCCGGAGAACGCGAACTCGTCGGCGTGTGAGGACGTGGTCACCCAGGCGTCGGCCGTCCGCCCGTCGACGGTGTCGTGGCTCTCGATGGTGCTGTCGACCGGCTGTAGCTCCTCCGAGACGGTGAACGTGTACCGCGTCGCCGTCCCCGTCCCCTGGACGACGAGTGTGTTAGGGAGGTCCGTGGTGTCCTCGGTCCCGTCGGTTTCGTCCGTGGTGGTTTTGTCCGCTGATCCGTCGGTCCCGTCCGACGGGGTTCGGCAGCCGGAGCTACCGACGTTCTGCGTCTCGAAGCCCCGGATCGTCGCGTCCGACAGTCCGATACAGGAGTCGCGGATGACCGACCCGCCGCGGTTCTCGGCGACGAACCCGCCGCCGCTGCCGGTGAAGCTGCAGTTCTCGACGGTGATCGCGTCGTCGCTCGTGTCGCTCGTCGCGTCGGCCGCGATGGTCGCCGACCCGCCGTCGTTCCGGACGATGCAGTTGCGGAACGTGACGGCACCGTGACCGCCCCAGTCGGGGAACTCGATCACCTCGCCCCCGTTCACGTCCCACTCGATCGTGGTGTTCTTGACGACCATCCCCGCGTCGCCGCCGTTGCTGGAGTCGCAGATGAGCCCGCCGCGCAGGTTCCCCCAGTCCTTGGAGACGGAGATGTACGCACCGTCGACGACGGACTGCTTCGACGGGTGGCGACCCGCGCTGACCCGGAGGCTGGTGTGTGTGTTGTCGATGAACTCGCCGCCCTCGATGGTGATGACGCCCGGCGGGTTCGTGTAGCGGATCGGGTTCGAGTTCTGCTCGACGAACCGCAGGTTCCGGTAGACGACTTCGCCGACGTGGGAGCCGCCCGCGCGGCAGACCTGTACGCCCTCGGGGTACTGCGCCTCGTGTGCGGGGGCGTCCTCACCGATGATCAGGTTCTCGGCGACGTTCACGCCGTCCTGCGTCGTCGTCTCGTAGGTGAACACGTACGGCGACCCGACGGACATCGACGGGCCGAGCCCCGTCTTGCCGAGCCACTCGATATCGCGCACCAGCGAGCCGCCCGGCGACCGGACCCGGATCCACGGGAGCGTGCTCTTGTCGTCGTACTGCTGGAAACTGAAGTTCTCCAGCAGGATCGGACCGCCCAGATCGCCGTTCACGAGGCGGACCTGGTGACCCTGTTCGGGCAGGAACGTCACGTCGCGCTGGGAGCTGCCCGTGCCGGCGATCCCGGCGTTGCTGACGCCGTCCCAAGAGTGGGACTCGGTGTACTTGTACTCACCCGGGGGGAACTCGACGAGCGTCCCGCTCTCGATGGCGCGGTCGAGCGCCCCGTCGATGGGGCTCTGCCCGTTCGGGTCCATCCCCAGGTCGTCGACCGCGTTCACCACGCGGTCGAAGGAGAAACTGTCCCGGGTCGGGGCGGCCCCGGCCGTCCCCGACAGCCCGGTCGCGGCCAGCCCCGCCGTGGCTACCCCCGCGATCTTCAGGAACGACCGCCGGTCGAACCCCGCTCGTCCTTCGGTATCATGTCCATACTTCCTGTCATCGCCGGTAGGGTCGTCGTAACTGCTCTCGTCTTGCCCGTGACCCTCGCCGTTGTGAGGCGACATGGACCGGTATGCCTACCATACTGAATTAACGCTTCTTTCGGTAACCGTGTCGTTCACGCCCCGGTTACTCCACGATGGTACGCCCGAACGTACGGCTTACTCCCGGAAAGGAACCAGATTGCCCCGGGATAGTACCCACTCTATCCACCGCCGCCGCTCGCTCCACACCCGCGAAGACGGGCGTTAGGACGTGCTTTCCCGACCGGATCCCGCGGTAATCGCTCGTTTCTCGCCTGTCGCACGCTCGGGAGTGGCCGTCAGTTATCGCTGGACGGACGACTCGGACGGACGACTCGATCGATCCGCGACGGAGCCGTCCGACGGGGGAAGTCGTCAGCACACGACGAGAACGGACCACGGGGCGGAGCTACGGCTCCCCGCATCGCGAGCAGCGAGGCCGCGAAAGCGAGCGGATCGGACGACGGTGTCCTACGCGTAGGTCGCGTACGTCCGGAGCAGTTCGTCGATAGCGGACCGCCAGGAGTACTCCGCCTCGACGGCGCGGCGGTTGTTCTCGGCCATCCGGGTCCGCCGCTCGGGGTCGGTCAGCAGCGCTTCGAGGGCGTCGACGAGCGCCTCGGCGTCGCCGGGCTCGACGAGAATCCCCCGGTCGTCGTCGATGACCTCCGGGATCGCGGCGACCTCCGTCGAGACGACGGCGTTCGCGCCCGCCATCCCTTCGAGCATCGCGATCGGGAGCCCCTCGGCGTAGGTCGGGAGCACGTATATCGACCCGTCGGCGAGGAGTTCCCGCTTTCGCTCCTCGGAGACGTAGCCGTGGTAGGTGACCTCCTCGTGGGTCGCCGCCAGGCGCTCGACCCTGTCGGACAGCGGGCCGTCGCCCGCGATGGAGACGCGGAATCCGTCCGGATGTCTGTCGGCCAGCGTCTCGACCGCCGACGCGAGCTCCGCGACCCCTTTCCGCTCGATCAGGTTGGAGACCAGCACGAGATGGGGCCGTTCGTCGGTCGGGTCGGCCCGGTAGGCCCCCGGATCGACGGCGTTGGGGATCACGCGCAGCTTGGACCGGGGCGCGCGGGCGGCTACGACGTCCTTCCAGTGCTCGGAGAGGACGATTATTCCGTCACAGGCGCCGAAGACGGCGCGCTGGTACGCCGCGACCAGTCGGTTGTCCGTCGCCACGAACTCGTCGAACCCCGACCCGTGGACGTGGACGAGGACGGGCACGTCCCAGACGTACGTCGCGAAGAAGACGTACAGCCCCTTCCGGTAGAACGAGAAGTGATGGGACGTGTGGACGTGGACCACGTCAGGGGGCGAGCGGGTCGCGAACCGAACGAGCGCGACGAGCGCCATCACCAGCCCGGAGAGGAACCGGACCGGTCCGGATCCCCTCGGCGGCGCACCGGAGTCGTGGACGGTGACCGACACGTGGTCCGTCAGGCGCTCGGTCTGGTTGGTGATGTAGCTGACTATCCCACCGCCGTGGGTCGGCCCGACGACGACCACCTCGAAGTCGTCCGGGAGTCGCGGCGTCGCACCGTCGCCTCCCGACGCGGTGGCCCCCTCGTCTCCCGGCCGGCGCCGAACGCCGTCGGACGAACCGCCGGTCACCGCGTCCGCCCCGGCCGTCTCACCCGCCGAACTGTCGAACATCGATCGGGTCGTCTCGGGTGTGAAATTTTGTTATGGAGGACATTCCCGCCCGCTCGTCGCTTCGCGACCGGATGCGGAGGGCCCGCTCGCTCGTCGGACCGCGACCGGAACCGGCCGCTCCCGGAGCGAACGACGGGCCGGAGCGTGGCAGTCTGAGAGGGCGAGAGCCCCGCCCGGGGGCGTCCGACGCGTCTCAGGCCGTGGTCCGCGGGCTCGGCTCCGCCGCGCCGGTCCGCCGCAGGTACTCGCCCACCGCGTAGGCCATCCAGGCCTGACACCAGCGCATCAGCGTCGTGCGATCGGTGTAGAACCGCTGTTGCTCGTGGAAGAAGCGCCCGCCTCCGTCCGAGAGGTTCTCCCGCGCCCAGTCGAGGATCGCCTCGGCGCGGTCGAACTCGCCGAGCATCGAGAACACGATCACGCCCTGGGCCGAGGAGTGGATATCACGCGGGAACTCGTTCGACTCGTCGAAGTGGGGCGCGCCGTCGGCCGTGAACAGCTCCCGGTAGAACGCCACGGCGTCGTCGACGGTCGTCGCGAACGCCTCCGGGTCGCACACCTCCCGGTACCGCAGGAACGACTGGACGATGAACCCGTTGTGGAAGTTGTCCATCGAGAGGTGCGACGCCTCGGGCGGGTCGCGATACATCCAGCCGCCGCGGTCGGTCTGCTGGGCGGCCACGTATTCGAGGATCCGTTCGGCGCGGGCTCGGTGCGTCGCGTCGCCGAAGGCGTCGTAGAGGTCGACCAGTAGTCGCGCGCCGAGCGCGTTGGCGTTGAGCGTGTAGTGGTCGCCCGTGTCGGTCGCCTTGTAGTTGATGCGCGCCCCGGTGGGGGCCTCGCCGTAGCCCAGCGTCTCGAACACGAAGTCGGCGGCGCTGGCCGCCACCTCGTGGTACGGGCCGTCGAACCGCTCGCCCGCGGCGAGCAGCGCCTTCGTCGACCACGACGTGCCGACGACGCCGGGGACGTCCGGCGTCGTCCGCTTCGAGAGCCCCTGCAGGGGGTGGCTGTGTCCGATGCAGAACCCGCCGTAGCCGTCGACCTGGTTCTCGACGACCCAGTCGGCGAGCCGGCGGGCCTCGGCGCGGTACCGCTCGTCGCCGGTCACGTCGTAGGCGGTGAGGTTCGCCACCGAGAACAGCGCCGTCCCCATCGGGTTGCGCCGCTGTTCGACGAGGAGCAGCGGCCGAATGTTGACGGGCGAGCGGCGGACCGACTGCTGGACGGCGAGGTTCAGCCACTTGCTCTCGACAGGGAGCGCCCGGAGGATCCGACTGCTCTCGCCGTCGTAGAGGTCCCAGCCGGTGTAGTCACGTTCGCGAGCGTACGTCAGCGTGGCTTCGAGGACCGACCTCGCGACCGCGCGACCCTCGGCGGAGCTCTCTCCCGGTTCCGCGGTCCGACCGTGGGTATCACTCTGGCTTTGCATGGGATCGTCGGGGCCGGCGGCCGGGGGAGTCGCCGCTCCCGTCGACCCTCCTCGGAGGTGACTCGATCATCGCGTTCTCTCCCGGGTATCCCCCACGCCGCCCCTTTGTTATAGTCCGCCTGCTCCCGGGACGCATCGCCCGAGTACCCGGTGTTAGCGGCTGTATACTGATATTCGTCTGTGCGAATCTCTCCTCCATCGAACATGGCAACGGGACGGACATCCGGGGGCGCAGTGCTCATTCCGACGGCGCGCCAGATGAAAAGTTACGCGTGTATGCGCTCGCTCGCCGAGCGCGGCGTCCGAACGGTCGTGGCGTCCGAACACGAACGGATCCCCCATTTCTCCTCGCGATACTGTTCCGAGCAGGTGCAGCTGTCGGCGGCCCCCGAGGAGCTGACGGCTTACAGGGACGCGCTGCTGGATATCGCCGCCCGTTCGGACATCGAGACGATCCTCCCGATCCGGGAGTGCGACACGTATCTCTTCGCGAAGTACCGCGACCGCTTCGAGGAGTACGTCTCGCTCGTGACGCCGGACCTCGACACGCTGGGGAAGGCCCAGGACCGGATACGGCTCTCCGAGGAGGCGCGGCGGGCGGGCGTCCCGCAGGCGCGGACCCGCCGGCTCTCCGACGTCGACGAGTGGGACTCGGACGTGGTGATCAAGTCGCGATACAACCTGCTGACCAGCGACTACGTCGACTCGCTGTCGGCCGACGACGCCGAGGAGTCCCGGAGCGTCCGATTCCTCGAAGCGGGCGAGGAGCCCGACCCCGCGGCGATCCGCGCCGAGATGGCCCACGACCCGATCGTACAGGACTACATCCACGAGAGCGACCGGTACCTGTACTGCGGGCTGTGGGACCACGGGGAGCCGCTGGCGACGTGCCAGCACAAGCAGATCCGCAGTAACTCCTGGGTCGGCGGCGGGGCGGTCTACCGCGTCTCCGCCTACTCCCAGGGTGTCGAGCGGGTGGCGAACCGCCTGCTCTCTCACCTCGACTGGCACGGCCTGGTCTGCGCCGAGTACGCCAGGGACGAGGAGACCGGCGAGTGGAAATTCCTCGAACTCAACCCGCGAGTCTGGCAGTCGTTGCCCGCCGCCACCCGCGCGAACGCCGACTTCCCGTACTACTACTGGCTCCGGGCGCGCGGCGAACCCGAGGCGATCGACCCGACGTACGAGACCGGCGTCGGGACGCACATGGCCTACGGCGAACTCTCGCACCTGTCGAGTATCCGCAGCGACGACTCGCCGTTCCTCGACCGCCCGGCGTTCGGGGAGACGCTGTTCGAGGTCGCCGCCTCCTGTCTCAGGGACCCGCGGTTCGACTACATCCGTCTCGACGATCCGCGACTGTTTCTCAGTGCCATCCGGGACGCGCTCGCCGCCGAGGACTCCGGCGGCAGGCAGTACGTCGCCGGAGCGGCGACCGACGAACCGCCCGCCTGAACTACGTGCCGTAACTGCGCCGTCCTCCGTCCCCCGTCTCACGGATCGACGGACTGCACTTCTGCGATAGTCGTTCTCGCGCGGTGTTCGTTCCGCTCCGAAGCGCCGCTATCGGACGTGACGTCCGACACTCCTATCGGGCTCCGGTAATCGGTATTTGACCGGCCTCCGTCGCCCGTTATAGAACGTAAAACAAAGCGGATGCTTCCCGGAGCGGTACCCGAAACACATGCGTATCGAAGAGATGGGGATAGACGAGTGGGAAGCTGCCCTCCCGCAGGGTGGGTTCGAGGTGTTCCACACGCCGCAAGCGCTCCGGGTGCTCGAAGCACACACCGATGCGACGCTGCGGCTGTACGGCGCGTTCAAAGGCGAGGTTCCGGTCGGCCTGTTTCCGGTGTTCGTCGGTTCGAGAGCCGGCGGGAGACTCGTCACCTCACCGCCCCCGGGGATGTCTGTGCCGCGACTCGGGCCGATCGTGATGCCGACCAGTCCGAAGCAGCGAAAACGCGAATCGGTCAATCGGAACTTCGTCGAACTCGTCCTCGACGAAGTCGGTGCCGACTCCGCACGGTCGCTGGTCCGGTTCGTCTGCCCCATGACGTACGACGACCCCCGCCCGTTCCAGTGGGCAGATATGGACGTCAGCCAATCGTTCACCTACGTTCTCGACCTGCGGTCGGAGACCACCGAGTCGATCAGGAGCCAGTTCAGCAAGAGTCTCAGGCGGGAGATCCGCCGAGCGGAAGCGGCCGACGTCTCCGTCTCTCTCGAGGGAACGGAGGCGGCGGAACGGATCTACGACGACGTCGCCGACCGATACGCCGAACAAGACGAGACGTTCCCGGTCGGTCGAGAGTACTTCCGCGACCTCGTCGGGACGCTGCGCGACCGGTGTCGCGTCTACACCGCTCGCGACGCGAACGGAGCGTTCCTCGGCGGGATCGTCGTCCTCTACTCCGACGACGTCGCCGCGTTCTGGCAAGGTGGCGTGCGTGCAGACTACGACGGCGCCAGCGTCAACAGCTACCTCCACTGGCGGATCATCGCCGACATCATACGCGGCGACGCTCCGGACGTGTGGGGCTACGACCTGGTCGGCGCCAACACCCCCAACCTCTGTCGGTACAAGTCCAAGTTCGGCGCCGACCTCGTCGCGTACAACACCGTCGAGTCGGCCGGGGCGCAGATGTCGGTGGCCAAGCGCGCCTACTCCCTCATCTCCAACTGATGCTCCCCGACTCGCCGGCATCCACGACAGCGCCATCTCGCCCAGTGCAGACCCGACCGAACCCGCGTCACGGCGGGACCGGGTCGCCGGATAGATCCCAGTTCGGTCGCCGAGGGTCGGTGACCACTCGCGTCACACCTCGTCTCGACCGATGCCTGTGAGCGACCGGTTAGACGGCAGTGGCGAAGACCAGCGGCCGACCGGCGAAGCGAACCCGGTCGCGGACGTGCTCCGAGACACGCTCGCGTACGCCCGAGACCGGTCGTACCGCGGTTGGGACTACGGCGACGGCATGAGCAGTCGGCTGTTGCGGGCCGCACCGGTCGACAGCAAGTGGCTGAACATCGCGGTCCAGGAACTCGCCAAGCGACCGCCGGTCAACATCCGTCCGCTGTTGCGCGTCGAGCAGCGTCGAAACTACAAGGGGACCGCCCTGTTCGCGATGGCCAACTGCAACGCCGCCCACCTGGATCTGGGCGGCGGCGACGTCGACTACGCGGAGGAGGGTCACGAGCTCGCGGCGTGGCTCGTCCGCAACCGGAGTCTCGGCTTCAGCGGCTTCTGCGGCGGGCACAACCACCCGATCCAGCACCTCGACGGGCGCGGCCACCCGAACGACCCCGACGTAGTCTCGACCTCCTACGCCGTCAAGGCGCTGCTGGCCGCCGGCGAACTCGACCCGCAGTTTCCGGCCATCGCGAAGACGGCCTCGGCGTTCGTCGAGTGCGACCTTGACTATCGCTCCGTCGAGGGGGGCGCCGCGATCGATTACCACCTCAACCACCCGGATTCGTCGATCACGATCAACGCCAACGCGCTCGGCGCCCGCCTGTTGACCGACCTTCACGCGCGTTTCGGCCGGGAGTCCGACCGCCGGAAGGCGGCCCGGATCCTCTCGTACGTCGCCGACCGCCAGACCGACGAAGGGGGGTGGTACTACCGCGACCCGCCGTCGGACTCACACCTCTCGATGGACAACCACCACAACGCCTTCGTGCTCGAATCGTTCCTCCGGTTCCGGGAGGTGGTCGACACCCAGCGGTTCGACGGGACGATCGACCGCGCACTCACCTTCTACCGCGACGTGCTGTTCGAGGAGTCCGGCGCGCCGAACTTCGACGAGTCGAACGCATATCCGCGGGACGTACACGCGGCGGCGAACGGCGTCCTCGTCTTCACCTACGCCGGTGATATCGAGTTCGCCGCGCGGATCGTCGACTGGACGCTCGACCATCTCTACTGCGGGGACGGTCGGTTCTACTTCCGAAACCATCGGTTCTACACGAAACGCCACGTCCTGATGCGGTGGTGCGTGGCCTGGATGGCGTTCGCCCTCTCGGAGTTTCTCGCCCGCCTCGACGACCGTGCCGACAGGACGGACCGCCGTCTGTCGGGCGAGGAGTGAGTTCCAGCGCCAGGGGTCGGCGCCGGGAGTGCCGGCGTCCGCGCGGTTACTTGTACCCCTGGAACCGCTTGTAGAGCGACGAGAGGACGCCGACGCCCAGCTCGGAGTACTCGGCGCTGTAGAACGACTCCAGTTCGGGGTTGAACTTCGCCTTGTACCGGTTGATCCGCTGGTTCTCGGCGCCGACGAGGTCGTAGGCCGATCGACCGGCTTCGATCGCGTCCTGCATCACGCGCCAGTCCAGGAGGTCGTTCACGGGCAGCCCGACGTCGAGGTCGGTCCGAACGCCGCCCTGCCAGCGCGACACGGTATCGTCGAAATCGAGGATCAGCATTCCCCCGACGAACTCCCCGTCGACGCGGCACACGTACGGTTTCAGGTGCCCGTCGGGGAGGCGTTCGTAGAGGTCGACCGCGAACTCCGTGGGCAGGTCGAACGCGATGCCCTGGGAGTTGTAGCGGTTCGAGACCTGTTCGAGGATGGACTCGATCGCTTCCCCCCCGCCGACCGTGATCTCGTACCGGTCCTCGTCGGCGTTGCGGACGTTCGACCGCGCGTCGCTGCTGAACCGGCCGAGGAGCTCCTCGGCGCCGCCGTTCAGGTCCACGATGTACGTGTACGACGGGGTCGCCGACCAGTCGTTCCACTTGAACGGTCGCAGGTCGTCGTAGCGGCCGCTGGTCCGGATGTGACCGTATCTCGGGGCGACCTCGGACTCGACCCAGTCGAAACAGCCCTCGACGAACCGCTGTCGCCGTCGGTCGCGCTTGCGCTGTTTCAGCTTCCCCATGTTGAGCATCGCCGGACCGAGATGGGGGATCCGCAGGTCCGGCGGTGGGGAGAACGCGCCGCGGATCGGCCCCTTCGACGCCTCGAACAGCGGGAACACACCGACCGGTTCTTCGCCCTTGAATCCGACCAGCGGATGCAGCGTCGCTCCGGCGTAGGTCGCCTGTAGTTCGAGCGACTCGTACAGGTGGAACAGGGTCCCCTGTGGCGAGCGCGACACGCGGTCGTTCCACGCCTGAATATCCCCCTCTTCGGCACTCTGAACGTCGATACCCATCAGTCCATAGCAGCGCGGTACCGACAATTGTTAATAGCTCAATACCGGTTCGCCACCAGTCTCGCCTCCGTTGGTACCGACTCTATTCCCGGGGCGATACCACCGTCGTCCCCGGTGGGTGCGAACGGGTACGAATCCGGAACGGGCCTCACAGAGGGGAATCATTCCAGGTATCCGAGGTCAGCGAGCCGCTCCTGGACGACCGAGTCGCTGACGGTATCTCCAGCCGTTTCCTTCCGGGTGGGGTACCGTCTCTCGCCGTGCGACGGGACGAACGGGAGCGGGCGCCCGTCCATGCGCTCGTCGTACGGGACGCCCATCGCCGCCATGACCGTCGGCGCGACGTCGAACAGGTGTGGCGATCCGAAGTCACCGTCGGTATCGACTCGGTTGCCCGCTGCCGCGATGACCCCCTCGCGCTTGTGGTTCCAGGGTTCGGACGGCTCGCCGAACGGCTCCGTTCCGACGGTCGCCGAGAGGAACTGGTCGAACTCGTGGGGCACTGTCACGATGTCGACGGCCTCCTCGGCCGCCGGCCCGTGGAAGTACGCCTCCCGTGGCGCGACTTCCTCGAACGCCGGCCGGCCGTCGGGCGTTTCCAGACCGGCCAGCAGGTCGATGAGCGAACTGCGGACTTCCTCGTACCGGCGCTGTGGGACGGTCCCCTCGGGGTCTCGACCCGCCACGTTCATCCGGACGCCGAGTTCGATCCGCGAGCGCACGTACGCCTCGGAGGAGGCGAACGCGACCCGTTCGGATCCGGCCCGGACCGCTCGGGCGGGGGCGAGTTCGCGGACGACCCCGTCGATGCCGAGTCGCTCGCAGGCGCGGCCGATGCGCTGGCTCGTCAGCCCGACCGCCGACAGACCCGCCATGATACGCTCGACGGCGCCCGTCCCGGACTCCTCGTCGTCGGCCCGCGCGGTCAGCCGACCGTCCCTGACCGTCGACCACGTCGGCATCCCTGTGCCCTCGGTCGTCGTCGATACGTACCCCTCCATCCGGAGGATCTCGTTCGTTCGCACCTCGTGGCCGTCGTACGGCCCCATGCCGTGGTCGCTGACAACGAAGACGGTGTCCGGATCGCAGGCGGAGAGGATCTCCTCGACCTCGCTGTCGACGGCCGCGTACACGTCCCGAACGAGCGCCGGGTCGTCGGGGAACTCGTGAAACAGCGTGTCGGTCTGCTGAAACTGGACGAACCCGAACTCGGGGTCGAACCGGTCGGCGAGATAGCGGAACGCCTCGCCTCGCATCGCCGTCAGCGCCAGGTACTCCGCCCGCGCCTCTGTCCGGGATACCGTCTCGCCGGTGTGTTCTGGATACACCCGGTAGGGCCCGATCGCGTCCCGGATCTCAGAGCGGAGCCCGTCAGGGTGACAGGTCGGGTCTTCCGGCGCCATGTAGCCAGGAACGAGCGCTCCGTCGAACGGGCGTACGGGAGCGGTAACGGGGGCGTTGACGACGACGCTCGATACGCCGTTCTCGTCGAGCAGTTGCCACAGTGGCGGCTCGCGCAGGTCCGCCGCAGAGACGACCCGCCAGTCGTACCCCTCGAAGGTGACGAAATCGTAGATGCCGTGTTTGCCCGGATTCTTCCCGGAGTACAGCGACGGCCACGCGCTGGCCGTCCACGGCGGAATTTGGGACTCCAGCGGCCCGCTCGCGCCTCCCTCGAAGAGCCGTTCGAGCGTCGGTATCGCGTCCGCTTCGAACAGCGGATCGAGCACGGGATAACAGGCGGCGTCGATCCCGACGACCAGCGCTTGCATACCTCGTGAGACGCGGTGGTAGATCGCTTTGTTATTGAGTGTATTCGGCCGCCCGTTCGCAGTCAGTGTAGTCCACTGGGACGAGCCGTCAAGCGATCGAGTGGCCGACCGCGCGGGATGGAGCGCCGCTCACGATCCAGGTACACCGCGAGTCGTGTTCCGGTAGCCGCCGGCTAAATGGCAGTGTATCCGGGCTGTCGGACGGTTAGCTATCGTTCGTTATCGGGCGTATACTGATTATTGACCGTTTGTACCACCGTACATGGTCAAACGGTTCTTCGAACACGCGTTCGAGGTTCTCGTCGCACTCGTATTCCGGGAGCGACGTTCGGACCGGGGTGTGGAGACCGACCACGGAACTGCGGTGGAGTCGACCGGCCTCGCGACCGACGACGAGTACGAGTTCGGTCACTACGTCGAGGCGAGGCCGGAGGTCGAGCAACTTCGGTCCGACGGTCGACACGACGAACTCGAAGACCTGCTCCGGTGGTGTATCGAGTTGGCCGAGGCCGAACAGCTGGTGGTCGAAGACCTCGCGAACTTCGGCGACCTCCCGGCGGTGTTCTACACCGATCTGGCACGGCTGTACCGCGATGCGAATCGATACGAGGACGAGGTAGCGGTCCTCGAACGCTACGTCTCTACGCAGGAGCGACTCGGCGCGCCCGTCGAGAGCGAGGTCGAGGCCCAGTACCACCGGGCACAGAAACGGGTCGCCGAGTGGATCCGTCAGTGACCGCTCGGTCCCGTCGGCAGCCGCTGAGTGCCGCCAGCATCCGCTCGGTTTCGTCGGTATCGGCCCCGTGCCTCGTCGGTCGACGACGGCTGTCGTGGCCCGCAGTCACGAAGTGCGACCGTCGCCAGACGCGTCGAGTCCGCTCTCGGGCGCCCCCATGTCCTCGACTTCCCTCGGGGTCCGTCCGTCAGCGATATGTCGCGAGTAGTACGCGCCGGGGGAGCCGATCCAGGCGTCCATCTCCTCGGCCGTCTCGATCAGCCGGCGGTACAGCCGGGTGTGGCCGGGAAACTCTTCGGACGCGAAGTACCGCGGGTGCCACAGCACCGTCATTACCGCGTCGTTGGCCGCCGCTTCGTCGAGCAGGTCCGCGCAGACGGCCCACGCCTCTTCGAAGGACGCCCCGGGGTCGGGCAGGTCCGTCTCCATGAACGTCAGCGGGAAGACTGCGAACTCGTCGTCGAACGGCCGCCGAACGTCGTAGCCGTGCTGGAACCCGTAGGTGTCGGCGCCGAGGGTCGCGTCGTAGTCGAGTCCGATCGCTCGGTGGTGGCGCCACGACTCGGGCGGGTCGAGGTTGAGGTAGTGCTGGCGGCCCCCAGTGATCTCCTCGCCGAGCGTTCGTTCGATGCGGCCCTTCTCGTGGGCCAACCGCTCGCGGTCGTCGCAGGAGTCGTACGAGCCGTGGAGCCCGACCTCCCAGCCGCCGTCGGCGAGTTTCCACATCGTTTCTGCGATCTCCGGCCGGGTGAGGTCGTACCGGAAGAGCAGCTGGACCCACTCGTTCCAGTCGCGGAGCTGGGTCGTCGACTTCTCGGTCAGTGGCGGCTCCGAGAGGAAGTAAAAGGCCGAGCGGACGCCGAGTTCGTCCTCGATCCGGGCGATCCGGTCGAACTGCCAGTAGGGGTTAGCCTCCGGACGGAGCGCGGTGAGGTGGCTCGGCTCTCGCTCCAGCGCGGTGTAGAACAGCGCGTGCGCCCAGGTCTTGTACGGTCGGTCGACGTCGTGCGTGAGACACAGACTGAACTCGTGTTCGCTATCACTCATTGGAGATCGAGCAGGGTATCCTCGTTCAGATGACACGTGGCGCAGATACGGCTTAATTATAGGGTCCATACGAGGACCCTCGAGACGATCTGACCATGCCGTGCCTCCTCGTACTACCCTCGCCCTGCGTTCGGAGCCTTCCTGAGGAAGCACAGACATTTCGTCGCCCCACTCGGACAGTCCCGAGAACGCCAATAGTGTTTTGTGTGTGTGTGCGTCCGACGTGCGCCTGTATGTCGAAAACTGATTCGGACGGGAACGATCCCGAGATCGACCGGATCAATCTCCGAATTGCCCGGTCGTTTCTCGACGTGGTCGACGAGACGTGGCGTGAACGGGATTCAACAGCCGGAGTGAGTTTATCCGTTATGCACTCCGCGACTCCGTAAATCATCCCGAGAGGGCGGGCGTCTGGAAGGATCTGGCGATTAGCGAAGCACAGTTCGACGACGGTGAGGATTTCGAGCGAGGAGATGCGGGAGAAGTATGGGACAGACGCCGAGTGACGACGAGTGGGGTTGGAAGTTCTCTCCACGCGGAGAATCTCAGTTCGCGCAGTTAGATCCGTCCTCTCAGCATAGAATCATGGACAAGCTGGACGAGGTGGTTTCATCCGAACGGCGCGACCCGGAAGAGTTTCTCGAACCGTTAACGGGATCGCCCTACCGAAACCTTCGGATCGGCGGATATCGAGTTTGTTGTCGTCTGCATCACGAAGCTAAGACGCTCCGCGTCGAGAGCGTCCGGAAGCGCGAGGGTGCCTCCAAGGGCGACGATGACTGAACACGTCGGTCACAGCTACCCGGACTCTCCGAGCGGCCGATTCTGAACGAGACGACGACGCCAGACGACGCGTGTCGTATCCTCCGCCCAGAAAGTTGAAAGTGGGCGACCACGACCACTCTGTATGAGCATCGACACGGCGGTGGTCCTCGCGGCGGGTGAGGGGACGCGGCTGCGGCCGCTGACGCGCAACCGGCCCAAGCCGATGTTGCCGGCGGCCAACCGGCCGATCCTGGAGTACGTCTTCGACGCGCTGGTCGCGGCGGACGTGCGGCAGATCGTGGTCGTGGTGGGGTACAAGCGCGGGCGGGTACAGGACCACTTCGGGCCGACCTACGACGGGGTCGACCTGGAGTACGTCACCCAGCACAAGCAGCTCGGCAGCGGGCACGCCCTCCTACAGGCCCGCGCGGCCGTCGACGGACCGGCGCTGGTCGTCAACGGTGACCGCGTCATCGACGCCAACATCGTCCGCGACGTGGTCGAGGAGTTCGAGCGCAGCGGCGACCCGTCGATCGCCGTCCTCGAACGACCCGAGACCAGCCAGTACGGCGCGGTCGTGCTCCACGAGGGCGACGTCGCCGAACTCGTCGAGAAGCCCGACACCGACGAATACCGGCTGATCAACGCCGGCGTCTACGCCTTCGAGTCGTCGGTGTTCTCGGCCATCGACGCGACCGATCGCTCGGACGGCGAACTCGCGCTGACCGACACGATCGGCCGGCTGATGGACGACGGCCGGGTTCGCGGCGTCAGGACCGAGGGGATGTGGGTCGACGCGACCTACCCCTGGGACCTGCTGGCGGTGGCCGACGAAGTGCTCGCCCGCGGGCACGTCGACGAACCCGCTCGCGGCACCGGCGCCCGCGACGCCGACGTGTGGGTCGACCCTGCGGCGACCGTCCACGACGCGGCGGTCCTGCAAGGCCCGGTCGTCGTGGGACCCGACTGCGAGGTCGGACCCGGTGCGGTTGTGGGGCCCGACGCCGCGCTCGGCCAGAACGTGACCGTCGGCGCGAACGCGACGGTCCGCAACTCCGTCCTCGACACGGACACGCGCGTCGAGTCGGGCTCGACGCTCATCGACGCCGTCACCGGCCAGGACGTGACCCTCGGCGCCGGGACGGTCGTTCCGGGTGGCCCGGCCGACGTGCGCGTCGGCCGCGAGGTGTTCCGGGACCAGCGCCTGGGTGCCGTCGTCGCCGACCGCGTGACCGCCGAGGGCGACGCGAGTTTCTCGCCGGGGACGCTCGTCGGCCCGGGGGCGCACATCGGGACCAGCGTCCGCGCGAGCGGGCGCATCGCCAGCGGCGCGGAGGTGGTTCGATGAGCGGCTTCGAGACGCGCGGATCGACCGAGGTGACTCACTAATGTGTGGTATCATCGGCTGTGTGGGCCGGGAGGACGAGACGCTCGACGTGCTCGTCCACGGCCTCTCGAAACTGGAGTACCGCGGCTACGACTCGGCGGGCGTCGCTCTCTCGGGCGACCGCGTCGACGTCTGCAAGAAATCCGGGAAGATCGAGGACCTCAGGGGAGCCCTCGAACCGCGTTCGATCGGGGGCGCGGCCGGCATCGGCCACACCCGCTGGTCCACCCACGGCCCGCCGACCGACGCCAACGCCCACCCCCATCTCGACTGCACGGGCGACGTGGCCGTCGTCCACAACGGCATCATCGAGAACTACCAGTCGCTCCGCGACGAACTCGCCACCGCGGGCCACACGTTCAAGAGCGACACCGACACCGAAGTCGTCCCCCACCTCGTCGAAGACGCGCTGGCCGACGGGGCCGACAACGAGGGTGCCGTCCGCGAGGCGATCTCGCGACTGGATGGGAGCTACGCAGTTGCGGTCGTGGTTTCGGGTGACGACACCATCTACGCCGCGCGCAACGACTCGCCGCTGGTGCTCGGGATCGACGACGATTCGTATTACTTGGCCAGCGACGTGCCCGCGTTCCGCGATTTCACCGACCGAGTGGTCTACCTCGCCGACGGCGAGTTCGCGACGCTCTCGGCCGACGGCTGGCGGGTCTCGGACGTCGACGGGGCGACGGTGGACAAGGACGTCGACACCGTCGACTGGGACCCCGAGGAGACGGGCAAAAGCGGCTACGACCACTTCATGCTCAAGGAGATCAACGAGCAGCCGCGGGCCATCCGACAGTGCCTCCGCGGGCGCGTCGACGAGATGGCCGCCGAGGTGGATATCGGGGACCTCGGCGACCTGTCGCCGACCGGCGTCCAGTTCGTCGCCTGCGGGACGAGCTATCACGCCGCCCTCTACGGCGCGCAGTTGCTGCGCGACGCGGGGATTCCGGCCCACGCGTTCCTCGCCAGCGAGTACGCGACTGCCGTCCCGCCGATCGGGGACGCGCTCGTGGTGGGCGTGACACAGAGCGGCGAAACTGCGGATACGCTCTCGGCGCTCCGCGAGGCTCGCAAGCGCGGTGCGCGGACGTTGGCCGTGACGAACACCGTCGGGTCGACCGCGGCCCGGGAGTGCGACCACGCGCTGTACATCAGGGCCGGCCCGGAGATCGGCGTCGCGGCGTCGAAGACCTTCGCGTCGCAACTGGCCGCGCTGAACCTGTTCTCGCTCGGGACGACCCGCGCGGACGGGCGCCGGGACAGTATCGGTGCGTTGCGTGACCTCCCGAGTAACATTCAGGCGATCCTGGACGATTCACGGGCGGAGGCCGTGGCCGAGGAGTACGTCGACAGCGACGCCTACTTCTTCATCGGCCGCGGCCTGCAGTACCCCGTCGCGCTGGAGGGCGCCCTGAAGATGAAGGAGATCACCTACAAGCACGCCGAGGGGTTCGCCGCCGGTGAACTGAAACACGGGCCGCTGGCGCTGGTTACGGGAGAGACGCCGGTGTTCGCGGTAGTGACCGGTGACGGCGAGATGGCGCGCAAGACCATCGGGAACGTGAAAGAAGTGGAGGCTCGGGACGCTCCAGTGGTCGCAGTGACGGACGGGCAGTCGGACGTGGAGCGGTATGCTGATGAAGTGTTGCGGGTGCCCGAGACGCATCCCCAGGCCGCCGCAGTCCTGGCGAACGTGCAGTTGCAGCTGGTGTCGTACTACGTGGCCGACGAGCTAGGGCGGTCGATCGACAAACCGCGGAATCTGGCGAAGAGCGTGACCGTAGAGTAATCCGACCGTTCCGTTCTTCCCGTCCCTGACTCAGCTTCTTCTCGATCACCTCCTCTCGCCAGGCTGCCCACCGCCTCTCGCCGTTGTCTTCCGGACTTGGTCCTCCGTCCCGTTTCGTGAGCCCATCGCTCCACGAAAAGATATTTAACTGCTCCGAGTTACTCACAATCTGAGTAACTCAATGACGATCCTCGTCACCGGCGCCGATGGCTACATCGGCTGGCCGACCGCACTGCGTATCGCGAACCGGACGGACGACCGCGTGCTCCTTGTCGACAACTTCGCCCGCCGCGAGTGGGTCGAGGAGGTCGGATCGAAGAGCGCGACGCCCATCGCGGGCATTGACGGGCGCATCGAGGCGGCCGAGGAGGTCTTCGGCATCGGGAACATGTCCTTTGTCGAGGGCGACCTCGTCGAGAAGTCGTTCGTCGACGAGCTGCTCGCTGTCCACGAACCGGAGGTCGTCGTCCACGCGGCCGCCCAGCCCTCCGCGCCGTACTCCCAGATTAACGGCGAGCGGGCCAACTACACCCAGCACAACAACATGCAGGCCACGCGGAACCTGCTGTGGGGCCTGGAGGAACACGACCTCACCGACACCCACTTCATCGAGACCACCACCACCGGCGTCTACGGCGCGCCGGAGTTCCCCATCCCCGAGGGCGGCGCGGTCATGGAGAACCAGGGCGACAGCGACGAGGTGCCGTTCCCGGCGATGGCGGGCTCGTGGTACCACCTCACCAAGAGTCACGACGCCGCGAACATGCGCCTGGCTCACCAGCAGTTCGACATCCCCATCTCGGACGTGCGCACGGCCATCACCTACGGCACCGAGACCGAGGAGACCCGCGAGGACCCGCGGCTCAAGACCCGCTTCGACTTCGACTACTACTTCGGGACCGTCGCCCACCGCTTCGCCGCCCAGGCCGTCGCGGGCTACCCGGTCACCGTCTACGGCAAGGGCGAACAGCGTAAGCCGTTCATCTCCCTGGAAGACGCCGTCGAAGGGCTCGCCAACCTCGCCCTGGCCGACCACGAGGAGCGCCCGGACGACCTCACGGTGTACAACCAGGTCACGCGCGCCATCTCCATCGTCGAGATCGCCGAGACCATCGCGGGCGTCGGCTCGGAGTTCGACCTCGACGTCGCCGTCGAGCACTTCGAGAACCCTCGCGACGAGGACGAGACCCACAAGATGGAGATCGAAGACGACCGCTACGCCGACCTCATCGGCGACCAGGCCCAGGACTTCGAGAGCGGCATCCGCGACGTGTTCGAGTCGCTGACGGCTCAGGCAGACACAATCGCGGCCCACGAGGACCGGTTCCTCCCGGGCGTCCTCGAAAACTGGGACGCCGAGGAGTAAGCCGTGGACGTACTCGTCACCGGCGGGTGTGGCTATATCGGAAGCCACCTCGTCCCGAAGCTGCAGGCCGCCGCCGACGTCGACCGCGTGGTCGTCCTCGACAGCCTCGTCTCCGGGTCGCCCCGGGCCCTGTTCGGCTGCTTCGACGACGGCCTGGACTTCCGCCGGGGCGACGTGCGCGAGTACGGCGACGTCGAGAGCGCGATGCGCGAGGTCGACCGCGTGGTCCACCTCGCCGCCATCACGGGCGCGGCGAGCACCCACGACCGCCGCGAGGAGACCTTCGCCGTCAACTACGACGGCACCGAGAACGTCCTGACCGCAGCCGGGAAGCTCGGCGTCGACCACGTCGTGTTCGCCTCCTCGTGCAACATCTACGGCCGCGCGACGAGCACGGACATCGACGAGACGGTCGACCCCGACCCGATCAACCCCTACGCCGAGACGAAGTACCAGTCCGAAGACCTGCTTGCCGACTACTGCGAGGAGTACGACATGACCGGCACCGCACTTCGGATGGCCACCAATTTCGGCTACTCGCCGGCGGTCCGGTTCAACCTCGTCGTCAACCACTTCGTCTTCCGCGCGGTCACCGGCCGGCCGCTGACGGTGTACGGCGACGGCTCGAACTGGCGTCCGTTCGTCCACGTCGACGACGCCGCCCGCGCCTACGAGCGAGCCGTCCGCGAGCCCGACGCGTGGGACGAGCTGGTGTACAACGTCGGCTCGAACGGCGGCAACTACCGCATCGAGGAGATCGCCGAGGTCGTCCGCGACGAGGTCGGCCCGGTCGACATCACCTACCTCGAAGACGAGCATCCCGGCCCCTCCTACCACGTCAACTTCGACCGACTGGACGACACGGGCTTCGACACCGAACACACCCTCCGCGAGGGCGTCCGCGACCTGGCCGCGCGGTTCCGTGACTCGGAGCTGAACGCACATGCGGCCGTCGGCGGGACCGACTCCGATCGATGAGTCCCAACGCCCTCACCGAAAGACCCGCTCGTGGGACATCGGCCCGAGCGGGCGTAACGCCCATTACGTCGGATCAGAAACGACGTAATGCTTCGGGTCCCGTCCGCCGAACAGCAACGTACAGCCCATCCCACTCGACAGACACGACACACAGACTATGACAGACCAACGCACCGTCGCCGTCACCGGCGCGGCGGGATTCATCGGCAGTCGCGTCGTCTCCGAACTACAGCAGGCCCACCCCGACTGGACGATTACGGCGCTCGACAACTTCTATCTCGGGGACGTGCGGGAGATCGGCGACGTGACCGTCGAACACGTCGACGTACGCGACCGCGACCGGCTGGAAGAAGCGCTCGACGGTGCGGACATCGTGATGCACCTCGCGGCGGTCTCGGGCGTCGACGACTGCGAGGAGAACCAGGACTTAGCCTACGAGGTGAACGTCCAGGGGACGAACAACGTCGCGTGGTTCTGTCGGAAGACCGGTGCGGCGCTCGTGTTCCCGTACTCGATGGCGGTGCTGGGCGATCCCGTCGAGTTCCCGATCACCGTCGACCACCGCCGGGACCCGATGAACTGGTACGGCCGAACGAAGCTGCTCAGCGAGCGCGCCATCGAGACGTTCGCCGAGGGCGAGTTCCCTGCCCACCTGTTCCTCAAGTCGAACCTCTACGGCGAACACGAGATCGACGGCCAGACCGTCTCCAAGGGAACCGTGATCAACTTCTTCGTCGGCCGCGCGAGAGACGGCGAACCGTTGACCGTCTACGAGCCCGGCGACCAGGCGCGCAACTACGTCCACGTCGTGGACGTGGCTCGCGCCTACGTCCGTAGCGCCGAGCGACTGGTCGACCAACTCGACGCCGGCGAGACGGGCGTCGAGAAGTACGAGATCGCCAGCCAGGAGGACCCCGGCATCACGACCGTCGCAGAGATTGTCCGGGACATCGCGGCCGAAGAGATCGACTTCGAGCCGGATATCGAACTGCTGGAAAATCCCCGCGACGAGACGCTCGTCAGCGAGTTCGAGGTGGATACGACGCGCGCTCGGGAGGCGTTAGGATGGTCGGTCGAGTACTCGGTCGAAGACAGCATTCGCGAGTTACTCCAGACGTAGCCCCGTCTGAGGACCACTTCCGTTCTATCCTGCGTGCTGTATCCCGTATCGGTGAGGGGAACACCGCACAGATCGCATCGGACTCAAGCAGTACGACGAGGTGCCGAAGCGCTCGCCATCGTCCCACCGGAGTACGACTCCTTCGACGAGTTCGCGTAGTTACGGTCCTCCGATCCGGTGCCACTCGTTCCCAGCTCGGTTCGGGTACGAAGCGAAAACTCATTGGCCCCTGGTGTCCCGACCCTGAGTATGCAAGTCGACGAGACGGTCGTGGCTGTCATCCTCGGGTTGGTGCAGGGGGCGCTGGAGTGGCTTCCCGTCTCAAGCGAGGGTACCGTCGCGCTCGTGTTGACGCTGTTCGCCGGTGAGGCACCAGTCGTCGCGACCCGGTTCGCGCTCTTCCTCCACAGCGGGACTGCCATCGCTGCGACGGTCTTCTATCGAAGCGATATCGTGGCGCTGCTGCGCACACTACCCGACTGGCAACCGCGCGCTGCCTTCGACGACGAGTCGGCCTCGCTCTCCTTTTACGTGCTGGCGACGCTCGTTTCCGGGGTCGTCGGGATCTCGATGTATTTGACGCTGGCCGAACTCGCCTCGGAGCTCGCGGGCGGCGGGTTCGTTGCGCTGATCGGCGCGCTGCTGGTCGGGACGGGACTCATCCAACGGACCGCCGAGCAACGCGGTCACGGTGGTCGTGAGTCGCCTGATGCGGTTGATGCGCTCCTCGTCGGGGTGATGCAGGGGCTCGCGCTTCTCCCGGGCGTCTCCCGGTCCGGGACGACCGTCAGTGCGCTCCTGTTGCGCGGCCACGAAGGGGAAGCGACGCTTCGGCTGTCGTTCCTGCTATCGATCCCCGCATCGCTGGGTGCGGGCCTGCTCGTCGTCGTCGACGAAGGGGTTCCGGCAGTTTCGCCGGAAGCTGCGATGATCGCGATCGGCGTCAGTGCCGTCGTCGGCTTTCTGACCGTCAGCGCGTTAGTTGCGGTCGTCCGTCGAGTCGCATTTTGGGGTGTCTGTGTCGGCTTCGGCGCGCTGGCTATTCTCGGCGGTGCGCTGCTGGTCGTCTAGCCTCTAGACTGCTGTCTGATAGAGCACAGGGTGTGGGCTCCGAGAAAGGGGCGATCGCGGATCCCGGCAGTCACTCTTCGCGTCGCTCGGCCTCGATACCGGCGTTCCGATCTGCAGTGTCGCGAGGCGCTTCGGGTGGCTCGGGCGGTTCAAGGAGTGCGATGACGACCGCCGCGGACCGCGAGTCGGCCAGCGTCTCCCAGGAGACGGTCACGCGCGTTCCGGCGAGCGCGAGCGCAGCGACGATCAGGGTACCCCCTATCGCGCTGGTCGTCGCTGTGGTCAGGGCAACGGCGATACAGAGATTCGCCACGGCCGCGACGAGTGCGACGCCGCTGGCGATCTGGATAGGGCGAGCGCGGAGGGCCGCGGTTGCGCGAACGAATAGCCGGCCCGAACGTGCCTGGCGCCAGCCGTCGGCGAGGAGGCCGAGTACGATATCGAGTACTGCAATGATCGGGCCGACGATACGCGTCTCGCGAAGGTCGATAACGACGACTTCCGGGTCCGGTTCGGCCGTCAGCCAGCGGTAGAGCCACGAGGCCCGACACACCTGCTGTCCGCGTGCGGCAGTCTCAGCGAGGCGGCTGTGCGAGACCACCGCGGCCACCCGGCTGGCTATCGCCCGTGCCCAGCGCGCTGTGGTCGCCGCGGTGAGACGGCGACGGACTGTCGCGAGCGCGGTCGCAGTTCGGGAGTCGCGTACGGCCATTATCCCCCGTCGAGGTCGACGACGGTCGGCTGGATCGTCGTCGAGTCCAGGTCCAGCAGGACGGTTCCGCCCTCCTGAATCGTCTCGCTCTTGAACTGCACCCGCGAGTCACGCTCGCGGACCTGGAGTTCGACGGTGAGCGTTACGTCCTTGTTCACCGGATGTTGGCGCTCGAAGATCTCGCCGCTCTCGCTCGTGAGCGTGATCGTCGCCGGTTCGGTGGTCACGTCGGTCACTTCGGCGATCGTCCGGCCGCCGTTGGTCTCGGTCAGTCCCTCCCGGATGCTGCCGGCTCGTTCCGGTCGAATGTTGTCCAGCTGGAGTTCGACGGTCCGCGTCGTCAGTTCACCGGGCTGTGACACCGTCCCGATGCGGGTTATCTGTCCGGTGAAGTTGTAGGTGGCCGTCTCGAACGGGATCGCCGCATCTTCGCGGACCTGCTGGGGCCCGAACCGCGGCACGTCGCCGTACTCCAAGGTCTGTAACGTGAGGCTCACGTAGACTCGCCGCTGGTCGGGATCGTCCGTCCCGTAGACGGAGACGGATTCGATGGTCGCGACGGTGTCATCAGTGACGGTGAACGTATCCCCACTGGACATCGCGCGTGCCGTTTCCGCGTCGACGACACTTGTGACGACCACCTCCTGGCTTCCCCGGCTGAGAGTGTCACTGAAGCGGTCGACCGTCCCGCTGAACTGCGCTCCGGCGAGCGGGAGTGTTACGTCCCGACCGGCCTGTATCGGTGTACCGCCGAAGCGGTTCTCCTCACCGTACGTTCGCAGCGTCACGACGGTGTAGACGGACCGCCGGTCGTCCGCCTCCGCGTCGTAGGTCGCGACTGCGTCGACCGATCCGACCGAGCGACCACCGACAGTGATCTCACTTCCGGTGTCGATGCCTGCTGCGACGCCGGTCGGGGCAGTCCCGGTGACGATGACGGACCGTTCTTGGGTGGGTAGCGTTGCGGTGTTGCCTACGTCCTGAATCGAGCCGTTGACCGCGTACGCATCGGTATCGAATTCGAGCGTGCGGCCCAATCGAAGCGGTTCGCCACCGTACGTGAAGGTTCCTTCAGTGACCTGGCCGGCGACGGCAACGCGGACGAGCGCGTTCACGTTCGATTCGTTCGAGGAGACGTGGATATCCGAGATCGTCAGATTGCCGGGGCTATTGGTGAGATTCGACGTGTCGCCGGTCGAGAGCTGTTCGACCACGTACTCGGGCTGGGTCCCGAGGTCGACGGTCGCATAGCGTGTCTCGTCGGAGCTGGCGCCGCCCGCGACGAGCGCCACGCCGGCGACTCCGACCGCGAGGACTAGCAGAACGACCAGCGCGTCCACGACGTTGACCGTCCCGAACAAGCGGCCCTCCTCGTCGATGATCGGCATCTACCTCAGGTCTCTAGCAGTACGGATAAAGTGGTTTCGCTCTTGAGATGAGCGTTGTCTATAGAGGGCGCGAAAGGATTATACCGACTACTCGGTTTCATCGCCGTCCGCGGACCCGTACGTCTTGGCCGGGTCGTCGAGGTCGACGGTGACGAGGCCGTTGTCGTCGTCCCACTCTGGGACGTACTGGGTGGTGATCTCGGGGAGGAGTTCGTACGTCTCGAGAAACGCCTGGCCGGCGATCGTCCCGCCCGAATCAGTCTTCGAGACGGTGTACGCCGCTTCGTCCGCGTCGTTGTCCCCGACGGGCTCGATCCCGATTCGGTCCTCTTCCTCGTCGAAGTACAGGATCGCGCCGTCGTCGTCCTCGAAATACTCCTCGAGGGCGGCCTGGTTCACGCCGACCGAGCCTGACTTGCGTAGCGATATCTTCGGGCTGGTTCCCGCGGGTCGGCCCCGACCGCGCCCGGTTTCGTCGAATTTTTCGAATCCCATTGATTACGTTATCTCTCTGCTCTTCTAAAAGAGTTTGGCTAGTTTTATCGTCTTATATCGTATTTAATCTGTTAGCCTGGCTTTCGTAATTCGCGTAGAAAGATATTCCCGATACGCCGCTGACGGATGTGATCGAAGCTCTCAGTGAATTTTCGCAGAGAGCGTTGCACGCGTCTCCTCGCAGCTACAGCGATCGGCGAATCGTCCGAATATCGTTCGGTGCCGGAAGTATGGGTCGGAGTGAGCGATAGGGAGGGTCGGTACGAGGCTATCGAGCAGGTTCTGTGTGGGTCGGTGAACGGATATCACTCCGGCAAGACATCCGACACGAGTCGTCGCGCTCTGATGTACTCGATTCGTCGCTCGATCGGGAACCACAGCGCCACGAGCGCGGCGCCTAGACAGTTCGCCATCAGGTCGCCCCAGCCGAAGTAGCGGTAGGAGATCATTCCTTGAAGCAGTTCGACGGCGATTCCGACACCGATCGCTCCCCCGAGGACGAGTGTGGCGCGGCGGTAGGGTCGGTCACGCCAGGTCGCCGTCGCATACGCCAGCGAGAGTGCGACTCCAGCGTAGGCGACGAAGTGCAAGCGCTTGTCCCAGAACGGCGTCGGTTCGGGTGGGCGCGGCGGTGCGCTCGCTAACGAGAAGTACACCACAACAGCTAGGACGACAGCGACGCTGCTCCAGCGAAGCGCACGGGGTAATAGCGGGACAACTGGCCGGATCACGGCCTGGGTATCTACGTCGGGGAACAAGTAGCTTCTCGACTTACTCGAACCGAAGTTCCAGAGGACACCCGGGTTACAGTCGTTGAGCAGGGGAATGTGTCGTAGCTCTTATAACCTACCACTATAGTTACAAGGGTGAATGGCTGTACGGTGGCACTACCGAGTCGCGAGCGTCGTCGGCGTGGCCGCGCTGACGGTGTTTGCGGTCTGGGCCGCCAATCTCCCGCTCGTCCAGGAACTGTTCGCGCAGGTCCCCTACTTCGGGCGACCGGCGCCCGCAGTGTTGACCGGCAGCGACCTGACCGGCGCCGTCTCGACGGCCCTGGTCGTCACGCTCGCGGCGATGTGGCCACTGTTCAAACCCCGGCCGCGCCGGATCCTGGACACCGTCCTGCTGACCCACAAGCGGGTGCTGCTGGCGATGGTCGGACTGGCCGCGCTCGGATATTACGACTACAGCTACGCACTGCCACGGCCGACGCTCATCCTCATGACCGCCTTGCTGATGGGCGCGTTACCCGCCTGGACGACGGCGATCAGACAGCGCCCCTCGGCGCAGACGCGGGCGGTCATCATCGGCGACGACCCACAGGCCATGGAGGATCTCCTCGCGTCGACAGACGTGCCCGTGCTGGGTTACGTCTCGCCGCCCTCGTCGTACGTTGCTGAGGGCGAACGGATGATCGGCGCCCCCGAGATGGCCGACGGCGGGTCCGCCAAGAGTCGGCTGGACGAGCTGTCGAACCTCGGCGGGCTCTCGCGACTCGACGAGGTGTTCGTCAAACACGATATCGACACGGCGCTGCTGGCGTTCACCGAGACCGACCGCGCGGAGTTTTTCGGCGCGCTGGCGGAGTGTTACGAGCATGGGGTTGCGGCGAAGGTTCACCGCGACCACGCCGACGACATCCTGACGAAGTCAGTTGCAGGTGGTGACTTGGTCGAAGTCAACCTCGAACCCTGGGACTGGCAGGACTACGTTGCCAAGCGAGTCTTCGACGTGACCTTTGCGCTGTCGGCGCTAATCGTGCTTTCGCCGTTAATAGTGCTCATCGCAGTTGCAATCAAACTTGACGATCGTGGGCCAATATTGTACAGCCAAGAGCGAACGGCCGAGTTTGGAGACACGTTTATTGTGTATAAGTTCCGAACAATGACAGTTGGAGATGAGAACAAGACGCCCAGTGAAGACCACAGGAACGACCGTATCACGCGCGCTGGACAAGTGCTGCGGAAGGCACACTTAGACGAGATTCCGCAGTTGCTGGCGATCTGCACTGGAAAGATGAGCGTCGTGGGCCCACGAGCCGCTTGGACCGATGAGGAGACGCTAATAGAAGACGAGACTGATAGCTGGCGTAAGCGCTGGTTCGTAAAGCCCGGACTAACGGGGCTGGCGCAGGTCAAAGATGCGTCATCGACTCGACCTCAAGAGAAGGTCCGATATGATGTCG
This sequence comes from Halosimplex carlsbadense 2-9-1, assembly GCF_000337455.1. GTDB lineage: Archaea > Halobacteriota > Halobacteria > Halobacteriales > Haloarculaceae > Halosimplex > Halosimplex carlsbadense. The sequence continues at coordinate 258,227 of NZ_AOIU01000033.1, read as the reverse complement.
CATATATCCGTCATCAGTCATTTTGGTTTGATCTGAAGATCGTGATTAGACAGGTGTGGAAAGTGTTGGTGGATATATTCGATACCATTATTCGGTGAAAGAAACTGCTCGCGTGAGGAAGATTGCAAATATATCATTGTTACTGAAACTCTATTATCAGAATCCAATAGTGAAGGACTCACATGACTAGGCTTCGAGTGATGATCCACTATTGGAAATCAAAGCAGGTGGCAACTAGCTACCTAGCGCTGGCCCTTGCCGAAGACGGGACAATATATTAGTCATTAGGACGTACTTCCGGATACTGTCCTTACACTCAATGGAGCATGTCGATAAGGTTTACTTGAAGGGTACATACCGCTCTCAACTACGCCAGGAGAACCTTCAAACTTTTAATGCTACCGGGGTTTCAGGAGGTCGGGAACTCATTGAAATAAACAAAGAGATTTATATCCTCTAGACAGAGTCGAATTAAGTAGATACCTAATGACGGGTAAGAAGCATATTATATATACTAGCGGCGGTGGAAGATTAGGAAATCAGTTAGTTAATTATGCAAATCTATGTGCTATAGAGATGGAATATCCTGGTGTGAGTGTTATAAGTTTGCCATTTCAAGACTACTCAGAGATTTGCAGTAGGGATTCCCCAGTGTCCTATGTTGTCGACTCAGATGGGCTGCCAAATTCTTATAAACATATAATCAAACACCTTTGGGATGGACCAATTAGAACGGAGTATTCTCGATTCTACAATGCCTCAGTCCTTCATGCTTTCTCGATCGTTTCTTCGAAAGGGGAGAGTGTAATCGGTGGAGACACCCATACGCAACTCCCGATACTAGGGAGAGAATATGAGGAAATCGCTATTTCAGAGGAGAATTTATTTCAATTTTTTGATGGTGAAAAAGTTTCCGTAGTTTCTGGTTGGGGTGTCCGTGCCTGGCCGTTAGTTAGGCAATACAGTGACAAAATCCGTGATGAGCTACAAATTGATAACAACTATATTTCTAAAGCAGAAGATCATCTTAGTCCCGTCCGAGAAGAATCTGACCTTGTTCTTGGTGCACATATCCGCCACAGCGACTATAGGACATGGATGTCTGGGCAGTACTTCTTTCCATTTGTCGAGTATATCGATTTATTAGAGGATTATGTTGAAAAGAGGCACCCGAACAAAAATGTGTCAATATTGGTCTTTTCTGACGAGCCACAGCCGGTCGGTGAGGTTGACAACAAATTTAAACCTTCCATATGTCAAGACGATGGTGCTGAGAGTGACTATCCATATGACTTCGCTGAACTGTCTCTTTGTGACCGGATTATTGGGCCCCCAAGTACCTTTAGCACGTTTGCAGCCTTCTTGGGCAATAGTCCACTAGTTCCAATATATCCGCACGTCAGGAGCAAGGGTTGGGAAGTACTCAAAGAGCCTTTAACCGAAGCAAAAAACCATCCCCACTTCGGAAGTGCAGTTAAGTAGTAATTTGTATAAGTGTTCGACAGTTGCGTCACCTTTGGTCCTTAGAGAGGGTGGTGTTTAATTAAGCTTGAAACGTGGACAGGCGAATTTCTTGCTGGTTTATAACAGAAGTCGCCTGCTTCAGCGGCCAAAGAGAGTGAATATATTTAGATTTGTGGAGCGCAACCACACTCCGAATCAGCGATGGTACAGGGTATCAGTCGCACGTTGCGGGCCTATTGCTGTCGAATATCACAGATCTACCCGAAAATTTGGGTGTCAAGCAGAGTTGTAAAGTGGTCCATGATTGGGTGTAGAAAGCGGACTTTCAGTCCGAATCCGGTCGATCTCCAAATCAGGTCGTGCTTGACAAAACAGTGATTCGGATCAACGAAGCAATTCTGGCTGTACGCTGCCGCAGGCCCCGAACGAACGACCACTTCAGGTCCGACCCTATTTAACGACCAAGACAGCACTCATCGAGATCTTCCTCTCCGAACTACGAGAAAAACAAAATGTCGAAACTACTGGCTTTCTAGTCGACGGCGCTCAACACCTCCAAACCGCGCTACAACGAGCTGGACACCAATTTTAGATGTGTCGCCACAAAAATCGCAGAATTGTCGAACGAATCTTTCAAGACTTGAAGTGCCGAACATCGTTGTTTCCGAACTCCTTTAGTCATGTTGAACTGGAAATAGCCGAATATTGGTTTTCAAACCTTTGCTTGCTGGAAAATGTCACTAAATAAATAATAATGCGGCCAGAAGCCAAGTGTTTATTTGGCCAGCATAGCAATACGTGGCAATCAAGATGACTAGTAACGCTGGAAAAAGTTATCAACTATACTTTGCCGGGCTGGCTAGAGACTGTGAGGAAAATCTAGAAGAAAATATCAAAAACATACTCAAGATAGGTAGGTCTGAAGAAGTGGAAGACTATAATATCGTAGTCGCAGAAAACGACTCTAAAGACAACACTAAAGATATTCTAAGTGAAATAAAAAACAATAATAAAAATTTTTATGTTCTTTCATTTGATGGAATAGATAAAAAATATCCGGTAAGAGAGGAAAGGATATCCCATCTTAGAGAGTGCCTGTTTAGAAAAATACGAAGGATTTCAGGGGCAAACGGCTCTGAAACCGGCCGCCTGTATATACCTATTGATCTTGACTCAAAAATTGCACAATCAATCGAAAAAAACCAGTTTTTTAATGAATGTGAGCGGATTATTAATGGCGATGCAGATGCGATTTTTCCTGTATCCCGACCATATTACTATGATATATATGCGCTAAGAGCCGAAGATTGGGTGGAAAACAATTACTGGAAGAATGTTGTTGAATCAAAAACTTTGTTTGGTTCCGCCATATCAAAGGTGAGATATAAGTACCTGAAGCAAAAGCACATAGATGAGCTGATCCCCGAAGGACGAATCCCTGTTAGAAGTGCCTTTGGGGGGGTTGGAATCTACAATTTGGAAAAATTAGATGGTGCAAGTTACAAGTTAAATGGAGAGTATCCTCAAAACGCATGTGAGCACGTCCTGTTCAATGAGTCAATTAAATCAAAAGAAATTAGCACAGATTTTGTGGTTAAGGCACCCACAGAACACATACAATATAAGATACCTGTAGTATCCAAGATAAAATCATATCTCTCATCTGGTCATAGTTATTGTAAGAGTTCTTAGAGACGCGGTGTTATGTTTATACACTCCTGCATCTGGTTAATGTAGCTCGTCCACATTCAACTTATCCAAGAATTATCATTGTCATAGATATTGAATCGCCTTTCAGCGTTCAGAGGTTCTTAAGTTCACTTCGTGACAACCAGTTCGATATTATTGAAAATAGTAAAATCCGGACATAACAAAACTGGCGGTTATGATGCCTGACTTAACAAGACTCTCATATTGGCGCTTGATAACTGAAGATATACTCTCCGCCAACGTCGCTATTTGGGGAGAGATTGTCTAACCGTACAGACGTGATCATAGTGTTTGGACAATTTGTGCGTGGTAAATTGGTTTTTCCAGTGTTGTTTTTAGGGTTCTAACAATTAAAACAATGAGTAGGTGATGTCTCGTAGTCGAGAACTATGGCTCATTGCACCACCATCATAATCAAAAGTAAAGATGGCCTCCGACCGATGGAATAATTAATGTTTGCGCGAACGAGCACCGATTTGACTGATTACCGCAGCATAGGGGTAGGGAGCCCAGTTCAGCCCAGATGAAAGAAGAGCCGGACCTAGCCAGTCGTCAATCTGATAAATGATCCTGATCAGATCATACCTGAAGCCTTAGATCGCGGATTTAACACGGTTGAGTGGCAAATATTTTGTAATAATGATCTAACAGTTGTGAAGGAATTATGTTATAAATTATAAGACGTAGGTCGGTTCTATGGCTTCTTTACATATTGGGTGATCTTTCTCAGTGGTTTTATGATGCCAACAAGTGGCCCAAATCTATGATTATGTTTCTGCCACGATTTGGCAACTTCCACATTTGCGTTAAATATGTTTGATAATGACCGGTTGCTTTGACCCCCGATCGACATTCGGACGAGTACTTCATTAATATAAGTTGCTGGAACCGCTTCTTCTACAAGGAGCCGCAACAAGAATTCGTAATCTGCCGCGATTTCGAACTCAAGATCAAATGTGCCATATTTTTTATACATCCCCCTACGCACAAAGACAGTCGGGTGCGGAGGCATCCACCCGAAATAAAACTTTTGAGAAGCATATGGTCCACTTTTCCAATATCGGACAACCGAATCGTCACTATTTACATACACTAGATTGCCATAACAGATATCTGTCTCAGTTTCATTAAAGGTATTGACAACGGTCCGAAGAACGTCCGGGTGTTGGTAGCGATCATCTGCATTCAGAATGCCAATAATGTCGCCGGTCGCTAAACTGATCCCCGTATTCATCGCGTCGTAGACGCCCTCATCGGATTCTCGGACAAGTACGTCTATCTTTTCTTGATACTCATCTAAAATATCCGTCGTTTTGTCCGTTGACTCTCCGTCGATGACGATCACTTCTAATTCAGGAACATCTCGCTGAGAGAAGATCGATTCAAGCGTGTCTGCTATCCGGGGTTCATTATATACCGGTGTGATGATGCTGACCTTCATTCTTAGTTCTTTGTATACACCGCTTCTAATCAAATAACGCTCTCGACCTCCTAATGAGTCTACTGTATTGGCTTCCTTGATGTTAGAATCTGAGCTAGTGCTTCTTAGAGGCAATCAGTGTCCAAATGACACTTGTTTTAATCGACTCATACGCCAAATCTCCGAACTCACTGGCATGGCGCTGTGCATTAGGATGGGGGGGGGGNAGTGTCCAAATGACACTTGTTTTAATCGACTCATACGCCAAATCTCCGAACTCACTGGCATGGCGCTGTGCATTAGGATGGGGGGGGGGTGCAATTAAATTCTGACACCAGTGTAAAGAGTTAGCTGACACATTGGCGCAATGTTCGTTGCGAAGTCCACAATGCCATGATGTTCTGAGTTTTTAATATAATAACCTACCACGATTATACTCGTGCCCCCGCAGCGCGTAAAGCGCTGAAATCACCGCTTCCTAGGCTAAATATTAGTGAAGCCGAAGACATCACCTCAAGCCCTCTGTAAGCGACTATCTGAGGATCACCTAGTTGAATAATCTAAAGTGCCTTTTATTTTACCTATCAGATAGACGGTGCGACAGTAAAACAACTGCATCGGCTATAAGATACTTATGCTGATTGGTTTCAACATACCTAAATCTTATAGACGCTACGTCTTGAGTAGGACTAATAGAAAAGATGAAGATCGCACATATTCAACATCCATATCTGCCAGGTTATGGGTACCAAGAAAACCATCTGCCTGCACATCAAGCGGATCTGGGCCACGATGTGAAAATAATAACTAGTACAGAAATACCCCCAAAGTTCAGATCCGAGTTTGAAAGAGAATTCTTCGAAGCAGGGGAATACGAATATAATGGTGTAAAAACTATTCGGCTACCCCCATGGTTCAAAATTAATGCTATAGAAGACCTTGCTTTGCGAGGACTCTGCCCAAAATTAAACAAATTTGATCCAGATATTATCCATGCCCATGGACTTATTTCGCCCAGAACTTTGCAGGCATACTTGTATGCAGAGAGAACAAACTCTAAAATATTCGTTGACACCCACATTGACAACGGAAATTTAAGTCTGGGTTCATTCTACAAAATTGGGCTATTTTCAATATATAACTATATTATAATTCCACTAATATCTAGAAAGTGTGCATCTTATATTGCAGTGAATAGATACGCGGAACAATTCCTCGAAGATTCTACTACTGTTCCAAATTCAAGAATTGACTTTCTTCCACTGGGCATATCTAAGTCGAATTTCACCCCTAACAATAAAAAGCGTGAAAAAACTAGGGAAAAGCTCAACATACCTCTCGATAGATTTGTTATGATCTTCGCGGGGAACGTAGAGCCGACCAAAGATCTGGAGACATTGTTACGAGCACTCGCCAGCATTTCCTCAAAATATGAATTAATTGTATTAGGAAGCTGTGACCAAGATTATAAAAACAAATTGGAGGTTGTATCTAAGGAACTGGGTATAACAAATAAAGTTACATTCATTGATGCCGTCCCTCATGACACACTTTCTTGCTATTTGAATGCTGCTGATCTTGGTATCTGGCCTGGAAAGTTGGGAATTACATGTATTGAGGCTATTGGGACAGGCCTGCCACTAATAGTCTCCAACGATGCTGCAATGGAGTTTCTAGTTTCGAACAATAATGGATTCACCTTCGATAGAGGGAGCCCGCGGTCCCTATCGAGTCGTATTCAGTATTACATTGATAATCCAGCTACTTTGGAATCACACAGTCAAAATGCGGCATCGTTTGCATCAGACGAATTGTACTGGGATACTATAGCTGAAAAATCAATAACCATATATAGTAAACGAACTGATCAAGATCACTAATAATGCTACCAAATATAAAGAATTTTATGCTTCGGTGCTGCGGACTTGATTCCTACTAATGCCAGAGGCATCACTGCTAATCTCAGTATTAATCAGAAGCGGCAAATTCCCTCTACCATAATTGGTAAAATATTTGTAATTCAGTATAGGGGTCATAGAATTAGGACTAAATATTCCTATATGTATGATCCATTGTCCACTTTGTTGTCCTAACTACCTACTCAACTCGTGGGTCAGTTCGTCTCCCACCCGAGAATCGTCAGAATGGTACCTAATGGACGCCCGGATCAGGATTATATAATAACACGCAGATAAAAACAATAGTACATAAGTACTAGAATTAAGTTAGTTAATCAGGTAGTACTTGAGGAAAACCAGGAGCAGACCGTCGGGAGACGAGGACAACATTATGAAGCGGTGTGATCCCTATGAGAGGTGACTGGACCATTGACGATCTTTGGGCAGCGGTCCTTTGTCAGACACCACTGGATACGTCCCAGTCACCCGTGGGCTAGTGTGGTGAAAGCGCCTTCCTTGTGAGATGCCAGAACGAGCCAGCAGAAGGGGAATGGTTCGTTCGGGGCGGTTCGACATAAAAGAAGAGCGGGTGACTAGAGCTGTTCACTGTGTCGTTGAGGAGAGCTTGGATTGATGTCGTGGATTTTTGGGGTTTGACACTTACAATCAGTCTACTGAGTTGCTGGCATTGTGGGAACCGCCGGTGAACATATTGTGGCCAATGGTTTCGCGGCGGTACTAAAATCGGAAGGATTTATACTTGACGGGCAGTACATCTGGTCTGAAATACTCTCCTCTAAGGAGATGCCGACTCTGCATCACCATGTAAGAGTGTATCTGGGGGATACGAATGAACCATCCAACACTGAACATGACTCTTTTCAGCCTAACCTGGCCTGACCACAGACACTTTGATGGAATAGTGACTACCAAGTCCGTATTTAATCCCGCAACAGAAGGTGCAATCGGAACTCACTACTAACATATGACATCAAAACAAGACACTAAGAAAGAAATAACATTTCGTGATAAGGTAGAAGCTTTGTATCAGGTAGCAAAATTCCGGCCGAAGTTCGCAGTGGCGGTGATCGTCCTCAGCACACTTGCTGCGATGCTAGAAGGATTCGGACTAAGTTTTATCCTCCCAATTATTGATGTTGCTCAATCAGGTGGAGCAGAACCTAAAGATGCTAGTGGAGTTCTTCAGGTATTCTTGCGCGTGTACGATATTCTCAACTTGCCGTTCACGATTGAGTATTTAGTCACAGGAGTAATTGGGATTATGACGATCAGATTCACCGCCAGTTTTCTTGTGGGATGGTTTCGAGCAGCCATCGAAACGCAGTACGTTCGGTATCTCCAAACAGAGGTGTTCGATCGTGCACTCGATGCTCGGATCTCATATTTCGACAATCAGGGTTCAGACGCGATTCTGAATACTATTGTAACCCAGTCAGAGTATGCCGGTCAGGTGATACGGTTTGCGATTCAGACTATTGAACAGGCGATGCTATCACTCGTGTATGTGAGTATCGCACTGTACTTAGCTCCCCAGCTGACGCTTGCTGTAGGGGGCTTCCTAACTGTGGTATTTTATTTTTTCAGTGACTATCTTGAGTCAGGTTATTCTCTTGGAGATCAAGTGGCGACTGCAAAGGAAGAGATTCAAGAATTCGCCCAAGCAGGGACTCAAGGGATTCGTGACGTGAAGCTATTTGGAGTGTCCTCTGAACTTCGTCGTAAATTCAAGGGCTCCGTCGAGTCATTCGAAACAAACAGAATTATACTCCGAAGAAACGAAGAAGCAATCAAGAACTTCTACCAATTAGCAACTGCAGTTGGCGTCTTCGTGCTGTTGTACGGGGCGTTAACATTCTCTTCATTGTCGTTCGGAGCGCTTGGAATTTTCCTTTTCGCAATGTTTCGTCTCGGACCTAAGCTCAGCGCCCTCAATAACAACTTTTATCGGACGCAGGGCGAACTGCCTCACCTTGTCAAAACTCAGGCGTTTATAGATACTATAAAAATAATCGAGAGCAAAAAAAGTCGGTAGAATCCGCTCCTGGATCTATAGATACTATATCGTTTGAAGATGTGTACTTCAGTTATGAGGAGGGTGAGCCAGTTTTGGAGAATGTGTCCTTCGAGTTTGAGAGTGGTGACTTCGTTGCTTTCGTCGGACCATCAGGAGCAGGAAAATCAACTATCACGTCACTATTAGCGCTATTATACCGGCCGGACTCTGGTGTAATTCGGGCAAATGGTTCATCCATTGGCAATTTCGGTGCGGGGGACTGGCGATCACGTATTTCTGTAGTGAGACAAAACCCGTACATCTTCGATACAACTCTCCGAGAAAACTTGACAATCGGAAACCGGAATGCGACAGATGACGAGATTGAGACAGCGTGTAAAGTTGCTCAGGTAACTGAGTTCTTAAATGAATTGCCAAACGGATACGAAACAGAACTGGGCGACCAAGGTGTAAAGCTTTCGGGTGGCCAGCGTCAGCGACTCGCAATCGCCCGTGCACTCTTAAGAAATGCAGAGTTATTAATTCTTGACGAAGCAACGAGCGATCTTGATTCATCGTTAGAAGCGCAAGTTCAAGAGGGCATTGAAAATCTGGATCGAGAATATACTGTGCTTACGGTTGCTCATAGGCTCTCAACTGTCAGGAATGCTGATCGGATCTATGCGCTGAAGGACGGACGCATCGTTGAAGAAGGAACGCATGATGAACTCCTCAATGAAGAGGGAGTGTACGCATCACTGCATGGAATGCAATTTTCCTCATGACTGGACACTATTTCAAGGCATGGTCTGAATAGCGAACAATCCTCATATGAAGTTTCTATACCAACTTCTATCATCTTTGATCATAGTATTCCATGAGCAAACCCAAAGCAGAAATTTGGGGGGCTTTGATTTGGTTGACTGAAACAGTTTAGAAGTAACGACACTCGGTGTTTCAGTTTTCGGGAAGTTTGATAATATTCTGATTTCCGTAGCGAGCCATCTGAAACAGAATCCAATTCGCTACAGCGCGGCTTGGATGTACTGAGCAGCTCGGTGAGAAAGGCAACAGTTTCAACATTGTGCTGTGCCGCAGTTTGTGGCCGAGGCTCTCGATAGGGGCTGTGGTGATCGTTGGAAAGGGCTGAACGTGAGGCGAAACTAGCTTCGATCTACGACGATATAAACCCAGAATGGCTAAATGACGTCTGAATTACAATTTTGCCGGGTGCGATCTGACTCGAGGACTAGCTAGGTATAAGCCTGATATCAACTCCTGGGCGGAATAATGGACCGTACTGTAGCTCTGATCAATGCATAGAGGTCCAGATAAATACATAATAAATTGTACGGATAAATTATATTCAGTCGAGTATTCAGTGCCGTCGCCGATCCGGATGTCCGGCTACGGCCCAGAATGACAACTTTATTTAACTACTATGCCGCTGTCACCGGCAATTTCATCTATCAGGCAGAAGTCATTTTCATCACTTCGACGCGCAATCTAGTAAGACAGTTGCCACAATGCCACCCACGAATCGCTACCGATACACTGTCATGAAGCAATTCATAACCGTTTTGTTCTAGTATTAAAATTAGTCTCACGTGGACCGAAGGTCCCATTTCAGGGTGCAAATCCGAGGCAGAAGGAAGCTGTATTTATTAATAGTATTTACGTTGGTTTCTACTATAGCAGTCTCTATCTCAAGGGATCCTATGACCCCATCGATCTACGGGGTTGTTTATATTTTATCTTTCATCCCTATTTGCTTCCTTTGTGTTGGTATGATACATAGTTCTATTACCAAAAGTAGGTTTTCTCTAGATATGGTCCATTGGTACTTTACGTTGGTGTTCTTGGTAGTTGCTCCAATTGGGCAGTACCTTACACAGTCGTACCGCTACTCCCCTGCCACAGAATATCTATTAGCCACAAACATCCTCATTATATTCTGGTGCCTGTGTTACATAGTTGGACGTTTTCTAGTGAAAAATGCCGGTTCAACGCCTCTTGACTTTTCTTTGTTTGTAACTGGTGTCAATCGTGAACAGCGTATTGTTCTGTCAGTTGTGAGTTTGATAGCTTCGGTATCTCTAGTACTGATTTATGGGCCCTCCGCTTTCCTCACGCGTCATCTACGGTCGGTGGCTGTTGAACAGGCATTCGGTGATTGGGGCCCAATTTCGTTTTTCCTTCTAAGATGTATTAGGCCTTTTTCGCTTCTCTGTGTAATGGTTGTTTATACAAAATTTGCCAAAGTTAACGATGGACGAGCTGCATTTTATCACTCACCGGTTCTCCTACTTGCGTTCTTCGTAAATAACCCTATCTCTACTCCAAGGTATTATGCACTAAACATTATTTTTGGGATATGCTTGTTGGTGTTAATTAAATACCTGTCTACTGGATGGGCTCCATTTTCGATACTTATGGTTGCTCTCCCGGGTGCGCAGATAGTTGATGCATTCAGGTATGCCGAGTCTTTCTCTGATGTAGTCAGGTCAGTAGCTCTATCACCCTTTTCGTATATTCTTTCTCAAACTTTTGATGCTCACGAGAATATTAGCCATACTATTCACTATACAGACGAAGTTGGATTTGAAATGGGTAGTCAGTTGATTGGTGGACTCTCATTCTTCATTCCGCGAACGGTCTGGCCGAACAAACCGGTCGGTTCTGGAATATTTATTTCGAACTGGTTGGGTACGCAGGGGCATACGGTGTTAAACACCAATATAGGCGTTCCATTCTTGGCGGAATCATACCTAAATTTTGGCATATTAGGCATACTGGGAATGGGTATCCTCACAGGGGCCGGTATCCAAATTTTTGATAGGAGACTTGATATTTCTATTGGCAGACATGTTGATAATTCAGATTCAGTTGATCTATGGCTACAGCTTGGCGTATTTTCTACTGGGAACTTACTATTGTTTTTTCGAGGAAGCTTTCTTTCGGCAACATCATATCTATCATTGTTTGTATTGGCATGGATTAGCATGGTTATGCTCGTCGAGATCGTAAGATGGCGATGAAAGTGTGACAATGTATCAAAAGCCGGTGTAGCGTTAGCTATGTTGGTCTCAATTGAGAGACACAGGATCCTACAAAACTGACACGGAATCGAAGCCAGCATTCGAGGTAGACTTATCTAGCCATCGCAGGCCCAGCCCTCCCGTAGTAACCTTCCATCCTCTTAGCACAAATGTGATGTTTCTATCACACGGGCTGTGTGAATCTATTCATATTTGACTACCTCCTCGGCATGAACTGATCAATCATCTCGCCCATGAGGTCCGGAACCGACTCAAAAATTGGTTCCAAACTGTAGTCATAGGGATGGACCGCTTCCACACGTATTTATACGACAGTCATTCAACTGTGAAACAGTAGTCTCGACGATTCAGTGCTTTCATATTCGTGATCAATTGAAACGAGGACTTAGTGGCTTGACTTAGCAAATGGGGTTAATACCGCGGTCCTATTTCCTAAGATTGGTAAGTTCTTCGTCGGACAACACCCTATTGTGGATTCGAACTTCATCAAGCAGACCAGCATAGCCGTGTCCGGACGGTGTCGAAAATTGATTCCCCAAGCGTAGTGTTCCACCCCAATCCAACTTTCCGACAGACACTCGATCACGGGCCTTTCTCTCATTATTAATGTATATCGTGCGGACTGATCCATCGTATGTCATTGCAATATGCTGCCACTCATTTGTCTGGATGCCACGTCCGGTTAGCCGGCCATCATCAACACCAGGCAGTCGGAAGCTGATCTTCCCACTTTGTTCAAAAACCATAATTCTCCCAGTTGGTGTTCGTATGATATCTCGAAAATCGTTATCTTCCGAAACATCAAGAGCGGCCGGTTTAGCCCACAGAGAGATAGTAAACGTCTGTAAGGATGTTACAGGGCTCTCAACAAAGTCGGACGAGTTTTTTCCACTGAATGATAGTGCAAACTCTGACCGTCCCCTGTTTGTCCACTCAGCCTCATGAATTCGACCATGGTGTCCGCCGACACGATCATACGCCCACTCACCGGAACCCTCGTTAAAAGACCAGTAGGCGTAACCATTTCCACTGAACCCTGATATGACGCTTCCCTGTTGTACGTCATCTTCTGACACACTTAGACGGTTTCCATTAACCTGATAAATTCCAGGTAGTGGTACCACTGCCTGGTAAATGCCTTGGTCGCCGGTATGCCTTTCAATCGCAATGGACTGCGATTTCTGCCCAATCTCTGCCGTTACTTCAATGTTCAATGTCCTATTTTTCGGCGCAGGACCAGTTACCAATGCTCCAGAAACCGGAGTAAATACCCGCAGTGAATCCGTTGAATTCATCCACACTGCGCGATAATTTTCCGTGTCAATCCCAAAGGTGTCGCTCCAGAGTTGGTCATAAAGTTCACCGAATTCCGTCGTGGCGGAGGGATCGCTCTCTTCTATAGTAATGAACCCAGCACGGTTTCGTAGTTGCTCATACCACTCTGCACTATTACCCGAGGTCACAAAGTCTTGAAAGTTTGACTGAGCATACCCGTACCCTCGAGATTCTCCGTTCACGAACCAATTGTACACTCGATTACGACCCCACTGACTAAACACATAATTTTTCGGATAATCCCATCCCTGTTCTTTAGAATGCTCTCGCATAAACTTTGCAGCCTCGTACATCGAATCGTCGATCACTAACTGCGAGTGCCGAATAGGCGTCAACAACCCGCCGAGACTCCCCGCCCCGAATCCGAGCACGCCGAGATGAAGCAATTGCCGGCGATTGGGCCGAACCAGTTCACCGGCAGAGCTAAACTCATCTCCACTGCTACCGACGACCCTAGGGCCATCAGCCAGACGATTATCAACGAACGGCGTGGGAACCGACGCCAAGTCGACCCACGCCGCCAGATGGACGAACCCTAACCCACCAAACAGCGCCGCAAATAGTGCCAGTTGGCCCGCAAACCGAACCTGGATCGCAGACAGCAACAAGAAGTACCAGCCGTATACAGTGATCAGCAGCCAAGCCGGCGCGTGGCGCCGATAGCTCATCCAGAGGGCCCAACACATGTGCCCCAACGCTAGGAAGAGCCCGAACCCGAAGAGGAATATCGGACCGATGATCGTCCCCAAGTCGCCGGACACTATTGAGGTCGTCTCCGCGATCCCCTCGGTCGTCAGCAGGAAGTCCATACCGCGCTCTAACTCCGTCGCAAACACCGGTACCAGCGACCACAAAGCGACGATACCGAGGACTAACCCGACGACCGAGACCCCCACAACCAACCGCGAGGACACCTCAGCACGCCGCGCACCCTCACCCAACACGAGCAGGCCAGCGATCCCGACCGACAACAGTACGGGCGCGACGATGACCGCTGGCGTGTGCCACCCCAGCGAAATGTGCGCGAGGACAGCCACGAATGTCCCCATTGACACACCGGCCAGCAGGGGCCTGCCAGCCCGAAGCGGCGACCCACCGTCTCGCAACACCGACGGCACCAGTCCCAGCGCGAACAGTCCGAGCGGCACCAACAGCAGCGGTCCGGCGTCCCACGCGAGCATCTGTCCGGCGACACCGACAGCGAGGGCGCCGACCCATGCCCACGTCCGCCGCTCCAGAATATCACGACCGACCACGGAGACGGCCGCCAGCACAGTCAGCGCCAGCCACGGGTAGTCGAAGGCGTGATGATCCGCAAACCCGAGCCCAGTGCGAAAGGCGTGACCCGGCGTCACCGCCAGGAGCGCGACCGCGGCGATACCGACCCGCTTGTCGTCGGTCACCCGCACCGTCAGCGCGTACACCAGCAGCGCGGTCACGACTGCGGAGACGACAGGGAACCACGCCAGCACGCCGTCAACTGCGGATTCCCCGCCCAGCAGCGCCGACACCCACCACATCGACACGAGCATCAGTGGCTCACCGTGCGCCACACCCGACGGCAACGATGACAACACGGACAGGTCGAACGGATTCGAACTCACCGCCAGCAGTTCGTGAACGAGATAGCGATAGTAGTAGGGGTCGTTGCCCGACAGCACCACGTCGCCGCCGCGGAACACCGACTGCAGCGGCAACACTCGGAAGACGACGACCAGCGCCAGCGCACCGAGCAAGCCGGCGACCGCCACCCGATCAAACTCGACAGATAACGACTCGGTAAATGACGCCGACTGCTCGTCGTCAGACGACACGCTTCCATCACCATCTAGTGCTTGCCGAACAGCTTTCGGATCCGCTAGCGTGTACTCACCGTTGACCTCCTCGACGATGCCCCGAGAGACCAGCTCACCGAACGCGCCCGAATCCAGCGACACGTCGTCGAACGCCCAGGACTCGGTCGACTCATCAACTGCCAAGACTTCCTCAAGCTGCGACTCCAAGTGAGACTTGTCTGCGAGGAGGGCTTCGGTCTCTGTCCGCGCGTCAGCCATTACTGCACTACAATTGGCCGGAGGGTATAAATAACATACATTCCTCGTACCGCCGCCTGGTTACCCGCAATAATTAGTGTCGAAGGTTAAAAACCACAAACAACGACTGTAGAGCATACATTAGCAAGCTAAACCATTAGTCGGGAATAACTATCTGTTTGCGGTTTTCCTCGTACCAGTCGATCGTTCGTTTGAGTCCGTCTCTGAAGGCTGTCTGCGCTTCCCAGTCGAATCGCTGTTTCGCTCGCGAGACATCAAGTCTCCGACGAGGTTGGCCGTCCGGCTTCGAAGTATCCCAGTTGATGTCGCCCTCGAAATTAGTGAGATCTGCGATCAATTCAACCAATTCCCGAATGCTAATCTCGGTTCCGCTTCCCAGATTCACCGGGTCGCTCTGGTTGTAGCGCTCCGTGGCAGTGAGAATACCGTCTGCCGCGTCCTTCACGTAAAGGAACTCCCGGGTTGGCTCTCCCGTTCCCCACGCCGTAATTGAGTCCTCACCATGCTCCCGCGCCTCAACGCATTTCCGGATGATCGCGGGGATGACATGGCTTGTCTCCAAGTCGAAGTCATCCTGCGGCCCGTAGAGATTGACGGGCATCAAGTAGATGCTGTTGAAGCCGTACTGTTTCCGATACGCCTGCGATTGGGTCAGTAACGCCTTCTTTGCGATGCCATACGGAGCGTTGGTCTCTTCGGGATATCCGTCGTACAGGTCGTCCTCGCTGAACGGGATATCTGTCATCTCCGGGTATGAGCAAATCGTCCCCAAGATGGTGAATTTCTCCACGTCAAATTGCCGAGCCTGTTCCATGAGCTCGATGCCCATGATCGCGTTATCATAGAAGTATCGGCCAGGGTTCTCTCGATTCGCACCGATCCCGCCGACAGTCGCCGCGAGATGAATGACGACATCAGCATCTGAATCCTCAAACGCCCGCTGGATGTCAGATTTCTCGCGGAGGTCGTACTCTGCACTTCGTGGGACAAAGGTTTCGACACCAGACGATCGTGATTCGAGACTCTCAACGAGGTGTGAGCCAAGGAAACCCGACCCACCAGTCACCATGACGGTTTTGTCGCCCCAGAACTGGCTCTCGCTCATCGCCAGTCCACCCGCCCGTACCACTGCTCTCGGTTCTTGTCGTACCAGTCAATCGTCTCGTGGACGCCCTCCCGCCAGCTCACTTCAGGCTCCCAGCCAGTCTCCTCGTGGAGTTTTTCGTAGCCAACGAGAAGCTCCTCGACATCGCTGTCACCTGGCCGGTACCGATCCTCTCGTTGGACGATCTCGGGATTATTCCAGTAACCGTGTTCACTCCCAACCTCGAGAATCAGGTTCGTCCACTCCCGCATCGAGATGTTCTCGCCGTGGCCGTAGACGTACTGCTCACCCGGAGTGCCCTCCAATGCGACGTGAAGGTGACCACGGACGCCATCACTCACATGACACATGTCCCGTTTCGGCTGGAGGTTTCCGAGCTTGACGACATCGTTCTCCAGTGCCTGTGTGATGATCGTTCCAGTGATGTACCGTGGATTCTGACGCGGACCGTAATTGTTAAACATCCGCGTCGTGACAGTTGGCAGTCCGTACCCGTCGTGGAAGTTCATCGTAAGGAAGTCAGCCGCAAGCTTCGAGGTCGCGTAAATACTGGTGGGATTCACGGGCGACCGCTCGCTCAGCAGTACCCGTCCGTCTTCCTGGAACTCGTGCTTTTCCTCCATTTCGTCCTTGATATTGCCATACTCTTCGCTTGTTCCAGCGGTATCTATCTTCGCGACATCGAGATCGAGGTCGACCACCGCTTGCAAGAGGTTTAGCGTCCCTGTGACGTTGGTTTCGATCGTCTCATACGGTCGATCCCAAGACTCGCCCACGTGAGCCTGCGCAGCGAGATGGAAGATCAGCGAATCGCTGTAATCTTGCAGGCTTGACAGCGCCTCACGGACGGAATGGCTGTCTCTGAGGTCGCCACGGTGGACTGTGACCTCCTTTGACTGGTGGACGATGTTGTTGAGTTCGCCGCTGGATGTCGCACGAACAAAGACGTGGACATCGGCTCCAGCGTCTACGAGCCTATCAACCAGGTGTGACCCCACGAATCCATCAGCCCCGGTGACGAAGACCGGGCGATCTTCGACTTTCGTATCGATATCCATCGTTATTGGCTCTAGCCTAACCACGTATTTAAGTTACTAATATCAGGAACCTCCAGTCGAAGTAACCCGTCACGGTAGCAGGCAGACAGGCGTTGAAGATGTGTACTTAATTTTCGGCAACCTGGAATCCTGCATCCACCAAGTAATCTTTCACGTAGGGGTGCAAGTCGATACTGTCGAAAGGTGAAGCGAACGGGCGAAGTGACTCGTGTTGGTCGTCAAACTCGAGTTCAGCATCGTCAGCAGTGACGTGGTAAGCGATCGGGACGTAGTGTTTCCCATCGCTGTTGTCAACATCAGCGATGTCGTAGAAATGTTCGTAGACGCCAAGTTGCTCCTCAATCGACACAGACACACCTAACTCATCAGCAGCCACGCGGTGGACGGCATCTTCTAAGGACTCATGTTTACGGACTGTCCCACCAGGCATGAACCACTCGCCCTTCGCAGGCTCATTTGTACGCTTTCCAAGTACCACGCCATCTGGGTGCTCAACGACTAGGTCAACAGAGACAAGCGGTACGTTTGCTACAATAGTTTCCCAATCAGACTGGGGGACCGGCTTCTTCTCAGACATACAGGGGGTAGTAGATCATGTCATACCCATCTTGTGGTCGTCGGCAGATTAACCGTCCACCATCGCCGGCCTGAGCACCGTTCCGTTCGGACTCACCTCGTCGTCTCAACTCAGAACCCGGTCAACCCGGAAACATGGGCGATGTGGAGTGCTTCTCGATTCGTGAAGATCCTGCCTATTTCAATATTTTCGAGACTAAACGGTCTGTACTTCAGTCCACTCGGTCCCCGTGTGTCTCTCCGGACTCGTGTGCTCACAGCTAACTCCCACTCGAAGCCATCGGGACACATTGGCGAAGGCATGATGGGTCACCACACAGGCCATCCACGACTGGTTGACCGGTAATCGTTCGGTCATCTAAATCTAAGAACCCCTCCCGTGACGTTGGAAAACGGACGGCCGCTCGTTCAGTTCACACACCCGACGAACTATGTCAGTCACCACACCATTCTCAGCAAACCCGCCGTGATCTACAACCCCCCGAAATCCCCGAATCGAGAGGAACACCCCTATGTATCGCCTTTGATCCGCACGTACACCCTGGCCATTCCCCGCTAGTATACCGGTTTCCTACCCCGATTCGCGTCTAGACTCCCCAGAAATCTCTAGATTGCGACCACCCGACCACATGCTCGATTCTGCTATTTTCGGCCCACAACAGCGTTTTCGAGCCGAATCCATCGAACACGACGCTGGCCGAAACATGTCGACATCCCTATTTCGCTGCACCCCTGAAACCGGACATACCTAGCGTATGAAGGGGTGTTCCGCTAAGTATGGGACAATTCAGAATTATGGTAGCTCCAGGATCCCAAGCAGGCGCCGGCCGCGCTCCGTGGGGATTTCGGCCACCTGAGTCTCCCCGGGGTGGGCCCGCCGTCTCGCTTGGGCGACCAATCGGTGTTTTCGCTTCGAATCCGTGTATTTTCCACTATACTAGCGGGGATCTTCTTACCCTGTATCCTGGAATTCCAAGCGATTCAGACCGAACTGACGGCAATCTCCCGATCTCAGTGGGTTGCAGATTCGATCGAGCGCTACTGAAAGGCGCCTTCCACGGAACAGCTGGTGTCTCCGATCAGTGGCTCACGACTTCACTCGCGGGTCACTGACGCCGTGTGAGCACGCTTAAGATGCGGCCGGCGCTGGTTCCGGTATGGAACCACGGGACCTCTCCGACCACACCGTCTACCGCGCCGGGAGGGGCATCGAGGAGGTCGCCCGCGAACTCGGGCTCGACCCCGACGACCTTGTCAAGCTCTCCTCCAACGAGAACCCCTTCGGCGCCAGCCCGAAGGCCGTCGAGGCCGTCCGCGAACACGCTGACCGCGTCTCCAGCTACCCCAAGTCCGCCCACACCGACCTCACCGAGAAGGTCGCCGACCGTCACGGCCTGGCCCCCGAGCAGATCTGGCTCACTCCCAGCGGCGACACCGCGCTGGACAACCTCGCGCGGGCGTTCATCGAGCCGGGCGACCGGGTGCTCGTTCCGACGCCGGGCTTCGCCTACTACCCGATGTCCGCTCGCTACCACCACGGCGAGGTCGACGAGTATCGCCTGGAGAAGGCCGACGACTTCGAACAGACGCCCGAGACCGTCCTCGACGCCTACGACGGCCACCGGATTGTCTACGTCACCAGCCCGCACAACCCGACGGGCTCGGAGATGAGCCTGGACGACGTGCGGACCGTCGCCGAGGAGACCGACGAGGAGACGCTCGTCGTCTACGACGAGGCCTACATCGAGTTCACGGACTCGCCTTCGGCTATCGACCTCGTCGAGGGGCGCGAGGACGTGGCCGTGATCCGGACGTTCTCGAAGGCCTACGGGCTCGCGGGGATGCGTCTGGGCTACGCCGTCGCGCCCGAGGAGTGGGCCGACGCCTACGCCCGCGTGACCACTCCCTTCGGCGTGACCGAGCTGACCTGCCGGGCCGGTCTCGCGGCGCTCGACGACGACGACCACGTCGAGCGGACCGTCGAGGGCGCCAGATGGGCCCGCGAGTACATGCACGAACACCTGGACGCGGACACCTGGGAGAGCGGCGGCAACTTCGTCCTCGTCGAGGTCGGCGACGCGAGCGCGGTCGCCGACGCCGCCCAGCGCGAGGGCGTCATCGTCCGCGATTGCACCAGTTTCGGCCTGCCCGAATGTATCCGGATCACCTGCGGTACCGAGGCCGAGACCCGCCGCGCGGTCGAGACGATCAACGAGGTCCTCGCGGAGGTCTCCGCCTGATGCGCGTCGCCGTCACCGGCACGCCCGGAACGGGCAAGACGACCGCCGTCGAGCGGCTCGCGGACGCGGACGGGCCCGCCTCGGGTCTGGCCGTCGAGCATCTCAACGACGTGATCCACGAGGAAGAGTTCGTCGTCGAACACGACGACGAGCGCGACTCGGCGGTCGCCGACCTCGACGCGGTCGCCGACTACCTCGACGGTCGCGACGACGTGCTGTTCGAGTCCCACCTCGCTCATCACTTCGACGCCGACCGCGTGGTCGTTCTCCGAACCCATCCCGAGGAGCTGGAGCGTCGGCTCACCGACCGCGGAGAGTCCGACGCGAAGGCCGCGGAGAACGCCGAGTCGGAGGCGCTGGACGTGATCCTCTCCGAAGCGGTCGAGCGCCACGGCGAGGAGAGCGTCTACGAGATCGACGCGACGGAGACCGAGCCCGAGGAAGTCGCGGCGGCGATCGAGGCGGTCGTCGCGGGCGAGCGCGAGCCCCAGGCCGGTACAGTTTCGTTCCTCGACTATCTATGACCGCCTCGAGCAGATGACACTGGACAGGTTCCGCCCCGCGGTGAAAGGCGCCATCGCGCCGTCGGTGACGCTGGCCAAGCGCGTCGGGCTGACGCCCAACGGGGTGAGTGTGCTCGCGTTCGCGCTCGCGCTCGTCGGCGGCGCCGCCTTCGTCGTCGCGCCGCGTCGCGATCCCCTCCTCTACCTCGGCGGCGCGGTCGCGGTGGCGCTCAACGGCTGGCTCGACCTGGTCGACGGCGAACTCGCCCGGGAGATGGGCACCGGCAGCGACGCGGGCGACCTGCTCGACCACGTCCTCGACCGCTACGCCGACATCGCGATGATCGCCGGGCTCGCCGCCGGCCTCGAGGCCTACGCCCTGGGACTGGCCGCCGTCACCGGCGTCCTGATGACCTCCTACCTCGGGACCCAGGCCCAGGCCGTCGGCCTCGACAGGGTCTACGGCGGGCTCGTCGGCCGCGCTGACCGCCTGGCGCTGGTCGTCGCCGTCGGCGCGGCGGCCGCGTTCGTTACCGAACCGTTCTCCGGGCTGACGGTCGTCGGCTGGCTGCTCGTCTTCTTCGCCGTCGTCGGCCACTTCACCGCGCTCCAGCGGTTCTACTACGCCATGAAGGCGCTCTGACGTACGGACGAACGGCGCCGTCCTGACCGAGACGCGGGCGTCTCTGCTCGGACGGCGTCAGCCGCTGACCGATGATTTATTCCCTCCCAGAGCAACCGTTGGGTAATGGCGATCACAGCCGAGTTCGTCATCCGCTCGCCGTCGCTCCCGCTCACGGACTTCGCGGCGTCGCTGCCGTCGGGTCGGTTCGAGTGCGAACACGGTCTCTGTCTCAAGCGGGACTGCGACGTGTTCGTCGCCCACGTCGACCCCGACGACGGCGTCTCCGAGGCCGACCTCGCGGCGCTCGAAGCGGTCGTCGAGACGTCGGCGCTCGGGCGGCGAGACGGCAGGGACGTCTATCGGCTCACCGTGGAGCTGGGGGCGGTCGCCGAGGCGTTCGCCCCCGAACGGTTCACCGCGGTCGAGGTGGAGCCCGTGGTCGTGACGCCGGAGGGCTGGTACGAGAAGAAGCTCTTCGAGAGCTACGACGAGCTCGACGGGATCCGGACGCGGTTCGAGGACCACGGCATCTCGATGGAGATCGTCTCCGTCACGCAGGACGCTGACTCGACCGCCGAGTCGCCGCAGTACGGACTGACCGACCGGCAGTACGAAGCCCTGACCCTCGCCATCTCGCGGGGCTACTACGAGAGCCCGCGCGAGATCACGACCGAGGAGCTCGCCGAGGAGATGGGCATCTCACAGCCGTCCATGTCGACGCTCCTCCGCCGCGGCGAACGGCAGCTCCTCTCCTCGACGCTCGAACCCCACAACCGGTTGAACGCGCTCTCCTCGTAGGCCCGAGTCGACTCCTCCTCTTAAACGCCCTTTCCATATAGCATCGACTCTATGCGCGGGGCGGTTCGAGCGAAGGTACGATGACGGAAGACGGTGAGGACCGACGACAGCCGGCGGTAGCGTACAGGAACTTCGACGACAAGGTCGCCTTCGTCACCGGGGCCGCGAGCGGCATCGGCCGCGCGACCGCACTGGCGTTCGGGCGGCAGGGCGCCAGCGTGGTCGTCGCGGACGTGGCCGAGGACGACAACCGGGAGACAGCGGAGCTGATCGAGGACGAAGGCGGGCGCGCGCTCGCCGTCAGCTGCGACCTGCGGAAGTCCGAAGAGGTGCAGGCGGCGATAGAGACGACGGTAGACGAGTTCGGTCGCCTCGACTTCGCCTGCAACAACGCCGGCGTCGAGCAGGGGCCCGAGAAGACGCACGAACTCGACGACGACGAGTGGGACCGCATCGTCGATACCGACCTGCGCGGCGTCTTCCTGTCGATGAAGTGCGAGATCCCGGCGATCCTCGACGGTGGCGGCGCGATCGTCAACATCTCGTCCGGTGCCGGGATCAGTGGGTTCCCTGGGAGCGCGTACGGCGCCGCGAAACACGGCGTCGTCGGGCTGACGCGGTCGGCCGCGCTGGAGTACGCCGAGACGGACCTCCGTATCAACGCCGTCTGTCCCGGGATCGTCGACACGTCGATGATGGACCGGTTCACCGGCGATACCGAGGAGGGGCGTCAGGAGGTGATCGATCAGGAACCGGTCGGACGAATGGGGAACCCGGCGGAGATAGCCGACGCGGTCCTCTGGCTGTGTTCGGACGCCGCCTCGTTCGTCCTCGGACACGCGATGGTCGTCGACGGCGGTCAGACTGTGTGAATCATGAACGTGACACGCATCTCGGCGGACGATAGGGACGAAGCGGACCACCCCGTGCAGGTAGGGACGCCGCTGCTCTCGGCCGGCGTCGAGAGCGCGTTCGATGGGAACACCGCACAGGCGGCGGAAGTGACTTTCCGTCCCGGGGAGCGAACCAAGTTCCACGCCCACGAGGGGGTACAGATCCTCTACGTCACCGAGGGGACCGGCGTCGTGGGCACCCGCGAAGGCGAACGCGAGGTCTCGGAGGGCGACCTGGTCGTCTTCGAACCCGGAGAGGAGCACTGGCACGGCACCGGCGAGGACGCCGAGTCGGTGTTCAGCCACGTCTACTTCCTCGCGGAACCGGACGACGCCGAACTAGCGATACAGGAAGCGCCCGAAATCGAATAGCGGCCCGACGCGTTCGTCACGGAACCGCTCTCGGGGCCGACCGTGGTGGGCTGGCTGCTCGTCTACGACGTGAAAGCGCTGTAGCGGGGCGACCGAGACCACCATCGGCGTTCCAGCGACTGACGGATACGTACCGCTTCGACGCCGACTACTTTCACGGCGGAAAAACCACTTTCACCCGCAGGACGGCGCGGCGATCACCCCCGACAATCGGCGTTCACTTTCACTCCGGAGGTGCGGCTAACGGCTTTTGTACAGGAGTCGCTGGTCGGAGGTGTGACGGCGAGCGAGTACGCGGACGACGGCACGGCAGGTGACGGCAGGGCGGGCGACCGTCCGCCGGCGCCGGCGGAGGGACCGGACGAGAAAGACGCCCCGTGGCACCGGCGACGGTGGACGACCATCGTGCTGGAGGAGTACGGCGGCGGCTGGCGGGCGACCCAGACGGGCGTCGCCGCGGAGGGACACGGCGACACCGCCGCCGACGCCGCCGCAACGTACTGCCGGCGGATCGCCGAGACCGGCGACCGGCGGTCGGGCGGCGGGGGCGACGAAGGACCGGAGTCCGACACCGCGGACGCGGGAGCACCGGTGTCGAACGGCCGGGGAGGCCGCGATGGCTGACGCGCCGCGACCGGGTTCGCGGGTCGTCTACCGATGTCGGGCCTGTGGGTTCGAGTTCGGCATTGGAGCGGTCGGGGCGGTTCCGTGCCCGCGCTGTGGCTGCATCGGCGACCACGACCGGACGGGGACGGCCGCGGAGGCGACGGATGGTGGCCCCTGAGGCCCTCGCCGACCTGCTCTCTGACCCCTACCGAGTGGCCTGCCCGAACGGCCACACGGCGCTGAAGCCCGCGACGACGACGCCCAGCGCCTACTGCAGGACCTGCCGCGAGTCGTATCACGCGAGCGAACTGGTCGACAGACGGGTCGGCTCCTGCAAACCGTACCGGAACGGGAAGGACTAAGTATGTGTGGCAATAACACACAGATGGAGCCATACGGGGCTCCCGACGTGAATCAGCGTCGTGAACTCCCGGAATATTGGCACTGTGCACGAACAAGCGGGCGAATCGCGACGGGGACTGGCCACCCCGTCGCATCTCGAGGCTTTTATCGGCGTACCTCGGTGAGAGCGACTGATACAGTACTGCGGAGCCGGTTCGCTGACTACGCGAGCAGTGGCGAGCCCTCGGTCGCGGGTAAGTATCGAATCGGGACCGCAGACGAACGGGGAGTTGGGACCGCAGACAGCACCCGTGACAGTCGCGATCGATCGAACGCCTCGGCCAGTAACTCTATTGGGGAGGACGGAAACGAGAGTGTGTGAACGGACGCTGGGGCGGTCGCGCGATTTCGGAGAACGTCGTCCTCGTGGCGATGGCGCTGGCGGCGCTGTTGCTGGCGATGTCGCTGGTCGCGTCCATCTCGGGCGGGCCGGCCGACCCGGACCGCCCCCGAGCGAGTTTCGTCTTCGAGCCCAACGGGACGGACGTGGTCGTCACCCACTACGGCGGCGACCGCCTCAACGGCTCCCACGTCGCCGTCGAGTCGGCGACTCGCGGGCGGCTCGGCAGCTTCGCCGGCACGGACGAGGGAGGCTGCGCGACGCCGGTCGAAAACGTCACTCGCGGCAGCGAGTGCCGGGTCCCCGACGCGGTCTACGAACAGCTCTACGTCGTCTGGAACGGCCCCGGCGGCGACCGGCTCGTCCTCGACCGCCGGCCCGCGGACCCGACGCCGTCGCCGACCCCGACCGCGACGCCGACACCCACCGCGACGCCGACGCCCACTCCCACCCCCACACCGAGCCCCACGCCGACCCCGACACCGGGTGCGGTGACGCCCGGGACGCCGGGCAACGGCACCGCGACGCCGGGCAACGGGACGGCCGCCCCGAACGGGACGGCCACTCCTGGACCGAACGGGACCGCTGCGCCCGAGGGCACCACCGCGCCGAACGGGACGAGCGCGCCGCCCGGGGGCGACGGCGGGACGGGCACGCCCGCCGCCACGCCGATCGGTGTGGCGACGCCGGGCAGTTCCGAGGCCCCGGCGCTCGCTCGCGTGGGCGGATGACCGACCCCGCGGGCGAGGGGTTCTTGCCCCGGGGCGCTAGAGAAGGCACAGAGGAGATGACCGCGAGCGAACGCCGTGCCGAGCGCCGTCGACCGGCGCCCGCGGGAGGGGCCGGATGAGCGGCGACCTCGGGAGCCTCGGCGCCGACGCGACGCCCGACCAGGTGGTCTGTCACGTCGACATGGACTGCTTTTACGCGGCCTGTGAACGCCTGCGCGAGCCCGCGCTGGAAGGCCGGCCGCTCGTCGTCGGGATGGGCTACGAGTCCGCGGAGACCCACGGCGCGGTCGCCACCGCAAGCTACGAGGCCCGCGAGTTCGGCGTCGAGAGCGCGATGGCGATCTCCGAAGCGCTCGAACGGCTCCCCCGGAAAGTCGACGCCGCGCGGGACCCGGATCTGGACGTCGAGCAAGCGGGGTTCTACCGGCCCGTCGACCTCGATTACTACGACGAGGTCGGAGCGGAGGTGAAGGCGATCCTCCGCGACGCGGCCGAGGTCGTCCGGGAGGTCAGCATCGACGAGGCGTACCTCGACGTGACCGACCGGGTCGCGTGGGACGAGGTCGAAGCCTTCGCCCGCGACCTCAAGGAACGCATCGGCGAGGAGGTCGGAGTCGTCGCGAGCGTCGGCGTCGCGCCGACGATGAGCGCGGCGAAGATCGCCAGCGACTACGACAAACCGGACGGCCTGGTCGTCGTCGAACCGGGCGAAATCCGGGAGTTTCTCGCGCCGCTGGACGTGGCCGAGATCCACAACGTCGGCCCGGTCACCGCCCGGCAGTTGCGCGAGATGGGTATCGAGACTGCCGGGGACCTGGCCGCCGCCGACCCCGAGCGCGTCAGGGGCGAGTTCGGTGAACGGGGGCTGGCCGTGCGCCGGTACGCCCGCGGCGAGGACCCACGGGAGGTGACGCCCGTCGGCGAGCCCAAGAGCCTCTCCCGGGAGTCGGCGTTCACCGAGGCGACCGAGGACACCGAGCGAAAGCGCGAGAAGGTCCGCGCCCTCGCGGGGGACGTGGCCGACCGCGCCCAGCGCGAGGGCGCGCTCTACCGCACCATCGGGATCAAGGTCGTCACGCCGCCCTACGACGTGAACACGCGCGCCGAGTCGCTGCCCGGGCCCGTCGACGACCCGGACCTGCTCGAATCGACGGCGCTGGATCTCCTGGCGGAGTTCGACGACGAGCGCGTCCGCAAGCTGGGCGTCCGCGTCTCGAAGCTCGACTTCGCCGAGAGCGACCAGGCCAGTCTGACCGGGTTCGAGGGCGGATCGTCGGGGTCGGCCGACGGCGCGACGACGGACGGCGAGAGCGTCGCGTCCGCGGACGGCGATACGGACGGGTCGGACGGTCGAGACGCCCCGAGCGACCCCGAGGGTCAGCGCTCGCTCCGGGAGTACGAGTAGTTCGTCGGCGGTACGAGCAGCCCGCCGGGTGATACCGGGGATTGTTATCGGAGAGCGTCGAACTGCGAGCCATGCGACTGGCACGACTGCAGACCCCCGACGGCGTCGTCGAGGGCCGCTACGAGGACGGGACCGTCGTCACCGAGGACGGCGAGTACCTCGTCGGCCGCGACGGCGAGTTGACCTACCCCTGTTCGCCGTCGGCGCTGTACTGCGTCGGGCGCAACTACGCCGCGACGCTCGACCAGATGGACTACGAGCGCCCCGAGGAACCGGACTTCTTCATCAAGCCTCCGGCCGCCCTCGTCGGCCCCGAGGAGCCGGTCCGCTACCCCGAGTGGACCGACGAGCTCACCTACGCCGGCGAACTCGTCGCCGTCATCGACGAACGCTGTCGGGACGTAGCGCCCGCGGACGTTCCCGAAGTCGTCCGCGGCTACACCGTCATGAACGACGTGGACGCGCTCGACCAACAGGGCCGAACCGCCCGGAAGGCGTTCGACACCTCGGCGCCGCTGGGGCCGTGGATCGAGACCGACGTGGACCCGACGGGGCTGGACATCGAGACCACCGTGGGCGGGGAGCAACGACAGGACGCCAACACCGAGCTGATGCTGTTCGAGCCCTACGAGGTCGTCTCCTACCTCTCCCGGCGATTCACCTTCCGACCCGGCGACTGCGTCGCGTTCGGCAGTCCCGCGAATCCGGGTACCGTCGAGCCGGGCGAGACGGTCGAGATCACCTACGAGGGCGTCGGGACGCTGCGGAACGAGGTCGTCGAGGGCGAGTGACGAGCCCGGCTACGTCGGACGGGAAGCCGTTCCGCTATCGTCGGGGTAAAGACGCTCGATGGGGTAGGAGCCTCCAGTGAACGGTAACGACAGGGCGATCACGGGGATCGCGTCGCTGGCCCACGGGGCGGTCCACACCTACGAGATGACGATCCCGCTGTTCGTGGTCGTCTGGCTCACCGAGTTCGACGCCATCCCGCTGGGCGTCACGAGCGTCGACGTGACGACGGCGACGGTCGGCGTGGTCGTCACGCTCGGCTACGGCCTGTTCGGCCTCGGCGCGCTCCCCGGCGGGATCCTCGTCGACCGCGTCGGCTCGCGGCGGCTAATCAGCGCCTGCCTGCTCGGGATGGGGCTCTCCTACGTCTTGCTCGGGCTGGCACCGAACATGCTCGTCGTCGCCGCGGCGCTGGTGCTGTGGGGAATCGCCGCCAGCGTCTACCACCCCGCCGGCCTCTCGCTCATCAGCAAGGGCGTCGAGGAGCGCGGTACCGGTCTGGCCTACCACGGCATGGCCGGGAATCTCGGCATCGGGCTCGGCCCGCTGGCCGCCACGGTCATGCTGCTGTTCGTCGAGTGGCGCACCGTCGCGCTCGTCCTCGGCGCGCCCGCCGTCCTCGCCGCAGTCTACGCGGCCCGCGCGGACTTCGACGAGACCGCCGCAGTGGCCGAGAGCGGCGCCGCGGCCGACGGGGGCTCGAAGGCCACCAGCGGCGTCGACGACCTGGGCGAGTTCCTCGCGGAGTCGCGGCGACTGCTCGCGGGCGGGTTCGTCCTCGTGTTCGTCGTCGTGATGTGCTCGGGGCTGTACTACCGCGGCGTGCTGACCTTCCTCCCGGAACTGCTGCGGGACCTCCCAGGGTTCGAGCCGATCTCGGTGGACGCGCTCCTCCCCGAGTCCGTCAGGTCCGCCTTCGGCGTCGAACCCGGCGCCGGGCAGACGCTGAAACCGCAGGACTACTTCTACTCCGGGCTTCTCCTCGTCGGCGTCGTCGGCCAGTACGCCGGTGGGAAGCTCACCGACCGCATGCCCGTCGAGTACGGGCTGGCAGGGTCGTTCGGCGTGCTCGCGGTCCTGGCAGTGCTGTTCGTCCCGGTCTCCGAGGCGGGGCTCGGCCCGCTGGTGGTCCTGGGCGCGCTGCTCGGTGCGTTCCTGTTCGTCGTCCAGCCGATGTACCAGGCGACCGTCGCCGAGTACACGCCGTCGGGGACACGCGGGCTCTCCTACGGGTTCACCTACCTCGGCGTGTTCGGCGTCGGCGCGCTCGGCGGCACCATCGCCGGCGGGATCCTCGCCGTCGCGAACGCGACCGCCCTCTTCCTCGTGCTCGCCGGCATCGCCGCCGTCGGGTCCGTTACCGGGCTCGTGTTGGCCCGCCGGGCCGGCTGAAGTCGGCCGACGCCCGAATCCGCGACCCCCGCCTCACTCAACAGAAGTTCTGCGTGGCGACCACCTGCGTCCGCCCGTTTTCGGGGTCGAGGACGACGCCGATCCCCTCGCGGTTCCAGTATGGCCGCAGGAGGTTCTCCCGGTGGCCGGGTGAGTTCATCCACCCCTCGACGATGCCGCGGGCGATCCGCGTCTCGTTGCCGTCGTAGCTGACGACGCCGTCCTCGGTTTGCACCGGGGTGTATGCGTACGTGTACGCGAGGTTCTCGCCGCCGGTCACGTACCGCTGGCCGCCGGTGTCGACCCGGCAGTCGTAGCCGAAGCGGTCGTAGCGGTCGAGCAGAGTCTGCCCGTCGGGCGCCGTGTGGGCGAAAAACTCCTCGTCGGCCATCCGCCGGCTGTAGTAGGTAGCGATCTCGGCCAGGTCCTCGTCGGAGGCCAGCGGTTCGAGACTGCGGTCGCGTCGGATCTCGTTTACCCGTTCGTGGATCGCCCGCTCGATCCGGACCACGTCGATCTCGGCGGCGGCTGTTCCGTCGCCGACCGCGGACGAGTCGTCGTCGGTCAGCGCGACCGGGCCCGAGCCGCCGACGACCGTCTCCTCCCGGTCGGTCGCGGGCGGGTCCACAGACCCGCCGTCGGTCGCGGTCCCGTTCGGCGCGTCGACAGCGGGACCGGGTCCGCCGCCGAGTGCGACGAGTCCCAGCCCGACCGCGGCGGCAACGGCGAAGACCAGAACGACGAGAACGCCCGCGACGGCGCTTCGACTGGCGAGCGCAGTGGATCCGGGCGCCCGGGCGGTGTCGCGACCGCGGCGATGGTCCATCGGACGGGTGTAGCCGATACGCGCGGATAGGGTCGTCGCTGACGCTCGCTTGACCGCCGATCCGATACGCTGGTCGGGCTGGCCGCTCAGTCGACGCCGTTCTCCAGGTTATCCAGTAGTTTGCCGACGAACAGCCCCATCCGCGGGGACAGCTCGTCGTTCTCGGGGGTCTCGACCGGGTGGGCGGCCATCGTCTCGACGAAGCGCTCGCCGAAGGTCATGGTGTGCATCATGTCGACCACGTCGACGGTCAGTCCCGCGTCGGAGGTGTTCATCTCGGGGTGGCGCTCGCGCTCGGCGGTCGAGTAGCTGATCGTCCACGAGGGGCCACCCACCGCGTCGACCACCGCGTCGAGCGGACCGATCTCCAGCGGCCCGTCGGGCGCACCGACGTAAACGGTCCCCTCCTCGACGTGGGTCTCGTAGCGCGTCACTGTCCCGTCCACTCCATCGGTCGCGACCACTCTACGCCCGATTCGGGCCCCGCTGGTAAATGTATTGACCATCGTTGCGGTGACGGTTCGAAGCCGTCACCGAGTCGATCGAGTCACCGTGACCGCTCTCGGCGCCGCCGAGGCGCCGACAGAAAGTATTTGTGAGAAGACACGATAGGGGTTCGGACGATGGATTCGCCCGTTCGGCGGCGACGGCTGCTCCGCGCCGGGATGGCAGCTCTCGCGACAGCGGGCGCCGGATGCAATCGAAATACCGCGGACGGGCCCTCGCCGGAACCGTCCGGAAGTGAGCCGAGAGGGCCCGAGTCTCGGAAGCCGGGAGCGCGAACGGACACCGAGTCGCCGGCGGCTCCGACAGCCACCCCACCCGAACTCCCGTTCGATGTCCCTTCTCGTGAGGACTGCGTCGTCCCGAGGCGGCCCCGACCCACGCCGGGAGCGGGGTTCCAGCCGAGAGAGTATCCCCAGTACGCGAGCCCGCCCGACGCGACGTCGGCGGCGGCCTACGCCGCCGCCTACGAGGAAGCCTATCGGTTCAATTCGTATCTCGATTCCGAGGCGAACGCGGACACGCGACAGTTGACCGTCGATGCGGACGCCGAAGACCGAATCACGGAGGAGACGACGGACGGGTTCCTCGTCGGTGTCGAGGGCGAACTATCGGTGATGCAGGACGGGATAATCGAAGACAACCCGGTAGTCGGGGTCTACTACCTCGGCCCCGGCGTCGGGCTCCGGGGTGAAATCCGCGAGCCGACGCTCTACGAGGTCGAGACGCTCCGTTCGATCACCGTCGAGCGGTCACGAGCTCTCTACTGCCAGGGGAGTCGAGACGAGGGACCCGAGAGTGATAGAGGGAGCACGTGACGCCGGCTCGATACGCCGAAGCGCTTCACCGATACGAACCCGGATCGGGGACGGTGTCTCCGGCCGGCGTGACCTGCGATCGCCCGCCGACCGGCCGATTTCCGCGCGTCAGACGGAAGTCTGACGGGGGCTTATGGCTCGGCCGCGGGTTTCGATCGGTAATGGCAGAGACAGAGTCGATCACCGTCGCGGACGTGAGCGACGGACCCTGTGGGAGCGGCGAGCCGGGCCGGGCCGTCGACCTGCCGGTCGTCGAGCTGCTGACCGGCCGCGGGTTCGTCACCGGCAAGTCCGGTTCGGGCAAGTCCAACACGGCCAGCGTCGTCGTCGAGAAACTGCTCGACAACGGCTTCGGCATGCTCATCGTCGACATCGACGGCGAGTACTACGGCCTCAAGGAGGAGTACGAGATCCTCCACGCCGGCGCCGACGACGAGTGCGACATCCAGGTCACCGTCGAGCACGCCGAGAAGATCGCCACGCTCGCCCTCGAACAGAACGTCCCCATCATCCTCGACGTCTCCTCGTTCCTCGACGAGGACGAGGCCGCGGACCTCCTGACGGAAGTATCGAAGCGGCTGTTCGCCAAGGCCAAGAAGCTCAAACAGCCCTTCCTCATGCTCGTCGAGGAGGTCCACGAGTGGATCCCCCAGAAGGGCAGCGTCGGCGAGTGCGGGAAGATGCTCATCAAGATATCGAAACGGGGCCGCAAGCACGGCCTGGGCATCGTCGGCATCAGCCAGCGCCCGGCCGACGTGAAGAAGGACTTCATCACCCAGTGCGACTGGCTCGTCTGGCACCGGCTGACCTGGAACAACGACACCAAGGTCGTCAAACGGGTGCTCGACGGCGACTACGCCTCCGCCGTCGAGGACCTGGACGACGGCGAGGCGTTCATGATGAACGACTGGGCCGAGGAGATCCAGCGGGTCCAGTTCCGTCGCAAGCAGACCTTCGACGCCGGCGCCACGCCCGGCCTCGACGACTTCGAACGCCCCGACCTCAAATCGGTCAGCGACGATCTGGTCTCCGAACTCGCCGAGATCAGCGAGGAGAAAGAGCAGACGGAGGACCGCATCGCCGAGTTGCGCGACCAGCTCGACGAGAAGAACTCCCGTATCGCCGAGCTGGAGGCCGAGTTGCAGGACGCCCGGGACATGCAGCGGATGGCCGACCAGTTCACGCAGGCGCTGGTCGACCACGTCAAGGGCGCCAACCCCGGTCGCACCGAACAGGCGCGGATGCGCGACCGCCGCGCGGCCGCGACGGGCGATCAGTCGTCGCTCGACGACGCCGACGAGTGGGCCGACGGCGCCGCGCCGACCGAGGCGCCCGTCGACGACGAGCCGCCGCTGCCCGACGAAACCGCCCGCGAGGACGACGGCTACGACGGCTCGACGATGACCTGGCCGGGCGACGAGGCCGCCCGCGCCGAAGCCTGGGAGGGCGGCCCCGACGCCGACGAGGGAGACGACGCGACCTCCGAGCCGGGCGCTGACGCCGCCCCGAGCGACGACGGCATGTCCTTCGGTGGGATGGCCGAGGCGTTCGCCGACGACGACGCCGAACCCGCGGCGGGCGCCGCGACGGACGGCGGCACCGCCGCGCGACCGGACGACGGGCTCGACGGCGGCGACGACGCGTCGATGACCCGCGGGTTCGACGGCGTCGAGACCGACCCGCTGGGCGACCGGGCGACCGACGCCTTCGAGGCGGGCACGTCGACGGCCATCGACGACGAGGCGGTCGAGGACGCCGCCGCGTTCGCCCGCGACATCGCCGACGACCTGGCGGACTTAGAGCCCGAGACTCGCCGGATGCTGCGGTACTACCGCGACCACGGCCCCGGAACGCCGATGGACGCGCTGTTCGCCGCGGGCGGGTCCGACGACCGAACCGGCGCGTACGCCCGCAATCGGCGGCTACGCGTCCACGGGCTCGTCGAGCACGTCGGCCGCGGCCGCTACGACTACCGCGTCCCCGCGCTCCTGGCCGAGCGCACCGACTGCGAGTCGGTCGACTCGTTCGTCCGGCAGGTCGAGCGCGCGCTCGACGGCGACGACCTCGAAGCCCCGCCGGCCGAGGACGCCGCGGACATGCCAGCCGAGAACGAGGGCGCCGAAGACGTGCCGACCGAGAACGCCAGCGGAGACGAATCCACTGGCCCCGCTCTCGACGACCTGGCCGCCGACGACTCCGACAGCGAGGGAGCCGACGACGAGATCTCCGCCGCGGCCGGCAACGACGAAGTCGAGATCATGGACTAACGGGTCGTCGGTTCGGACTGCGGCGCTATTCTATCTCTCTGACGACCTCGGCGGGGTTCCCCTGAACGACGACGTTCGGGGACACGTCGTCGGTGACGACGGCGCCGGACCCGATCACCGCGCCGTCGCCGACGGTCACGCCGGGGTTGATCACGGCCTGTCCACCGATCCACACGTGGTCGCCGATCGAGACCGGCCGTCCGGATTCGAGCCCGCTCGCCCGCTCCTCGGGGTCGAGCGGGTGCGTCGCAGTGTAGACGTGGACGCCGGGTCCGAGGAGACAGTTCTCGCCGAACTCGACGGGGCAGACGTCGAGGACGACGCAGTCGAAGTTCGCGTAGAAGCCGTCACCGACGCGGATCTGTTCGCCGTAGTCACACCGGAAGGGCGGCTCGACGTGTACCGTCCCCTCGACGGCGCCGAACAGCTCGCGGATCAGCCTCTCGCGTCGGTCCGTCTCGCCCGGCTCCGTGGTGTTGAACGTCGCCGTACGCTCTCGCGCCCGCTGTCGGGCCGCGACGAGATCCGGGTCGCTCGCGTCGTACAACTCCCCGTTCAGCATCTTCTCGCGCTCGCTGTCCATACCGGCGGGGAGTCGTCCCCGCTACAACTGAGTTGTGCTGTCCCTGCCGGCGAATCGGTTGGAAACGCGGGTCGGGACCGTCCCCGAATCACCGCGTCTCAGATCTCCGGCAGCCGCAGGCCCGCGGCGACCATCGCGAGCGCGCCGACGGCCAACAGGGCGATCCCCGGGAGAAAGGAGCCGGTGAGGTCCCGGAGGCCGCCGACGAGGAACGGACCGAAGAAGCCGCCGAGTTCGCCGACGGCGAACACGAGGCTCACGGCGGTCGCGGTGAGTCCGGGGCCGATCTCCTCGATCTCGGTCGGGATAGCGCGGACGAGCGGGGAGACGCCGCCGACGCCGGTCCCGACGACGACCGCGGCGGCGCTCGCCGCGAGGACGCCGCCGCCGACGGCGAGGCCGACGAGGCCGACCAGCGCCGCGACGCCGCAGGCGACGACCGCGCCGCGGCGCCGGTTCAGTCGATCGGAGAGCGGCGGGACCACCACTGTCCCGGCCGCCTGGCCGACGACGAACAGGGTGGCGACGGTCGCGGCCCTCGCGGTCGTCGCGCCGCGCGCGCCGGCCAGCGTGGGGAGCCACCCCTGGAGGCTGTGGTTCAGCAGGAGGTAGACGGTGCCGACGACGACGAGCAGGCGCATGACGCGGTGGGAGAACACCCGGGCCACGTCCGCGCGGAGCGACCCGAGGGAGAACTCCGAGTCGGCGTCGTCGCCGTAGGGCGTCCCGTGCCGGCGAGCGTGCCAGACGGCGACGGGCACCCAGACGACGAGGAAGGCCAGCGCCGCGCCGCCCAGCGCCCGGAAGGTCGGGCGCCACCCGCCGAGGGCTGGACCGAGTATCGCGCGGCCGACGCTGTAGGCGGCGGCCGTCCCGGCGTAGGAGCCGAGGATGTACACCGTCGACATCGTGCCGAGCAGCCGCGAGGGGAAGACGCTCGCGACAAGCTTCGGGAGTCCGAACGTGATCCCCGTGGCGCCGACGGCGAACAGGACGGTCGTTGCCAGCATCCCGGCGAAACCGGTCGTCGCCGAACGGAGTAACTGTGCGACGCCGAAGATCCCGGCCGCGAGCGCGATGCCCCGACGGGCGCCGATGCGGTCGAGCGCGAGCCCGGACAACAGCGAGAGCGGGACGTACGTGAGCGGGACCGCGCCGACGAGCGCGCCGGACTGGGTGTCCGAGAGCCCGAGTTCTCGGCCGATTGGTTCGAGGAAGGCCGCCAGCGCGAACCAGTTGGCCGTCAAGAGGAGGTAGCTCACCGCGCCGAGGACGACCAGCGCGTAGGAACTCGGTGGGACCGCGTCCTCCGCCCCGTCGTCGCCCGGGCCGTCACCGTCCGCGTCGTCGCTCGACTCGTCCCGACCCGCGTCGTCGACCATGCCCCGCCTAGCGACGAGCCGAGGAAATACCCTCCGGCAGCGGAAGCGAGGGCGGGTCGGGCGACGATCGGGGTCGGATCAGGCCGAGGCGCCGGCGACCGCGCCGTCGACGACCGCCTTGCGCGGCACGACTTCGATGTCGGTCGCGGCGCCCACCGCGGCGCCGCCTTCGACGGCCTCGACGCGGAGGACGACGTCCTCGGGGCTGGCGCAGCCGCAGTTGACGAACTCCTCCCACTCGTCGCCGACCGCGACGGGCCCGGCGTGGGCCCAGCGGAGGTATCGTCGATAGGAACGCTCGGCCATCTTCTCGACGACCCAGGCGCTGTCGGCGACCCACCACCCGTCGTCGCCGTCCGCGTCGACCTCGGGCGACCGGAAGGAGACGACGATCCGGTCGGCGGGGTCCGAGACCGTCGACGGATCGGTGGTGTTCACCGCGCGGTCGGTCCCGGTCATCTGCCCGCCTCCGGAGTACCGTCGCGGGCCATCACTCGGTGTAGCCCTCGATCAGCTCGCGCAGCTGGGCCTCGGGCTGTGCGCCGACGACCTGTTCGACCTGCTCACCGTCGGCGAACAACACGAGCGTCGGAACGCCGCGGACGCCGTAGCTCGACGCGAGCCCCTGGTTTTCGTCCACGTCGACCTTCGCGACCGTCGCCTCGGTCGTCTCGGCGATCCGCTCGACCACCGGTTCGAGCGCCTTGCACGGACCGCACCAGTCCGCGTGGAAGTCCGCAAGCACTACGTCCGCCGTCGCGACCAGTTCGTCCAGATCGGATTCGCCGTTCACCGCCACCGGTACGTCCGTCGAAGCCTCGGAGCCGTTCGCTGTCTCGGTTGCCATCGTCCCATCGTACGGCCGCCACTGCTTTATAATTTTGGGTATTTAGTACAATACCGCCCCGTCCGGAATCCAAGATGCCGCCACACACTCCTCTCGGGACATCGAGAGACACGATTACGCACTCTGTATTGTTCATATCCCACAATACAGTGGTCGGAAAGCGGTCGGTCCGGCCCGCGATCAGCACCGGTCGATGACGGGAGATCCCCGCGTGACGGTCGCTTTTATGGCTTCGGCCCCAATCAGTTCCGTGAGTGTCATCGGCGACTTCACGGTGCCGGCGGCGTCGTTCGCGCTCGCGGACGCGCTCGCGAGCCACCCGGAGACGCGGATCGAGGCGGACCGCCAGGCGACTCACAGTCCGCGCGAGGTGTTCCCTTTCCTCTGGGTCACGGGTGGCGACCTCGATGCGTTCGAGAGCGCGTTTCGCGACGCACCAGCCGTCGAGACCGTTTCCGTCGCCGAGCGGACCGACGACGCGGCCATGTTTCGGATCGTCTGGGACGAGCCGTTTCAGGAGCTGATCCACGATATGATCGACCACCACGCTTCCATCCTGGAGGCGTCGGCCAGCGAGGACACCTGGTCGCTCCGGCTCAGGTTCGCCGAGGAGCGAATGGTCTCGTCGTTTCGAGAACACTTCGAGGAGACGGGTCGCCGCTTCGAAGTGCGCTCGCTGTGGCACCCCTCGGATCCGCACCAGCGGGAGTACGGACTGACCGCCGAGCAGTACGACGCGCTCGCGACGGCGGTCCGTGCGGGCTACTTCGACGTGCCGCGCGGCGCGTCGGCGACGGAACTCGGCGAGCGACTGGACATCTCCGGGAACGCGGCGTCCCAACGCGTCCGCCGCGGCTCGGCGACACTCGTCCGAAACGCGCTGTTGCTCGACGAGGAAGCGGAGGGCACTTGAACGGCGGTACGATCGAAGGCGGTGGCTGAACCGTCCCGGGGACCTCTTCGAAGACACGATGGGCAGCCAGAGATCCACGACCGTCACCCTCTCACAGCTATCCGAAGCCGACGTCGACCTCGTCTACGCCGCGCTGGCCGTCGCCGACCGACGGTTCGTCCTCGCGCTGTTGACCGACCGGGAGAGACCGGTTCACCTGTCGTCGGTCGCCGACGCGCTCGCGGCGCGGAAACACGACGGGCCCGGGTCGGCCCCCGAGTCGCTCGTCCGTTCGACGATCACCGCGCTCTATCACGTCCACGTACCGAAACTCGCCGACGCGGGGATCGTCGTCTACGACCCCGAGTCGGAGACGGTATCGCTGGCGGCCGACCCCGAAGTCGTCGAGAAGGCGGTCGAGCTCCCCTCGATCGACTGAGTCAGGCGAGCGGCTCGACGAGGGCTTCGAGCGCGGCCCGCGGGTCGTCGGCCTTCGCGACGCCGCTGGCGAGCAGGACGCCGGTCGCGCCCAGGTCGGCGGCGGCGTCGAGGTCGTCGCCGGTCGAGATGCCGGCGCCGCAGAACACGTCGACCGACTCGTCGACCGCCGCGGCCGCCTCGACGGCGTCGGTGACGATGTCCGGGTCGGCCTTGCTGACGGGCGTCCCCGTTCCGATGAGTTCCGGCGGTTCGACGGCGACCGCGTCGGGCCCGAGCGCCGCGGCGGCGCCGACCTGTTCGGGATTGTTCGCGCAGACGACCGTCTCCAGGTCCGCCCGCTCGGCCGCGTCGAGGCTCGCGTCGATGTCGGCGAGCTTCCGGCGGGCCTCGGAGTGGTTGATCAGCGTGCCCTCGGCGCCGGCGTCGGCGACGGCCTCGGCGAGCGTGCTGCCGGTGTGGCTGCCGTGTTCGACGGGGCTGACGTGCTGGGCCCACGTCTCGACGCCCGTCTCGGCGACCGCCGAGAGGTGGGCGGCCTGGGGCGCGACGGCGACTCGGACGCCGGTCTCGTCGCTCACGTCGGCCGCCGCCTCGGCGATCTCGACTGGGTCACACGGGTAGGCTTTCAGGTTGACCAGAACGAACATACCCGAGTGGCGAACCGCGACGGGCAAATAGGTTGCGAGTGCGGCGACGACCTGCGAGGGAGTCGCGCCCGCGAAGGCTGTCAGCTGTCAGATTAGTTCGCGCGGCGAGGGGGGAGAAGTTAAGGCGGATTGTTCGCAAGATCACTTCGTCGTGACACAGGGGACCGCCGAACGTGGGACGGTGCTGGTCGTCGAGGACGAGGACCACCTCGCCGAGCTGTACACGGAGTACCTCCAGAACGAGTACGACGTGCGCACCGCCTACGGCGGCGTCGAGGCCATGAAGATGCTCGCCTCGGACCTGGACGTGGTCCTGCTCGACCGGCGGATGCCCATCGTCTCCGGCAACGAGGTCCTCGCGGAGATCGAGGAGCGAGGACTGCAGTGTCGGGTCGCCATGGTCACCGCCGTCGATCCGGACTTCGATATCATCGACATGGGTTGTGACGACTACGTCGTCAAGCCCGTGACCCGGGACCGCCTCACCGAGGTCGTCGACCGGCTGCTGAAGCTCTCGGAGTACACCGACCGCAAGCGCGATCTCACCTCGAAGAAGCTCAAACGGAACGTGTTGCAGGTCGAGAAGACCGAATCCGAACTCGCCGACAGCGACACCTTCCAGCGCCTCCAGCGGGAGATCGCCGAGATGGAGGAGACCATCCAGGGGATCGCCGACGACCTCGGCGACGACTACGTCGCCAACAAGCAATGAGCGGCCGCGGTCGAGCCCAGAGCGCGCTCGGGGGCCGGAATTTAGGAGTCCTTCCGTTCGACTACGTCGCCGAGCGTGTACTCGCCCGTCGAGTCCCCGCCGGACCACTCGGACTCGTCGGCCGTCCCGCCCGCCGAGAGGTTCACGTCGAGCGCGCTCTCTAACTTGCGCTGCACGTCGTCGCTCGGGAGCGTGTCGCCCCGCTCGATCTTCCGGATGAGGCTGGCCTTCTCGTTGAGCTTGCGGGCCAGGTCCTCCTGGCTCATGCCCGCCGACTCGCGGGCGGTGCGGACGGTCTCGTCGTAGTCCTGGGCGAGCTCGTCCATCTCGTCGAACATGTCCCGTCGGCGCTGGGAGGACCCGCCCGAACTCGACGAGGACCCGGACGACGACGAGCCGGAGGAACTCGACGACGAGCCCGACGACGACGTGGAGTACTTCGTCGAGGCCGACGACGATGACTGCTGTTTGACCTCGGTACCGAAGTCGGTACACTCGTCGCAGACGTCGAGCTCCGCCCCCTCGACCTTGACGCGGTTGGGGGAACTCGTCTCGCTCCCGCACATCTCACACTGAACCATGATCGCCCCTTGCCGGTCACCGGTCATAAAGGATGCGCCAGTAGTGACCACACGCGCCCGACGGGGGGCCGCCGCGGTAGTCGAACGCGATCCGGACGCACGCGTCGGGTCACCGGGGTTTTTCTCGCTCTCGGCCCTATGGCGGGTATGGAAACCAGACCGCTGGGCGACACCGGCCAGGAGAGCACGGTCCTCACCTTCGGCGCTATCGCGCTCGACTTCCTCGACCAGGACGCGGCCGACGAGATGACCGAGCGAGTCCTCGACCGCGGGGTCAACCACGTCGACGTGGCGCCACAGTACGGCACCGCCGAGGTCAAGCTCGCACCGACGCTCGCCGACCGCCGCGAGGAGGTCTTTCTCGGCTGCAAGACGCTCGAACGGAGCTACGAGGGCGCCTGGGAGAAGCTGGAGGCGTCGCTCGACCGCCTCGGCGTCGACCACATCGACCTCTACCAGTTCCACGCCGTCACCGAGTCGTCGGAGGTCGACGCGATCACCGCCGACGACGGCGCGCTGAAGGCCTACCGCGAGGCCCAGGAAGAGGGCATCATCGACCACATCGGGCTGACGAGCCACGGCAGCCCCGCGGTGATCCGCGAGGCCGTCGACCGCATCCCGGACCTGGAGACGGCGATGTTCCCAGTCAACGCCACCGTCGCCGCCCACGACGACGACGCCCACGCGTTCCCGGCGCTCGCGCGCGAACTCTCCGAGCAGGGGATGGGCGTGCTGGCGATCAAGACGTTCGCGAAGCAGCCCTGGCCCGACAACTTGGCCGAGGACGAACGCCCGTACAACACCTGGTACGAGCCGTACGACGACCCCGCGGAACTCCGGCGCTCGCTCCGCTTCACGCTCGCTCAAGACGGCGTGACGACCCTGACTAACGCCGGCGACCCGCGCCTCGTCGACGACATCCTCGACGCCGCGGCCGACTTCGAGCCGATGGACGACGAGGAACAGGACGCGATGGTCGAGCAACGACGCTCCGAGGAGTCGCCCGTGCCGACGGTCGACATCTGATCGGGACCCCGGTGGCTGACTGCGGTGAGTCGCCAGGTTCCCCGGACTTCGGTCCGGACGGTTCCGGTTCGTTCCGTTTCGTTGTCCTTTCCTGCACGTTCACGTTCCAGAACGGGCGATTTTGTCCGGAATCGCCGACTCCGGATCGCGAGGTATTTCATTCGCCATCGATATTCCTCGGTTATGGACCGACGTCGTTTCCTGACGGCCGCGGGTGCGGGTGTGGCCGGACTGATGGCCGGGTGTAGCGCCGAATCGACCGACGACGGCTCGACCGATACCGGGAGCGGGTCGACCGACACGCCAGCGAGCGGGGGGACCGCCACGGAGACCGACGGGACCGCGACCGCCGACGGAACGGTGGCCGGGACGGCTTCCGGCGGGACGCCGCTGTTGCGCGTGGGCACCTACCCGTCGTTCGTCGACGCGCCGAGTTCGAGCCCGGGGGCGTGGCTCAAGGAGCGCTTCGAGTCGGAGTTCGACGCCGAGTTGCAGTGGTTCGCGCCCGAGAGCAGCATGGACTACTTCCTCCAGCGGCGCCAGCAGGGCGTCAGCATCGACACCGACCTGTTCCTCGGGCTGGCGCCGGAGAACCTCGTCAGGGCCGACCGCGCGGTCGGCGACGGCGATTCGCTGTTCACCAGCGTCGACACCGCCGACCTCTCGAACGCCGGCGCAATCGTCGATGACTACCGCTTCGACCCCCAGGAACGCGCCATCCCCGTCGGCGCCTCCTACATCAGCCTCGTCTACAACCAGAACACCCTCGACGAGCGGAGCGTCGAGGCGCCCACCACGTTCGACGACCTGGCGAGCGCCCCCTACGAGAACGGGCTGCTCGTGCCGAACCCCCAGAACAGCGAGACGGGCCTGGAGTTCATGTTCTGGACCATCGACCAGTTCGGCGAGGACGGCTATCTCGACTACTGGAGCGACCTGATGGGCAACGGGACGCGCATCCTGCAGGACTGGGGGACGGCCTACGACGCCTACTCGAACGACGAGGCGCCGATGGTCGTCTCCTTCTCGACCGACCAGGTGTACGCCAACCGCTACGACCAGGACATGGCTCGCCACCAGGTCGGGTTCCTGAACGATTCGGGCTACGCGTACCTGGAGGGCGCCGCGCCGTTCGCGGGCACCGACAAGCTGGGACTGGCGACGGAGTTCATCGACTTCGTCCTGCGGCCGGAGGTCCAGGCCGAGATCGCCCAGCGCAACGTCGCGCTCCCGGCGGTCGACAACGCGGAACTCCCCGACGAGTACTACGACTTCGTGTACGAGCCCGAGGAGATCGTCAGCTTCGGGTACGACGAGCTCATGGGCAACGTCGAGCCGTGGCTCAGCGACTGGTCCCGACAGATCGCGACGCAGTAGATGCCCGCCAGGCAGGTCGCCGAACGGCTGAGCGCCCCCGCCCTCGCAGTCGTGACGCTCGCGCTGCTGGCGCTGATGTTCTTCTACCCGGTCGGGACCGTCCTCGTCGAGGCGGTCCGCGTTGACGGCGCCTACTCGCTTGCGACCGTCGTCGAGGTGTTGCGCGACCCGTTCTACTTCGGCGTGTTCGCCCAGGCGCTCGACGACCCGGCGGTCGTCGTCCGGTCGTTCCCGGACTACCGGCTCGGCCTCTTCGGGTTCACCGCCTACCAGGCGTTGCTATCGACGATCGCCGCCATCGCGCTGGGGCTGCCCGGCGCGTACGTCCTCGCCCGCTTCGAGTTCCCCGGCCGCCGGACGATCCGGTCGCTGACGGCCCTGCCGTTCGTGATGCCGACGATCCTCGTCGCGATCGGGTTCGTCGCCACGTTCGGGGCGAGCGGCGTCGTCACCGGGGCGCTGCAGTCGCTGGGCCTGCAAGTGTCGAGTTTCACCGGCACGCTCGGGATCATCGTCCTCGCTCACGCCTTCTACGACGCGCCGCTGATCGCGCGGATCACCGCCGCCTCGTGGGAAGGCATCGACGCGGAGATGACCGAGACCGCACGCTCGCTGGGGGCGTCGCCGCTGCGGGCGTTTCGGGACGTGGTGATCCCGCAGTTGCTCCCCGCGATCCTGACCGGTGCCTTGCTCACGTTCATCTTCTCGTTCATGTCGTTCGCCATCGTTCTCGCGCTGGGGGGGCTCTCGCTGGCGACGGTCGAGGTGTG
Source organism: Halosimplex carlsbadense 2-9-1 (assembly GCF_000337455.1). Lineage (GTDB taxonomy): Archaea > Halobacteriota > Halobacteria > Halobacteriales > Haloarculaceae > Halosimplex > Halosimplex carlsbadense. The sequence goes on along the minus strand of NZ_AOIU01000033.1, from coordinate 215,765 downwards.
GGTGTACCACCGTATCAGCCAGCTCGACTACGGGACCGCGTCGACGCTCGCGACGATGGAGATGCTGTTCTCGCTGGCGCTCACCTACGCCTACCTGCGATACGAGGCGCGCCAGCGAGCGGCGGGCGCCGCGCGCCCGCCCGACCGGATCGACCTGCTGGGCCCGGCGACGAAACGGCGGCTGTTCGCCTGGGGCTACGCCGTCGTCGCCCTCGTCGTGTTCGTCCTCCCCATCGTCAGCCTGATCGTCAGCAGCGTCACCGGTCCCGAGGGGTTCACGCTCCGCAACTACCGCTTCCTGGTCGAGCGACAGGCCAGCGCCTACGCATTCCAGGTCAAACCGCTGACGGCCGTCACGAACTCCCTGCTATTCGGCGCGGGGACGCTCCTCCTGGCCGTGCCGATGGGGGTGTTCCTGGCCATCGTCAGCACCCGACAGTTCAGCGGTCGCAAACTGATCGACACGCTCTCGATGGCGCCGTTCGCGGTCAGCGGCGTCGTCGTCGGGCTCGGCCTGTTGCGCGGGTTCGTCTTCGGCACGGAGGCGTTCGGCTACCGCTTCACCGTCACGGGCGCGCTCGCTATCGTCGCCGCCCACGCCGTCGGCGCCTACCCGTTCGTCACGCGCAACGTCGCGCCGGCGCTCGCCGGCATCGACGACTCGATCGTCGAGTCGGCGCGCTCGCTCGGCGCCTCGCGCGCTCGCGTCATGCGCGACATCGAACTCCCGCTCGTGGTTCCCGCGGTCCTCGCGGGGACGGCCTTCGCCTTCGCCATCAGTATCGGCGAGTTCGATTCGACGGTTATACTGGCCACCGGCGACGGAAGCTACACCATGCCAGTGGCGATCGAGCGGTTCATCGGCCGACGGCTCGGCCCCGCGACTGCGATGGGCGTGGTCCTGCTGGTCGTGACGAGCGTGAGCTTCGTGATCATCGACAGGCTCGGCGAGGGGAGTGGGTTCGGTGGCTGACCTGGAACTGGCGGGCGTCCGCAAGGCCTTCGCCGACACCGTCGCGCTCGACGGCGTCACCCTCGACATCGCGGAGGGGGAGTTCTTCACGCTCGTCGGCCCCTCCGGCTGTGGCAAGACCACGACCCTCCGAACCATCGCCGGGCTCGAATCGCCCACCGAAGGCACCGTTCGCTTCGGCGGCGCGGACGTGGCCGGCGTCCCGACCGAGGAGCGGGACGTGGGCATCGTCTTCCAGAACTACGCGCTGTTCCCGCACATGAGCGTCCGCGAGAACGTCGCCTACGGCCTGAAGTTCGCCGACCCGCCCGACGGCCAGTCCGTCGACGAGCGCGTGACCGACCTGCTCGATCTGGTCGACCTCTCGGGGATGGGCGACCGCGAGCCCGACCAGCTCTCGGGCGGCCAGCAACAGCGGGTCGCGCTGGCTCGCGCGCTCGCGCCGGCCCCGGACGTGTTGCTGCTCGACGAGCCCATGTCCGCGCTGGACGCCCGCCTGCGCGAGACGCTGCGCCGGCAGGTCAAACGCATCCAGACCGAACTCGGCGTCACCACCGTCTACGTCACCCACGACCAGGCGGAGGCGCTGGCCATCTCCGACCGCCTGGCCGTGATGAGCGACGGGGCCGTCGAGCAGGTCGGGACGCCCCGAGAGGTGTACGAGCGCCCCGCGACGGAGTTCGTCGCTTCGTTCGTCGGCGAGAACAACCTCTTCCGTGGCGAGGTCGTCGGCCGCGACGGCGACGGGACCGCGGTGTCGGTCGACGGGACGGAGTTCCGGATCGACGACGGGAGCGGAGACCGACCCGGTGGCGCTAACGACCGCCTGACCTTCTGCGTCCGCCCGGAGGACCTGCGCGTCGGCGCCGACGCGAACCGCTTCGAGGTCGCGGTCGACACCGCGGAGTTCCTCGGTGAGACCACCCGCTACTACGCCGAGTGGGGCGACCGGACCGTCGTCTTCCGGACGCCCGACGCTCACGACGGCGACGCGCTGTCGCTCGGGTTCGACCCCGGAGACGCGCGGGTGCTGTGAGCGGTTCGGGGACGGTCGGGGCCGTCCGATCGGCGGGAGACCGAGGGAATTAACCGCCGAATCGCCGTGTGAACGGGTATGATAACGCTCGCTTCGGACTTCCCGAGCCCGTACCCCGCAGCGATGCGGGGCGTGATCTGCTCGCGCTCGGACGCTCGGATCGAGGACGTGGCCCACGACTTCCCCCGGCAGGACGTTCGGGCGGCAGCGTTCTGGCTGCGCGAGGTGCTGCCCTATTTCCCGCCCGCAACGCACTGCGTCGTCGTCGACCCCGGCGTCGGGACCGACCGGAGCGCGGTCGTCGTCGAGGCCGGCGACCACGAGATAATCGCCCCCGACAACGGCGTCGCGATCCCCGTCGCGCGCGAACTCGCGAGCGAAGGCGACGCGGGGGCCGAATCCGGCGATGGCCCCGGCACCGACGACTTCGACGTGTGGGAGATCGACTACGACGACGCGGCGACGGCGAGCAACACGTTCCACGGCCGGGACGTGTTCGCGCCGGCGGCCGCGGACGTACACGACGAGGGCGGCCCGGCCGCCCTCGACCGCTGTCACCGGACCGGCGACTGGGTCGACCTGAGGTTCCCGGAGCCGGACGTCGTCGCGAAGGGTGCCCGCGGCGAGGTGCTCGTCGTCGACGGGTTCGGCAACGTCATCACGAACATCCCCGGCGACTCCGTCGGAGACTCCGACGGCGTCCGGGTCGACGACGAGCTGATCCCGTTCCGCGACGCGTACGCGGCCCGCGACCCCGGCGACAGGCTCGTCACCGTCGGCAGCCACGGCAACGTCGAACTCGCCGTCAACAGGGGTCGCGGCGACGAGGCGTTCGGCCTGTCGGTCGGCGACAGTCTGTTGCTGGAGTGGTAGCCGGCGCCGCCGCTCTTGATACCGAATCAGCGGTGGCCGTCCGCTACGCCGCGAACGGCGACGCCCGCCCCGAGGCGGGCTTCATACGGATTGCTCTCCGTCATTTCCGTATCGACCGACCGAACGTGGGCGGTCGTCGCGGGAACCAGTGAGAGCGATCCGTATCAGTCGACGAACTCGCGGAGGTTCGACAGGCTCTCCGGGCCGAGTCCGGCGACCGCCAGCAGCGCGTCGTCCGCCGCGCCGCGCACGTCGCTCTCGGTGACGTAGCCGGCGGTGCGGAGTTTCCCGGCGGTCTTCGGGCCGATACCGGCGACCTCCTCGAAGGGAACCTTCGGGTCGGTGTCGGTACCGCTCTCGCCGGATTCGGCGTCGTCCGGATCGTCGTCGCCGCCGCCCGGGTCGGCGAGCAGGTCCAGCGCCTCGCGGAGCGCGTCGGCCTTGTGTTTCGCCTTGCGGCCCTCCTCGCGCTCGTAGGCGGCGAGGCGCTCGCGGAGGCGGGCGTACTGGCCGGCGTCGCTCGGCGGTTCGGCGCCCGGACGCGGGCGGTAGCGCGTCCCGAGTTCGGCGTCGAAGCCATCGCGGCGCACGAGCGTCGTGCCCCCGGATTCGTCGCGCAGGAGCACCACCTGCGCGTCGGTGTAGATCACCTGCCGTCGCTCGGCGGTGCGCTGGTCTTCGAGGACGAGTCCGATCTGCGTGCCGATCCTGTTGGTTCTCGACGGATCGAAAGTTGGGTCTGCCATGGTCGGGTTCGAAGCCGTGCCTGGTTGTTTCTCGACGGCACGTACCCCGTACGATCACCACGCTCTCGGGCGGTTTGGGCCTGTCGGTCCCCGCACCGCCGGCGGCGTGCCGAGCGGGTCAGAGCAGCGACGCGAGGTGTTCCGGGTAGACGGTCACGTCGTCGAGCGCGTCGACCGCAGTCCAGACAGCTCTGTAGGTCTCGTCGGTCTCCGGCTCTCGCCCCTCGAACTCGTCGCGCTCGTAGGGCCACGACTCCGCGAGCGTCACGTCGTAGAGAAACCAGATCTCGTGGCCCCGCTGGCCGTCGAAGGTGAACGTGTTCTCCAGGGTCTCCAGCAGGTCGGCCTCGACGACCTCAACGTCGAGTTCTTCCCCGAACTCCCGGACCAGCGCCTCGTCGCTCGACTCGCCGAACTCGATCGCACCGCCGATCGGACGATAGAACGTCTCGGCCTCGCTCTCGTCGGACAGTCGACTGAGGAGCACCTCGTCCCCGCGTCGGGGAACGCCGACCGCCACCGGCCGAATGTCGCGCCAGCTCATGGGCCGTCCGCTACAGGTGTCGGCCCGATAATCGTTACGAGCGCGGACCGGCGGACGGTCAGACTTGCGAACGCTGTTTTCGATGTCATACAACGTATACTCGCGACAGTCGGACGACCGACGACACGTATATTCGGCCGAGGGGCCTACGGGCGGGCGTGACTCGGCGCGTCCGGCTGGGAAGCGGGATCGAGGTGACGTTCGCCGGTGGCGAGCGGTTCGTCGCGGACGGGAGCGGCGACGCCGACGCGACGCTGGTGAGCCACGCTCACGGCGACCACTACGCGAGCGATTCGGCGGTCGTCGCCTCGGAGCTGACGGCGGCGCTGCTCGACGCGCGACGTGACGGCGCCGCCCCGGCCGCGGTCGACCACCCCGCGGTCGAGCTGTTCCCGGCGGGCCACGTGGCCGGGTCGCGGGCGATGCGGCTCACCGACCCCGATACCGGGCGACAGTACCTCTACACCGGCGATTGCTCGACGCGCGACCGGTTCCACCTCGACGGCTTCGACCCCGTCGACGCCGACGTGCTGATCCTGGAGACGACCTACGGGAAACCCGAGTACCGCTTCCCCTCGACCGAGGCGACGGTCGGGAGAGTTCAGTCGTGGCTCGCGGCGACGACGGACAGGCCGGTCCTCCTGTTCGGCTACGCGCTGGGACGTGCCCAGAAGCTCCAGCGGATCCTCGCGGAGTCGCCGCGCGACCGCGTGTTCGTCACGGACGCCGTCGCCGACGTGAGCGACGTGATCGAGCGCCACCGCGACGTGACGTTCCCAGGTGAGCGCTACGGCGACGACGTGGACCTGGGGCCCGGCGACGCGCTCGTCTGCTCGGGGTCGCCGCGGAGCCCGTGGGTCGAGTCGCTGGTCGAGTCGACCGGGGCCGTGACGGCCGGCTTTTCGGGGTGGGCCGTCGACGACTCGTTCGTCTACCGCCGCGGGTTCGACGAGGGGTTCGTCCTCACCGACCACTGCGACTACGACGAACTCCTCGCCCTCGTCGCCGCCGTCGACCCCGAGCAGGTGTACACCCAGCACGGCTTCGCCGACGCGTTCGCGACCAGCGTCACGTCTGAACTGGGCATCCCCGCGCAGTCACTCAAGAAGGGGCAGGCCACACTCAGTGACTTCTGAGCGTGATACTGGTTCCCACGCCACGACAACGCTCTTGACGGGGCCGGCCGATCTGCCAGACACGGCGATGGAGATCAGACACTTCTGCTGACCGGTCGCTGACCACGAATGCGTCGCGTCCAGCGGTCGGACGCGAGAGCGCCAGCAGGACCCGCCGCGTCTGGGGCACCCTCGTGGCGCTGTGACCGGTTCCTTCTGACCCCCGATAGCCCGGCGGCCGTCCGGCGATCGGACGGTCGTCGGACGGTATCGCGCGCAGACCGACACCATCCACAGAACCATCTACACACATGAGACGACGAACGGGATCGACGGCGGTCGTCGCGGGGCGAGCGGCCGACCGACCGGTCGACACCGACGAGATACGAGCGCTGACTGAGGCCGCCGGCTACGAGGTCCGCGGTGCGGTGACCCAGGCCCGCGCGGCGGACCCGGGGACGTACTTCGGCCGCGGGAAAGTCGCCGACCTCTCGACGCGAGTCGCGGAGACGGACGCGGACCTGGTCGCCGTCGACAACGAGCTGACGCCCCGGCAGACGGCCGCGCTCCGGGACGCGCTCCCCGAGGAGACCGCGGTCTTCGACCGCTACCGGCTCGTGCTCGCGGTCTTCGCCGACCGGGCGAGCGCGCGGCGGGCGCAGCTCCAGACCGAACTCGCGCGACTGCGGTACGACCTCCCGCGGCTGAAGGAGCGCTCGGACGTGCAGGGACTGAACAGGAGCGTCGAGAAGGGGACGCCGCTCAACGGGGTCAAAAACCGGATCACAGACCTCGAACGCAAGCTCGACGACCTCCCACATCCGGCCGAGCAGCACCGCGCCGAGCGCCGCGAGCAGGGGTTCGACCTGGTGACCCTCGCCGGCTACACCAACGCCGGGAAGTCGACGCTGTTGCACCGGCTGGCCGACGACCTGACGCTCGACGGCACCGGCGGGAGCGGCGGCCCCGGGCCCCACGGGCGCGACGCCCACCCCGACGCGGCGACCGAGACGGCGGCGGTGCGCGACCGCCTGTTCGAAACGCTGGAGACGACGACCCGGCGGGCGACGATCGACGGTCGGCGGGTGCTCTGTACGGACACCGTGGGGTTCGTCGCCGACCTACCCCACGGGCTGGTCGAGTCGTTCAGCGAGACGCTGTCGGACGCCGCGGCGGCCGACGCGGTCGTGCTCGTCGCCGACGCGAGCGACTCGCCACCGGAGTTGCGCGAGAAGGTCGCGGTCGCGCTCGACGTGCTGGACGGGCAGGGCGTCGACGAGTCGGCGGTCGTCACGGCGCTGAACAAGACCGACCTGCTCGACGACGACGCGCTGGCCGAGCGCCGCGAGGCGGTCGCCGACCTCGCTCCGGATCCGGTGCCGGTCAGCGTCCGCGCGGGGACGAACTTCGACCGCCTCCGCGCGGCGGTCACCGAGCGGCTCCCCACCGAACGCGCCGAGTTGCGGCTCCCCAACTGTGACGAGGCGATGGGTCTCGTCTCGCGGGCGTACGACCGCGCCGCGGTCGAGTCCGTCGAGTACGGCGCCGAGACGGTTTCGCTGTCGGTCCGCGGGCGGCCGTCGGTCGTCGAACAGTTACGGGCGGACGCTCACGCGCTCGGCGAGTGATCTCCGAGGGAGGCCGCCGCTATGCGGGCCTCGCCCGCAACGAGAAGGTGAGCGGGATCGGGTCGTCGGGGAGCCGCCAGCGACCGGCGTCGTCTCGGACCATCCGGTCCCACCGGCGCCAGTAGTCGAAGGGGTGCTCCCGGAGGAACTCGACCCGCAGTCCGGCCGCGGCCAGCGCCGTGACCACGTCGCTCAGCCGGTGATGCGTCAGGAAGTGGCGCTCGTCGGCGCCGAAGTCCGACTCGGTCCGCTCGCGCGGCCCCGTCTCGAAGTACGAGCGAGCGGGGTCGAGGTCGCCGTCGAACGAGTGAACGAGCGGGTGCCCTTCGAAGAGGTAGAAGACGCCGTCGTCGGCGAGCGAGCGGGCGACCGCGTCGGCCCAGCCGTCCAGATCCGGGAGCCAGCCGAGCACGCCGCGGGCGGTGTACACCACGTCGAACTCGCGGTCGAGCGCGTCCGCGACGTCGTAGACGTTGCACTGGACGAAGTCCGCGTCGAGCCCCGACTCGGCGGCCAGTTCGCGCGCGACTCGCAGGCTCTCGCCGGAGATGTCGACGCCGACGGCGTCGGCGCCTTCCCGCGCCCACGAGAGGGTTTCGAGGCCGTTGTTGCACTGGAGGTGCAGCAGCGACCGGCCGGACACCTCCCCCACCGCCTCGCGCTCGTGGTCGAACAGCGTCGACTCGCCCGCCCGGAACGCCGCCAGCGGGTAGCTCCCGTGGTCCATCTTCTGAGGCGTCGAACGGTCCCAGTAGCGGCGGTTCGCCGCGAACACGGTCTCCGGGTCCTCGGCCATGCCGGTGAGAGACCGCGGTGGGGCTTATTATCGAGGGTCGGTGACCGGACGACCGGGGACGGCCAGTTCGGTGGCGACGGCCGAGGCCAGGACGGACGGGCGAGAGAGCGGCGGACGGCTGGCCGACGGTGGACTCAGAAGTATCGATTCCACGCCGCGAGACCGAGAACGGCGAGGGCCACTCCGAGACCGACGGCGAACGACAGCGCGAGCGCCCCACCGACCGACCCTTCGCGGAGATATCCCACGACGGCGCCCAACACAGCGGCAGCGACCACGTACGAACCCGTCTGCAGAGTCCCACTGCGTGAGTCCCCGGCCATGCGAACAGTGGTTATCCCGACGCTGTAATACTGTGGGACAGGGACGCTGCCCGCGCTTCGGTTCGAACACGTCGCGTCCGAGGTGCCAACGCTCATGCGGTTGGCGGACCGATCGAGGGTATGAACGGTCGTCCCGCTCGAGTCGCGGCGGTCCTCGCAGTGGCGCTGCTGGCGACTCTCGGCGGCTGCGCGGGGCTGTCGACGGGCGAGGGGCCGGGTACCGGGCCGACGGCCGCGGCGCCGGACGCGGCGAACGGGACGGCGGCGACGGTGGTCGACGTGGTCGACGGGGACACTATCGACGTGCGCTACGCGAACGGCTCGACCGACACGGTGCGGCTGCTGGGCGTCGACACGCCCGAAGTTCACGCCGACAACGACCCGACGGAGTACGAGGGGGTAGCGGACGACGAGGCGGGCGCCGGGTGTCTCGAATCGGCCGGCGAGAACGCAAGCGCGTTCGCCGAGCGATGGCTGGCCGACGAACGGGTGACGCTGGTCACCGACCCGGCGGCCGACCGCCGGGACCGCTACGACCGGCTGCTGGCGTACGTTCACGTCAACGCGAGCGGGGCGGACGGGTCCCAGGCATCTGACACCGCGACCGCGACGAACGGCACGGACTTCACCTACCGGCTGCTCGCGACCGGGCACGCTCGGGTCTACGACAGCACGTTCCAGCGGTCCGAGCGATACTACGCCGCGGAGGCCGACGCCCAGGCGGCCCGCCGTGGGCTCTGGCGCTGTCGGGACCCGAGCGCGACCGTGGCGGGCGGTGGCGGGACCGACGGCGGCGACTCGGGCGACACCGACGGGCCGGTCGTCACCTCGGCCGCGGGGTTGACCGTCGAGCGGGTCCACGCCGACGCGGCGGGCAACGACCACGAGAACCGCAACGACGAGTACGTGGTCTTCGGCAACGACGGCGAGGGGCGGCTGGAACTGGGCGGCTGGACGGTCAGCGACGAGGCCGACCACACCTACGCGTTCCCGGCGGGGTTCGCGCTCGGTCCGGGCGAGACGGTGACGCTCCGTACCGGTTCGGGCACCGACAGCGACGACACGCTCTACTGGGGCAGCGATTCGGCGGTCTGGAACAACGGCGGCGACACGGTGGTCGTCACTCGCGACGGCGAGACGGTCCTGCGATACGCGTACTGAGCGGGGCTGGGACGAACGCCGCCGATAGGACCGGACTGCTGTCGCCCGGACGACCGAAACGGTGACTGCACACGGGCGGAAAGAACGAGTATGCGCGCAGTCGTCCTCGCCGAGCACGGCGAACCGCTCGAACTCCGCGACGTGCCCGAACCCGAGCCCGACCCCGACGGCGTCGTCGTCGAGACGGAGGCCTGCGGGATCTGCCGGAGCGACTGGCACGCCTGGCAGGGCCACGGCGACTGGGTCGACGACCGCGTCCCGACGGGGCAGGTCCTGGGCCACGAGCCCGTGGGAACCGTTCGCGAAGTCGGTGCCGACGTGGAGACCGTCGCGGTCGGCGACCGCGTGGTCGTCCCGTTCAGCCTCGCCGACGGGACGTGTCCGGCCTGCCGAGCGGGACGGCAGAACTACTGCGAGGGCGCGACCGCGCTGGGGTTCGGACCCGCCGCGCCGGGGGCGTTCGCCGAGCGCTTCCACGTCCCCGCGGCGGACGTGAACGCCGTCCACCTCCCCGAGGGCGTCTCGGCGGTCGCCGCGGCGAGCATGGGCTGTCGGTTCGTCACCGCTTTCGAGGCGCTGGACGTGACCGCCGACGTGGGCGGCGGCGATGTGGTGGCCGTCGTCGGCTGCGGCGGCGTTGGCCTCTCCGCGGTCCAGATCGCCGCCGCGCTCGGGGCCACGCCCGTCGCCGTCGACGTGCGCGAGGCACCGCTGGAACTGGCCGCCGACATCGGTGCCGCGGCGACGCTGAACGCCGAGGCCGTCGACGCCCCCGAGCGCGTCCGCGAGCGCTTCGGCGGTGCGGACCTGTCGATGGACGCGCTCGGATCCGCCGAGACCTTCCGGACGGCTCTCGACTCGCTGGGGAGCGGCGGCACGCACGTCCAGGTCGGACTGACCGGCGAGGCCGACCGCGGCGAGGTGGCGCTACCGGTCGACCGCCTCGTGCAGGACGACCTGACGGTCGCCGGCTCCCGTGGCATGCCCCCACGCCGATACGACGACATCTTCGCGATGGTCGCCGCCGGGCAGGTCGACCCCGGGGCCCTGGTGACCGACCGCGTCGCGCTCCGCGAGGTGCCCGACCGGCTGGCGGCGATGAGCGACTTCGATACCGTCGGCGTCGAAGTGGTCACCGCGTTCTGAGTCGCGCATCCGGTCGCGCGACGGCGCGCCGGCGCCGCTGTCCCCCGAACCCGGCAACTACCCGATCCGTACCGTCGCGTAACCGGCGAGCGCCAGGCCCGTTTCCGGCGCCGAGCCGGTACGTATTGTCAGCGAAATACCGCTTCCCTTATACGGTTTAGTCCGCTCCTCCCCACGACGACGACCGCGGGGCGGGGCGCCTCGCGGCCCTTCACATATCATGACACGGCAACTATTTTCCGGAACGGGAGAAATCGAGACCGAGCCGGGTGGACGCGTGCGGCCGGACGGGGTGAGTCACGACGGATGAGTACGAAGCGCCACCTCGACGAGGACCGGGGTCGGGTGCTCGGGCTTGACAACGGGGTCGACGCGCTCCGGGAGAGCGCGGAGTTCCGCGGACCGATCGAGCCGCTGGACGGGCACGACCACGCCAACGACCACTTCGCGCTCGTCTACGACGACCGCGCGGAGCGACTCGCGGCCACGGTCCCGTTCCTTCGGCAGGGCCTCGACGCCGGCGAGAAGTGCCTCTACGTCGGCGACGAGCGGTCGCTGGAGACGGTCGTCGACCTGCTCCGCGACCGCGGTGTCGACGTCGACGGCGCGGTCGAATCGGGCTCGCTCGTCTTCGCGAGCGTCCAGGACACGTATCTCCGGGACGGTTCGTTCGATCCGGAGTCGATGATGGAGGTCTACGGGACCGAGATCGAGGCCGCCACGGCGGAGTTCGAAGCGCTCCGGGTGGTCGCCGAGACGGGCTGGATCGTCGAGAACGGCGTCCCGATCGAGGCGTTCATGGAGTACGAGAGCCGGATCAACGAGCTGTTCGACGGCGCCGACGCGATCGCGCTCTGTCAGTACGACCGCGAGCGGTTCCCCGCCGAGGAACTGATCGAGATCGTCCGCGTCCACCCGCACCTCATCTACGACACGACGGTCTGTCACAACGTCTACTACACGCCGCCCGCGGAGTTCTGCGGCCCGGACCGGCCCGAGCGCGAACTCGACCGGATGCTGGGGACGCTTCGCGAGCGTGCGCAAGCGAAGGCGTCGCTGCACGGGCAGACGGAGGCGCTCCGCAGCCACCACGCCCTCGCCTCGCGATCGGATCTGTCTTTCGACGAGAAGCTCGGCCGGTTTCTGGAGCTCGGTTGCGAGTACCTCCGCCTCGATATCGGCTTCCTCTCGCACACCGCGAACGGGCGGTTCGAACTGGTCGACGCGGTCGGCGACCACGAGCTGATCCAGCCCGGATTGACCGCGAATCCGATGGAAACCTACTGCCGACGAGTCCTGGAGAGCGACGGCCTCGTCGCGGTCGACGACGCCCCGACTGCTGGCTGGACGGACGATCGAGCCTACGAGATCTACGACCTCGACAGCTACGTCGGGACGACGGTGACCGTCGGCGACGAGCGATACGGGACGCTCTGTTTCGCCGCCCGCGAGGCGCGCGACCGGTCGTTCTCCGAAGCCGAGCGGACGTTCCTGGAGCTGACCGCCCAGTGGATCGGCTACGAGCTAGAGCGCGAACAGTGCCAGGCGCAACTGGCCGCGCTCAACGAGATGAGTCGCGACCTGATGGACGCCGAGGGCGAGTCCGCGATCGCCGAGGCGACCGTCGCCCACGCCGGGGGGACGCTCGCGCTGCCGCTGACGGCGGTCGTCCAGTACGACCGGGCGGCGGGCGGCCTTGAGACGGCCGCGCGGACCGAGCGGGCGACCGACGAACTCCCGACGGCCGCGCTGAGCGAGACCCCGTCGGGCTCGCTCTGGGAGGCGTTCACGGCGGGCGAGACGCGCGTCGTCGACGGAGACGTGTCGGGCGCGGGCGACGACGTGACCGAGATCGCGGCGGTGCCGCTGGGCTCGCACGGCGTGTTCGTCACCGCGACCGAGGCGAACGGCGGGTTCACCGAGGCGGCGCTGGAGTTCGTCGAGACGACGGCCGCGACCGTCGAGACGGCCTGCGGCCGGGCCGGCCGCGAGCGGCTCCTCGCCGAGCGCGAGCGGACGCTGGAGGAGCAGAACGACTCGCTCGAACGGCTCAACCGCATCAACGACACCATCCGCTCGATCGGGCAGTCGCTCGTGGGCGCGTCGACCCGCGGCGAGATCGAGACGGTGGTCTGCGAGCAGCTGGCCGACGTGGGGCCCTACGAGCTGGCGTGGGTCGGCGACCACGACCCGGTCACCGACGAGGTCACGCCCCGCGAGTGGGCCGGCGCGGAGAAGGGCTACCTCGACGCGACGACGGTGACGGCCGACGAGCGGACGACCGGTCGCGGCCCCGCGGGACGGGCCGTGCGGACCCGCGAGACCCGGGTCGTCGACAACATCGTCGAGGACCCCGACTTCGAGCCGTGGCGCCAGGCGGCGCTGACCCGGGGCTACCACGCCTCGATCGCCCTGCCGCTCGTCTACGACGACGCACTCTACGGCGTGCTCAACGTCTACGCCAACCAGCCCGGCGTGTTCGACGAGCTGGAGCGGTCGGTGCTGGCCGAGCTGGCCGACACCATCGCCTACGCCATCAACGCCGTCGAGAGCAAGCGCTCGCTGGTCAGCGACGAGGTGACCGAGCTGGAGTTCGCCGTCGGCGACGACGACCTGGGCGTCGTCGAACTCGCGTGCGAGACGGGCTGTGACCTCACGCTGGAGGGGATCGTCCCGACTCCGGACGGGCGACCGAGGGCCTACGCGTCGACGCGGGGCGTCCCGGCCGAGGAGCTCCGCGCGGCCGCGGTCGACCTGGAGACGAGCGAGCCGACGCTCGTCTCCGAGTACGAGGACGGCGACGAACCGGTGTGTCTCTTCGAGGCGACGCTCGGCGAGCGGAGCCTCTGCGAGACGGCGCGGCGCCACGGCGGGCGGCCGCGCTCGCTCACCGCCTCGGAGGGCACCGCGACGCTCGTCGTCGAACTCGGCGTCGAGGCCGACGTTCGCGAGTTCGTCGCGGCCTTCGGGGACGCCTACGCGGACACGGAGCTGGTCGCCCAGCGGAGCCGCGAGCGACCGCGCCGGTCGCCCACGGAGCTGCGCGCGACGCTGACGGAGGAGCTCACCGACCGGCAGTTGGAAGTGCTGCAGACGGCGTACTTCGGCGGGTACTTTGCCACGCCGCGAGGACGGACGGGGAGCGAAGTCGCCGAGTCGCTCGGCATCTCCCAGCCCACGTTCAACACGCACGTCCGCGCCGCCCACCGCAAGCTCTGCCGGCAGCTCTTCGAGTCCGGCGGGCCGGATCGCTGAATCGGGTCTCGCTCGGGAGCCGGGTCAGCCCTCGCGCCAGCCCCGGAGACACGCTTCGTCGCAGAACGAGGCGACCGCGAACGACCCGTCTTCGACGTGGCTCCGCGCGGGGTACCACTCCGAGCGCGACAGCCGTGCGCCGCAGTGCGCGCAGCTCTCGAACCCGTTTTCGTCGGCTTGCGAACCCACGACTTACCCGAGGCGTGCGTCCCCGCCGGCCACCGCGTCGAGGGCGACTGTTCCGTCGCCGGACACCGTCACCTCGTATCCGCAGTACTCGAAAGAGACCCGTGTCGCCGCTCGCTCGTCGCCGCTGGTCCGGTAGAACGCGTCGAGCGCTTCGGGGTCGACGGCGTCGTAGAGGGGTGTCGAGAGGTCGAGTACGTCCACACCCACCCGCTCCGCGACCGCGTCGAGGACGGCTTCGCTGGCGGACTGGTCGTCGTCGATCCGGTAGGTAAGCTCGGTTTCGATTGGTGTCTGCATTATCTACTACGTCCAAGGGGACATCTCCCCATAGCCGTTGTACCTCAGTGTGAAGCGTCGCCGCCGACCGGTGGCTATCAGTCTAGACGGCGCCGGATCGCCGCCGCGTCCGCGGGTCGAGCGCCACAAGACCAATGTACGTTCCAGTCGTCCCGGCAACACGAATGGCCCTCTCCGACGTGTTCCTCGCACCGCTCGGGCTCGCCGCCGCTCTGGTCGTCGTCCCCATCGTCCTCCTGTATCTGATCCGTCCGGATCCAGAGCGCGTCGAACTGCCCACGTTCCGTTTCCTCGCCGACGAACAGCGCCAGCGAGCGGTCACACCGCTCCTCGAACGGCTGTCGCGGAGTCTGCTATTGCTGATACAGATCCTCGCCGTCCTCCTGCTCGCGGGATCGCTCGCCGCGCCGTACGTCCCCGTCCAGGAGCGGGCGGTCGTCGAGGAGACGGTGCTGGTCGTCGACACGAGCGCGAGCATGGCGACGACCGACGGCGGCGAGACGCGACTCGACCGCGCGCTCGCAGCGGCCGACGAGGAAGTGACGACCCGGACGTCGGTCGTCACGACCGACGGCGGCGGACAGGTGGCCCTCCGCCGCGGCCCGCCCAGCGCCGCCCGTGACGCGCTCGCCGGTCTCGAAGCGACCGACGCCCCCGGCGACCTGCGGGGTGCCGTCGCGCAGGCGCGTGCGCTCGTCGAGGAAGACGTGCGCGTGGTCGTCCTGAGCGATTTCCAGGGCTCGGAGTGGGCCGACGCCGTCCGGAGCCTTCGCGCCCGGGACGTGAGCGTCAGCCTCCGGCAGTTCGCCGGGGGCGGCGCGGCCAACGTCGGCTTCGTCGACCGCCGGTTCGGCGGCTCCGAGGTGACGTTCTCGGTGCGGAACTTCGGCGCGGAGTCGGCCACGCGGACCGTCTCGCTGGGCGACCGCGAGCGGGAGATAGCGCTGGCCGCCGGCGACGTGACGACGGTGACGTTCCCGGTCCCCGCGGGCGCGAGCGAGGCGCGGCTCTCGCCCGGCGACGACTTCGCGACCGACGACGCCGTGCCCGTCGTCGCCCCCGAGGACCCGACGGTCGACACCCTCGTGTTGACCAACGACCGCAACCGCTACCTGACGACCGCGCTCTCGCTGGTCGACCAGGTCGATCTGACCGTCGACAACCCGCCCACGACCGTCGAAGACGACTACGACGTGATACTCTACAGCAACGTCGACGGCGACTCGCTGCTGCCCGGGAACGTCCAGGCGGGCCGCGATACGGTCGCGAGCGGCGGCGGGGTCGCCGTCCAGGCTCAGCCGGAGATGCCCGACCGGCTGCGCGACCTCCTGCTGGTCGAGCCGGGACCGACCGGCTCCGCGCCGACGGTCCGCCGGACCGCCGAGACGGCCCTCACCGAGGGCATCGACTTCCAGGCACCCGACGAGTACCTGACCGGCTCGCTGCGGTCGGGCGAGACGCTCGTCGAACTGCGCGACGGGACGCCGCTGCTCGCGACCGACCGCCGCGAGTCGGGGCGACTGCTGTACTACGGCTACATCGAGGAGCGGTCGAGCTTCAAGTACAACTACCAGTACCCCGTCTTCTGGAAGCGCGCCGTCTTCCACCTGGCCGGCCGGGAGCCCCTGTCGGCGCTGAACCACGAGACGGGCGACACCGTCCGGTTCGGCGCCGACCGGATCGAGGGACCGTCCGGACGGCTCGCGGGACCGACGGCCACCGTTCGGGAGGTCGGCGTCTATACTGCCGGGGGGACCGCCGAGAGCGCGGCGCTGCTCTCCGAGCGGGAGTCGGCGGTCGACGCCGCGGACCTGGGCGAGCGGTCGGGGCCGGTTGGCAACGTCACGCGCACGGAGACGCGGACCGTTCCCCAGCGGGTCACCGAGTTCGTCGCCCTCGGGGCGCTGCTCGTCGTCCTCCTCGAAGTCGGCTACCTGCGTCGGCGGGGTGAGCTGTGATGGCGGCCGCGCTGTCGGTCGTGTGGGCGGCCGCGTCGACGACCTTTCCCACGGCCCCGCTCCCGCTCGCAGTCTCGTACTCCGTCGACGGCCTGACCGTCGGCGTCGAGCAGCTCTGGCCGCTGGCGGCGCTCCCGGTGGCGCTGGCCCTGCTGGCGTACCTGATCTTTCGCGGCGAGGCGGGCACCCGGTCGGCCTCGCCGCGGAGTCGGCGACTGCTGTTCGCCAGCCGGCTGCTGGTCGTCACGCTGCTGGTCGTCGGCGCGATGGGGCCCTACACCGTCCAGACTCGCGAAACGCCCGGCGAGCCGAGGGTGACGCTGTTGACGGACGAGTCGGCGAGCATGGGGGCGTTCCCGAACGCGACCGACGACCTCGTCGGCGGGATCGAATCGGCGGGGGTGCCGGTGACGACAGCGACCGTCGGGAGCGGCGACGAGTCGCGACTCGGGGACGGCATCGCGGCGAACCTGCGGGAGAACGGCACCGTCGTCGTCGCCTCGGACGGGCAGGTGACCGCCGGTCGCAGCCTCGCGGCCGCCGCAGAGGACGCCCGCAGGCTGAACGCCACCGTCAGCGCCGTCGAACTCTCACCCGAGCGGACCGAACGAGCGGTCGCGGTCGCCGGCCCCTCGACCGCGAGCGTCGGCCTCCCGACCGAGTTCGTCGTCTCGCTCTCGGGCGTCGAGGCCGACGATTCGGTCCCGGTCACCGTCGAGATCGACGGCGAGGCGGTCCGGACCGGACAGCTGGCCGCCGGGGAGTCGCTCGCGGTCAACCACAGCTTCGAGGCGGTCGGCGACCATCGCGTGACCGCCAGGGTCGACGGGGAAGACGTCTACCAGCGCAACGACGTCTTCTACCACGACGTGCGCGTCGTCGAGAAGCCGCGGCTGTTGTACGTCGCGCAGGGGGAGTATCCCCTGCGCGGCTATCTCGGGTCGCTGTACAACGTGACCAACGCCTCGTCGGTGCCCGGCGACCTCGACGAGTACGCGGCGGTCGTGGTCCAGGACACGCCCGCCGGCCAGCTGGGCAACGTCAGCGCCCTGCAGGAGCACGTCATCGACGGTGGCGGCCTCGTGACGGTCGGCGGCGACAACGCCTACCAGCAGGGCAACTACGGCGAGTCGCCCATCGCTGCGATGCTCCCGGTACGGATGGGCAACGCGACCGGCGGCCGGACGAACATCGCCATGCTCGTCGACATCTCGGGCAGCGCCGAGGAAGGACTTTCGACGCAGAAGGGCATCGCGCTGGACGTGCTGGACCAGCTGGGCGACCGCAACCAGGTCGGCGTCGTCGCGTTCGGCGGCGAGGCCTACCGGATCGCCGACCGCCAGCCGCTCGAAGACGCCCGGGAGGCGATCGGCGAGCGGGTCCGCCGGCTCCAGACGACCCGCGGCGGCACCGACATCGCCGTCGGCCTGCTGGGCGCGGCGGACATGCTCGGGGACAACCCCGGGACGATCATCCTGCTGTCGGACGGCGCCGACGACGTGGAACGGCCCGCGGCGGTCGCCAGTCAGCTCGGCCGGGAGGGCGTCCGCGTCATCACCGTCGGCGCCGGCGACCGAGTCGACGAGGGCACCCTCCGGCGGATCGCCCGGGAGTCGGGCGGCTCGTACTTCGCCGCCAACGAGACCAGCCGCTTGCGCCTGCTGTTCGGCGGTGCCTCCCGGCAGTTCAGCGGCCAGAACCTGACGATCGTCAGACAGAACACGTTCATCACGTCCGGGGTGACGCTGGCGGCAAACCCCTCACAGGCTAACGACGTGTCGGTCAAAGCGGGCGCGGACTACCAGGTCGCGACCGGCGACGGGACGCCCGCGATCGCCTCCTGGCGGTTCGGCCTCGGTCGCGTCGTCTCGCTGACTGCCTACGGCGAGGACGGCGGCCTCGACGGCCTGCTCGACCGGCCGGACTCGCTGGTCGTCACGAAGTCGGTCAACTACGCCATCGGCGACCCGGCGCGCAGCCAGACGGGCGTGACCGACGTGAGCGACGCCCGCGTCGGGAGTCGGGCGTCGCTCACCTACCGCGGTGACGAGCGCCCGACCGTCGACAACGTCACCTTCCGGCAGGTCGCCGAACGGACCTTCCGCGGGGAGTTCACACCCCGCGAGGCCGGCTATCACGAGGTGCTCGACGCGACCTACGCCGCCAACTATCCCGTGGAGTACGCCCGCCTGGGCGTCGATCCGGACCTCGAACGGCTGGTCGACGTGACCGGCGGGCGGGAGTTCGGTCCGGACGAGGGCGCCCGGATCGCGGAGCTGGCTCGCGAGCAGTCGACGCGCGTCCGTTCGGTGCGCGACGCCTGGGGCTGGGTCGCGCTACTCGGTGCGCTGGTCGTCTTCTCAACCGAAGTGATCGTCCGGCGCGTTCAAGTGTATCGCGGTCGCACCTCACTCACGAGTGGTCTCCCGTGAGCGCAATCGGCCGACCGATCAGTCTGGGCCTGGTCGCACTCGTCGTGCTCACCGCCGGCGGCGCGGCGGGCGCGACCGTCCTCTACCAGGACTCGGCCCAGGAACTCCGGTCCCAGAACGACGCCCTCCGCACCGAGAGAGCCCAGCTGACCGACCGGCTCAACGAGACCCGGACCGAGCTGCGGGCGACGCGCCAGCGGCTCAACGAGACGCGGGCGCAGCTGAACACCCGGACCGAAGACGTCGACCAGGTCGCCGGGACGCTCAACCGGACCGAGCGCCAGCTCAACACCACGGAGGCCCAGCTCGCGCAGACGCGCAGGGAGCTCGCGAGCGCCAACGAGAACATCTCCCGGCTGGAGGGTGAACTGACCGAGCTCGAAGAGCGCCGCGACGAGCTACAGACGCAAGTCTCGGACCTTCAGGACCAGCGCGACGAACTGGAGTCGACCGTCTCCGACCTGCGGGGCCGGATCGACACTCTGGAAGCGGACCTGTCCGACGCCGAGGACCGCATCGACGAGCTGGAGGTGGCGCTCGACGAGCGCGACGAGCGCGTCGCCGCCCTCGAATCTGACGTGAGCAGCCTCCGTAACGACCTCGACCGGAAGAACCGCACTATCACCGATCTGGAAGACGACGTCGAGCGGCTGGAGATTGTCCTGAGAAACCGAAACGCGACCGTCCGGACGCTCGAAGACAGGCTCGAAGACAGGAACGCTACGGTCCGGAACCTGGAGTCCGACCTCGACGAGCTCTGCTCGGACCCGGCGAACCGGAACAAGACGACCTGCCAGGAGTACGGATGACCGACGACGCCGACTCTCGCGAGCGGATGAGGTGGGCGATCGGCGAGATCCGCCGCGAGGCCTGGAAAGCGGCCGTCACTGCCGCGGTCGTCGAGGCGGTGGCCGTCTTCCTCGGCGTCAATCTCGTCCTCGCGGCGCTTTCGCCCTCGTGGGTCCCGGACCGACTCCGCGTTCCGGCGAGCGTGACCGACCCCGTCGGCTCGGCGCTCGGCCGCGACCTCGGGGCGGTCGCCGTCCCGGGGTCGGCGACGGCGGCGGCCGCGGTCGGCGCGCTCGCGCTGGCGGTGGCGGTCTGGCTGCGACTGCGCGAGCCGCTCGTCGAGCGGTTCGAGGGCGTCAACCCGTCGGTCGCCGAGAAGCTGCGGACCGCCCGGGACGCCGCCGAGGCGGACGCCGACTCGCGGATGGCCCGGCGGCTCTACGGCGAAGTGCTGGCCGACCTGCGCGAGAGCTCGGCGGTCGGCCTGCTGAACGTCGGCCGGCTCGGCGCGGTTGCGGTCGTGATCGCCGCGCTGAGCCTCGCGACGGTGCAGGTGGCGGTCGTCGACCTGGCGCTGTTCGACCGGCCCCAGCCCGAGACGAACGGGTCGGCGGACGAACCGACGAACTACACCGGGCTGCTCGACGGCGACCGCGTCCTCGGCGACCGCGAGGAGGTGTCGACCGGTGACGACAACCAGACGGCCGAGATCGAGTCCTCCGGCGGCGGCCGCGACGTCGAGGAAGACCGCACCTTCCCCGACCGCGATTCGAGCGGCGCAGGCGGCGGGAGTGCCGGCGGCGTCGACAGCCAACAGGCGGAGTTCGCCGCCCCCGAACAGGTCGAGGACGCCGACCTCGTCCGCGAGTACAACCGGCGCATCCGCGACGGCGGGGACGGTGGGATCGACGGCGCCGACAGCAGCGGAGACGGCGACGGCAGCGACGACGGCGGATAGCGGTCGACGCGAACCTCCAATCCATGCAAGACGAACCCGACACGGACGACGTGGACGCACTGCAGGCGAAACTCGCGACGGCCCGCGAGGAGGTCGGCGAGCGCATCGTCGGTCAGGACGAAGTCCTCGAAGGGCTGTTCGTGTGCATCCTCGCCGACGGCAACGCCCTGCTCGAATCGAACCCCGGGCTCGGCAAGACGACGATGGTCCGCACCGTCGCCGAGGTGACGGATCTGGCCTTTTCGCGGGTCCAGAACACGCCCGACCTGATGCCCTCGGACATCACCGGCACCGAGATCATCCGCGAGACCGACGACGGTCGCGAGTTCGTCTTCGAGAAGGGACCGATCTTCGCCAACGTCGTGCTCGCCGACGAGATCAACCGCGCGACGCCCAAAACGCAGGCCGCGCTGCTGGAGGCGATGCAGGAGCGACAGGTCACCGCCGGCGGCGAGACCTACGCGCTGCCCGACCCCTTCTTCGTCCTCGCGACCCAGAACCCCATCGACCAGGGCGGTACCTACGCCCTCCCGGAGGCCCAGACCGACCGCTTCATGTTCAAGCTCCTGGTCGACTACCCCGAAGCCGACGAGGAACGCGACATCGTCGACCTCTACACCAGCCGGAGCCAGCAGGTCCCCGTCGAACAGGCGCTCACCCGCGAGGAGATCCGCGAGGCCCAGGAGCTGGTCCGCGAGGTCCCCATCGCCGAGGACCTGCGCGACCGCGCGATCGAACTCGTCCGCGCCACTCGCGGGACCGAAACCATCGAGTTCGGCGCCAGCCCGCGGGCGAGCATGGCGTTGGTCGTCGCGTCGAAGGCCCGCGCCTTCCTCCGCGGGCGCAACCACGTCTCCGAGGAAGACATCGAGGCGCTCGCCGCGCCCGTCCTCCGCCATCGCATCATCCTCGACTTCCGCGCCGAACGGGACGGCCAGACCCCCGACGACGTGATCGCCGACCTGCTGGAGTGAGCCGTGGCGATAGACCCCGACTTCCTCGACGAACTCGACCGCTTCGACGCGGCGCTCGACCGCGAGACCGCCGCCGTCCGCCAGGGCGAACAGCAGTCCCCCCGCGTCGGCGAGGGCCTCACCTTCAGTGACTACCGCCGCTACTCCCCCGGCGACGACACCCGCCTCGTCGACTGGAAGCTGTTCGCCCGCACCGAGGAGTACTACATCAAGCAGTTCGAGGAGGAGCGCAATCTCACCGTCCACGTCCTCCTCGACTCGTCGGCGTCGATGGACTACGGCGACGGTGAGAGTCACAAGTTCGAGTACGCCGCCAAAATCGGCCTGGGCTTCTGCTATCTCACCGCCGAGGAGCACAACGACTTCCGCTTTTCGACGATGGACGAGCGTTCCGAACGCCTGGATACCGGCCGGTCGAATCGCGGCGAGGTGCTGGGACTCATCGACCAGGTCAACGATCTCCGCCCGGAGGGCGAGGCGGACTTCGAGACGGTCCTCGAAGCCTACGCCGACCGGATCCGCTCGCGGTCGCTCGTCGTCGTGTTGACCGACTGTCTGGACGAACCCGAGCGAATCGAATCGGGCGTCTCGGCGCTGGCGCGCAACGAAGTCGACGTACTGCTCGTTCGCGTGATGGCGCCCGACGAGCGCGACCCCGACGTGGTGGGGGACGCGCTGTTCGCAGACCCCGAGAGCGAGACGACTCGCCGGTCCTATTTCAGCCAGTCGCTGGCGGACACGTATCGCTCTCGGTTAGATGCGCACGTCGACGAGGTGAACGAGCGGGTGACCGCGCTGGGCGGCGACCACGTCCTCGTCGATACCGGCGACGAGTACTTCGATTCGTTCGCGAGCGTGTGGCTGGGCTGACTGTCTTCAGGGCAAGTGCTCGCACGCGACGCCGTCGCCGTCGCCGTCCAGTCCGTGCGCCCCGTTCGACGCTTCGTGTGCCCGCTGGGCAGCCGCCTGCGACGAGAAGTCCTCGCAGTCGTAGTCGCCGCTGTACCCGGACGACTCGCCCGATCGCTCGGAACGGCTCGTCTCCGGTGCGGGCTCCGTTGGGGTGTCGACCGTCTCGGACTCGAGCGGGTTGTCGAACCCCGTAGCGAGGTCACTCCCGGTAGCGAGCGCGGCGCCACCGCCGCCGACCGCCGCGAAGACGACGACGAACACGAGGAGCCCGCGACCCGGTCGCCCGAAGAAACTGAGGAGGCTCCCGAGCACTGCCCCGGCCGCGACGGCGAGGTTCGAACCCGCCGCCGCGAAACTCGACCGGAAGACGAGCCCCCCGAACTGCCAGAGAGAGAACGCGGCGACGCCGAGTCCGGCCACGGTGAGGACGTTCTTCAGACGGGTGACCGCGAGGACGAAGACGATCCACAACACGCTGAAGAAGTTTCGACGGAATCGCCCCCACGAACTACTGACCATCTGGTTACTATATGGCTGTCAGCTACGTACATAACGTCTCGTGTTCCAGAACCGTGGTCGGCGGTATCTGGAACGGGACACTCGATCCGGCCCAGTCCGCAACCGGCACGCGTCACATATGTGATTGGCCACTCCGTGGCAAGTGATGATTTACAGCCATGTTCCGTACCGTCGGCCATGCGCTCGTCCGACGATCTGAGCGAACTCGAATCAGAACTCGTCAGCGTCTCCCGAACCGCGATCGGAGACGACCTCCGCAGCATCACCTACTTCACCGCCGACGACTACGAGCAACTCTACCTCCGGAGCGACCTCGAACAGGACGCGGATCTGGGACCGTTCGTCGCCAACGAGCGTCTGGGGTTCACCTCCCAGCAGACCTACGACGAGACTGAACTCGGGGAGTACCGGTTTACGGTCCGGGTCTTCGAGTGGGGGTCGATCACACGGACGATCGTCGGCGGCCACGGCGTCTTCGTGACCACCGACCCGCTCCAACTCGACGAACTCAAGGAAGTCGACACGTCGATTCGGACGGTGTTGAAGGAGTTCAGCGGGTGAATGACGGTCGGCTCGCACTGAGGCACGGATGTGAAGAACGCGAAGATGAGACTGGCGAGAGTTAAATACGGGATGGGGTCGGAGGGACCAGTCTTCCGGCGATTTCGCCGTGCGACAGGGCGTGAAGCGTCAGTTTTCATCGTTACCCCCGTCAGAAAGTGAAAGGTTTCCGAGATACTTCCGACGCCGCTCTTCGAGTCGCTGATCACCCGTCGCCACGTCGTAGTGCCGGCGGATCACGTCGGGGGAGGAGTTGACCCGCTCGGCGACCTCCTCGATGGGGATGCCGCAGTTGAGTTGCCAGGTGATCGAGCCGGTTCGAATCTGGTGGGGCGACCGCGACGAAGGGCACTGACTGGCGTAGTTCCGGCGGCGGTACTTGCACGTCTCTCGGTTGCGCTCGTGCGGGCAATGCTGGTAGAGACACGGCTGGGTTCCGAGGTACGCCCACGCTCGGATGGTCGTATCCGACGGACGGCCCTGCCGGCAGGAGAACAGCGGCTTCCGTCCGTGGTCGTCTCGCTTGTCGACCCGTTCGCGAGCGATGTACTCGTCGAGGACGTCGACGACCTCCGGCGGGATGCCGACCGGACGGTCGCCGTTGTTCCCGTTCTTCAGCCGCGTACCGGAGTCAGGCCGGTTGACGAACCGGAGCGTCCCGGTGTCGCTCTCGTAGTCGTCCAGGTCGAGTGCGAGGACGCCGCTCATCCGACAGCCGGTGAACCAGAAGACTTCCAGGAGGGCGTGTTGCGGGCTGGCCCGGAACTCCACCGAATCGCGGTAGAAGTCGACGAGACGAATCCCGTCCTCGGGGGCAAGTTTCTTTTCGCTCTGTTCGTCGGCCGCGGAGAGCTGCGGGATGGGTACCTTGTCTTCGATATCGTCGTCGACGGCATCGATCCGTTCGAGGTAGGCGAGCAGCTGCTTCACCGACATCATCTTACCCTTCACCGTGACCGGGGCGTCTTCGGTGAGGCTCCGACGGTACTCGTCGAGGAGCCAGCCGGTGAGTTCGTCGACCTGCTCGATCCCGCGTTCGTCGCACCACTCGCAGAAGCGGGCGAGTCGATTCGCGTAGCTCCGGACGGTCGCCTCGGTCGAGTCCATCCGGCACTCGTCCAGGAACCGATCGCGGGCGTCCCAGACGGTGAGGTCTTCGGGGGAACCCGGCGCGGCCGCGGTCTTCGGACTCACACGGACCCCTCCGAGAGTGCCATCATCCGGTTGCAGTTCGGGCAGGGCTTCGAAGTCTGAAGGGACGCCGCTGCGGCGTAGCTGTTACAGTTCTCCGTGTGTCTGCAGTCGGGACAGCGGAGGGCGTGATTCCCAGTTTGAGCAGTTTTGTCAACAGTTGGTTGCGACTGTGACATACGGGCTACAGTAGTATTCGATGCATACTTATTACTTATGTACTGAATACTACATAACCAGACAGTTATGTGCGGACTACGATATGCAAGTAATAATGGAGCGGACGAGTTTCAGCCTCGCAGGAGAGGAATTAGACGAAATCAACGCTCAGCTCGAATATGGAGACAACCGGAGCGCCTGGATTCGAGATGCGGTCAGGCTGAAGCTCGCGCTCCTGGAGGAGATCGGCGACCTCGACGAAGGGATGACTGACGAGGAGCGGAGAGAGTTGATTGTCGAGGCGGTTCGGAACGAAATTGGAGAGGAGTAGTCTACGGGTCGACTGACCTGTAATCTAATTCGACCCTGCGGACCGGTTCCTCTACCTTTCTGCCGCAGGCCACACATTGCAGCCCGATCCGGCTGTCGGGGAGGGTCACTTTTCGAATCGGGGCCTCACACCCATCAGGGCAACTGATCCAGTCGTCAAGCGTCATGCACCGTGACCAGTACGAGGGGGATGTAAAAGAGAGCCAGCCATCAGTGGAGTGAAAGTGAAAGTGGAACCAAGAGTAGCAAATTAAATGCAAAGGGTACAAGATGTATGAGAGGAATCGTAGGGTCAAGTTGAGATGGCATTGGAGTCGTATTTAACGGATGAAGAGTCCGCAGTAGATGGGTATGAGACGAAGAACTGGAAGTGGGTCGTGACCGACCAGAGAGTTCTGAAATATACAAGTAACGATGGAACGAAGGAAATAGTTCACGACCTCTCGCTCGATAAGATCAGCTCTGTGAGTATCGTAAGAACGGATAGAGATGTTGGGTACATTATGTTTGGAGGGGTCGCCCTGTTAATCGGTCTTGGACTCGCTGTACCAGGAAATTCAATGTTGTTGCTCGGAACCTTGGCTTGTTTCGGCATTGCCGCTGTATTTGGGATACTATTTTTGGGTTCTGACAAATCATACTTCCAAATTCGTGGTGAAGGGATTCTGGGAGATGCACAGGACATCTGGAAAATGAAAAAGACAGCAAACGAAGACTTCGGGGAGGTCCGAGACTTTGCGTTAACTGTCCGTAAAAAAGTCAACGAGAAGTAGAGGATTTCTGGTTTATGCCCGCTCGACCCCCCGTTGAGGGGGGCGCTCGCGGGCTCGCTTGAATACACGTAGCAAAATGAGGCTCGAATCTGTCTACGAGGAAACTTTATACAGGGTGTTAACATTGAGTTGAACATGAGCGATTCAGAGAACGATAGTGAATATATGTCTAAATCTGAAGCAGAGGAGGAGTTACAAACGCGAATCGACGAGGTTGGAGAGACGCCTTTCGAACACCTGAGCAAATTTGTCGTCGAAGAAGTCGAATCTCCGCAAGAAATCGAAGTAACACCGGAAGGTGGTGACGGCGGTCTCGACATCACGGGCCGCGTCGGGAAATCTATCTACGAGTGTGATTTTGGGGTCGAGGTCAAGCACTACTCTGGGACTGTCGGTTCTGACGTTGTTCGAGGACTCAGCGGGGCGCTGAATCGACACAGCTGCGGATTCGGAGCGGTCGTCACGAACTCTACATTCACTTCGCCCGCGAAGGATGCCGCGAGGGAGTCAGACGGACCTTCTATGAGGCTGATCAACGGCGAGAAGTTGTCGGCCCTGATGGTGGAACACTCAGTTGGCGTCAACACGCACGACGAGGGATACAAGATTGATAAGGAGTTCTGGGCACAGTTCGAGAAATTCGATGACGAACTCATTAGTTCTGGTGACGTTCCGCAGGCCGACAAGCTGGACGTGCTGAACGAGACACTGCGCGGAGTCGCGAAGGGCCAGCAGTACGGACCGGAGATCGTCGACCACCTGGTGCTGGAGACTGAAGAGGACTGGACTCGACGCCAGGCTGATTACTACGCTCTCGCAGCTGCGGCCTTGGGATTCCTCGAAGAAAAGGAAGGCGAGTACGACGGTCACAGGATGCGCCGCTGGGAACTCACCGAAGACGGACAGGAATATTTAGAGTACCTGGAAGAAGATTCCGGGCGGGCAGAGGAGTTCCGGCAGGAACACATCTTGGACCTACGGATATTCGAGATTATAGTTGAGCGGATCAAGGACGAGAAGATCGACCACGACAAAATCAAGGAGCTAATTCGAGAAAACACTGAGGTAACTGGAACCACGATCGGTCGCAGAGCGGGGACTATCAGAAGTTGGCTCCGTGATTTTGACGAGGTAAAGATGGACGATGACGGAAAAACGGCATACGACTACTACGAAAAAGATCTGTCTTCGACTTGGGGTGAGTGATTAAGGATAGTCGCTGAGATTGGGATGCGCGTGCCGACGGTCTTCTTCGTCGATATTCGTGATGATGACCTCATTGACCTCTCCTCGGCTGTCTCCATCGGAATTGATCGCTCTACGAGCGCCTACCTTTGAATGGTCGAAATACTTTGCAACCTCTTCCTCTTCGTAGAGGTCGGTAACTGAAGGCGCGTTCGAGATTACAACATCGACACCTTTGGCGTCGAGGTCGACGGCCAGCTCTTTCAGTCGCCTCTGTTCGTCTTTCCCGAAGGACTCGGAGGTATACTCGACGAAAGACGAAGATGCCGAGTTCGGGTCATACGGTGGATCGAAGTAGACGAGGTCACCGGGTTCAGCGTAGTCCTCGACGTAACCGAAATCCTCGTTTTTGATGTCCACATCAGCCGACTTCAGTGCATCCGCTGCCTGCTGGATTTTCGCGTCCATATCGAGGCCGAGATTCTTGTGGCTCCCGATAGGAACATTGAATTCACCAGACCGATTTTCGCGATAGAGCCCGTTGAAACAGGTCCTGTTCAGCCACAACATAATGGCCGCCTCACGGACCTCATCGAATTCCTCACCGTTCGGCCGCTTGTTGAATATCGCCCTCACCTGGTAGTAGTAGTTGTCAATTTCTCGATCGTGCTGATCTACCTGATCGTAGTCCAGAGCTGAATTCGGCTCATCGTCGGGCTTCCGCTCTCGAAGAAGGGAGAATTCGTCGAGAAGACCTTCGGTGTCATTCTTCAGTACCCGATAGAAGTTCACTAACCGCACGTTGATGTCGTTGATAGTCCCCCCGCCGTATTCGTGGCCCTCTCTGAAGAAGACAGCACCGCCACCTACGAACGGCTCGTGGTACCCCTCGATGTCCTCAGCCCTCCTGAAGTGTTCTCGTATTCGCTGGAGGATTTGACGTTTCCCCCCTGCCCATTTTAAAACAGGGTCTGCCATTGTTTGGTCACGGATCCCCAGGATCTTAAGTATAATGCTTAAACCAGATTACCATAGAATATCTTATAATTGGGTGGTTTCAGCATCACTTTGGTTACTGGCTATCTGCTCTGTTTGCTGCCTTTTCACAGAGAAGTAGAAACTCATGAATATCGTGTGCCGAATCTTTCACGTCTTGGTCGTTGGTCTTCCCTAACTCCTCCGCTTGCAGTCGTGACTTTTCGAATGCCTCTCGCTGAATCTCCAATTCCTCAGCATTCATCGAAGAGAAGAGTTCGATCAGTTGTTCCCAGCAGCTAGCCGGGTCGGAATTCAGCACAAATTCCCAAGACTGGTCTGATTCAGCGAGATGTCCGTACGGGTTAGAAGCTTCAAAATCGTCACCAGAGGGCATTGATACGCACCACACGAGGGCGAGTATTAATTTTTAGCCTCGGAGTGAAGGTTATGAACTGATGTCGAACTCTGCTTGCTCGTCAGGTTCGTACGTCCCGGCGATCGGCGGCACCGGATCGAGCGTATACGCGAGGTCGTCGGGTTCGCCGTCGACGAGATCACGGTAGAACTCCGCGGAGTATTCGGTCTTATCGAGACCAGTTTCCTCGGCGCGCTGCACGATGATGTGGTCGGCGTGTTCTCGAATGGGTGGCGCGATGTCGTAACCATCCTCGCGGTGGCCGATCACGAACATCCGCAGGCCGAGTTTCGCTTTGAATGTCACCAGCGGGTAAAACTCGCTGTTGAC
Source organism: Halosimplex carlsbadense 2-9-1 (assembly GCF_000337455.1). Lineage (GTDB taxonomy): Archaea > Halobacteriota > Halobacteria > Halobacteriales > Haloarculaceae > Halosimplex > Halosimplex carlsbadense. Next base: position 187,219 of record NZ_AOIU01000033.1, on the reverse strand, counting down.
CTCGTAGCTCTGGGTCTGTGCGTTCGCCTGCGTACTCATCTCGTCGAGGACGGCCACCACGTCGGAATAGGACTCGCACAACTCTTCCAGGTCCGATTTGGATTCGACGGTGTGCGTCCGTTCGTTCAGCTCGCGCTCTTCCCACTCCAGAGTCGTGACGTTCGTGGCGAGGATGGCGTCGGACTGGTCGCGTAGGTGCAGCCCGGCACCGACCAGGGCGGAGTTCGTCTTCCCGCCGTCGGTCATACCGAGGAACACACCGAGGTATCCAGGCCGCCGGAGGTCGCGGACCAGCTGGGAGAACACCTGCGCGCTGGAGAAGTCCGACTCTCGACGAGTCAGCCCGGACAGCCAGGAGAGGACCGCGAGGTTCCCGCTGCGGACTGCCTCCGCTGCGACGGGCGAGCCGTGGGCGGCGATCAGGTTCTGACAATACTGGGTCTGTTCAAACGTCGCCGGGAGATCGGCGTCGTGGTCCTCGTTGATGTTCAGAATCTCGTCGTACCGACGCTTGTAGTGGACGTACCGACGGAGCGCACGGCCATCGAGGAACGGCGCGAGCGGATAGACGCGGTTGTTCTCGGTCAGTCGGCCCTCTGCGACCTCGCGGAACTCCGCAGCGCCGATCCCGAGCGAACTGCCGTCGTAGTTACTCACGGTTCACCTCGCTGCCGGGGTGCTGGCCGTTGCTGCCCGGAGAGCCGTCGGACTGCGCGCGCTCTTCCAGCGGGTCGCTGGACTCCTGAATGTCAGCTGACCCAGGCCGGTCGGCGGCCGCGCGTTCCTCCTGGTCGTCGGCTTCCTCGCGGCTGGGGATCAGTCCGTCGAGCGTGCCGTCGAGGTCGATGTCGAGGTCGAAATCCATCGGGTTCAGCCCGTCGGCGAGGAAGGAGTCCTCTTCCGCGCCGAGCAGCAGCGAGTGAGCCAGTTTGTCCGTGTTTTCGAGGACCTTCATGTCCGCACCAGCGCGGGCTTTCAGGCCCTCGAACGCCAGCGGGACGAGCTTCTTGCGCTGCTGTTTCAGCGAGGCTTTCTTCTCCATGAACTTCTGATGGGAGATTTCGCCTTCCCACGTCGACGTGAGCACGCGGCGAGGGACCGTCTGTTTCTCGCCCGTCTCGGGGTCGACCTCTTCGCGCTGCTCGATGCGATGGCCTTCGGCGAAGTAGATCGTCTCACCGGTGGCGCGACCGTGGCGGGTGGCGAGCCGGTCGCCCTCTATCTCTGCCTGTCCGAACTCGTCGGGATGGAGGTACTTCAGGCCCCACTCCTGGCCGTCGGGGTCGAGCAGGACGATCGGCACGTCAAGGCGCTTCTGATAGACGTACGCGAAAAGGAACGCGTAGACCACGATGAACGGGCCGGCGATCAGTCCCGAGAGCAGGACGATGGAGATCGGGCGCTCGGGCAGGCCGTACCACCAGACCAGGGCGAGCCCGGTCAGGCAGAGCAGCCCGAACATCAGCGGGATGCCGGTCGCTTTCAGCACTTCGAGCATCAGCCGCTTGTTCGACGGAGACGGTGGAGCCTGCGGGTTCGGCGGGTCGTTAGTGTTGGTCATGCTCGACACCTCGGAGTTTCCGGTTGGCGTAGAACGCGCCGGGCAGGGCGACGGCGAACAGGACGAAGACGGTCGAGCCGGCCAACCAGGTATCCTCGGGCGACGGACCACCTGGTACGAAGTCGGTCGAACCGACCTTGATGGGGTGGCCGTAGAGGGTTTCATCAGTCGAGATAGAGACACCGACGAAGCCGTTTTGCTCGGTGACGGCGAACTCGACCTTCGTCTTCCCGTTGACGACGATCGCCCGACGGTTGATCTCTCCCTCCTGCATGAACGCACCGGCGTCGGCGAGCGTGACGGCCACAGCGTTGTCGCTGCGGAAGGTGAGCATCACTGTCCCTCGCTCTTGGTTGTACGACGAAGAGAGCAGCGTCAGGCCGTCCTGAATCTGCGTGCCCGTCTGTTCGGGCAGGTTAACGCCCGACCCGCTGGTGGAGTTGTTAGCGGACTGTGCGGCACCGCTGGCAGGCACCACGGCCAGCAGCGCGATGATGACGATAGCAGTACCTATTCGGTTCATATTCTCGATAAATGTGGGTGGGTTGGTCTACGGACGATACAGCGCGGGGATGGCGACGAAGCCGACCAGGACGACCACGACCGCGACGGCCGCGGGCATCGGGATGTTGCCACCGCCGAAGTTGGGGAACAGCCCTCCCGAGCTTCCTCCGTCACGCAGGTTCGACTGCCGGGCTTCGAGTTCGGCGGTCAGGTTCCGGACCTCTTTCTGCAGGGCTATGAACTCGTCCATGTCAGTGGCGTTGTAGTCGATATCTCGGTAAGATATCTCCGACGTGTTCAGGGTCTTCCCGTTCACGTCGGTGACCTTCACGATCCGGAACTCGCCTTCGAGTTCCGTGGTCGACCCGGTTTCTCCACTGACGACGTACTGCGGACCAGCCAGCTTTGTGGCGTTGTACGTGTGGTTCAGCTTGAATCTACCATTCACAGGCAGCTCGTCGCTCATCAGCACACCGTCGTACGTGGGACCGTCGGACGGCGGCGACCGGATAACCATCGACCGGGTGGTCGTCATGTTCTCCGGCACGCCGACACCCATGGCGGAGAGACTCGATATCGCCCAGGTGTCGTATTCCTCGCCCTCGGGACTGTAGGATCGGGCTTCGAGATACGGATCGACTAGATCATCCGTATCGATCTCACCCTCTTGGTACTTCGAGTACGTACTGTTCACGAAGTCCGACACGCGGCTCTGAACAACGTCGTTCTGAGCCTCGATATCGCTCCAGTAGTTCTGATACTTTTGGGTGGGCAGCACCGTCCTGTCGTCGAAGTTCTCATTCGGCGCCGAGACGGTGTACGAGTCCACCTCAAGCCAGTACGTATCCTTCACCCGGTCGTTCGATGGGGTCACGTGCCCAGTGAAGTCGAAGTTACCAGCGTCGTTACTGAGGTACAGCTTGATGGAGCGAGTCGGGACGATCGACCCGTTCACGAGCGTAACCGTCGAAGTCTTCGAGAAGTTCGCGTTGTCGAGGTTGGTGTTGCCGTCCGTGTTGTAGTCCAGCGAGGCGAACGAGTCGGAGATGTTGGCATGCTGCGCCTCGACACCCTCGATGGACACCATCGTCAGCAGGCTGGTGTTGAACTGAGCTCGCAGCTGCATCTGCTTGGCGCTGTAGTAGTTCGAGACGGCTTCCCGTGCTTTCGCACGGGCGACCGCCTCACTGCTACCGTTTTCGAGCGCCCGGATGTACGCGTTCTTACCTGCCATCGTGGCGGGCTCCCTCGTATCCTGAAGGAAGTTCCCGTAGGAATCCATCAGGATTTGAGAGTTCTGCCGCTGGGTAGCGGCCTTGTCGTACATGTTCTTCCGGGCTTCGAGCGCGTCAGCCTGGGCTAACGCTGTTTCGTTGATGCTGCCACTGTCACTGAAGAAGTGGGCATGAGCAGCTGCTCCACTGACCGTTCCGATCGCGATCCCGGCCGCCGCGGCGGCGCCGATCAGGCAGGCACCGGCGCAGGCGAAAGCGTTGGCTTCACCGATCGGCCCATCGTCGTCGAGGTCGACCATGCCGGTCGTCGCCGCGCCACCGAGGGCGCTGGTGACGAGCAGCAGGGCGGCCACGAGCGCGAGCGCCCGTCCGATTCCGTCTCTCATGGTTTCACTTCCCGAGGACAGCGCCGCAGACCACCATCAGGCCCATGATCAGGATGCTCGACCAGGGCGAGGTGTTGGTGACCAGCGTTTGCACTTCGGCCAGCGTGGCGTGGGCGGTCATGATCACCGCAGTGACCGAGACGATCGCCCACTCCAGCGGGTGGTAGTGCTGGGGGTTGCGCGTCCCGCTGGAGGCGAAGACGATCGCGTAGGCGGCGAACGACCCGGCCAGCGGGAGGAACTTGTACTGGGTGAGCATGTCCACGATGTCGAGCATCAGCCCGGTCTGGACCAGCCCGACCACCGCGAAGAACATCAGCGCCAGCGCGGTGCCGATGTCCAGCTGCTTGTACGCCTGGAAGGCCGAGCGGTTGCGGTGCCGAGTCATCGGCGGAACCTCGCTTCTTTGGGGTTGTAGGTCACCTCCTCGCCATCGTCGTCTTCGAAGGATTCCTCTTCCTCCGAGACGCGGAGGGCCATCTGCGAGCCCTCGACCAGCTCGGCGATAAGTTGACGACGGATGCCCGCGGTGATGTACGTGGGTCGGCCGTCGATCTCCACGACACCGTTCCGGCCGGCGTTCGGGCTGAATCCCGTGATGCGGCCGGTCACTTCGTCGCCCGGTTCGAGGTCGATCCAATCGGAACCACCATCGTCGTCCGAGGTCTCCGGCTCAGGGAAGTCCTCGAACGACGAGGTTTCGTTGTTGGTAGCCATGCTACAGCCAGAACATCTAGTTCTACTAGTAAAAGCAGCTCCCCACCCTTGTGAAAGTGGAATATGACTATAGATGGCCCTCATCACCAACTATCGGATTTATGTCAAAATATACAGATATGAGTTTTCAAGAACGTAGCTCATATTCAGTCCTTTTTTCTTAATCGAATGGAACCGTGGTTGTTTCTGTGTTCATCAGTATAATATTTACCTTCCAACATTTCCATATCTTGGTCCGTTCGATACCGGAGATCATTAGTTCCAGTGTGCATTACCATACTGTCCTCCGACTGCCCATCAGGCATATTTCGATATGTAATCCGGAGTACTGGGTCAGACATATCTTGAATGAATGATGCAGTCGTACTAACTGATGTTGAGTCCTTGAAATAGGCGGTGACAGATATTCTAGTCCACGTCTGATCGATAACTATCCTTGGACCTTCAACCGTGCTGCCACCGTCGGTACGATATTCATCTAAGTCCGATTGATAAGACGATTGGAGGCCACCGATCCACTCTCCGTTCAAATCAGGCGGTTCAGTGAAGCGAGAAATGACAGGATATCTCCAGATATACTTATTCCATACAAGATATAAGCCACCAAATAATGTCATAGTTGGAATTGCTGGGGAAACGTCGTTAATATAACTACCAGGAATTATAGTAATAGCCTGTGAAATGGCCGAATTCAATGGACCTGCCAATAATACTGTTATCAACATCAAATATCCGACTTTAGTCCATCGCGCAGATTGAATCGAGTACGGATGCATTAGTAGTCATCCCAGAACTTCTCAAGTGCTTCAACGGTGGCCTCAGCATTAGAAACAGTCCACCTATCTGGGTCGCCCCATTGGCAGAGAGGATACATTTCGGATTGTTCCGGAAGATCTCCGAGATCCGCATTTTGCAACCATTCGATAATATCTAAGTACCGATCCTGTAAATCAGACTGTTTAAATATGGAATTTGGTACATTGTATAGGAGTCCTTCTAAGTAATACGATGATACAGCATCATCACTAAGATACCCACGATTAATGGCGTGCTTTGCTGCATTTTTTATCATTCTAATGGTGGGCTTGTAGTTTTGATCTGCAAGATCGTTTTTATCACTACCTTTCTCACGATGAATCTTTGAATAATTTACTATAGGCCGCCCAGTAGTTTGTGTTTTAAAATACATCCCAGTGTCATACACTTCATCACCGTCTTCAGGGAATTCGGAATATTTTCGGTAATCTGCAGCAGGAACTATGTCAGCGTCTTTTGAAATCGCACCAGTTGATTCGCTATTTACTTTAATAGCTTTATCACCGATCTCAAGCGCATCTCTACCAAAATATCCTCTAAGTGCTCGTTCAACTCTGCTATAGAAATCCTCCCAGTCGTAATCGAGATCCTGATAGTTATCCCAGAATCGGTTCTTCTCCCCTAAATTCAGGTCCTCTAAATCTTCTTGAAAGGGCATTGTGACTCGAACAACGATATCAACGTCACTAGTCCCATATATGTTCGTATAGTTCGCGTAAGAACCTTGCAAGTGAATGTCATAGGAATGATCAAAGTCCTCATTTTCGAGGCCATATCGGCCGTTCTCTATCGCTCTCTGGACAGAACTATATGTATCACTTGAGTTGGAAGTTGACCCTTGATTAGTCCACGTATCAAGAACAGAGGGGGGGATCGTCATTAGTGTTGAATCGTCTTCGCTTTCAGGGACTCTTGTATTAAACCTAGGTCTACCGGGGTGAAAGTGAAAACAGCCGTTAGAAGGATCAATTATCCCGTGATATTGTACCTGGGCCATTCGGATTCGGGACTCGATCTGCAGAGACAACCGAATCAACTACTTCTGGATGCTGGATGCCATGTTTCAAAAGGTAGCCAGCCATCGACTCACCGCCGAACATCGCCGTACCAGTTCTTTCGCAGCGCCAGAGAATCGAATCGGAGTCTTCGCATCCCAGTTTCGTATTCCGAACGAGTTTATCGATGTAGTCGACCGTTTCGACCATTTCAACACCTGTACCCGCTGATGCAGGGTATTCCTCTTCCCCGACGGTGACGCTCTTGACCTGCCACTCGGGCGGGCGGTCGAACGAGACGGGTTCAGACGGGTCAACCCCGTGGTCTACTTCTTCGATCAATCGCCGAGCGTCGGGCGGCAGCCCGAGCGCGCCCATGATTTGGGTCGGTGTCGCGTCCGGGTAACGTTCTAAGTATTGGTCAATCTGTTCACGCTGGCGTTTCTCCGCCGGAGTTTGCCCGACAGATGCAGCAGCACGGGCGGACGGCCATCGGTCACGCAGCTCACCCTCGCGGTCGAGGCCGCCGTCGGCAGCTGCGGTCGACTGGTCGCCGACTCGGGTTGCGGTCAGCGTTTGGTCTTGGTCGATCCCGTGGGGACTCCCGCACTCCGCGCATTCGAGGTCGACACCACGAGTCGACGAGCGAACGACACTCTCACCGTGGTCGACGGACTGGTCAGACTGATCGGATTCGTACCGCTGCTTGCAGGCGTCGGCGGTCGACGCCCAGCCGGCAGCGTCCGAACGGCTCTGAGTCTTCGCGTTCGCCGCGGTCACTGCGGCGGCCCACATGATGTATTCCTCCGAGCGTTCGTGAAGGTCGAGCGGGTCGATGGAGGCGTAATCTGCAACGTACCGGGCGGTACTCTCCAGTTCCTCGGGCTCCTTGATTTCGACCGTGCCCACGTCGTCGGCGTTCGCGTCCCAGTCCTGAATATCGAGATCGTGGGCGTCGGCACCAGCCCATTCGCACTCTTCGACGTGTTTCTCGATCACCGGGCGGAGGTCGTTCGGCGTGACCGGACCGTCGACGACCAGGACAACGTGGTCGTGGCCGTAGCAACGGTTAATCCCATACTCGCCGCGTTTGCCGGTGTGCGGCTCCGAGCGGCGTTCATACTGCCAGTCGTAGTCCAGAGATCGCATGGTGTTCCGGAGAGTATCGTAGCAACTGTTCCAGCTACTCCGACGGACCGAAATGTGGTCGACGGGCGCGACTCGCTCGCCACCGGGCATCGAAGACGCGCTCAGAGTGAGGAGACAGATATGCGGATCAGCGTAGTTAGCTGTGGACGTGCCACCAGACGGCCGCTCACCACCGGTCAGTTCGCGGAGCCAGCCTTCCATCTGAGCGTAGTACTTCATCTGATACGAGGCAAACCAGCGGGTGACAGCCTCAATGGAGAACTCGGCATATTCGGGGTCGCTGGACCGTCCTTTTTCGAGATTTATCGTCGTTCGACGAGTGTCCTCGTGGTCTTCGAGCATCTTTTCGACGGCTTCGCCCCAATCGTAGGGCGTTCGGGCTACCAGTTGCTGACCGGTCACATCATCGTCGATCTCCCGAATCGCCTCGCTGTGGTACGGCTCGTAGTGTTCGCGGGTGTAGTCGCGGCGGAGGGATACGCCGTCGCGTTCGGTCAACGGCAGCTGGGTCCGATCGGGGTACTTGGCGTAGGACTCTGAGACCCTTTCGGCAGTCGTCGGTAACTCGCGCGATGAATTGGCCGGGTTACCGGGTTGAGCCGGGGTTACAGAGTCTTTCGAGTTGGTTTGCCGAGAGCCGCCGGTGTCGGTTGGTTCCTCCGTCGCCATCTACAGTGAGTCAGAATCGACCGTGAGCCAGTCGTCATCGAGACCGCCCCGCGACCGCACCGCATCAAGATTCGCGCGCCTACGGCGCGCGGTGCGCTGCGGGTCCTCGCTCGGGCCCCCATGGGAGGGGGCCGCTCTCTGCGGGTCCTTGCTTGTGGTGGGAGGGTCGTCGGGTCCAGTGACTTGATAGCAGGTACGGCACTCTCTGGCCTCGGTGACCTGGTCGCCGATCCGGTTGATGCAGTTGTCCTTGCAGAGATGGCACTGGTACTGCCGGTAGGCTTCCCAGTCGGTCACTGCGGATCACCGTCCTCGACGAGTCGGACAGCTCGGCGAACTTCTTCGTCGGTCGCTTCGTTCTGGACCAGCTGGGAGGCAGGGACGAACTCGTTCCGGGGGAAGGGCCACTCGTCAGGAGAAGGACCGTCAGGGAGATCTCCCGTCACGGGAGCGCACCCCCGTTCAGGTGGTAGTCGGCGTGTGGTTCCGGTTCGCGGGCTTCGAGGTTACCGGGCTGGTTGTTCCAGCGGTCGTGATCTGCGTGATGGACCTCTAGGTCCGTCCAGAGGTCGTCGATCTCGCCGTGTGCGTAGGCGGTCAGCCGGTGGAGGTAGAGGTAGCGGTCGTGACCGGCCGCTGGGTCCCACACGCGGAGGCGTGGGTAGTGGTCGACGGAGAACTCGACTCGGGGGCCGACGATCACGCCGACCACCCCGACGTATCAAGTTCCTGAGTATGATTTTGGGGCGTTTCAGAAACGTCGAAAACGCGCCGCTCACTAACCTGAGCTAAAGAAAAATTAAAGGTCAGTATGGGGTCGGAGGGATTTGAACCCCCGATCGACTGATATCTCCGGTAGCGCCTCGGAACCCCAGAGGGTCATCACAGGGTCAGTGATCAGCCGACCCGTTCAGTATATCAGCTGGAGTGTCGTCCCGGGCGCCGTTGCCTCTGGAGTCAGTCGCCATGCCGGACTTGGCCACGACCCCGCCTGCATCACCGGATAAGCCCAATCCCACTAAAGGGGTTTCGGTCTCTGTCGGTTAGAGCGGTCAGTCGTCGTCTTCGATCTCGGCCCAGTCGCACTCCTGGCACTTGTAGCCGGTGACGAAGGAGGTGACGCCGGGCATGTAGCCGACTTTCAGCACGTTCTCGCCGCAGTCGGGACAGTCCCGCTCGGCGTCCTCGATAGCCTCGGCGTCCATGACCGACTCGCCCTCGATCAGCTCGGCCAGGCGCTTGGGCGTGACCATCCGCCCCTGCACGACGCGATTGTCTGCCATACCCGTCCATCGCCGCGCCCGTCCGTAAGCCCTTCCACTCGCGACCACGAGACCTAGCCGTCGATAGCGCCGAAACGGGAACGGGAACCAACAACACCGTAAACAGCGTGAAAGCCCCGGGCGTCTCGCTGTCGTTCGAGAGAGCTCCGCTCTCTCGTGATGACGAAAGACGCCGCAGACGTCTTTCGAACCACGCTCCTCGGTCGTTTCACTCCCTGCGGTGCTTGCTTCGCCGTCCTTCGTCGAGACGGCCGCCCCTTTCATTCCCACCCGCGTAGCTTGGTCGGACAGTCTGTGCAGATGGGGCTTTCACGCTGTTCGCGGTCACGAGTCGAGCCGCGTTGCGGTCGCCGTCACCGAGAGATCGGGCGAGGACTCACAGCCAGGGTGCGCGTTCGTCGTCGGTGGTGACGTAGTCGGAGACGCGACCGGGGACGGACTCGTCTTCGCCGGTTCCGTCCCCCTCGCCCTCCGAGTCGTCCGGTTCGCCACCGTCGGCGACCGGGGCGTCGTCGGACGTGTCACCGGGCACACCCTCGTACTCGCGGTCGCCGTCGGGGTCGAAGGCGAACAGCGCGGTCACGCCCAGCACGGCGAGCGCGATGGGCGCGTCACCCGGAACGAGCCCGAAGATCGAGAGGGGCAACACGCCGAGCGCCACCGCGCTCCCGAAGCGGAAGCGGTCGATGTCGACGACGGCGCGCAGCCACGGACCCAGCAGGGCCACGAGCAGGGCGAAGCCGACGCCGACGCCGGCCGCGGCGACCGCCCGCGCGATGAGTTCGGGGTTCGTCGTCACCGACAGCGAGACGCCGCTCGGGTCGAAGCTCGCGACGAGGCCGAGCGCGATGACGATCGCGGGCCGAGGGAGATACTCGCCGATACGGGCGCTGGCGGTCTTGGCCGCGACGGTGAGGATGACCAGGCCGGCGAACCGCGAGAACACCGGCATGTTCAGCATGTCGCGGATGGTCGGCGCCAGGGCGGCCTCGACCGCGGCGATGGGAAGCAGGACGGCGCCGACGGCGAGGATGGCCGTCGCAACCTCTCTCCGGGAGCCGTCCATCTCGGCGAGGACGACGGCGACGGTGGCGCTGCCGCCGAAGATGAGCAGCCCGACTTCGAGGATGCCGATCGGGTCGTCGAGCGCGCCCGCGAGGACGAGCGCGGGGAAGATGCCGTCGACCAGCGGGAGACACATGATGGTCGCGAGGAGCTTCGTCGCGCCGCCGACGCGCCGCTCGACGGTGAGTGCGACCGGGTGTTGGGAGCTACTCATGCCGCTCAGGCGTGGCCGTCTCCCGTGGCCAGTGGGTGGTCCGACCGTCGATACGCGCGCCGGCGGCGGGGGTACGCCTGCCACCGATTCGCACCGACGTACGCGGTCGGGTGCTCCGCGAAGTCCCGTTTGAAGAAGCCGGCAGAAGGTGTAAACGCGACGCTCGACGCGTCACGGGCGGTCTTCTGACCGATGCCAGCGATGGCGGGACTGGCGGAGTCCATATCTATCATTATTTTCCAATCGAGTATAAGAATTGCGTGAGAGACGGCCACATGCGACGCGAACCCGCTCACTTTCGGGCCGAACGGGTCGAATTTCGGGTCGGCCGAGACGAACCGTACGACGGCGAAACCGAACTGCTCCGTCGCTGGATCGAATACGTCGTTCAAAGAGTCGAACGATCGGTTCGGTCGTCGGAGATCGCCGGACCCGGTGGGCCGACGTCTCGGGAACGGCTGGCACGGAGCGGGCGTCTCGCAACGTTTTTGGGCCGGCGGGAGCGACGGTTTACATGGCGAACGATCCCGAACCTTTCTCGGAGAAACTCCGCGTGCCGGAGGCGTTGACGTTCGACGACGTGCTCCTGCGGCCGAAGGAGAGCAGGGTGGAAGCGGACGAGGCCGACACGACGACACGTGTGTCGAAGAACGTCCAGCTGCAGGTGCCGGTGCTCACGGCGGCGATGGACACCGTCACCGAGAGCGAGATGGCGATCGCGATGGCCCGCGAGGGTGGCCTGGGCGTCATGCACCGCAACATGGACGTCGACGAGATGGTCGCGGAGATCGAGCGCGTCAAGCGCGCCGACGAACTCATCATCCGCGACGTGGTGACGGCCTCGCCCGAGCAGACGGTCCGCGAGGTCGACGAGATGATGGCCCGCGCGGGCGTCTCCGGCGCGCCGGTCGTCAGCGACGACGACGAGGTGCTGGGCATCATCTCGGGCACGGACATCCGCCCGTATCTGGAGGTCGGCGAGTCCGACGAGGTGCGCGAGGCGATGACCGACGAGGTCATCACCGCGCCCGAGGACGTGACCCCGCGGGAGGCGCTCGAACTCATGTACGAACACAAGATCGAGCGCGTCCCGATCGTCGACGACGACCGGCTCATCGGCCTCATCACGATGCAGGGCATCCTCCAGCGCCGCGAGTACGACTCGGCGGCCCGGGACGACGAGGGCGCCCTCCGGGCCGGCGTCGCCGTCGGCCCCTTCGAGGCCGAGCGCGCCCAGGCAGCCGACGAGGCCGGCGCCGACGTGCTGTTCATCGACTGCGCGCACGCGCACAACCTCAACGTCGTCGACAGCGCCCGCGAGATCACCGGGGAGGTCGACGCCGACGTGGTCGTGGGTAACGTCGGCACGCGCGAGGCCGCCGAGGCCGTCGTTGACTTCGCCGACGGGATCAAGGTCGGCATCGGCCCGGGCTCGATCTGTACGACCCGCGTCGTCACCGGCGCCGGCATGCCCCAGATCACCGCCGTCGCGCAGGTCGCCGACGTGGCGAGCCAAGAGAACGTGCCCGTCATCGCCGACGGCGGCATCCGCTACTCCGGCGACGCCATCAAGGCCATCGCCGCGGGCGCGGACGCGGTCATGCTCGGCTCCTACTTCGCCGGCACCGACGAGGCGCCGGGCCGCGTCGTCACGATGAACGGCAAGAAGTACAAGCAGTACCGCGGCATGGGCTCCGTGGGCGCGATGCAGTCCGGCGGGGGCGACCGCTACCTGAAAGACGTCGACGAGGACGAGGAAGAGGAGATGGTCCCCGAGGGCGTCGAGGCGGCGACGCCGTACAAGGGCACGCTCGCCAGCGAGCTCCACCAACTCGTCGGCGGCATGCGCTCGGGCATGGGCTACGTCGGCGCCGAGACCGTCCCCGAGTTCAAGCAGCGCGCCGAGTTCGTCAAGGTGTCCCAGGCCGGCCAACAGGAGGGCCACCCCCACGACGTCGTCATCACCGACGAGGCGCCCAACTACAGCCCCGACGGCTCGTAGCCTCGATCAGTCCGTTCCGACACGTTCGTTTCGACACACCGACCGCAATTCTCAGGCGTCTTCGAGCGTGACGACACGACATGAGCGTCGACGTTCGCGTCGCGGACGACGAGGCCGACCGGGAGGCGGCCCTCTCGGTCCGACGCGAGGTCTTCATCGACGAACAGGGCGTCCCCGAAGACATCGAGATGGACGGCAGAGACGACGAGGCGGTCCACTTCGTCGCGACCGACGACGGCGACCCCGTCGGCGCGGCGCGGCTCCGCGAGGTCGAAGCCGGCGTCGGCAAGGTCGAGCGGGTCGCCGTGGTGGCCGACCGTCGCGGCGAGGGACTCGGTCGGGCGCTGATGCAGCGGCTGGAAGCGACGGCCGCCGACAGCGGGATCGACCGGCTGGTGATGCACGCCCAGACCCACGTCGAAGAGTTCTACGAGCGGCTCGGCTACGAGACGACCAGCGACGTGTTCGAGGAGGCCGGCATCGACCACGTCGAGATGGAGAAAGGGATCTGAGCGCGACAGGCTAGCGCGCTACTCGTTTGGATCGTTCGGCTCGGTCGCACCGGGTGCGGCGGTCGCGCGCGTCGCGGTCGCCTTGAACGACGCGACCACGTCGACGCCCGGTTCCAGCCCGAGCCCGTCGAGACTCGTCTCCGTGACGCGGACGACGAGCGGGTCCTCGGCGCCCACGTCGATGCGGACGAGCGCGGTCCCCTCGCCGCGGTCGACGTCGACCACCTCACCGCGAAAGCGGTTGCGCGCGCTCGTCTCGCCGCCCTCGGGAGCGCTCTCGGGGGCGTGCAGCGTCACGGCGTCCGACCGGAACGCGACCCGCACGTCGTCGGCGTCGGTCAGCGCGAGCGCGCGGACCGTTCCGGTGGCCGTCTCGACGGTCGCGAGGTCGCCGTCACGCGCTGCGACGCGCCCGTCGAGGACGAGCCGTTCGGTGGCGGCCGTCCCCGAAAGCGCCGCTTGCAGGCGGTCGAACTCGGCGAGGAGCTCGCGCGCCTCGTCGGTCAACCGACTGCCGCCGCCCTCGCTCCCGCCGCGACGACGCTCGACGAGCGGCCCGGCGGCGTCCTCCAGGTCGCCGATGCGGCCGTGCGCCCGGGAGTACGAGCGGCCGAGCGCCGACGCCGCGGCGTTGAGCGACCCCTCCGCGGCCACCGCTCGCAGCAACGCCGCGTCGCGCTCGTCGACCGTCTCCCCGCCGACCCGCAGGTGGGCCTCGAACCCCGCGTCCATACCGTCGAGTCGACCGCACCGACCAAAATCGTTATGTCTCGACCGACACAACGTCGATATGTCTATGTCGACACAACGGTCGGTCGACGGACGCCGCGGGCGGGGGACCGACGGGGTAGGGTCCGCCGACGTAGGGTCCAGCGACGGGACCACCCGCCGCGGGTTTCTGACCGCCCTCGGCGGTGCGGGGGCGACGACCGTCGCCGCCGGGGTGAGCGGTTGTGTCGGGAGCATGGGGAGCGCGGCCGGGACGGACGGGAGCGATAGCAGCGGGTCCGACGGCGACAGTGGTGGCGGACGGCCGATTTCGGTCCTCGCGGCCGGGAGCCTCCAGCTCGCATTCTCCGAGGGGTTCCGGGCGGCGGTCGACCGGCCGGTGCAGGTCGAGGCGCACGGCTCCGTGACGGTCGCACGACTCGTCGCGGAGGGACGGCGCGACCCGGACGTGGTCGCGCTGGCCGACACCGCACTGTTCGATCGGGTGCTCCCGGCGGAGTGGCACGCCGAGTTCGCGACGAACGCGCTGGTGGTGGCTCACACCGACAGCGACGCCGGCCGACGCGTCGCCGAGGCCGACCGCTGGTTCGACCCCGTCGCCGACGGCGCGGCGTCGCTCGGTCGGACGGACCCGGACCTGGACCCGCTGGGCTACCGGACGCTGTTCGCGCTCGACCTGGCGAGCGAGTACTACGACCGACCCGGCCTGGGCGACGCGCTCGTCGACCCGCGGCAGGTCTACCCCGAGACGTCGCTGCTGTCGCGGTTCGAGACCGGTGATCTCGACGCCGCCGTCGTCTACCGGAGCATGGCCGAGGACCGGGGGTACGACTACGTCGACCTCCCCGCCGAGATCGACCTGAGCGACCCCGACCACGCCGAGGCGTACGGCGCGGTGAGCTACGACCTGCCGGACGGCGAGACTGTCCGCGGCGCACCGATCACCTACGGCGCGGTCGCCCGGGAAGACGGCGACCGGGTCGCCGAGACGTTCGAGACGCTGGTCGGCGGCGAGTACCTCGGCGACCACGGCTTCGTCGTCCCCGAGGGGTTCCCCGAGTACAGTGGTGATGTCCCGCGTGTCCACCGCCCGTGAGCGGTCGCCGTGGGGCGCCGCGGCGCCCCTCCTCGGCGGGCTCCTGCTCGTCCTCTACGCCGTCCCGGTCGCGTGGCTCCTCCTCGCACAGCCGCCGGGCGCGGTCCTCGCCGCGCTCGACGCGCCGTTCGTCGTCGGTGCGGCCCGCAACACGCTGGTCTCCGCGAGCATCAGCACCGCGCTGGCGACGCTGTTCGGCGTGCCGCTGGCCTACTGGCTCGCCCGCGCGCGGTTCCGCGGGCGGACGCTCGTCACCGCCGTCGTCGCCTTCCCGCTCGTGCTCCCCCCGGTCGTCAGCGGGATGGTCCTGGTCGGCGCGGTCGGCTCGAACGGGCTGGGCGGACTCCTCGGCGTCCGGATAACCGGAACCCTCGCCGGCGTCGTCCTCGCCCAGACGTTCGTCGCCTCGCCGTTCGTCGTCCTGACCGCCCGGAGCGCCTTCGAACGCGTCGACGCCCACACCGAGGAGGCCGCCCGGACGCTGGGCGCGACGGAGTGGGGGACCTTCCGGCGGGTGACCCTGCCGCTCGCATGGCGAGGGATCCTGGCGGGCGTCACGCTCGCGTTCGCTCGCGCGGCCGGCGAGTTCGGCGCGACGCTCATGCTCGCGTACTACCCCCGCACCCTTCCGGTTCAGATCTGGGCCACGTTCTCGGGGCGCGGCCTCGACGCCGCCTTCCCAGTCGCCGTCGTCCTCCTCGCCCTCGCGTCGGCCGCGCTGGTACTCATCAACCTGCTCGGCGAGTCGTCGCTCGTCCTCCCCGAGTGAGCGCCCGTCCGAGAGCGACCGCCCGCGGGAGCGCCCGGAGACGCGCCCTTTTTTACCGGGGGAAGCCTCTCGTGGCCCATGAGCGACCGCGAGGCATTCCTGGCCGGCGACCGGCCCGAAGACGTGTTCATGTACTTCGCAGACGACGCCGTCTCGGGCATCGACGCCCTGGCGGACCACGGCGAACGCGTCGCGGACGGCGTCGTCCTCGTCGTCGAGGGCGACAGCGGCCGCAGCGCCTTCCAGAACGCGACCGACATGGACCCGATGGCCTTCGCCAAGCAGGCGATGGCGAACGACGGCGAGATCGACGCCGACGCGACCGGCGGCGTCTGTCCCGACAGCGACGAGGAAGGACCGCACGACGCGCGGTTCGTCTTCGCCTTCGCAGAGGAACAGAACGAGGAGGTCGAGGGACTGTACAACGAGGGCGACGTGATCCACGCCTACGTCCAGTGTACCTGCGGCACGGCCTACTCCGAGAAGTGGCTCGCCGGCGAGAAGTGAGCCGCGAGCGGCGATGACCGACCCGAAGTACGGCCCCCGCGATCCGCTCTCGGCCGAGCAGGTCGCGGCCGCCGTCGCCGCCCTCCGCGCGGACTGGACCGTCCTGAACGCCGAGCCGATGCCGGCCGGCAGCGACATCGTGTACGGCGTCACGGTCCGAGACGGGGAGGACCGACGGCGCGAGGTCGTGCTGAAGTGTTTTCGGAGCGACGGTCCCGTCGACGGTCGCTCCCCGGAACGATTCCTCGTCGAAGTCGACTTGCTCGAACTCGTCGGACGGGAGACGGCCGTTCCCGTCCCGACGGTCTACGGCGCCTATCGCTCCCGGGACGGAGTTCCGGTGCCGGCGTTCCTGATGGAACGGCTCCCCGGCGAGGCGCCGCTCGGGGTGGCCACCGAAGATCGAACGGGCGCCGCCGACCGCCTCCTGGGCGACGCCGGCCGGTTCCTCGCCCGGATCCACGACTTGCGGTCGTTCGACACGTTCGGCCACCTGGTGGCCGGCGAGAGCGGGCCGACCGTACGGGACGGGCAGGGGGCGTGGCGCGCCCGGCTTCGCGATATCGTCGACGGCTCGCTCGACGGGCTGGCCGGGACGCGCTTCGCCGATCTGGAGGGGGTGTTCCGCGAGTACGCCGACGGCCGGTTCGACGAACTCGACCTCGCGGCCGACGCCGCGCTCCTGCACGGCGACTATCGGCCCGGAAACCTGCTCGCCGACCCCGAGACGGGCGAGCCCACGGCCGTCCTCGACTGGGGTGCGGCGCAGGCCGGTGACCCCCGATACGAACTGGCCTGGGCCGTCCGCGAGTTCTCCGAGCGGGCGCCCGTCGGTTCGGCCGTCCGGGAACGCGTTCGCGAGACGCTCCTCGACGCGTACGAGGACGCCCGAGGGGTCCGGTTCGAGCGCGACGAGGCGTTCGAACGCCGACAGTCGTTCTACCTCGCGGTCACCTGGATGGTCGAGTGTCGGTGGTTCGACGCCTGGTGGGGCGGCGCCGACGAGTCCGCGCGCGAGGCGCGGGCCGAGCGACTCCGAAAGAACGTAACGGAACCGTAACGGTCAGCGGTCGGTGTCGGTGCCTTCCGCCTCGTCCTCGGGCGGGAGCGCGCGGAAGGCGTCGAGGATGGCCTGTTTGGCGACCGCGCCCCGAGTCGTCCAGTGGTGGGCGTAGTCGAGCATGTCGTCGTAGATGTGGGGCTTGCAGCCCGCAGCGCGGGGGTGGCCGCCGCCGTTGACCTGTTCGGCGACCTCGTGGGCGCGCTCAAAGCCCTCGGAGCCGCGGATCGAGGCGCTCCCCGCAGGTTTGACGACCACCGAGGCGTCGGCGCCCTGCTGGCGCATCGCCTCGGCGACCTCGTTCTGCGAGCAGCGGCCGTAGGTGACGCCGACGGTCCACTCGCCGACCTCCCGGAGTTCGCCGCGCTCGACGGCCTTCTCGATCAGCGCCTCCTTCTCGACGCGTTCGTCTTCGAGGAACTCCTCGACGGCCTCGGGGAAGTCGACGCCGTAGCGCCGGATGACGCGAACGTACTCCTCGGGGTCGGCCCACATCGCGTAATCGGCCAGGTCGTCGCTGCGCTCGTCTTCTTTGATCCACAGGTCGTGGTCCCGGGTGACCCGCGCCAGCGCCTCGAACTTCTCGGGGAAGTCGGCGTCGAGTTCCGAAAGCGCCACGTCGGTCGTGCAGACCTCGTCGGAGTCGCCGACGGTCAGGTCGACCCCCGCGGCCTCGACGGCGTCGACGAGGTCGTCGTCCCACTGGTGGTGGTCGAACCAGCGGACGGTCGTCCGCTCGGCCAGCCCGTCGATACCCGTGATGTCGTCCTCGCCGTCGGGAGCGAGGTCGCAGACGAAGACGAGGGCGTCGTCGGGCGCGTACTCGACGGCCCACTCGATGCTCTGGCGGAGTTCGTGCGGGCCCGAGGGGACCAGCGCGGCGTCCTCGCCGTGGACCTCGCGGATCAGCGCGACGCAGCCGAGGCCGTCGGCGTCGGTGTCAGCGATCACGACCGTCTCGGCGCCGGATAGCGCCTCGACTGCCTCGCTCTCCTTCTTTGTCTCCTGCAGCGAATCGGGGTAGAAAAAGCCCTCGCCGGGCAGGACCGACTTCCGTTCGAGCGGGAGCCGGTCGCCGTCGATGATCCAGTCGTCCATACGGGCGGGAGCGCCCGCGAGGGTATCAAGCCCCCGGTTGCCGGAGTCGGTGTGACGACGCGCCGGACGTCCGCGACGGCCGCTCAGGCGTCGGCCGCCGTGACCTCGCCCTCGTCGAGCTGGCGGACGGTGAGGACGGGCCGGTCACAGCGGCGGACGACGGCCTCGGCGACGCTGCCGAGGACGAACCCGTGGTCGCCGTGGCGACCGCGGGTCCCCAGCGCGACCACGTCGGCGTCGACCTCTTCGACGTACTGGGTGATCTCGGCGCCCGGACGGCCGTTGCGGACGGCCGTCTCGACGGAGCCGTCGGTGCTCTCGCGCACGTCGTCGAGGGCATCGTCGGCCGCCGCCTCCAGCGCGTCGACGAGTTCCTTCCTGAGTTCGTCCGGCGACGCCGCTACGTCCCCCCGGTCGACCACGTACAGGGCGTGAACCTCGGCGTCGAACTTCTCGGCGACGTCCAGCGCCACGTCGACGGCCCGGGAGGCGCTGTCCGAGCCGTCGGTCGCGATGACCACCGTGTCGAACATGGTCGAGTGATCCCCCGCCAGGGGTATAAACCACCCCATCGCCGACGCGACGACACCTCGGTGACTTTTTGCCCTCGCCCGTCCGAGCAGTAGGCAATGAGTCTGGACATCGAGCAGGTCCTCGTGCCGGTCGACGCGACCGACCAGGCCGAGGAGGCGGTCCGCTGTGGCCTCGCCGTGGCCGACCGGTACGACGCCGCGGTCCACGTCCTGCACGTGATCGACGAGCCCGTCAAGCGGGGGATCGAGACCGGCGAGGTCGACGCCGAGGCCGTCGCCGACGAGCAGGTGTCGTTCGCCGACGACGCCGACGAGTTCGCCGACGACGTGTCGGTCACCCACTCGACGGTCGTCGGCTTCTCGCGGTCGCGACTGCGCCAGCACCCCGGCAGCGCCATCCTCGACGTGGCCGAGGAGCTCCCCGCCGATTTCGTCGTCGTCCCGCGCGAACACGGAACCGAGCCGGACGAGACGCTCGGCAAGTCCGCCCAGTACGTCGTCGAATACGCCAGCCAGCCCGTCCTGTCGGTCTGACGCGCTCGCGAAAACGGGACCGCCCGCTCAGGACAGCCGGATCGCCATCTCCAGCTCGAAGCTCTCGGCGTTGCTCGTCTCGAAGCCGAGCTTCTTGTACAGGGCAATGGCCGGCTCGTTCCAGCGTTCGACGGTGAGCCACACCTTCTCGATGCCCGCGGCCTGGCCGCTTCCGAGCAGCGCTTCGAGCAGTTCGGTCCCGATGCCCGCGCTCTGATAGTCGTGGAGGACGAACACGGCGAGTTCGTAGGCCGCCTCGCGGTCCGGGACGAGGATGGCGTGACCGACCGGCGAGCCCTCGTGGACGGCGACGACGTTGACCGACTTCTCCGACAGCAGCGTGTCCAGCCACTCGCGGACGGCCTCTTCCTTGACCGGCGGGATACCCTGCGCGCGGTCGGCGGCGTCGAACGCGTCGTACATCGCGACCAGCCGCTCGAAGTCGTCGACGCCGCTCTCCTCGATGCGGATCTCCCGGTCCTCGCCGTCGGTGAACGCGACCGGCGGCGCCGGGAACGAACCGGCCACCTCGTCGGGGTACGTGCGTCCGGTCATCGAACGAGAGTCACCGTCGTATCGGCGTTCAACAGCACGAACTCGGCGACCTCGCCGAGTTCGATCTTTCCCATCGGGCTGCGCTGGCCGCCCCCGATGACGATGCGGTCGAACTCCTCGCGCTCGGCGAACTGCGAGAGCTGGCTCCCCGGATGGCCCGACAGCTGCGTCACCTCGGCTTCGATGCCCGCCTCGTCGACCCGGTCGCGGACCTCCGACGCCACGTCGTCGGGGTCGTGGTCGTCCGACGTGTCGAGGACCGCCACCGTCAGCTCGTCGCCCGCGTCGCGGGCCCGAGTCAGCGTCTCCTCCAGCGCGTCGAATCCGTCCGGACTCCCGCCCATGCCCAGGAGGACGTTCATACCCGACGGTGCCACGCCCGGACGCAAAAAGCTTCCCGCCTGCACCCGCCGGAGAGCACCCGGAGCCACCCCGCCGTGGCCCGCGGTCGACGGGTCAGTCGTCGTCGCTGGCTTCGACTTCGGCGTCGGCGTCGACTTGCGACCGCCGCCGCGCGGCCCGCTCGACGAACTCCTCGGGGAGTTCGTCGATCTCCCCCGCCTGGACCGCCCAGAGCTTCGCGTAGAGGCCGTCCTCGGCCAGTAGCTCCTCGTGCGACCCCCGCTCGACGATCGCGCCGTCCTCCAGCACGACGATCTTGTCCGCGTCCTTGATCGTCGAGAGGCGGTGGGCGATAGCGAAGGTCGTCCGGTCGGCGGTCAGCTTGTCCAGCGAGCGCTGGATGAGCATCTCCGTCTCCGTGTCCACGTCGCTGGTCGCCTCGTCGAGGACGAGGATGTCCGGGTCCTTGAGGATCGCCCGCGCCAGAGCGATGCGCTGGCGCTGCCCCCCGGAGAGTTTCACGCCGCGTTCGCCGACCTTCGTGTCGTAACCGTCGGGGAGATTTTGAATGAACTGGTGGGCCTCGGCCATCTTCGCCGCCTCGACGATGTCCTCGCGGTCGGCGTCGAAGGTGCCGTACTCGATGTTCTCCTGGACCGTGCCGTAGAAGAGGAACGTCTCCTGGCTGACGTACCCCAGCGCCTGGCGCAGACTCGGGATGGTCGCCTCCCGCAGGTCCGTCCCGTCGATGGTGATGGCGCCCTCGTCGACATCGTACATCCGGAGCAGGAGCTTCATCACCGTCGACTTGCCGGCGCCGGTGGGACCGACGAGCGCGACCGTCTCGCCGCCCTCGACGTCGAAGGTGATATCGTCGACGATGGCCTCGGCGTCCGGCCCGTCCCCGTACCCGAAGCGCACGTCGTCGAAGGCGACGTGTCCGTCCTCGACCACGAGTTCCTCCGCGTCCGGGTCCTCGACGATGCGACTCGGCGTGTCCATCAGCCCGAAGATGCGCTCGCTGGATGCGTGGGCGCGCTGGTACATGTTGATGATCTGCCCGAACTGGGCCATCGGCCAGATGAACCGCTGGGACAGCAGGATGAACCCGACGAACTGCCCGACGGAGAGCTCGCCCGTGAAGAACCACGGCGCGGCCCCGGTCGCCTCGTACGTGACGACCCAGACCCCCCCGATGAGGAAGGTAGCGACGAAGCCGATCCCCGAGAGCAGTCGGAGCCCCGGGAAGAACTTGATCCGCGTGTTGATCGCCGCCCAGTTGGCGTCGAAGTAGTCCTCCGAGACGTCGTCGACGCGGTCGGATTCGAAGCTCTCGGTGTTGGCGGTCTTGATGACCTGGACGCCGCCGAGGTTGTTCTCCAGCCGCGAGTTGAGCTGGCCGACCGACGACCGAACTTCGGCGTACTGGGGCTGGATCGTCTTGACGAACTTGTACGTGAAGAAGGCGATCATCGGGACGATCACCAGCGTCACCAGCGCCAGCTGCCAGTTCCAGTAGAGGAGGATCCCCGCGATTGCGACCACCATCACCGACAGCCGGAAGAAGGAGTTCATCCCGTCGTTGAGGAACCGTTCCAGCCGGTTCACGTCGTTCGAGAGGATGGACATGAGCTCCCCGGTCTGCTTGTCCGAGAAGAAATCCATGTTGAGCCGCTGCATCTTGTCGTAGGTGTCGGTGCGGACATCGTGCTGGATGTTCTGGGCGAAGGAGTTCCAGCCCCAGTTGCGCGTCCAGTGGAACGCCGCACCGATCGAGAACGCCGCGGCGATGAGACCGACCGTAAACCAGATCTGGCCGGTCGCCTCGGTCGGCAGCCACGCGTCGGGGACCAGCGGGATACTGTAGGACGTGGTATCGCGGAAGGTCGCGTCTATCGCCAGGGTCAACAGAAGCGGCGGAAGGAGGTCCAGCACGCGTGCGAAGACGCTGCTGATCAGGCCGACGACGAACTGCGGGAGATTGTCGCGACCGTACTCGGCGAACAGCCGTCGCATCGGCCGATCGACGCGGTCGCGTACGTCGTCGAAGACCTCCTCCTCGTCGAGGTCTACACTCATCGAATACGCTCAGGGGACGAGGTTCCTAAAGCGCGTCGAAGCCGTGAGAGTCCTTCCCGTATCGGAACTCGCCGCGTTCACGACCGGGAGTCCGTCACCCGCGCTCACCCGCTCGCGGTGCGCGCCGCCTGAGGAATCGCGATCCGGTCGCCCACGTCGACGCCCGTTCGGTTCGTCCACCCGCGCGGTACCTCCAGCACCCACTTCCCGCGGCCGCGATAGGTATTCTCGTAGCTACCCTCCGGCACTCCCGCGTGGTGGATCGTCGTGACGCGCTCGTCCGCCCCGACGAAGACGATATCTATCGGAAACGCCATTTCGCGCATCACGTAGCCGTAGCTGTCCTCCTCGCCGTGGACGAACAGCATCCCCTCGTCCGCACCCAGGTCGGAGGTATTGCTCAGGCCGAGAAACCGCTTGGGCTCCGTGTCGGCGACCTGGGCCTCGACGGACACGAGTTCCGTCCCGTTCTCGTCGTAGGCCGTGACCGTCACCCGGTCGTAGCTGTCGGGATCCGGCGGGTTCAGCTGGTAAAACAGACCCGACTGGACCGCGTAGACGCCCCCGACCAGTACCAGGAGACAGACTCCGAGTCCCCAGACCACCCGACTGTCGACCATGGTCGATTGGATGGGGGCCGTCCGCCTAAGCCTGCGGGTTCGACTCAGAGAGAAAGGGTTATTCCGACCCAGGGGGAAAATCCGGGCGAGGGTTCGTGGTCTAGTTGGTTATGACGCGGCCTTTACAAGGCCGAGACCGGTGGTTCAAATCCGCCCGAACCCACTCACTCGCCTCCCCCCACCGTTTTCAGTCGAGAGATTCGAGCGCAGAGCGAATGACTGGGGGAATTACTACGGCTACACGGCCGAGCAGCTGAAGATTGTGGCCGGGACTGGTATCGGCCTGACGATCGGACCGCTGCTCTTCTCGCACGTCGACGGCTGGGGTGTGGAACGGGTCGCCTTCGCGTTCGCGCCGGGCGCGCTCGCGGTGGTCGTCCGTCTCACGGTCTACCGCCTGTGACCGGGCACGCCCGTCCGGTATCAGTACTTACAACCCATCGCCGGACCAACACAGAGCCGGTGAGACTTCTATGAGCGACGTTCCGACGAAGACACTGCCGAGCGGCGACGAACTCCCACAGATCGGGTACGGCACCTGGAACATCGGGGGCGAGACGGTCCAGGAGGGCGTCCGCGCCGCCCTCGACGCCGGGTACGGCCACGTCGACACTGCGGAGGGGTACAAAAACGAGGCGGAGATCGGCGAGGCGCTGGCCGACTACGACCGCGAGGACGTGTTCCTCACGTCGAAGGTGCTCGCGAAGAACCTCAACTACGACTCGGTGATCGAGTCCTGTCGAGACTCCCTCGAACGGCTCGGTACCGACTACCTCGACCTGTACCTGATCCACTGGCCCAATCCCGCGATATCGCTCCGGGAGACGCTCGACGCGATGGCGACGCTGCACGACGAAGGGCTCGTCCGGAACGTCGGCGTCTCGAACTTCAGCGCCTACCAGCTGAGCTGCGCCCATCACATCTCGGACGTACCCATCGCGGTCAACCAGATCGAGTTCCACCCGTGGCTCCAGCGGCCGGATCTGGTGGAGTACTGCCGGGAGACCGAGACCGTAGTCGAAGCGGCGGCGCCGCTGGCCCGCACCGAAGTCTTCGAGGACGAGGCCGTCCAGACGCTGGCCGACGAGTACGACCGACACCCCGCCCAGATCGTCCTGAAGTGGGCGACCGAGCGCGACATCGTCGTCCTGCCCAAATCCTCCTCGCCGGACCACGTCGAGTCGAATCTCGACCTGTTCGACTGGTCGATGGCCGACGAGGACCTGGAGACGCTCGACGCCCGTGACCGCGACGAACCCGTCTACGACCATCCGGCCCGCGACTGGTCGAGCGACGTGTACGGCATCAACCAGTAGCCGGCCCCGACCGGCTCCGGACTGGCGCGCTATCGTCGTTTTTTCGCTCGGATCCTGCCGCCCCGTTCGACCGCGAGTCACACCTCCTCGTCCGACGAGGGGAGTCGCGAGTCCGATTCGCGGGCGCCCGGATCGCCACCGTCCACATCTAGAAGAGAAACCAATACGCGGGTTCACCGATGAGGGATACTTCTTTGGATGTATGCCACGATCCCATCTAAACCAAAACATTCATCATACTATCTGGTGAATGTCTGGGTATGAGCACCGATGTGCGGTCGGTCGAGCAACGGTCGGTAGACGAGCGGGAGATCGTCGCGGCGGTCGACGAGACCGACGGGATGGCCCGGTTCGTCGTCGCCGACATCGTCCGCGACGACGCGTGGCTCTCCGCGCCGGAGCGCGACGCCTGCTCGCTCGATGAGTGGCGCTAACTCGGCCGCGGTCGGTCTCATTCTCCGACGCTATCGTCGTCCGCCAGTAGAAGGGACTCGTAGCCGAGTCCGGCGCGACTCGCCAGCCCGGTGAAGACGTGCGGTCCCGCGGCGCGGCCGAGAAAGGTCGTGCCGTTCCGAACGACGCCCGCGTCTCCCGGGATTTGAACCGGATACAGACGTTCCTGCTCACTGCGTTGCGCGGGCTGCGACTGCCAGGATTCAAATCCCTCCGTCCGGTTCACGCACCGCTTCGCTGTCGCTCGACGGTGCGTTGTACGGGCCGGAAGGGATTTGAACCCCTGACCGTCTGATTAAGAGTCAGACGCTCTGCCGGACTGAGCTACCGGCCCACGAATTCGAGTTACGGAGGTTGACTGATATACGTTACTGTTCGGGCCCGTGGGTTCGGAACAAGGGGGAATTATATGCGTCGTCGCCTTTGACGTGACACTATGAGTACCGGCATCACGATGGCGTCGATGTCTCGCTACGCTATCCTCGGGTGTGGGAGCGTGGGCCACGCCGTCGCCGAGGAACTCGTGGGCGAGGGCAAGGAGGTCGAGATCATCGACCGCGACGAGGGTCGTGTCGAGGCGCTGCGCGACCAGGACCTCGACGCCAACGTCGCCGACATCCGCGACGAGTCCGTCGTCGACGAGGTCGCCGACTGCGACGTCGTTCTCATCCTGTCCTCCGACGTCGAGGCCAACTCCGCGGCCGTCGAGAACCTCCGCGCCCGCGGCGACGACCACTTCATCGTCGCCAGGGCCTCCGACCCCGTCTCCGCCGACGAACTCACCGAGCTGGGCGCCGACGTGGTCATCAACCCCTCCGCCGTCATCGCCGACTCCGCGCTGCGCGCCCTGGAGACAGGCGAACTGGAGTACAAGGCCCGCAACCTCGCCGAGGTCATCGACGACACCGACGGCCGGATGGCGATCCTCGTCCACCGCAGCCCCGACCCCGACTCCATCGCCAGCGCCGCGGCCCTGCGTGACATCGCGGCCAGCCGCGACGTGGAGGCAGACATCATCTACGAGGGCGAGATCGGCCATCAGGAGAACCGCGCGTTCGTCAACCTGCTCGGGATCGACCTGGTCTCCCGGGACGAGGTCGACATGGACGACTACGGGACGGTCGCGCTCGTCGACTACGCCAAAGGGGGCGCCCCCACCGAAGCCGAGGCGATCGACATCCTCGTCGACCACTACGAGAAGGAGAACGGCGAGGTCGACGCCAGTTTCGAAGACGTGCGCTCGAACGTCTCGGCCACCTCCACGATCCTCACCAAGTACATCCAGGAACTCGACCTCAATCTCAGTCAGGAGGTCGCGACCGCCCTCCTGTACGGCATCCGCGCCGAGACCCTGGACTTCAAGCGCGACACGACGCCCGCCGACCTGACCGCAGCGGCCTACCTCTATCCGTTCGCCGACCATGACACACTCGAACAGGTCGAGTCGCCGTCGATGTCGCCCGAGACGCTGGACGTGCTCGCCGAGGCCATCCGCAACCGCGAGGTCAGCGGCTCGCATCTCGTCTCGAACGCCGGGTTCATCCGCGACCGCGACGCGCTGGCCCAGGCCGCCCAGCACCTCCTCAACCTCGAAGGTATCACCACCACCGCGGTCTTCGCTATCGCCGACGACACCATCTATCTCGCCGCCCGCTCGAAGGACATCCGCATGAACATCGGGAAAGTCCTCGACGACGCCTTCGGCGAGATGGGCGAGGCGAAGGGCCACTCGACCGACGCCGCCGTCGAGATCCCGCTGGGCATCTTCACGGGCATCGAGACCAGCGAGGACAACCGCGAGACGCTGCTGCAGCTCACCGAGGAGGCCGTCCGGAAGAAGCTCTTCGACGCGATGGGCGTCGACTCCGCCGGCGAGGGCAACGGCAGTTGAGACGACCGAAATCGATTTGTCCCGCCGGACTGGACGGCCGTTCGTGCCAACTGTTCGGACCGACGACATCGAGCTATTTTACGAGGAGCGTGGGTCGGGCCCACCGGTCGTTTTGCTCCACGGAGCGCGAGGGGATCACCGAATCTGGGCCGACCGTGCGGCGGCACTCGCGGAGGACTACCGAGTCATCGTCCCCGACGTTCGTGGCCACGGTCGAACTGGTGAGTCAGAGCGGTCGTCGTACGGTATCCCGCTCTTCGCCGACGACCTGCACGCGCTCACGACCGAACTCGAACTGAACCAACCCGTCGTCTGCGGCCTTTCGATGGGCGGGATGATCGCACAAACCTACGCCGACAGGTATCCGGATTCACTCTCCGGTCTGTGCGTCATCGGGTCGGCCGCCCCGGAAGTACTCACGAGGGGACAGTGGATTCAGTTCAGACTCGTCCTTCCCGTGGTGAGTGCCCTCCGGGGTGTCGCCGATCCCGAGCGCGTACTCGCCGCCGTGAATTCGGTCCTCGAGCGGATCTACGGGGAGGAAGCCAGTGGTGACCTCGACGAAGCGGACCGAATCCAGCGAGACTACGACTCGTCGGTACCCGAGATGCGAGCGACCGAGCGAGAGAAGGTTACCGAGGCTCTCACGTCGTACTACGACGTGACGATAGACTACGAGACGTTCGACGTGCCGGCGCTGGTCATGTACGGTGAATACGAACCGTCGATGACGGCACGGCACGCCGAGTACATCTACGACCGGATCCCCGACTGCGAACTTCGAACGATCCCAGACGCCGGCCACAGCTCTCACGTCGACAATCCGGAGTTCGTCTGCGATTCAATCCGGACGTTCGCCGAGCAGGTGACCGCACAATAGAGGATGGTACGACCGTCCGTAGTGTTGTCCTCGCAGGGGTCGACCCTCGTCCCGAGCGGGAGATACATACCGGAGAGCGTGTTACTCGAAGGCATGAGCGACTCCGAGTGGAGCGACCGGATCGTCGGCGAGCGGATGCAGACCGACCAGGAGTTCGCCGAGAAGGTCGCCGCCTCGAACTTCTCGCGCCAGCAGTGGGGCCTGATCATGACGGCCGTCGAGTTCGAGATCGAGAGCCCCGACGACCCCGAATCCGCTCGACTGGTGGCGAACACGAGCAAGGTCGAGAGTATCGTTCCCGAGCTGGAGAAAGTCGACCAGGCGAGGGGGATGGCCGCGGGGGGCGGCCGGCAGTCCGACGACTCCGGCGGTCTCTTCGACGGTGTGAAAGACGCGCTCGGGCTCGGCGGCGGAGACGACGGCACCGACCGCGAGCAACTCGCCGCGGCCGAGGAGATGGCCCAGATGTACGCCGGCGACCTCCAGGAGAAACTCGAATCGAAGGGCAAGTGGGAGGAGGTCTGCGTCCTCGCGCGGGAGTAAGCGGCTTTTTGATCGGTCTCAGAGGCGGTCGACGACGGCCGCGGTCACCTCGTCGGTGCTCGCGTCGCCGCCCAGGTCGGGCGTCCGCGGGCCGTCGGCGAGAACGCCCTCGACGGCCTCGCGGACGGCCGCGGCCTCGTCGCCGTAGTCGAGGTGGTCGAGCAACATCGCGGCCGAGAGGATCATCGCCGAGGGGTTGGCGACTCCCTGTCCGGCGATGTCGGGTGCGCTCCCGTGGACCGGCTCGAACAGCGCGTTGTCCTCGCCGACGTTCGCGCTCGGGAGCAGGCCCAGGCCACCGACCAGCCCGGCCGCGAGGTCCGAGAGCATGTCGCCGGCGAGGTTGGGACAGATGACGACGCCGTAGTCCTCGGGGTGCATGACGAGGTGCATCGCCAGCGCGTCCATCAGCGCCGTGTCGTAGTCGATATCGAACGAATCGCCGACCGCCTGGGCCGTTTCGAGGAACAGGCCGTCGGTCTCGC
This sequence comes from Halosimplex carlsbadense 2-9-1, assembly GCF_000337455.1. Taxonomy (GTDB): domain Archaea; phylum Halobacteriota; class Halobacteria; order Halobacteriales; family Haloarculaceae; genus Halosimplex; species Halosimplex carlsbadense. The sequence goes on along the minus strand of NZ_AOIU01000033.1, from coordinate 158,621 downwards.
GCATGACGTTGGCCTTGTGGGCGATGGTGACGTCGTCGAAGCCGTTCTGCTTGGCGTACTTGAACCCGAACTCGGCGATCTCGCGGGAGGCGTCCTCGGTGATCACGCGGGTCAGCGTGCGGACGCCGTCGTCGATCTCCGCCTCGATGCCGGCGTAGACGCCCTCGGTGTTCTCGCGGATGAACACGAGGTCGGTGTCGGGCTGGACGGCATCCAGGCCGGGGTAGGAGCGGGCGGGGCGGACGTTGGCGAACGAGCCCACCACGTCGCGCAGCGGGAGGATCACGTCGGCGGCGGTCTCGCCGGCGGCGCCGAACAGCGTCGCGTCGGCGTCGGCGGCCAGCTCGCGGGTCTCCGCGGGCAGCGCCTCGCCGGTCGCTTCCCGCACGGCGTCGCCCGCGTCGCCCTCGACGAAGTCGAAGTCGGCGTCGACCGCTTCGAGCACGTCGACGGCCGCCGGCGTGACTTCCTGTCCGATCCCGTCGCCGGGGATCACGGCGATCTCGTGAGTCATGGCGCTAGCTCCACAGGGTGCCGAAAAGAGGGTGTCGATGTGTCTCGGCGGCCCACGGCTCTCGCCCGGTTAGCGTGACTCACCGTCTCCGGCGTATGCCACCGCACGCACGGGCGAGGCGTCGGCGCTCTCGAACCGGAGCGGGTAGGCGCGGAGTTCGAACCGCTCTGGCAGCCGGTCGAGTCCCCGGAGGTTCTCGACGATCAGCCGGTCGGCGCCGAACAGCCGCTCGTGGACGGGGAATCCGTCGGGCTCGCCCTCGCCCGCGCGCTCGGTCGGCGTCGGGTCCGGGTTGATCGTATCGACGCCCAGGTCGCAGTCGCGCTCGGCCAGCCACGCGGCGGCCTCGGCGGTGAGATACGGGTGGTCGAGGTACCGGTCGTCGCCCCAGTGGCGGTCCCACCCCGTGACGACCGCGACGAGGTCGACCTGGTCGGGGTCGACGGCCAGGGCGGCCCGGAGCGCGTCGAGGTCGATCGGGTCGCGGGCCTCGAGCGGCCGCAGATCCGCCGCGACGGCGTCGAACCGGAACCGGTCGACGGGGAACTCGTCGAGCGACGGCCCCGCCGTCAGATGCGCGGGCGCGTCGACGTGCGTCCCCGCGTGGGAGTCGAGATCCAGCCGTGTCGTCCGGTAGCCGTCCGACGCACGGGTCGCGCTCGGCTCGACGGACACGGGCTCGGTCCCGGGGTAGACGGGCATCCCGGTCGCCAGTCGGTGCGAGAGGTCGAACGATGACACGGGGTCGCGTACTCGCCGACCGATGAAAGCCCCGTCGGTGGGATCCCGTGGTGATGGTTGTCGTACGAGACTGCCGTAGTGGTATCATACATGATAACTGATGAATCAAACATAAGAGATCCGGCGATAGCTGGAGTGATAATGAGACTGAGTGCGAAACTCATCCTCGTCTTTCTGGTGGTTTCGCTGATACCGACCGCGGTGGTCGGGGTGACGGCGAACCAGTCGATGACGGATCTGAGCGAGCAGTCCCAGCGCGCGAGCGCCGCGTCGCTGGAGGCGCAGGTGACCGATGAGCTAAACAACAGCGTCGAAGCCCGGGCCGAGGAGATCGGGAACCTCCTCAACGAGCGACGAGCCGACGTGAAGTCGCTGGCCGGGACGGCCGCGATCACCGACTACTACGCGGCGACGAGCGGCGAGTCGGCCGAGGCGCGCGAGCGGAGCGCCCAGCAACTCGGGTACGTCGCGCTCCACGTCCGCGACGCCGTCGAGAGCACCACTGAGACGCTCCTCGACGAGCGCTACGACGGACGGGCGTGGGAAGAGCTGAGCGCCGAGGAGCAGCGGGCCGTCGAGACGGCCGTCGAGCGGCGGCTCGCCGGTACCGCCGGCAACGGGACGGCCGACGAGGGCGCGCTCACCGACACCTTCCGCCCCGGCTACGTCGCGGAGACGGGTCGTGCGATGATCACCGACAGCGAAGGGACGGCCGTCGTCCACCACGAGGTCGGCGACGGGGAGGTCCTCGGGAACGGCGTCGGCGGACTGACGATGGTCTACGACGCGATCAACCGAACGGTCCGTACCGAGGAACGGGTCCACCAGGGCGACGACTGGGCGACCGAGACGTACACCACCGCCGACACCACGCAGGCGGGCGACCCCGATGAGACGCGGGTGGTCTCCTACACCTACTACGACCGGTTCGACTGGGTGATCGCGCCGAGCGTCTTCGCGACCGAGTTCCGCCAGGGCGGCGTCGTCGACGCCCGGTCGAACATCGCGGCCTCCTTCGAGAGCGCGCTCTGGACCCAGACGATGAGGGTCGACGGACAGGACGTGCAGGCCTACCGGAGCCTCCGTCTGACCGACGCCGACGGCCGGGAGATCGTCAGCGTCACCCGCTCCGACGACGGCTCGGTCGACCGCTCGGAAGGCGAGACCGACTACGCCGACACCGAGTGGTTCTCGCGGGCGAAAGGCGCCCGGCCCGGTCGGGTCGTCGTCGGCGAGATCACGATGGGGAACGGAGAACAGCGCAACATGCTCGCGACGCCGGTGTACCACAACGGTCGCCTGTCCGGGGTCCTCGCCGCGGAGTTCAACTACCACCACGTCACCAACATCACCAACAGCGTCACGGTCGCCGAGTCGGGGCACCTCTACATCGTCAACGACCGGGGCGAACTCGTCAGTTATCCGCGGGAGTCGCTGCTGCGTGAGCAGACCAACCTCGCACAGGGCGCGCTCGGCGACTCGCTGGCGACGATCGTCAACGAGCGGATGCTCCAGGGCGAGGCGGGGCTCGCGACCTACAGCCTCGGCAACGACACCAGCGCCGCCCAGCGCTACGTCGGCTTCCGACCGCTCGACATGGGCGAACGGACCTACACCATGGTCGCGACCGTCCCCGAGTCGGACGTGACCGACCCCGCGGCCGCCCTCGGCGCACAGCTCCGCGCGGAGGCCGACTCGACCCGCCAGACCATCCTGCTCATCCTCGGTGCCATCCTCGTCGGCGTCGTCGCGGCCGGCTACGGCTTGGCGCGATACTTCGCCAAACCGATCGAGCAGGTCCGCGACCACGCCCAGCGGCTCGCGCGCGGCGAGTTCGGCGAGGAACTCGACGTCGACGCCGGCAACGACGAGATCGGGGAGATGGTCACCGCCTTCGAGGAGATGCACGGCAACCTCTCGGTGGCCGCCGCCCAGGCCGACGCGCTCGCCGACCAGGAGTTCGACGCCCCCGTCCTCGACGAGGACGTGCCCGGCCGGCTGGGCGCCGCGCTGGTGACCATGCACGAGAACACCGAGGCGTTCGTCGCCGACCTCGACGAGGCCCGCAGCGAGGCCGAGGCCGCCCGCGAGGAGGCAGAACAGCTCGCGGCCGACCTCCAGCGCCAGGCCGAGGAGGCCGCGGGCGTCCTCGAACGGGCCGCCGACGGCGACCTGACCGCGCGGATGGACGAAGCGCGCGACAGCGACGCCATGCAGACCATCGCGACCGAGTTCAACGAGATGCTCGGTGAACTGGAGGACACCGTCGTCGACATCAAGCGCTTCAGCGACGAGGTCGCCGGCGTCAGCGAGCAGGTCTCCCGCGGCTCGACCGAGGTCTCCTCGGCCAGCCGGGAGGTCGCAGAGTCCATCGAGGGGATCGCCGCCCGCGCCGCCGAGCAGACCGGGAGCCTCGAGGAGGTCTCCGGCGAGATGAACGATCTGTCGGCCACCGTCGAGGAGATCGCCTCCTCCTCGGACGAAGTGGCCGAACTCTCCGCCGAGGCCGCTGTCGACGCCCGCGAAGGGACCGACCTGGCCGAGGACTCCATCGACATGATGGAGACCATCGAGACCCAGGCCGACGCGACCGTCGACGAGATGGAGCGGCTGGAGAACGAGGTCAGCCAGATCGACGAGATCGTCGCGCTCATCGACGACATCGCCGAGCAGACGAACGTCCTCGCCCTGAACGCCTCCATCGAGGCCGCCCGCGCCGGCGAGGCCGGCGAGGGCTTCGCCGTCGTCGCCAACGAGGTCAAGAACCTCGCCGAGGAGACGAGCGAGGCGACCGACGAGATCGCCGACCTCATCGACGGCGTCGAGTCCTCGACCGCCGAGACCGTCGGCGACATGCGCGAGATGCACGAGGCCGTCGCGGACGGCCGCGAGACTATCGACCAGAGCCTGCGCACGCTCGAAGAGATCGCCGACCACGTCGAGGAGGCCAACACGGGCGTCCAGTCGATCAACGACGCCACCGACGAGCAGGCCGCCTCTGCCCAGGAGGTCGTCGCGATGGCCGACGACGTCGCCGACGCGAGCCGCGAGACCCGCTCGGAGGCCCAGGAGGTCGCCTCCGCCGCCGAACAGCAGACGATGACCGCCACGCAGATGGCCGGCACCGCCGACGAACTCGACGGCCTCGCCGACGAGCTGCGCGAGCAACTCGACGAGTTCACCGTCGAAGACGGGAGCGACGGTGACGACCCCGCACTGGACAGCGGTGACAGTGACGACCCCGCACTGGACAGCGGTGACGACGACGACCTGAGCGCCGCAGCCGACGACGACTGACGGCCGTTGGGGCGACGACTTCCGGCTCTATCTCCGACCCGACAGCCACGGCTGCGCGGAGGCGACCCTCCGCGGTCGTGAGAGCGATACAGGATCGACGGTTCGAAGCGGTACGGACTGCAAAACGGCGTCGACTCGCCTGGGCCGGTCGCGACGGTCAGTCCGCCGATTCGAGATAGGGGAGCGAGCCGGCCGTCTCCTCGATGGCGTTCCGGTTGGCCTTCATCAGCGCGGTCGTGTCCCAGTTGCCCTCGACGAGGGCCTCGCGCTGGGCGCGGTCGACGCTGACGTTGATCTCGTTGCCACCGTACGTCACCGTCTCGGCGCGCACGTCGACCTCGATCTCGCCGTCGGGGTTGTCGTCGACCCACTGCTGTAGGGCGTTGATCGTCTCGTGGTCGGCGGTGACGGTCGGGATACCGAGCGCGAGGCAGTTACCCGCGAAGATCTCCGCGAACCCTTCGCCGATGATGGCGTCGATGCCCCAGCGCATGAGCGCCTGAGGGGCGTGCTCGCGCGAGGAGCCGCAGCCGAAGTTGTTGTTGACCACCATGACGTTGGCGTCCTGGAAGCGCTCCTCGTTGAACGGGTGGTCCTTCTCGTTGTCGTCGTCGTCGAACCGCAGGTCGAAGAAGGAGAACTGACCCAGCCCGTCGAAGGTGACGACCTTCATGAACCGCGCCGGGATGATCTGGTCGGTGTCGATGTCGTTACCGCGGATCGGGATACCCGACCCCTCGACGTAGTCGACCGACGGGATGTCCTCGGTGCCGCTCATGCGACCACCTCCGGTGGTCGCACTCGCTCACGCTCGCCGGTTTCACCGGCTCGCCGTTCCGAGACGCTTCGCGTCTCGCGGCTCATGCGAGTTGCACCTCCTCCAGGTCGCGCACGTCAGAGACCTCACCGGTGATCGCCGCCGCGGCGACCATCCGCGGGTTCATCAGGACGGTGCGGCCGTCCTTGGAGCCCTGGCGGCCGACGAAGTTCCGGTTGGACGAGGAAGCACACGCCTCGTCGCCTTCCAGCTGGTCCTCGTTCATGCCGAGACACATCGAACAGCCGGCGTTGCGCCAGTCGAAGCCGGCCGCCTCGAAGATGTCCTTGAGACCTTCTTCCTCGGCCTGACGCTGGACGCGCTGGCTGCCGGGGACGACGAACGCGCGCACGTCGTCGGCGACCTGGCGGCCCTTCACGATCCGGGCCGCGCGGCGCAGGTCCGGAAGACGGGCGTTGGTACACGAACCCAGGAAGGCCACGTCGATGTCGTAGCCGTCCATCGTCTCGCCGGGCTCGACGCGCATGTGGTCCTGGGCGCGCTTGGCCGTGTCGACCTTGTCGTCTGCGAGGTCCTCCGGCGCCGGGATCGGGTCGTGAATGCCGATGCCCTGGCCGGGCGTGGTGCCCCAGGTGACGACCGGGTCCAGCTCGCTCGCGTCGATGCGGACCACGTCGTCGTACTCGGCGTCCGCGTCGCTGCTGATGGACTCCCAGTAGGGCTTCAGCTCGTCGAACTTCTCGGGGTGGTCCTGGAAGTAGTCCGTCTGTTCCAGCCACTCGAAGGTGGTCTCGTCGGGGTTGACGTAGCCCGCGCGGGCGCCGCCCTCGATGGACATGTTACAGATAGACATCCGGCCCTCCATGTCGAGGTTCTCGATGGCCTCGCCGGCGTACTCGTAGACGTAGCCGACGCCACCCTCGGTGCCCAGGCGACGGATGATCTCCAGGATGATGTCCTTGGCCTCGACGCCCTCGCCGAGTTCGCCGTCGACCTGGATCTTGCGGACCTTCTGCTTCTCCATCGCGATGGTCTGGGTGGCCAGCACGTCGCGGATCTGGGAGGTCCCGATCCCGAAGGCGAGCGCGCCGAAGGCGCCGTGCGTGGAGGTGTGGGAGTCGCCACAGACGATCGTCTTGCCCGGCTGGGTGAGCCCCTGCTCCGGGCCGACGACGTGGACGATGCCCTGTTCGCCGCTGGTCGGGTCGAGAAAGTCGATGCCCGCGTCGCGGACGTTCTCCTCCAGCTCGGACATCATGTTCTCCGCGGCGTCGTCGCCGTACGGTCGCGACTGGTCGGCCGTCGGCACGATGTGGTCGACCGTCGCGAGCGTGAGATCCGGTCGCGCGACCTCGATGTCGCGCTCGCGGAGCATGCCGAACGCCTGCGGGCTCGTCACCTCGTGGATGAGGTGCAGCCCGACGAACAGCTGGTCCTGCCCGTTGGGCAGCGTCGTCACTTTGTGCCGGTCCCACACCTTGTCGTACAGTGTTCCCTGACTCATACTGATCCGTCTCGTCCGTCTACGCCCCGCTGGAAGACGCGATTGGCGTCTTCCGCGTCCTCGTCGGGGTGTTCGTGGTCCACGTCGCTCATCGTCTGCGCCGACTCCTCGTCCGTGGCGTCGACCACGTCTCGCTCACCGCCGTCGGCGGCCACTGTCGGTCCCCGCTGGAAGGCGAAGTCGTCGCCGAAGGCCGTCCCGGTGTGAGGGTTAGTGTGGCTGAACTCGCCCATCGTCGCCTTCGGGGCGGCGTCGCCGACGGTCGCTGTCGTCGTCTCGGTCGGTGTCGTATCCTCGTCTGTCATCTGTTTGGGTCCGCTCGCTACTCCTCGTCGGCCCACGCGAACAGCTCGCGCAGGCGCCCGCCGACTTCCTCGATCTGGTGGTTGGCTTCCGCGTCTCGGTACTGCTTGTAGGCCGGCCGGTGGGCCTGGTTCTCGTTGATCCACTCGCGGGCGAACTCCCCGTTCTGGACGCCTTCGAGGATCTCGTCGAAGCCGTCGCGGTCGATGATCTCCTCGCCGCGCGTGAGCCCGCCGTACTCGGCGGTGTCCGAGACGGAGTTCCACATCTCCATGTTGCCGCCCTCGTACATCAGGTCGACAATCAGCTTCAGCTCGTTGAGACACTCGAAGTAGGCCATCTCGGGGGCGTAGCCCGCGTCGACGAGCGTCTCGAAGCCGGCCTTGACCATCTCGGTGACGCCGCCACAGAGGACGGCCTGCTCGCCGAACAGGTCGGTCTCGACTTCCTCCTGGAACGTCGTCTCGATGACGCCGGCGCGGGCGCAGCCGATGGCCTGCGCGTAGGCCAGCGCCTCCTCCTTGGTCTCTCCGGTGGCGTCCTGCTCGATAGCGATGAGACCCGGGGTGCCCTCGCCGCGCTTGTACGTGCGGCGGACGAGGTGGCCGGGGCTCTTCGGGGCGACCATCGTCACGTCGACGCCCTCCGGCGGCTCGATCTGGCCGTAGTGGACGTTGAACCCGTGTGCGAACTGGAGCGTGTCGCCCTCCTCCAGACCGTCCTCGACGGCCTCGAAGACCGCCGGCTGGACGGTGTCCGGGACGAGCATCACGGTGATGTCCGCCTCGGCGACGGCGTCGTCCGGCACCGCGACGCGCAGTCCGTCGGCTTCGGCCTCGTCGCGGGAGGCCGAGTCCTCGCGGAGACCGACGACCACGTCGACCCCGCTGTCGGCGAGGTTCTGGGCCTGCGCGTGGCCCTGGCTGCCGTAGCCCAGGATGGCCACGGTCTTGTCCTCGATGTACGATGCGTCTGCGTCGCCGTCGTCGTAGACGGGTACGGTGAAGTCGTCAGTCATCTGTAGCTGTCTGAGGGGTCTCGCCGGTCTCTGATATTGGCTCCGCTTTCCGTCGCGTGTCTTCGAGCACGTCCGCGCCGCGCTCGACCGCGGCGGCACCCGTGCGGACGACCTCCTGCACGTCGAACTGGTCGAACGCCTCGACCGCCGCCTCGATCTTCTGCTGGCTCCCCGTGATCTCGATCGTGATGGTCTCGGGCGAGGCGTCGACGACCGACCCGTCGTACATGTCCGCGACGGCGTTCACGTCGTCCGGCTTCTCGCCGCTGACCTTCACCAGGATCAGCTCGCGCTGGACCGCCTCCGGTTCGAGCTCCTCGACGGAGATGACCGGCACGAGCTTCTGCAGCTGTTTCTTCGCCTGGTCGACGCCGGGCTCGGGCTCCTCGATGACGATCGTCATCCGGGCGACCTCGGGGTCGTCGGTCGCGCCGACAGTGAGGCTCTCGATGTTGAACTGTCGACGGCTGAACAGGCCGGAGACCTCCGCGAGGACGCCCGGCTCGTGGTTGACCAGCGTCGACAGCACCGCCTTGCGCGGCTGGTGGGTCGCCTCTGCTTCCGGGTCGATGCGAATGCCTTGGGAGTTCCGTCGGCCCGCCGGTCGCATCCGTTCGTCGGGATGGGGGCCGTCCATGCCTTGTGTCATCTCAGAGATCACCCAGTTGGTCGCCGTTCAGTGCGAACAGTCCGTTATCCCCGCCGCTGGGGACCATCGGATAGACGTTCTCTGCCGGGTCGATGATCGCGTCGATCACCGCCGGGCCGTCGTAGTTGCGCGCCTTCTCGATGACCTCGTCGACCTCCTCGGGGTCCTCCAGCCGGAATCCGCGCGCGCCGAACGCCTCGGCAAGCATGTCGAACTGCGGGATCCACGGGTACTCCGAGGCCATCCGCCGGCCCTCGTAGAAGCCGTCCTGCCACTGGCGGACCATCCCGACCGCCTCGTTGTTCAGGACGACGTACGTGATATCGAGGTCCTCCCGCACTGCGACCGAGAGTTCCTGGACCGTCATCAGGAAGGATCCGTCGCCGTCGAAGCAGACGACCTCCTGGTCGGGCGCGGCGATCTTCGCGCCGATCGCGGAGGGGACGCCGTAGCCCATCGTCCCCAGCCCGTGGGAGGAGACCCACGTGCGGGGCTCGGTGAACGTCCAGAACTGGCTGGCCCACATCTGGTGCTGGCCGACGCCGGTCGTGACGATGGCGTCGTCGGCGGCGAACTCGGAGAACCGCTCGACCACGTACTGGGGTTTGAGCGGCTCGTCCTCCGGCGTGTCGTAGGTCATCGCGTACTCGTCCTTCCAGGCCTGGCACTGCTCGCGCCACTCCGCGTAGGCCTCGGGCGAGCTGTCGGTCGCCTCGTAGGCGACCGCCATCGCGTCGTCGAGCTGGCGCAGGACCTGCCTGGCGTCGCCGATCAGCGGGTAATCCGCTTCGATGTTCTTGCTGATCTCGGCGGGATCGATGTCGACGTGAACGATGTCGGCGTCCGGTGCGAACGTCTCGACGCCCCCCGTGAGTCGGTCGTCGAAGCGCGTCCCGACCGCGAGCATGCAGTCGGTGTTGGTGATCGCCATGTTGGCGTAGCCGGTGCCGTGCATCCCGGCCCACTCCAGGGAGAGTTCGTGGTCTTCCGGGAAGGAGCCGATACCGGGCATGGTCGTGATGACCGGGATCTCGTAGTCGGTGGCGAACTGCCGCAGTTCGTCGCTGGCGTCGGCCTTGATGACGCCACCGCCCGCGAGGATGACCGGGCGCTCGGCGTCGGCGAGCGCGCCGGCGGCCGCGTCGACCGCCTCTGGCTCGGCGGTCGTCGGCGGGTTGTACGTATCCGGCGTCTCCGGCTTGCCGGGGAACGCGTCGGTCTCGCCCTGGGTCACGTCCTTGGGCAGGTCGACCAGCGTCGGGCCCTGTCGGCCCTCGTCGGCCAGCGCGAACGCCTCGCCGACCTCGGTGCCGACCGTGTCGGCGTCGGCCGCGAAGTAGCTGTGTTTGGTGACCGGCTGGGTGACGCCGACGGTGTCGGTCTCCTGGAACGCGTCGTTACCGACCATCTCCGTCGGGACCTGGCCGGTCAGCGCGATCATGGGGTCCGAGTCCATCGACGCGTCGGCGATGCCGGTCACGAGGTTGGTCGCCCCCGGCCCGGAGGTCGCCAGGCAGACGCCCGGTTTCCCCGAGACGATGCCGTAGGCGTCCGCCGCGTGGGAGGCCCCCTGCTCGTGAGCCATCGTGACGTGCGTCAGCTCCTCGGAGTCGTACAGCGCGTCGTAGACGGGCATGATCGCCCCGCCCTGCACGCCGAACAGCGTCTCCGCGCCGGCCTGTTCGAGCGCCGCGACGATCGACTCCGCGCCCGTCGACACGGTGTCGTTCGTCGTTCGGCCCTCGCCGGCCGCTGTTGTCTCCGTCGTCTGTTCCTCGGTGTCCGTCCGTTCGCCTTCTGGAGGCGACACTGGTGTTTGCTCGCTCATGTGTGGTGGTGTCGTCGTATCCGCTCCGCGTCGAATCGATGCGTCCGCCGAGAATGAACTGCAGTAGGTGAGGGGGCTAAAGAGCCCCTACGATACCGCGAAGCGCGCCGCTGGACGCGAGTTCGGCCGCCTCGACGCCAGCGGTCTGTGTCATCACTACGAGTGTCTGCACACCGGCGGCAATAAATTTTCCGTGTCCGACGCGCGCTCCCGACCGTTCGGTGGCGGGAGGGCGCCGCTCGCGGCGACGGTAGCTTTCGCTGTGTGCGCTCGGCGGCCGTGGAGGCGGGCATCGTCCTACGCCCGGACCTCCTCTTCATCGACCTCGCGGTCGACGCCGACGTCCTGAGCGAACTCCTCCAGGACCTCCATGGTGACGCGATTGTCGTCCGCGCCGAACTCCTTGACGCGTCGGGTAATCTCGCGCACCTCGTCGTCGGTGGGCTCGTAGCTCGCCTCGACCAGCCGCTCGCGCACCGAGTGCTGACCGGTGTGCTTGCCCAGGACGAGTTCACGCGAGGCCCCGACCATCTCCGGGGTCATGACCCCCGGCTCGAACGTGTCGGAGTTCTCGATGACGCCGGCCGCGTGGATCCCGCTCTCGTGGGAGAAGGCGTTGCGGCCGACGACCGGCTTGTTCGCCGGCACCGGGATGTCGCTTTTGCCCTCGATGATCCGGGAGATCTCCGTGATCCGCGTCGTGTCGATCCCCGTGTCGACGTCGTACAGCGACTCCAGGGCCATCACGACCTCCTCGTAGGCCGCGTTGCCCGCGCGCTCGCCGATGCCGTTGACCGAGACCTGCGCCTGGGCGGCGCCGGCCTCGAAGCCCGACAGCGCGTTGGCCGCCGCCAGCCCGAAGTCGTCGTGCGTGTGGACGTCGATGTCCGCGTCCGTGCGGTCGACGACCTTCGCGATCATGTCGCGGAACCGCGTGGGCGTCGCCACCCCGCAGGTGTCCGGGATGTTGATCCAGTCGGTGCCCGCCTCGCTGACGGCGTCGACGACCTCCATCAGGAACGCCTCGTCGGTTCGGGTGGCGTCCATCGGCGAGAACATGCAGTCGACCCCGGCCTCTTTGACGCGCTCGACCGACTGGACGGCGCGCTCGACGGCCTGCTCGCGGGTCGCGTGCATGGAGTCCTCCAGCTGTACGTCGCTCGTCGAGACGAACACGTGAACCAGCTCCACACCGGAGTCCAGTGCCGCTTCGACGTCTTTCTCGACGACCCGCGCCAGCCCGCAGGTCGTCGTCGAGGTCGAGTTCGCGATGTCGCGAACGGCCTCGAATTCCGCGTCGGAGTTGACCGGGAAGCCCGCCTCGATGACGTGGGTTCCCATGTCGTCCAGCACCGCCGCTATCTCCCGTTTGTCTTCGTAGGAGAACGACGTGCGTGGTGACTGCTCCCCGTCGCGGAGCGTGGTGTCGAAAATACGTGCCTCGTGAACTTCCGAGGTACTATTTAAAGTACCCTGGAAGAACTCGATCCGCCGGCGAAGCCGACGTGCCCTCAGTATTGGACATTGTACTCTATGCTGTTCCCTCGGAGGCAATAAAGGCTCCGCTCGGTGCGTTCGTGCGGTAGCGCGTGGCACGATTCCGGTCTTGAGATCCGGTTTGAAGCCAAAGCGGACAGTTTGAGATTGATTGGAAGAATAGGGTAGCAGTTAAATGAGTTGGTTAGGGAGATCAATCAATTTGTAGAACCGGACACTGCTATTCTTAGAAGTTCAGGCTTGTCCAATAGAATCGAACATTTCTGATGGCCGGTTTCCACAGGTCGCGGACTACCGAACAAGCAGGGGAAATCAAATAGTCTGAATCAATCTCTTCCTATTCGTCGTCAACATGCCTCATGGTCACCTCAATATCATCCTCAATCCCGATCTCTTCTGTAATTTCACTCCTCTCCAATTTCACCAAACGAGCTGCTAAAAACAGTGCAATCCCCAATTCGATCAAACCGACTACAGATCCGATTAACCCTGTAAATCGAGTTAATACTCCTACGAGCGCAAGTATAACACCAATTCCTTGGATGATGTCTTGAATCGTCTCTAGTTCTCCATATGCTTCTGACTCAACGATCAATAAGGGGCGAAGTCCATCACGTCTTAGATGCATGTTTGGAACTGATGACTCAGTATTATCGGCTAGTCCATCATTAGAATTTGCCCATGAAGGTCACTTGAAATCCATATCAAGGGTTTCGATTTGGATTGATAAGATTCGATACTTCCCCGAGAACCGGACACTAATTCAAGCAGGGTACTCAACGAGTTTCGGAAAATCTGCTCTGAGGAATATAATCGGTTTGAGAGGCGTGGAGGGGCTTAGAATTAGTCTCCGAAGAGGTAGTCAAGTAACAACTCAATATACTCTGTCACATCGCTGAAGATGAGTGAAAAGAAGCGACGTATCAGTGATTGCTCTTTGCTGAGATTAATTAAGTCAAGCTTGTCGGCGGCTCCCAACGCGGTTGGAATTGATGGGATAAGGGCTGTTACCCCGACAAATACGACTAGTATAGCGATCCAGATCTTAGATATTAAGCCGGTGAAAAATAGGGTATCCACGGTCCAGATGAAGATGGTGATGATTCCTGCCTTCCATTTGACCGCATTTAGATTCCACTCAAAGAAGAACCAATAGGTCCACCATTTTAGCCAGCCAGTCAGTCCGCCCATTGTTCGTATTATATCAGGATCTTTCTTGTGTGAAATAGACACGATAGACCGAAAATATCCGGCTGTATGGGAGTTTACGAATTAATCCCGTACTTTGCTGTCGCAACTAACCATCCGACCCCCCAAGTCTGGACGTGACTTCGGATTAGCCCAGGCAAAGTGTCTGCAAGTATAATCTGGTCCCAGGGCCAGGCAAACAACTTCATGACATATACATCCATCATAATAGTGACCGCTTGCGATACCGTCCCAGCATCTGCGAGTCCCGTGAAGAAGTAGAATAAAGCCCACAGGCTACCGCCGTAAATATACATATTGGAAATTGCGGCCGTGCTCGTGGCTGTACCTATTGCGTAGTTCGCAGTACGGGAACCTCGTCCCATCTTTCTATTTCTCTAAAGGAATCCTACAAATAAAAATCACTAGCATGGTAATTAAATAAATGGTGAAATTCAGAGATAGAGTCAACGAAGACGGGCCCATGAACTCTCACATATAGGAAACGGGATTTTCACCTCGTACTTTATCCTCCGGAGTGAGTGCAATCGTACCAGTTCGCCTCGGTCGGGACGTGCGCCAACTATTACTCTCGACGACGTACCGCTCGGCAAAGGCGTCCCGGCACCTGTTCAATACTCCTCCGCCGTCCGTCGCCTGACGAGATTCTCAGAGAGTCAACGACGCAGGAGTCGAAAGTACTCGCCCCGAAACGGGGCGAGGTGGGTGGGGATCGCCCCCGATCCCCCCGAAACGAAGTGGATGGCTTCGTGCCCGTGTGTGCGGGCAGTTACCGGTTCGTTGCGACGTGATATAGCGCTTTGCCCAATTTGTTTAGGGGATGCTCTCGGCGAACTGCCGAAGTGAGAAAACCGGACACGGGGGGAGCGCCCGGAAGATGGTTGGAGGTGTCTGCACTGTGGGGGGAAGGGGGTAGGATGCAGACGAATTCGAATGAGAACCGAGCGAAAATAAATACGGACCAGCGGTTTCAGCCCGCGAAAGAGTGATGGTCCGGATCGATCGTGGCGGAAAGCGCTCTGGGATGGAATCGAACACTCCTTTCCCACTCGCGGTTCGTCTCGCGGGGAGCGACCACCTCGTCGCGCGAGGGAGTACACTTGAGTGACTCCCCGAGAAAATCAACGGAGTATGAAGGGCTTAGCCGGAAAGACGGCACTCGTCACTGGAGCGGGCTCGGGTATCGGACGCGCCTCGGCGCTTCGGTTCGCCGAGGAGGGCGCGAACGTCGTCGTCGCCGATATCGACGTCGACGGCGGCCGCGAGACGGTCGAGTTGATCGAAGACGCCGGCGGCGACGCCGTCTTCGTCGAAGTCGACGTGTCCGATACCGCGTCGGTCGAACGGATGGTCGAAGCCACGGTCGAGACCTACGGGCGCCTCGACTTCGCGCACAACAACGCGGGTATCCTCACGGACTTCGTGGAGACGACGGGCATCAGCGAGGCCAACTGGGACCGGATCGTCGACATCAACCTCAAGGGGGTCTGGACGTGCATGAAGGCCGAACTGCAGGTCATGGAGCGCCAGGGCAGCGGCGCCATCGTCAACACCGCCTCCGAGGCCGGCCTCGTCGGGATGGGCGGGCTCTCCAGCTACTCGGCGAGCAAACACGGCGTGGTCGGACTGACGAAGTCGGTCGCGCTGGAGTACGCCGAGCGCGATATCAGGGTCAACGCTATCGCGCCCGGGCCGACGAAGACGAACATCCAGTCGGGAATCGTGGGCGACTCCGGCGGGTCGTCGATACTGGGCCGGATACGGACCGTCGTCCAGATGGCCAAGATGGCGCTCTGGAGCCTCCGCGCCGAGTTCGACACCTCGGCGATGCAGGACGTGCCGATGGACCGGATCGCCGACCCCGAGGAGATGGCCGGCGCCGTGGCCTTCCTCTGTTCGACCGACGCCTCCTACATCACGGGCGTCACGATTCCCGTCGACGGCGGGCAGGCGGCCGACTGAGCGACATCAGCCGACCGAGGTGCTGGCTCCCGCTCAGAACGGGTACTCTCTCGGTTCGCGCTGCAGGGAGATCCACTTCGTCTCGGTCAGCTGTTCGAGGATGGCGCCGTCGTTGTAGCCGCCGACGCCGGAGGCCTTCGTCCCGCTGAAGGTGACGTGGGCCTCGTCGTTGATCGGCTGGTCGTTGATGTGGACCTGCCCGGTCTCCATCCGGTCGGCGATGTCCATCCCGGTACCCAGATCGCCGGCGTGGACCGACCCGGCGAGGCCGAACTCGGTGTCGTTGGCGATCGCGACGGCCTCGTCGATGTCGGAGAACGGGATGACCGGCGCGATTGGGCCGAAGTGCTCGTTACACGCGGCGGGCATGTCGTTGGTCACGTCCGAGAGGACGGTCGGCTCGACCACGAGGGAGCCGTCGACGCCGTCGTAGTCGCGGGTGTCGCCGCCGGTTTCCAGCGTGGCGCCGGCGTCGACGGTCCGCTCGACGTAGTCGAGCATCTCGTCGCGCTGGGACTCGTCGATGATCGGGCCGACGACGGTGTCGGCCTCGTGGGCGCTGCCGACCGCGAGCGACTCGGCGCGGTCGACCAGCGCGTCGACGTACTCGTCGTAGACGTCCTCGTGGACGACGTGGCGGTTGATCGAGATGCAGACCTGGCCCTGGTGGACGAACGAGCCGAACGTCGCGCTGTCGATTGCCCGGTCGATGTCGGCGTCGGCGGTGACGACGTGGGCGTTGTTGCCGCCGAGTTCCATCGACTGCTCGGCGAGGTTCTCGCCGGCGATGGCGGCGACGTGGCGGCCGACTTCCGTCGAACCGGTGAAGGCGACCACGTCGCTCTCGGGGTGGCCGGCGACGCGGTCGCCGATGTCCGAGCCGCTGCCGGTGACGACGTTGAGGACGCCGGCGGGCAGGCCCGCTTCCTCGAACAGTTTCGCGAACAGTAGCCCGCCGGTGATCGGGGTGTTCGTCGCGGGCTTGAGGACGACGGCGTTGCCGGTCGCCAGCGCGGGCGCGACGGCGCGCATCGAGAGGTTGAGCGGGAAGTTCCACGGCGAGATCACGGTCACGACCCCGCGAGGCTCGCGCTTGACGATGTGCTCTTTGCCGGGGATGTTCGAGGCGGCGTGGTCGCCTTTCGTCCGCCGGGGCAGCGTCGCGGCCTCGCCGGCCTGGTCCGTCGCGATCTGGACCGAGGTCTCGCCCATGATCTGCGACCCGCCGGCCTCGTGGGTAAGCAACTCGATAATCTCATCGCTGTGGGCCTGGAGCGCCTCGATGGCGTTCTGGACCACTTCCGCGCGGCGTGCGGGCGGCGCCTCGGCCCACTCGGTCTGGGCCTCGGCGGCGGCCTCGTAGGCGGCGTCGACGTCCGCTTCGACGGCCGCGGGGACCGTCGCCACCTGCTCGCGCGTCGACGGGTCATCGACGGCGAGTGTTTCGTCGCTCTCGGCGGCGGTCCACTCGCCGTCGACGTACAGTGCGTTCCAGTCGTCGTCGATCGCGTAGCTGTCGGGCACGAGTGTCTCGGCTAGGGGAGTCGGACGGAAAAGGGGCGAGGTGCCGGGTGGTGCTGCCGGGGCCGGTCGCAAGCGCAGGCGCCCCGCGATAGACCGGGCTTCAAGTCGCCGCCACGCCTACCGTCTCACGGATGTTCGACGCACGAACGGGACCGGGGGCCGACGACCGCGGGACCGCGGGAGCGGCGTGAGATGGACAGCCCCCATCAGGACCAGCCGCTCATCACCGCCGGTGCGCCGCTGTCCGTGGCCGAAGCCGCGGTCGTCCTCGTCCACGGCCGCGGCGGGAGCGCCGACGGCATGGTCGCGCTGGCCGACGAGTTCTACCGTCACGGCCTCGCGCTGGTCGCGCCGTCGGCGCGGCGCAACCGGTGGTACCAGAACTCGTTTCTCGCACCACGTGAGGCCAACGAACCCGACCTCTCCTCGGCCCTGGCGGCCGTCGCCGACGCGGTCGAGACGGTCCGCGAGGCGGGCGTCCCGCGGGACCGCGTAGTCGTCCTCGGGATCTCCCAGGGCGCCTGCCTCGTCGCCGAGTTCGCCGCAGGGACTCCCCGTCGGTACGGCGGCGTCGTCCTGTCGAGCGGCGGGCTGATGGGTCCCGAAGTCGGCGATTACGACGGGTGTCTCGACGGGACGCCGGTCCTCGTCGGCGGCCACGAGGACGACCAGGCGGTGCCGATAGCGCGCGTCCGCGAGACGGCGACCGTCTTCGAGTCGCTCGGCGGGGACGTGCGGGCCCGCATCGAACCGGGCGACGACCACGGGATCACCGACGCCGAACTCGCGGCCGTGGCAGAGCTGGTCGAGGGGCTCCTGACCGACGCGGACGGCGAGCGCTCGGGGCGGTGAACCGGATTCAATCCGTGACTTCCGCGAGTCGGCGCGCGGGTTGAGTGTGCCGGCAGAGGGGGTATCGTGGTCGGCCTCGAACCGCGGGGCATGCCGGCAGACATCCCCGGGATCCACCACGTGACGGCCGTCGCGAGCGACCCCGGCCGAACACACCGGTTTCTCTCTGAGACGCTCGGGCTCCGACTGGTCAAACGTAGCGTCAATCAGGACGACGCGTCGGTGTATCACCTCTTCTACGGCGATCGGAGCGGGACGCCCGGAACGAGCATGACGTATTTCCCCTATCCGGACGCCCAGCCCGGCCGTATCGGCACGGGACAGGTGACGACCGTCCAGTTCCTGATCCCCGTCGGGTCGGTCGAGTACTGGACCGACCGCCTCGAATCGGCGGGCGTCGACCACGACCCGCCGCGCGAGCGGTTCGGCGACACCGTGATCCAGTTCGAAGACCCCGACGGCCTCCCGATAGAACTCGTCGCGCGCACGGACGCGCCGGACGGCGACCCGCCCGACGGCCCCGTCCCCGAGCAACACGCCGTCCGCGGCTTCTTCGGCGTGACCCTCTCGCTGGCGACCGCCAGCGGGACCGGGAATCTGCTCAAGACGATGGGGTTCCACCCGACCAGGAGCGAGAACCACCGCCAGCGGTTCCGCGCCGGCGGGGAACTGGGCGCCGTCGTCGACGTGCTCGAAGACCCCGAGGCACCGCGGGGCGAATCCGGAACGGGAACGGTCCACCACGTCGCCTTCCAGGTCTCCGACGCCGAACAGGCACAGTGGCACGACACCCTCGTCGAGCGCGGACTCCGCCCCACGCAGATCATCGACCGCAAGTGGTTCAAGTCGATCTACGCCCGGACCGCCGGCGGTGTCCTCTTCGAGTTCGCCACCAAATCGCCCGGCTACACCGTCGACGAGCCTATCGACGAACTCGGCGAGCGTCTGGTCCTCCCCGAGTGGCTCGAAGACCGCCGTGAAGAGATCGAAGAGGGCCTCCCGGAGCTGTCGACCGCCACCCAGGAGGCCTGATCGGGCTGTCGGGCCAACGAGCGGTCGGCTCGTGGCCCCACGACGGGCTCACCAGTCGTCGAACGGCGGCAGTTGCCCCTCGATCATCTCGCGGTCGTCCGCCAGCCACGGCGGGAGCACGAGGTCGCCCCCGGGATCGGGGTCGCGCTCGGCGACGCCGAGCCCGGGTCGCTCGGTCGCAAGTTCGAACAGGACCCCACCGCCGTCACGGACGTACAGCGACTCGAAGAAGTGCCGGTCTTTCACCCGCGACACGTCGAAGTCTCGCTCGTCGAGTAGCTCGCGCCACTCGCGGAGCTGGTCGCCGTCTTCGACCGTCAGCGCGACGTGATGGATCGATCCGCGACCCTCCTTGCCGTACTCGGCGTCGTCGGTCAGCAGGTCGACCACCGATTCGCGGCCGCCCGGGAGCCGGTAGCGGACCGCGTCGTCGCGCTCGGCGACGATCTCGAACCCGAACGTGTCGAGCAGGCTCGCGGTCACGTACGGGTCCGCCGACCGCACCGAGACGCCGCGGACGCCGCGGATCGCGTGTTCCGCCGGAACCGAACCGTCCGCCGATCCACCGGTCCAGGGGTGGTCAGCTCCCGCGTCGAGGTCGATGGGGGCGGCCTCGCCGTCCGGGACGCCGACGAGTTCCAGCGACGTGCCGTCGGGGTCCTCGAACGCCAGGCCGGAGTCGCCGAACCGCTCGGTGGGCTCGACGGCCACGCCGCGGTCGGCGAGGCGGTCGTGCCAGAACGCTATCGAGTCCGCGGGCACGCGCAGCGCCGCGGTCGTGATGTCGGGCTTGCCGATCCGACCGGGGTCCTCCCGCGGGTAGGTGAAGAAGGTGAGCACCGACCCCGGCGTCCCGCGCTCGTCGCCGTAGTAGAGGTGGTAGACGAACGGCTCCTCGAAGTTCACCGTCCGCAGGAGAAAGCGCAGTCCGAGCGTCTCCGCGTAGAACCGTCGGTTCTCGGTCGGGTCGCCCGCGACGACAGACACGTGATGCACGCCGAGCGTGTCAGAGAGCACTCGCGGAGGTAGGGCCCCGCCCCGGATAAGCCTGTCAGCACCGACCGCCCGGACGCCGGCGACGGTCGAGCGACGGCGACGCCGAGGGCGCCGACGACGCGACCCTACTCGTGGCGTTCGCCGGCCTCGACCG
This sequence comes from Halosimplex carlsbadense 2-9-1, assembly GCF_000337455.1. Classification (GTDB taxonomy): domain Archaea; phylum Halobacteriota; class Halobacteria; order Halobacteriales; family Haloarculaceae; genus Halosimplex; species Halosimplex carlsbadense. The sequence goes on along the minus strand of NZ_AOIU01000033.1, from coordinate 138,763 downwards.
TCGTCTCCAGCCAGTTCTCCTCGGGCGGATACGGACAGGAGAAGGTGTCGCTGAAGGCGCAGAAGGGCGAGTAGGCGAGGTTGAAGTCGATCGCCACCTCGTCGCCGTCTTCGAGGTCGCGTTCGGTCTCCAGTTCCATGTAGCGGCCGCCGTCGTAGGTCTGCTGGCCGGTCGTCTTGTCGCGGAACGGCACGAAGATGGCCTCGTCGTCCGGCTCCTGCTTGTAGCCGTGGAGTTCGTACGAGTCGCCGTCGAGGTCGAACGCGAAGCTGACCACACGCTCGTAGCGAACCGTCCGACCGTCGGAGGTCTCCATCTCGACGGGGTCGGGCTGGTCGTGGACGGTGACCGTCGCGTCGACGCGGTAGTCGGCGTCGGGTTCGAAGTAGTCCAGCCCGTCGAAGTCGTCGCGGTCTTCCGGCGGGATCGGCGATTGGGGGTGTTCGTCGAGGAACTCGTCCTTCTCGGCGCGGTTGGCCCGCAGGCGCTCGGCCCAGTCGTCGGTGTCGCTCATGGCCGGAGGTTGCCGCCGCGGTGGTTTGAGTCCGGCGGTCGACGGGGAACGATAGTCGCCGGGGAGAGAGAGTTGCGGTGGGCGGGGTAGCGTGGGCCGTCGGACACACCTTTTTCTCGGTCGACCGCGAGGGGGCGGGTATGAGCGAGATCGACCTCGACCTCCAGACGGTCGAGGAGGAACTGACCGACGAAGACGAGGGCGGTGACGACGGCGGCGGACGCGTCGTGCTCGGCGTGCTCGACGGGACGACGCCCGACGAGGAGTGGATCGAGGTCGTCGAGGACGGCGGGACGCTCGTGCTCTCGATCGAGGGGGACGTGAACGAACTGGCGGCGGGGTTCGCCGGCGACGTGCGCGAGGTCGACGGCGACCTCATGCAGTTCCGCGGGTTCCTCGTCGTGACGCCGCCCGGTGTCGGCATCGACGCCAGCCGACTGGACTGAGCGCTCCCGACGCTCGCGGCCGCTCGACACCGGACCGCCCAACTCGTGAGCGGCGTCGCTTATGTGGCCGGCGCGCCAACGGTGGGGTATGCCGATGAAAGGATCCGGGCGGTCGTCGTCGTGGCGAGAGGTCGACCAGTTCGAGGGCGGCACCGGCTGGATCGCCTACCCCGACGAGGAGATGGAGCGGGCGAGCCACGCTCTGGTCACCGACGGCGACGTCTGGCTCGTCGACCCCGTCGACGTCGACGGCCTGGACGAGACACTCGCCGAACACGGCACCGTCCGCGGGGTCGTCCTCCTGCTCGACCGGCACAAACGCGACGCCGAGACGCTCGCGCGCCGTCACGAGGTGCCCGTCTACGTCCCCGAGTGGATGGGCGACGTGCGCTCGGACCTGACGGCGCCCGTCGAGCTGTTCCGGCGGAGCCTGGCCGACAGCGGCTACGACCTGCACAAACTGATCGACAACCCGGTCTGGAAGGAGGGCTTTCTCTACGACGAGGACTCGAAGACGCTGGTCGTCGCCGAAGCGGTCGGCACGTCGTCGTACATGCGCACGAGCGACGAGCGGCTGGGTGTCCACCCAGCGCTCCGGCTGAAACCGCCGAAGGCACTGGGTCGCTACTCGCCCGAGCGGATCCTGGTGGGTCACGGCGAGGGCGTCATGACGGGTGCGGCCGACGCGCTGGCCGACGCGCTCTCGGGGTCGCGCAAGCGGACGCCGCGACTGTACGCCAAGACCGCCCGGGAGTTCCTGTTTTGAGCCGCCGCCGTGGCGACTCCCGTGGCGGCGTCGAGAGCCGCCGGCGCGGCGAGGCGCGCGAACGACGGAGTTTTGCCGGGCACGGAGAATAACCCACCGTGGTCTACGCGACGCGCGGACTGGTCGAGTCCTGTCTCAGATTCGCACGGGAGTCCGACCCCGACCCGGTGACGATCTCGCTGTCGGTGACGCCCGCCGGGGAGCTGCCGGGCGCCGACCTCTCGCCGGAGACACCCGTGTTCACGCATTTTTACTACCCTGACTCGGCGGGGTCGGTCAACTTCGTCTTCGGCGTCGACATGGGGACGCCGGTGGGCCAGACACAGGCGCGGTTCGTCTCCCACCCCAACGGGGAGCTGCGCGTCCGCCAGCGCGACGACTTCCACGAGCGCATCTTCGTCGCCGTCCCGCCGTGGGACGAGGCGTCGGTGGCGGTCTTCGACCGCCGCGGCGAGGAGCAGACGCTGGAACTGCTCGACGTGGAACCGCCCGAGGAGTTCCCGGAGTAACGGGTCTTCGGCGACGACTCAGTCCAGATACCCCAGATCTTCGAGCTGTTCGGCGATCTCGCCGAACTCCGCCTCCGTGAGTTCGCCCTTCTGCTCGTGCTGGATGACGATGCTCCGGAGCAAGAATCTGACGAGGTCGCTCGTCGAGGAGAAGCTCGTCCCCTCGATGGTCTCGTCGACGCGGTCGGCCAGGTCTTTGGGGATCGAGACGGTGGTGTAGTCGGTCATACCGGCGGATGGGCGGGGTCGCGGTTAGGCGTTGTGTCTGGCCGCGATCTCGGTCCCCCGCTACCGACCGATTGAACCAGTCGCTCGAACGTTCGATGCGGGGTAGTAGTCTATCGCCGCTTCAGTAGCACAGAAATGAGCATAAGCGCCGCAAAGACGACTGCGAAGCCCATCACTCCGACTCCGAAAACGTAGTACGGGTTCGTAAAATCGGGGCTGTTGAGGAACAGAAAGAGGCCAAAACTCGAACCCATCAAGACGATCACCGCAGACTCAATACTCGGATTATACCAGTCTGCAAGCGAATCCCGAACAGTTCCAGACATATCAGAACAATAACTTTTATACCGTATAGCGTTTGTGGTCGGTGAAAATCCGATAAGTTCGCAGATGTACCGACCGGACACCTTTCAGTTCGGAACAACAACCGATCGTATGGCCTTCCGAACCACGCTGGGCTGGTCGCTGATCTCCTCGGGTATCGTCACGCTGCTACTCGGCGTCCTCCCCGGCGGCGACCTGATGTGGGGACTGCTCCTCCTCGTCGTGGGCGTCGCGACGCTGCTGTACCGCCAGACCTGACCGCAGTCAGGCGTTCGCGGTGAGGTTCAGCCCGACGATGCCGACGACGATGAGGCCGACGAACGCGACGCGAGCGGCCGAAAGCGGCTCGTCGAAGAGGACGATTCCGAGCGCGGCGGTGCCGACGGCGCCGACCCCGGTCCAGACGGCGTAGGCGGTGCCGACGGGCAGTGTCTCGACCGCCTTCGCGAGCAAGACGACGCTGATCAACATCGCGACGCCCGTCGCGGCGGTCGGGACGGGCCGGCTGAGCCCCTCGGAGTACTCCAGGCCGATCGCCCAGGCGATCTCGAACAGGCCGGCGACGAGGAGGAGATACCAAGACACGGTCGGCCCTTCCACGAGGACGCGCCTGGGGTTTGCGGTTCGAGCCGTCGGGGACAGCCCTCGCGACCCTACACGCTTCGCCGGGACCGCCGGTGTTTATGGGCCGGATGCGCGTATGATCGCCTATGGAAGACATCTTCGTCGCGCGGTTGATGAGTTCGGACCTGCAAGCGGTCGGCCCCGACACGCTCGTCGAGGACGCGGCCACACAGATGCAGGACAACAGCGTCGGGTCGCTCGTGGTCGTCGACGACGACAACCAGCTGCTGGGAATCCTCACGACGACGGACTTCGTCGACATCGTCGCCAAGTCCAAGCCGAAGGCCCAGACCACGGTCGAACGGTACATGACGACCGACGTGGTGACGACGGACGCCCAGACCTCCATCGTCGACGCGGCAGACCTGATGATCGAACACGGTATCCACCACCTCCCCGTGATCGACGACGAGGAGGGCGTCATCGGGATGATCTCGACGACCGACCTGGCGGGCTACATCTCTTCCGTCCAGACGCCGTCGCCGGCCTGAGCGACTGCCGTTCTCCTCGGGCATCCGGTCTCCGTCACTACTCGACGACCGGATAGCCACGGTTGGATCGTGATCGGCGCGGACGCGATGGGGGAGGGTCTCGGCGTGACCGTGGCCCAGAACTCACAACCCGACCCCGTCATCGGGCCAGCAATCACACGGTTCCCGACGGGTAGCTGACCGGGAGCTGGCAACTACACTTGTGCCGGACGCTTCGCATCTCAACGTGTATGGGACAGGAGCCGTTCGACGAGGCTGACGACGCGGGCGGGGAACCACCTGGGATCGTGCGAGCACAGATCGACGCGCGATCGGAGACCGCTGACAACGAGTTTCTCGAACTGATCGCCAGACTCGAAGGAGTCGACGCGACGGAGTTACCGTCGCTATACCACGAGGTCGACCACACCATCGAGAACCTCTTCAAACGGCCGCCGTCGCGGGACGCCCAGATGGAGATTTCCTTCTCCTACGCGGGATACAGAGTCACGATCGACCAGCGCGGGAACGTCAGACTGGTGCGGGTCGGCGACACTGTCCCGTAGCCCGCGAACGGCCGGGTCCGCGAGCGGTCGAATCCGGCGTGGGAACCGGTCAACGTATATCCCGGTCGCCCCACAACAGCAGCACATGGCGTTTCCCAGCTACCCCGAGTACTGGAACGAGATCGAGCCGGGCCTGCTGATCCTGATCGGGTTCGTGCTGTTCGTCTTCCCCGAGCCGGCCACGTCCGTGCTCGGGGCGGGACTCCTGTTGCTCGGCGCGTCGTGGTGGTTCTACGAGTGGGAGCGCTAGCCGCGCCACGAGCGTTCGGATAGCTGACAGCAGAGCGTATTAGGACGTACCTTCACCCAAAGGAATCGTAGGCGCATTCTGATATGAAGCCGACGACAACGGTCGGGTAATGACTGGCGAGACGCCCGCGACGCCGCCCGGAGGGAGTCGATGAGTGATGGGAATGCCCTGGACAGGGCGATGACACTGGCCGAGATGGCGCCACACCCGTCGGTGACCGTCGGTGTCCTCGCGTCCCGCGAGGAAGCGTTCCCCGAGGGACGGCTGCACCGCCCTCCCGTCACGCGCCTCGGCGGGACCGAGGCGCCGGCGTACGTCCTGACCAACGAGAAACGCGGTATCGGCCTGGGCACGAAGCGCAACACGACGAAGCCGTCCGGTGACCGCGGGACGGCGGTCGTCGTCACGGACCGTCGGACGCTCTGTCTGGTCGGCGGCGGCGAGGAGGACAGCGTGATCGAGGTCCCGCACGACTCGGTCGTCGAAGCCTCGTATCACACGGGGCTGCTCGCCAACCGATTCGTCCTCCGGACGCCGCGCAAGCAGTACCACTGCTGGGCCAAGCGGTCGACCAGCGAGTCGCTGCTGTCGGCGGCGGCGGAGTACGTCGAGGAGCGCACGTCGGAGACCCCCGACGAGATCGAGACCGACGACGGGGCGAACCAGCTGACCTACCGCGGGCAACCGATCAGTCGCGAGAACCACCCCGGAGTCCCCGACGAACCGCCCGCGGACTCCGCAGAGTCGGACGGCGCCGATAGCGACGGCGACGAGTCTCGGGACCGGAGCGACGCCACGTCCGCCGAAGACGGGGACGACTCGCGGATACAGTATCGCGGAAAAACGATCGACCGTTCGGGGAACTGAGCGACCAGTCCTCAGTTCGTCGTCGCGACGGACTCCTCGTCGGCCATCGACAGCACGTCGTCGAAAAAGCCCTTCGAGTCGTTGGGGCCGGGATTGGCCTCGGGGTGGTACTGGCGGGTGAGGATGTCGAGGTCGTCGTTCTCCAGGCCCTCGGGGGTGTCGTCGTTGACGTTGATCTGGGTGACTTCGAGGGTGTCGCCGGGGTCGGCGACGGTGTAGCCGTGGTTCTGGGTGGTCATGACCACGCGGTCGGTCCGCAGGTCACGGACGGGCTGGTTGACCCCGCGGTGGCCGAACTCCATCTTCTCGGTCTCGCCGCCCAGCGCGTTGGCGACGACCTGCTGGCCGAGGCAGATGCCCGCGATGGGTTTCTCGCCGACGAAGTCGTCGACGAGCTCGTTGGCCTCTTCGAAGTTCTCCGGGTCGCCGGGACCGTTGGAGATAAAGAGTACGTCGGGGTCCAGCTCGGCGACGTCCTCCTCGGTGGTGTCGTGGGGCATAAGGTGGACGGTCGCGTCGCGCTCGACGAGCGAGTCGACGATCGAGCCCTTCGCGCCGCAGTCGATGAGCGCCACGTCGGCGCCCGACCCGTCCTCGTTGTAGACGACCGTCTCCGGCGTGGTGACCTGGTCGCCGATGTCCGTGTGGTCGCTCATGTGCTTGCACTGCTCGAGTTCGTCGAGCGCGTCCTGCTCGGTCACGTCCTCACCCGCGGCGATGCCGCACTTCATCGCGCCGGAGTCCCGGATCTCGGTGACCAGGTCGCGAGTGTCGAGCTTGTCGACGGCGGGCACGCCCTCCGCTTCGAGCCACTCGACGACGTCTTCGGTCAGGTCACGTGCGACGACGCCGCGCGGGTGGACGCGATCCGACTCGAAACGCTCCTCTCGGACGCCGTAGTTGCCGATCAGCGGATAGGAGAACGTGAGGATCTGCTCCTCGTAGGAGGGGTCGGTGAGGCTCTCCTCGTAGCCCGTGTACGCAGTTGTAAAGACCAGTTCCCCGCGAGTCGTGCCCGGCGAGCGTGCGCGCGCCTCGACGACGCGTCCGCCCTCCAGTGCCACGTAGGCGTCCGTCATTACGAGATGCGTATACCATCTCCGGTGATAAGTGTTGCTTTCGAAGCCAGGTTACGAAATTCGTAACGGTCAAGTGGGGTGCTGTGGAAGGTGGAGGTATTCGATGGACGACCTCGACCGCGAGATCCTGAACATCCTCCGCAGGGACGCGCGCACGCCGTACACGGAGATCGCCGACGACGTGGGGACCTCCGAGGGGACGGTCCGCAACCGCGTGGAGTCGCTGGTCGAAGAGGGGGTCATCGAGCGCTTTACCGTCGCGACGCGGACGGGGAACGTCAAGGCGATGATCGAGGTCGGGGTCGACGTGAGCGTCGACACCCACGACATCAGCGAGCGGGTCGCCGAGTGGACCGAGGTCGACTTCGTCTGGCAGGTCTCCGGCGAGGAGGACATCGTCTTCGTCGTCGACGCCCAGGACACCGAGCGGGTCAACGAGATCATCACCCAGACCCGCGAACTGGAGGAAGTCGTCAGCACGAAAACGCGGCTCATCCTCGACGAACGCGTCGGGTGATCGACCGGTCCCCGCGGCCGCGGTAGCGACGCGAGTCGAAGACTGTTTGAACCCGCTCTACCACGTGACTGCCATGAGTACGGACGACGAGGGGGCTCCCGGAGGCGACGGCGCGCCGTCGGCCGACGGAGCCGACGACTACCACGAGAACGCCGAGCAGTCGGTGATCGCCGTCGACGAGAACGACGAGGAACAGGGACTGGTCAACCGCCTCGACGCCCACACCGGCGACGGCACCCGACACCGCGCGTTCACCTCGATGCTGTTCGACGAGGACGACCGCATCCTGCTCGCCCAGCGCAGCCCGAAGAAACGGCTCTGGGACACCTACTGGGACGGCACCGTCGCTTCCCACCCCATCAAGGGTCAGACGCAGGTCGAAGCGACCCGCCAGCGGCTCGAAGAGGAACTCGGCGTCACGCCGGACCAGTACGACAACCTCCGGGTGACCGACCGCTTCGAGTACAAGCGCTACTACATGGACGAGGGCCTCGAACACGAGGTCTGCGCCGTGCTGAAGGCCACCCTGATCGACACGAGCCTCGACCCCGACCCCGAAGAGGTCGGCGGCTACATGTGGGTCCCCTACGAGCGCCTGCACGAGCACCCCCGCTGGTACCGGCAACTGCGTCTCTGTCCCTGGTTCGAGATCGCGATGCGCCGAGACTTCGAATAGTCGGCGGCGACCGACGGACGCCTCCTTTTCTCACAACGGCCCGGACGGCGCACAGCGGCCGGGCACGCGTTCGCGGCGTCGGCGACGGAGTGTCAGTCGTCGGCCTCGATCCCGGTTCGGTCGCGGTCGTCCTCGTCGGCGGCCCCGGTCGCCGCCTGCGTGCCCGGTTTCGGAGCGGCGTCGGCCGCGTCGTCGGCGAGCGGGAGCCTGAGCGCGACGGTGCAGCCGTCGCCGTCGTCGGCGAACTCGACGGAGCCGCCGCACTCGCGGACGACCCAGTTGACGAGCCAGAGGCCGACGCCGCTCCCGTGTTCGAGCGCCGTCTCCCGGCCCGCTTCGATGACGGTCCGCTCCTGGTCCGCGATCCCGGGCCCGTCGTCGGCGACCCGGATCTCGACGAACTCGCCCGGGCAGTCCGTCGCCCGTACCTCGACCGCGGGGTCCTCGCCGGCGTGTTCGGCGGCGTTCTCGAACAGTTCCTCGAAGGCCCGCTCCAGACAGGGGCCGCCGACCACGGTCAACCTCTCGGGCAGGTCGACGGTGACCGTCACGTCGTCGTGGGCGGCTTCGACGCCGTCGGCGAGGCTATCGACCCGCTCGGTGGCGGCGAACGCCCGGTCGCATTCCTCGTCGACCATCCGGGAGACGTGGCCGATCTTCTCGCTGCGGGCGACGACGCCGTCGACGGTCTCCTCGATGCGGTCGAGCCGGCGACGCACGTCGTCGGTCTCCTCGACGTCCTGGCGGAGCAGTTCGGCGTTGCCGGCGACGACGTTCAGCTCGTTGCGGAGGTTGTGCCGGAGGACGCGGTTGAGTACGTCGAGCCGCTGCTCGTGCTGGCGGCGGTCGGTCACGTCGCGGAAGCTGACGACGCGGCCGGCGACGCCGCCGTAACTGCGGTAGAGCGGCGAGACGCGCACGTCGTAGTAGCGGCGGCCGTCGGGCCCGTCGAGTTCGAGGTCGGCCTGGCCCGTCGAGCCGGCGTCGATCGCCGACGCGAGGCCCGGCGCGACGGCTTCGATGGGCGTCCCGACGACCGCCTGCGGGTCGACCTCCAGGAGTCGGGCGGCCGCGGGGTTGACGTCGACGACGCGGTCCGCGTCGTCGAGGATGACGATCCGGTCGTCCATCTCGTCGACGACGGCCTCGCGACCGAGCTGTCGGGTCGCCGGCGTGATAGACAGCAGGCGACCGCGGAACAGCGCCGCGGTCATGACGAGGCCGCCGAAGACGAAGCCGAAACCGCCGAGGTCGTACCGCGGGGGGACGAGGCCGAACAGCGAACTGGCCCACAGCGACGCGGCGACGAACATCGCGGCCAGCAGCGCCGTCCCCTGGCTGCGGAAGAAGTCGGTCGTCCGGAAGTTCAGCCGGACGAGTTCGAGCCCGCCGACCGCGATGAGCAGGTAGGAGTAGCCGACGTGGGCCCACATCCCGAGGCCGAACTCCTCGGTCAGGTACGCACTCGCGGCGCTCGTCTCGATCCAGCGGTCGGCCCAGACGAGGTTATGGGCGTCGTTCGTCCAGACCAGCGCGGCGAACAGGAGGGGTTCGACGAGCAACAGCGCCAGCGTCCGCCGGTCGACCGACCGGTCGCTGTCGGTGTAGGCGAGAACGGTCAGCAGCCAGGCGGCCGGGAGGACCACCGAGACGGTCGCGGCGACGCTCGACCACCGGAGCTTCCCGGCCAGTCCCGGCGACGCCAGGGCCATCCCCTGGGCGAGCGCGAACAGGCTCGCCCCGGCGACGAACGCCGACAGCGGCTTGGCGCCGGGCGTGTCGCGGAACACCCACACGAACGCGGCGACGCCGCTCCCGACGATCGCCGCGAGCAGAACGAAGGGCGTGAACGACGGCGTCGGCATCGATACGGGAGCGTTTCACCGTCCCCAGGATAAGTGTATATGGCCCGATATCAGAATTGGATCGGAGCGGCCGCGGCGCCGACCCCGGTCATCGGGCGGGTGGTCGCCGCGTCGGTGCTGTCGGGGGTCGCCGCGTCAGGGACGCCGGTTCGCGAGCGCCGTCCAGACGCCCAGGGCGCCGAGGAAGACCGCGGGGACGAACGGCAGGACGAGGTAGGCGTCGCGGTACCCCAGCGGGAGCGCTTCGAGCAGCCCCTGCACTTGGGGGATGCCGATGATCGTCCAGGGGATCACGACGAGCGCGACCACCAGCGCGGCGACGAGCGCCCACCCGCGGAGCCCGAACTCCCGCGACTCGGGGTCGGCCACGTCGTAGCCCTCCGGCTTGACCGGGGGCACGCCCGACTCCGTTTCGTCCCGCTCGGTGGTCTCGTCGTCCGCGACCGTGCCATCGCCGTCGGGAACGGGCGTCTCAGTCATCGTACTCACTGTCGGGGACGACGACGACCTTTCCGAACCCCTCGCGGTCCTCCAGGCGTTCGTGGGCGCGGGCCGTCTCGCTCATCGGCAGGCGCTCGCGCACGCGCACCTCGAAGGTGCCGTCCCACACCTTCGCGAGAACGTCGTCGACTTCGCCTGGCGTCGCCATCGTCGAACCGACGATCGACAGCTGGTTCCAGAACACGCGATTGACGTTGGTCTGCGGGCGCCCGCCGGCGGTCGCGCCGCAGGTGACCAGCCGGCCGCCCTTCGCGAGGCTCTTCAGCGAGTCGTCCCACGTCTCGCCGGCGACGTGGTCGACGACCACGTCGACGCCGCGGCCGTCCGTCAGTTCGCGGATCCGCGCGGCGAAGTCCTCCTCCGTGTAGTCGATCGCGTGGTCGGCGCCGACCGCCCGGGCGTAGTCGAGTTTCTCCGCCGTGCTGGCCGTGGCGAACACCTCGGCGCCGGCGACGTCGGCGATCTGGACGGCCGCGTGGCCGACGCCGCCCGAGGCGCCGAGCACGAGCACCGACTCGCCGGGGTCGATGTCCGCGCGAGTGATCAGCATCCGCCAGGCGGTCTGGAACACCAGCGGCGCCGCGGCGGCGGTTTCCCAGTCGACGCCCTCGGGGACGGCGACGAGGTTGTCCTCGGGGACCGCGGCGAGTTCCCCGTGGACGCCGGGGACGTGCTCGCCGATGATGTGGTAGTCGACGCACATCGATTCCTCGCCGTCGCGGCAGAACTCGCACTCGCCGCAGCTGACGCCCGCCGTGACCGCCACGCGGTCGCCGGGTTCGAAGCGGGTCACCTCCGCGCCGACCGACTCGACGACGCCCGCGGCGTCGCAGCCGGGAACGTGGGGCATCTCCAGGTCGATCCCCGGGAGGCCCTTCCGGGTCCACACGTCGAGGTGGTTCAGCGCGCCCGCCTTCACGTCGACGAGGACGTCCTCGCGGCCCACCTCCGGGTCGGCCCGCTCGGCGTACTCGACCACGTCGCGGCCGCCGTGGTCCGCGTACTGGACTGCGTACATACTCCGATCCACTCGTGCAGTGCGCAAAACGGTGACGAACCCGCCGGATCGGCGACCCGACCAACCGGAGGAGGGGGAGTGGCGATCCGCCCGAACCGATTCTCAGTTCGGATAACTCGGGGGTAAGGTCATTATGGGGGTCGGACAGATGGGAACGTATGTCAACGGCCGTGGGCGGACAGCGCGAGATAGAGATCCACCACCACTTCGTGTGGGGGAGCGAGCAGGAGGCGATGGACGCGGTCCTGGCGGAGTACACCGACCGCAACCCGAACGTATCGGTCGCTGAGGAGCAGACGGTCATCAACGCGCTCCGCCTGATGATCAAGAGCCGGATCCTGCGCGAGGACCCGCCGGACGTGTGGGACGAGTGGCCGGGCGCGAACCTCCGGCCGACCGTCGAGGCCGGCGCGACCGCCGACATCACCGACCTCTGGGAGCGGACGGGCATGGACCGGGCGTACTTCGACGGGATGGTCGACGTGGCCCGCTTCGACGGGGAGTTCCACGCCGTCCCGCTTGACATGCACCGCATCAGCAACCTCTACTACAACGTCGAGCTGTTCGAGGCCGCCGGGGTCGACCCCGCGCGGCTCTCGGGGCCGGACGAACTCGCCGAGGCGCTGCCGGCGCTGGCCGAGCAGGCCGACCAGCCGATCGCCGTCTTCGGTCGGAACCCCTTCGGGCTCCTCCAGCTGTGGGAGACGCTGTTCCTCGCCCACGAGGGACCGAGCGGCTACAGGGAGGCGGCCGACGGGCGGCCGTCGCCCCACCGGGCGGGTATCCGCGCCGGGTTCGACACGCTCGGCACGTACCTCGCGGCCGGGCCGGACAACCCGGAGTTCATGGACTCCAGCGACCTGGAGTTCGCCTTCTCCGACGGCGAGGCGGCCTGTATCAACAACGGGTCGTGGTCGACGGGCCACATGGCCGGCACGGACATGGAGTTCGGTCGCGACTGGGACTGCGTCCCGTTCCCGGGCACCGACGGCACTCACATCGTCAACACGAACGCGATCGTTCCGGCGGCTCACACCGAGGGCGACGACGCGGTGACGGAGTTCGTCGAGTACTTCGGCTCCGCCGAGACGATCGAGCGGTTCAACACGATCAGCGGCTCGGTCCCGCCGCGGAGCGACGTGTCCGCGGCGGACCTGCACCCGATGAGCCGCCAGCTCCACGAGGCGTTCGGCGGCCGCGCGACGCAGCTGCCGTCGATGTGTCACGGGTTGGCCGTCCAGCCCGAGCAGGTCGTCCAGCTCAAAGACGCCGTCGCGACGTTCCTCCAGGACCGCGACGCCGACGCCGCCGCCGATACGGTCGTCGCGGCGCTGTCCTGACCGCCGCCGCGTCCGCCCGCGCGGTCGCGGGTCCTCGGTCCCGGTCGGCATGCTGGCCTTTTTGGTTCGTTGCCGGGTATCGATCCCATGGTCGATTTCCAGTCCCGCGACACGAGCCGCGGGTACGGCGACGACGAGGACGAGGAGGCCGACGCCGAGGGGGACGGGGCGGAGGCCGCCGAGGGGGAACCGCCGGACGAACCGGACGAGGGGGAGCCGAGCGAGGAGGGATCGGCAGGGGAACCGACCGAGCCGGAACCCGCCGACGAACCGGCCGTCGAAACCGAGGGGGGCGACGCAACCGGGCCCGAGAGCGATGTCGGTACCGGGTCCGACCCGGAGGCGTCCGACGGGGAGAGCGACGCCGACGCGGCCGAAGCGGGCGGGGACCCGCTCGACGGTTCGTCCGGGGGCGCGAGCGGCGACCCGCTGGCGCCTGACACGGGCGACGCCGGGACTGGTTCCTCGGGGGACGATACCGGCACGGACCCGTCGACCGACCACCCCGACGACCAGCCGGCCGAGGGAGCCGCGCGCGAGACGACCGACGACGGCCGCGACGCCGACTCGTCGGCGGACGACCCGTTGTCGCCGTCGAGCGAGTCGGATCGGGCTTCCGAGGGAGTGGGCGACTTCGACGACCACCCGTTCGCCGACGACGAGGGCGGCTCGGAGACCGCCGCCGAGACCGAAGCCGACAGCCACTCCCACGGGCCCGACGACCGGTCGGGGGACCCGGCCGACCGCTCGCCCGATTCCGGTGGTCACGCCCACGGCTCCGACGACCACTCCCACGGCACAGACGACCGCTCGCACGGTTCGGACGAGCACCCCCACGGCACAGACGACCATGCTCACGGCTCCGACGGCCACTCCCACGACGCGGGCGGCCACGGGCACGAGTCCGGTGGCCACGCACACGGTCATTCCCACGGCGCCGAGGTGGGGCTGCTCGGTGTCGGAGTCGTCACGGTCTCCTCCACGCGCACACGCGAAGACGACGCGAGTGGCGACGTGATCGAGGCGGTGATCGAGGCCGCCGACCACGAGGTCGTCACCCGCGAGATCCTCCGGGACGACCTCGACGGCGTCCAGACAGCGCTGTTGAACCTCACTGGCCGCGACGACGTGGACGTGGTCGTTACGACCGGCGGGACGGGCGTCACGCCCGACGACGTGACCGTCGAGGGCGCCCGCCCCCTGTTCGACCGCGAACTCCCCGGGTTCGGCGAGCTGTTCCGTATCCTCTCCTACGAGGAGATCGGCACCCGCGCGATGGTCTCCCGGGCCACCGCCGGAATGGTCGACGGCGTCCCCGTCTTCTGTCTCCCCGGCAGCGAGGCCGCCGCCCGGTTGGGCACCGAGGAGCTCGTCGTCGAGGAGATGGCCCACCTCGTCTCGCTGGCTCGCCGCGACGACTGAGTACCGATCGCCACGGCTTCCCTCGCGCCCGCACGACAGCGCCCCGGCACCGCTCCCGTCGCCGTGAGGCGAAAGTGTTCGGGCCCCCCCGACTCGCTCCGAGCGGTTTCGTTTTATCATTTCAATCTTTCGTCGTTTCACGCCCGTTAACTCGAGTTGGCGACGGGTCTCGTCCGGACCGGAATCCGTCGCGTCGTCGGAACGAATGTCGCCAAAATGGGCGTTTCGGGTAGTTAAACGGCTCAAATTGGCACTAAGTTCGTTCCCCCATTAAGTGCAATCGGTCGCATGACCCGGATGCAATGTCCGAACGCACCGCCACTCGACGCAGCGTGCTGAAAGCAGCGGGCGCAGCGATCGGCGCGGCGGCCGTCCCGACGGCCGCGGGCGCATCGACCGACGATTCGGAGTGGACCGCCGTGAAGTCCCCGACGGGGGGGACGCTCTACGACGTCGAGGAGACGAGCGAGGGCGCGTACGCGGTCGGCTCTGCCGGGGTCGTCCTCGAACGCACCGCGAAGGGCTGGAAGAAGGTCCTCGACGGCGGCCCGACGGGCAACGGCAACAATCTCTACGGCGCGGACGTGACCGACGACGGCAAGCGGCTGTGGTTCGTCGGCTCCTCGGGCGCCATCGGCGAGTACGACGTAACGACGGGCAACCTCGTCGACCACTCGGCGCCGATGGACGTGACCAACAACTTCAACGACGTGTCGGTCACGGGCGAGGCCGGCGAGGCGAACGTCTACGTCGCCGGCGACTCCGGGAAGATGTACTACAGCTTCGAGAACGGCGCCACCCAGACCTGGGACTACGTCACGCCCGGCTCGGGCTCGGCCATCAACGCCGTCGACTTCTACGACGACCGGAAGGGCCACATCGTCGACGGCAACAAGTCCGTCTTCTACACCCAGGACGGGGCGACCTGGGACAAGATCGGCCTGGCGGACGCCAACGTCAACTTCTACGGCGTCGATTCCGACGGCGCCGACGACGTGTGGATCTCCGGGGGCGGCGGCACGGTCTTCCACTGGAACGGCAGTAGCTGGATCCCCGCCGACACCGGCGACGCGGGTCTCCGCGACATCGAAGTCGAGGGCGGCGTCGGCTACGCCGTCGGCGGCGGCGGAAAGGTCTACGACCGCGAGAGCGGGACGTGGACCCAGGACGCCACCCCGTCCGGCCAGAACCTGAAGGCCGTCTGCCGGAAGAGCGGCGTCGAGATCGCAGTCGGTGCCGGCGGCACCATCGTCGAACACTGACGCCGTCGGTCGTCTCTCACCCCCTCCACGACACCGGTCCCTGCGGCCCTCGTTTCCCTCTCGGGCCCGTTCCCCCGCCCCCTCCGTCCCCCCGGACCTCCCTCTCCCGTACCGCCCTCCGGCTGTCAGGCGTCCGGTCCCCGCTTTTATCGCGGAGGGAGAACCGTTAAGTCGATCCTGACTGAACGTCCAATCAATGCCATCGAACACTGTCGAGCGCTTGCTCTCGGAACTCACGCTGGCGGAGAAAGTGCGGTTGACCCACGGCGCGACGGACACGGAGGGGACGGCGACGGGGTTCGTCCCCGGCGTCGAGCGACTGGATATCCCCGCGGCCCGGTTCAGCGACGGGCCGCTGGGCGTCCGCACGGACGAACCGGCGACGGCGTTCCCGGCCTCGACGGCGCTCTCGTCGTCGTTCGACCCCGGGCTGGCGCGGGAGTTCGGCCGGACGCTCGGCCGCGAGGCGCTGGCGCGCGACCAGGACGTACTGCTCGGGCCGGGGCTGAACCTGATCCGGGTGCCCCACTGCGGGCGAAACTTCGAGTACTACTCCGAGGACCCGGTCGTCACCGGTCGCTTCGCCGGGAGCGTCGTCGACGGCATCGAGTCGTCGGGCGTGGTCGCGACGCCGAAACACTTCGTCGCGAACAACCAGGAGACGGCCCGTGCCTCGGTCAGCGCCGAGGTCGACGAGCGCGTCCTCCGCGAACTGTACCTCCCGGGCTTTCGCGACGCCGTCGAGGCCGGCGCCGGCGCGGTGATGTCCTCGTACAACCGCGTCAACGGAACGTACGCGAGCGAACACGAGGGACTGCTCACGGAGACGCTCAAAGACGAGTGGAGCTTCGACGGCGTGGTCATGTCCGACTGGTTCGGGACCGAGAGCGTCGTCGGCACCGCGAACGGCGGCCTCGACCTCCAGATGCCCGGCATTTCCGCCGAGGAGCTGTTCGAGTCGATGGGCGCGGCGGACGAGGAGGGTGCGGATCGGGACGCGCAGGCGTCCGAGACCGGCGCCGGCCCCGAGGACCCGACCGAGGGCTTCGACTACGCGGACGGGATGCCCGACCCGCGGACCGGTGGTCTCTACCGGGAGGAACTGGCCGACGCCGTCGAATCGGGCGAGGTGCCCGAGTCGCGGCTTGACGACATGGTCGGGCGGCTGCTCACCCAGCTGGAGCGCCACGGCCTGCTCGACGGGAGCCGCGACGCCGAGGCTCCCGAGGGCGCCGTCGACACGCCCGAACACCGCGACCTGGCCGAGCGGATCGCGGTCCGCGGGACGGTCCTGCTGGACAACGACGGCGTCCTTCCCCTCTCGGACGACGCCGACGTGGCCGTGGTCGGCCCGAACGTCGACGAAGCCATCCTCGGCGGGGGCGGCTCCTCGGAGACGACGCCGTTCACCGAGACGAGCCCCGTCGAGGGGATCGAGGCCCGCGCGGCGGGGTCGGTCTCGGTCGCCCGCGGCCATCCCCGAGTCGAGGACGTCTCGCTGTTCGACGCGTTCGAACCGGACGACGGGGCGGACGAGAACGGAGCGGAAGCCGACGCGTCCGTCGACGAGGCCGTCGCAGCAGCCGAGGATGCGGACGTGGCGCTCGTCTTCGTCCGCGACCAGGCGACGGAGGCCGCCGACCGCGAGACGCTCGCGCTCCCCGGCGACCAGGACGACCTGATCGAAGCGGTCGCGGCCGCCAACGACCGGACGGTCGTCGTCGCCAACACGAGCGGCCCCTTCGCGACGCCCTGGCGCGAGGACGTGGCGGCCGTCGTCGCCGAGTGGTACCCCGGTCAGGCCCACGGGTCGGCCGCCGCGGCCGTCCTCTACGGTGACAGCGACCCCGGCGGGCGCCTCCCGGTCACGTTCGCCCCTGAGGAGTCGTATCCCACCGCCGACGAACGCCGGTACCCCGGTGTCGACGGGGAGGCACACTACGACGAAGGGCTGCTCGTCGGCTATCGCCACTTCGACGCGACCGGCGCCGAGCCGACCTACCCGTTCGGCCACGGTCACTCGTACGCGAGCTTCGAGTACCGCGACGCCGAGGTCGTCGACGACTCGACCGTCGCGGTGACCGTCGAGAACACCGCCGACCGCCCCGGCCGGACGGTCGTCCAGGCGTACGTCGACTCGCCGACGGCGCCCGACGACCTCGACCGCCCGCCGCGGGAACTCGGTGGATTCGCCTCGCTGGCGCTCGGCGCGGGCGAGTCCCGTCGGGTCACTCTCGACCTCGACGAGCGAGCGTTCGGCCGCTACGACGCCGATGCGGGCTGGACCGTCGATTCGGGCGACCACCTCGTCTCGCTCGGTCCGTCCTCGCGAGACCGCTCGCTCGACGTGACGATCGAGCGATAGGGGCCGCTTCCACGGCCGCTCGTCGATTTCACGCCGCGACCGCCTGTTTATCCCGCCGACGGCCGTACGCGGACGTATGGTCACGCGACTCTCCGAGGACGCCTGGTGGATCGAACTCGGCGGTGTCAACGCCTACCTCGTCGACGACGAGGGGGCGCTGACGCTCGTCGACGCGGGCATGCCGTGGCACGGCGGTCGCCTGCTCGACGCCGTCGTCGAGGCGGGGTTCGCGCCCGACGACCTCGACCGGGTGCTGATCACCCACTACGACCTCGACCACGTCGGCGGCCTGGCGCGCCTCGACGGCCTCGACGTCACGATGTACGCCGGTCGGCGGGACGCTCCGCTGGTAGCCGGCCGCGAGCGACCGCCGTTCTCGATACCGAAAGGCGCCTTTCAGCGGCTGGTCGGTCCGCTGGTCACGCCGCCCGAAACCGAGGTCGTCCCGCTGGCCGACGGCGACGCGGTCGGCTCGTTCACCGCCTACGAGACGCCCGGCCACACCCCCGGTCACGTCGCCTACGTCAGCGAAGCGCTCGGCATCGCCATCCTGGGCGATCTGGTCCGCGAGTCCGACGGCCACCTCGACCCCTCGTCGTGGATCATCTCGGCCGACACGGACGATGTCCGACGGAGCATCCGCGACCTGGGCGAGGCGGCCCCCGCGTTCGACGTCGCGGCCCCGGGTCACGGCGTCCCGTTCGAACGCGGCGGTCGCGACCGCCTGACCGACCTCGCGGGACGACTCTGAGCCCGGCCTACCGGACGGGTCGACGACTCACATATCGCCGGCGGATTCGCTGCCGACGTTCTTCTCCGCGCCGCCCTCGTTAGAGGCGAGCCCAGGCGAGTGGCGCGAGGTTCCGCCGGTGAAGTCGGCGTCCCCGCCCCCGCCGCCGCCGGGGAACGTCCCGTTCTCGAAGTCGGTGGCGGTGACGCCGGAGGGGCGGGCGTCCTCGGCGCGGCTCACCTCGGGCCGTTCGACAGTCTCCTCGGCGGTCAACCGCTCGACCAGGTCGGGGTCGGTCACGACTGCCGTCCGGGGCAGCGGCTCGTCGTCGGGCCAGCGACGCCAGGCGACGCGCTCCTGCTGGAGCGCCGCGCGAGCCTCCGCCTCGTCGGCCGTTTCGACCCGCTCGCGCGGACGCGGGACGCGCCCGTCGAGCGCTCGCTCGGCCTCGTCGGTGTCGGTGACGTGGTGGATCCTGACCGTCGGCTCCCCCGACCGGATCAGGTCGTAACTTCCGGCCCCGAGCAGGCGGTCGAGGCGCCCGTCGCGGCGGAGGACCAGGTCGACACCCTCGAACGCGACCGTCTTCGGTCCCCGGACGAGGCCGCCGAGCCCGCCGGGGTCGTACTCCAGCCGGTCGCGATAGACGCGCAGCTCTGATCCAAGCGCGGGAACGGCACCGGCGAACCGTTCGCTCGGGATCGGATCGGTCATCGTACCAACTAGTCGGCGTTCGGGCATAAGCTTCGGGGGGAGCGGGCGGTCGCCCGCGGTCCCGGTTCGGTGCCCCGGACACTACTCGGCGACACCGTCGCCCCCGGTTCCGCCGGTGAACTCCTCGGCCTCGGTGGTGTTCCCCCGTCGGGCGATCCCGTCGAGCGTAGCCGGTCGGTCTCGCCCCGGTGTCGACCGACGCGGTCGCTCGTCGTCCTCGTCCCCGCGGACGGGAGTCACGTCTTCTTCCCCGTCGAGTGTCTCGACGAGCGTCTCGTCGGCCACGACCGCAGACCGCGGGAGCGGCTCGTCGCTCGGCCAGCCCCGCCAGAACACGCGGCTCCGCTGAAGCGCCTCGCGAACCGTCGCTTCGTCGGCGGCACCGATCCGTTCGCGAGGGGTCGGCACGCGGGCGTCAAGCGCGCGCTCGACTTTGTCGGGGTCGCGCAGGTGACCGAGCAAGCGGTTCGACGCCCCCGACCGGACCAGTTCGTAGCTCGCCGTCCCCAGCCGTCGGTCGCCCCCGGTGTCACGGCGGATCGCGAGGTCGATATCGTCGTACTCGACGGCGGTCGCGCCGGGCGAGAGTCCCTGCTCGACGGTGAGAGCGTCGCGCCCGAACCGAACGCGACGGCGGGCCGCGCCGACCGCGATCGCCCCGAGAACGCAGACGAGCGCGGCGACCGCGCCGCCGCCGACGGCCGTGGCCGCGGACGGCGCCGAGACGCCGTTGATCGCCAGCAGCGACCGGAGGAGGGCACCGAGGAAGGCGCCGCCGGCCAGGGCACCGACGCCCTCGCGCCAGGCCGACAGGGCGGCCGCTATCGCCGATGCAGTGGTCGTCGGACCGATCGACACATCGGTCATACGTCGTGAATTTCTCTCGGAAGGACATTAGTGTTGTCCCGAGCCCGACAGGGTCGGTCCCGTCAGGAGCGTCCCGGGCGTTACTCTTCGGAGCCGGCCGCCTCTGTCAGTTCCTCGGCGACGGTGTCGGCGTCGAACAGGGCGGGGTCCATCGCGAGGACCTGCTGGCCGCTGACGAACTCCGGGAGCGAGTCGGGGGTGTAGGCGACGACACGCACGTCGGGGTTGAGGTCCCTGGCGACGACGATCGAGGTGGCCTGGCCGACGTCGGTGAGGACGAACACGTCGGCGTCCACGACGCCCGCGTCTTCGAGCGCGGGCCGGTTGGCGACGCCGTCGACGATCCCGACGGTCGCCCCCCGGTCGCGCAACTCGTCGGCCAGCCCCTCGGTGTCGCTGCCTGCGAACACTGCCTTCATACGGACACGCACGACACCCGGGGGCTTGTGTCTCACGTTTCCGACAGCCGACCCGGTCGGGGCCCGAACCAATCACACGAACAGGAAAAAGCACTTACCAATCCCTTCGAAACGCTCGACATGGACGCGCCTCTCCGACGACGTTCGCTCCTCCGCGCGCTCGGTGCGGCCGGCGCCGCCACAGTCGCCGGCTGTCCGGCCGGTATCGGCGAGTCGGCCGGGTTCGAGCCCGGCGAGACCGACTGGCCGAGCGCTCGCTTCGGGCCGCGCAACACGGCCGTCCACCCATCCGCTCCCGGCCCGGGCGGCGACCTCTCGGTGGCGTGGACGGCCAGCTTCCGCGAGGGGTCCGACGCGTCCGCGGGGGTGAGTGCGATTTCCTCGCCGATCGCCCTCGACGGGACGGTCTTCGCCGCCGCCGATATCAGCGACGACTCCGGCTGGCAGACGGTCGTCTCGGCGTTCGACCTCACCACCGGTGACCGGCAGTGGGAGCGGTCGCTCCCGATGTCCGACGCGGACGGCGAGGGGGAGACGTCGCCGGCCCGGACGCTCGGGTCGGACGGCGAGCGGCTCGTCGTCGGGACGCTCTCGGAGGGCCCCGGGCTCGCCGCGCTCTCCCCGGTCGACGGCGAAACCGAGTGGGAGGCGTCGCTGGAGACGCCGTTCGAGTCGCCGGTCACGGCCGAGGGCGGCTCGGTGGTCGTCGGCGACCGACTCCTGGCCACCTACGACGCGAGCGACGGGCGCCGGGCGTCCCGCTACGCCCCGGGCGAGGACCCCCTGTGGCGCAACCGGTTCCCGCCGACGGTGACCGAAGACACGATTTTCGCGACCGACCGCGCGGCGATCCACGCCGTCGACCGCGAGCGCGGCGAACGGCGCTGGATGGCGAGCAACGACTTTTACACGATTCTCTACGGGGAACGGGGCGCACCGTTCAACTCGCCGGTCGTCGTCGACGGCGTCGCCTATGCGGTCTGCGGTCGGATCGCCAACCGAGACACCGGCGGGATGGTCGCGCTCGACGTCGAGGACGGCTCGGAGCTGTGGACGGCGATCCCCGAGGGCGACGACCCCGCCACCTACGAGGGGGACCCCGAAGCGTTCGAACAGGCCGCCTTCTACGGAATGGGGCTCGTCCTCGACGACACGGTCTACGTACAGGGCATGGAACGCGGCGAGTGGGGCTGGTTCGCGGTCGACGCCGCCGACGGCTCGGTCGAGCGGATGGACACGGACGGCGGACTCGTCGCGGCGGACGGTCTCGTCTACGGAGTCACCGCCGAGGACGGGGGGCTGAGGGCCACTTCGGTCGACCCGTCGGCCGACGAGACGCTCGGCGCCGCGACGGTCGACGAGTGGGAGGATCCGTGGGTCGGCCCGCAGGCCGTCGCCGGCGAGTACTACGTCGTCACGACGAACCAGGGGATCGCGGCGTTCGGACCGAACTGACTGGCGCTATTCGTACTCGATGGTCGCCGGCGGCTTGTGGGTCACGTCGTAGAGGACGCGGGCCACGTTGTCGTTCTCGCCGGTGATGCGGGACTGGATACGCTGGAGGGTGTCCCAGTCCACGTCCTGGGCGCGGGCGGTCATGCCGTCGCGGCTCTCGACCGAGCGGACGGCGACGACCCAGCCGTGGACGCGGTTGTCGCCCTTGACGCCCGTGGCCTTGCCCAGTACCGCGGCCAGCGCCTGCCACGGATCGTGGTCTTCGAGTTCCTCCTCGACGACGTGGTTGGCCTCGCGGGCGACTTCGAGTTTCTCCTCGGTGACCTCGCCGATGATCCGCACCGCCAGTCCGGGGCCGGGGAACGGCATCCGCTCGGAGATGATCTCCTCCAGATCGAGTTCGCGGGCGACCTCCCGGACCTCGTCCTTGTAGAGGTCGCGCATCGGCTCGACGATGCCGTCGAAGTCGATGCGCTCGGGGAGTCCGCCGACGTTGTGGTGGGACTTGATCGTCCCCTCGCTCTCGATGCGGTCGGGGTAGATGGTCCCCTGGACGAGGTAGTCGGCGTCGACCTCGCGGGCGACCTCCTCGAACTCCCGGATGAACTGCTCGCCGATGATGTGGCGTTTCTCCTCGGGGTCGGTCTCGCCTTCGAGCGCCTCGACGAAGCGGTCCTGTGCCTCGACGATCCGCAGCGAGTCCATGTAGTCGAAGGTCTCCCGGATCTGGTCGGTCTCGCCTTTCCGCATGAGGCCGGTGTCGACGTAGACAGCGGTGAGCTGGTCGCCGATGGCCTCGTAGGCCAGCGCGGCGGCCGTCGAGGAGTCGACGCCGCCCGACAGGCCGATGACGGCGTTGGCATCGCCGATCTCCGTCGCGATCTCGTCGAGCTTCTCGTCGATGAACGAGTCGACGTCGACCATCAGGCCTCCACCTCCTCGGTGTCCGCGACGGCTTCGTCTTCCGCCGATCCCTGTAACTCCAGCGCCGCGTCGAGCAGCCCGACGAACGGCGGGCTGGCGCGGCCGGGTCGCGATCGGAACTCGGGGTGGAACTGCGTCCCGAGGAAGTACGGGTGCTCGGGCAGTTCGAGGATCTCCATCCGGCGACCGGACTCGCCGGAGAAGCGCAGGCCCGCGGCTTCGAGGTCGTCGATGTACTCGGGGTTGACCTCGTAGCGATGGCGGTGGCGCTCGGTACAGCTGTCCTCCCCGTAGATATCCGCTGCGAGGGTGTCCGCCTCGATATCGGTGTCGTGGGCACCGAGGCGCATCGTCCCGCCCATGTCGTCGACCCCCTCCTGCTCGGGGAGGATGTCGATGACCGGGTAGGGCGTCTCCTCGTCGAGTTCGGCGGAGTGGGCGCCTTCGAGACCGAGGACGTTGCGGGCGTATTCGACGACCGCGAGCTGGAAGCCGAGACAGAGGCCGAGGTAGGGGACGCCGTTCTCGCGGGCGTAGCGGATGGCCTCCATCTTGCCCTCGGTGCCCCGGGAGCCGAAGCCGCCGGGGACGACCACTGCGTCCATGCCGTCGAGCTGTCCGTCCGTGCCGTCGGCGAGTTCCTCGGCGTGGATCCACTCGGTCTCGACGTTGACGTTGTGTGCGAGCCCGGCGTGTTTCAGCGACTCGTAGATGGAGAGATAAGCGTCTTCGAGGCCGTACTTGCCGACTAAGGCGACGTTGACGGTGCCGGTCTGGTCCTGGGTGACCAGCTCGCGCCACTCGTTGTGGCGCTCGCGCTCGGGCAGGGCCTGGTCGGCCAGGTCGAGGCGCTCCATGACGTACTCGTCGAGGCCTTCGTCCTCGACCATCAGCGGCACCTGGTAGATGTCGGGCACGTCGGGGTTCGAGAAGACGGCTTCCGTGGGTACGTCGCAGAACAGCGCGATCTTCTCCTTGGTCTCGGGGTCGAGCCGGTCGTCGGCGCGGCCGACCAGGATGTCGGGCTGGAGGCCGATCGAGCGCAGTTCCTTGACGCTGTGCTGGGTCGGCTTGGTCTTCTGCTCGCCGTTCTTCGAGTAGGGGACGAGCGTGACGTGGACGAACTGGATGTCCTCCTCGTCTTCCTCGTGGGCGAACTGTCGGAGCGCTTCGAGGTAGGGCATCCCCTCGATGTCCCCGACGGTGCCGCCGACCTCGATGATGCAGACGTCGCTGCCCTCGGCGACCTCGCGGATGCGCCGCTTGATGTCGTCGGTGACGTGCGGGATGACCTGGACGGTCTTGCCAAGGTAGTCGCCGGCCCGCTCTTTCTCGATGACGGACTGGTAGACCTTGCCCGTGGTGACGTTGTGCTTCGAGGTCATGTCGATGTCGAGGAACCGCTCGTAGTTCCCGAGATCGAGGTCGACCTCGCCGCCGTCCTTGAGGACGTACACCTCTCCGTGCTGGAAGGGATTCATCGTCCCGGCGTCGACGTTGAGATACGGGTCGACCTTGACCGCGGTCACGTCGAAGCCGGCGTTCGAGAGGAGTCGCCCGGTGCTGGCGGCCGTGATACCCTTGCCCAGCCCGGACATGACGCCCCCGGTGACGAAAACGAACTTGTTCCCCAGAGTTTCGTCGTACCCTGTTTCCGGTTCCGTCGGCATACCGACCGTGCGCGGTGTGACCTGAAAACCGTTTCGGGAGCCACTGCAAATCCGCGTGTTTGTCAACGTCTCACGGCCGTGGACCGTCGATCCGGTCGGTTCGCTGATCCGTCCGCGACCTCGGTCAGACGCGACCTTCGAAGAACGCCGCGACGAGTCGCGCCGCCTTCCCCGCCTGGCCGACGAAGTGGTGGTCGGCCGCCAGTTCCGTCACCGCGAACCCCCGGTCGCGCGCCCGCTCGACGACCGGCCGAGCGTCCACCGTCTCGTCGCGGCTCCCGAAGACGACCTGCCCGGGGCAGTCGATCCGCTCGACGGCCGCGACGGCGTCGACCGCGCCCGACCCGTCGCCGATCCGGGGTGGGGGCGCGAGCGCCGAGACCGCCGCGAGCTGTGCCCCGTCGTCGTCCGCCAGGTCGGCCGCGGCAGCCAGCGCGAGACAGCCGCCGAAGCTGTAGCCGAAGAGAGCAGTGGAGCCGAAGCGTTCCCCCGCCCAGTCGAACGCCGCCCGAGTGTCTCGGAGCTCTCCCGGTCCGTCGTCCCACTCCCCGTAGTCGAACCGCAGGCAGGCGATCCCGCGGTCGGTCAGCGCGTCGGCGACCGCGGTCAGCCGGCGGTCGGAGCGCGACCCGCCAAGCTGCGGATGGGGCGGACAGGCGACGACGCAAGCCGTCGGCTCGACGCCGGCCGGCTCGTCGAGCGACCCGCGCACGTCGCGACCGCCCGGAACGACTACGTGTTCGCTCACACCTGGAACTGGTCGCTCGGTCCCTCGAAACTTTCGGCGAGCGGTCGGTCAGCCACCGCTCGGTCGGGGGGCGTTCCCGGTGGACGGCCGTTCACTCGGCGGGCTCGACGCCGGTGACCTCGAAGCGCGCACCGCCGCCGTCGCCCTCGGTCGCGTCGACGCGCCAGCCGTGGGCCTCGGCGATCCGCTCGACGATCGCCAGACCGAAGCCGGTGTTGCTCGCCCGCGTCGAGAACCTGGAGTCGAACACGTCGCCGCGCACGTCTTCGGGAATCCCCGGTCCGTCGTCGGTGACGTAGAACCCGCCGTCGCAGTCGCCGACACGGACGACGAGGGCGGGCTGGGCGGACGCTTCGTCCTCCGAGCGGTCCGCGGAGCCGTGCTCGACGGCGTTACGAAACAGGTTCTCCAGCAGTCGCGTGAGCCGCTCGGGGTCGGCCCGGACGGTCAGGTCGGTCTCGACGTCGAGTCGCTCGGCGTCGGTCTCGACGGTCCCCCAGGCTTGGCTGGCCGCCCGCGCGAGTGCGACCGGCTCCGGCTCGGCGATCGCCTCGCCCTGCCGGGACAGCGCGAGGAGGTTCTCGATCATCGCGTCCATCCGGTCGACGGCGTCGCGGGAGCGGTCGAACTGTTCGGCGTCGCCGGTCGTCTCGGCGGCCTCGATCGCGCCGTTGAGCACCGTCAGCGGGTTCCGGAGGTCGTGACTGACGACGCTCGTGAACTCCTCTAAGCGCTCGTTCTTCCGTTCGAGTTCGTCCCGCTGGCGTCGCAGCGCCGCCCGACGCTCGGTCCGGTCGAGCGCGGATTCGAGCGTCGTCGCCAGGATCTCGACGAGCACCTCGTCGGTACCCGAGAAGGCGTGCGTCCGCTCGGCGGAGACGACGAACACGCCGTGGTCGCCCATCGGATGGAAGATCACGCTCCGCGAGGGAGTCCCCTCGTCGACTCGGTCGTCGGCCGACACGTCGTCGATCCGGACCGGTTCGCCCGCCTCGAAGACCTCCCAGACCAGCGCGGCGCGCGACCCGTCGGGGGCCTCACGCGGGTAGGCCGGCACCTCGTCGAACGACTCGTGGACGGCGTCGACGACCGCGGTCGGTTCGAGCCGCTCGCCGGCATCGTCGAGCAGGAACACGCCGCTCAGCGGGGCTTCGAGGACGGCGTCTGCGGCCTCGGTCGCCGCCCGCGCGGTCTCCTCGCGCGTCTCGGTGTGCATCAACGCCTTCGTCCGGTGCTGGAGGCGTTCGATCTTTCGCTCGCGGTCCGCCCGTTCGGTCACGTCGCGGGTCACTCCCAGCACCGCGCGGTCGTCGGTCTCGCCGATATCGTAGGGGTAGATCTGCGGTTCGAAGACGTGACTGTCCCCCTCGGCGTCGGTCACCTCGATGCCCGAGAGCCGCTTCGGTTCGCCGGTCGCGATGACCGACCGGAAGTCCTGCTGGAACTGCGCGGCAGCGCGGTCGCTCAGGACCTCCTCGACGGTCGCGCCCTCGATCGCCTCGACGGTGGTGCCGTGGAACGCCGCGAGCGCCTCGTTGACCAGCCGATAGGTGCCCGTCTCGTCGACGACGTAGACCAGGTGGGGCAGCGAGTCGACGATCTTCCGGAGCCGCTGCTCGCTGTGTTCGACCCGCCGACGCGACCGGGCGTGTTCCACCGCATTGGCGATCCGGTTCGCCAGGACGGTGTACTGGTCGGTCCCCGTCTCCTTCTGGAGGTAGTCGGTCACGCCGGCCGAGATGGCCTCGCTCGCCACCGCCTCCGACCCCTTTCCGGTGAAGAGGATGAAGGGGAGTTCCGGACACTCCGCTCGCACTCGTTCGAGGAACTCGATCCCGTCGAGCCCCGGCATCTCGTAGTCGGAGACGACGCAGTCGAACTCACAGTCGTCGAGGCGGTCGAGCCCCTCGGCGGCGTCGGCGGCCGTCTCGACGCCGAATCGCTCGTCAGCCCGTTCCAGAAACGTGGCGGTCAGTTCGGACACGTCCGGGTCGTCGTCGACGTGGAGAACCCGAATGCTGTCGCGCGACGGGCCACTCATGATCCCCACCAACCGTTTCCCGGCAATAACGATTGGGACGCGAGTATCGTACCTGAGAGCGTTCCCTCGACCGGGACTGAATACTACGTCTCCGACAGCCGGCCGCGGGCGCTGGCCCCGCTCGTGGACTCAACAGGGGCTCCGCGAACCCGGCCCGGGCACGCAAGCCCGAAGCGAGCCACTGTGTGGCTGAAAAACAATTAAAGGCTCGGGCACAAAGCGGGGGGTATGGGAATCATCTCGCGCGCCTCGTACGTCGTCCGGTCGAAGATCAACGCGGTCCTCAACCGGGCGGAAGACCCCTCCGAAACGCTCGACTACTCCTACGAGCAACTGCGCGACCAGCTGCAGGACGTGAAACAGGGCATCGCCGACCTGACCACCCAGAAGAAACGCCTGGAGATCCAGAAGCGCCGCCTCGAAGAGAACGTCGAGAAACACAACGAACAGGCCCGCGAGGCCGTCCAGCAGGACCGCGACGACCTGGCGCGCAAGGCCCTGGAGAAGAAAAAGCAGAAGATGAGCCAGATCGAGGGCCTGGAGACTCAGATCGCCGAGCTCCAGAACCAGCAGGACCGGCTCGTCGAGCAGAAAAACACCCTCCAGAGCCGCATCGAGGAGTTCCGCACCAAAAAGGAGACGATGAAGGCCCGGTACGAGGCGGCCGAAGCCAGCACCAAGGTCTCGGAGGCGATGACCGGCGCCGGCGACGAGTTCGAGGACGTGGGTCGGGCCATCGAGCGCGCGGAGGAACGCACGGAGGACATGGAGGCCCGCTCGCAGGCCATGGACGAACTGCAGGAGTCCGGCGCGTTCGACGACGTGCTCTCGGACAAGGACTCGATCGACCGCGAGCTCGAACAGCTCAGCACCGACAGCTCCGTCGACGCGGAACTCGACACGCTCAAAGGCGAGATGGGCAAGGGCACGACCGAGACGACCGAGGAAACCGAGAGCGCGAGCGGGTCGCGCGGGTCCGACGGCGGGAGCGAGTCGGCCGATACCGCGAGCGAGGACGCCGAGGTCGACATGGACGTCGACACCGAGGTGGATACCGCCGACGTGGACGCCGACGCCGAGGACGTATCCGTCGAGGAGTCGGAAGTCGAGGCGGAGCTGGAAGAACTCAAGGACGACGAGCAGTAGCGTCTCACCCTCGGTGACCGTCGCCGTCCCCGGCGGTGGCCTCGACCTGTCGGCGGAGGAATCTTTTTCAGGCGGACGACTGACGGACGGGTATGTTCGCTGGTTCGAGCGCCGCGTCGGGAGCGACGACGCCCGAGTTCGGGGGTCGGTGGTGACCGATGACGTTCAGGCGTCGAGATATCCTGCGGATCGGCGGGTTCGGTGCCGTGCTCGCGATCGGTGGGTGCGTGTACAACGGGCCGTTCAGCGAGGCGCGGTTGTCGCTGTCGGTCCGCGAGGAGTTCGGCGCGTCGGCGCCGGTCACGGTCCCGCTGACAGTCGAGGCTTCGGTCCAGAGTGTGGACACGAAGGTGGCGTCGCTGCGAGGCGTCGAGGTGGTCGGGCTGGACGCCGACGGCTCGGTACTCGCGTCACACGCGCTCGACGATCTTACTTACCGGGGCGCGCCGGCGTCCCAGCGCACGAGCAGGGAGACGGAGGTGGGCCTGGGCTCGACGGTGACCGCCTACCGGGCGGAGTGGTCGTTCGAGCCGACGCTGCGGACCGACGCGGTCCCGGCGGCACTCACGTTCAGCGCGACCGGGCTGTCGCTCGGGCGGGACGACACCACGACCGGAACGGTCGGGAGCGAGACGCCGCCTTCGCTCGTCGCTCCGGCCGCGGCGAGCCGTCCGCCGCCGCCGCTCAGAGTCGATGCCCTGCGCCGACGCGGGGGTACGCCGTCCGTGCGGACTGTCGGTCCCGACGCGTACGTCGGTCACCGGCTGGAACCTCGCGTGAGCGCTCTCGACGGCGCGCCGCTGGTACCGCCGAAGCCGACGGCGACGGCGACACCCACGGACCGGCGGGACGGGTCGGACGCGGTCGGGACCGAGGGGCGGCCGACGAAGGGACTCCGAACGGCCGCGGAGATAGACCCCGACGAGGACGGTTCGACGCCGGCCGAGTGACGAGCGGGATCAGGGCGGCCACATCGTCGCGATCGCGAGTGTCGTCACGACGGTGAGTAGCAACTGAAGCGGCGCGCCGACGCGCGCGTAGTCGGTGAACTTGTACCCGCCGGGGCCGTACACCATCAGGTTCGTCTGGTAGCCGATGGGCGTGATGAAGGCGTTGGCGGCGGCGAAGGTGACCACGAGCAGGAACGGGAAGCCGTCGAGTCCGAGCCGCTGGGCGGTCGTGACGGCGACCGGGATCAGCAGGACGACCGTGGCGACCGGAGTGATGATCGCGGCGACGACGGCGGTGAGCAGGTACAGTACCGCGAGCAGCGCGAGCGGGGGGACGGCCTCGCCGACGGCGACGAGGCCGGCGGCCAGCGCGCCCGCGCCGCCGGTCGCCTGCATGGCGACGCCGAGCGGCAGGAGCCCTGCGAGCAGGAAGACGACGCTCCAGTTGACGGCGTCGTACACCTGCGACCCGGTGAGCGTCCCGGTCGCGACGAGGGCGACCACGCCGCCGAGCGCGCCGATGGTGACCGGCACCAGTCCGGTCGCCGCCAGCGTGATGACCGTCGCGAGGATGCCGATGGCGACCGCGGCGCCGGCGCCCAGGCCCGGTCCGGTCGGTGCGGTGCCCGCCGGTTCGGTCTCCGGGTCCTGTGCCGTCGATCCCTCGGTGTCGTCCCCGTCGACGACGCGCTCGGTGACGACGACGTAGTTGGCCTCCTCGAAGTAGTCGACGGTGGCGGCGTCGGTCTGGAGGAGGAGGGCGTCGCCGCGCTGGAGAGTCACGTCGTCCAGCCCCGCGCGGAGGAGGTCGTCGCCGCGGCGGACCGCGAGGAGGGTCGTATCGAACCGGTCGCGCAGTTGCAGGTCGCCGACGACCCGGCCGTCGATCCGCGACTCGGGGTGGACGACGGCCTCGACGAGCGTCGCGTCGTGGGGAGCGAAGGCGAGTCGCTCCTCGGTGACGGCTTCCCGCGAGCGCTGGGCGAGTCCGTGGCGCTCGGCGAAGCGGTTGACCGCCTGGAGACTCCCGCGGACGGTGAGCCGGTCGCCCGCCCGCACCTCGCGGTCGGTCGCGCTCGCCAGGAAGGCGTCGTCGTCGCGTTCGATCTGGAGCACGTCCACGTCGACGTCCTCCCCGGGTTCGCCGACCGTCTCGACCGCGGCCGGTCCGGCGCCGTCCCCGTCGGCCGCGTCCGCGACGGCGGTCGCGTCCGGGGTGCCGCCGTTCGCTTCCGCCGCCGCGGGACCGGGCGCGTCGGGCGTCCGCCGGTCGTCGCTCTCCGGTCGGCCCGACGGTTCGTCGGCGAGCGGGTCCGCGTCGGTCGCCGCGCCGTCCTCGAGCGCGTCGGTGACGGTCCGGCCGATCAGCGGCGAGTCGTCGCGGACGACGAGGACGCTGAGGTGGCTGTCGAGATCGAACTCGTCGGTGAAGTCGGCGCCGGCGGGGATCCGTTCGGGGACGAGCCAGCGGCCGACGGTCAGCAGGTACGCGAGCCCGACGGCGAGGACGACGGCGCCGACGGGCGTGATCTCGAACATCGACAGCGGGTGGTTCAGCAGATCCCGCGAGAAGTCGCTCGCCAGCAGCGTCGTGGAGGTGCCGACCAGCGTGAGCGTCCCGCCGAGCATCGCGGCGAACGACAGCGGCATCAGCAGTTTCGACGGCGAGACGCCCGCCTTCTCGGAGAGGCCGGTGATCATCGGGATGAACACCGCGACCACGGGCGTGTTGTTGACGACGCCCGCCGACAGGCCGGTCACGCCGACGGTCGCGCCGAGCAGCCGCGTCTCGTCGCCGCCGGTCACCTCCGCGAGGACGGCGCCGAGGTAGTCGACGACACCGGTCTCCTCGATACCGGCGCTGAGGACGTACATCGCGATGATCGTCACGGTCGCGCGGCTGGCGAACGCCTGGAGGGCCTCGGTGGCCGTCACGCCCGTGTACGGTTCGAGGACGGCGAGGGCGACGAGGACGCCGATCGCGGTGATGTCCGGCGGGAGCCACTCGGAGACGAACAGCCCGAGCGCGACCGCGATCAGCGCGAAGACGACCAGCGCACCCGTCGATAACCCGAGGACCATGTCCCTCGACTCTCGCGGTCGCTCATAAAACGGGGTGACCGTAGAGCGCGATCGGACCGAGGTCGGGCGGTTGCTTCGGATCTCGAAGCGATCCCGCCAGCACGCTTTTTGCTCCCCGCGGCGACCGTTCGGTATGCGACTCCTGTTCGTCCACTCGGACCATCTGGAGTTCGAGGCCCGCGAGGAGGCCGGGCCCGACGACCTCGCCGAGACGGAAGGCGTCCCGATGGAGGGGCGCATGGAGGAGTGCGTGACGGTCTTTATCAGCGTCGAGTCCGACGACGAGACTGACCTGTCGGGCGTCGTCGCGAACGCGACCGACGAACTCCGGGACGTGACAGGGCAACTGAACACGAACCGAGTGGTGCTGTACCCCTACGCCCACCTCAGCGAGGACCTGGCGAGCCCCGACGCCGCCAAGTCGGTCATGCGGGACCTCGAGTCCGAACTCGAAGCCGAGGGGTACGAGGTGCTGCGAGCGCCCTTTGGCTGGTACAAGTCCTTCGAGGTCGCCTGCAAGGGACACCCGCTCTCGGAGCTCTCCCGGCACGTCTCCGCCCATCGCGACGAGGGAACCGGCGGGGAGGGCGCGGGGGACGAGACGGACCGCGAACCCAGCGAGTGGCTGCTGATGCGCCCCGACGGAACCACCGAGGACGCCGTCGCGGCCAAGTCCGCGGTGAGCGAGGACATGCGGGCGTTCGTCGAGAGCGAGGTCGAGGGCGTGACCGCCTCGCCCGGCGAGGAGCCCCCGCACGTCGAACTCATGCAGGAGAAGTCCCTGGCCGGCTACGACGAGCTATCGGACGTGGGCAACCTGCGGTGGTACCCCCGCGGGAAGCTCGTCCGGGACTCGCTGATGGAGTACGTGAACGACCTCGTGGTCGACTACGGCGGGATGCCCGTCGAGACGCCGGTCATGTACGACCTGGGCGCCCGAGCCATCGACGAACACGCCGGGAAGTTCGGGGAGCGCCAGTACCGCTTCGAATCGGGCGACCGCCGGATGATGCTGCGGTTCGCCGCCTGCTTCGGCCAGTTCTCGATCATGCGGGACATGCACATCGCCGAGACCGACCTCCCGCTGCGGATCTACGAGCTGTCGACCTACTCCTTCCGCCGCGAGCAGAAGGGGGAGGTGACGGGGCTCAAGCGGCTGCGCTCGTTCACGATGCCGGACATGCACACCGCGACCGTCGACATGGACGGCGCCCGCCGGGAACTACTGCGCCAGGCGACGCTCTCGCTGCGAACGAGCGACGACCTCGGGCTGGACTACCAGCCCGCGCTGCGGGTGACCCGCGAGTTCTACGAGGACAACGAGGCGTGGGTCGCCGAAGTGGTCGCCGAACTCGACACGCCCGCGCTGATCGAGATCGTTCCCGAACGCCACCACTACTGGTCGGCGAAGATCGACTTCGCTGCCATCGACGGCCTCGGCCGGCCGATCGAGAACCCGACGGTCCAGATCGACGTCGAGAGCGCCGAGCGGTTCGACATCACCTACACGGACGCCGAGGGGAGCCACCACCCGCCGATCCTCCACTACTCGCCGTCGGGCGGGATCGAGCGGGTTATCGCCGCGCTGCTGGAGGAGGCGGCGACGATGGACACGCCGCGACTGCCCACCTGGCTCTCGCCCACGCAAGTTCGCTTCGTCCCGGTCGGCGAGGAACACGTCGAGTACTGCGACGAACTGGTCGACGACCTCGGGGCGGCGGATATCCGGGCGGACGTGGACGACCGCTCGGAGACGGTCGGCAAGCGCATCGCCCGCGCCGAGACCGACTGGGTGCCCTACTACGCCGTCGTCGGCGACCGCGAACTCGACAGCGGGAGCCTCGACGTGAACGTTCGCGCCGAGGATACCGAGGTCGAGCTGACGCCCGAGGCGTTGGGCAAGCGCGTCCGCGAGGAGACCGCGGGCCTCCCCCGGAAACGACGCTACCTCCCGAAACACGTCGGCGACCACCCGAACTTCACCGGGCGGTGACGCCGCCGACCGGACCGAGGAGACGCCGGAAAGCGTTTCGATCCGCGAGAACCGCCACCTACCACTAT
This sequence comes from Halosimplex carlsbadense 2-9-1, assembly GCF_000337455.1. Lineage (GTDB taxonomy): Archaea > Halobacteriota > Halobacteria > Halobacteriales > Haloarculaceae > Halosimplex > Halosimplex carlsbadense. Next base: position 105,347 of record NZ_AOIU01000033.1, on the reverse strand, counting down.
TTACCCAGGGGCGCAACCGTCGGGTATGTACGACGATATCCTGTTGCCGACGGACGGGAGCAAGGGGACGACCGAGACGGTGAAACACGCCATCGGCATCGCACGCGACAACGACGCGACGGTTCACGTGCTGTACGTCGTCGACAGCCGTCGGTACCGCGCGGCCGAGGCGGACACGAAAGACGAGATCGTCCGCTCGCTGGAGGTCGAGGGCGAGCGGGCCGTCGAGGACCTGGAGGTCGACCTCGAAGACGCGGGGCTCGTCGTCGAGACGGAGCTGCGCGACGGCATCCCCCACCGCGAGATCGTCGACTACGTCGGCGAAGCGGGCATCGACCTCGTCGTGATGGGCACCCACGGCCGCACCGGCCGCGACCGGGTGCAGAACCTCGGGAGCGTCACCGACCGCGTCCTCGAAGACGTCAACACGCCCGTCCTCGTCGTCGACATCGGCGACTGAACCCGTGCTCGTTCGAGCGCTGATGACGGCCGACGTGGTGACGGTCGATATCGACGCGAGCCTCGACGACGCCGTCGGGAAGCTCCTCGGCGAAGGCGTCGGCAGCGTCGTCGTGATCGACGGCGAGACGCCGATGGGGATCGTCACCGAGACCGACGCGCTGGAAGCGGCCCGCGAACGGGGCCGGCCCCTCGCCGAGATCGCCGTCAGTGACCTGGCCCATCCGCCGCTCGTGACGACCGATCCCGACCGGACCGTCCAGCGCGTCGCGCGGACGATGGCCGAGGAGGGCGTCAAGAAGGTGGTCGTCACCGAGGGGCTGTCGGTACTCGGTATCGTCACGCTGACCGACGTGGTGTACCACGTCGCGGACCTCCGGAAGGAGGCCGCCGCGGCCGCCGAGGACCTGGCCGAGCGGGACTGGCGACGGGACTGACGTGCTGTCAGTGTGGTCGCGGTCGGCTCACTCGTCGGTGTCGGGGCCGCGACCGGTCTCCAGGCTGCCCTGGCGACCCTTGGTCTGGCGGTAATCCGTCCCCAGCAGGTCGGCGAAGTGCTCGACGAACGCCTCGGTCTGCTCGGGCGTCTGGTCGGCCGGGTCGAGCATCGGGACGAGTTCGAACCCGCGGCCGCGCATCGTCGTCGCGTGGAGTTCGGTCACGTCCAGCTCGTCCTCGCTTTTGGTCGTGTACTGGAAGGCCAGCGCCTCGATAGCGCGCTGGCCGACGGGGACGATGATCTCGGGGTTTATCATCCGCAACTCGCTGGAACGGTAGGCTTCGCAGGCGGTCACCTCCTCGTCGGTGGCCGTCCGGTCCGGGTGACGACAGCGGGTGACGTAGGTCAGGAAGACCTCGTCCGGCTCCGGTTCGGCGGCACCCGGGTCACCGTCGACGAGCCCCACGCGGTCCAGCACGTCCCACACGAGCGACTGGTCGCCGGCGAAGGGGACACCGGTCTCGTCGGCAGCAGCGCTGGGCTGGTCGCCGATGACGACGAAGTCCGCGCCCACGTCGCCGTAGCCGTGGACGATCCGCTCGCGCGTCTCGACCAGTTCCGGGCAGTTCGTGCAGTCTTCGTCCATCCCGAACGGGTTGGACATCTCGTCCTGGCGTGCGTCCATCAGTCGTCGCTCCCTAGTCGCTGGACCCGCATCAGTCCTCGTCGACCGTCTCGGTCATCGTGTCGGCGTCGTCGGGGTCGTTCTGGGGGCTCTCGGGGTGATAGGCCGTGTCGTACTCGCCCGGACGGCCGTCGAGACGGTCGGGGTTGATCCGGCCGGCCAGCAGCATGAAGTCGAGGATGGTCACCCGGAGCATCGCCTCGACGACGGGGACCGCCCGCGGCGGCAGGCTCGGGTCGTGGCGGCCGACGACCTGTGCCTCCTTCGTCTCGCCGGTCTCCCAGTCGACGGTCTCCTGTTTTTTCGGGATGGAGACGGGCGCGTGCCACGTCGCTTCGCCGTAGATCGGTTCGCCGGTCGTGATACCGCCCTGCAGGCCGCCGTGGTCGTTACCGACGGGGACTGGGTCGCCCTCCTCGCTGACCACGTCGTCGCGGGTGCCGTCGTCGAACTCCCAGTCCTCGTTGCGGTCGACCCCAGCCATCTCGCGGGCCTCGCGACCCTGGCCGTACTCGACGGCGGTCGTCGCGGGGATCGAGAACATCGCTTTCCCCATGCGGGCGGCAAAGGAGTCGAACCGCGGGGCGCCCAGACCGCGCGGAACCCCGCGACACTCGAAGTAGACCGAGCCGCCGATGGAGTCGCCTTCCTCCTGGTACCGGTCGATGGCGTCGCGCATCTCCTCGGCTTTCTCGGGGTCGGCACAGCGGACCTCGTTGTCCTCGGTGTGTTCGAGCATGTCCTCCCAGGTCACGTCCTCGGCGGTAATCGACCCGATCTGGTTGACGTGCGCCTTGACTTGCACGTCGTGGTCAGATTGGTCGAGGACCTGCTTGGCGACGGCGCCCGCGGCGACCCAGTTGACGGTCTCCCGGGCCGACGAGCGGCCGCCGCCGCCCCAGTTGCGCGTCCCGAACTTCGCGGAGTAGGTGTAGTCGCCGTGGGAGGGACGGGGCGCCGTAATGAAGGGCTCGTACTTGCCCGAGCGGGCGTCCTTGTTCTGGATGACCATCCCGATCGGCGTCCCGGTCGTGTAGCCCTCCAGCGTCCCCGACTTGATCGAGACTTCGTCGGGTTCGCCCCGCGAGGTGGTGATCATCGACTGACCGGGTTTGCGCCGGTCGAGTTCCTTCTGTACTTCCTCCTCGGAGATCTCGACCCCAGCCGGACAGCCCGACACGGTACAGCCCATCGCCTCCCCGTGGCTCTCGCCGAACGTCGTGAACCGGAAGAGACGGCCGAACTCGTTACCGTTCATTGTATCCGTGTGAGTGGCGGGGGCATTTGAACCTTGTAGAATGTGGCAGGGTTCGAGACGGGCCGAGATGGGGCGGGTCGCCTGGGCTCCACTCGTCGCTGGGTTCAAACGGCTTCGCACCTAATTTCGGGTAATGACCGAAACAGAGACAGCGACACTGGCGGGCGGCTGCTTCTGGTGCATCGAGGCGGCGTTCGAGGAACTGGCCGGCGTCGAGGACGTTACGTCCGGCTACGCCGGTGGCGACACCGACAATCCCACCTACAGGCAGGTCTGTTCGGGCTCGACGGGCCACGCCGAAGTCGTGCAGGTCGAGTACGACTCCGAGGCGATCGCCTACGAGGATCTGCTTGAGGTGTTCTTCCGCATCCACGACCCGACGACGAAAGACAAGCAGGGACCGGACGTGGGCTCGCAGTACCGGTCGGCCGTCTACTACCACGACGACGAGCAGAAGGCGGTCGTCGAGCGCTTCGTCCACAACCTCCAGAGCGGCGGCGAGTTCGAGAGCTACGAGAACGACGAGATCGTCACCGAGATCGCGGCGCTGGACACCTTCTGGCGGGCAGAGGAGAAACATCAGAACTACTACGACAAGAACCCGAACGACCGCTACTGTCAGTTCCACGCCGAGCCGAAGGTCAAGAAGGTCCGCGAGCAGTTCGCCGACCGGACCGCGAAGAACGTCTGATCGGGCCCTGTCGCCCGTCTCAGTCGGCCTGGCGCGGGTTGCGCAGGCAAGTGCAACGCCTACGTCTCGCTCTCCCCTGAACAGCGTGCAATGAGCACGATGCAATCGCAGGACCTCGACGGGGCGACCGTCGCGGTGCTGGTCGCACCGGAAGGGACCGAGCGGGTCGAACTCGAACAGCCGAGACGGGCGCTCACCGACGCGGGCGCGGAGGTCGACGTACTGAGTACCGACGACGGCGAAGCGCAGACGGTCGACAACGACCTCGAAGCGGCGGAGACTGTCGAGATCGGCGGGACGATCGACGAGGTCTCCGCCTCCGACTACGACGCGACCCACGTCCCCGGCGGCACGGTCGGCGCGGACCGACTTCGCGCGGACGACGACGCCGTCGCGTTCGTCGGCGAGATGGTCGACGACGGCAAACCGGTGGGGTCGATCTGTCACGGGCCGTGGACGCTCGTCGAATCGGGCGCCGTGGAGGGGCGGCGGCTGACCTCCTATCCGAGTCTCGAGACGGACATCGAGAACGCGGGCGGCGAGTGGGTCGACGAGACGGTCGTCACCGACGACGGCCTGGTGACCAGCCGGAAACCCGACGACCTGGACGCCTATTGCGACGAACTCGTCGCGGAGATCGCGAAGGCGACCTGAGCAGCGATTCGCCGTCGAGAACCGCGGCGCTTACTTCGAGACGGTCGCGCCCAGCTCGGCGAGCGTGTCGAAGAAGCCGGGGAAGGATACGTCCACGTCTTCGGCTTCCGTAATGGTGGTCTCGCCGTCGGCGACGAGGCCCGCGACGGCCAGCGACATGATGATGCGGTGGTCGTCGCGGCCGGGCAGGGTCGCGCCGCGCAGATCGGTCTCGGCGCCGCGGATGGAGAGTCGGTCGCGTTCCTCGACGACGGCGGCGCCCATCTCGGTGAGCGAGTCGGCCATGACGCTGACGCGGTCGGTCTCCTTGTAGCGGACGTGCTCGCAGTCGACGATGGAGGTGGTGCCGTCGGCCGCGGCGCCGAGGACCGCGATCGTGGGCAGGAGGTCGGGCGTGTCGGCGACGCTGACTTCGACGCCGGTCAGGTCGGACTGCGAGACCGTTATCTCGCCGGCCTCGCGGTCCCAGTCGATGTCGGCGCCCATCCGTTCGAGCACGTCGACGATGGCGGCGTCGCCCTGGGCGCTGGGGTAGGCGCCCTCGACGACCAGCCCGTCGGGTGCGGCGAGCGCGCCGGCGGCGAGGAGATAGGACATCGAGGAGAAGTCGCCGGGGACGTGGTACTCGCCGCCCTCGGGCGCGTAGGTCTGGCCGCCCTCGACGTGGTACCCGCCCTCGGTCTCGGTCGCTTCGACGCCGAACGCCTCCAGCACCTCGATCGTGATGTCGACGTACGGCGCGGACTTGAGTTCCGTTTCGAGGTCGACGGTGATCCCCTCCTCGGAGACGGCCCCGGCCATCAGCAGGGCGGTGACGAACTGCGAGGACACGTCGCCGGGGATCGAGGCCGTGCCACCGGAAACCGGCCCGCCGATCACGAGCGGGGCCTGGCCGTTGGCGCGGGTGCTCTCGGCGCGACCGTCCAGTTGCTCGATAGCGTCCAGCAGGGGGCCCTGCGGACGCGAACGAAGCGAACCGTCGCCGGTGAGGACGGTCAGGCCGTCGGCGAGGGCGGCCGTCGCGGTGGTGAGTCGCATCGTCGTCCCGCTGTTGGCGCAGTCGATCACGTCGGCGGGCACGTCGGGGAGCCCGTCGAATCCGGAGACTTCGAGCGTCGACCGGTCGTCGGCGAGGTTGGTCTCGCCGCCGTAGGCCTCGACAGCGCGACGTGTAGCCTGTGTGTCGGCGCTGACGAGCGGGTCCCGGACCGCGGCTTCGGCCCCGTAGCCCGCGGCGAGGATCGCCCGGTGCGTGTAGCTCTTCGACGGCGGGGCGCGCGCCCGGCCCTCGACCGTCGACCGCTCGATGGTGGCGTCCATGTGCTCCGGGTCGTTCGCTTGGTGTATGAGGCTACCGGAGCCGGCGAGGCTGGCAGCGCGGTTCGCGCCGAAACGGACCGTGGTGGGGCGCCCGTTGTTGTCGGCTCGTTTGCAGGCGGCGCACTCTATTTACCCCGGGCGGTGTTTCCCACGCGTATGGACCCGGATCTGTCCGCGCTCGACGCGTTCCTCGACGAACAGGACGCCGACGGCTACCTCGTCCACGCGGACTCGACCGACTCGACGCAGTACTACCTCTCGGGGTTCGACGCGCCGGACCCGTTCGTCACCCTCTACGACGGCGAGGTGCGACTGTTCTTCCTCCGCAGCCTGGAGTTCGGTCGCGCCAAGCGCGAGGCCCGCGCCGCGACCGTCGAGCGGGGTATCGACTACGACTTCGGCACCTACAACGAGGAGTACGGGCCCCGAGAGGCCACCTACCGGTCGCTCGCGGACTTCCTCGACGCCCACGGCGTCGACAGCGTGGTCGCGCCGCCGCGGTTCCCGCTCCACGCGGCCGACGGCCTGCGCGACCTGAACGTCTCGGTGACCGTCGACCGCGAGGACACCGTCTCCGATATCCGCGCGGTCAAGACCGACGAGGAGATAGCGAACGTTCGCGAGGCCCAGACGGCGAACGAGGCCGCCATGCACGCCGCCGAGGAGCTGATCGCCGGCGCCGACGTGGAAGACGGCACGCTCTATCACGAGGGCGAACCGCTGACCAGCGAGGCCGTCAAGACGGAGATCGAGGTGACGCTGCTTCGCCACGGCTGCGCGCTGGACGAGACGATCGTCGCCGGCGGCGCCGACGCCGCGGACCCCCACGACCGCGGGAGCGGTCCGCTGGCGGCCGGCGAACCGATCATCATCGACATCTTCCCGCAGAACAAGGCGACGAAGTACCACGCCGACATGACCCGCACGTTCTGCAGGGGCGAGCCGACGGAAACTGTCCGGGAGTGGTACGACCTGACGGAGGACGCCTATCGCGCGGCGCTGGACGCCGTCGAACCCGGCGCGACCGGCGCGGACGTACACGACGCCGCCTGCGACGTCTACGAGGACGCGGGCGAGCCGACGCTGCGCAGCGACGAGGGGACCGAGACGGGGTTCATCCACTCGACGGGCCACGGCGTCGGCCTCGACGTCCACGAGGGACCGAGTCTCGCCCCCAGCGGCGAGGAGCTGCAGCCCGGCCACGTCATCACGATCGAACCGGGGCTGTACGACCCCGAAGTCGGCGGCGTCCGCATCGAGGACCTGGTCGTCGTCACCGAGGACGGCTACGAGAACCTGACCGACTACCGGGTCGAACTGACGCTGTAGCGCGCCGGCGACCACGGGCCGGCGGCGCGGTCACGCCGTCTCGCCGGCGAGCCGGTGGAAGGCGAACCGGCTGGCGAGCCCGCTGAACAGCAGGCCGACCAGCCCGCCCGCGACGACCGTCCCGCCCTCGCCCCCGCCGACCGCGAGGGCGAGTGCGGCCACGGCAGCCGTCACGACCGCGGTCGCGAGCGCCATGGCGCCGCCGACCTTCGCGGCGGTGGCCATCGGGACCTCGATCCGGATACCGCGCCAGTAGCCGAGGCTCGGGCCGGCGGCGGTCGCGAACCAGACCGGGTAGAGCGCCGCCGCGCCGACGACGACCGCGGCGGCGAGGCCGGCGGGGATCGCCACCGCGACGGCGACCGCCGCGACCACGGTGTCCGCGGAGAACAGTTCCTCCTTCCAGCGCCGGACGATGTTGGCCCGGAGCGACTGCGGTTCGTCGTTGGAGGGCATCGCTCGCCGAATTCGAGGCCGCGAAGTGTAGTTCTTGTGACGCGGCTCCGAGATCGGTCGGTTCGTGTTGCTCACGTATCAGTTGTTTCTGTTAGTTGCGTCGTAGAGGGAAGCCGAATGACCGAGACTGCAGGGGACAGCGAGCGATGAACGCCCTCGGTGCGCTCGCTCACGGGTCGGTTCACTCCCCGGTCGCATGTCGAGGCGCTCGCTCGCGCCTCGCACCGCGCGGATAGTGCCCGCTCAGGCGACTATCGAGCGCGAGCGCGCTCACCCGTCCACTCCACCGGGGGCGCAGGCGCTTCGGACCGCGCGCGAACGCCGTCGCGCGGACACCGGGGACACCGCCGCTGGGGAGTCGAAACGGAGGAGAAAAGAGAGCGAAAGAGCTGGCGCGGGCAGACGCCGGAGTCGTCGCTCAGTCCTGCTTGGGCTGGCCCCAGTACTCGTCGCGCTTGACGCGCTGGCCGACGGGCTGGACGTCCAGCGGTTCGTCGGCGGCCTCGATGGCCTCCAGCGCCGCGCGAGCGGAGGCGAGCGTGGAGAAGTAGGTGATCTCCTCCTCGACCGCGGCCTCCAGCGGTTCGCGCTGGCGCGAGACGATGAGGTCGACCTCGCCGCTCTCGACGGCGTCGACGAACTCGTCGGTGCTGTCGAAGGTCACCAGATCGAAGTGCTCGGCGTAGGCGTCGACGAGTTCCTCGCCGGCCTCGGTCTCGCGACCGGGGAACTCGCTCTCCGAGAGGTCCACCACTGCGGTGCCCTCCAGCGGGATGGCCTTACCGACGGACATCTGGGCCTTCTGGTAGGCCTTGCCGAAGGTGTCGGCGGTGCCCATGACCTCACCCGTGGACTTCATCTCCGGACCGAGGCGCGGGTCCGAGCCCGGCAGGCGGTCGAACGGCAGGACGACCTCCTTGACCGAGACCTGTTCGGGCACCTGCTCGGTGACGTCCAGGTCGTCGAGGGTCTCGCCGGCCATGACCTTCGCCGCGAGCTTGGCGATCGGGACGCCGGTCGCCTTGGAGACGTACGGGACGGTACGCGAGGAGCGGGGGTTCGCTTCGAGGACGTACACCTCTTCGTCCTTGACGGCCAGCTGGACGTTCATCAGGCCGACCGTGTCGAGCGCGCGGGCGATGTCTTCGGTGACCTGGCGCACTTTGCGGTTCACGTCGCGGCCGAGCGAGCGCGGCGGGATCATGCAGGCGGAGTCGCCGGAGTGGACACCCGCACTCTCGACGTGCTCCATGATACCGCCGATGAGGACGTTCTCGCCGTCGGAGACGGCGTCGACGTCGAGTTCGACGGCGTCTTCGAGGAACTCGTCCACGAGGATCGGCTTGTCGGGGCTGACGCGGACCGCTTCCTCGATGTACTCCTTGAGGTCCTCGTCGCTGTAGACCACGTCCATCGCGCGGCCGCCCAGGACGTACGAGGGACGGACGAGGACGGGGTAGCCGATCTCGTGGGCCAAGTCCAGCGCTTCCTGTTCGCTGGTGGCGGAGCCGCCCTGGGGCTGGGCGATGCCCAGGTCGTCCATGAGGCGGTTGAAGCGGTCGCGGTCCTCGGCGAGGTCCATCGCGTCGACGGCGGTGCCCATAATCGAGCAGTCGAGGCCGCGGCGGTCGATCTCGGCTTCGAGCGGGTGGCCGATGTCGACGGAAGTCTGGCCGCCGAACTGGACCATCACGCCGTCGGCGCCGGTCTCCTCGACCACGTCGGCGACCTCTTCGGCCGTGATGGGCTCGAAGAACAGGCCGTCGGAGGTGTCGTAGTCCGTCGAGACCGTCTCGGGGTTGTTGTTGACGACGGTGGCGTCGATACCTAACTCCTCCAGCGCGCGGACCGCGTGGACGGAACAGTAGTCGAACTCGACGCCCTGCCCGATGCGGATCGGGCCGCCGCCGACGACCACGACGCTCTCGACGTCGGGGTCGACCTGGACCTCGTTGCGGCCCAGCCCCGAGATGGGGTCCCTGGAGGAGTAGTAGTACGGCGTCGTCGCCGCGAACTCGCCGGCGCAGGTGTCGACGAGCTTGAAGTCGCGGTCGGAGGTCTGGGACTCGACCTCGTCGACGGTCACGTCGGGCCCGGGCGAGGTCGCGGCCTCGGCGGACTCGGCTTCGGCGCCACCGTCGGCCATCGCGGTGTCGTCGTCGGGCGCGTCGGGGCCCTCGACGGTCGGGAGCCACGAGACGTGCGTGTCGTTGAACTCGCCGCCGGCGAGGGCGGTGATCTCCTGGTCGGTGAAGCCCACGTCCGCGGCGGCCTGGTAGTCGCCCTCCGCGGCCGCGTCGGCCGCGTCGGCGATGCGCTGGAAGCGTTCGAGGTACCACTCGCGGATCTCCGTGATCTCGTTTATCTCCTCGACCGTGTAGCCGCGACTGAACGCCTCGAAGATGGCGTAGGGACGGTCCGGCGAGGGGCGTTCGAGGTAGTACTCCTCTAACTCGTCGTTGAACACCGTCGCGAAGTCCACCGCGGGGTCGTACTCCGAGGAACGGAGCGCCTTCAGCAGCGATTCCTCGAAGGTGCGGCCGATGGACATCGCCTCGCCCGTCGACTTCATCGCCGGGCCGAGCTCGAACTCCACGTCGCCGAACTTGTCCTTGGGCCACCGGGGCACCTTCGTGACCACGTAGTCGATGGCCGGCTCGAAGGCCGCGGTGGTCTGTCCGGTGATCTCGTTGTCGATCTCGTGGAGGCGCTTGCCCAGCGCGACCTTGGCGGTGACGCGAGCGATGGGGTAGCCCGTCGCCTTCGAAGCCAGCGCCGAAGAACGAGAGACGCGCGGGTTCACCTCGACGACGCGGTACTCGCCGCCGGGCGTGCCGTCGTCGCGCCAGGCGAACTGGATGTTACAGCCGCCCTGGATGCCCAGTTCGCGGATCACGTCGAGCGCGGTGTCGCGCATGACCTGGTGGCCCTCGTCGGGGATGACCTGGCTGGGCGTCACGACGGTGGACTCGCCCGTGTGGATGCCCATCGGGTCGAGGTTCTCCATGTTGCAGATGATGATACACGAGTCGTCGGCGTCGCGCATCACCTCGTACTCCAGCTCGATCCAGCCGTCGATGGACTCGGTGATCATCACGCGGTCGTCGCGGGAGAGGCGCAGCCCCTTGCGGACGGCCTTCTTGAGTTCGTCCATGTCGTCGATGACGCCCGACCCGGCACCGCCCAGCGTGTAGGTCGTGCGCATGATGACCGGGAGGCCGCCGACGGCTTCGACGGCGTCCTCGACCTCGTCCATGGACTCGATGGTGATCGACTCCGGGACCGGCTCGCCGATGGACTCCATGCGCTGGCGGAACTGGTCGCGGTCCTCCGTCGCGTAGATGGTGTCGAGGGGCGTGCCCATCACGTCCACGTCGTGTTCGTCGAGGACGCCCTCCTCGGCGAGTTCGGCGGTGACGTTCAGGCCCGTCTGACCGCCGAGACCGGCGATGACCCCGTCGGGGTTCTCCTTCCGGATGATCTCCGAGATCGCCTCGGTGTTGATGGGTTCGATGTAGACGGCGTCGGCCATCTCCGGGTCGGTCATGATCGTCGCCGGGTTCGAGTTGACGAGCACGACGCGAGCGCCCTCCTCCTGGAGCGCGCGACACGCCTGCGCGCCCGAGTAGTCGAACTCGGCCGCCTGTCCGATCTTGATCGGCCCGCTCCCGATCAGCAGAATGGTACGGTCCTCGTCCTGTGTCATTACTCGGGGGGAGTCCGCTCGTCGTAATAAACCCGGCGAAAGAATGCGGAAATCGAAACGCAGTTTCGAAAATCGTATCTCGGTGAACGCGCCAGGCTGGTCCGACGGATCGCGGAGACCGGGGTCGGAGCCGGTCGGCCGACGGTCGCGGACCGGTACCGACCGCCGCGGACATCGCTATCGGTCACACAGCGAGGTGACGTAAATGGGCGACGATACGGCGGCGGCTGGCGACTCCTTCCCCAGAAGGTACGGCCTCAGTTGCTCCGCTCGGTGAACTCGTAGCGGTATGGCTGGTCGCGGATGACTTCGACGTCGCCGGACTGGGCGTGACGGCCGAGGACGGTCGCTACGCGGTGAGCGCTGTCGAACTCCTCGCCGTGTTCGTCGAGCAGGTCCAGAATCTCCCTGGCCGTCAACGGCTCCTCCGCGTCGGCCTCGTCCAGCACGGCGCGGATCCGATCGAAGTCGCGCTGCCGTACGCGCATACACTACCGTATACCCTCCTCCACCATTAAACGGCGTCAGACAGCCGTCAGACGGCCTATATCCGGAAATCGCAGGACGGCAACGCCACGGGTGTGTCGTCGGCTGTCATACGTACCGCGCCACTACGTGCAACAAAACGGAAACGTTTCGGCCATCGTTCAGTATCGTCGAACAGGGATTCTGCAGACGGCGTTCCGGATCCGGACGGCGGCGGCCGACCGCCCGGCCTTCGGCGCGCTCAGACCGCGGAGTCGTGTTCGGTCTCGAACTCGCGTTCGTCGCGGTACTGGTCGACGAACTCGGTCACGTCGAACTCGTGGAGCCACTCCTCGAACTGCGCGGTGGCCGCCTCGTCGTCGGCGTGGCTGACGGCGTGGTCCATCAACTCGACGACGAGTTCGACGACGACCTCGTGGAGTCGGCGGGCGTCGAAGTCGCTCAACCAGAGCATCGAGTAGCCGACCTCCCCCTGTTCGGACAGGTCCTCGTTGACCACGGCTTCGGGGAACTCCTCCATCACGATACCCATGACGTGAGCGGTCGTGAACTCGGGGAACTCGTCGGCCGTCTCGATGCTCTCGGTGAGTACCTCTACGAGGAACTCGGGGACGAACCGGCCGAGCGGATGCACGTCCATCACGACCGCGTGCGCGTCGCCACAGGCGCAGTCGTACTCCCGCAGGCCCATGTCCAGGTCGTGGACGGCGACGGTCTCCCCGCAGGGCAACTCGACGTCTGCCCCCTGGCTCCCGGGGACGCGCGGTTCTACCATTACCGAATCTTGCCCCGTCAGCCGTTTAAACGCCGCGGTACCCGGCGAGCGACTGCCGTGAGAACTCAGGGCCAGTCGTCGCGCTCGTCGTCGCCCGCGTCTTCCTCGGGAGCCTCCGGTTCGCCCAGCTCCCAGTCGGCGGCTTCCGCCGCGTCGGTGACGGGGAGGTACTCCCAGCCGACCTCCTCGGCCAGTTCGGCGTCCTCGTCGTCGCTGCCGACGAAGACGTGGCGCTCGGTCCCGAACTGCTGGGCGACGTTCTCCAGGCTCTCCGCCCGACTGCGCGGCCCCGAGAAGAAGTCCTGTCGGATGCGGTGCTTGCGCGTGAAGTTCGTCACCACGTAGGTCGGCTGCTCGGAGACGACGCCGACGTACTCGCTCCACTTGCGCGCGTCCTGGAACACCCGGTCGGGGTAGGCCAGGGCCTTCAGCGCGTCCAGGTCGAAGGCGAGGGTCATGTCGCTGCTGCCGCCGCTGTCCATACTCGATAGGGGCACTGGCCCGGGGAAAACGGCTTCGATCAGGCCCCGAGCGCGACAGTACCGAACGCTGACCGGACATCGACGGCGGAGAAGCGAGTCCGCGGAGCGCTCGCGGTGGTAGTGGTTCGGCTGCGGGAGAAACCGCCGGGTTCGCAGTCGGCGTTACTCGGGCTTGGGGGTGGCCTCTTCGAGCTTGTCCATGTCCACGTCCTCTTCGAGGAGGAGATCCTTGTGCTGGGCGACCTCGCGCTCCTCGCGCATGAGCTTCTTGAACTTGGACTGCTGGGACAGGTCGCCGATGAGGACGCCGCCGACGATCTTGCCGTCGTTGAGCGCGAGGCGGCGCCACTCGGTGTCGCTGTACTTGCGGGCGGCGTCGTCGTCGCCGATCGTCGGGTGGCCAAAGGAGAGAAACGGGAAGTCGAAGTGGGTGATCGAATAGGAGGAGACCCAGCGGAACTCCTCGGGGTCGTCGGACTCGCCGCCGGCTTCGAGGTCCTCGACCATGTTCTGGCCGGCGATCGAACCCTGCTCCTTCGCCGAGCCCCACGAGCCGTTCTGGCCCATCTGGCCGAGGATAGTGTCGTAGAACCACGTCAGGTCGCCCGCGGCGTACACGTCGTCGACGTTGGTCCGCATGTACTCGTCGGTGACGACGCCGTCGTCGTTGGTCTCGACCGGCGTGTCCTGGAGGAACTCAGTGTTGAAGCTCAGGCCGATGGCGACGCCGGCCCAGTCGCCCTCGTAGCGCTCGCCGTTGGGGTCGATAGCAGCCTCGACCTGGCCGTCGTCGTCGGTCTCGAACTCGGAGACGCCCGAGTCGAAGACGGGCGTGACACCGCGCTCGCGCATCGCTTCGTGGAGGATCTCCGCGCCCTCCTCGTCGAGCGCGTAGCGCCACCAGCACTCGCCGCGCATCAGGTAGTTGGCGTCGAGCTCCTGGGCGCCGCAGATGGCCGCCAGGTCGATGCCGAGCAGGCCTGCGCCGACGATGATGCCCTGGTCGGCCGCCTCGACGTTCTCCTTGATAGAGCGGGCGTCCTGGAACGTCCAGAAGTGGTCGATGCCGCCGGCGTCCGCGTTGTCGATGCCGAAACTCGCCAGACTGGCGGGCGTCCCGCCGGTCGCGAGGAGGAGCTTGTCGTACTCGTAGACGGTCCCCTCGTGGGTGTGGATCTCGTTGTCCTCCGTGTCGATCGTGGTGACGTGCGTGTTGAGCTGGAGGTCGATGTCCCGTTCCTCGTACCACTCGGGCTCGTGGATCGAGATGGGCGCCTCGGGCAGTTTGCCCTTGGCGAACTCCTTGATCAGGATGCGGTTGTACAGCGCTTCACCCTCATCGGTGATGACGGTGATGTCCGCGTCGGGGTCTTCCTCCCGGATCGTCTCCGCTGCCGAACTCCCCGCGATGCCATCACCGATGATGACGTGGGATGCGCTCATGGCCAGGGTGTTCGCAACCGTGGTTAATACGGATTGCTATCTCTCCATGCGGATGATTGGCAGACACATTCCCTCGAACGAAATAGTTGATCGTTCCGTCATGACGAACGCGCGCTGGAACCGAAACCCCTAGCGGATCGCCGATTCGGTCGGCGTTCGGGCGTGCCGTCGGTCGGTGCGTACCCGAGACGTTGAATACGCTCGCGTCCAAACCTCCGAACACGATGAAAATTAGCCAGAACGTCCGTCACTTCGCCGCCAAGCAGGCGTTGACGCTCCCCGTCGTCGGGGAGAAGGTCAACGACCGGCTGGTCGGGATGCACACGGATATCTTCGCCGAGAAGGCCGACCCCGCCCGCCGCGAGGAGCGCCGGGACCACCTCGACGACTTCTTCGACGCGACGATGGACACCTACGTCGCCGCGCTCGAGGACGGCTACCCGGAGGCCGAAGCCCGCGAGATCACTCACGTCCAGGCCAACTTCGACTTCTACAACCACGGCTGGACCGAGATGATGGAGTTCCCGAGCGACGAACTCGGCGACCACTACGACCGCTACAGCGAGTTCTTCGAGCGCTACGACATCACCATCGACGACCCGCTCGGCGCGTTCACCCCGGTCGACGGCGTCGCCGACGCCCCGTCGACCCCGGAGAAGCTCGACGACCCCGAACACCCCTACGCCGAGGGCGGCTTCGCCGACGACGTGTACGTCGAGACCGCCGACGGCGAACTCGTGGTCGGCGGGGAGGAGGCGCCCGAGGACGTGTCCGTCGAGGAAGCGCCGGGCGTCGACGGCGACGAAGTCGACGCGTGAGCCGCGCCCCCCGCTTCGCGCCCCGAGTCGCCCGTGGCGGGACTACCGGTCGCCCGTGATCAGGTCCGCACAGGCGTATCCGGCCTCGATCCCGCCGTCGAGCGAGCGCTCGGGGTACTGCGCGCGGGAGGCCATCCCGGCGTAGTAGACGCCCTCGGCCACCTCGCCCCCCAGATCGTAGGGGACGACCATGTCGAGATAGCCGCGCTCGTAGATGGGGGCAGTTCGGGGGTTCCGGGCCGTCTGCACCCAGTTGACGCCCTCGCGGTCGAAGGCGGGGAACATGTCGCCGACCCCCTCGGCCCAGTAGTCCTCGACCTCCGAATCGGACATCCCCCACAGCTCCTCCTCGGGGCTCTGGATGTAGCTGGCCGTGTAGTAGAGGTGTTCGCCGCCGTAGCGCTCGGGCGGCACGAAGTTCGTGTGTTCGATGAACACGCCGAAGGGCGCCTCGTCCTTGATGTTCAGCCAGTAGGTGTCCGAGAGGGACTGTTCCATGCTCCAGACCGAGCAGACCGTCCCCTGGAAGTCGATCTCGCAGGGATAGCCCGTCAGGTCTTCGAGGACGTTCGGCATCGCCGCGACGACGACGGCGTCCACGTCGTGGGTCTCCGTCTCACCGTCGCGCTCGACCGTGATCGACTCGACCGTCGAGCTACCGGTCGTCGATGTCGCGCCCGCGACCGCTGCACCACCGTCGGCCGCCGCGCCGACCCCCGTTCCGATCTCGGTCACGCGCGCGCCGGTCGTAACGTTCTCCGTGCCGACGGCCGCGTAGAGTTCGTCGAGCAGGACGCCGAACCCGCCCTCCAGATAGCCCAGCTGTTCGCCGCGGATCACGTCGCGCTCGCCGCGGAACTTCACGCGACCGAGCAGCCACGCCGCCGACACGTCCTCTTTGCGCGAACCGAACTTCGCGTCCAGCAGCGGCTCCCAGAACGACTCGTAGACGTGGCGGGTGGTGTGGTCGAGCAGGAACTCCTTGATGGGTACGTCCTCGAAGTCGGTGATGTCGTCGTAGGTGTCGAACTTCGGGACGCCGCCGCGCACGTCGATCTCCTTGACGAGCATCGCCAGCCGGAACTTGTCGTAGATCGACAGGTGCGGGTAGGCGAGGATCTCCCAGGCCTTCTCCATGGGGTGGACGACCCCGTCGACGTAGTACGAATCGGTCTTGTAGCGCCACTCCAGGTCCTCGCCGAGGCCGAGGTCGTCGATCAGTTCGACGATGGTCCCCTCGGAGGCCGAGAGGTGATGATAGAACTTCTCGATAGGGTCGCCCGCGGTCTCGTAGACGGCGGCCAGGCCGCCCACGTCGTCGCTCGCCTCGAACACCTGGACCTCGCGACCGCGTTGCTGGAGGCGATACGCGGCCGCGAGGCCGGCGACGCCGCCGCCGACGACTCCGATCATACCTCCCGTTCCGCCGTGATCGGAAAAGCCCTTTCGCTCGGTCGCCCCCCGTCGGCTCGGCGGCGGGTCACTCGCCGGGCGGGAGTTCGGGCGTCTCCGCGGCGAGCTGGAACTCCAGGACGACGACGGTCCCGGTGGGCTCGTTGTCCTCGAACCAGACGTTGCCGCTGTAGAGGTCCATCATCACGGAGACGAAGTAGAGGCCGAACCCGTGGGCGGTCTGGCTGGTCGCCATCTCCCGCTGGAAGACCTGCGTCTGCATGTCCTCCGAGAGGCCGGGGCCGTTGTCGGCGATCCGGACCTGGATCCACTCGCCCATCGGTTCGGTCGCGACTCGGACCCGGGGGCGGGCGCCGTCGTTGTGTTCGACCGCGTTCGAGAGGACGCCCTCGACGACGTCGGCCACGAGGTCGTTGGCGGCGACCGTCAGGTCGTCGGCGACATCGAGTTCGACCGCGACCGACTCGTAGCGCTCCGAGAGCGCGAGGCCCTCCTCGTAGAGGACTCCCGAGAGGTCGACCCGTTCGAGCCGCTCGTCCTCGGTGGCGGTCACGGTGTCGTTGACCGCGCGGATCTTCTCGGTCATGTCCGTCAGATCCGAACACCACGTCCGGATCGTCCCGAGTTTCTCGGTGTCGCCCTCGCCGACGCGCGTCTGCAGGTGCTGGGCGTGGCCGTCGATGACCAGCATCGCGTTGCGGATGTTGTGCCGGAGGACGCCGTTGAAGAACTCGATCTGTTTGTTGCGTCGCTCGACGGCGACCCGGCTGGCGCGCAGTTCCTCCTCGTACTCGACGCGCGTCAGCGCCGTCTCGGTCGTCCGCGCGAGGATCTGGCCCAGCTGTTCGTCGGTCTCAGTGTACCCCTCGCCCTCGTCGGTCCCGATGACGAGCACGCCGTGGTCGCCCAGCGGCAGGAACAGCGCCGACGCCGAGCCGAACGCGTACGGGCCGATCACGAGGTCCCGTTCGCCTTCGAAGGTGGCGAGTTCGCCGCTCTCGTAGCTCGTCCAGAGCGGTCCCGTCCCCCGTGGGACCCGGATCGACTCGTCGGCTTCGACGCGGAGTTCCGCCGCCAGCCGGTCGGTGACCGCTTCCGAGACGAGCGCGTCCGTCGGCTCGTCGTACCGAAACAGGGCCGCGTAGGGCTGGTCGTGAACGTCGCTGGCGAACCGGACCGCGATGTCCGCGACCTCGGCCGCGGTTCGCGCGCCGATGAACCGCTGGGTGGCCGCCTGCATCGCCGTCAGCTGGTCGAGCCGACGCTGTTGGTCGGACACGTCCCGAAGGTGGACGAGTCGGCCCTTCGGGACCCCGTACTGGTCCTCGACGGTGGTCACGCCGAGCGAAAACGACGACACCGCCCGGTCGTAGCCGGGCGCGTCGACGGTGACCGCCGCGCCGTCGGCGACCCGGTCTGCGAACCCGTCGGCGACCGCGTCGGCGTGGCGCCCCGAGAGGTCACCGCCGTCGACGAGCCGCTCGGCGGCCGGGTTGTGGTCGATCACCGTGTCGGCGTCGTCGAGGATCACCACCGGGTCCGCGAGTTCCTCGGCGAGCAGGTCCGCCGCGACGGGCGCGACGCCTTCGAAGTCGTAGCGAAAGAGGACGAGCCCCGCTACCACGCCGTAGACAGCGAACATCGCCGGCGCGACCGAGACCCCCGGATGGACCCCGCCGGCCACGGAGACGACGACGGTTCCCGCGGTCGGGAACAGCCCCCCGAGGACGAGCGCGCCCGTCTCGGCCCGGTAGACGTTGCGCGAGTCCAGCAGGAAGGCGATGAGGAGGAGATACCCGACGAGTATCAGGCCGTACGCGACCAGTGATTGCGCGGCGAGGGCGAGCGTCTCCGCCGCGGCGGGCGCGGTGATCCCGTTCTCGGTGACGACCTCGAGAGGTGCGAGCACGAAGCCGTGGACCGGCGCGGTCACGTGGACGAGCGAGAACGCCGTCAACGGCGCCCAGAGCGCGGCCAGTCGACCGCGAGTGAGCCACTCGCGGTGGCCCGTGTAGACGACCGCGAAGACGAGCCACAGCATCGGGATCTGCGACGAGACGGCGCCTGCGAGGAGGGCGGCACCGCTCGCGACCGCGGTTGAAGGCGCCATCAGAACCGTCACCTGCAGGAGCGCCCAGCCGCCGGCCGCGAGCGACAGCCAGCCGAACGGCCGCGCGCCCGGCCGCTCCCGGTGACGGTAGGCCACCGCCGCGAGGGCGAACTCGACGGCGCCCCCGACGGCGGTCGCGGCGACCACCGGAGCGAGCGCCTCACCAGCCATCTGACGCGTTCACGAACCCGTATTTTCAACTTGTTCGTATTATAGATTGTGTCGCATTATCGCGCGAGACAATGCCGTGACCGAGCCCCGACGTGACGCGCTCGTCCGGTTCCGGCACGCTCCTGGGCTCCGTCCCCGTACTCCGCTACCTTTTTGCCCGCAGTCGCGGAAATCGCACGATATGGTGACGGTGCGGGCGCCGGCGACGAGCGCGAACCTGGGGAGTGGCTTCGACGTGTTCGGTGTGGCGCTGGACAGACCGGCCGACGTGGTCCGGGTTCGGCGAGCCCCCGAGACCACCATCGACGTGACCGGTGCCGGGAGCCAGTTCATCCCCGAGGACCCCGCGGACAACACCGTCGGCGCCGTCGCCGAGGCGCTCGACGCCCCCGCCCACATCGAGATCGACAAGGGCGTCCGCCCCGCCTCGGGCCTGGGTTCCTCGGCGGCCTCCGCCGCCGCGGCCGCGGTCGCGCTCAACGAGCTCTACGACCGCGGGCTCACCCGGAAGGAACTCGTCCCCATCGCCGCGGAGGGCGAGGCCGTCGTCTCCGGCGACGCCCACGACGACAACGTCGCCCCCGCGATCCTCGGCGGGTTCACGATCGCGACGCCGAGCGGCATCGCGACGGTCGACGCCGACATCTCGCTCGTGACTTGCCTCCCCGACATCGTCGTCTCGACCCGCGACGCCCGCGAGGTCGTCCCCGACGGCGCCCGCGTCGCCGACATGGTCGAGACCGTCGGCAACGCCGCCACCCTGACGACGGGCATGCACCGTTCGGACCCCGAACTCGTCGGTCGCGGCATGGAGGATTCGGTCGTCACCCCCGCCCGCGCCGAACTCATCGACGGCTACAGCGACGTTCGAGAGGCCGCCTTCGACGCCGGTGCCACCGGCGTCACGATCAGCGGCGCCGGCCCCTCGGTCATCGCCGCCTGCTACGAGACCGACCGTCGTGCCATCGCCTCCGCCATGGTCGACGCCTTCGACGAGACGGGCGTCGAGGCCCGCGTCTACCAGACGGCGATCGGCGAGGGCGCCACCTTCCACTGAGCGAGCGCGCGCCAGCCGGTCGGGGGTTCTTTGCCAAGGTTCTTGACCCGAGGGCCGCTCTGTATAGATACGCGTGTCTTCTTTCCCGTCTCCCCGACAGCGTATCGCTCCCGCGCCCCAACGGCCCCTGAACACGGCCGGTGGACGATGAACCCGAGCCGCGTCGACTCGATCGTCGATCTCTCCTACGGACTGCTGATCGCGGTCGCGGTCGGGCTCATCGTGGTCGCCGGCAACACCGTCGGCCTGGCGTTCGGATTCGGCGTCCTCATCTCGTATCTGCTCCACGTGGTCTGGAAGATGGCCCGCTTCGACCCCGACTGGATGACCACCGCGGTCAAGGAAACCGTCGAGGAAACCGTCGAAGAAACCGTCGACGAAACCGTCGAGGCGAAAGTCGGCGAGACCGTCGAACAGACCGTCGGCGAGACCGTCGAACAGACCGTCGACGAAACCGTCGGCAGCGCCGTCGAGGAAACTGTCGACGAAACCGTCGAGGAGAAAGTCGGTGAGACGGTCGAAGAAACCGTCGAGGAAACGGTCGGCGAAACCGTCGAGGAAACCGTCGAGGAGAGAGTCGGTGAGACGGTCGAAGAAACCGTCGAGGAAACGGTCGGCGAAACCGTCGAGGAAACAGTCGGCGAAACTGTCGAGGAGACTGTCGAGGAGAAAGTCGGTGAAACCGTCGAAGAAACCGTCGAGGAGAAAGTCGGTGAAACCGTCGAGGAGAAAGTCGGTGAAACCGTCGAGGAGACGGTCGAGGAGAAAGTCGGCGAAACGGTCGAGGAAACGGTCGAAGAGAAAGTCGGTGAGACCGTCGAGGAGACGGTCGGTGAGACAGTCGAGGAAACCGTCGAGAAGACGGTCAGCGACACGGTCGAAGAGACCGTCGAGGAGACCCTGGAGGAGCAACTCGACGGGACCGGTGACGACGGCGACGGGTCCGACGCGGAGTCGGAGCGAACGGCCGGCGACGGGGGGAGCTGATGGTCGAGCTCCTGCTCGTTGTCGGCGTCCTCGTCTCGATGTTCGTCGCGTACAACATCGGCGGGTCGACGACGGGACCGGCCTTCGGCCCGGCGGTCGGCGCGGACGCCATCTCGAAGACGACCGCCGCGGTGCTGATGGGGGTGTTCTTCTTCGTCGGCGCCTGGACCATCGGCCGGAACGTCGTGACGAAGCTCGGGTCGGAACTGGTCACCGACGCCGGCGTGTTCACGCTGGAGACGTCGATCGTCGTCCTCTTTTTCATCGGCGTCGCGCTGCTCATGGGCAACGTCTTCGGGGTGCCGGCCTCGACCTCGATGACCGCGGTCGGGGCGATCGCCGGACTGGGGCTCGCGGGCGGGGCGCTCGACCTCGCCGTCATGGGCGAGATCGTCACCTGGTGGGTCGTCTCGCCGATCATCGGCCTCTGGGTGTCGCTCGTCATCGGCCGGTACTTCTACGCGCGGCTCAACAAGCTCGTGGCGATGGAGCGCAGCACCGGGCCGCTGTTCGACGTGGACCGGTCCGGCTCGATACCGGGCGTGAGCGTCCACCCGACGACCAATCGGCGGGAACTGGCCGGCGTCGTGGCCGTCGTCGCGATCGGCTGCCTGATGGCGTTCAGCTCCGGCACGTCGAACATCGCCAACGCCGTCGCGCCGCTGGTCGGCAGCGACGAACTGGAGATGAATCCGGCGATAATTCTGGGGGGTATCGGCGTCACCATCGGCGCGTTCACGATCGCCCGGCGGACGCTAGAGACGATGGGCAGCGACATCACGGAACTGCCGCTGACGGCCGCGATCGTCGTCGCCGGGGTCAGTTCCACGCTGGTCGTCTTCCTCTCGGCGCTGGGGATCCCCGCGAGTTTCGTCATCATCGCGACGATGTCGATCGTCGGCCTGGGGTGGGGCCGGGCGACCCGGCCGATGACCGTCCCCGAGGCCGTCTCCACCGAGGACGCCCCGCCGGTCACCGTCGACGCGCTCGCCGCGGACGAGCCCGGCGAGGAGTTGCCACCCATCGGCGAGGAGGACGCCGAGGACATCCCCGACCCCGGCGACCTGTTCAACCCCGCGACGACCGCGCGCGTCGTCCTGATGCAGAACGTCGTGCCGGCCATCGCCACCGCCGGCGCGTACCTCACGTTCCGGTTCGTCCCCGTGTTCGGGTTCTGAGCGGTTGTTCGCCGACGAGCGCGTGAGGCCTACCGCCCGAACCGCCGCTGGCGATTCTGGTAGTCCCGAAGCGCCCGGAGGTAGTCCCGGCGGCGGAAGTCCCGCCAGTTCACGTCGGTGAAGTACAGCTCGGAGTAGACGCTGTCTCTTATACACATCTCTGATGGCNTAGATCCGGCTGGACGGGGAAGACGAGTTCGCCCTCGATGGCGGCCTCGTCGATGTCCTCGGGGGCCAGGTCGCCGGCGTCGACCTCCTCGGCGAGGCTCTGCACCGCGGCGGCGAACTCGTGTTTGCCGCCGAGGCCGATCCCGACCTGGATCGGCGCGTCGGCTTGCTCGTCGTCGTCGGGGCCGCGGACGGCGAGCTCGCGGGGGGCGTCCACGTCCGCGAGCTCCCGGCGGATGGTGTCGACGACCTCCGTGTCGAGGACGCTGACGTAGACGACGACGCGGTCGGCGCCGAACTCGAAGGCCCACTCGAAACAGGCCTCCAGCGTCTCGTAGGCGTCGGCTTCGAGCAGGTCCCGCTCGGTGACGATGACCGCGACCGTCCCGGGGAGGTCGGCGTCGCTGGAGCGCAGGCGGTGGCCGAGATAGCGGTCGTACAGTCCCACACCCCCGCTTTTCCCGGACACGCCCTAAATCTCACGCTCGGCGGCGGCGGGTCGGCCGGCGGCCGCGGTCCGGTGTCGCACCGGCCGAGCGGGAACGTGTCACACCGCGGGCACGGGGCGAAGTGGTTCGGAAACGGTAAGTAGCTCACCGGGGATACCGACAGTAGCGTGACAACGACAGTCCGGCGTGCGGGCGCGTTCGCCCTCGTCGGGACGCTGGCGCTCGCCGTCCCGCCGATCGCCAACCGAACGAGTCGGGCGCTCGCGACCGTCGCCGCGCCCGGCCCGTTCCTCCTCGTCGCCGCCCTCGCGCTGTACGTCGTCGACGAGGGACCGGTCTTCGAGCTGTTCGCCCGGCCCGGCGACCGCCGCGACGGCCGCCTGTACGGCCTCGCCGGCTTCGCCCTGGCGGCCGCGGCGCTGGCGCTGCTGTCCGTGCGATTCACCCTCCCGCCGACGGTCTTCGTCGGAACCGTCTTGCTGCTCGCGTGGGGGAACCTCGGCGGCCACCTCGTCCGGACGGTGCGCGACGAACCGTTCGCCGCGACCGCCGGGTTCGTCCTCGCCGGCTTCCTCGCGGGTAGCGCCGGCCAGTACGCCGCCGCTCGCCTGATCGGGACCACGGTCGAGTGGCCCCTCGTGGCGTTCCTCGCCGCCAGCGGCGCCCTGCTCGGGGCGCTGTTGCGCGCCGTGCTCTTCGAGCGCGACGACCCGCTCGTGATGGTCTCGATCGGCCTGTTGCTGTGGCTGTTCGCCGACCTGCCGCTGTCGATCGAGCCCGCCGTCGTCGGCGCCGCGCTGGCCCTGGCGTTCCTGTTCGGCTACCTCGCCTACGCGCTGGAGACGGCGTCGCTCCCGGGCATGATCACCGGCGTCTTCCTCTGTCTGCAGACGATCGTCCTCGGCGACTTCGGCTGGTTCGTCCTGCTGGTCACCTTCTTCGGCGTCGGCGGGCTCTCGACGAAGTTCCGATACGAGGAGAAAGAACGGCGGGGCATCGCCGAGGAGAACGAGGGCGCCCGCGGCAGCGGGAACGTCCTCGCCAACTCCCTGGTCGGTCTGTTCGCCGTCCTCGGGTGGTCCGCGAGCCCGACGCTGACCGGCGTTCCCGCGGATCTGTTCCTGTTCGCGTTCGCCGGCTCGATCGCCGCAGCGATGAGCGACACCCTCTCCAGCGAGATCGGCGGCGTCTTCGACAACCCGCGGCTGATCACCACCTTCGAGCGCGTCGAACCCGGGACCGACGGCGCCGTCACCTGGCAGGGCGAAGTCGCCGGACTGGCCGGCGCCGTTCTCATCGCCGCCATCGCGCTCGGGGCGTTCGGCCGCGTGGACGCGCTCGGTGCGGGCATCGTCGTCTTCGGCGGCGTCGTCGGCATGACCGTCGACAGCCTGCTGGGCGCCACCGTCGAGGGCGTCTTCCTCGAAAACGAGGGCGTCAACTTCTTCGCCACGCTCGCGGCCGGGATCGCGGCCGCCCTCGCCGCCGTGGGCGCCGGCTTCGTCGCGATATGACCGACGGTACGCACGTCCGTGAGGGTCGGTCGGCCGACGTACCGCCGCTCCGGGCGATCCAGGCGGCCGTCCTCGCCGAGCCCTGGGAGGAGTTGCTGGCCGTCGCCGCCGACGGGCCGCCGATACTGCTGGTCGCGACACCGGCGGGTGCGGCCACCGGGACCGGGGACGCGACGACACCGGTCGGCTACGCGCTCGCGGTCACCGACGGCGACGACGACGCGGGCTATCTCGCCGAACTCGCGGTCGCGCCAGACCACCAGGGCGAGGGTCACGGGTCGGCGCTGCTCGACGCGCTGGTCGATCGACTCCGCGAGTCGGGCGTGAGGAAGCTCCGCGTGACCGTCCGCGAGGTCGACGAGGACGCTCGCACGTTCTACCGCGAGCGCGGCTTCGAGCGGCGCGAGCGACTCCCCGAACACTACGAGCGCGGGGACGGGTTCCTGCTGGAGCGGCGCCTCGACGACTGAAAAACGAGCCGAGCGGCGAGCGGACGGGACGGCCGGCGGGCGGAGGGCGCCCCCGATCAGACCTCGTCGGCCGTGACGATGCGGACGTTGACCGGCTGTTTGACGTACTCGCCTTCCCCGCGGGGGACCACGAGGTCGACGCCGCGCTGGGCGGCCACGTCGAGGACGCGCTGGGAGAGGTCGTCGTCGAGGACGACCGACGCCGGCACCGTCTCGGCGGACTCGACCAGGTCGAACGCCTCGTCGGCCTCGCCCTCGGCGACCGTACCGTATGCGGCGTCGAGCAGCCGTACGCGGCCGCTCTCCTCTCCGACGACCGCTTCGACGTGGCTCGCGAGCGTGTCCGGTCGGGACTCGCCGGACGAGTCGGTGGCGGACGAGTCGGTGTCGCCCGGCGGCTCGGTTGGGACCGTCGTTTCGGCCCCGGCCGCGCGTTCGGAGGCGTCCGCGGTAGCCGGCGTAGCGCTCTCGGTGTCCGAGTCGTCGGTGGCGGCGGACTCGACCGACGCCCCGGCAGCCGTTCCCGATTCGGTGGGGGCCTCGGGGGCGTCTGCCTCGGCCGGTTCGACCGGCGACTCCGGACCGGCCGTCGCCGTGTCGCCGTCCGGCGGCGAGGGCTGACTCGACCCGTCGGTCGCGGCGAGACCGTGCGCGTCGTCCGTCTCGGCCCCGTCGTCGGCCTCCGCGGAATCCGTCGTCGGCGCCGCGTCAGCCGCTGGCGCTCCGTCGTCGTCGGTCGAGACCGTCTCGAAGGGCACCTTGTCACGCAGCGCGTCCATGACGGCGCCGCGGGGGAGGTCCTCGACGGACCGACCGGTCGGCGCGAGCGCGGCGTAGTCCACGTCGCCGACCTGCGACAGCTCCTTGAGAATGAGGTCGCCGCCGCGGTCGCCGTCGAGGAACGCCGTCACCGTGCGGTCCTCGGTCAGTTCGGCGACGGCGTCGGGCACGTTCGTCCCCTCGACCGCGATGGCGTTCTTGATGCCGTACTTGAGCAGCTGGAGCACGTCGGCGCGGCCCTCGACGACGATGATCGCGTCGCTGTCGGCGACGCGAGGGCCGGCGGGCAGGCCGGCGAACTCGGTGATGTCCTCGACGCGTGCGCTCCGGCGGACCTCGTCGACGAGGTCCTCGCTGGACATCGTGGTCGCGTCGAACTCCGCGAGGAGATCCTTCGCGCGCTCGACGACGCGCCGGCGCTTCGCCGAGCGCACGTCCTCGATATTCCGTATCTCGACGTCGGCCGTCGACGGGCCGACGCGCTCGATGCTCTCCAGAGCGGCCGCGAGGATCGCCGTCTCGACGCGGTCGAGCCCGCTAGCGATCGTGACCTCGCCGAAGGAGCTCCCGCGTTCGGAGTCGACCTCGACGTCGATGCGGCCGAGCTTGCCCGACTCCTGGAGGTCCCGCAGGTCGAGCTCGTCGCCGAGCAGGCCTTCGGTCTGTCCGAAGACCGCGCCGACCACGTCACTCCGCTCGACCACCCCGCTGGTCCTGATGTCCGCGTGGATCAGATACTTCGCTGAATCGTACATTGGTGAACTGCCCCGGTTCGGGGCGTGATATGGATGGTGTGGGTGATGGTGAATCGCCGTCCATGAACGACTTCACTGAACAACCCGTAACTTGTCACTCGACGACTGTAATATCTGCCGATGCCCCGGATATCTCCGGAACTCGGCCGGCGCTTCACCGTCTCGTCCCCTCCAAAATGAAGAGAAATATTCTTCGAAAATACACTCCGTAGGCGTTCGACGAAAGGTTAAGGGGCGTGTAGCCGAACGGTCGTGTATGAACGAGCGCACGCGGCTGGTCGGCTGGGCGGCGATCGCGGTCGCGCTGGCGGCGCTGTCGGTGCCGTGGTTCCTCTGGGGCGCCGACGGCGTCGTCGCGGGGCTGCCGGTCTGGGTGTGGTACCACGTCGGCTGGCTCTGCCTGGTCGCCGTCGTCTTCTGGGTGTTCACGAAACGGGCGTGGGGCCTGGGCGTCGAGGGGGTGAGCCGCGATGGCTGACACGGCTCTGCAGGTCGGGATCATCGCGGGGTACATGCTCGTCGCGCTGGCGATCGGCGTCGTCGCCTACCGCCTGACCGACCGGACCGCCGAGGACTACTACCTCGCGAGTCGCACGCTGGGTACCGTCGTCCTCCTGTTCACCACCTTCGCGACGTTGCTCTCGGCGTTTACCTTTTTCGCCGGCCCGAACATCAGCTACGGCGCCGGCCCGGAGTGGATCCTCGTCATGGGGCTGATGGACGGCGTCATCTTCGGGATCCTGTGGTACGTGCTGGGCTACAAGCAGTGGCTCGTCGGGAAGGCCAACGGCTACCTGACCCTCGGGGAGATGCTCGGCGACCGCTTCGGCTCGCTCCGCCTGCGCCTGCTCGTCGCCGGTGTCAGCATCTTCTGGCTGTTCCCGTACGTGATGCTCCAGCAGCAGGGCGCCGGTACGGCCATCGAGGCGCTGACCGGCGGCGCGGTCCCGTACTGGGCCGGCGCGGGCGGGATCACGCTGTTCATGATCGGCTACGTCGCCCTCTCGGGGATGCGCGGCGTCGCCTGGACCGACACCCTCCAGGGCGCGTTCATGCTCGTGATCGTCTGGGCGGCGTTCGTCTGGGTCGCGAGCGCAGTCGGGGGCGTCGGGGCCGCGACGGCGACGCTGGGCGACGTGGACGGCAACTTCCTCGCGCTCGGCGGCGGCACCTACACGCCGGAGTACATCCTCTCGACAGCCATCTCCATCGCCTTCGGCGTCACGATGTTCCCGCAGGTCAACCAGCGCTTCTTCGTCGCCGAGTCGAAGGCCGTCATCAAGCGCACGCTCCCGCTGTGGCCCGTCCTCGTCGTCCTGCTGTTCGTCCCGGCGTTCATGATGGGATCGTGGGCGCGGGGCCTGGGCATCCAGGCCGGCGCCAACGAGAACGTCCTTCCGCTGCTGCTCGCCGAGTACACCCCTGCGTGGTTCGCGGCGCTCGTCGTCGCGGGCGCAATGGCCGCGATGATGTCCTCCAGCGACTCGATGCTGCTGTCGGGGTCGTCGTACTTCACCCGCGACATCTACCGCCCGCTGGTCGCCGAGGCCTCCGAGGAGCGCGAAGCGTTCCTGGGTCGGGTCGGTGTCGCCGTCTTCGCCACCCTCTCGTTCGTCGCCAGCCTGTTCCAGCCGGCGACGCTGCTGGAGATCGGCGACACCGCCTTCGGCGGGTTCGCACAGTTGGCACTCCCCGTGGGCGTCGCGCTGTACTGGTCGAACACGACGAAGACCGGCATGTACGTCGGTATCGGCGGGAGTCAGCTGTTCTACCTGTTGAGCGTCTTCACCGAAGTCGTCCCCGGGAGTTTCCTCGGAGGGTGGTCGTCGTCGGTCGTCGGAATGGTCCTCGGGCTGGTGCTGACGGTGAGCGTCTCGCTGGTCACCAGTCACGCACTGGGCGAAGACACTTCGGTGTACGCGACGGGCGCGGACTGACCGGACCGGTCCGGCGAGTCTGCGGAATTTATACGCCGCGGGGGCCACCTACCGAGTATGCAGACCCACATCGTGCCGGTCGGATTCGACTACGACCGGTTGATCGCGCCGC
Organism: Halosimplex carlsbadense 2-9-1; assembly: GCF_000337455.1. Taxonomy (GTDB): domain Archaea; phylum Halobacteriota; class Halobacteria; order Halobacteriales; family Haloarculaceae; genus Halosimplex; species Halosimplex carlsbadense. Next base: position 77,245 of record NZ_AOIU01000033.1, on the reverse strand, counting down.
TCGTGCGCGACAGGCTCGACGTGGACCGCGTCGTCCTGCTGGAGGGCGCGGTCGGCAGCGAGGCCAACGTCGAGTACTCCCGGAACCTCGCCGCCAAGCTGGAGAAAGACTACCGCAACCTCCTGGGCGCGACGACCGAGCGCTTCGTCGTCGAGGACGTCTATGACTACGACGAGGCGTTCGAGCAGGCGTTCGAACTCATCAACGCCGAGCTGGACCGCGAGGACGACGCCAACGTGTGGGTCAACATCTCCGCGATGCCCCGCACGGTTTCGTTCGCCTTCGCCACCGCCGCCCACTCCATCATGGTCGAGCGCGAGGAGGACCGCCAGCGCATCCACACCTACTACACCGTCCCCGAGAAGTACCTCGAAACCGAGCTCGCCGAGGAGCTTCACCGCGGGATCGACCTGCTCTCGGACCTGGAGGAGAGCGTCGACGACCCAGAGCTGGCCGAGCGCGTCGACGAGCGGCTGGCCGCCGCCGAGGAACTGCTCTCGGAGTTCGACGAGCGCGGCACCACCATCGGCGCCAAGGAGTTCGACGGCCAGCACATCCTCGAACTCCCCGTCGCGTCGTTCTCCAACGTCAAACCGTTCGAGGAACTCATCCTGTTCACTCTCGGCGAACACGGCGAGTTCGAGTCCGTCTCCGAGCTGGCACAGGAACTCGCCCGCGAACTCGGCGAGGAGTACACCGACAGCTTCCGCTCGAAGGTCATCTACAACGTCGACCGCCTCGGCCCGGGCGGGAAAGGCTACATCGAACAGGAGGAACACGGGAAGTCCTACCGGACGCGCCTGTCGCGCATCGGCGAGCTGTGGGTCCGAGCGCACTCGGACGATTGAAAATATCGGGTGTCCGCCGGAGTCCGTCGGTACCGACGGGCGGTCCGGTTACCCGTAGACCGAGACGTTGTCGTAGTCCGCGAAGATTGTCCAGCTCGTTTGACAACTCTCCCGGCCGCGCCAGTGTTTGAACAGTTCGGTGACCTTGAACTGTCCGGACTCGCCCGGCTCGACGGTGAGCTGGAACTTGGCGTGGTTCGACGCCCTGAAGAAACCGACGTAGTACTGCTCGCTGAGAACGACCTGGTCGTCGTCGGCCATGTTGTAGTCATCGCCCTGGCTCATAAGCGACGCCGCCAGACCTGCCGCGCCGAGAGCGCCCGACCCGGAGATGCCCGCCGCGCTCATCGCGAGCGACAGCGCCGAGGAGGCAGTGCTTAGGGAACTCCACCCACCGCCGAAGTCTGCGACCGAGGACCCGTCTTGCGGGACCGGATGCATGTACATGTCGCCGTCCTCCGGCGGTTCCATACCGAACTGGATCGTGTTGTCGTCCTGGCGTTCGATTTTGATCTCCTGGTAGTCCGCCGCCCAGTCTCCCTCGTAGCGATTGGCGGGATAGTCGAGATTCCTGTCGTCGTCGGGGTTTCCGTCGCCGTACCCCTCCGACTCCGTCACCGGCATGTCCCCTTTCTCGGGCTCAATGACGACGAAGTCGGCGCAGACCTCGAACATGTACCGGGCCAGCGGATCGTCGTGTTCACTCTTGTCGTCGCGGGAGACGTTAGTCAAGACCAGGGCCCCACCCAGATTTCCTTTCACATGGGTGCCGTTGAGGTCGTAATCATAGCCCCCGATTCCGTCCCAGGAATCGCCTTCTTCGGCCGCTGCCGCGTCCCGTGCAAACAGCGACGGAACCGCAGCAACTGCACCCGCGCTGCCGATCATCTTTATCGCGTTCCGTCTGGACGTACCGTCACTATACTTCTCAACCACATACGTTTTCATAGATTGATTTCGTTTAATACTTTTGGATCAATATAATTGGTTGATATTTTGTGCCGGCGTGAACAGTCCTTCGGTGGCTCGAAACCGCTGTGGGCCATCGACTCGTCAGACCGGATCAACGATCCAAGCGAGTTCGGCCGGCGCGCCAAGCCTCAAGGCCACCGGCGTCGGAGGTGACTCAATGACGAGGATCGGACTCATCGGCGCCGGCGGCATCTCGGAGTTACACCTGCCGGCCTACGAGGACCATTCCGACGAGGTGACGCTGGCGGGCGTCTGTGACGTGGACGCGGAGAAAGCCGAGGCGGTGGCCGACGACTTCGGCGTCGAGTACTGGACCGACCACGAGACCTTTCTGGCGGAGGCCGACATCGACGCCGTGGACATCGCGCTGCCCCATCACGTCCACTATCCCGTCGCGAAGGCCGCGTTGGAGGCGGGAAAGCACGTCCTGATCGAGAAGCCGCTGGCACCGTCGCTCTCGGACTGCGTCGAGCTCGTCGATCTGGCCGACGAGCGCGACCTGACGCTGCTGGTCGGGCAGATGCAGCGCTATCACCCGCCCTACCGGGCACTCAAGCAACGCGTCGACGCGGGCGAACTCGGCGAGATCCGTCACGCTCGCTGTGACGCGCTGGTCAATCAAGCCGACCTGTTCCCGGAGGGTCACTGGCTCTACGACGGGGAGAAGGCCGGCGGCGGGGGCGTCATCGGCTACAGCGTCCACAAGCTCGACCTCCTGCGGTACTACCTGGGTGACGTGAAACGGGCGGCGGCCTGGACCCGGACGGTCGACGACGCCTTCGAGGACGCCGAGGACTACGCGACGGGGATGCTGGAGTTCGAATCGGGCGCCATCGCCGACTTCTCCGTGGCGCTGTCGGCGCCGGCGATGCCCTACACGGAGTCGTTCTGGCTGCTCGGCGACGACGGCGCCGTGCACACGCTGCCGGAGGGCCGCCAGCAGGAGGGGTACGTCGGCTCGCCGACGCCGCGGATCAACGCCCGCGACGACCCCGACCGCCGCAAGGCGTTCGACGAGATCGCGGGCGACGGGACGGAGTTGCCCACATCGAACGCGTTCGTCAACGAGATCCTGCACTTCGTCGACTGCGTCGAGGGCGGGGCGGAGCCGCTGACGAGCGGCCGCGACAACCTCGGGACGATGGCGGCGATCCGGGCGATCTACCGGAGCGCGGCGCGCGACGGCGAGCGCGTGACGACCGACGAGGTGCTCGCCGACGCGCGGGAGGGAGCGCGATGACCCTGGAGACCGACGTCGAGGACGGCGTCGTCTCGGTGATCGCCGACGGGACGCTGCTGGCCCGCTACGACGCCGAGCCAGCGGGGAGCAAACCCGGCTTCGACACGCTGGCGCTGCCGTCGGGCGTCGACACGAAGCCCGGCGAGAACCTGGTGGTGTCGTCGCCACACGACCACCCCTGGCACTTCGGTCTGTTCTTCTGCCAGAAGCTCGTCGACGGGGTCAACTGCTGGGAGTCCGAGCCCAACGCCGCCGCCGGAAACCCTCACGGGTACGCCGAAGCCGGGGAGTACGAGGTGCGTGATGCGAGCGACGGCGGTATCGAGGTCGAACAGGAGGCGACCTGGCGGACGGACTCCGGAGAGGAACTACTCGACGACGCGCGGCGCATCCGGATCGGCGAGCCCGACGACGAGGGGTACCTCCTCACCTGGGAGCAGGACGTGACCGCCCTGGAACAGCGACGACACCTCTCCAGCGAGACGCTCCACGGTCACTACAGCGGGCTGAGCCTGCGGTTCGCCCGGAGTCTGCGGGAGGGGCGCGTGCTGTTGCCGGATGGACGGGACCCCGGAGAAACGTCGCCGCCTCGTGCCGCGAGCGGTCCGGCGGCGCGGTGGTGCGATTACTCGGGACCCCTGGACGGGCGGCCCGGCGCCGGTGCGGTCGGCGATCCCTGGTCGGCCGGGGTCGCGATGTTCGACCACCCCGACAACGGGGCCGGGCCGGTCAACTGGTTCGTCATGGACGAGCCGTTCGGGTTCCTCGCGGCGAATCCGACCTGGGGCACCGTCGAGACGCTGGACGAGGGCGAGTCACGGTCGTGGACCTGGGGGCTGTGGGTCCACTCGGGAACGCCCGACGAGGAGCGGGTCGAACGGGCCTACGAGTCGTTCGTCGACTCCGTCTAGCCGGCCGCTCGGGTGGGGCCGACCGTCCCGAGGCGCGTCGAAGCGGGGCGTATCCGTACGCTTTTACTAGTCGGGCGAATCCGTCCCGCACGTGACCGGCAGATTCGCCCTCGACATCGAGACGGTCAGTCCGTCGCTCGACCGCTACGAGCGGCCGCCCGATTTTCGGGATCCGGCGCATTTCGAACTGCTCGCCGTCGGACTCGCCTACGAGGACGCCGACGGCGAGCGGGAGGCGGAGATGCTGTACCGGGAGACCGGGTCCCCCGAGGGCGAACTCGACCTCGTCGACCGGACGTGCGACTGGATCGACGACCGCCCCGGGGACGTCTGTCTCACGTACGGCGGTGAGCGGTTCGACTTCGTGCATCTCGTCGGACGCGCCGAGGCCGCGGCGAGCGAGCGCCCCGAACGGGCCGCCACGTATCAGCGAATCAGCTCGCTGCTGGACGAGGGACTGACCCACGACGATATCCAGCCGTCGGCCCAGGCCGAGTTCGGGGAGTACACCAGTCTCGAAGCGGCGTGTGCCGAGGTCGGTATCGAGCCCGCCGAGACGCGCTGGGCCGACTACGAGCACGGCATCGACCTGGACGAGCTGCGCCCGCCGAAGTACCGGGGACTGGCGGAAGTGACCAACAAGGACATCCCCGTCCTCGGCGAGCGGTACCTGGCGCTCGCGGACGCCGGGGCGACCGAGACACTCACCTTCCGGTCGCTCCGCGAACTGCTCGACCACTACGGCCGCGAGGATATCGTCCATCTGTTCGACCTCGCCGACGAGCGACCCTTCGGTGGCTGATCGGGGGCGACGTATCTACGGCGTGACGACGGCGCGGCCGTCGATCTCGCCGTGTTCGAGCTTCTCGGCGACGGCGTTGATATCGCCGAGGTCGTAGCGACTGGTCGTCAGTTCCACGTCGCCCCGTTCGACGAGTGCGACGAGCTCCTGCAGTTCGGTGAACCGGCCGACGATGTTACCCTGATAGGCGAACTCGCCGTCCACGAGCGCCTGGGCGGGCTCGTGGACGTGCCCGCCGTAGCCGATGATGTGGTGGTCGCCACCGGCGGCGACGATATCGGGTGCCAGGGCCGTCGTCTCGTCGGCGCCGACGAAGTCGAGTACCTGGGCGGCGCCGGTGCCGTCGGTGAAGTCGTCGACGACGGTCGCCACGTCCTCGCCTTCGGGGTCGGCGGTCAGGTGGGCGCCCAGGTCCGCTGCGAGATCCCGGGCGGATTCCTTGAGGTCGACCGCGACGATGTCGGCGGCGGACATCGCGTCGAGGCACTGGAGGCCGATGTGACCGAGTCCGCCGACGCCGATCACGACCGCCGTGTCACCGGGATTCAGGTCGCCGACGGCGCGCTTGGCGGCGTGGTAGGCCGTGATCCCGGCGTCGGCGTGGGGGGCGATATCCACTGGGTCGACGCCGTCGGGGAGCGCGATCACGGACCGCTCGCCGGTGAGCAGGTAGTCGGCGAAGCCGCCGTCGACGGTGAGGCCGTTGAACGCCTGGCTCTCGCAGTACATCGTCTCGCCCTCGCGACAGGGTCGGCAGACGCCACAGGTCTGGACCGGGTGACAGACCACCCGGTCGCCCGGCTCGACTGTCCGCACGTCGTCGCCGACTTCGACGACGGTCCCGGCGTTCTCGTGGCCGAGGGTCATCGGGAGGTCCTGGTCGACGTAGTCGGTCCACATCCCCTCGACGATGTGGTTGTCCGTCTGGCACCAGCCGGCGCCTTCGACCTCGACGACGACGTCGTCGCTCGCGGTTGCTTCGGGCCGGTCGATCTCCTCGACGGTGAGTCCGTTCGCCACGTCGCCGGTGTACTCGTGGAGCCTGGCAGCGCGCATGCGTCGGCCTTGGGTCGTCGGAGGGTTAAACGCACAGTCGGCGAGCGCCGCTCGGTCCGGGCGCGGCGCTCCGGTCCGAACGGGTAAGCCGGTCGCATCCCAACGACGAGCCATGCCCACGGTCCGATACGGCGACCGGACGATCGACTGCGAGCGCGGCGACATCCTCCGGGAGGTACTGCTCGACGCCGGAGTCGTGCCACACAACGGGAACGCGAAGCGGGTCAACTGCCGCGGACACGGCACCTGCGGCACCTGCGCGGTCGCTGTCGACGGTCCGACCAGCGCGCCGACGGCGCGGGAGCGCTGGCGGCTCGACTTCCCGCCCCACGACGCCGGGACGGGACTGCGACTCGCCTGCCAGACCCGCGTCGAGGGCGACCTCACCGTCGCGAAGTTCCCCGGGTTCTGGGGGCAGTACACCGACGACCCGCCGCTGATCGACGACGAGTAGCCCGCCGCCGCCGCGTTCGCGTCGACGGCACGGCCTGTCGCGATGACGTAAGCGTTATGTTGGCGCCTCGTCCACTCTCTACCGATGACAGGGCCGTTCGACGGAGCCGTCGCCCGCACCGCGAACGAGCCCCGGCTCCCGGTAGCCGCCGTACGTGTAGGGGCCCCCTAGCCCCACCACTCACCATTTCTGACTGCGTTCGCACCGCTCGGCCGACGATCCACCGATACGACCTATGACAGACACGTCAGCAGCTACGGACCGCACGCACCGCCCGATACCCGCCGCGCTCGGGGCACGAGCGCCGCTCGCTTCCGCGCGAGGTGAGCTCCGATGAGTACCGACAGCGACGCCGGGGCGGACGACACCCCGGAAGGCGGGGACGCCGACGAGGCGCTCCCCGGCGAGTACGACCCCGAAGCGGTCGAGCCCGAGTGGCAGGACCGCTGGGTCGAGGCGGGGACGTACGAGTACGATCCCGACGGGGAGGTCGACCCCAACCTCGTCTACTCCATCGACACGCCGCCGCCCACCGTGTCGGGGAGCCTGCACATGGGCCACCTCTACGCCCACACGCTGCAGGACTTCGCCGCCCGCTACCACCGGATGGCCCGCGGGCACACGTACTTCCCGTTCGGCTACGACGACAACGGCATCGCCTCCGAGCGGCTCACCGAGCAGGAACTCGGCATCCGCCACCAGGACTACACCCGCCGGGAGTTCCAGGAGAAGTGCCGCGAGGTCTGCCAGGGCTACGAGTCCGAGTTCACCGACCAGATGCAGTCGCTGGCGATGTCCATCGACTGGACGAACACCTACAAGACCATCGAGCCGCGCGTCCAGCGCATCTCCCAGCTCTCCTTTATCGACCTGTACGAACAGGGCCGGGAGTACCGCCAGCGCGCCCCGACTATCTGGTGTCCCGACTGCGAGACGGCCATCTCCCAGGTCGAACAGGAGGATCTGGACAAACACACGAAGTTCAACGACATCGACTTCGACCTGGTCGAGCGCGGGGACTCGGCAGAGGCCCCGGAACGAGGTGAGGGGCCGGCCGACGAGGACGCCGCCTTCACCATCTCGACGACCCGTCCCGAACTCCTGCCGGCCTGCGTCTCCGTGTTCGTTCACCCCGACGACGAGGACAACGCCGACCTCGTCGGCGGCACGGCGAAGGTTCCGATCTTCGGCCAGGAGGTCCCCATCATCGAGGACGAGCGGGTCGACCTGGAGACCGGCAGCGGCATCGTCATGTGCTGTACCTTCGGCGACCAGACCGACATCGAGTGGTACCAGGCCCACGACCTGCCCCTGCGCATCGCCATCGACGAGTCGGGCACGATGACCGACCTCGCCGGCGACTACGAGGGCATGACGACCGAGGAGGCCCGCGCGGCCATCATCGAGGATCTGGACGACACGGGCGCGCTCGTCGAGAGCCGCGACCACGACCACACCGTCCAGGTTCACGAGCGCTGTGACACCGAGGTCGAGTACCTCGTCACCGAGCAGTGGTACGTCGAGATGCTCGACCGGACCGACGACTACCTCGAAGCCGGCGAGGAGATGGACTGGTACCCCGAGAAGATGTTCACCCGCTACCAGCACTGGATCGAGGGCCTGGAGTGGGACTGGTGTATCTCCCGCCAGCGCGACTCGGGCATCCCGATCCCCGTCTGGTACTGCGACGACTGCGGCGAGACGGTCGTGGCCGAGAAGGCGGATCTGCCCGTCGACCCGCTGGCCGACGACCCGCCGGTCGACGCCTGTCCCGACTGCGACGGCGACGACCTCCGCCCGGAGGAGGACGTCTTCGACACCTGGGCAACCTCGTCGCTCACTCCGCTGATCAACGCGGGCTGGGACTGGGACGCACAGGAGGAAGAGTTCACGATGGAGCGGCCGGAACTCTACCAGTTCGACCTGCGCCCGCAGGGCCACGACATCATCTCCTTCTGGCTGTTCCACACCGTCGTCAAGTGCTACGAGCACACCGGCGAGGTGCCCTTCGAGAGCGTCATGATCAACGGGCACGTCCTCGACGAGAACCGCGAGAAGATGTCCTCCTCGCGGGGTAACGTCGTCCTGCCCGAGGAAGTGATGGAGCAGTACCCCGTCGACGCCATCCGCTTCTGGTCGGCCAGCGCCTCAGTCGGCGACGACTTCCCCTACAAGGAAGGGGATCTGGAAGCCGGCGAGCGCCTGCTCCAGAAGCTCTGGAACGCCTCGCGGCTGATCGACCAGCTAACGGGCGAGCCCGAGAGCATCGAGGAACCGGACGAGGACGACCTCGCAGCAGTCGACCGCTGGATGCTCGCCGAGCTGGACGACGCCGTCGCCTCGCTCACCGAGCAGTTCGAGGAACACGAGTACTCGAAGGCCCGCAACGAACTCCGGTCGTTCTTCTGGAACTCCTTCTGTGACGACTACCTGGAGATCGCCAAACAGCGACTGGACGACGCGGATGGGGGCGCCGACGCCCGCTCGACGGAGTACGCGCTGCTGACCGCTCACCGGACGTTCCTGAAGCTGTTCGCGCCGTTCCTTCCGCACGTCACCGAGGAACTGTGGCAGCGCCTCTACGCGGACGGTGGTGAGGACAGCCTCGACTCGGTCCACACGGTCGACTGGCCCGAGACGCGCGGCTACGAGGCGGATCTGGAAGCGGGCGAGACGGCGATGGAAGTTATCGCCGCGCTGCGCCGCTACAAGACCGACAGCGGGCTGGCGCTCAACGCCGACCTCGACCGCGTGCAGGTCTACGGCGGTATCGCCGGCTTCGAGGACGCCGTCGCCGAGGCGATGCACGTCGCGGATCTGGAGACGCTCGACGAGGCGCCCGAGGTCACCACCGAGGTCACCGGCGTCGACCTCGATTACTCGCTGGTCGGCCCCGAGTACGGCAGCCAGGTCGGCGACATCGACGCCGCGATCGAGTCCGGCGACTTCAAGGAGGCCGACGGCGAGTTGCACGTCGCCGGCGTCGAGTTGGATTCGGAGATGTACGAGATCGAAGAGGCCCGGACGTACTCGGGTGACGGCGAGATGATCGAGACGGAGTCGGCGGTCCTGATCGTCGGCTGAGGTCGCCTTTATCTGAGGATTTGCAATTTTAAAGCTCTTGGCTACACACTTCTCTCTAAGTAACCGCATATAGTATATGTGTTTTCAATTTAAGGAGGTCTGATATCAATTATATATTCAGTCCCGTGCGATAAGTAAAATCTAAATTAGATAATCAAATTATAATTATCCGGGTGGGGAGTTGATTTGAATGAAGCCGTGATAGAAAATACCCCAGCTGACTCCAGAAGAATGTACAGAATCCAATGGATTTGGAAAGAGACTGAAGACCCTTACTACGATACCGCCAGCTCGTATATCGGTGAAAGAGTTAATAAATTGGGCTATGATGCCTTGTTTTCGGGGGAGCATAGCATCCCAGCGAAAGTCTCACAAAACTCACTCTCGAATTCAAACTATAGTCTAGAGGATTTATGGGACGATTTGGGGGAGAGAGATGGAATTATTGGAAAAGGTGAAGTAGAAGCTAGCAGATTAGAGGAGAGGCTATCTAAGTCAGTTCGATACGATGACAACTTACTAGCTGCTGATGGCGCTGGCGCGCCAAGTGATGGAGAGAATAACTCCAAAGATGTACTCTCTTCAATCCGAGATCTTACCCAAGGTGTTAATCCAATCAGTAAGATAGTCCCACGAGAATTAGGAGAAAAAGTACTTTCTGAATCCGCTTCTAGAATTAGAGTGGTCTACTCGTCCTGCGATAATTTCACGGACACTATTGAAGAATGTAAGGAATTCGATGTGGAATTTATTAAAACTAGCCCCGATCTTGGTGCTGGACATAAGGTATACGCCGGCCCCCTTCATGCGTATACCCCCTTAGCCCCATTTTTCAAAGAAGAAGTAAAATATCAACTTCGTTCCCCGATTACTTGTGTGTGGAGAGAGAATGATGAAGTCTCCAGTTGTGCTGAAATCGTGGATATTATGCAAGAGTCAGGTTGGGAAAAACGGTTACTAGATCAGAAGAGGGTTGTAATAATGGAGACGCAATCCGGGACAACACCACGGAAGAACAAGAAAGATACTACAAGTAAAGCATCTCCCGAAGGAGTTGTAGCAGAATTAGCCGACGCTGTTCTCAAAAGTGAGCAGTGGCATATCCGATTATTCGATCTTCCAACAACAATTAACAGGAACTATTCACACTACTGTGCAATTGGTCAAGCTCATCGAGATCCTTGGGATCACGATCTGTCACCTGTAAGCGGTGGGATTACTTTCACTCAAGGTAGGCAACAAATTGAAGATATTTGGAGAGATTTGGGATTTTCTACAACACATATTGATGTGGGAAACCAAGATCAGTTCAATAAGTGGGACGGTGTTATATGTAACATTCACAAATAATATCGTTGATCGCTCTCTTAGATGTGGTGTGGTCGTCTATACTTGGCATCCTACATACATTTTTAGTGTTTGCTGTTCTTAGGAGATTAGGATATGAATGGCAACTGGGAATATCATTATTTACTTCGGTTATTGGCTTGATCCTAATCGGCGGATTACCAGTTTTACTACTGTTATCATATGGTCTAATGAGTCCGACAATTCTATTACTTTCAATCTTATCATATATAGTAATAACTGAATTGCTGCCGAATGAAGGAGAACCACTGGGCTTGATTTATCTACGTATATGGCCAATTCTAACTTTGGCATACCTCATATCCTCATCCATAGAGTTGTCTCTAATCGCAATCATTGGTTGATGAATTGGCTTAAATATGATTAGGTTGTTTCGGATTTGTCGAATTCATGGCTGACATTCTAACGGCAGAGTATTAGCCGCGTAGCTCGGGCTCGCGGACGACCGTCTCGGCCCAGTCGAACGCTTGGAGGTGCCCGTCGTGGAGCGCCGCGGCGAAGAGGTCGTTGGCCAGCGCCGCGCGGAGGCTGACCCACACGTCCCCGACGCGGATGGCGATAGCGTCGTAGTCGGTGGCGCGCTCGGGATCGTCGACGGGCTCGCACAGAATCTCGTGGCCCGGAACGAGGATGTTCCGCAGTTTGCCGGGGTCGCCCAGGTAAGCGTCGCCGACGCCCGCTGCCACGTCGTCGTCACCCGAGTCGGACGACCCGTCGCCGTCGTCGAAGTCGACGCGGATCACGAAGCGGTTGACCCGGTCGACGAACGCGCCGCTGACGGGGTCGCCGTCGCGCGACAGGAGAGGCTCGGTCATCGACGCGCCGTTGTCGGCCGAACGCCGTAGCGGTTCCGTTCGGTCGCGGACGGTCAGCCATCCACACCGGATTCACTCCGAGACGACCGGGTCGCCGCCCTCGACGAAGGGAACGCCGGCCATCGCGGGCCAGTACTCGAATAGATTCGAAGCGGCGTCCCGACGAACGTCCTCGATGTCCTCGCGGGCGAAGCGCTCGATGCCGGCCATCCGGACGCGCTCGCCGGTGTTGATCCCGGCGGCGTGGGTGAGCAGGCCGTGCCAGAGGACGACCGTCCCCGCCGACCCCGCTATCTCGTAGGGGTCCCACTGCTCGTGGAGTCGTCGGTCGTAGTCCCACTCGCCGGGCACCTCGCCCGTCGCGGGGAGCTGGGAGTTGTTCGGCTTTCCGCCGACCGACTCCAGGGCGTGGTCGGCGAAGTAGGCGGCCGCTGCCCGATGCGAACCGGGCCAGACGGTGAAGCCGCCGCCACGGGGCCCCACGTCGTCGAAGTAGACGGCGGCGCCCAGCTGGAAGGTCGTCACCTCGGGGTTCTCGTCGAAGGCGGCGTAGCCGTCGAGGTGACCCTCGACGGTCTTGGCGCCGTGGACAGGGTCGGCGGCGTCGCCGTCGGGGAACTCCAGCGCGACCTGCATCCCGGGGCCAGGGGCTTCGAGGACGCCCTCGCCGGCTAGCGCCTCGGCAGCCGGGAACAGCCGTTCGGCGACCTCGGTCAGCGGCGCCTGCTCGACGCCCTCCACGGCCACCTCGTAGCCCGCCCCGATCAGCGCCTCGGGATCGTCCGCGTCGGCGTCCATCGCGTCGACGACTGCCGCGCGAGCGTCGTCGACGACCGCGGTCGGAAGCAGGTCGTCGCGCACGAGGAAGCCGTCGCGCGCGAACGCCCTGCGCTCCGAGTCGGTGAACGATACCATACCTCACTCATGGCCGAACCGGGGGTATAGCTTCGGACCGCGGAAGCACCTTCCCGAAGTTTCCGGGGAGCGCAGGGCCGAGATTCCGGCTCTAGGCCGCGCCGCGTTTCACCTTCTCGACGCGGGTCGCGAGCGCGAGAAACGTGGCGAGTAGCGTGAGGACGACCGCCCAGGCGGCGGCCAGGTCGTGAGCGGCGACGGTGTGGTCGGGGAGCCCCGCCGTGAGGAAGGGTTCGGCGCGCAGCCAGGTGTGATGGGGGCCCTCTAAGATCGGCCAGAAGTAGTCGACAACGTCGTTGAAGCCGTACCACGCGAGCGCGACGGCGACCGAGCCGACCGAGAAGGCGGCGTAGCGGTGGATCAGGAACGCTTCGACGGCCATCGCGAGGTGACTGAAGATCAGGAACCAGTAGAGCCAGGCGGCGATGCCGCCGGGGCCGTTGAGGACGAGCTGGACGAACGGCGTCCACAGTCCGAGCTTGATACAGCCGAAAAACGCGAGTGCGTGCAGCGGGCCGGCGTCGATATCGAGCTTCCAGGCGACCAGCGAGAGGCCGATGAACATCGTCGCGACCGGCGAGTCGGGGACGAGCGGGTAGGCGACCAGCGGCGCGGCGCCGAGCTGTCCCCCGAGGAGCGGCGGGGCGAGGTCGGTGGGCTGGCCGGCGTAGTACCAGAAGCCAAAGAGCGTGCCGACGAGGTTGACCAGCGCGATGGGCCACGCCAGCCGGAGGCCCAGGTCCTCCAGCCAGTCGGGGAGCGGCGCGACGTAGGCGGGAAGCCCCTCGCCGTCGGGCAGGGGCGCGTCGAAGTAGCGGGCGACGACCTGCTCGATCCGGCGACCCACGCGGCTGACGGCGGACATGCCCCACCCTGTGGACGCCGCGCGCAAAACGATAGCGGTCGGGTCGTCGAGTCGGTGGCCGACGGATTCCACCCGCGAACGATACTCGTTAAGTGAGTCCGACGCTAAGCCGGGGACATGACCGACGAAACGGACCTGGAAGAACTCCGTCGCGGGACCGAACTGGTCAAGCGCGGGTTCGCCAAGATGCAGAAAGGCGGCGTCATCATGGACGTGGTCGACCGCGAGCAGGCCCGCATCGCCGAGGACGTGGGCGCCGTCGCGGTGATGAACCTCGAAGCCGTCCCCGCCGACATCCGCAAGCGCGGCGGCGTCGCCCGCATGGCCGACCCCGCCTCCCTCGAAGCCATCATCGACGAGGTCTCTATCCCCGTCATGGGCAAGGCCCGTATCGGCCACACCAAGGAGGCGCAGATCCTCGAGGCCGCCGGCGCGGACATGGTCGACGAGAGCGAGGTCCTCACGCCCGCCGACGACCGCTACCACATCGACAAGCGCGACTTCACCGCCCCGTTCGTCTGCGGCGCCCGTAACCTCGGCGAGGCCCTGCGGCGCATCGACGAGGGCGCGGCGATGATCCGGACCAAGGGCGAGGCCGGCACCGGCGACGTGAACCAGGCCGTCCACCACCAGCGTAACATCAAGGGCGCCATCCGCGAGCTGGAGGGCGCGACTCACGAAGAACGGGAGAAGTGGGCCCGCGAGCACGAGGCGCCGGCCGACCTCGTCCACGAGACCGCCGAGATGGGACGGCTCCCGGTCGTCAACTTCGCCGCCGGTGGCATCGCGACGCCCGCCGACGCCGCGCTGATGATGCACCACGGCTGCGACGGTATCTTCGTCGGCTCCGGTATCTTCGGTGCCGAGGACCCCGAAGCGATGGGGACCGCAGTCGTCGAGGCCGTCAACAACTGGGACGACCCCGAGACGCTCGTCGAGATCACTTCGAACATCGGCGCCGGCATGAAGGGCGACGCCAACGTCGACCTCCCCGAGGAAGAGAAGATGCAGGGTCGCGGCGTCTGAACGGCCGCGTCTCTCCACCGGTTCTCTCCTGACCACTCGATCCGATCGAGCGGCCGCGTCGTCGGTCGGTCGCAGGTGTCGCCCGGTCAGTCCGCGGGCCCGTCGGTCGGAGTGCCGGACGCGGCGCTCGACCGACGGCGGAGGTGTCCGAGCCCGACCCCCACTGCGCCCGTGACGAGGAGCGGCGTCCCGAGCGTGGCGACGAGGGCGATCACCGTCCCGACGAGCCCGTACCCGACGACGCCGACGAGATAGGCCGCGATCAGCAGAGGCGTGATCAGCGAGACGTTCGTTACCGGGCCGACGTACATCGGGAGCGTCATTCCGAGGACGGCCAGCGGCCCCGCGAACACCATCGTCAGCCAGCCGACGAACATCCCCGAGAACGCGTCCGTCCCCGTCCTCGACACGGGGTCGACGGCGGCCTCCAGTCGGTGGACGGCCACGCCCGAGAACACGGCCGCGACGGTCGACGAAGCGACGAGCATCCCGGCCGAGATCAGAAACAGCCCGTATGGGCTGACGAACGCGACGTACGCGGCCGTGTACGCCAGTGCCGTCAACCCGTAGACGGCGCCGACCACGAGCGGCCTATCCCATCGCGCCTTCGGCTCCGACCGTGGATCCATACCCACTCGGACGGCACCCGCCCATATGTAGGTTCGCTGTCCAGAACTCGCCGTGTCACGGCGCCCGCGACCGGACGGACAAGCGCAACGCCCAAGACTGTCCACTCACGAATCCCGACGTATGCTACAGGCGACGCCGGTCGACGCCGCCCGCTCGTTCCTCACGGGGTTCGAGACGCTCGGCGCCCGACTCGGCGTCACCGCGTTGCTGCTCGTCGTCGTCGCGGGGTTCGGCTGGCTGGTCCTCCCGCGGCTGATCCAGGGAGTGCAGGATTCGGCCCTGCAGTGGGCCGTTAGCGGGGCAATTTTGCGCGCCGCTCAACTGAGCCTGCTCGTCGGCAGCGGGCTCTCACTACTGTATCTCTGGGGGTTCGGACCGACACTCGCGGCCCTGTCCGAGGAGGTGACGAACGACTCGGAGCTCCAGACGCTCGGGCGAGCGCTGGGCTCGGTGGTCGTCTTCTTCGCCGCGTACGCGGTCGCCCGGTACCTCTCGAATGTCGTCGCCAACCTCAGCCGCCACGCCGACTGGCTGACCGACCACCAGGAGGAGATCCTCCTGCGGACCGCCCAGCTGTTCCTGTTCGGCTTCGCCGGGATCGTCATCCTGGGGATCTGGGACACCAACCTCGGCGGCCTCCTCGTCGGTGCCGGCTTCCTCGGCATCGTCGTCGGCTTCGCCGCCCGCCAGACCCTCGGCTCGCTCATCGCCGGGTTCGTCCTCATGTTCTCCCGCCCGTTCACCATCGGCGACTGGGTCGAGATCGGCGGCGAGGAAGGCATCGTCACCGACATCACCATCTTCCACACCAGGCTGGAGAACTTCGATGGCGAGTTCGTCATCATCCCCAACGACCGCGTCTCCGACCGCCCGATCACGAACCGGAGCCAGAAGGGCCTGTTGCGCATCCGCGTCGACGTGAGCGTCGACTACGGGACCGATCCCGACCGGGCCAAAGAGGTGGCCATCGAGGCCATCTCGAACTGCACCGAAGTCGTCGACGCCCCGCCCCCACAGGTGTTCCCAAAGGAGTTCGGCGACTCGGCGGTCGTCCTCGAGATGCGCTTCTGGATCGACCACCCCACGCCGCCGCGCAAGTGGAAAGCCATCTCCGCCGTCGTCAGCGCCGTCAAGACCGCCTTCGACGAGGAGGGGATCAAGATCCCCTTCCCCCAGCGGGAGCTCAGCGGACGCGCCGAGACCGGCGGCTTCGACGTTCGCGGCCAGGTCGGCTCGAACGGCGACTCCGAGGACGCCCAGGCCGAAGCCCGCGGTAACGACTGAGGCGTCTCGCCGGGGACGGCCGTCTCCGACGCGAAAAAATCGGTCTCCGGTCGAATCTACTGAAAGCGCAGCGGGCCCTATTCGACGCCGAAGTACCCCTCGACGACGAGCGCGAAGCCGACGACCCACAGACCTGCGAGGCCCGTGACCGCGGCGACGTGGAACGCCCACCCGAGGCCCGTCCCGCCGACCAGCGGCGTCGCCATCGCCTCGCCAACCCAGGCGAGCGGTCCCGCCGTCCCCGGCCGAGTCACCGCCACCAGAAACGCCGTCACGACCGCCGGCCCCGCCGCACCGAGCAGCGCGAGCCCCAGCCGACGACTCGCCCGCACGACGCTGCGCGGCCGCGTCCCGTGCGTCACGAACGCGTCGGCGTCGGACCCCGAATGTGCCATGATAGATGATGTCACACGCCTGCCCTACTTAAGCGTATCGTCACGTGGGTACAAGTGGCACGCGATCGAAGACGACGACGTGCGATCGGGCCATCAGGCCGCCAGAATAGCGGTCACGGAGCGCGAAAAAGGTGTTCTCAGTCGGCGGTGCGCTCGAACTCGGCGTCGGTCTCCGACTCGATCGCCTCGCGTTCGGCGCTCGGGAGCGCGTCCTTGAACCGCCGGAGGACGCGTCGGGCGTCGTTGACCTCGGTGCCGCCCAGGGCGCGGACCAGCGCGAGCGCCCGTCGCGCGCGAGTCTTCCGCCAGGACTCCTCGCGGTGTTCGTAGGTCCGGATCGCCCGCAGGAAGTCGACCTTTCGGAACTCCGGCCAGTAGGGCGTACAGAAGTAGACCGCGGCCTCATTGCCGTTGGCGTGCCACGGCAGGAAGTTCGACGTGCGCTCGTCGCCGCCGGTCCGCACGATCAGGTCTACGTCCCGACTCGGCCCCTCGTAGAGCCGATCCTCGATGGTCTCGACGTCGATGTCCCCGGCACCGAGCGCGCCGCGGTCGACCTCACTCGTTACGTCCCGGGCCGCCGAGAGCAACTCGGCGCGGCCCCCGTACGCCAGCGCGATGTTCAGCTGGAGGTTGTCGTACCCCGCGGTCCGCCGCTCGGCGTAGTCGATCGCCTCGCGTACCCGCTCGGGCAGTTTCCCCGTCTCACCGATCGCCCGGATGCGCACCTCCGAGTCGTGGACTCTATCGGCGTCGGCGAACTCCCGAAGCTTCTCACAGAGCAGATCGAACAACGCCTCGTTCTCCTCCTCGGGGCGATCGAAGTTCTCCGTCGAGAAGGTGTACAGCGTCAACTCGTCGATGCCGGTCTCCCGACACCACTCCAGGACCTGCTCGGTCGTCTCCGCGCCCGCCCGATGACCCTCGGAGGCGTCGTCGCCCTGCTGTCGCGCGTATCGCCGGTTGCCGTCCTGGATGACGGCGACGTGACTGGGCGTGCCCGACAGCTCCAGTTCGAGCAATCGCTCGTACGCACCGCGTGCCAGCTGCCCCAGTCTCTCCATCTGATTAGGTTCTTTCAGCCCGACGATATGAGTTTTGTGTTTAGCGCGAGCGGAAGATCCCTCCGAAGCCGTTTTCATGCCCTGCGGTGTATCCATCGGTTGACAGACCGACCGTCCCGTCCGCCATGATAGATCTCACTCCCGACCGCGACGACTCGATGCCTCGCGCCGCTCGCGACAGCATCGGCGCGCTCGACGCCGACAGCCCCCGCATCGTCAGTATCAGCGACATCCACGGCTACCTCGACGCCGCCCGGTCGGCGCTCACAGCCGTCGGCGACCACCCCGACTTCGACCCGCTCGTCGAAGCCGACGCGGACGGCCGGCTCCGCTGGGCCGGCGACGACGAGTCGGTGCTGGTGTTCAACGGCGACCTCGTCGACCGCGGCCCCGACAACGCGGCCGTCGTCGACCTGGTCGAACGCCTCGCCCGCCAGGCCCCGCCCGGCCACGTCCGCGTTACGCTCGGCAACCACGAGTGGGGCGTCCTCTTCCGGGACCTCGTGAGCTGGGACAGCTGGTTCTCGGGCAGCCGATCCGACGACGCTCGCCGCCAGCTCTGCGAGGCGATCGTCGACGGCCACGTCGTCGCCGCCTACGACGGCCACGCGTTCACCTACGCCCACGCCGGCCGGGTGAGCGACTACGATACCGCACGACTCAACGACCGGTTCGCCGAGGCCGCTGAGGAGTTGCTCGACGTGATCGGCACCGACGAAGACGAGCCGACCCAGAAGCGCCTGGTCGACGACTATCGGGAGGTGCTCGGCATCGGCCGCGCCGGCGGCCGCGCCTTCGGCGCCGGCATCGCCTGGCTCGACTTCAAGTTCCTGAGCGACGACGCACCGCTCCAGATCGTGGGCCACACGCGCCAGGAGGAAGTCGTCCAGAAGGGCAACGTGATCTGCGAGAACGTGATCCGCGCGAATCTGGAAGAGTCCGGTGGGGAGGCCGTGCTGGTTGAGACCGAAGGGGAGTTGGTAGCACTGGAGCGGCGCGAGAACGGAAGCGTTCGGAAGCGGGAATTCGAGATTCCCGAGCGGGATTGATTGAGAACTCGTTCTGCGGTACCTTCGTACCAGAAGTTTGGATAGCGCTATAGTTTCAACTAAGAATTTATTGAGAATTTTAAAGTGGGACCGCCGAGCCTCGAAATCTCGAAAAATCGCCGCTTCACATGGCTGTACTTGTCGAATCGGTCTGCGTTGATTTGGGTGGTGTAGGAACTCATTGTTCTGACTCCATCCGCTCGATGTACGGGCGCCGCCGCTCCTCGAGCTTCTCGAGGGCGGTAGCGTGGTCGTAGTACTGTTCGATCGTCTCGATGGACGCGTTCACCCGCTCGGCGACGACCTCTGGCGGGAAACCAAGGTCTCGCTGCCAGATGATCGAGCCCGTCCGGACCTGATGGGGCGACCGTGACGACGGGCACTTGCTCGCCTGGTGGGGATCCTTGAAATGGCAGTCGTCCGCCTCGTAACCGTGCGGACACGCATTATGCACGCACGGGAAGGTGACCCGGTAGCTCCAGTCGCGGATCGTGTTCGTCGCCGGTCGTCCCTGCGACGTGGTGAACAACGGCTGGCGGCCGTGGTCGTCGTGGAGATCGTGGCGGTGGTGCTGGAGGTAGTGGTCGATCACGTCCGCCACCGACCGAGGGAAGCCGACCGGGCGCTCGCCGTCGAGCTTGTTCTTCAGCGGCGTATCTGTCTCCGGCCGGTGGTGGAACTCGACGCGGCGGTTCTCGCTGTCGTAGTCCCGAACGTCCAGGGCTCGGGTGCCGCCCATCCGGGCGCCGGTGTGCCAGGCCAGCTCGAGCCAGGCGTGACGTACCGTCCCGTAGAGGGGCGGCGTCTCCCGGTAGTAGTCCAGTAGCGGACGGGCGTCGTTCGGGTGGAGTTTCGTTTCGTCGGACTGTTCCGAGTCCGGCACGTCCGGGACGTGGACCTTCTCCGAGAGCCCCTCGTCGACGGCCTCGATGCGCTCGAGGTACTCGATCCAGTTCCGGATCGTCTTCATCTCGTTCTGGAGCGAGGTACCGGCGATGTCCTCGGCGAGACGGTCGTTCTCGTAGGTGTCGAAGTCCCAGCCGGAGAGTTCTGAGACGGTCGCGATGCCCTTCCCCTCGCACCACTCGACGAACAGCTTCAGCCGGTAGAAGTACGTCTCCAGCGTCTCCTCGCTCTTGCTGGTCTTCTGCTGGTTCAACCAGCGTTCCATCGCTTCGCGAGCGGTCAGACTGCGAGGGCCTCGCTCTCGTCCGTTCATCGCTGGTCGCCGTGACCCTCCTGGTCAGTGGTCGTATCGAGTGACCGCTCGGCCGCGTCGATCGTCTCAACGAGTTCGTCGACGACATCGTCTCCCTCACGGGACCCATCGCAGGTGACGAGCCTCTCGAGGTCGCCCTTCGCAATGTCAACGAGTTCCTCGAGTACCTCGCGCTCGACGGCAACGGGTTCACTTCCATCCTCAGGCATCGCAACCACCTCGTTCGTCGGATCCGCGGCCACATTCGGGACAGACCAACCCGTTGACGACGTTTACCTCGAACTTTTCACCACAGACACAATCTACTGTCTGCGGCTCCGAAGGGGGCCGAGTGAAACTGTGACCGAGTTCGCGGCGGATCACTTTCTCCAACTCCTCAACGCGCTCCTCGAGCTCCTGGACACGGCGGTCGGTATCGCTCATCGGCAGCCCCCAGCGTGTTCCGGACAGACCGGGACCATTTTTGGATAGTACTCGTCTTCGGCCGAGAGGTCGAAGCCGTCGACAACGGTGGGGTCCCACGTTCGACTGCAGAAGTGGCACTCCACGATCTCGGCGGTCGGGTCGACGAACGGTGGGCGCTCAGTACCACCTTCAGTCCGCAGGCGAGCGGAGCAACACTCGGCCGACGCCTGGGCGTTGAAGTACTCGGATCCGCATCCGCCACACACGTGTCGGGGAGAGACTGGCTCGTCGGTCGACGCGATGATACGACGGGCGTTCATGCCGGGCACCTCCAGCCCTCGAAGACCGAATCCGCACACCGCGTGTGCAGGACGTAGTCGTCGACCTCGTCACGGTCGCGCACCCGGACGGTCTCGGCGTCGACCGTGACGTGGTCCTGGTCGAGTGGGACGCTACGGCCGCACACCCCGCAGGTCGCCGACTCGGTATTCACCGGTCGACACCTCCGTCCGGCTCAGTACCGCCGTCGGCGGCAGCGACCGGCTTCTCCACGACGATCTCCCCATCCTCGTTCTGGAGGTAGTGGGTCGTCTGGTCTCTGACGTGACCCCAGGCGTTCTCGCAGGTGAGGCACATCGCGTTGAACCTGTCCTGCTGCTGGAGTTCGCCATCGCAGCCGTCGCGAGGACAGTCCTCGTGATCCCAGCACTGGCCGGGATCGTCCCAACCGTCCTCGCTCAGGTCCATGAACTTCTCCCAGCGCGCTTCCCGGTGCGCTTCGCGCTGCATCTCGGCGACTCGGTCGCTCTCGAGGTCGGCGATCTCCTGATAGCACTCGCGGATCGCGACCTCGCTCACGTCGGCCGTGTAGCCGACGGCCTTCTGGGACCGCTCCTCGTTTTTCAGAAGCGCGACGTAGTAGACCACGCTGGCCGCGATCGTCGACGGAGCGCGGTTGATCGGGTGTTCGTAGTCCGCTCGTTTCGCGAACTCCGTGGCGGTCTCCCGAACGTCGTCGCTCAGATTGAGATCGTCGATGATCTCGTCGACCTGTTCGTGAGCGAGCGGGAGTCCGCCGTCGGTCGCGAGCGATGCGTCTCTGTCTGTCATGGGTTCTCTCATTATCTGACTCGGAATCCGGTGTCCGCAAGGGGCGGCCCGCCGCAGGCCGGGACCGTCCGCAGAGATCCCGTCGAGCCTGGCGCTGCACGTCGGGCAACTATCTGGAAATCGGTGCCTATCCGCCGTAGTCCGGGTATATTTTTGGGGCCGGGGTTCGTCTTGCATAGCACGGTCACCTGCTTGACCGACACGACGCCCGTGCTGAGGACACGGGCGTCGACCCCGTTTTCCGAGAGTCGACGACCCCGAGGAGCGCCGCGTCGGCCGTAGTGACCACTATCTTAGTCATTACATATATAGGTTGGCCCATATATTGGTCCAATATGGAAAGATACGGCCCAACTGTCAGCGTTTCCGAGGGAATTATTCGGTATCGTTGTGGGGATAGTGTGTGGTTCGTAGAAACCGGGCTCCATGGATGACTGGTCGAGACGATATCATTCTGGAGTACCTGGCAGACACGGGAGTCGCCCTCAACAAGAAAGGGCTTGAGATAAATCTCCAAGAGGAAGGATACGATATCTCTTACTCCACGATAAAGAGACGACTCCCAAAGCTCGAAGATGCGAACCTTATCGAGATCGTCTATGATGCCGGTCCCTGGTACCGGATCACCGATCGTGGCCTCAGCTATCTCGAAGGTGAGGTAGACCTTCGAGAAGACTCTGAGTGACCTACGCATAGTACACTCCAGGAGCGTCGAAGTCCAGCTCCACGTCGTCCCGCGTGTAGCTCCGCCCGGTCTTCTCGTCGATCGCCTCATCGATCTCCGGCTCGGCGTCCTCGTGCCACGAGTTCGCGCAGCTGTGGCAGTACCAGTGGTTGTTCGTCGGCGCGACCTTGTGCCCGTTCGGACAGCGAAGTCGCCAGCTATCCTCCTGCGTCTCGATCTTCAGCTTCTCTACCGACATGACCGATTGGCGAGTTTGAGATGTGGTATATAAAAACCGAGTCTGAGGGTCTCAGTGAAAGTGAAACGGCGGATCTGAGCGCGAGAGTCGCTTAGGATCCAGCGAGTGGTACGTATCCAGCAGGTGAAAGTAGTGAAAGTGGTATCTACTATCAGTCGGCGTCGGCAAAGTGCGGCGTCAGCGGGTCGACGTATTTGAACCCACGAGTCGGCACCTCAACCGGACAGTCTAAGTCGACCTCGCGGGCACCATCGAACCAGAGGCGCCCGTCCTCCAGGGCGGTGATGTTGCCCCAGGCGTGGATCCGACCGTCCCATTCGAACCAGACGCGGCGCCCCGGCTCGACCTGCCGCGGAGTCCCGGACACGCGCCAGAACGCTTCCTCGTCGTCGCCGAGGTTACCGAGGTGCTTGTGGGCGAGGTCTCCCGGGCTGGCGTGAATGAGGACCTCGTTCGGTCTACCCATCGTTTTGACCCTCACTTGCATCGATACTGCTACGGACTTTTGAAGCGGGATAACTCACGCAGTCGCCCGGACTCAAGTCAGCGGCGTCGTCTCGGTCGATCACCACCCACGTCGTATCCGCCGGCTCAATAGCGTAGCCGAAGACACCGGCTGTGAGTTTCGTCAACCAGCGTTCGATTCGTGGAGCCGTCTTGCCGCCAAGCGTCACGACGGCTTTGTCAGCCGGGATCTTCGGTCGGGCGCTGCCGACCGGCGCGCCATCTCCGAAGTAGAAATCGTGTACCTCGTCGTGGCCGATAACTCGACCAACGTATCCGCTGATGCGCCCGCTGTCTTCGCGATCATCGTATATCTTTTCCGTTCGGTATTCTGGCACATCCTCGCGCTTCTCGATGATCGGAAGGCCGGAGTCTTCCTGGTGTCCGACGACTTCCCAAACGCCCTCCTCGTTCTCGATGTACTGGCCGTACACCAGTTCCCGAGGGTCGTCTGGTAACAGCACGCGAGAATCCTTGAATAGTTGCACACGCATTTGTTCTGGAACATAGTACGGTCATTTTCTACTGAATTTACAGGATTTGTGTTGTTTCTCGTAGAACGTAACTGATTACTGACTATCGTCGCGCGGGTCGTTTACCAGCTCGAAGAGACGGGTAGACTCGTGAACCACGCGGACGTGACCGGCGGCTTCGAGCACTTCGAGTCGGTTGTAAACAGTGTTCCGCGAGTAGCCTGATTCGTCTACGAGCATCCCTTTCGTTGCGCGCCCGTCTTGGAGAACATCGAGTATCGCCTCATCAGCAGGGCGTAGATCGTCCTCATCCATTGGTGTGTGCATTGGCTGTGCGCGTGCCATGTGCAAAGTAACCATTCCAACGCACTTTGACTTTGGGGTCTGCCCATGCGTATTACTTGTGCAGTATGCACAACTACTAAGTACATCCGGTTTGAATGGGTAGATATGAGCGTTCCAGCCTACGTCGAAGGAGAAGACCTCACCCGGTACGCGGACAAGCACGGTATCGAGAAGAACACGCTCGTGCGGTCGAAGTGGGACAAGGCGACCTACCAGGCCGTCAAAGTCACCGACACGTACGTGGCGTTCGACAACGGCGAGAAGCACACCCACCGTGACCTTGCGAGTTCCGTTGAGAACGGCACCATCGAGGTCATCGGTACTCGCGCCACGCGGTGAGCATGACTGTGAGTGCGTTTCCGTACCCTGGCGGTAAGACGCTCTTGACCGACTGGATCATTGAGCAGATCCCCGACCATCACGTCTACGTGGAGCCGTTCGGTGGGTCGGCGGCAGTGCTTCTCAACAAACCCCGGAGTTCCGTCGAAGTCTACAACGACATCGACGGCGACATCGTCCAGTTCTTCGACGTAGCTCGGGAGCGACCAGACGAACTGATAGAGTGGGCCAAGCGGACGCCCTACAGCGAAGAGCTGTACAACCGGTGGGTGACGGACTACTACAATGGCGAACGACCCGATGACCCTGTGGAACGCGCGGGGCGATGGCTGTTCCTTCGATTCACGCAGTTCGGCGGCAAGTACGACCACACCGCCGGCTTCAAGCGCGACCAGCCGCGCAAGAAAAAAGGGTCGTCTCACCTCTGGCGCACTCTGGAAGAACGCGTCGACGCGATCTCCGAGCGGCTCCAGGGCGTTTCCATTCAGAACGGTGACTACCAGGACATCATCGAGAAGTACGACAGTCCAAACACGGTGTTCTACTGCGACCCGCCGTATCTCTCGAAAGAGCATACGTACCGCGTCCGCGACTTCGACCACGGTGAACTGGCCGACGCGCTATCCGGCATCGACGGGCACGCGATGGTGTCCTACACTGACGTCCCGGACGGCTACGGGAGCTGGACAGAACTCACTCAGGCGCATAACCACGAGTCGGATCAAGACCCGAAACGGGTGACGGAGCGGCTATTCCTGAACTTCGTCCCCGAAGAGACGCCCCGCTTCGCGGGAGCAAACCAAACGCGTCTCACAGAGGTGCAGTGAGATGGCGTCTACCCTGGTCGGCGAACGTGGGTTCGATTCCCGCGCAGGGCGTCGGGTGGCGACCTACGCCGTGATACAATGAGCGCACGACAGACACACGAAGACGGGCCGAGCATTCTGACCGATGGAGCAGAGATCCACTTCACCGACGAACGCGACGTTAAGCGTGCTGACAGGGTCGAGTTCCTTCGGGGTGGGTGGATCAAAGCTATCTACAAGGAGAGCTATCAGCTCGAAGTGTACCCGCCGGATGCCGTCCAGGGCGTCTACACGCACACGAAACACCTCGAAGACGAAGACTGGTGGTGAGTATGGCTAAGTACGAAACCGGGAGAGACGCCGACTCACAGCAAAAAGAGCGCGTTGTCGCCGAATGGACGGAACACCCGTTCACCGGGATCGGCAAGCGTTCGTGGGTGGTTCAGCACCGTGTCGTCGCTGAGTCGTTTTCGGCGACTGGTGTCGATATTCGACACGAAGTCCGTTCGGACGACGCGGACGGCGTTCCAAACGAGTGGACGCCGGCAGAGGTCTACGAAGCCCGCGAACACGGTGTAAGCAAAATCACACGCGCTGACGGTAAGGAGTGGTGGTCGTAGTGACAGAACATACCGAGTGTGCAGTCTGTGGTTACGAGCCTGACCCTGACAGGATTCCGCCTCACTACGTCCTCTCGCTTGCTGACGAGGACATCGACGACGAACACGTCGAGTCGTACCCGTTCGGTGGCTCGCTATCCGTCCCGTTCGCCTGCTCCGACGAGTGTTGGCTGGATGCTCAAAATGACCCCGAACTCGTCACTGACGGCGGTGTTGAAAGAGATTGGGACTACGTGGAAGGTGTGATTCGTGACCTGAAGATCGACGGATATGAAGTAACAGAATTCGAGTCAAACACATCGAACGCTCGCCCTCAAAAGGCGTTTCTCCTACGCGTGGAGCGTTCTGTAGACACAGACGGTGATCACGGTGACTGATAGCGTCCGGTGGGGACGTAGCCCTGACGACGACACGTGGTATCGGATCGACGACTGGAGCCGTGCTGGTGACGGGACAATTATCCCAAAATTGGTGCAGGAAGTAGACCGCGACGAAGTCCCCGCAAACTGGCAAACTACGGTACTGGAGCGTGATCCGAATGCCTGAGTCACCGCACGAGATGGGCCTCTGCCTATTCTGTGATGGCGATGCAGACGATTACTGTGTCGTTTGTAAACGCGGTGGTGACGGTGAGTTCTGAAAATAAAACCGAAGAGTGTCCGTACTGTTGGGGCGAGGGGACGGTCAAACGGCGCTACGGGACTGTCGGCCCTGGCCCGGCGAAGATCGTGAAACAGCGTGAATGTCCGGTCTGTGAGGGAGACGGCGAGGTCTCCAGGGAGGTGACTGAATTCGATGACTGACGGACGCTGGCTTATCGGATGGGTGTGCGAGGACTGCGACGAGGAGCTCGGTGGCGAGCAGCGAGTATGGGATCTGGCGGAGAAGCTCCGGAAGGAGCACGAGGAAGAGACCGGGCACACGACCACTGTCCGCGTCGTCGAGGAAGAGCGGATCATTCCATCACAGGGCGACCGGATGGAGATCGGCGAGTCGATGCTCGAAATCGCCGAGCAACGTAACGACCGCATCGAGTGGATCTGCCCCGAGTGCCAGCGGACTGGCGAGGAGCTCAACAGCACCAAGCGGTGTCCCGACTGCGATGAGCGGCTTCGAGAGGTCTTTCCTGACGGTGGTTCGGAACTGACCAGATTCGAGTAGAGCGCTCTATTTAAATAACGACATCCTGTAGAGATTCAGAAGTGGCCTGGAACCCGCCTGAGGGCGTTGATCTGGACGAGGTAATCGAGGTCGCCGAGGAGATGGGCTATCTTCCGGATAAGTCCGGCCAGGAGTACATCGACCACCTGCGAGAAAACACCGACGTGACGGTGATGGGCACGCCCGAGCGCGTTCGTTCGTTCTTCAATCCACAAGCAGAGCACTGGACAGAGCCGATGTACCCGGCGCTGGATATGCCGGGGGGCCCGCTGCGGAAGCCAATAGATCCAGCCGACGAGTGGACACGACACATCGCCGTCCTCGTGAGCAACCTGTCGCACGTCCTTCCCGATTTCGAAGACCCGTACAAGGGAAGTGGTGCGCTGGACTTCCGCGATCTCGTCCGGCTCGAAGTCTACAATCAGATACTCGGCTTCAAGAACGCGCCACAGCTGCGCCGTCACCTCATCAGGTCGAACGCCCGCCAGGACTTCCCGGTGCACGAGGTGCTCGGGCTGGACAGCATCCCACACCAGAACACCATCCGGAAGGCCCAACAGGAACGGTTCGGCCCGGGTGCGAGTGAGTTTATCGCCAGGTGGGCACGGCGCATCGAGATGATCGGCGTGATGCGCGGCTACGAGTTCCCCGAAGTAGACGACAAGCGACTCTCGAACAACGGCGGGATACTGGAGATCCCGGTCGAACTGAAGCGCGGCTACGCGCAGGGCGCGCTCGATCTCCTGCGCGACGACATGCCGATCACGAAGGACGAGGAACTCGCCACCTGGACGGACTACGGCCTGCACTTCGATTTCAGCCTACACCTCTGCGACACCGGCAACGCGCCCGAGGCCGAGCTGGAGAACTTCGCCGACGACCGCGGGCTCCAGAAGGGTGCGGGTATCTTCGAGACCGCAGAGACGTTTCGGAACGACATCTACCGCGTCAGTATCGACGAGTGGGAAGCGACCTTCGACCGATGGACGGAGCGCATCCTCGATGCCGTGTTCCCGAAGACGCTTCGAAGCCGTGAGTTGCCGGTCGCGGTGGACTCCACCAATATTCCTACGTGGGCCGCGGAGACCTCGGATCTCCCCGGCGTCGTCGGCACTGAGAAGCTGAAGAACACGCACTACGCCTACCAGATCCTCTCCGGACAAGCCGTCAGTGACGGGATGCCGATTCAACTCGGCCACGATCTCCAGCTGGAGAACCGTCCGATGCACGAGCAATTGAGCGACCTGCTGGATACCATCGAGGCCCACGGCTGCAACGTCGGGATACTCTTTGCCGACGCCGATTTCGCCAGTGGTCGCGTGGCGAACATGCTCAAGAGCCGGGGCGTGGACTTCGTGATCTCGTACCCGAAGCACTACGTCAGCAGTTACACCGGCGAGTGGGAAGACCAGGAGCAGACGTTCGGCGTCGAACCGGGGTACCTCATCAACAAGAACAAGACGACCCCTGAGCGTGCCGAGGTAACGTTGTTCGGTGAGTATTCGAGCAAGGTCGGGCACGCCGGCGACGACGCACAGCAGCAACTCTCGGAGTTCTTCGACGCCGAAGCCGAGTGGGTCACCGACCGGCAGAACCAGAAGACGCTGGAAGCGTACGTTGATCGGCGCGACGGTGGCGACATCTTCGAGGCCAAGAACCGTATGCGCTGGTTCACGTTCATCACGAACCTCAATGTGAGCGAGGAAGAGGCCCGAGCGCTACGCGAATACTACCACTACCGGTGGGCCATCGAATCGGCGTACGGGTCGTACAAGACCCACTTCCTGCCCGGGACTCGGAGCACCAACCTCGGGCTGAGGACGTACCTGTACCTCTTCGGGATCTCCGCCTTCAACGCGTGGGTCGCCTCGAACGTCAAGGCACGGCGACAGCACCTCGAAGACAACGAGCGCAACCGGCCACCGATCAGGGCGAGTCGGTTCACGACACTCGGTCAGCAGCGGTACCGAACCGACGAGTTCCTGACCGAATCTATCAACTTCGAGATGGATTAGAACGGCGGACTGACAGCACGAATCACCGACTCACAGCACGACCTTATCTCAGGTGGCTTGCGTGTGCAAGTAATCAAGGATTAGCGCGTACTGGTAATGTTCGCTCGCTCCCGCTCATGAGTCGATCTCGACCTCCGCGGAGACGCCGTCGGCGCCGGCCTCGAAGTCGAACTCGAAGCGCTGCGAAACGCCGTTGAACCGCTCCACCAGCTCGCGCCGCTGGGCGAGCGACAGTTCCTCGTCCTCGAGGAGATCGACGACCTCGCCGACGAACGCTTGCACGTCTTGGCTGGCGAGCATCAAGGCGCGCGTGTTATTGCAGTCGTAGAACGCGGACACGTCCTCGACAGTGTCTTTCCGGTGGTCGAACTTGCCGTCGGTTCGGATTCTCATGCGATTAGTTCCTCGCAGTTGGGACACTGGTAGGTGTGAAGCCCCGTCCCGCAGGGCTCGTGTTCGTACTCCATGGCGTCCGACTCCTCGCCGCAGTACGGGCACTCGACCAGTCTCCGACGCTCCAGCCACCAGGCGAGTAGTCGCTTGATCATTGCTCTCTCGTACACACGACGGAGAAAATCGCGGTTCTCTCGCGCATCTCAATCACGCACCCGTTATAAAGTGCGCCCGGATGCGTGTGTGATCACGCCGGCGGCCAGGTGCGCTCGGCGGTCGCGACCGCGGTTTCGTACACACGAGTTCCGCGCGCAGTTCTGCGCTCGTGTGCATATTCGCGGGAGCGGTTCTGCGGCCGCGCGACCGGGAGCGGTCGCGGTCAAACACGGTCGCACGGGGTTCGCGGGGGAGAGGTGATCCCGGCATGGTCAGACGCGGAACGTGATCGTGCCGTCGTCCCAGTCGATGCCGTCGATCTTCAGCTCGTGTCCCTTCTCGATCCCGAACTCGTTGACGAACCCGGCGGGGAGGCTCGTTCCGAGCGTTCCGGGACCCTGAGCGGTGACGGTGCGAGTGTACTGCTTTTGACCCGACATGTGGTTACCGCTCGATTGCCACTTATCAAAAGCATTCCCGGTGAGTGAACCCGTCTCTATCTATTCTCTCCCTATCGTCTATCGATTTTCTGTATAGAGGTTCCCTTATTATCTCGCTATCCTCGCGGCCAATTTGGAGGGTGTAGGCCATATCATGGATGTTCCGGCGGCTACCGCCGGCATACCCCTACCCGCATGCGGGGGTGGTAGAAAACCATGGACTCGGACACCCAACGCGGCGAAGACGAGACGGATCGGGACGAGACTACGGAGCGACCGACGTGGCGCGACTGGCGCAACATCGACGGGGCCGGCGCGTGAGTGAGGGCGAG
Source organism: Halosimplex carlsbadense 2-9-1 (assembly GCF_000337455.1). Taxonomy (GTDB): domain Archaea; phylum Halobacteriota; class Halobacteria; order Halobacteriales; family Haloarculaceae; genus Halosimplex; species Halosimplex carlsbadense. Next base: position 47,226 of record NZ_AOIU01000033.1, on the reverse strand, counting down.
CCTCGAGGACTCGCCTGTTCCGACGCGTTTCTCGAGTACCTCGAAGCGTTCCGTGAGTCGTACCCGAAGCTCGGAGTACAGCCTTCGAACCAGCGGTATTCAACCAGACATGATTTCAGCACAACTCAGACGTAGTGGTATCGCAACGGCAGCGCTCGCCGTGTTCGTGGCCATCATGGTCGCGACGGCGACACCGGCGGCAGCGGCGTCGCCGGCACTCAACTTCAGCGACGACAAGACGCCGAACCCGACGATCGTCGAGGACGAGCTCACGATCCACGAGCACGACCGCGGCCAGATGGGCGACGCGCTCGAGTACTACGACGACAGCGGCGAGGTCACCTCGCTGAACGCGTCGGTGAACTCCTCGCAGACGACGCCGGTCGGCGTCCGCTTCGACAAGGTCGACGCCGAGGCGTTCGCGCAGTTCCCGCGCGTCGACAGCGAGGGCGACAACGCGGCGACGTGGACCAAGGCGAGCGACTGGTCAACGTCGTCGGGCGCCAGCTCGTCGGTGTCGGTGTCCGAGGCTGACGCCGACGGCGTCGAGAAGGTCACCGTCGACGCATCGGTCGCCTCCACGGAGACGGCGACCGCGACGTTCGGCGCGAACGTCTCGCTCGACTCGGATCCGAACAAGCGCGTGCTCACCTTCGGCGGCAACGTCGACGAGCTGACGACCGACGCGACCGTCGACGTGCGTGTCGTCGACGGCGACGGTGACTACCGCTCCGCCAACATCAGCGCCTCGGAGCTCGCGAGCGACGAGACGGTGATCGCCAACGGAACCGGCACCGGGTTCGTCTTCCAGGAGCGGATCAGCAACCTCCCGCTCGGCGGGACGGGCGACGGCGCACTTGACTCGATCCAGCAGATCGACGTGGTCGCCAGCGAGTCCGACGCGGAAGTGACGATCTCGTGGCTTGACGCCGACCGCAAAGGCGAGGTCGACCTCGCGGAGATCGAACGCGACACCGACGACGACGGCGACCTCGAGACGACGACGGTCACCAACATCTACGAGGGCGGCGTCACCAACATCACCGGCCTCTCGACGCTCGGCGACACCTTCGACACGGCGTCGATCAACGACCTCAGCGTCTACGACGTGAGCTACGAGCTCGCCGACCTGACCGACGAGAGCGAGTACTCGGTCAACTTCTCCAGCGCGGACGCGTACAGCTACCCCGAGAAGCTCGAACTCTACGGGGACCTGTCGGTGCCGACGGCGATCGACATCTCGCACGGCGACCTCACGCTGGAGTTCGACCAAGGGCTCATCAACGAGCGCTACGCGGTCCTCGAGGTCGGCAGCGGCGTCGACTCGTCGACGGACTTCGGCAACGTGTCGGACTCGGCCATGACCGACATGACGGGCTCGCTCATGGGCGACGACACGACCGCGGAGCTGGTCTCGTCGGCGACCGCCGACACGAACTACCGGATCCACGCGGTGGCCCTCCTGCAGACTGAAGAGGTCGACGACGTGCAGGGCTCGGCGGGCGGCATGGGGCCGACCGGCTCGGGCGGCGGCGGGTTCTTCAGCAACGTGTGGGGCCAGATCATCGGCGTCGCCGCGGCTGTCGGCGGAGCCTTCGGGATCTCCCGGTACTTCGGCGGAGGGAGCTAACATGTCCGCGGCCGGTGGTCCGCGTATTCGCCGGCTGTTCGACCGTGCAGCCGAGGCTGGCGACCTCCGGACGGTTATTTTCCGCGGGATCGGCGCCGTGCTGTTCGCCGGTGGCAGCGCTGTCGCGTCGGGCGTGCTGACGCTCGCCGACCTGATCATCATCCCGATGACGGCACTGGGCAACTCGCTCGGTGCGATGATCGAGGCGACGTTCGGCGGTGCCGCTCAGATCATCAACATCAGCGCGCTCGCGACGGCGCTGTCGATCGGCCCAGGCGGGATGTTCAACCTCGGGCCGCTCACCTTCGCCCTGGGGTTCGCAGCCGTGCTCGTGGGGCTGTACTTGCTGAACTGGTACGTCAGCCTCGACCGGACGGGAAACCTCTGGCCGGGGCTTCCGTTCGACATTCCCTGGATAGGCGACGGCCCAGAGGAGGAACAGGAGTAGCGTATGGTCGAACCCGGCGACTACGTCGACGGCGTGACGATCCGCTGGGGTCGCGTAGCGTCGACACTGTTCGGCGCGACGATCCTCGCGTACTTTCAAGGCGCCGCCGCGGCGTTTCTCTCGCTGGCCGACATTCCGCTCGGGCTCCTTGGCGGGCTCGGCGAGTTCCTCGGGTCGCTCGTGGCGGTCGTGACCGGCATCTGGCCGGCGCTGATCCGCGGCGGATGGGCTGGCGCCGCCGGGTTCGTGCTCGAGGCGGGGGTCGCCGGATACGCGGTCGCGATCGGGCTCGTGCTCGTGACGTTCTACGTCGCAACGGTGGTGATTCGTAGTGCCACCAACTGACGGGAGCGATGGCGGTGGCGGGCTACTCATCGGGATCCCGAGAGCGTGGATCAGTCCGATTCGGGATATAGCCGCGTTGTATCGCGAGTACGGGTCGATCCCGCGAGCGGTGGCGGCGATCATCTCGACCTACATCGTCGAGTCGGTGTTCGGCCTCGGGAGCTACGTCGTCGCGTCGGTGCTGTCGGTGTTCGACTTCGTGACGCTCTCGCTCGCCTGGGTCCAGGCCCAGATCTCGGGCGCGTTCGCCTGGGTCGGGTTTGACATACTCAGCGCAGTGCGATGGGTCCAGGTTGAGCTCGCGATCGCGACCGAGGCGGCCGGACCGCTCGGGCCGCTCGTCGCGATCGCCATCGCGTCGGTGACGCTGGCGGTGTTGTATCGAGCGGGGATCGCGCTCCTGGGTGAGCTGCCGGGCGGCAGTTCGCTCGTCGACTTCCTGGGGCTGAGATAGCATGGTAGTAGAGAAACTGAAACACCCGCTGACCGGGCTCGCAGTGGCCGTCAGCACGCTGGGGCAACTCAGCTTCGGCTGGTTCGAACCGGTGTGGGCGCTCGCCTCGTCGACGGCGACCTACTGGTTCCCGGCGGTCGCGACGAGCGGCGCGACGATCCTTCCGGAGCTGGGCTTCCCGAACCTCGGGACGAATGTCCTGCTGGCCGGTGCGCTGCTATACGTCGGGGTACAGCTCGACAAACTGGTCGACAAAATTCAAGACTGGAAAGAGAACCGATGAAACGGACTAACACGGCGAAAACGGCGAACAGAGACCCCTCGGACAGAGGGCGCAACTCCCCATCCGCATGCGGGGGTGATCGGCGTGCCTGGTGACCTCTTGGCGGGGATCGACTTCGTCGGCGCGATCCTGATGGGAGTATTGCTCGCGTTCGTGGTTGCCCTCGGTCGGTTCCTCGTGGCGTACTCGAGGGTTCGCGACCGCCGCGACGCACTCTCGACGGCGTTCGCGATCACGGGCCGGTGGACGCTGGCGCTGATCCTTGGCGGTGCGAGCGCGGTCGGCGTCGGGCTCGTTCAGTTCGGCGACATCGTCGCCATGACCGTCGGGTTCGTCGTCTCACATCCGTACTTCGTAACGAACTTCGGGATCATCGGGATCGGCGCCGGCGGGCTGTCGGGCCTGTTCACGATCACCGGCCAGGAGTTCATCGGCATCGGCATGCTGATCGTCGGGGTCGTTTTCCTGAGCGTGGAGGTGGACGATGCTGTCTAACCTCCCGCTCGAGGTCGACGACGCGCGGCTGTCGGACCTCGGGTTTGGCGGTTGGTTCGGGCTCGTGATCATCGGCGCCGGCGCTGCAATCGCTGGTAGTGAGATCGTCGACTGGGCGACTGGCAGCGGGAGCGACGTACTTCTCGGAGTCGGTCTCGGCGCTGTCGTCGCGCTCGTCGGGGCGATGTTCGCCTATGAAGACGCCTCGCCGGAGTGCGATGCAACGTGTGCCAACTGCGGGGCGCACGTTCGGGCGCATTCCTCGAGAGACAGTGTCGACGAGTACGTCGAGGTCAACGCGTCGGGCGCTCCCCGACGAGCCACTCTCGGCCCGTTGTCGGTCGTCATCGGGACTCACGAGCACGAATCCATCTACTGTTCAGGCGAGTGCGCTGCGAAGGACGACCGAGTCCTCCTCGAGCGCGACGGCGAGCAACTCGAGCCGGTCGCGACGAGCGACGCCCACCGAGAGGGGGAGGTCGCCTAACATGCTCCCCGAGTCGGTGCCCGTAGAGGGCGCCCGCCTGGCCGGCGCAGTGGCCGGTGTGCTCCTGACGCTGTACTGGACCTTCGAGCGACTCCGCGGCGAGGGCCACGATCCAGTGCTCCGCATGAGCTCGTCGAGCGACACGGGCTCGGCGTCGTTCCTCGCGAGTGGCGTCGCCGCGGTCGGGATTGTCGTCGGGATCGTCGCCATGCTGGTCCTCGGCGTCGGCGGCGCCGCGCCGATCGTGGCGAACCCGGCGCCGGTTCTGGTGTTCTTGGCGCTGATCGTCGTCGCTCACTGGGTCGTCGAGAAAGAGGAGAGCGAGACATGACGGCGCCGTACTCGCTCCGAACGCTGGCGGCGCCGGAGCTACGTCGCGACACTGTCGAGCGGTTCGGCATGCTCGGGATGGGGGCGCTCGCCGCCGGTACCGGGACGGCTGTCGGGAGCGCGCTGGCCGTCGCGCTCGGCGTCGTTGGTATCCTGGCCGGTATCGTCTCGCTGAAAGAGATCGACGAGCGAGCGAGGGAACTCGAGAACGCATGACCCGCACGTCTACCGTGCCCCTCGCGGCGCTGATGTTGGTCGGGCTCCTGGTGGCGGCGCCGCTGGTCGCGACGGTCGCCGTCGACGGCGCCGCAGCGACCGCGGCCAACCAGGCGGCCAGCCCGTCGAGCGCCAGCGAGTACTCCCTCGAGGAGCTCAAGCGCGACGGCGCCCGTCAGAACGTCGACAGCGTTCGTATGGCTAACACGGACGATCTGATGTACTGGTTGGTGTACTGGCCAGCGAACGACGTGTTCGCGAGCCCTGGCGGCGATGAGGGCGGCCAGTACCTTCCGCCGAACCAGACGGTCGGCCGAGACACCGTCTACCTCCGGACGTGGGCGTTCAGCGACCGCGAAGAGACGGTTCACATGGTCTTCTGGAACGAGAAGACCCGGACGGTCGAACGCGGCAACACGACCGTCGCCGAGCCCTACGCGGCCAACGTCAACGAGGTCACCCGCGAGGTGACCGTCGACCGCGGCCGGCCGACCGTCGCGATCGACATGCCGAATCACCAGTCCCAGAAGCGCGTGACCATGTGGATCGAAGGGAAGGACTGGGCGCGGTGGACGTTCCGACACAAGAGCCTCGCAACCACGCAGGCGGTCAACATCGACAGCGCCGGCGACTACCTCGCGTCGGTGATCAGCGACTTCCTCGTGTGGATCATCATCGGCGGGTTCCTCGTCGGCTGGGTCTGTAAGGTCGCGATCGACCGCGCCGGCGACGGCCCGGGCTACGGGCTCGCCCCGTGGGTGATCGGGCTATCGCTGGCGACCGGCCTCGGCTCGCTGATGTTCTACGAGAGCGTCGCGAGCCTGGTCGTCAACGCCCACATCGTGCTGTCGGCCTACGTCGTCGGGATCATCGCGATCATCATGCTCGAGATGCGCTCGACGGGCGTCTCGAAGGCGATGTTCCTGCAGCCGAAGCTCACACACGCCGAGTCGCCGACCGGCGACGACGCGTTCGACATGCTCGACGCCGAGCTCGAGGACGCCCGGATCGTCCGCGGGACGGACGGCACGGTCTCCGTGGTCACTCGCGGACTCCTGCCGTTCCTGGCCCGCGCGTTCGGCGCGAAGGCTCGGCTGTACAACGCCGAGAAGCTCCGAACGCGGGTCAACCTCCAGAACTCGAAATGGGACGAGCTGTTCGTCGCCGACCCCGAGGCCGACGAGATTCTCCACTACGAGCCGGAGGGCTGGAAGCTCGAGACGCCCCCGCTCGACCGCGAGCACGTCGGCACCTACGGCGCTATCGCGCTGGCGTTCGTCGTCGGCGGCCTCGGCATCCAGTTCGGCAGCGTCTCACCGTGGCTGGTGATCGGCGCACTCGGCGCCGGGCTCCTGGCGTGGGCGGCCGAGACGGTCAACGGCGAGGCGTTCGTCGAGCCGGCGCCGGTCCATATCCGGACGGCCGTCGCGAGCATGTTCGCGCTCGCGGAAGACGTGGACGACGCGAAGACGCTCGATGATGCGCGGGACCAGATCGACAAGCTGCGGGTCCAGAAACAGCGGAAGATCGACGAGGAGGTCGAGGACCACGACCGGACGCTCCTCGAGGAGATGATGGACCCCGACGAGGAGATCCCGGCGCCGACCGCGCGGTCGGACGACGAGGACAGCGAGGTCGTCGACAGGCGCCGCGAAAGCGGCGAGGGCGCCCGCTCGGAGGGAGGTGTCCCGAGTGACGACGACTAACCAGCGCGAGGAACCGGACCCGTTCCGGCCGGCGCTGGTGACGTTGTCCGAGGACGTGCGCGAGCGAGTCGACGAGCTGCTCGATGGGCTCGACTCGGAGGGGCGCGCTCTCGAGTGGCTCCAAGAGGTGACGATCCGTACTCTCGGGACGATCGACCAACGGGTGTACCGCGACTTCGCGCGGCAGTTCCGCGGCCAGCAAGGCGTGCTGCTGGCGGCCATGCTCGAGCCGTCGGCGCGACGGGGCCGCATGCGGGCGCTCGACGACGAGGTCGCCGAGCGGACCCGTGAGAACCTCGTCGCCCACTACGTCACGCCGGCCCATCGGAAGGCGTTCCGACGGCTCCGCCGCGACGCCACGGACTACGCGGACGCTGCGGGCGACGGCGACGCTCACAACCCCAAGCGCCAGCGGTTCGTCGCGATGCGCCCGGAACTCTCCGAGCTGGAGCAATGGCAAGAGCGCGCGCTCGACTCGCTCCTCGAGGGCTTCGAGGACCGCGCCGAGTTGCTCGACTGGGGCCACGACCTCCTCCTCGCGACGCACGGCGAACTCGACGAGGAGTGGGTGACCCGCGTCTACGACGAGGAGTCGACGGCGTCGGTGATGACCGGGGAGACGCCCGAAGACAAGCGCGCTCGACGGCTGTTCGCCGCCCATCACTTGCTCCCGTACTACCGCGCCGGCGTGCGGGTGCTGTCCGGACGTGCGAGCGAGGTCGCCGACGAGGGCACCCAACGGACGGAGGCGAAGTTCGCATGAGCTCAATCGAACACGACGAACAGACGATCGACTGGGGCGACGAGGACCTCGCGGACGAGGAGACCGCCCGCGAAGTGCTCGAGCAATTCGAGGATCCGGTCCGGTCGACAGCCCAGGCGACGGGCAACCCCTCGAAGTGGACAGACGCCCGCTACATGGCCGAGGAGTTCGGAATCCCGTCGTGGGACCCGACGCGCTTCGACTACGAGGACGTGATCCCCAACTGCTGGGATCACGAATGGGACGCGGGTCGCGACCGCGACGCCGGCGGAACCGACTTTCTCGCTCGCGGGAAGCCCGGCAAGGGCAAATCGACGCTCGGGTGCTACGTCGCGATCCGTCAGCTCGAAGCGAACGAGGAGAAAGTCGTCTGGCGGGGCTCGTCGAGTCGCTCGGAGTGGCTTGCGCTGGCGCCCTGGACGGTGCTGTGTCTCCCGAAGGGTGTCGATATCACGGCGCGACTCGAGTCCAAGGACCCGACCGAGCCCGCGGTCGAGCTCGGCGTCGACGACCTCGAGGAGATCGTCCGCGAGGTGCGCCGGTACTCGGACCCGGTCGACCTGAATCGCCAGCTCGACCAGGGGACGTTTCACGTCGTCTACCCGGACCCGCTGCTACGCGGCTGTCAGGAAGTGCTCGACAGAGACGACGAGAAACAGTACGACACGCCGCCGAAGCGTGACACGCTGTTCTCCGAGGAGGACCCGGCTTCGCACTGGTGGTTCGCCTGGGCACTCGCTCGCGTCAACCACGGGCCGCACCACTGGACGACGTGGATCTGCGACGAGATCGGCGATATCGCGCCGCAGTCTGCGCAGAAAGACCAGTTCGGCACGTACCAGAAAGTCGAGCTTCTCAAAGACATGTGGGTCGACGCCCGAAAGTTCGGGCTGTCGATCTTCTTGTTCGGTCACTCAGAGGTCGACATCCACCAGTCGATCCGTCACAAGATCCGCTGGCGCATCCAGATGCCGGGCACGGCGAACCCGACGACCGCGTCGGACGTGGTCGGCTTCGAGAGCGTCCCGATGGACCGCGAGGTCACCGACGAGTACGAGATCGGGAAGGCGCTCATGTACAACGAGACGCACTTCGAGCCCTTCCGGTGGAAAGATGTGCCGGCACCGACCGCTTATAAACTCAAAATCGAGGTGGGTCGATGAGATCCGTCTCGATTTTTTCAAAAAGTCGACTCGAAAACCCAGGGGCCGACCGCGGCGATCGGGCGTCGACGACGAGCTCGAGCCGGCCGGCGGCTCACTCTAACGCGCGCGCGTATCGGATGGGATCGCAGGGGTCCCCCCGCGGGGGCACGCGCCTCGGAGGTGACCGCGCGTGTTGATTCGCGAGCTCATCGCGGGCGCGCTTGAGCTGGTGTTCGACCTGGTCGGCATCAACGGCGTGGCGATCGGCGCGCTGGCGCTGGTCGTCGCTGGCCTGTGGTACCTTCGGGAAGCGGCCGGCGCGTTCGTGGTGCTGGCGCGGTACTCGCGGATGCTGTCGATCATCGGATTCGTCGTGCTCGGGTTGTTCGTCGCCGGGACGGCGACCGGCGTCGTCGAGCCTGGGTTCGTGGGATCGCTCGCCAACCAAATCGCGGAGCTACTGGACTAATGATACAGATTAGAGACATCACGGAACGGGTCGGCGAGTTCATCGCCGAGCGACGGAATCGCATGGGAATCGCGGAGTGGACGGCCCACGGCGCGACGCTGGTCGCGTTGATACTCACGTCGGTGCTGCGGCCGTTCACTGTCGAACTCAACCCGGTCGCTCGGTATCTGTTCGACGCGATCGGCTACGGCGCGACCGCTGGACTCGCCATGGTCGTCGTCGGGCTTCTGTTCGAGGCGTGGCGGAAGGCCTCGGACTGGATTCCGAGGATCGCTGAGGGTGTGGCGTGGTCGCTCGCCGGCCTTGGCGTCGTCGACGTGTCGATCAACCTCTGGCGTTTGGAGACTGTCGGCTGGCCCGAGACGACTCTCATTAGTGCTGTGTGGGCGATCGTGCTGAGCGGCGGTCTCGGTGTCGCGAGCATGCTGGTAGTCAGGAATCGCAGCCTGGTCCTCGCAGGCACACAGCGTGTCGCATTGTCGCGATCGGTCATGCGGACAGTTGTCATCAGCTGCATCGCACTTCTGCTGGTAGTCTCTCCAATAGCGGCCAGTCTGGGCATCTTACCTGCATCAACAGGCAAAGCCACTGCAGCAGAGGGATCTCTGATAGATGGGTTTGAGGACGGATCGGTATCCGATTGGGGCCGGACAGATAATTGGTATGTAAGTAATGAAGACCAGTACACTCTGAGTGGCGATTATGGGCTTGCTATTGACGACTTCAGCGGAGATACTCAAGTGGCTGATTTGTCGTTTAGCGGCACTCAATATAGCAATTTCTCATTTTGGGTCAATCCCCAAAATATCGGTACGAGACTGAGCTTCACCATCCGTGAGGAGACGACTGGGAAAACCACTTGGTACTTCGAAAACGGCGATATTATGATAAATGACGTGTCGGGTGGAGAGGTTGTAACCCTCACATCTTATAGTTCAGGAATTTGGTATCAGGTGGCACTGACTAACATAGACTATGGAGCGAACACTGCAACCGCAAAAGTGTTCAATTCTAATGGTGACGAGTTAGCATCCGCTTCAATTGGATTAGAATCTGTTTCTGAGATTAACTCTCTGAGGATCTACGGTGTTTCCGCGAATGGATCTGTCGATGATATACGAGCCAACGGGGGAATCGGAGGTTTGCCAACCCCAGCGCCGCCGGATACTCCAGCGCCGCGAACAGACTATGACCTCTCTGTCTGCTACCAGGGCGACGCGGACTTCCAATCGGTCGGCGCCGAAGCGACGTGGAACCCGTACCCGAACAACGCGAACAATTCCTGGGCGAGCTCGGAGTACACGGGCGACTCGTCGACGACGGAGTTCGATCGCTACGGCGATACCACGCTCGAGGACGCCAACGCGTCGCCGAACGTATCCTATCGCGTGGGCGTCGAGAGCGAGCGCGCGAGTTTCGTCTTCGACGGCGTCAACCCCACGACCTCGAACACCCGCGGCGACTTCGAGATCGCGTCGCCGTTCACGAAGTGGCTCCAGGACCCGGCGGACATCTCGTCGTCGGGAGTGTGTGAGCCGAGCACGACGCCGTCAGGCACGACCACGCCGATGCCGACGCCGGTCGGCACGCCGCCGGGAGACGCTGATCCGACGGCACTGGGGACCTGCACGCTGCCGGGCTCCGACGGCGCCAAGACCGGACTCCTCGTCGAGTACTGGGACCCGAGCATGTCGACCGAGTCCGTCTGGTTCAACCTGAGCTACGCCGGCAGCAGCATCAACGAGTTCGTCGAGTTCGACTCGCCAAAGGGCTACTACTACGGCTGCCACGGCGCCAGCGGCGGGATCGACCCGGGCGACCAGTCGACGCCCACGCCGTTCCCGGAGCCGACGGCGTTCCCGGACGGGACCGAGCCGACGCCGTTCCCGCAGCCGACGGCCTACCCGCAGCCGGACGAGCCGACGCTCGAAGGGTCGGCCAACTATAGCGACGGCAGCTCGAGCAACTTCTCGGAGATTGGCTTCGCGGACACTGACCCGGCGAACTCGCTCAACGGCTCGCTCTCGGGTGGCTTCGGGCCGACCGGCGGCTCGGGCAGCTCGGGCTCGCCGGTCGTCGGCGTCGCCCTGGTCGGCGGGGTCGGCTTGGTCGCCCTCCGCTTGACGGGCAACGACAAGCGGGTCGCCAAGGCGGCGAGCAAAGCCATCGGGAGGCTCCGATGATCCCGGCGCTGCCGGACCCGGTCAGCCTCGAGGGCGTGTTCGGCGGGCTCGCCGAGGCGCTAGTGTGGTTCGTCGGCGCGCTGCTGGCGTGGGTCATCTGGTCGCGAGTGGTCAAGCTCGAGGCGGCGCTCGTCGAGCGCGTCCCGACGAAAGTCGTCGTCGGCTTGGTGGCACTCCTGGCGCTGGTGGTCGCAGGGGTGATACCGCTGCCATGACCGCCGGCGTCGACGAGATCGGCGAGTCGGTCGCGACGCCGTGGACCATGGCCGCGGCCGTCTACGCGAGCGGCTGGGTCGCACGTCATACGTTCGTCCCCGTATGGGCGAAGGACGCGCTGGCGGTCGTGCTCGTCGGTGCGCCTGTCGCGGCCGCAGTACTACTCGCGCGACGGACGGACGCGTTCGAACTCACAGGCGGCCGCTGCCGGGCGCGGAACCGGACGGACGGCCGCAGGTGTGCGAACTCCCGGGATGCGGGCGCGGACCTCTGCGGGACGCACCAGAACACGCACGACGTGGATCTGCACCCGACCGCGCTTGAGGACGCCGTCGACCGAGATGCAGCTACGCGGTCGGTCGATAAAAGGGAAAAGAACGACGCGAATTAGGCGTCGGGGCCTTCCTGCTCGTTCAGCGTCGACGAGGAGTCGCCCTCCTGAGACTGCCAGACGACGCTGATCTCGTAGTCGCTTTCGACGCCTGCGTACACGAAGTCACCAGAGACGACAGCGCTATCGTCACCGGAGCCAGCTGCGGCCGGCCACGATCCGGTGGAGCCGTCCACGTAGTTCGTACTTGAGGCGGCAGCCGGGTCATCGTAGCCTTCATGTACGATAGGGGTATCGACCGCCGGATCATTACTCGATGGGTCGTCCCAGTCACCGTTTGAGATGTATCCGCTACCACGGAGATAGAGCTCGTTGTTGGAGATTGTGTCACCACCGTCGTGAGAGATAGTCACGAATCCGGCGGCCGGACCATCGTAACTGCTCCCTGTGATATCTCCGTCCGTCTCCTCGTAGTCCATACCGATCGTCGCCGTCGGTGCGCCTTGCTGTGTCTGGTTCCCCAGCCCGAGGACGAACGATGCGATGACGGCTGCGAGGATCACCGTGATCGCGACCATCAAGATGACGCCGATAACCGGCGACACTGCGTCGTCGTCAGTAAAGATGTTTTTCAGATTCATTGTTGATTAGGCGTCGGGGCCTTCCTGCTCGTTGAGCGTCGAGGAGGTGTCCCCTTCCTGTGACTGGTAAACGACGCTGATGTCGTAGTCCGAACTCACATATACATTCGCGAAGTCGCCAGAGACGACATTACTATCGTCCCCGCTTGCCTGAGAGTCTGGCCAATTGCCAGCATTCACTACATGAAGGTCTTCTCCAGTTTCGTCCGAAACGAATTTCTGAATCTCGTCGCCCCCATCAACTTCACTGGTATCCGTGATTGAGTCAGATTCATTAAACCCAGATCCACGGATGTACAACTCTTGATAACTGACAGAGTCTCCGCCGTCGTGGGAAACTTCCAGCAGCCCCCAGTTCTTGTTACTGGGGTCGCTGTGTTCCTCGACCTGTTCGTAGTCGAAGCCGATCGTCGCGGTCGGTGCGCCCTGCTGTGCCTGGTTGCCCAGTCCGAGGACGAACGATGCGATGACGGCTGCGAGGATCACCGTGATCGCGACCATCAGGATGACGCCGATAACCGGCGACACCGCGTCGTCGTCAGTAAAGATGTTTTTCAGATTCATTGATATTAGGCGTCAGGACCTTCCTGCTCGTTCAGCGTCGAGGAGGAGTCGCCCTCCTGAGCCTGCCAGACGAGGCTGATATCGTAGTCCGAACTCACGTAGGCGTTCGCGCGGTCGCCTGAGACGACCTTGCTGTCGTCGCCACTTGCCTGAGTGCCCGGCCACTGACCGGCTTCCAGCACGTGGACCGTACTGCCGTCCTCAGACGAAATGTAGCCGCCGAGATCGGAGTAGGTTCCACCTGTGCCGATATTGCTTCCTGAATCTCCGGTTAGGGCGTCAGAATCGTTGAACCCACTTCCACGAACGTAGAGTTCTTCATAGTTGACCGAGTCACCGCCATCGTGAGAGATTTCTAAGACACCGTGGCTAAGGTCGTCGTTATTGTCTACCTGCGTGTAGTCGAAGCCGATCGTCGCCGTCGGCGCACCCTGCTGCGCCTGATTTCCGAGGCCGAGGACGAACGACGCGATGACGGCCGCGAGGATGACCGTGATCGCGACCATCAGAATGACGCCGATAACCGGCGAAACTGCGTCGTCGTCAGTGATGATGTTTTTCAGATCCATTTGTATTAGGCGTCCGGGCCTTCCTGTTCGTTCAGCGTCGAGGAGGAGTCGCCCTCCTGAGCCTGCCAGACGACGCTGATATCATAGTTGCTCTGGACACCGACGTAGACACGGTCACCCGAGACGATGGCGCTGTCATCACCGGATCCCGCTACTGCTGGCCAGGAGCCAGCACTACCGAGATATGCGTCACCCGTCGTGTCCTCGGTGGGAGTGTAGCTTCCACTGTTTGCTGGGAGCGACGTGTCATCAGAATTATCCCAGTCGTTATGGAATCCCGACCCACGAATGTATAATTCCTCGTTGGAGATTGTGTCTCCACCGTCGTGGGAGACAGTGAGGTATCCGTATGAGTTCCCGCCTGCGTCCGCGTCCGTTTGCTCGTAGTCGAAGCCGATCGTCGCCGTCGGCGCACCCTGCTGTGCCTGGTTGCCCAGCCCGAGGACGAACGACGCGATGACGGCCGCGAGGATGACCGTGATCGCGACCATCAGGATGACGCCGATAACCGGCGACACCGCGTCGTCGTCGTTTAGTAGCTGCTTTAGATCCATGTCCGACTGGCACGTATCTGGATATCATCTTAAAGGGTACTCGCTGTTTCCCGAAACCGACCATTCAAGGCCACTTATCGGGTGATTACACTTTCCGACAAACAGGTCAAGACGCTATTGAGTGGGCGCGAGAAAGTTTATACCTCGGAAAACCGGGCAAGGCCCGGGAGATGCGGTGAACATCTTTGCACCCAAGCGGAGAGTGACAGGTTCTGTGTCAGTTACAGGACGCCACCCTGTCTGGAGCCCGTCGGCAGTCGCCGGTGCGTCCCTACGTATACTATCCGGTTAGATGAATGTTACTATGAATTCTTGTTCGACCTCTGTTTCACGTGCTTCGGGTGGAGTCTGGCGGAGAGGCGGGGGTGTATTTTTGCGCGCCGCAGGCGCGTGGCCTTAGGCACACCTCCTAAGGGGGTTTGCCCGTGCGGTGGGCACACCCCAACCGGCGAACCACCGGTTCGGCGCCGATCGGCCAACATCTGGGTTCCACTCGAAAAGGGGGTTCGGGGTAGATTCGGACTATACCTTATAAAAAGAAGCGACGACCGACAGTGATGCCTCTCTGCCGTCGGGCGTCAGTGCAGCGTCGCGACCGGCCGACGCATCGAGGTCCCGTCGACGGAGACCTCGACGATCGCCCGCTTGAGGTCCCGCGGGTCGCGGCCGTCGTTCGTCCAAGCGTCGAGCATCTTGTCGAGCACGTCGTCGACGCGCGGGTTCGTGGAGGCCTTGTGCTTCGAGAGCACCGTGTCGATCCGGACCGTCGGGCGCTCGCCCTCGCTACTCGGGGCGTCGAACTCGGCGCCGTACTTCGCGAGCCACCGGTCGAACGCGCTCGAGGCCGACTGGCGCACGTCCATGTCGACCAGCTGGGCGGCGCGGTCCGCAGCGCTCTCGATCTTCGTCTCGGCGGACTCCACGATCGCGCGGATCTCCTGACGGAGCTTCTCCGAGACGAACCGGACGTGGCCGTTGTCCGACGTGACGACGCCCTCGAGTCGCTGGAGACACCGGTACACCGTCGAGAGTCCGACACCCGCCGCATCGGCGACCTTGCGTGCCGGCTGGCCGCCGTCGGTCGCGAGGTTCTCGACGATCGCCTCGTCGGCGCTGGTCATGTCCCGCAGCGTCGTCACGATCAGGTGCTCCTGATTCGCTTCGAGCCGGGGCGTCGGGTCCGAGTGGATCGGCACGGACTCCGCAGCGGCGCCGGCGCCGAAGTGATCATCCGCGACGTAGGTGGTCCCGCCGGCCTCCGTCGGGATCTCCGCCCAGGAGAGCAACGAGACGAGCCGCTCGTCGAGCTCGCGGACGACTTCGTCGCGCTCGCTCCAGGGCACCGACCCAGCAGCGGTCCGCCCCTGGACGAACTTGACACCGAGCTTCGGATGAAACAGCGGATCTTCCGGTTCGAACTTCTCGGGGTGTTCCGGCAGGTAGCTCTTGATCTGGCCACCCAGCCGGTGGCCCGAGACCATCTCGCCGGCGCTGGTCGAACCGTGGCGCACCACGTGGTGATACCCGCGTTCACGCTCGTTGTCGAACTTGTAGACGCCTTTCGTCCCATCGGCGTCCGACAGCAGCATCGCCAGCCGGTCGAAGATCCCGCCAGTGCCGATGAGCTTCTCGTTCATCGACCGGGTGAGTCGAACGTACCGCTCGAGGGCGGTGATCCGCCCGTCGAACGGCTCGGCGAAGTAGCCGTGATAGAGACCCAGGTCGGCGGCGTTGGCCAGCTCGAAGACTAACCGCGGCAGGAGGTCGGCGACCTCGTCGGGCTCCAGGTTCGACGGCTGGCAGTGGACGCTTACGCCCTCGTCGGGCTCGGTGTGGTCGAACGCGGTCGTCGTACGCTCACCGTCCGACTTCCGCATGTCGGGGAACCGCGGCGAGATGTTGTAGTCGCACTTGCGCTCGCCGCGACCGCGGGCGTTGATATCGAACTCGTAGAGGCGATCGCTGGCGATCTCGTCCTCCGGGCGCGGCTGGAAGCCACTCTTGCTGTAGTTCATCCGGATATCCC
The DNA here is from genome assembly GCF_000337455.1 of Halosimplex carlsbadense 2-9-1. GTDB lineage: Archaea > Halobacteriota > Halobacteria > Halobacteriales > Haloarculaceae > Halosimplex > Halosimplex carlsbadense. Next base: position 31,371 of record NZ_AOIU01000033.1, on the reverse strand, counting down.
AGCGCTCGCCGTTGATCTCCACGTCGGAGAGTTCGTGGTAGCCGTCGAACTCGTTGATCAGCAGATCCGCCAGCGCCCAGTAGGGGTCGAGTCCGTCGTAGTCGACGTACGCCTCGCTGTCATCGCCGACAGGCGCGTAGTAGAGCCACATCTCGGATTCGTGCGTGGCTCGGGTGACTTGGGACACCGCCGTCACCTCCGATCCTCATCGGCGGCGTCGCCGAGCGTGGCCTGTCGGGTCGGCGCGTAGCGCTCGCCGTCGACAAAGACGGCACCACGGTCGTCGAAGGCGTCGATAACCGCGTCAGTGGGCTCGCCGAACGCGAGAAGCATCGAGGGGAACGGTGCGGAGTTGTCCGCGTCACCGAACGACAGACGGCCCTCGATAAAGCACACCGCCGCGGCATGGCTGGCGAACTTGTGGAACCACTGGGTCGACGTGCGAGCCGGGACGAGCACGATCACCAGCTCGACGGCGTCGCGGGCGCCCTCGAAGCGCGCCTTCTCGATCCAGTCGGCCACATCCGAGTACGGCGGGTTGCACCAGACGACGCCGTGCCACCGCTGAGCGAGACCGTCGTCAGCCTCGGTGTAGGTCTCGGCGGCGATCGACCGCTCCTCGGCGCCGGAGCATGGGTCAAGGTCGAAGCCGTCGACGGCGTCGTCGAGCGGTCGCAGGAGCGACGGCGGGGTCGCCCACTCGTCGGACTCGCTCGACCAGTGGACCTGCTGGTACTCGGAGGTGCCGTCTCCGGCGTCGGCGTCACTCACTGCGACCCCTCCGATCGCTCAGTTTCCGTGTCTACACATCGCTGGTTGCACGCCCCTCCGTCGGGAACTAAACGCGACTGACGGAGGTGGCCGCGTGCCAGCTCCACCGCTTCGGCGTCAACGTCACAGCCCCAGTAGGACAGGTCCCGCTCCGACGCGACCGCCGCACCAGGTGCGGACCCACAGAACGGCTCCAGTATCCGCTCGCCGTCGTCGAGGACGGGAGAGGCCAACAGTTTCCGATAGAGCGCAAGGGGCTTTGCGGTCGAATACTCGGACTCTGCACGGCCGTCGACGTTGACGAGCGTGCCGCGATCCTGCACGTACCGCTCCGTCTCGCCGTTCGTCGCGACGGGGATCGGGTAGTGGCTGACGCGGCCGTAGTAGCCCATCCCCATCCGTCCGGGCGTCCACGCCCAGTTACGGCGGAAGACGAGTTGCTCGGCGTCTTGGAGAGAGGTGCGAACCACGTCCTGAAAGCGGTCGTCGGCGAGGCAGAACAGCCAAGCGCCGTCGACAAGCACGCGCTCTAACTCCCCGAGGAGGATGGGGAGAGCTTCGTCCTCCGCCATCTCGAACATCGGGTTCTCGCCTTCGTCTCCGTGTTTCTGGCGGTCGTAGCCCATCCGGTTGGTGCCATTCTCGTAATCGAACTCCCACGGGTAGTCGACCACGGCCGCGTGGGCGAAGTCGTCGGGCAGCTCGCCGAGCGCCTCGAAGGCGTCGGCCTGGATCACCTCTCGCTCAGTCTCGCTCACGCCGACCACCTCCGGCCACAGGAGTCGCAGGACCAGTGATCGCCCTGCCAGCTGTGGAGTGTGTCCCCAACGCAGCGGTGGCAGTATCGGAGATCCGGCGACTCGTCGGCAGGGTGGAGCGCGCACTCCGTTCCGCCGTCCGTGACGAGTCGCGCCTGTTCGTTGTCGGACTGGGGCACGATCCCGCGACGGTCGATGTCTTCGGCGAGCTCCTCGAGTCCACCAAGCAGGCCGAGGTTGCGGGCTGCCGCCGCTTCGAAGTAGTCGACGAAACCGAAGTCGGGATCGGCAGGAGCCCAGAACTCTGAGACCCACGCGTCACGGAGCGCGGAGTCGATAGCGAACCGCTCCAGTTCTCCGGCGACTCGCTCAGTGTCGCTCCTGGACTCACCACCGTCGGTCGCAACTACCGGCCCGCCGATCTCGACCGCGGTGTCGGCGTCGGGCCACCGCTCAGAGACATCGCGCACCTGAACCGGGGTCGGATCACTCGCCATCGACCTCACCCCCGTCGGTCGCGACGCGCTCGGAACGCATCCGCGAAAGCTTCGCCGCAGCGGTACGCGGCCGTTCGTCGCCATCGTCGTCGGACTCGGTCGCGTAGTACTCCGGCGGCCGCCGCGGACCGAACATCAGCCGCTCGGGCCGCTCGCCGCGCTCTCGAAGGAACTCCTCGCGCTGGTCGAGGAGTCGGAGAACGCCCTCACGGGGTCCGTCGGTCGGACCAACCTCAGGGTGGTGCTCGGCAGCCCAGTACGCTCGGCAGACGGCTATCTTGTCGATACCTCGGATGCGAGATTTCAGCAGACCCTTCCGGTCGGCATGGCCGACGAGGTCCCAGTCGAGGAAGCGCGCGGGGTTGTGCCCGATGTCCTTCTCGATCCCGGGCAACTCGGGGAGGTCGCGACCGCCGGCCTGGTTCGTCGACGGCATCAGCCGCTCACCTCCGCCGAGCTGGGGACGCGTTCACGGTCGATCAGCACGGTCCACGTCAGCTGGGCGACCTCGGTCTCCGAGCGGTCGGCGTCCACGTCGTACCACCGGCCGCCGAGATGCTCGTCCAGCAGCGACGCCGGGATGATCACCGACCGGAGGATCGGGGTCTCCGGGCGCGGGGCGTAGACGGTCAGCAGGTAGACGCCGCCGGCGTCGACGAGCTGGTCGTGCGCCTTGCGCTTGATGTACCACTGGCCGGACCGCTGCCGACTGGCGCCGGCCGAGCGAACGACGCACGCGCCTTTGATCTCGACTTCAGTATCAGGCTCGATGAGCGGGATCCCGTAGAACGGGCGCTCGTAGGAGGGATCGAGGCACTCGACGGTCCGTGCGTCGTGCCACGTCGCGACGGAGTCACCGACGAACTCCAGGCCCGGATCGGCGTTGATCACGGCGCTCTCAACGGAGTCACCGCGCTTCTTGGAGGACTCCAGGGTACTGCTCACGCCGACTCACCTCCATTCGACCGCTCGCCTCCTCCACCGTCGGCGACGAGCTGCGGGTCGGCTTCGGCGCTGTCGTGTTCGATGCGGTCGGCCCACAGTTCCCGGAAGTGCTCGCTCTCGGCTTTCCGAAGGAGTCCCGTCGGTTCTACACCTCGGTTGGGGACCATCGACCGCGGCCAGTTTTCGTATTTCGCGAGTGAAGCGGGTACGATCCCGTCGCCGGAAGGGTTGTCGGCGCCGTTAGTCGAGACTTTGACGGCGCGGCCGTCCGGACTCGCGTACCGAAGCAATATCATGTTCCGCGGGCCGGAAGCGACGGAGACCGCGTATATCCGGGGCGAACCGCGATCCTGATCGGAGCCGTATTCGATCCAGCTCTCGGGGATCGGGTGGAACTCGTCGCCGTCGATCTCGACGGGCCACTCGTCGGACATCAGGCGTCACCTCCCCGGGCGCCCAGCTCCTCGAGGTCGTCCGGCCCGAAGTCCTCGGCGCCGATCTTCGCCGCGAGCCCCTGATCCGCACAGGAGGGGTTGTCGGGCACGTTCGACTTCGAACAGTCGACCTCGTGGTCGTCGGTCAGATGAACCGACGAGGTGTAGCGACCGACGACGACCTCGTCGACGTGGTCCGGGATCGTCCCATCGGGGAAACAGATACCGCACTTCTCGCGACTCTTCGCGACGGTATCTTGCGAGGAAACCCCGCGTGCGTACTGTACGTCGGCGTAGCAGGCGGGATCGACCTCGGACTCGCGGCCGGCGCCGCGGCTGTCCGGGGTCATGCGGAGTCACCCCTAAAGGTACGATTCCAGACTATCAGGAAACCCTGGAAAAAGGGTATATGGGTAGTGGGACCGCCGAGATTCGAACTCAGGTCCGACGCACCCCATGCGCCGAGGATACCGCTACCCCACGGTCCCGCGTATCGGCAGACGAGCCACCCCTGATTAAGCCCTTCGCTTTCGGTCGGTCAGACCAGCACGCGTTCGAGATCGAGTACCACACCGCTGTCGGCCTCCGGGTCGCCGGCGAGGGTCGCGAGACAGACCGCTGCCTCGTCCGGAGTGTAGCAGGCGACCAGGTCGCCGCGGAACACGTCGTCGATGTCGATCAGACCAGGCGCGTAGACGGGCGCCCCCTCGGCGACCTCCCGAGCGGCCGACTCGGCGATGGTCGCGCTCGGCAGGTCGACGAGCGCCCGCTCGGCGGGCTGGACGACCTCGCGGAGCGGGTCGGTGTCCCCCTCGTCGGCCCACGCGAGCGCGTCGACGAAGTCGTGCAGCGACACCAGCTTCCGGTCGTCGAACGAACCGGTCACCGTCCGGCGGAGGTGACCCATGTGCGCGCCGGTCCCCAGAGCGAGCCCCAGATCGTGGCACAGCTTCCGGATGTAGGTCCCGCTCTCGCAGCGGACCCGCAGTAGGGCCCGCCGGTCCTCGACCTCCAGCGCGTCGAGGGCGTAGATCTCCCGCGAGCGCAGTCGGCGGACGACCGCGCTCTTCTTGGGCGGCTTCTGGTAGATATCGCCCTCGAACTCGGCGAGGACGGACCTCAGATCGGCGGGGGCTGGACCGTGGAGTTCGAGGACGGCGATGTATTCCTTGTCGCTGTCGTCGAACACCTGGGCCATCCGCGTCGCGTCGCCGAGCAGCATCGGGAGACAGCCGGTGACTTTCGGGTCGAGGGTGCCGGCGTGGGCGGCGCGCTCGACGCCGGCCATGTCCCGGACCCACGCGGCGACCTGGTGGGCCGACGGGCCGGGGGGTTTGTCGAGGTTGACGACGCCGAACTCCAGCAGATCGTCGACGGATCGGTCGTCGGGCGGGCCGCGGAGGGACATCAGAAGTCGTAGTCCACGCCGGTGACCGGCGCTCGCCCCTCGTCGTCGTCGGGGTCGTAGGACTCGACGGCCGCGAGGACGATCTCCAGCTCCGCGGCGGGGCTCCACCGGGAGGTGTTGAGCACGAGGTCGTATATCGAGCGGTCGTCGATCTCGATGTCGTAGTACTCGGCGTAGCGTTTGGCCTCGCTCTCGGCGCGGGCGGTCGTCTCCTCGCGGGCGGTCGTGACGGACTTGTCCTCGCGGTCGGCGATGCGCTCGGCGCGCACGTCCATCGGGGCGTCGAGCCAGATGCGCAGGTCGGCGTGGTCGCCGGCCATCCATCCGGCGAGGCGCGATTCGAGGATGAGGTCGTCGTTCTCGTCGGCGATCTCGCGGAGCCGGCGGTCCAGGTCGCGGTCGACTTGGTCGTCCTCCTCGGCGAGTTCGTTGAACGCGACCAGCGACATGTCTCGCTCGTCGGCCATCTCGCGGAAGATATCGCCGCCGCTGACGTGGTCCACCTCCAGCGCGTTCGCCAGCGCCGCGGCGAACGTACTCTTGCCACTCCCGGCTGGGCCGGAAACGGTTATCAACATACGTCGTTTCCGTTCGGTCCGTAAATAGAGGTTGCGGAACCGCCCGTTTCGCCCCAACGAGTTCGCACGTCCCGAATCGGTCTCATCAGGAGATCATATCTCAGGGGAGACACACACCCGATTCCGAGTTAGTGGAGCCCGAGCGGCCGGAGGAGTTCGCTACGACCCGGGAACTAACTCGGAATCGGGTGTGTCTAGACTAGTTACTAGGTTCTAGAACGAGAAGAGAAACGAGAAGAGACGAGGTAGTAGAGGGCGGTCGGAGCGCTCGAACCGTCGTTCAGCTCTCTGAAATATCGAGAGACGGGAACCGGTTCCACCGTGCTCCCAGCGAGGCGGTCACACTGGCCGACTAACTCGGAATCAGGTGTGTGTGCCACTGTATGACCCGAGCCGCAACTAACTCGGAATTCGGTGTCCCGGGTCGTCATTCGTCGACCGGCTCACTGCGACTAGAACTAACTCGGAATCAGGTGTCCCAGTGGGCTGTCCCGGCGGTCGGGCCTCAGTCCGGGCCGCCTCGATCCCCTCGGCCGTCACGACGTTGTGACCGCTCGTCCCCCAACTCGAGCGGTCGGACCGACGGGTCCGTTGGACTGGCCACGCGAGAACACGTCGAACCTCCGCTGAGGTCGCCGAACTAACTCGGAATTAGGTGTGTCACACCCAACCGACACCCGGCCGAACCCGGTCGGACACGCTCGTTGACGGTTCATTCCAACGATATCACGTGGACGGCCGGGGCCAGCGACGGCGGGGCGACGCTGATCAGCGATGGAGCGGCGGCAACGCCGGGCCAGTAACTCGGAATCGAGTGGGGTCGACCCAGTTCAGAGTTACGAGCGGGCGACACAGGACGGGCATCTGGGGGCTGGTGGGCCGCAACTAACTCGGAGTGCAGTGGAAACGCTTTTCCACGGGGACGCGAACGGACAAGCCATGCAGGAGCACGGCGACGGGTCGGCGGAGGCGGGCGACGAGCTGTTCCAGGCGGTCGAGGAGGGCGGCGGCGACACGGTCTTCGCGAACCGCGAGTTGCTCAACATCGACCACGTCCCCGACGAGGCGCGGATCGTCGGCCGCGACGAGCACATCCGGGACCTCGCCAACGAGGTCGGCCCCGCGGTGACGGGATCGCCGCCCAACTCGGTGATCCTCTACGGGAAGACCGGGTCGGGCAAGTCGCTCGTCGCCAACCACGTCATGGAACGGGCGCGAACGGAGTCCCAGCGCCGCTCCAACCGCCTGGCGACCGTCACGGTGGACTGCGCCCAGGCCAAGGGCGAGGCCGACGCCGTCCAGACCATTGCGACCGGTATCAACCCCCCCGGCTCCGGCGTCGACATCCCGACGCGGGGCATCTCGACCAACGAGTACTACAACCGCCTCTGGGAGATCCTCGACCGCGAGTACGACGCCGCGCTCATCACCCTCGACGAAGTCGACCGGCTCGACGACGACAACGTCCTGATGTTGCTCTCGCGAGCCCGCGAGGCCGGGAAGGTCGACGTGCCCATCGGTATCATCTCCATCTCGAACAAGGTGAACTTCCGCGAGCAGATGACCGAGCGGGTCAAGAGCAGCCTCGGTCACAACGAGTTCATCTTCGACCCCTACGACGGCGAACAGCTCCGACAGATCCTCGAAAATCGGCGCGACGCCTTCTGCGACGACGTGCTCGACGCCGGCGTCATCCCGAAGACCGCGGCGCTGGCCGCCCAGCGCCACGGCGACGCGCGCAAAGCCATCCGCCTGCTGCGCCACGCCGGCGACTACGCGAAGAACAACGGCCTCGACGAGGTGACCGAGGACCACCTCGAACGCGCCCAGGAGCAGGCCGAGGTCGAGCGGCTCAAGGAGCTCATCGCCGGCCTGCCGCCCCACAGCAAGTACGTCCTCTACGCGCTGGCGAACCTCACCGCCAACACTGGCCCCGAGGAAGACTGGTTCCGGACGACCGTCATCTACGACGTCTACCAGAAGGTCTGCGAGGCCGAGGGCGCCGACGACCTGACCACCGACTCCATCCGCGGGCTGCTCAGCGAACTCGCCTTCCTCGAAGTCACCGAGTCCAACCAGGAACACGGCGGCATGGGCAAAGGGACCTACAAGGAACACCGCCTGCTGTGGGAGCCCAGCGTCGTCTTCAAGATGGACCCCGATCCCGCCCAGGTCGACGTCGAGCGCTGAGAGTACGTCGACCTGCCGCCGAGGAGACGACCGCCAGCACGTACCGCGGCCGAGAGAATCGAGACGGACGGCGTTAGGACGTCGACGGCGTCGTCTGGACGTCGAGCGCCTTGCGGACGATCTGGGTGAAGCTCATCGAGCAGACGAAGTACCAGACGATCCACGCCCACATCGGGCCGATGCGCTCGCTCCACGACGCGATCTCGCCGATGAGCGGGAGGACCATCACCGGACCTGCACCGGCGACCATCTCCGGCGTCTGGACCATGAAGTAGATCCAGAGGAACACGGGGATGTTGACGAGCATGATCCACACCATCGGGCGGAACTGCTCTTTGAACATGCCGAGCTGGTCGCCCATCGCCTCCATCTGCTCCTCCTGGATCTCTTCGAGGGCCTCGTCGTCGCCGCGCTCCTTGGCGTCCTTGCGGCGCTCCTGGATCTCCTGCATGCGCTCCTGGTACTCGCCCATCTTGTCCATGTTCATCAGCTTGCCCTGCAGCACCGTCGAGCTGAAGCCGGTGAACGTGGCGAGCACGAGGATCATGATGTAGAAGGGCAACACGTCCGCCAGCGGTCCGAGACCGATGTCGATCACGCCGCCGACGGTGTTGCGGATCGGCGCCTGCGAGTAGCCGAGAAAGAGGGCGATCGTCGCGACCGCTGCCATCTTGTCCCAGCGGGACCACCCGCCCTCGTCGTCGTCGGTGGAGCCGCTCGACGCGGACGAATCCGAGCTATTCGACGCCGACGAGCCGCCGACGTCCGACGACGTCCCCGCCGAGCCGGTGTCGTCGGGCGCGTCGTCGCCGAGGGCGTCGCGAACGCCTTCGGGGTCGTCGACGACGAAACCCTCGCCGTCGACGTCGACGAGGATACCCTGCTCGATGAGCCGCCCCCACTCGCCGCTGGTAATGTCGCCGCTGACGTCCGACCACTGCACGGTGCCCTGGTCGTCCGCCACCGCGAGCACGCGCGCCATCGCGTCGGCCATCGACTGGCTCTCGTCGGCCAGCGACGCCGCCTTTTCTGCCGTCCGTGCCATTGCTATCTATCTCCGTCCTCGGTCGTTATCAACCTTTAATTCTCCCGATCGCCGTCCGAGCGGGGTCACGCCTCGGCCTCGACGGCCGCTTTCACGTCTTCCCAGACCTCGTCGGGGGCCTGGTCGCCGTCGATCTCGACGTAGCCGTCGTGGTCGGCGTACAGCTCCAGCACGGGCTCGGTGTTGTCGTGATAGACCGACAGCCGGTTGCGCACGGACTCCTCGTCGTCGTCCTCGCGCTGGTAGAGGTCGCCGCCACAGTCGTCGCAGACGCCCTCCGTCTCGGGCTGGTTGAACTCGACGTGGTAGTTTGTGCCACAGTCCTCGCAGACCCGGCGACCGGTGAGTCGGCCGACAAGTTCCTCCTCGGGCACGTCGAGGACGAGCACGACGTCCAGATCCGTCATGTCCGTGAGCGCCTCGGCCTGGTCGCCGTTGCGCGGGTAGCCGTCGAGGACGAACCCATCGCGACCGTCCAGGGCCTCGCCGACCATCGCGTCGACGACGACGTCCGGGACGAGGTCCCCGCGGTCCATGTACTCGCCGGGCGTATCGTACTCGGTGTCCATGTCGCTGATGTCCATCTCCTTGTTCGCCCGCAGCGCGTCGCCCGTCGTGACGTGCTCGACGCCGAACTCGTCGGCGAGACGCGCGCTCTGCGTGCCTTTACCGGCGCCCGGCGGACCGAGAATCAGGATCTTCGGGTTCATACCGCCGGCTTCGGCGCACCGCCGCTTTATAGTGTCGTTCTGGTCGGCGTGTCGACCCGCCCTCGGTGTCCCCCGTCCGTCGGTAGGCTTACCACCGCGGCGATCCCACCCCCGCCCGCATGGACGAGCGAGTCCGCCGGACGGTCGAGACCTACGAGCGCGTCGCCGACGACTACGCCGACCGCCACGGCGACCGTTCGGTCGTCGCCGACATCGTCGAGGCGTTCGTGACCGCGGTCGACGCGACGGGCGCCGATCCGGGGACCCGAGGCGGCGAACCGGACCCGACCGGCCCGCCCCGCGTCCTCGACGTGGGCTGTGGCCCGGGCTGGGAGTCCGCGGCGTTCACCGAGGCGGGCTTCGACACCGTCCCGTTCGACCTGACCCGGTCGTTCCTCGACCGGGCCCGCGAGCGCGTCCCCGACGGGGCGCCGGTCCGAGGCGACATGCGTACGCTCCCGTTCGCCGACGACGGCTTCGACGGGCTGTGGGCCTGCGCGTCGCTGCTGCACGTCCCCGAGCGCGACGTTTCAGCCACCCTCGCCGAGTTCGAACGGGTGCTCGCACAGGGCGGCGTCGCGCTCGTCTCGCTCAAGGCCGCAGGCGGTCCGGGCGAGGGCGTCGACGCGAGCCCGTACGACGAGGACCGGCGTCACTTCGAGCGCTACGACCCCGGCCGCGCTCGCCACCTGTTCGAGGCCGCGGGGTTCGAGGTCGTCTCCGTCGCGACGGACGGCGGGGGCGGCGACGGGACAGGCGGGGACGACGCGGGAGACGCCTGGGTAGCCGTGACCGCCAGGGCGAGCAGGTCGCCGTAACCGCCCGGTCGCGCGACCCCTTCGTGGTGTCACAGTGACCGTACACCTCGTAGGCGAGGTCGTACCACTCCAGCCGTTCGGCCGCGTTGCGGTACAGGTGGACGTGAGCCGGCGTGTTCGTGAAAACGAGATATCTCACGGCTAGTCGCTACGGCGTCTAGCCGAGCGTTCACGTCCGTGGTTTCGCCGGTGCTCGGATAGTTATGGATCGCTTGATAGGTCGGAAACGAACGTATAATCCCGGCCGAGCGGGCCGCAACTCGCGGCCAAGACGGCGTCGAACCGGCGGATTCGCGGGCGTCAGATCCGCCGTCGAGCCGCGCGTCGGCGGCCGTGGACGGTCGTCTTCGCCGACGACTCGTCGCCGGTCCGAAGTCCAGACGACGGTCGGCCCGGAGACCGCGGGATCGGTGGGGACGGACGGGCGCTTAGGCGGAGTATATTGATGGAACTCCGAGGTGGTCTTCGCCGTAGTATGAAGGTGCTCTCTGTCGTCGGGGCGCGACCGCAGTTCGTCAAGGAGTTCGCGCTCACCCGAGCGCTGCGGGACGACCACGAGGAGGTACTGCTTCACACCGGCCAACACTACGACGCGGAGCTGTCGGCGGTGTTTTTCGACGAGCTGGGGATCCCCGAGCCCGACTACCAGCTGGGGGTCGGCTCCGACACCCACGGCCGCCAGACGGCCGAGTGCATCGTGGGTATCGAGGAGGCCATCGAATCCGAGTCGCCCGACTGCGTGCTGGTGTACGGCGACACGAACTCGACGCTGGGGGCCGCGATCGCCGCGTCGAAGTCCTCGCCCGACCTGGTTCACGTCGAGTCCGGGCTCCGGAGTTACGACCGCGAGATGCCCGAGGAGGTCAACAGGGTGCTCACGGACCACGTCGCGGACGTGCTGTTGGCTCCCTCCGATCGAGCCGCCGAGACCCTGCGCGAAGAGGGGATCCCCGACGAGCGCGTCCACGTCGTCGGGGACGTGCAGTACGACGCGATACTGGCCGCGCGCGAACACGCGCGGAACGCGTCGACGGTCCTCGACGACATGGGGCTCTCGCCGGGCGAGTTCGTCCTCGCGACGGTGCATCGACCGCGTAACACCGACGACCCGGACCGGTTGACGGCGATCCTGGACGCCCTCGCGAGCGCCGACCGGGAGGTCGTCCTGCCGGTGCATCCGCGGACCGAGCAGCGCCTCCGCGACGACGGGCGCTGGAAGGAGTACGCCGAGCGACTCCGGCTCGTCGACCCCGTGGGCTACCTCGATTTCGTCCGGTTGCTGGACGCCGCGGCCCGCGTCGCGACCGACTCCGGCGGCGTCCAGAAGGAGGCCTTCTTCCTCGATACGTTCTGTCTGACCCTCCGGGAGGAGACGGAGTGGGTCGAGACGGTCGAGTGCGGGTGGAACGCCCTCGTCGGCGCCGACCCCGACCGGATCGCGACCGGGTTGACCGCCCCCGAGCCCGACGGCTCGAAACCGTCCCTGTACGGCGACGGGACGGCGGCGACGCGGATCGTAGACGTACTCGAAGACCGCTCGACGCCCGAACAGGCCGACCCGAACCCGATTCGCGACCGGTGATCGCGGGACCGACTCGAACGGCCGGCCCGGCTCCGTCCGAACGGCTCCCACCGCTCCCATACCGACGCCTCTCGGCTCCGCTCGCCCGACCAGTTTCCGCACGAGCGGCCGTCTCAGCCCCCTTCTGACGCCCCTCTCCTCCTTGTCTCGCGTGACAGCACCGCCCGCCAAACCGGCGGTAGCGGGTTTTTTACCCGTCAGATCCTTCCCCTATGCGCTCCATTACCAAGTGGATATCAGCGCGATACTCGGGCGGGATGTACGAAGGGAAGACCGTCGGTGTAGTGGTCCCAGCCCACAACGAAGCGGAGTTCGTAGGGGAGGTGATCACGACGATCCCCGAGTTCGTCGACCGAGTTTTCGTGATAGACGACCGGTCGTCCGACGGGACGTGGGAGCGGATACAGCGCGTGGCCGAACGGGTGAACGCGTCCCCGAACGTCGCGAAGGCCGACGGCGGACAGGTCCGGGCTCGGGTGGTTCCCCACCGCCACGAGACTAACAAGGGCGTGGGCGGTGCGATAAAGACGGGCTACGAGTTCGCGGTGCAAGCGGGCATGGACGTGGTCGCCGTGATGAACGGCGACGGGCAGATGGACCCCGACATCCTCGACGAGATCATCGAACCGGTCGTGACGGGGCGGGCGGATTACTCGAAGGGGAACCGGCTCTACTCCGCCGAACACTACCGCGGGATGTCCCGGTGGCGGTTCACCGGCAACGCGATACTGACGTTCATGACCAAGATCGCGAGCGGGTACTGGGGGATGAACGACCCGCAGAACGGCTACACGGCGATCTCCCGGGAAGCCCTGGAAGCGCTGGAGATCGACGACCTCTACGACGACTACGGCTTTCTCAACGACCTCATCGTGAAGCTCAACGTCCACGGGTTCCGGATCACCGACGTGGAGATGCGGGCGGTGTACGGCGACGAGGAGAGCGGGATCGAGTACAGTTCGTTCGTCCCGAAACTGTCGAAGCTCCTGCTGATTCGGTTCCTCTGGCGGCTGAAAGCCAGGTACCTCGTCACGGACTTCCACCCGCTGGTCTTCCTCTACGGACTGGGGCCGCTCGGCGTGGTCGCCGGCCTCGCGTCGCTCGGCTGGGCCGCTCTCGACGGCGGATTGACCGTCCTCTCGGCCCAGATCGGGATACTGGTCGTCCTGTTCAGCTGTTTCGTCACCGTGGTGGCGATGACGATGGACATGGAGTACAACGAGTCCCTGGAGGGACACGCGCGCTTCTGACCGCGTTCGCAGCGAGCCCGAGCCGACAGCTACTGCTCGCCCATCGTCTCGCCGGCGACCGAGCGCCCGCGTGCGGTCATCTCTACCTCGGTGCGCTCGCGGACCACCTCGATCACGTCGAGTTCGATCAGTCGGTCGTAGATCGCTTCGATGTCCTCGACCTCGCTGTCGACGAAGTCGGGGATCTCGAACGGCGAGACGCCCGAGTGCAAGGCCATGACGACCTGCTCCTCGACGGGGCCCAGGTCCAGGTCGGCGCGGTTGCGCTCGACGCCCTCCTCCAGCACCTGCCAGAGGACGGATAGATCGTACTCGCCGCCGGTGATGTGGGTCTCGACGCTGGTCTCCCCCTGGCTGTGCTCGACCTCGATGACCCGGCGCTCCTCCCCGGCGGCCTGGCGTTCGTCCTCCTCGACCTCGCCGATGTCGTCGCGCTCGATGACGACGCGCTCGCCGTCGGCCAGCGCCAGCCGGATATCGTCGTCGGTGATGCGGATCCGGGCCTTCGTCCAGTCGGTGCCCTGGACGACGCCGCCCTCGACGGCGGGGTGGTCGACGAAGAGCACCTCGCCGTTGAGGCAGGCGTGGTAGAAATCGGTCTCGAACTCGTCGTGTTCGGCGCCCGAGACTAACACCACGTCGTCACCGACGTGGAGGCCGAGGTAGCTTGCGACGCCGGCGGCCCGCTGGTTCACGTCGTAGCGTTCGCCGACCTCGTCGATATCGGCGAGCGGGACGGTGAGCTTCCCGTCGGCGACGAGCACCAGCCGCTCGGTGGTGAGGACGATCCGACAGGACTGCCAGCCGGCGTCGTCGCGCTGGTGCCCCTCGGCGACGGCCTGCATGTACCGCCCCTGCATGTCAGTCACTTTCTTCTCCGAGTCACTCATGGGGGATCGACCGCGGGTGTCGGGCCTTCCCGGCCGTCCGCAATATGAGTTGCGGGCCGATTATCGTGAGTGGGACTGCGCGACCGCGGCGCCGGTCGTCGTTCGCTCGTCGGTTCGTCGATGGGAGCCGGTCGCGAGCGCCGAGTCGTGCGGCCGACACCGCGGAACGGGTGGGGTCTCGTCGCGGGCCCGCGTCTCCGTCGGCGTCCGACAGGGGGACCCGTATCTCGGGGCGAGGAGGGTCGAGCGGCGGTCTCGAACCGAGAAAGGGGAGGATAACAATACGAGCGACGCCGAAAGGTGACCGCGTGAGGACGTGTTCGACGGCACATCACGCACGGGACGCGGAGTGGTCGGTCGGCGCCGCCACCGGCGACCGCTCGCGACGGACGGGAGAGCGGAGAGCGTGGAACGATGCCGGTCACCGGTGGCTCTCGATGCCGTCGTCGACGCGCCGGGCCGGGCACGCCGCCCGACCGTCGACGGGGTGCTGAGATGTGGCCCTGGGAACACCTCTCGGTCGGCTATCTGCTACACTCCGCGGTGATGCGGACGCTGTACCGCCGGCCCCCTGGCGACCTCGGGACCGCCGCCGTCGCCATCGGTACGCAGTTCCCGGACCTGATCGACAAGCCCGGCGGCTGGGTGTTCGGCGTGCTCCCCAGCGGGACCTCCGTCGCGCACTCGGCGTTCGTCGCCGTCCCGGTGAGCCTCGTCGCCGTCGCGGTCGCCCGCCGACGCGGCGTCCCCGAAATCGGCGTCGCGTTCGCCATCGGCTACCTCTCTCACCTGGTCGGGGACGTGTTCTTCTCCGTGCTCATCGGCGGGGGGCCGGCGTTCGGGGCCGTCCTCTGGCCGCTGGGGGAGGACCCCGCCGGCGGGACCGTCTCCGTCCTGGCGCTGGTCTCCCGGCTGTTCGCCCGCTGGGTCGAGTACCTCGCCAGTCCGGTCGGGATCGGCTACGTCCTCTTCGAGGTCGGACTCCTGGCGGCCGCGGTCGCGGTCTGGGTCCGCGACGGGACGCCGGGACCGGGTGCGCTCGGCCGCGCGCGGCGACTGTGGGAACGACGGACCGAGCAGGGGTAGCGAGTCGGCGGAAGGGGCGACCGGACCGAACTACTGCTCGCTCATGGCTTCGCTCGCGAGGTTCCGCCCGTGAGCGTTGAGCGACACCTCGGTGCGCACGCGGACCTCGTCGACGGCGTCCATCTCCAGTAGTTTCCCGTAGATCTCCTCGACCTCCTCGACGCTGATGCCGACGAAGTCGCTCATCTCGAAGGGGGAGACGCCCGAGTACAGCGCCATCAGAACCTGATTCTCCGTCTCGGTGAGCTCGTACTCCTCGCTCCCCCGGTCGGAGACGACGGCCTCGAACAGGTGGGTCAGCGCGCGGCAGTGAGCGTCGGTGCCCGAGAAGTGCGTCTCGACGCTGCGGCCCTCCCCGTCGGTGTGTTCGAGCTGGACGACCCGGCGCTGGGCGCCCATGACGTCCCGGCTGGCCGTCTCGACCGTGCCCACGTCCTCGACGGGGAACGACGTGCTCCCGCCGCCGGGCAGGGCGAGCTTGACGGTGTCGTCGGCGAAGCGAAAGCGCGCTTTCGACCACTCGGACTCCTGGACGACGCCGCCGACGACAGCCGGGTGTTTGACGAGGATGACCTCGGCGTCCAGCGCCGCCCGGCAGTACTCCCGGTCGAAGGCGTCGACGTCGGGCGTGTCGACGAGGAGCGCGTGGTTGCCGGCCCGGAGGGCGGTGGCGCCGTCCGCGGGGAATCCCTCGGGGACGACGCTCTCGGGGTCGTCGACGAGTTCGACGGCGCCGTGGGGGAACGACTGGTTGCCGTCGGCGTCGGCGAACACCAGCCGCTCGCTGGTGAGGACGACCCGCGAGGAGCGCCAGCGCGGCTCCGCGACGGCCTCACCGTCCCTGACGACGAACGCGTAATCGCCCGAGGTGTCCAGGAGTTTCGCTTCGTCCCCGCTCATGGCACGACTGTACGGTGGTTGTGGCTCCGACGTATATAACTTCCACTGGGTGCGACGGCCGACACGGACCGAGCGAGGCCCCCTTCGGTGGTACGGGACCGATCCGGTTGCCTCGGTCGGGCGGCACGTCGTCCGGACCGAGAGCCGGACTGCGACGACGTGTTTGCAGTGTCCGTCTCACGCGATGGGCTCCCTCCTTGCGCCCCTGTGATCCCGTGATGGGGTCCGACGCGTCGGACTCCGCGAGCCGTCCGCCGGTCGCGCCGCTCCGACCGCCAGCGCGCCGCCGTTCGCCGGCCGCGAACCGCCGGAAGTGAGTACGTTCAAGTGAGTCGCGTCCCCCGGGACGCACATGTCAGCGCTGGATGCGGCGATGTACGTCCTGCACCTCGTCTTCGGCGGGGTGTGGACGGGCAGCGTCGTCTTCGTTACAGTCGGTATCCTGCCCACCGCCCAGGACGGCACCGCCAACGCCGAACCGCTCCGGGCCGTCGTCGAGAAACTGCGATGGGTCTCGCGGGCGAGCGCGCTCGTCCTCCTCGCATCGGGCGGCCACATGGCCGGCACGCTGTACACGGTCGAGTCGCTCACGGGGTCGTCGCGGGGCCACCTCGTCCTCACGATGGTCGCGCTGTGGCTCGGTCTGGCCGCGCTGGTCGAGATCGGGTCGAGCAAGCTCGCCGACGGCTTCGACCAGAAGAAGGTGCGACAGCCGGCCCGCGGGGCCCGCCCGTTCTTCCTCGCGGCGTCGGTCGTCGCTGCCGGCCTCCTCGTCGTCGGCGGTCTGCTCGCCTCGCCGACGCTCGTCTGACTGCCCGCTTCTCAAAGATCCTCGTCCACGTGGTCCGCCGCCTTCAGCGCCAGCGCCGCGATGGTGAGCGTGGGGTTCATCGCGCCGCTGGTGACGAACACCGACGACGACGCCACGGAGAGGTTCCCCACGTCGTGGGTCCGCAGCCGCGGGTTCACGACGCTCGTCCCGGGATTTGACCCCATCCGCGTCGTCCCCATGTGGTGAGCCGCCGGCCCGGTGTTGTCCGGCCCCACCGTCCAGCCCACGTCGGCGCCCAGTTCGTCCATCACTCGCCCCTGTATCTCGTTGGCCTTCGCGAGCGTCCGCCGGGTCCGATCGTCCAGCGACCACTGGATATCGGGCACGGGGTTGCCGTGGTCGTCGGTCCTCGACGGGTCCAGCGCGACCCGGTTGGCCTTCCGCGGAAGCTGTCCGACCAGCCCGCCCATCGCGACGTGGGTCCCGTAGCTCTCGCGCACCGACTCCAGCAGGTCGTCGCCCCACTCGTCGGCGCCGAGGGCCTGCTCGACGGGTGAGGGGCCGGCGTAGTTGAGAAATTCAAGTTTGATCGGTCCCACTCCCTTCAGGTCGTTGTCGTAGAACTGGTGGGACTCGGTGGTGTTGAACCCGACGTGGTTCTGCCGGGTCGGTCGGTCGAGCGTCCCGCCGGTCCCGGCGAACAGGTGTTCCATGAAGTACCGGCCGACGAGCCCGCTCGAATTGGCGAGCCCGTCGGAATGTGCCTCGGACTTCGACAGCAGGAGCAGGCGCGGGATCTCTACCCCGCCGGCGGCGAGGACGAACTGCCGCGCTTGCTGTCGGTGTTCCGTCCCGTCGGGTGTGGCGTAGACCGCCGCCTCGACGCGCTCGCCGCTCCGGTCCGTCTCCAGACGCTGGACCGGGACGCGGTCGACGACGCGTGCGCCCGCGTCTTCGGCCGCCTCGACGGTGTGGTCGGCGCTGTACTTCGCGCCGGAAGGACAGACGGGCTGGCACGTGCCGTAGCCGACGCACTGCCCGCGGCCGTCGTAGGCCTCGGAGTTGCGCGCGTTCGGGACGGAGTGGGTCGCGATCCCCAGTTCCTCACAGGCCTCGGCGAACAGCGAGTCGCTGTACGAGGGCGGGAACGCGGGCAGCGGATGGGGATCCTCGCGGGGCGGCGCGAAGGGGTTATCCGACGCGCCCGCGACACCGATCGCCGCCTCCGCCGCTGCGTAGTAGGGTCGCAGGTCCTCGTAGGCGATCGGCCAGTCGGCGCCGACGCCGTCGCGGCTCCGTCGCTCAAAGTCGGACTCGTGCAGGCGCATCACCATCCCCTGCCAGTGCAGTGTCGACCCGCCGACGCCTTTCACTCGCATCGCGTTCAGCGGGTAGACCAGCTCGCCAGTCGAACTGTGGGCGTCGCGTTCGCCGCCCATCTCCCAGACCGACAGCGAGCCGTGCGCCGGCCGGATCGCCCGTTCCATCCGCTCGCGCCGGTCGTCGAAGTCGAACCGCGGCCCCGCTTCGAGGACGACCACTTCGTGACCGCGGTCGGCGAGCCGGTTCGCCACCAGCGCACCCGCCGGCCCCGCGCCGACGATACACACGTCGGCCCGCTCGCTCGGCGTCCGGTCGGTGCCAGCGCCCTCGCTCGCGCTCATCGGAACTGGATTAGGCAAACCTAAACTTAGGGCTTGTCATGCCGGCGCGGCGCGCGAACCCGGGGCGATCCCCACGGCGGTGCGGAGTGTTTAATCGTCGCGGTCGTTTAGAGCGGGTGCGTGCCTTTAGTCCCCGCCCGAGCCTACCCGGACGGGAGCGATGACAGCGCGGCGAACCCGGGCACGCGACACCGAGTGGCGCCGTAAGCGCCGACCAGCCGAGGGGTCG
Source organism: Halosimplex carlsbadense 2-9-1 (assembly GCF_000337455.1). GTDB lineage: Archaea > Halobacteriota > Halobacteria > Halobacteriales > Haloarculaceae > Halosimplex > Halosimplex carlsbadense. The sequence continues at coordinate 12,844 of NZ_AOIU01000033.1, read as the reverse complement.
CGAATGCCTCGGCATCGGTCGCCTTATCGGGCGACCCGCCCGGCACGAGGGTTTCCCGGCTGACCCGGCACGCCGCCAGGGATGATGTCGGTCGTTAGTGTTCCGGGCGCACATTTCGAGTATGGCACGTAGATCGGCTTCAAATAATACATGCAGCTCCCGATCTGGTCTACTGTTGAGACAGGTTCTCCCCTACCGAGCCCCATCCTCGTTGTATTCTCGGGAGAACAGTCGATACTAGTGAGTTTGGCATGACATCTACCGGGAGTGCGATCTGTTTGATAGAGTTGCATGCCAGTGCTGAATATAGGGTGTGTATCTCGCAACGAATTCGATGATCGGTAACATTACCCACTTACTCTCCGAAGTATGACTGAGTTCACCATGACAGCAACTGTCAGTCTCGAAACAGCGAAAGCAGTCGTCGAAGCGTGTGAACAGAAAGCCGAGGAGATCGATAACCCGATGGTGATTACAGTCGCGAATTCGGAGGGGAACCTTATCGCACAACATCGGATGGACGGTGCATGGCTCGCGTCTGTCGATATCTCTCGAAACAAGGCGTTCACGGCAGCCGCACTGGACATGCCAACCCACGATCTGGCCGAACCTTCTGAGCCTGGAAACTCCCTGTACGGGCTCCAGAACACCAACGAAGGGCGGATGGTGATCTTCGGTGGGGGCTACCCACTTGAAAAAGACGACGAGGTTGTCGGGGCGGTCGGCGTCAGTGGTGGTGCCGTCGAACAGGACATGGAGGTCGCCGAAGCAGGTGTCGACGCGTTCGAGGATCTCTCCTCGTAGCCTGCCACCCATTCAGCTACTATCGATGACGGGGTTGAGCGAGTAGCGATACGACGTCTGCCGAACGAAGCCCCTCTATTCGGCAGACTGGTTCTGGCGGCATTTCGATACATAATCAGACAGCAGGTCATAGCTCACCTGAACACGGTCCCCTCACGGAGACCTATCCGCACTGTTGGATTCAGTCTGTTGTGGCGTATTTTCGATGTATGGGGGCCCAGAATGTTCGATTTCAGGTTCACCGGGCCTACTAGCAGATTCTCGGCCGGTAGTGTTCCGGGCGACACTGTCGAGGCAGACAGCGACCGCGCCGTCGCGAGTGGCCTACCGTTAAGACCGGGGGTTTCGAACACCGGACTCATGCCAGTCGACCCGGAGACCGCGGCGATAGCGGTCGTCTCACTGATCGGGGCGGGCGCCGTCGCGGTCGTCACGCGCCGCCACTACGAGCCGCCGCCGCGGGAGGGAGAAGAGGAACCCCCGGAGCCGCTGTTCGAGACGGGCGTGTTCGCCGTCCTGAGCGGGGGGTTGTTCGTCGGGCTCGGCTACGCGCTCGCGACGGTCGGCGGCTGGGGGGCGCTGGGTGAAGTCGCCACCATGGCGCTCTCGCTCGTCGGGCTCTACTCGGTGTACGCGACCTACACCGGTCGGATCGCCGCCGACACGGACCGGGCGACCGCGCTCATAGGGACCATCAGCGCGGCGGTGCTCGGCGTGTATCCGCCGCTGTTTTTCGCGTTGTCGGCGCTGTAGAGCGGGGCGGCGGTCAGAGCAGCGCGAGCAGCGCCGAGGTGGCGTTCTGCGGGTCGGGCAGCTGGTCGCCGAACGCGACGACGACGTAGAGGAGCGTGAACAGCGTCGCGTTGTAGATCCCGTGGATCAGCGACGGGACGACGATGTTGTCGGTGAGCTCGTAGGCCGCGCCGAAGACCAGCGAGGGGCCGACGAGGATGCCCAGCGCGACGAAGTTGCCCGCCGCCGACCCGCCGGTCAGCGCGAACCAGTGGAGGAACGCGAAGACGGTGCTGGCGAGGAGAACGGCGGCGACCGGACCGAGCACCTCGCGAAGTCGACCCTGTACGACGCCGCGGAAGAGCAGCTCCTCGCCCGGGCCGATGAGCAGGATCGACGCGGGGATCAGGATCAGCAGAACCTCGGGATTCTGCATCCCGATCTCGGCGGCCTGGTTGGTGCCGGTGTCGACCTGGAGGAGAGCGACGAGGATCGACCCGGTGAAGGCGGCGCCGAGCGCGAGGACGTAGCCACCGACGACAACGGCCGCCCCGCGCAGGTCCGGCAGCTCAACGCCGATGTCGAACGGTCCGGGAACGCCATCCAGTCCGAAGATCGACCTGACCTCCGGGCCGACGACCGGCCGTAGCTTCAGATACGCGAACGCGACCCCGGCACAGCCCACGCCTTGGACGAAGACCAGACTCAGGACGATCACTGCCGCCGGCGAGATCTCGACGCCTAGGCCGAGGGTCAGTATGGCGGCCGCGACAGAGGCGAGGACGAACCCGAACGCCAGACCGCCACCGCCGAGACCGAGGGCGGCGACCAGCGCGACGATCGTTCGAAGCGGAGACCGCTCACTCGTTGCCATTCTTGCCCGTCCGTACGCCCGTCGGCGGCAAAAGCGATCCCCTCTCGCGGACGAGCGCTCGACGGACGACGACCGATCGACGACTCGCCCCCACAGGCGTATAAGGTCATCTTACGACTTCCCGGGCGTCCATACTCGTTTCAGGGCAAGCTATATGTGAACGTCCCACACACTATGAGATACGATGGTAGAATGTGACCACTGCGGCGACGACGTATTTCGAGCGTGGCGGCGACGCGAGCGGACGGAGACGATGACCCACCGGACGGTCGCGTGGGTCTGCGAGGACTGCCATCCCGAACTGGGCGAGACCGGTCGAACGGGCGCGCCGGAGCGCCGAGCGGTAGCCGACGGCGGTCAACCGACCGAGTCGTAGCGCGGAGTCGGAGTGCAGGCGGTCCACACTCGCGGGGTTTCCGGCTGTCACCTGTAGCAACTTACTTGTAGGTGACGCCGAAAGAACGGGGCGAAACCGTTACTGGGTGTATGAGCAGGACGTTCTACGGCGTCCTCGGGGTGGGACCCGACGCCGACGAGGAAGCGATCCGCGCCGCCTACCGGGAGCGCGTCAAGGAGCACCACCCGGACGTGAGTTCCGACCCCGGCGCCGCCGACCGGTTCAGGCGGGTGACCGCGGCGAAAGAGACGCTCCTCGACGCGGCCGAGCGCGCCAGGTACGACCGGCTCGGACACCGGGCGTACGTGGCGTCGCACGCCGATTCGACGCTGTGGGCGACCGACCCGTCGGACGGGACCACGCCGAACCGCAGGTCGAGGACCGAAACGACCGAAACGAGTGGCTCCCGTGACGCGACCGACGGCTCGTCCCGGGGCGGTTCGACCGGGACGTGGGCCGGACGAACCGGCGCGAACCGTCGGTCGTCGGACCGACGGAGCCGACGGCGGACGGCAGGGCGAACGCGGAGCGACGGTGCCCGCCGGTCGGGGTCGTCCCGGTCGGCCGACGCCGCGGCGTCGAATACCGACGATGCAGACGGGCCGACGGCGCAGAGCGGGAGCGACCAGTCGACGGATCCGGGCGCCGATCCGGATCCGTCGAATTCGACAGGGTCCGCGGACAGTGGCGCGTCGAGCGGCGAGCGTTCGACGGGTGGTGAGCGGTCGAGCGACGAACGGTCGAGTGGCGACGAACGGTCGAGTGGCGACGGGACATCGGGCGACACCACGACTGGGACGGTCGGGTCCGGTGGGGCATCGGGGACGACGGATGCGGTGACAGGGTCGGAGACCGCCGACGGTGGGGCCGCGAGGGCGGACGCAGCGGGTGGGGGACCGGAGTCGACGGACGGACGGCGTCGCCGTGCGACCGGCGGGACGACCGGCGAAGGGGCGCGGCGGCACGGACGGTCGTCGACCGGCTCGTACGCCACGACCAGCTTCTGGGGAGCCACCGAGGACCGCGCGAGCGCCGGGCGGTCGTCGGATCCGATGACCCGGCGCGCGCTCGCCGCGCTCCGCCGGCTCGGTCCGTGGATCCTGGTCCACGTCTTGTTCCTCTCGCTGGCGGTCGGGACCGGCTGGTACGTCTACGCGGTCGTCCTGCCGCCGGCCGAGCGGTCGGTCGCGCTGCTGTTCGTGCTGATCGGCGAGGTGGGGCTAGCGGTGGTTCTGTCGTCGTTGCACATACTCTCTCGACTCTACCGATAGCGGACGCTGGGCGCTTGTGCGCGCGTTCCGAGCTTCAAACGAGTTTTTGTCTTTTGCGAAAGCCCATTATGGTCGGCCATCTGTGCTAGACCAATGGGTCGTCTGCTGCCGTTCAAGTCGGAGCCCACGCGGACGCCCGACGAGCCGCGAGTCCTCGACCTCGACGACGAGGCGACCGAGGAGGCGCTGTCGGCGCTCTCGTCGGACACCGCGCGAAAGATCCTGGCGACGCTGTACGAGGAGCCGAAGACGCCGCCGGAGATCCGCGACGAGGTCGGCACCTCCCTCCAGAACGTCCACTACCACGTCGAGCGACTGGAAGCGGCCGAGCTGATCCAGCCCGCCGGCGAGGGATACTCCGAGAAGGGCACCGAGATGACTATCTACGCGCCGGCCAGCGAGGCGCTCGTCCTCTTCGCAGGGCAGGAACGCGACCGCTCGCGACTGAAAACCGCGCTGACTCGCCTGCTGGGTTCGGTGGGCCTGCTCGCCGTCGCGAGCCTCGCGGTTCGGCGGCTGTTCGGCGAGTCCGGGGCGAACCTCGGCGACTTCGGGGTCTCGTTCGGGGCGGGGTCGCAGTCCGGCGGCGACCGCGGCGCTGGCGGCGGCGACGGTGGTGGCGCAGGCGGCGGGGACGGCGGTGACGGTGGTGCCTCGGGCGGTGACGGCGCCGACGCCGGTGCCTCGGGCGGTGGAACCGGAACCGAACCGGGAGACGACCCGGTGACGTCGACGACGACCGAGGGCGGGGACATCGGTATCTTCGGCGGCGAGGACACGGCGACGGACGGGGGCGCGGCGACCGCGACTCCGACGCCCGACCCGGCGACCGCGACGCAGGGGACGCCGGCCCCGACCGAGGCCCCGTCAGCCACGCCGACGCCCGCTGGCACTCCGTCCCCGACGCCCGCGGAGACCATGTCGGCGACGCCCACTCCGGCCGCGACGCCGTCGCCCACGGCCGCTCCGACGCCCACCGCGACGGCGACATCCCAGCCGACCCCCACGGCGACGAACCTCCCCTCGCCGACGCCGACCGAGACGGGCATGGAATCGGGGACGGTCACGCTCGACACCGCCACGCAGGTCCCGGCGGGGACGGCCGATGGCGCCCGTCAGGTCGCCGGGAGCGGCGACGCCCTGCTGGCCGACCCGGCGGTCGCGTTCTTCCTCGGTGGGCTGTTCATGATCCTCGTCGTCACCGCCTGGTGGTACGTCCAGGGCTGAGACGGCGAGGCGGTTCGACCGGGATGGTCCGCTCGCGGCGCCCGTTTCGGCGCCATCGGTCGGCCGCGATAGCAAGTCGTATGGGCCAGTCGCGGCAAGGACTCGGCATGAACGTACGACGAGTGGAGGCGCTGGACCCCGGCGAGCGGGCGGCGCTGTTCGACCGCGACGCGGGGGTCGACGCCGTCCGCGACGACGCCCGCGACATCGTCGACCGCGTGCGGTCCGAGGGCGACGCCGCGCTCCGGGAGTTCTCCCGGGAGATCGACGGCGTCGAGGTCGGCAACGTCGACGTGACCGACCGCGTCGAGCGTGCGGTCGAGGAGATCGACGACGGGATCCGCGCGGCCATCGAGGACGCGGCGGCCAACATCCGCGAGTTCCACGAGCGCCAGCTACCCGAGGACTGGACCGAGGAGTTCGACGGCCGCGAACTCGGCCGGCGCTTCCGGCCGCTCGACACCGTCGGCGTCTACGCCCCCGGCGGAACGGCCGCCTACCCCTCGAGCGTCCTGATGGGCGTCATCCCGGCGGTCGTAGCGGGCGTGGAACACGTCGCCGTCGCGACGCCACCGGCCGAGGAGCTGAACCCGGTGACGCTGGCGGCGGCCGATATCGCCGGCGCCGACGCCGTCTACCAGGTCGGCGGCGCCCAGGCGGTCGCCGCGCTCGCGTACGGGACCGAGACGATAAACGCCGTCCAGAAGGTCGTCGGCCCCGGCAACCAGTGGGTCACCGCCGCCAAGGCCGAAGTCCGGGGCGACGTGGAGATCGACTTCCTCGCCGGCCCGAGCGAGGTGCTCGTCGTCGCCGACGAGACGGCCGACCCCTCGCTGGTCGCGGCCGACCTCGTGGCCCAGGCCGAACACGGCGAGACGAGTTCGGTCGTCGCCGTCACCGACGACGAAGCGACCGCCGAGGCGGTCGTCGCCGCGGTCGACGACCACGCCGCGGGCCGCGACCGCGAGGAGACGGTCCGCGCGGCGCTGGAGCGGGACGCCAGCGGCGTCTTCCGCGCGCGGTCGATGCCCGAGGCGGTGCTGTTCGCCGAGGAGTACGCCCCCGAACACCTCTCGATCCAGGCCGACGACGCCGAGGCGTTGCTCGACCGCATCCCGAGCGCCGGGAGCGCCTTCCTCGGCCCCTACAGTCCCGTCGCGGCCGGCGACTACGCGACGGGGACCAACCACGTCCTCCCGACCAACGGCAAGGCCCGCGTGACCGGGGGGCTCTCGGTCGACACCTTCCTGCGGTCGACGACCGTCCAGCGCCTCTCCGAGGACTCGCTCGGCGACCTGCGCGACACGGTGACGACGCTCGCGAACGCCGAGGGGCTGGAGGCCCACGCCCACAGCGTCGACGCGCGCTTCGACGACGGCGCCGACGAGAGCGACGGAAGCGACGCGGGTCGCTCCGGGGAGTAGCCCCGTCCCACCCGAGCGGTCGGAGTCGCGGCGGCGACGCGGGTCGTCAGGTCTTTCTGCGATAGCGCCGTTCGGTCGTGCATGACAGAGGACGTGCGCTATCGGCCGGCGAACGTCGGCGACGTGGCCGCCATTCAGCGGGTCGCCGACGACGCGTGGCACGCGGCCTACGACGACATTCTGGGCGAGGATACCGTCGAGGCGATGCTCGACGAGTGGTACGGGGACGACGCCATCGAGGCCGGCGTCGAACACGAGGCCCAGGACTTCTTCGTCGCCGCCGTCGACGGCGAGGTCGTCGGCTACGTCCACGCCGGCCCGCACCCGCCCCGGCGGGTCCACCAGGTGTACCGGCTCTACGTCGACCCCGAGCACTGGCGCGAAGGGATCGCGCGGAACCTCCTCGCCGAGGTCGAACAGGCGCTGTACGATCGGGACGTGACCGCCTACGAGGCGGAAGTGTTGGCCGACAACGACCGGGCCGTCGCCTTCTACGAGGCCGTCGGCTTCGAGCAGGTCGACGAACAGGAGACGGATTTCAAAGGCACCAGGGCGGCCGAGTACGTCTTCCAGAAGCGGCTGTAGCGGGGCGGACGTGAGAGCGGTCTCGGCGGAGAGCGCCGACCGTGGTTCGCCCGCCGTCAGGGTTAACACGTTCGGGACGGAACTCACGGGTATGAGTTCCACGACGGAGGCCGACCCCGCCCCGGGCGGAGAGGACATCGAGGTCACGGAGGCGGCCGCCGAGGAGGCCGTCTCGCTACTGGACGACGAGGACATGGACACCGACGTGTCGGGGCTGCGACTGTTCGTCCAGCAGGGCGGCTGTGCGGGGTTGTCCTACGGGATGCGCTTCGAGTTCGAGCCCGACGAGGACGATACCGTCCACGAACACCACGGGCTGCGTGTGTTCGTCGACCCGGCGAGCATCGACTACGTCGAGGGGTCGGTGCTCGACTTCGAGGGCGGGCTACAGGGCGAGGGGTTCCACGTCGAGAACCCCAACGTCGTCAGCGAATGTGGCTGCGGCGAGAGTTTCCGGACCTAGTCTTCGAGTTCGAACGCCACCTCGACTTCCGCCTGGTACTCCCGGCCCTCGACGCTGGCGACCTCGACGCCCATCTCCTCGACTTCCACCCACTTGACGTTCTGCAGGGTGTCCTCCGCACGGTCGACGGCGTCGTCGACGGCGTGGTCGAAGCTCTCGGTACTGGTCCCGATCAGCGTTATCTTCTTGAATACCATCGCGAGCCAGGTCTACGGACGCCGAGTACAAAAGAACCGGCCGAGTGACGGGGTGGAGCGACCGGCTCCCGAAGGATAACCGGTCACTACCGAGCAGTCAGCCCCGCAAGCGATCGGCGAGCGACCGGCGGGCCGTCACTGAGTGGAGGGTCAGGCGGCCCGCTGTTCGAACCGCTCTTCGATGTACTTGGAGATGCCGTTGAGGTGGGCGGTCCCCCACGTCGCGACGACGACGGCGCCGAGGGTGTTGTAGATGAGGTCCCACAGCGAGTCCTCGAGGCCGTACTGGGTGAGCACGGAGTCGGTGCCGAGCAGCGCGGCGACCTGACCGATGGTAAACTCGAGGATCTCCCAGAAGACGCCGTAGGCGAGGACGAACAGGAGGATGAAGACGAAGACGAACCGCGGCGGCAGGCTGATCTGGTCGGAGTGTTCGTCGAGCGCGCGGACGGTCGCGTAGCCGACGCCCGCGATCACGGACGACGACAGCGCGTGGGTCATGTGGTCCCACCACCAGACGCTCTGGTAGAAGCTCTCTCCACCGGGAATGCCGATCGTCCCGAAGGCGTGGAGGAACACGGCGCTGGTGATCCACAGCGTCAGCCCCGCGTCGAGCGGGACGCCGTAGTCGCGTTCGAGCGCGGGGACGAGCTGCGCGATGAGCAGCGCGACGCCCGCGTTGGCGATGATCTTGACGTTCACCTTCCAGACGCCGAGGAGGAAGATTCCGAACATCACGAGCTCCATCAGCCAGGTCAACTGGCGTTGGCGGCGCGCGGTGATGCCGAGACGGTCGCGGATCCTCATACGATACCTCCCTCGACCCGCTCGGAGACGGTCGCCCGCCGCCGAACGTACACCTGGAAGACGAGGCCGGCGACGAGCCCGGCGATGCCCGAGGCGACGAACTCGACCATCAGTTCGTGTTCGATCTGTTCCTTGTCGAGGTCAGTAAGCAGTCCGTCGGGACCGGGATCGAGCAGCAGCGCCGTCCCGAGGTGGACATCTGACCCCCAGCGGGCGAGCGCCCACAGGCCCGCCGCCGCCAGCGTCGTGACGACGACGAACAGGACGGCGAAGCCGACGCTCATTTCGATGGAGGTGAACAGGTGGAGGTTCACCGCCACCAGCAGTGCGAAGGCGGCGATCGAGAGGTACACTGCGATAGTACTGGTCATCCGGACGGTCACGAGCGCGCGGGCGACGACCGGCAGGCCGGCGAGCAGGACGACTTCCGCGGGCGCCATCGTCCGCACGTTGCCCCGCACCAGCGCCGGCAGCGCGACGACGGTACCGACGGTCACGGCGAAGGCCGCCCACAGTAGGTCGCCGTCCAGCAGGCTCTCGACAGTCACGAGGCCGAAAACGCCGACGAGTACCCAGCCGATGGCGGCGTTGAGCCGCGTGTCCGTCAGCAGTTCACCGAGGTCCCTCTGTGCCATCTATACCCTCACAGATTCGACTCCACCAATGAAACGCTACCGACTGTCCGGCCGTGATCCGAACGGAGAAACCCGCGACCGCTCAGGCCGCGTTGCGATGGCAGGCGACCTCGTAGTCGCCGTCCTCGTCGACGCCCATGATCGCCCACTCGTACTCGGGGTCGGCCGCCTCCAGACGGCGTTCCAGGTCCGGTACGTCCTCCGACCAGGCGACGAAACACCGGTATTCGCCCGATTCGGGCGTCTCGTCGAACTCCTCGGCCGGTGTGACGTGGACGCTCCGCCACTTGCGCTCGGCCAGGTACTCGCCGCCGCTGTCGGTCACCGTGTATCCGAGGTCTGCGAAGATCGACCGGGCCTTCTCGTCGAGGTGCTTGGTAACAGCCCTCATTCGTGTATCGATACCGCGGGATACGGTATAAATGTTCCTACGGTTCACGGTCGCCCGGTGCGCAAGCGCGCCGCATCAGCGGGTAGCGACCCATTATTCGGGATCGGCGACCCCTCAGATAGGGGAACGATCCGACGGCGAGGGCCGGCCGGTCACTCGTGGGCGGCGTCCCACTCGTCGGGTTTCTTGAGGTTGCCGCAGTCGTTGCATTTGATCCGTCCCATCGAGTCCATCGCGGTGCGGAAGGAGTCGCAGTTGCCGCAGAAGTAGCCCCAGCGGCGCTCGCGGTCGGGCGTCCGGTAGACGACGAAGAAGGGGCCCTCCGCCCCGCGCTCGGCGTCTTCGGTGTCGACGTACAGCGTCTCCTCGTCGGGACCGGTCTTCGTCTCCATGTGAGGTGAGAGGACCACGTCGCCCAAAATCCTTCCGTCCGTGGCAGGATCGACGCGCGTCGGTCCCTCGCCGTCTGACTCCGCCGCGCGAGCCGATCTCTCACCACCGAAGACGATATCACCCGCGGAGACAACGATCCGACGGATGTCGCCCCGCCTCCTCCACTACTCCGACGTCGAGAACGCCTACGACACGCCCGAACGGGTCGCCCGCGTCGCCGGCCTGCTCGCCGACCGGCGCGGCCCCGACGCGCTCGTCGCGGGTTCGGGCGACAACACGGGGCCGGGCGTCCTCTCGCTGGTCACCGACGGTCGCCAGTCGCTGGACTTCTTCGAAGCGGTCGAACCCCACGTCGAGACCGCCGGGAACCACGACTTCGACCACGGCTTCGACGCGCTGCGGGGCGTGGTCGCCGACTCCCCGCAGCAGTGGACGCTCGCGAACGTCGCTCTCGACGGCGAGCGCTTCGGCGCCGAGGCGGGGATCGACCCGGGCGCCGTCGTCGACCTGGCCGACGCGACGGTCGGCGTCGTCGGCGTCCTCGACCCGGCGACCACCGAGATGACGCCCGGCACCGGCCCGCTGGCGTTCTCGGACCCGGTCGACGCGGTGGCCCGGACGGAACCCCGGCTCCGCGATTCGGGCGCCGAACACGTGGTCGCGCTCGCCCACACGAACGACGACGACGCCCGCGCGATCGCCGCGAACACGGGGGTTGACGCCGTCCTCGCGGGTCACTCCCATCACCAGCACGCGACCGCCGTCGACGGCACGCCGTTCACCCGGCCGGGCGCGACAGGGGCGTACGTCTACGAGGTCGACCTCGACACCGGGGCGGTGACCTGCCACGACACCGCGACGGCCGAGCCCGACCCCACCGTCGCGGCCGCGCTCCGAGAGCGGATCGCCGACAACGACCTCGACGAGGTGGTCGCGCACGTCGAGGAGCCGATATCGCGGGACCGCGAGCGCCGGCTCGGCGGCGAGTGGCGGCTGGGTAACTTCGTCGCCGACGCCTACCACTGGAAGACCGGCGCCGACGCGGCGCTCCAGAACGGTGGCGGGATCCGGGAGGGGCCGCCCCTCTCGGGCGACGTGACCGTCGGCGACCTGGTGAGCGTCAGTCCGTTCGAGGAGCCGGTCGTCGTCGCCTCGGTCACCGGGCGGGAGCTCCGGTCGGTCGTCGCCGAGGCGGACGGCCGCGCCGTCGACGGGCTGGCCGACTACTGGTACGGCCACGTCAGCGGCATGCGCGTCGCCGCCGAGAACGGCGGCTACGAACCGTACGTCGGCGGGCGACCGGTCGCGAGCGACGAGCGCTACACGTTGGCGGTCCCGAACTACCTCCTGGTCACCGACCTGGAGTTTCCGACGCTGACGGAGGCTCACGCCGTCGAGCGCTACGCGCTCCAGTACGAGGTCGTCGTCGAGTACGCCCGCGAGAGCGGGATCGACGCGCGATTGGAGGGGCGGATCCCCGACGCGGTCGCCGCGGAGTGAGCGGTGGCACCGCGCCAGCCCGGGGGGCCGGGCCGGCGAGCCCAATGGAAAGCTTCAGGCCGTGGGGCCGAGAACCCTCGGGCGATGACGCAGGTCGTCGTCCCGGTCCGCTACCCGCTCTCGGAACACTCCAGGGCGACGCTCGCCCGGGCTATCGAGATCGTCGAGGAGCGCGGCGGCCAGCTCACCGTGATCCACGTCAATCAGTACCAGGACAACCACCAGCCCAGCCGTCGCGACCTGAAAGACGCGGTCGAGCGCGAGTTCGGTCGACTGTCCGACACCCGCTACGTCGTCCGACAGGGACTGCTCGTCGAGGAGACGCTGCTCGACGAGATCGTGGCCGAGAACGCCGACATCGTCGTCATCGGCAAGAAACAGGCCGGCCGCTGGCGCCGGATGATCCGGCGACTGGTCGACGACCCCGACATCGAGACGTTTCTGCGCGAGGAACTCGACTGCGACGTGGTCACCGCCGAACACTGACCGGCGCCCGCGACGCTCTTCTCAGGACCGCTCGGTTCCGTCCCCGTCGCCGCCGAACGGGTCGTTCGGTCGGTCCGTCGGGTCGACCGATCCGCGCGTATCGGACGGGTCGCGATCCGGACGCCGCGGGCGGTCACCCGGCGGTCGCTCGGGGGACGCGCGGTCGGAGACACCGACCTGCATCTCGCCGCTGGTTTCGTCGAAGACGTGGTGCTGGTGGGGGTAGGCGATCGTCACGTCCTCGTCGGCGATGGCCTCGTCGAACGTGCTCTGGATATTCGACCGGATACGCAGTAGCCAGTACGGTTCCTCGACCCAGTAGCGCAGCCGGAGGTTGATACCGTGATCGCCGAACGCGTCGATGTAGCAGGTCGGCCCCGCCGGGTAGCGCGCGGCGCCGACGCGGATCGCCGGCCCGCCGCTCACGACGCCGTCCACGTCGCGCGCAGCGTCCTCGGCGAGCTGCCGGGCGCGGGCCACGTCGCTCTCGTAGGTGATCAGGATGTCCAGCGACTGTCGCGTCCGAGTGTCCTCGGCGGAGTAGTTGACCACGTCGCGCTCGCGCATCGTCCCGTTCGGGATGACGATGAACGTGTTGTCGAGGGTGAATATCTTGGTGTACCGAAGCGTGATATCCTCGACGAACCCCCGTTCGTTG
>NZ_AOIU01000032.1 GCF_000337455.1 Halosimplex carlsbadense 2-9-1 | reverse complement strand
AACTGTGAGACGAAGTAGGCGAGCGCGATGACGACCAGCGACTGGGCGAGGTGGATCACGGGGAGGGGTGTGGCGTCGAGGACGCTCCGCACACCGTCGGGGAGCCACGAGTAGTCCGTCGCATCGCTGCCGGGCGTCGCGGTCGCGTCGCCGCCGGGCGTCCCGGTCCCCTCGGTCGGCGTGGCCGCCTGTCCGACCGCGATCGAGAGCGCCCGCACCCACTGGACCATGCCGAGGTGTCCGTCCCACCCGGCAAAAGGGTTGTGTCACAGGCAGTTCGAGCGACGGGGTCCCCGCGGGTCGACGGCGAGCCACGGACCGCCGGTCGTGCGTCGAGGCGAGGTGTTCGACCCGATCGGCCGGCGACACCCCCGTCGAGGCCGGGCAACCGCTTTGTGGTTCGTGGTCGTAGCGCCCCTATGGACCCACAGTCGGCGACGGACGCGACGTTCGAGATCCACGAGACGGGCGACACCACGGGCGAAGCGCTGGTGGCTGGATTCTCGGAGTTCGGGCTCGCTGGCCTGACAGCGGTGGACTACCTGGTCGAACAGCTGGGTCTCGAACCGGTGGGGCACGTGACCGCGCCCGACCTACCGACGATCACACCGTTCGACCAGGGAACGCCGCGCCACCCGGTCCGGCTGTTCTCCGGGGAGTCGGTCCCGGTCGTCGTACTCGTGAGCGAGCTGTTCGTCCCGACCACCGCAGCGCGGTCGTTCAGCGACGCCCTGCTCTCGTGGACCGAAGACGCGGATATCTCTGAGACGGTCGTCTGCTCGGGCGTCCAGATGCCCCACGCCGAGACGGACCACCGCACGTTCTACGTCGCTACCGAGGACTACCGGCAGGCGCGGCTCGACGACGCCGACGTGCCGCCGATGGCGACCGGGTTCACCGACGGCGTCAAGGCGAGCGTCCTGGCCCGCGGGATCGACTCGCCGCTGGGAGCCTGTGTCTTCGCCACTCCGGCACACGCGCAGGCACCCGACGCGGAGGCGGCCCTCCGCCTCGTCGAGACGGTCGACGACGTGTACGGCCTGGGCGTCGACACCGGCCCCATGGAGTCGTTCGCCTCCGAGGTCCAGCGCCACTACCAGGATCTGGCCGAACGCGTCGAATTGGCCCGCGAGGAGCAACAGCCGGAAGACCGCATGTATATGTAACCGGTCGCCGTCGGCCGCGGTTACTCGGTGTCGCCGCCAGTGCCGGCCAGCGGCGACGCGCCGGCGACGATAGCCCCCGCGGCCAGGATGGCCGCCGAGAGCGCGACGAAGTCGCCGCTCGGCGAGTACCCCGCCAGTCCCGCCCCCACGTCGACGATGAACACCGTGACGAAGAAGCTGAAGATGGCGAACACCAGCAGTACGAGTGACGCGACGATACTCCCAACGAGCGCTCCGAACGAATCCAGAATTCCCATCGAACTTGTCTCCACGCACCGTTCAGCTACCAGATACTAATGCGTTGGCCCCGATCGGCCGGTCGTGTTTAGTTACGCGTGAAAAGTGGGGCAGGCGAATTTCTTGCTGATTCATGGCAGAAATTGCCCGCCTCAGCGGTCATAGAGACTGGATAGATTTGGATTTTGTGGAGCGCGAGCGGACACCCAAGCCCGCGATGGCGCAAGGTGTTCAATCGCACGTTGCGGGATTGTCGCTGTCGAATACCACCGATCTACTCGAAGCCCTGGGTGTCGAACGGAGTCCCAAAGCGGTCCACGATTGGGTCCAGAAAGCCGATCTACAGCCTGAATCTGGCCGATCGCCGAATCAAATCGCGCTCGACGAAACAGTGATTCGGATCAACGATCAGCAATTCTGGCTGTACGCCGCTGCAGACCCCGAAACAAACAACCTGCTTCACCTCCAGCTCTTTGCAACGACTACGACAGCTCTCACCGAGATTTTCCCCCGCGAACTGCGGCACAAACACGATGTTGAAACCGCCGTCTTTCTCGTCGACGGCGCGAAACACCTCCAAACCGCACTGCAACGAGCTGGACTCCGATTTCAGATGCGTCGCCACGGAAATCGCAACGCTATCGAGCGGATCTTTCGAGAACTGAAGCGTCGAACGTCGTCGTTCTCAAACTCCTTCAGTCACGTTGAACCGAAAACCGCCGAATCATGGCTGCAAACCTTCGCACGCTGGCACAATGCCACTAACTAAACACGACCTATCAAACACGCCTGAATATTACGGCGCAAAGTGGCATCGGTATCGGAAGAAGGCATGGAAACGGGATTTTTACCAATACCAACACTGCGGGATGGGGCAAGAAGAGCACCGCGAAAAACACGGAAGAGGATTAGATGTCCATCACATTCAGCCAGTCCGTGCATTTGATTACGAGAGCACCGCTCATATATTAGAAAATCTCGTGACGCTGTGTCGTGCTTGTCACGCCAACGTAGAACCAGATGGCTAACCGAACGGGAACGCGTTCGAGGTGTCCACGACCAAGCCTGTGGGTTAGCCGAGGAGACCGAAGACCCGCTAACAGATACCTGCAAAGTGCCGAAGACACAGCCGGAATCTACGTAGTCAGTACCACGCTGTAGTCGCTGACCGCGCCGTTTCGACCGTTTGTTATCGACTCTTGCTCGAACGAGACGCTTCCTCCTGCGGAGATCTCGGTGAAGTTCGTCCACACAGTCCCAATGATAGCGCCGGTATCGTTCCATGCCTGGGCGATCACCTCGATGTAGTCAAGCGCGGTTGTTCTGGATATCGCCTCGGATGAGGACCTGCTGCTCGCTCGCCAGGAGTTCGTCGTTAGTTACGGAGACTCCATCGTGGGGCGCACGACCTCGTAGGTGGTCTGAGCATCAAAGTCAGTGAGGCGGAACTGGACGGTCATCGGCTCTGAATAGGCGAACGGTCTCTCCTCGGTGCCTGTTTCGCCTGGTTCGAGCGGGCCGATATTCAGTGTCGCCGACTCCCGCCACTCGTCCAATTGTTTCCTGCTGACTTCCAGTTCCCCTACGAAGGTACCGGCCTGTCCACCGGTGTTTCGGATCTTAAGCCCGTAGCTGTGCATTTCGTCGACCTTGACTGAGTCAGGGACGAGCCACTCGACGACCTCGAACTGCGCGGGTTCGGGGGTACCTGTGTCAATCGGTGTCGGCGAGTTGGTCGGGGTCGGATTCGGCGTCGGCGAGTCGGTCGGGGTTGGCTCCGGCGTCGGCGAGTCGGTCGGGGTTGGCTCCGGCGTTGGAGAGGGAGTCTCACCGCCCGACTGATCTGCCGGCCCGGGCGTCGGTGTCGAGTTATCGCCGCCGCCTCCGTCGCCGCTCGTGCCCGAACCGTCATTCCCGCAACCGGCCAGTAAGAGACTTGCTGGCACCGCTGCGAGGAACTGTCGTCTGTTCATAGTCTGGGGATTGTGTCTGGGTACATAGAAGTACTCCCCAGAGACGGACCGGATCCATCAGATCCACCCCCGTTGATTATCTTACCTAGGTAAATTCGTGCTCCTCGGCTGGTGGGCATCTCTGCTCTGGACCACCGCTGGAACTCAAACGTCGAACGTCGTCGTTCTCGAACTGTTTCAGCCATGCCGAACCAGAAACAGCCGAATCATGGCTTCAAGCCTTCGCTCGCTGGCACAATGCCACTAACTAAACACGACCGATCGGCCGGCCTCAGAACTCGTGGACCTGCTCGTCGGTGATGGCGGCGTCGAGCAGGCGCGTCGGCGTCGCGTCGTAGGCGGGGTTCTCGACGGTGAACCCGTCGGCGGGCTCGCGGATCACTTCGCTGACCGAGCGGTGTTCGTTCTCGAAGGCGAACCCGCCGGTGACGACCTTCGCCTCGGCGCCGACGACGCGGACGGGCACGTCCGAGTCGTGTGCGGTCGCGGCCAGCGGGTAGGTGCCGATGCGGTTGTACAGCGTGTCCTCGACGATGCAGTCCATCCCGACGACGAACTGGTCGATATCCGGGAGGAAGTGGCCGGCCGCGCCGTCGACGATCAGGTGCGCGTCGACGCCGTCGAGGTCGGCCAGCGTCCGCACCATCTTCCGACCCAGGTAGCGCGGTCGGGCCTCGGTGCAGTACACTTCCAGTTCGGCGCCCGCGGCGACGGTCCGCTCGATGGCTTCGAGGACGGTCGAGGAGTAGTCGTGGGTCAGCAGCGTCGTCCCGTCTTCGATGTACCCGACGGCGCGTTCGGCCGCTCGCTCCTTGGCGGACTCGACGCGCTCGGCGACCGACTCGACGGCGTCGTGGGTCCGGTCTTTGGCCGCGTCGACGGAGTCGGCGTCGGCCTCTTCGACGGTCGAGAGGATCTCCCGCTGGGTCGTCTGCAGGGAAGCGTGAGAGGGGTTTGCCCGCCTGAGCGCGTGGCTGTTGCGTTCGAGCGTCCGGACGTACTCCTCGACGGTCGGATACTCCCGCTCGGTGAGCGCGAGCAGCGCCTCGGCCGCCTTCACCGCGACGACGGACGAACTGTGCGTCTGCATGTCCGCGATCTCCTCGACCGTCTCGTCTATCATGCTAGGACCGTCGCCGCTCGCGCTCAAAGGCTTTCCCCCTGCCGATCACGCCCGGCAGGACGGGCGCCTCGCTCCCGGATGCCCGCCCCGTTCGGTCGCCGGCGCGCCCTCGTCCTATCGATTCTGATACTCCCGCCGAAGCTGGTTTAGTGTCGGCCCGCGCTACGACGAACACATGGCGGGTGGCGACGGGAGAGGAAAGCGGACCGACCGCGCGGCGAGCGACCGTCCCGGCGGTCGGGGCGAGAGCGACCGCGGCGTCTCGGAGTTCGCCGGCGTCGCGATCCTGGTCGGGATCACCCTGATCGTGACGGGATCGGTCGGGCTGTACGTGCTCGTCGGTACGACCGCGGACGGTCCCGGACAGAACGCGAACTTCTCGTTCCGGTACATCGACGACGCGTCGGTCCTCATCACCACGTATGACCGCGGGGACAACTTCACGGCCTCGAACCTCACCTTCCGGGGGCAGGGAACCGACGTGCGGTGGTACGAACTCGCCGGTACCGACCCCAACGGGACCGTGGCTCCCGGTGCGACCGTGCAACTGAGCGACCAGAACGCGTACGGCCGAGAGGTCACGTCCGGAGCGAACATCTCCATCGTTCACGTGCCGCCGGGCGGCAACGAGACGGTCCTCGACCGCTGGACCGGAACCGTCTGACCGCCCGCTCCGGCTATCCTTTGATGTTACAGACCGGGAACGTCCGCGCGACGCGGTCGCCGATACCCAGCGCGTCCGAGACCCGGACGACCTCGTCGACGTCCTTGTAGACGCCCGGCGCCTCTTCGGCGACCGTCGCGCCGCTCTGGGCCTTGACGTAGATCTGCTCGCCCTCGCGCAGGTCGTCCTGCACGTCGCCCCCCCAGAACTCCTGTTTGGCCTGCGTCCGGCTCATCAGCCGCCCCGCGCCGTGGGCCGTCGAGCCGAACGTCTCCGTCAGCGACTGCTCGCCCCCGCGCAGGACGTAACTCCCAGCGCCCATGCTCCCCGGGAGCAAGATTGGCTGGCCCACGTCCCGATACGCGGGCGGCACCTCCGGCCGCCCGGCGGGGAACGCCCGCGTCGCGCCCTTCCGGTGGACGTACACCTCTCGGTCCTCGCCCCCCTCCACCTCGTGAGTCTCCTTCTTCGCGATGTTGTGGGCCACGTCGTACAGCAGGTCCATCTCCATCTCCTCCCACGAGCGGTCAAACACCGTCTCGAAGACCTCGCGAGTGCGGTGCATGATCAGCTGACGGTTCACCCACGCGAAGTTGATGGCCGCACACATCGCGCCGTAGTAGTCCTCCGCCAGCTGCGAGCCCGCGGGTGCGGCGGCCAGCTCCTTGTCCGGCAGCTGTGAGAGCAGCCCCGAGTGGGCCTGTTCGATCTCACGCAGGTAGTCCGTACAGACCTGGTGGCCCAGCCCCCGGGAGCCGCAGTGGATGAGGACGACGACCTGGTCGGATTCGAGGCCGAAGTCGGCGGCCACGTCCTCGCGATAGATATCCGTCACCCGCTGGACTTCGAGGAAGTGGTTGCCGCTGCCGAGGCTGCCGATCTGGTTCTTCCCGCGGTCCTTGGCCTTCTGCGAGACCGTGCTCGGGTCCGAATCGTGACGGACGCCCTCGTCTTCGCAGTGCTCCAGATCTTCGGGGACGGCGACCCCCTCCTCCAGCGCCCACTCCATGCCGCGGTCGAGGATGGCCTCCACGTCGTCGATCGACCCCTCGTAGACGCCGCCGCCGCCCAGCCCCGACGGAACGTTCGCGAACAGCGCGTCGACGAGTTCCTCCTCGCGGCCCCGGAGGTCGTCGTAGGTCAGATTAGTTGTCATCATTCTGACGCCGCAATTGATATCGTAGCCCACTGCCCCGGGCGAAATACAGCCGTTCTCCGCATCGATCCCGGCGACGCCCCCGACCGGGAAGCCGTAGCCCTGGTGGCCGTCGGGCATGCAGACGGCGTACTTGCGGACGCCCGGCAGATGGGTCGCGTTCTTGAGCTGCTGGAGCGTCTTGTCGTCGCTGATCTCGTCGAGCAAGTCTTCGCTGGCGAGCACGCGCGCCGGGACGTTCATGTCGCCCTCTCGTGGGATTTCCCAGACGTAGTCCCTGACCTTCTCCAGGGTGATGCCGTCGGCGTCGTAAGTAGTCATACGCGAACGTCCGCCCGGCGCGCCGAAAGCGGTTTCGCTGTTCCGTGAGACGGTGTTCGGTTCGCGTGCAAGCGTAACAGTAAGTTCAGCCACGCTGTCCCGAAAACATATGCCAGTCATCAACAAAGCTGGAGTCATGACTCGCCCTTGGTCCCGGCGGGCAGTTCTCTGTTCGACAGGCACAGGAATTGTGCTCCTAAGTGGCTGTGCTTCCTTCGGCTCAGAGCAATCCACAAACTCACCGATAGCGCCGGTATCGGTGGAAGAGATTGCGAGCGTCAAGTGCCCACCATCCGGCGATGACGACGCGACGGTGTGTTCGCAGACGGTTGAAGCTGACGCTGCCTCGGTGTACCTTCTTCCAACGCCGACTGTCGGTGAGACCCCGGATTCACTCGAACTGACGTTCACGAATGCATCAGGGGCCGATCTTACGTTCAACCCGTATTCGTGGTCGGTCTGGAGAAAGAGCGCGTCCGGCTGGTCTGAGATCGAACAGGAGAGTTCGGGTGGCGGGGAGCTAACGGTCGCAGCTGGTAACTCGGAGACGTGGACTGTCGAAACAGTCGTTGGGTACATCGACGAGTCGGCCGCGCTTCATTCGGGAGCGTACGCTGCGGGAATCAATGTCCCAAACCCGGACGGTGACGACTGGATAACGTGTCTCGCCGTGTTCGGCCTTCGGTGACGACTGGCGAATTACTGTTCGTTTCCCCTGTCGACGATCGATGCACTCCCTGTGCCGAGCACCGCGCGCGACGGTCAGTCGGCCGTCGGAACGGCGCCGCCCTCGCGCTCGCGGCCCTCGGCGGCGCTCAGCCAGGCGTCGAGCGAGAGGGGGCCGCTGCCGAGCGTGAAGATGGCCGAGATCATGCCGAACAGCGTGATGTGGGCGAGGACGGGGTCGTCGGGGAGGCCGAACAGGGTCATGACGAGCATGGTGAACGCGACGGCGGCGGCGCCGCGGGTGTAGTAGCCGACGACCAGCAGCAGGCCCACGCCGATCTCGGTGAGGCCGGCGCCGAGCACCCACAGGCCGGGGTCGACGGGCACGACGGCGGTCAGGTCGTACCTGTAGACCACCTCGACCGCGCGGGAGGGGTCAGCGAGTTTCTCGACCAGCCCGAGGTAGGCGAACGCGAGGCCGACACCCACTCTGAGAACGGTCGCGACGTAGCGCTCGTAGGGGGCGATCCGCTCGGCGAACCGCGCGGCGACGCCGCCGACGGGGTCGATCCGGCCGTAGTAGGTTCCGGCTGTACCCGCGACTTCGCCGAGCATGTGGTCCGCACTGGGCCGCCCACCGCCGACGAGGACGATGGCGAGGAATCCGGGGACGTACTCGATCGCCAGGACGAGCCCCGGGTTGAACGCGAAGGCGGCGAGATACGTCAGGAGCCCGGCGGCGGCGACCGCACGTGTCGCCAGCCCGAAGAGCAGGAAGAAGCCGAGTCCCACCTGGAGGACTCGGGCCTCGGCGGGAACGGCCGGGCTGAAGAGGTAGCCCGCGAACCCGGCGCCGACGAGCGGCAGGCCGAGGCTCAGCCGCAGCATCCACGGGACGTACTCCCGGTAGGACGCCAGCGCGGCCCGCAACGCCTCGATGTCGGGCACCGTCGGTCGGACCACGAGCAGCGCGGTCAGGAGGCTGACGACCCCGACCGTTCCGCCCGCGACGAGCGCGAGGTTCAGCGGGTCGGAGAGCACTTCGAGGGCGAACTCGATCGCGTCCCGCGTCGCCGTCGGCGGGTCGGTGACGTAGTCGACGTGCGCGCTCGCCCGGCCGACGAGCGCCGTAAGCGCGAATCCGACCAGAAGCAGGCCCGAACCCGGCCGTACACCCGGTTTGCTCATATCCGACAGTTGGTATCGGCCGGGGATAAATGGCGTCTTCTCGGCCGGTCGGCGGTCGGGACGGGCCGACTCACACGTCGAAGACGACGTAAGCGTGCCAGCCGTCGTCGGTCTCCGAGACGTCCATGTCGGAGTAGGTGACCGCTTTCAGGTCCCGCGCCGCGACGTCGGCGAGGGGGACGCCGCGGGCCGACCCCGAGAGGGTCCATTCGTCCGGTACCTCGTCGTCGGATCGGGGGGCCGAGACCGCGGCGTCGTTGTCGACCGGGAGGACGACGCGCACGTCGCGCTCGTAGATGAGTTCGTCGAGGTAGTCGAACAGTAGCGCCTCGCGGCCCTCCGCAGCGACGGTGAACTCGAAGCGCTCGCCGCCCTCGACGGGGATATCGTCGCACATGGCCGCGGCCATGCCGTCGGCGACGGCGCCGAAGACGGCGTCGAGCGACTCGCCCGTTGCCTCGACGGCCACGTCGGCGGTGTGCTCGCGCAGTTCGAAGCTCACGCGTCACCACCCCCAGGGCCGTCGACCGTCGTGTCACCGTCGGACGGCGTCTCGTCGGCGGGTTCGCCATCCACTTCGGCAGGTGCTCCGTCGGTCGGCTCGCCGTCGCCGTCGGCCGGCCGCTCGCTCGCGGCGCTGCTCTGTTCGAGCATGTAGTGCCGGACGGCCTCCTCCTCGTCGATCTCGGACTCGTCGATGTCGGGGTGGAGCGCGGCGAACTCCCGGCGGGCCTGCGCCCGGAGGTCCTCGGCGGCGTCGCCGGTCAGCTCGCTCAGGTCGTCGACGGTGCGGGTGCCCCACGCGCTCAGGTCGCCGACGCCGTCGCGGGCCTGCTCGCGGATCGTCTCCAGATCGACCAGTTCGTCGGACGGTTCGTCGTCACCGCGGTCGCCGGTCGCGACCCCGCTGGTGACGATCGACCGGATCCCCTGCTCGACGGTCAGGTCGATGTCGTACACCCGATCCGAGGAGACGTGGATGACGTACCCGCCCATCACGGGATTCGGTGCCAGCGGCATGAACAGCGTCGTCACGTCGTCGTGGCCGGTAGTCTCGGCGATGGTCGGCGGCGAGTCGGCGGTGACGAAGGCGAGCGAGTAGGAGCCGTCGGTCGGGAACTCGACGAGTTTCACCTCGCGGAAGCTGTCGGCGTCGTTCGAC
This sequence comes from Halosimplex carlsbadense 2-9-1, assembly GCF_000337455.1. Lineage (GTDB taxonomy): Archaea > Halobacteriota > Halobacteria > Halobacteriales > Haloarculaceae > Halosimplex > Halosimplex carlsbadense. The sequence goes on along the minus strand of NZ_AOIU01000032.1, from coordinate 43,659 downwards.
AGCAGGAGTTCGGTCATCTCGTTGAAACTCGTGTAGACGGATCCGATACCCGGGATGCGGGCCATGAGCGTGTCGAACACGCGTTCGAAACCGCTGCCCGAGCGGGCCTCGGCGACGAGTCCGACGACGAATATCAGCGCGACGAGGGTGAGAACCGCGAGCAGTTCCATGGCGAGCGGCGAGACGTTCGACCCGATCCCGTAGGTGTCGTCGAGGAAGACGACGACCGGGCTGATCGCCTGGAGAATGAAGTTGACGACGAACGCGAGGATAATCACCGTGATGAGGAGGGGGATGGTCAGCGCCGCACCGGTGAGAAACACCTGCCGGACCGCCTCAGAAAGCGTCGTGCCCGACCCGGTGGTGTCCGGTGTCGGCCCGGACGAGAGCAACACCATACTCACTGCTGGCCGCGACCCCCCGAAAGGTTTGCGGCCGTTGGGTGCCCAGCGGCCGCGTCGACGCCGATGGAATTATAGTGGCTTACTCGCTATACCACGGTTAGTGAGCGTCAACGTCGAGCGACGGGTCGTCGACCCAGGGGACGCCGACTACGTCGAGCAGGCCTGGCAACTCAAAGAGCGCATCCGCGCCCGAGACGGTGTGCTCCGCCAGCGCCGCGGGTTCTTCGAGAACGCCTACGAGCGCTCGACCGTCTACCTGTTCGTCGACCGCGCCGACCGCAACGCGATGGTCGGCTTCGCCGCGGTCCGCCGCGACGGCTACATCCTCTTTCTCGCCGTCGACTCGGCCTACCAAGGCGAAGGGTTCGGCGAAGCGCTGGTCGCTCGCGTCGCCGAGGACTACAGCTCGGTGACCTGCCACGCCCGGACGACCAACCGCGACGCGCTCAGGTTCTACCAGCACATCGGCTTCTCCATCGAACGCCGCATCGACAACTACTACGAGGACGGCGGCGACGCCTACTACCTCAAGCTCGGCGAGGAGGAGGGGCTGGCCGACCGGCTCTCGAAGTTACTCGGCGGGTAGCGGCGCCGGGACTGCCCCCGAATCGACGACCAGTCGATATCGTTTTCACCGTCCCGTCCTGTACGATAAAGGATGTCTGGCAGGGCAGACGACATAGTGATCGCAGGTGGTGGCGACGTCGGGCTGCTGACGGCGCTCAGTCTCCGAAAGCTGGCGCCGGGGACCACCGTTCGAGTAGTCGACGACTTCCAACGGGAAGTTCCGCAGGTCGGCAAGAGCACGTACCTCGACATTCAGCGGGTCCTCCACGGGGCGCTCGATATCGACGAGATCCGGTTCGTCTCGGAGGTGAAGCCCGTCTGGAAGGCGAGCGTCTACTTCCGTGACTGGTGTGAGTCGCCGCCGTTCCAGTACACGTTCGACTCGGCGGATTCGTTCACGGGACCGCAGGCGGGCGACCTCGCCGGCCGGAGCCAGTTCTACTACGAGGCGCTGGCGGGGAACGCGGACTACGAGAGCCGCGCCGGAGAGCTGGTCGAACAGGCGAAATCGCCGTGGTACTACGGGCGAAACGGCGACCTCGCGAAGTACGACAAGTTCGCCTACCACCTCACCACGAAGCGGTTCAACCCGTTCCTCCGGGAGCTCTGCCGAGAGCGCGGCGTGCGTCTGGTCGACGACGAAATCGTGGCCGTCGAGACGACCGGAAGCCACATCGACGCGGTCCGGGGCGAACGCGAGGGCTACGAGGCGGACCTCTACGTCGACGCGACGGGGTTCAACCGGGTGCTCCGGTCCGAACAGGACGCCGCGTTCAGGACCTTCGACTTCCCGCTAGACAGGGCGTTCAACGCCCGCATCGAGCGGCCGCTCTCGGAGGTCGTTCCCGCGACGGTCATCGAGAGCGGCGACCACGGCTGGTTCTGGCAGATAGACACTTACGACAACCGCGACCTCGGATACGTTTACGCCTCGGAGTTCGCCGACGAGGCGGCCGCTCGCGAGGAGTTCCGCGAGTTCGTCGCCGACGTGGCGCCCGACGGCGTCGACCCGTCGGTCTCGGCGGACGAGATGGACACCTACGAGTTCACGTCGGGCTATCACGACCGGGCCTGGGTGGACAACTGCATCGCCATCGGGAACGCGGAGGGGTTCGTCGAGCCGCTGCAGTCGACGGCGCTCACGGCCAACGCCTCGCTCGGGCTCGCCCTCGGCGAGCAACTGGGCGGGAACGACCGCGTCGTCGACGACGGCGTCCGCTCGGCGTACAACGAGCGGGTCCGCGAGACCTGGGAGTCCATCTACGACTTCGTCGCGACCCACTACGTCTACGCCTCGGGGGAGACGCCGTTCTGGCGGCGGGCGTCGTCGATCGATGTCAGCGACCGGCTGGAGCGGATAATCGACCTGTTCGACGAGCGCGGATTCGACCCCGCGGTCGTCGAGAACCCCGGGGAGGACCTCTCGGACCTCGCCGTCTTCCAGCCGTGGGACTTCTTCGTCGTCATGCGGAAACTCGGCGCGTCGTCCCAGGTACACGAGAACGGCAGCCGTCGGGACGACGGGACGTTCCGCCGCGGGGCCGAGCGGTACTACCGGGAGATGCGCGAGGAGGTCGAGGCGTCCCATCTGACCACGGAGGAGTTCTACGTGGGCGTCCTCCAGGGCAGGTAACTGGCCCGGCCCCGACCGCACCGACCGCTGAGCGAAACCGCTTTCACGCCCGGTCCGAAACCGGGTAGCCGTGCAGGAACAGACGCGGGCGTACCTCCGGGGTCGGTTCGGCGACCACTACCGTCGGTCGGAGCTGTCGCCGCCGCCGGAGGCCAACGAGCGCGAGTGGGGGTACATCCCCTGGACCGACGGCCCCGGCGAGACGATGATCCGCCATCGCTCGCTGCTCGACATGGGCAACCTCGAGGACTTCCTCGCCCGCGAACGCCCGAAACACGTCTACTTCTCCGCCGGCCGCTACGAGAGCCCCGGCGCGAGTTCGATGAGCGAGAAGACCTGGCGCTCGTCCGACCTGGTGTTCGACCTCGACGCCGACCACCTCCCGTCGGTGACGCTGGGCGAGGACAGCTACGCCGAGATGCTCGCCAAGTGCAAGGACGCCCTCCGCCGGCTGCTCGATTTCCTCGACGACGACTTCGGCTTCGACGACACGACGGTCGTCTTCTCCGGCGGTCGGGGCTATCACGTCCACGTCCGCGACGAGGCGGTCCAGGACCTGGGGAGCGACGCCCGCCGGGAGATCGTCGACTACGTGCGGGGGATCGGGCTGGACGAGGAGTACGTCCAGACGAGCGAGATGCGCGGCGGCGTCAGCCGGCGCGTCGTCGAGACGGAGGGCGGCTGGGGCCGGCGCGTCCACGAACGGCTTCTCGAATTCGTCGACGAGCTGCTCGCGATGGGCGACGAGGAAGCGACGGCGCGGCTGCGAGAGCTCGACGGCATCGGCGAGGGGCGCGCCGACACCATCTACGGCGCCCTGGAGAGCAACGCCGAGGCGCTGGAGGCGGGCAACGTCGAACTCGGCGGCGTCGGGCTGCGGACGCTGCTCGACGCGTTCGTCGACGAGGTGGTCGAGGAGCAGAACGCGCCCATCGACGAGCCGGTGACGACCGACGTGAACCGCCTCATCCGCTTGCCGGGGAGCCTCCACGGCGGGAGCGCGCTGGAAGTGCAGCGGATCGACCGTGCGGCTCTCGACGCGTTCGACCCACTGGTCGACGCCGTCCCGGAGACGTTCGTGGGCCACGAGATCAACGTCGAGGTGACGACCCCCGGGGAAGTGGATCTCCGTGGCGATAGCTTTAATCTCCAGGCGGGAGTCCGTTCCGTTCCGGAGTACCTCGGCGTGTTCCTGATGGCCAGAGGTCGCGCCGAGAAGGCACCAGAATGAGGACCAGACCGCGATGATGGACCTGAACGAACTCCAGTCGGCCCAGAGCCGCGAACGGCAGACCGACAGCCTCCAGCAGCTGCGCGAGTCGTTCTACAAGGACGCCGGCGAGTTCATCCAGCAGCTCCACCGCGAGCGCGAGCGCGCCGCCGAGGAGGCCGACGACCCGTGGGACGCCCCCGAGGTCAACCGCCTCAGCGACGACATCGACACCGCTGAGGGGACCGTCGAGGCCATCTACGAGCGCCGCGTCGGCAAGATCGTCAAGATGGCGTCGCTCGCCGCCGCGGACATGCCCACCGAGGACGAGGGGCTCACCACCGAGGAGCGGTCGCTCTTCGAGACGCTGGTTGGCACCATCGAGGAGAACCGCGCGAGGGTCGAGGCCGTCATCGACGGGGAGAACCCCGCAGCGGCCGCGGCCGACGTTGATACCCCGGAGCCGGAGCCCGCGGTCGGCGGGGACTCGGCCGACCCAGCGGACGCGGACCCGGTCGCCGACACCGCCGCGGCGGACGCCTCGCCCGCAGACCCGACACCGGAACCGTCGCCCGCCGACGGCGATCGACGCGACGTACCGAGCGACCCCGACGAGCTGGGCGACGCTCCCGGAACGGCGCCGCCTGCGGATGCACCCCCAGCGGACGCACCTGCAGACGACTCGGTGTCGGCTCCGAGCCCGCCGCCGGACGACCCCCCGGAGGGGTCCGGCGTCGACGCGGCCGACCTGATGGGCGACGGCTCGGAGACGGCCGAATCGATCGACTCGGGCGACCGGTCGTCGGACGCGGACGCCCGCGACCGGCCGCCGCAGGCAGACGGTGGAGCGGACGCGGTCGACCGCGCGACGGTGAAGATCACGAGCGACGTGGGCGAGATCTTCGGCGTCGACGAGCGGTCCTACGACCTCACCGCAGAGGACGTGGTGACGCTGCCCGAGGCCAACGCCGGGCCGCTCGTCGAGCGCGACGCTGCCGAGCGGCTGGACTGACTGTGCTTCTCGATCTCGGGAAAACGAGCCCGCGAGCGGCGGCCGTCTGCCGGTGGTCCCCGACCGGTCAGACCGGGTCGGGCCGCGAGCCGAGCGTGAGTTCGACCGTCTGTTCCTCGCCGTCGCGGAGGACGGTCACGTCGATGGTGTCGCCGGGGCTGGTCTCCAGCGCGAGGTAGCTCGCGAGCGCTTCCCTGGTCGGGACCGGAGCGCCGCCCATCGAGACGACCACGTCGCCGCCGGTCTCGACCCCCGACTGGCCGGCGACGGTCTCCTCGCCGGTCGACCCCTGCAGGACGCCCTCGGAGGGGCCGCCGTCCCGGACGACGGCGATGTAGACGCCGACGCGCTCGTCGATGTCGTTCGCTTCGGCGAGCAGCGGACCGACCGTCTGGAGGCGGACGCCCATGTAGGAGTGTTCGAACTCGCCGTCCTCGAGCAGGGCGGGGACGACGCGGCGCACCAGCGGCGCCGAGATGGCGAAGCCGAGATTGTTGCCGCCGCCGGAGTTGATGACGCCCGCCACGGACCCGTCGAGGGTGACCAGCGGCCCGCCGGAGTTGCCGGGGTTGACCGGCGCGTCCGTCTGGATGGCGTCGGGGATGCTGAAGTTGTTCGGCGCCGGGAGCGTCCGGTTGACGCCGCTGACGATGCCCGAGGAGACCGACCCGACGAACCTGCCGAACGGGTTGCCGATGGCGATGACCTCCGTCCCCACGTCGGGGTCGGACTCCCGGAGCGCCAGCGGATCGGCGCTCTCGGGCAATTCATCGACGGAGAGGACCGCCAGATCGCTGTACACGTCCGTCCCCTCGACGGTGGCGTCGATCCAGCCGCCGTCGCTGAACCGGAGGTAGATCGTCTCGGCCCCTTCGACGACGTGCTGGTTCGTGACGACGTGGCCGTCGCTGTAGACGAAGCCGGTGCCACTGGACGGGCCCGGTCGGTCCGTGTACACCTGGATCTGGGCGACCGAGGGGACGGTCGAGCGGTACACGTCGGTGTAGGTGCTCTCCTCGTCGGCGTCGAACTGCTCGAAGTCACCGGCAGCGCCGTCCCCACCGCCCGCGCCGCCGTCGCCCCCGGGATCGGGAATGGGCGTCGACGGCTCGGGGTCGACGGGCGTCGTATCCTCGGTTTCGCCGCCGAGGATCGAGTCCGAACAGCCGGCAACCCCGGCCGACAGCGCCGTCCCGCACACCGCGAGGAACCGTCGCCGCGACGAGTCGGAGTCGTCCATACCGGCACGTAGGCCACCAGCCGAATAAAACCGCGGACGAGCGCGCCGGTCGGGGGGCGTGGCTCGCCCCTCGCGGAGTCTCCCGATGCGACGAGGGGACAAACTACAACACGGAGTTTCCCGAAGGGGCCCGTATGAGCGGATGGGTCGCGACCGACGAGTCGGGGCGGCCGGACTGGCGCCGGCCCGCGCTCCGGGTCGGTCTGGAGATCAGCCTCGTCGCGCTCGTCGCGGCCTACCTCGCCGTCCACCTCTCCTCGCCGCTGGTCGTCGCGCTGATCGTCGTCGGGGCCGTCGTCGGGTCGGCCGCGCTGCTCTTTCGCGCGCTCGACCGACAGGCCTACGCCTGGGTCCGCTACGCGAGCAACCGAGCCCAGGAGAGCCAGCGGAAGAAACGACGGGAGCGCGAGCGGCGTCGGCGGCGCCAACAGCAACGATCCGAAACCGAGGAGTGAGAGGAGTGGACTGCCGCTGGGGCGGGCTCCCGTCGTTCACCCGAGCAGTCCCACGAGCGCCGTGACCAGGATTCCCTGTACGCCGATCCCGGTGAGGAAGAATCCGAGCGGGACGAGACGGGAGCCGGGCGAGACCACCGCGCGCTGGCGGGTGTCGGCGTCGAGTATCACGCCCATCTCTGAGGCGGCCCCGAGTTCGCTCATCCCGGACTCGCCCCAGCCGAGGATGACGGCGCCGGGCGTGAGACAGACGAACGCCAACGCGAGCGTCGTCCCGACGAGGTCGTCGTAGGTCGCGCCGCCGAGCCAGAGCCCGCCGTAGACGACCAGCGTCACGGCGCCCGCGCCGCGGACGCCCCAGCGATAGGCACACCGGAGGGCTTCGTCGGTCACGGTCGAATCGTCACAGCGATCTAACAAAAACTCTCCGGGCGGTCGGGAGCGAGCGGGCGTCGACACCCCTCGGCCGACGACCTGCCGGTGGTCGTGCCATTAAGTGCGTCTGCTACGTAGCCCGGAGCGACTATGGAACTGACCTGGTACGGCCACTCGACGTGGCACGTCACGGTGGGTAGCACGGATCTGCTGATCGACCCGTTCTTCGAGAACCCGAAGACGGACACCGATCCGGAGGAACTGGACCCCGACTTCGTCCTGCTGACCCACGGCCACGCCGACCACATCGGCGACGTGGACCGCTACGAGGGAACGAAACTGGTCGCCACACCCGAGGTCGTCGAGTACTGCCGCGACGAGTACGGCGACTTCGAGGCCGTCGGCGGGATGGGGATGAACCTCGGCGGCACGGTCGAGATCGGTGACGCCTTCGTCACGATGCACCGCGCCGACCACACCAACGGGATGGACACCAGCTACGGCGCGTCCGGCGGCATGCCTGCGGGCTTTATCATCTCGGACACGAAGCCGACGCAGGTCGAAGACGAGGAGAGCGAGACGTTCTACCACGCCGGCGACACCGGCCTCATGACGGAGATGCGCGACGTTATCGGACCCTTCCTCGAACCGGACGCCGCGGCGCTGCCGGTCGGCGACCACTTCACGATGGGACCGATGCAGGGCGCCATCGCCGCCGACTGGCTCGGCGTCGACCACGTCTTCCCGATGCACTACGACACGTTCCCGCCGATCGAGATCGACACGCAGGACTTCGTCAACGAGGTGGCCGCCAGCGGGAGCGACGCCGAAGTCCACGTCCTCGACGGCGACGAGACGTTCGACCTCTCTGAAGGCTACTGACGACGCCGGCCGTTCGAACTGCGGTGACGGCCGCTCCGGACTGCGACGGCGACCCGGTCACTCGGGCTCGGGCCCGTCGACGCCGCTGAAGCCGAATCGCGCGCCGCCTTCGTCCCTGTTCTCCGCGGTGAGTGTCCAGCCGTGGTCGGCGGCGATCCGCTGGGCGACGTAGAGACCGAAGCCGTCGCCGTCGCCGGACGCGGCGAACCCCGCGTCGAACACGCGGTCGGTCGGCTCGGCGTCGATACCCGGTCCGTCGTCTTCGACGGCGAACCCGCCCTCCGTTCCGCGAACCGTGACGGTCACGTCGGGGCCGCCGTGGTCGACCGCGTTCGACAGGAGGATCTCGAAGCAGATCCGGAGCGATTCCAGATCGGCCCGAATACGCGCGTCGTCCTCGACGACCAGCGTCGCCCCGGGCGCCTCACGGGACGCCCACACTTCCCGAGCCACCGTCGAGAGCCACACCGTCCGTTGGTCGATCTCGACCCGTTCGCGGGTGGCGAGTCGGACGATGTCGTCGACGGTCGCGGCGAGCCTGCGGTGGGACTCGGCGACCACGTCGACGTGGGGCGTGTCGTCGGGGACGGCTTCGAGGCGGCCGCTGGCCACCTGGAGCTCGTTCCGGAGTTCGTGGGCGGCGACCAGCGCGACCTTCGCGAGCCGTTCGTTCCGGCGGCGTAGCTCCCGTTCGTGTCGCTTGCGCTCGGAGATGTCCCGCGTGATCCCGACGAGACCGATCACCTCGCCGTCGTCGTCGTACCACGGGACCTTCGTCGTGAGGGCGTACTCGTCGTCGTCGCTGGCGGTGTACTCCGCCGTCTCGACCACCGGCTCGCCCGTCTCGATCACCCGGCGGTCGTCGGCGTGGGCTCGTTCGTGGTGGTCTGGCGGCCCGTCGGTCAGCGCCAGGTCGGTCCGCCCGATCACGTCGGTCAGGTCCACCGTCGCGCCGGTCGCCAGCGCGTGTCGGGCCGCCTCGTCCTTGGCGTAGAGATGCATCGGAAACCCCTCGACCATCGACAGCAGCAGCGTCTCGGCCCGTGAGGGCGGTCGCCCGGCTGCCGACTCGACGTCGGCGTCCAGAGCCGCGGCGACCGCGGCCACCGTCTCGGCGTCGCTCACGTCCGCCGTTTCGACGCGGACCGTCCGCCCGCCGTCGGCCCCGGGACCGTCCTCCCGGTGCTCGTCGGCGCCGACCAGCACGACCGGGAGGTTCGGATAGAGCGCCCGCACGCCGCGTTCGAGATGTCGGGGCGCGACCGGTGCGCCCTCGCCCGGGACGACGAGACAGTTCACGACGTCGTAACAGAGCGCCTCGAACAGCTCGGCGAGCGACCCGACCGAATCGACCGAGGCCGCGACTTCGGCGCGGTCGAGCGCGCCCGTGAGCGCCGAGGCGTCGGCCCGGTCGGTCGAGACGACGAGAACGTTGTCGGCCATCGCGGTCCGTTATCTTCGATCGTGAGTATCCGCATTGAGTGTTTTCCCCGTCAGCGGCCGCCAGCCGTCTCCGGCCGCCAGCCGTCTCCGGCGCGTCCGATTCGCTTGGGCAGCTTTTAGAAGGGGGCGGGCGAACACCTTCGCGTATGTCCGACATCGAAGTTACGAGCGTCTGTGAGGAAGGGTACACGGTCGAGAACGAGATCGACGGCGAGTGGTCGCTGGTCGTCGACGCGCTCGAAGAGGACGGCCCGTCGCCGAACCAGGTCCTCGCCGCCGACTACGCGTCCTGTTACATCCCGGCGTTCCGCGTCGCCGCCGACCAGACCGGCTACGACGACATCGGGCACGTCGAGATCGAGGTCGAGGCCGACCTCGACGAGGACGACGACCTCGAATCCATGACCTGGACGCTGAAGGTCGAGGCCGCCCTCGGCGAGGACGGCCAGGAGATCGTCGAACTCGGCGAGGAGATCTGCCACGTCCACTCGGCGCTGCGCGAGGAACTCCACGCCGACATCACGCTCGAAGACGACGCGTTCTGAGGTAACCACCCCACCGTCCTCGGTCTCGGGGACGGTTCGGAGCCGTCTACCCGCAACGGGGTGATCGCTGGTCGAGCAGCCGGTCGCGGAGCGAGGGCTGGAGGCGCTCGCTGTCGTGGTCGGACTCGCGCTTCTGGGACGGCGGTGGCGCGAGACGGGGAACGGCGGTCAGAACTGAGAACGGAGCGTCAGACGGATTCTTGCGAGCGGTTCCCGGGTCGACCGCACGACAGCGTGCGGTCGATCCCGGAACGAGTTGGAAGAACCCGTATCAGGCCGCGACCTCTTCCTCGTCGCTCTCGTCGCCGTGGACGCGCTCGACCACGTCGTTGACGATGACGATGTCGCCGACGGCCTGCACCCAGCGGTAGGGGACGATGACGCCGCGGGACCCGGAGACGTCCGGGCCGAACAGCTCCGCGTTGATCTGGTGGAGCGCGAGACCGGTCACCTGCTCGACGTTCAGATCGAGCCGCAGGTCCTCGACCTCGCCGACGAACACGCCGTTTTTGGTGTAGACTTCCCGCCCCACGAGCGTCGTGATCTCCTGTGGCGCCGTCTCGGGATTCATATGCCGTAACTCGGTTGGCGGGGTCTTAAATTCTTGTTCTGTGTCTGACGCAGTCCCCGAATTTCCGTCCGTCGGGCGTCGTCCGTGCGTCCGACGGACACGACGCCGTGGCGGTTATACGCGAGCGACCCCTACCGGGCGGCGATGAGCGAAGCCAGCGACGAGCCGAACGAGGAGCCGGCCGACGAGGAACTCGAACGGATCCGCGAGCGGAAGAAGGAACGACTCGAGTCCGGCGAGAGTTCGACGCTCTCGGACGACGCGGGCGCCGACGGACCCGCCGGAGCGGCGGCGACGCCCGACGAGCCGGTCCACGTCGAGACCGAGAGCGAGTTCGAGGAGATCGTCGCCGAGGGGGTCGTGCTGGTCGACTTCCACGCCGACTGGTGTGGCCCCTGCAAGATGCTCGAACCGATCGTCGCGGACATCGCCGAAACGACCGACGCGACCGTCGCGAAGGTCGACGTCGACGCCCACCAGGGGCTGGCTCGCGAGTACGGCGTCCAGGGCGTTCCGACCCTGCTCCTGTTCGTCGACGGTGAACTGGCCGAACGCCGCGTCGGCGTCCAGGACGAAGGGGCGCTGCGCGAACTCGTCGGCCAGCACGTCTGATACGGATTACTGCAAGCCATTCCGGGATCGACCGCACGCTATCGTGTGGTCGACCCGGCAACCGCTCGCAAGAATCTCTATGACGGCGACGGTCGCCCCGGTCAGTTCGGGGTCGTCTCGCCGGTGTCGATCGGGTCCTCGATGTCGCCGGTGACCGATTCGAGCAGGTCCGTGACGGTGACCATCCCGACCACCTCGCCGTCTTCGATGACCAGGGCGAGTTCCTGATTTTCGGCCTGGAACTGGTCGATAGCGTCGCTCACGTCCGCGTCGGGCGAGAGCGTCATCGGCGGCGCCGACAGGCCCTCGAAGTCCACGTTCCCGCCGTCAGCCAGTTGCTCGCGATGGCCCGCGAGGACGGGGAGATAGAGGATCCCGCGGAAGTCGGTCAGGTTCTCACCGACCAGCGGGTAGCGCGTGTGGGGGTTGTCCTCCATCCGCCGGAAGTTCTCCTCGGTGTCCGCCGTCGTCGAGAGCGCGACGATGTCGTCGGCGGGGACCATCACCTCGCGGACGGGGCGCTCGCCGATGTAGAGCGCGTTCATCACCTCGTCGCGCCGTTCCTCGGTGAGGTCGCCCTCGTCTAAGACCGACCCCATCTTGTTCCGCAGGTCGGCGCGGGACTCGATGACGTCCTCCTCGGTCTCGAGCCACGCGCCGGTCATCTCGATGCCGAACAGCCCCAGCGTCGCCTTGGCGACCCAGTCGCCCAGGGTGATCAACGGGGAGATCGCCCAGTTGAACCAGTACAGCGGGCCCGCGCCGTACCGACAGACCATCCGCGAGCGCTCGACGCCGAGATACGTCGGCGTCTGCTCGCCGTGGGTGAGGTGGACGAGGTTGATGATCAGGAACGCGATGATGGCACCGGCGCCGATAGTCGCCAGTCGCGTCCCCTCGAACAGCGGGGAGAAGAGCGCAGCCAGCGCGGGTTCGGCGACGATCCCGACCGCGATGCTGGAGGCGGTGATCCCGACTTGGCAGGTCGTGAGGTAGATCTCCAGGTTGTTCGTCATCTCCCAGGCGCGTTCGAGCGCCGCGCTGCCGTCCACGAACTCCTCCTCGGTGAACTGCCGCGCCCGGGTCAGCGCGAACTCGATCGCGACGAAGAAGCCGTTGGCGAGGATCAACCCGACCCCCGCGATCAGCCGGATCCAGACCTCCAGGGAGGCCATCGAGCTGTGCGCCTGCGCCACGCCGACGCCGCCGATCAACCGGACCCAGGTCTCGAGACCGATCATCGCCGCCGGTTTCACCTCCGAGGGATATAGAAGCGGCGGAACGCCCGATCCCGCCGACGAGCGGCGCTTCGAGCTCGCTTCGTTCGATTTCCGTGGTCGCCGAGGCGCCCTGAAAAGTTATGCTACTGCATCCCACAGCCACGGGTATGCCTTCGACGCTGGTGCATCTCGCCTTCGGCGGGATGATCGCCGCCGCGCTGCTGGGGTCGATGTTCGACCGCCGGTCGCTGTTGGTCGTCCTCGCCGTGGTCGCCGCACCGGACCTGGACTCGTTTCTCGCCCTCCTCTTCGTCGCCGGCCACCGGACGCTGCTCCACACCTTCCTCATCCCGATCGCTGCGAGCGCGCTCCTGTACGCCGATCTCCGCCTGCGCGACCGCTCGTTCGTCCGCGGGCGCTGGGGGCCGGAGGGAGTCCGCCTCGCGTGGGTCAGCGTCGTCGCGCTGGCGTTCGCGGGCATCGGGCTCGACTTCGTCGACCACGGTGTCAACCCCCTGTGGCCGCTCCACGACCAGTTCTACGTCCTCGACGGCCGCTTCGAGGTCTCCGACCAGCGAGGGATCGTCCAGAGCTACGTCGACCTGAGTCCCGAGGCCGAACAGTCCGGCCCGCGCAGCCGCGGCTCCTCCCAGGAGGTCAACATCTCGACGGGCGTCGACCCCAACCCCGGCGGGGAGGGGGGCGGGCCGGACCCGGACACCGTCGAGGACCCCGAGCGGATGTTTCCGGTGGTGCGCCACGGCTGGCAACTGGCCATCCTCGTCACCGGGACCGTCGTGACGGCCGCGCGGCTCGGACTCGGAGAGATCGAGGAGCGCTGAACGACCGCCAACCCGTCTTCAGAGGTCTTCCGGCAGGCCCTGCCCGGCGGCGTCGACGGAGATCACGTCGTCGACGGCCTCGCGGGCGCTGGCCGAGTCCTTGAGTCCCGTTCCGGTCGCGACGGTGACGACGCGCTCGCCGGGCGCGACGGTCCCCCTATCGACGGCCGCCCGGATCCCCGCGACCGCCGCGGCGGAGGCCGGTTCGGCGAAGACGCCCTCGCACTCGCCCAGGAGGCGCTGGGCGTCGCGGATCGCCTCGTCGGAGACGACGACGGCGTCGCCGCCGCTCTCGGCGAGCGCGCGGCAGGCCTTGCCCGCGTTGTGCGGGACGCCAACGTCGATGCTGTCGGCGGTCGTGTCGCCGCCGTCCTCGCGTTCCCCGGTCCGAGACCCGGCGTCGCTGTCGTCCGACTCGGCGACGAAGCGGTCGTGGATGGCGGTCGCGCCCGCGGCCTGGACGCCGAGCAGTTTCGGCGTGTCCTCGACGACGCCGAGCCGCTCGAACTCCCGGAGGCCCTTCCAGGCGCCGGCCAGCGAGCAGCCGTTGCCCATCGGCATCGCGACCCAGTCGGCGTCGGGCGCCTGTTCGGCGAGTTCGAACCCCAGCGTGCGCTTGCCCTCGACGGCGTAGGGGTTCATCGCGGCGTTGCGGTTGTACCAGCCGCGCTCGGCGGAGACCTCCCGGCAGAGTTCGTAGGCGTCGGCGTACGTGCCGTCGACGCCAAGCACCGTCGCGCCGTAGAGGCGCGGCTGGACGGCCTTGGCTTCGGGGAGGTCGGCGGGGACGAAGATCCGGCAGTCGAGCCCGGCGCGGGCGGCGTAGCCCGCGAGCGACGCGGCGGCGTTGCCGGTCGAGGCGCAGGCGACCACGTCGTGGCCCTGCTGGCGCGCCCGCGAGACGGCGACGGCGCTCCCGCGGTCCTTGTTCGAGCCCGTGGGGTTGGTCGTCTCGTTTTTGACGAGGGCGTCGACGCCCAGCGCGTCGCCGAGCGCGGGCGCGTCGAGGAGGTCGGTGCCGCCGGCGCCCAGCCTGACCGGCTCGCCGTCGACCGGGAGCAGCGGTTCGTACGTCCACAGGTCCTCCGTGGGGCCGTCGAGAACACCGGCGAGTTCGTCGCTGACGGCGTCGTACTCGTAGCGTACGTCGAGGATGCCCGCCACGCCGTCGTGCTCGGGGCAGGTGTACTCGACGTCGGCGGGCGCGTACCGGCGCCCGCAGCGTTCGCAGGCCAGGGCCTCGACGAGTGTCATAGGGTTGCCTTGCCCTACCTGTCTATCCGAGCGTCACAAATGCCTTCTGGCTTTTCGGCGTCCTCGGCGCGGCCGACCGGCATCGGTCCCGCAACGGTCGAACCGCGCGAGCGCGTCGAATCGCTCGCGGAGGCCCTCGACGTCGTCGGGGAAGCAGGGCCTGTCGAGGGCCGCTCTCCGCGGATCCGGCGGTCGCGAACGACGACCGCGCTTCCCCGTGATTGATGTACCCGCTCACCGACCGGGCTGGTATGAGCGAGGGGTTGCGCGTGCGCGAGCGCCTCGGCGTCGCCGACGCCATCACGCTCGGCAACGCTGTCGTGGGGTTCGCCGCCGGCGTCGTCGCGCTCTCGGACCCCCACCTGGCCGCCCGACTCGTCCTGCTGGCCGCCATCGCCGACGCGCTCGACGGGATCGCGGCCCGGACCTTCGGTGGCACCGAGGTCGGCCCGCTACTCGATTCGGTGACCGACGTGGTCTCGTTCGGCGCGACGCCAGCCCTGCTGGTCGTCGGCGTCGCCGGCTCCGGGTGGGGCTGGCTGGCCGACGGGATCGGGACCGCACCGCCCGCCCAGGCCGTCGCGGCCGTCGGCGTCGGCGCGCTGTTCGTCGTCTTCTCGGTCCTGCGGACCAGCCTCTACAGCGAGTTCGTCGGTCCGGACGAGAACCGCCCGGGCATCCAGAACACGCTCGGCGCGACCATTCTGGCCGCCGCCTATCTCGCCGGGCTGACGTGGGTCCCGGGCCTGCTGGCCGTCGCCGCCGCGCTCTCGGTGGCGATGGTCGCCCCGGTCCCCTATCCGAAACTCCGCGCCCGGGACGCCGGGGTTCTGGGCGTCGTCCAGGCGGCGGCCGTCCTCGCGCCGTTCGCGTACGGGCGTGTCCTCCCGCGTTTCCTGCTCGTCGCCGCGCTGGGGTACATGTTCCTCGCGCCCCGGTTCTACTGGGGGGAGTGAGGCCGTCAGCCTTCGCCACCCGCCCGCTGGGGAACTTTTTTGCACCCGTCAACCGACGGTTCGATCGTGGTTTACGAGACCGGCAACCGAACGATAGACGACGCCGTTGAGCGCGTGCTGGCGGGCGAGCGTCTGGACCGCCGCGACGGGCTGGCGCTGATCGCACAGCCGGTCGACGAGCTGGCGGCGGCGGCCGACGCGGTCCGCGCCGAGTTCGGCGACGGCACCGTCGACGCCTGCTCGATCGTCAACGCCAAGGCCGGCGACTGCGCCGAGGATTGTGGCTTCTGCGCACAGTCGGTCCACTTCGACACCGGCATCGACAACTATGGCTTTCTCGGCCCCGAGAAGATCCTCGAAGCGGCGAAGCGGGCCGAACGCGACGGTGCCCAGCGGTTCGGCATCGTCGTCGCCGAGAAGGGCGTCTCGAAGGAACACCGCCCGGAGGAGTGGGAAGAGGTCCTCGAAGCCATCAGGCTGGTCCGCGACGAGACCGACGTGGAGGTCGACGCCTCGCTCGGCATCCTCACCGAGGATGAGGCGGAGATCCTGGCCGAGGAGGGGCTCAACCACTACAACCACAACATCGAGACCTCCCCGAACTTCTTCCCGGAGATCGTCGATTCGCACTCCTTCGAGGACCGCGTCGAGACCCTGGAAGTCGCCAAGGGGGCCGGCATGGACCTCTGTGCCGGGGTCATCCTCGGCATGGGCGAGAGCCCGGCCGACCGCGTAGACGCGGCGATTGCCCTGCAGGACGTGGGGGTCTCCTCGCTCCCTGTGAACATCCTCAATCCCGTCGCGGGGACGCCGCTGGGCGAACGGTTCGACGACGGCGCGGCGATCACGACCGAGGAGATCGTCGCGACGATCGCCGTGTATCGGTTGCTCCACCCGGAGGCCAGGGTCAGGCTGACCGGCGGTCGCGAGGCCAACCTCGCCGAGGACGAGCAACACCTCCCGTTCGAGGCGGGCGCCGACGGCATGCTCACCGGCGACTACCTCACGACGGAGGGCCAGTCGCCCGCCGAGGACATCGAAGTCGTCGAGCGAGCGGGGCTGGAACCGAACACGGACGCTAACGGCTTCGACCCCGACGCGGTGAAGGCGCGCGCGGCCGACCGAAGGGAGGCCGCGGACGGAGCGAGCGGCGAAGCCGCGAGCCGCGACGGGACGGACACCGAGAGCGACATCGAGACCGCCGCGGGCAGCGCGACCAGCAACGTGTCCGACTGACGACGCGACTTCGACACTCAATCCATGGACGACGACGTGACATTCGCGGTACTCGGCACCGGTGGCATCGGCAGACGGACGCTCGACGTGGCGCGGCACAAAGACGGGCTCACCCCCGTCGCCGCCTGCGACCGCAACGGCGTCGCGGTCGATCACTCGGGACTCGACGTGGACGAACTGCTCGACGCGACCGAGGGCAACATCGCCTCGGGTCCCGAGGCGGACGGGGACACCCCGGCGACGCCCGAGAGCGACTACGCGTCGGACGGTGGGGCCGCTGCTGTCGAGGGCGGATCGGTCGACGACGGGACCGCGACGGCCACCGACGGCGTGAAGCAAGCCGGCGAGGACGCCGGCATCGTCGCCAGCGCGCAGGGCGAACCCACCGAGACACCCATCGACGACGTGATAGCCGAGAGCGACGGAATCGACGCCGTCCTGCTCGCGCTCCCGAACCTCGAACACGACTTCATCCCGCGGGTGGCCGAGCGCTTCGCCGGCGCGGGCTACGAGGGCGTCCTCGTGGACGTACTCAAGCGCTCGCGGGTTATCGGGATGCTCGACGACCGCACCGACGCCCTCGAAGAGAGCGGCATCACCTTCGTCTGCGGCGCGGGCGCGACGCCCGGGTTCCTGACGGGCGCGGCGGCGCTGGCCGCCCAGTCGTTCGTCGAGGTCGAGGACGTCGAGATCTGGTGGGGCGTCGGGCTCAAGTCGGGGTACGAGGACAACCGCGGGACCGTCCGCGAGGACATCGCCCACCTCGACGGCTACGACATCGAGACGGCTCGCGAGATGAGTGAAGAGGCGATCGAGGAGCTGATCGCCGAGCACGGCGGCCAACTGGAGTTCCACGACATGGAGCACGCCGACGACGTGCTCCTGGAGCGGGCCGGCATCTGCGACGCCGAGGACGTGTCGGTCGGCGGCGTCCTCGACGTGCGCTCCGACGAGAAGCCGACGACGACGACCGTCCGCGTCACCGGCACCACCTTCGACGGCGAGCGCGGCACCAACACCTTCGAACTCGACGACGCGACCAGTATGGAGGCCAACGTCAACGGCCCCGCGCTGGGCTACCTGAAGGCCGCCGTCCTCCGCAACCGCGCCGGCGACTACGGCGTCTACGGCCCCGCGGACGTCATGCCGAGTTTCTGAACGTCGCGGGCGCTCGATCCCCTCGTTCACCGTTCGCACGCTTCGACCAGCGTTTAGTCCCTCGCCCGCCCAGAACGGCCATGGTCGACATGGAGCCGTTCGGCGAGTACTGCGAGTTCGGCGGCGACCGGGTGTACCTGCTCGTAGCGCTCGCGCGGGCCAAGGAGAACGAGGGGACGACGAGCAATTCCGCCCCGGCGATCCGGAAGGTCGTCGAGGACGGGGACGAACTCGGCCGGAAGGCCGCCGAGCTGGACCACGCCGCCAGGCGGTTCGACGAGCGATTCAGGCTCTACCTGACGGCAAACGCCCGCGACGCGCTGAAAGCGACGTTCGAGCTCCGGCGGTCGATGGACGACTGGCTGGAGGGCCGGATCCACGGCGACGAGGGCGTCCGGGCGAAGTTCAAGCGGGTCGACAGCGAGTTCCTGTCGACCCTGCAGTCGGACGCGTGTCGCGACGAGACGAACTTCGTCTTCGACCTCGACGACGCGACCGCGGCCGACCGCGACGCCCTGATCGACGACTTGCGGAGTCACACCGAGGTCGCCCTCACTCGCGAGACGCCGAACGGGTACCACGTCGTCACCGAGCCGTTCGACTACAACGAA
This sequence comes from Halosimplex carlsbadense 2-9-1, assembly GCF_000337455.1. Classification (GTDB taxonomy): domain Archaea; phylum Halobacteriota; class Halobacteria; order Halobacteriales; family Haloarculaceae; genus Halosimplex; species Halosimplex carlsbadense. The sequence goes on along the minus strand of NZ_AOIU01000032.1, from coordinate 25,433 downwards.
CTCGCGACCGACATCGAGTACGAACTGAAGACAGATGGGATGGTCTTCGTCTCGTATCTCGACGGGTAGGGGTGAACGGTCGCGTCGCCGATCGGTCGCGACCCGACGACCGACCGAAAGGACGAGGGGCGGGCGGCCCCCGCCCACGGGTATGACCGACCGCGGTTTCGACCTCGACGCGCGGCTGCGGGAACGAGAGCGCGCGGGCCTGCGACGCCGCCTCGACCCCGCCGAGTCCGTCGGCGCGCGGACCCGCTTCAGTCCGGACCCGCGGGGTGGGGCTCCGGACTTCGGCGACCGATCGCTCGTGTTCGCCTCGAACAACTACCTCGGGCTCGCCAGTGACCGTCGGGTCCTCCAGGCCGCCGAGAACGCCGCCCGTTCGGTCGGGACCGGCGCCGGCGCCTCCCGCCTCGTCACCGGCGACACCGGCCTCCACCGGGCGTTCGAGCGCGACCTCGCCGACTGCAAAGGCACGGACAGGGCGCTGCTGTTCTCGTCGGGTTACGCCGCCAACGTCGGGACCATCGAGGCCCTCGGGCCGGACGCGGTGTTCTCCGACGAACTCAACCACGCGAGCATCGTCGACGGCTGCCGGCTCGGCGCCGACGAGACCGTCGTCTACGACCACGCCGACCCCGACGACCTGCGGGCGAAGCTGGCCCAGCGAGCGGCCGGGTCCCTGGACAGCGCGACCGAAGAGGACTGGCTCGTGGTCACCGACTCGGTGTTCTCGATGGACGGCGACGTGGCGCCCCTGACGGAGGTCTGTGACGCGGCCGAGGCGTTCGACGCGTGGGTGATGGTCGACGAGGCCCACGCGACCGGACTGTTCGACGACGGCGGCGGGGTCGTCCAGCGCGAGGGGCTGGCCGACCGCGTCGACGTGCAACTCGGCACGTGCTCGAAGGCGCTGGCGAGCCAGGGCGGCTACGTCGCGGGGGACGAGGCGCTGATCGAGTACCTGTTGAACGCCGCGCGCTCGTTCGTCTTCTCGACGGGGCTGGCGCCGCCGGCGGTGGGCGCCGCCCGCGAGGCGCTCCGGATCGCCCGCGAGACGGACCGAGCCGACCGGCTCTGGGCGACCGTCGCGACGCTCCGCGAAGGGCTGGAGTCGATGGGGTACGAGGTCCTCGGCGAGACGCAGATCCTTCCCGTCCTCGTCGGGGACCGCGACGACGCGCTGGCCCTGGGTGACCGCCTGGCCGACCGGGGGATCGAGGCGCCGGCGATCCGCCCGCCGACGGTTCCGGAGGGGACCGCCCGCATCAGGGTCGCACCGATGGCGACACACACCGACGAAGAGGTCGCTCGCTGTCTCGACGCCTTCGAGGCCGCCGGACGGGAGGTGGGTCTGCTGTGAGCGACGACCGGACGGGGCGTGCGTCGGAACTCCTCGTCGACGACGTGTCGGAGTTCGCGGTCGTCGGCACGGACACGGGCGTCGGGAAGACGGTCGTCACGGCGGGGCTGGTCGGGTGGCTCCGGAGGGCTGGGGTCGACGCGCGGGCCGTCAAACCGGCACAGACGGGCTATCCGCCGGACGACGACGCCGGTTTCGTGGCCGAGGCGTGCGGGACCGACGCGGCCGCGACCTGCCTCGAACGGCTGAAGCCGGCGCTCGCGCCGGCCGTCGCGGCCGAGCGCGAGGGCGTCGATCTGTCCTACGAGTCGATCCGCGACGGCTGTGCGCGCGAACTCGCCGATGCGGCGGTCGGCGTCGTCGAGGGCGTCGGCGGGCTGCGCGTCCCGCTGGCCGACGACCGGGAGGTCGTCGACCTCGTGGCGGATCTCGGTGCGCCCGCGCTGGTCGTCGCTGGCTCCGGGCTCGGGACGCTCAACCACACGGCGCTGACGGTCGAAGCGCTCGAACGCCGCGGGTGTGCGGTGGCGGGCGTCGTTCTCAACGAGTACGAGGGCGCGTCGGTCGCAGAGCGGACCAACCCCGACGTGCTCGCCGACATGACCGACCGCCCGGTCTGGACGCTCCCGCCGCTGGCCATCGACGAACCCGGCGACGCCGTCGCCGGCGTCCGCGAACACCTCCCGGTCGACGTGTTCCCGACTCACCGACGCGACGCGTCTCCGGCCGAATGACGCGGTCGCTCCCGGGCGTGGACCGCGGAACAAAGGGGAACGGTGGGGCGGGAGGCCCCAGCGTGTGACACTACGGAGCCAACTGGCTCCATCGGAAACGAAGGTTCGAGAGCGTAAAAGTGTACGCGATCGTTCGCGGTCCGAATCCCTACGTTACCGAGGTAAGACCCCGTTACCCGTCGAGCAAGACCCTTCCGAACTGCCGCGTCCCGGTTTCGAGGGCTGTTTCGGGTCCGCCGGTGCCCGCCTTCGTGTCGTCACTTCTCGCCGGTCTCGGCGTCGTCGTCGGGTTCGGTACCGCCGTCGGTGCCGGTGTCGTCGCCGGCCTCGGAGTCGGTATCGAGACTCGGTTCGCGGGCCGCGAACAGCCCGTCTAGGTCGGCGTGGTCGGCCAGGAGGTCGACCATCCGCTCGACGGTCTCGGGATCGCGGGTCCGCCCGGTCGAGAGCACGCTCTCGATCCGGTCGACGGTGACTTTGGTGTCGGACTGGACGAGCAGGACCGGCACGTCGGCCTCCGCCGCCTTGCCGAGGATGGCGCCGGAGGGTCTGAGCCCGCCGGTGAGGACGATCGTCTCGATGCCCGGTGCTTCGAGGGCGGCCGCCTGGATCTCCGAGCGGTCGCCGCCGGTTATCATGGCGGCGTTGCGCATCCGTCGGAAGTGGCGCAGCGCCGCGTCGCTGCCCATCGCGCCGACGGCGAAGCGCTCGACGAAGCCGTCGGTCGAGGCCTCGGGATTGAGGAGGTCGGCACCGACCGCGTCGGCCAGGTCCGCGACGGTGATGCCGGCCAGTTCCTGCACGCGCGGGACGATGCCGAGGACGGGGATGTCCCGCGCTTCGAGGAACGGCACCACGTCCGTGTTCAGCGAGTCGAAGTTCGCGTCCGCGACGGCGTTGAACAGCACGCCCGCGAGGTGGTCCTCGAACTGTCGGGCGGCGGCGAGCACTCCGTCCACGTCGGCCGGGTTGGCGTAGCCGCCGACGACGACCGTGCGAGCGTCGAGCAGCTCGGCCACGTCGGGGTCGGTCAGGCCGACGATGCCGCCGGTCTCCAGGCGGCCGCCGCCCTCCACGACGACGAGGTCGTAGTCGTCGGCGAGGGCGTCGAAGTGCTCTCGCACCCGCTCGCGGACCTCGCCGTCGCGGTTGCCGCGGATCGCCTCCTCGATGAACGCGGGGGAGTAGACGACGGGTTCGAGGTCGGCGAGGTCGGCCTCGATGCCGAGCATCTCCCTGGCGAGCAGCGGGTCCTCGTCGCGGGTCTTCCCGACGGGGCTCTTCAGTCGCGTGCCCTTCGGCTTGAAGTAGGCCACGTCGAGGCCGCGGTCCTGTGCGAGTTTCGCGACGGCGATCGCGATGGCTGTCTTGCCGGTGCCTTCTCCGGTCGAGGTGACGAATATCGGGTTCATAGCTGCTCCTGGTCGATGGTGAGTCGCACGTCGACGGCCTGTGCGCCGTCGGGGGTGGCGACGAGCGGGTTGATGTCCAGTTCCACGATAGCGGGGAAGTCGGTGACCAGCTGCGAGAGGCGCTGGAGCGTCTCGACGACGCTCCCCTCGTCGACCGGGTCGCGGCCGCGGGCGCCTCGCAACAGCGGCGCGGCGTCGATCTCGTCGAGCATCTCGCGGGCCGACGACTCGCTGACGGGTGCGACCCGGAGGGTCGTGTCCTCCAGCACCTCGACGAAGATGCCGCCGAGGCCGAACAGGACCAGCGGCCCGAACTGCGGGTCGCGGTTCATGCCCGCGATCGTCTCGACGCCGCTGTCCAGATCGACCATCTCCTGGACCTGCACGCCGAGGATCGTCGCGTCGGGCTGGTAGTTGCGCGCGCGGGTCACCAGGTCCTCGTAGGTGTCGCCGACTTCCCCGGGCGGGACGCCGACGGCGACGCCGCCGATGTCCGACTTGTGCAGGATGTCGGGGCTGACGATCTTCATGACCACCTCGCCGTCGGGTGCTATCCGCTCGGCGGCTTCGACCGCGTCCGAGCGGGCGTCGACGATATCGCCGTCGGGCGTCGGGATGCCGTAGGCGTCGAGCAGGTCCATCGCCTCGACGCCCAGTCGGTTGGTGTCGCGGCGGGCCGCCGATTCGAGGATCTCGCGGGCCGCCTCGCGGTCGACGTCGAACGTCTCCGGTTCGGTGTACTCCCGCTGGCCGATCTCGCGGTACGCCCGGAGTGCGTCGAGGCTGCGAACCGCGCGGGCGGGGTCGAAGTACGTCGGGATGCCGACCTGCGAGAGCCGTTCGTTGGCCTCGCGGGCCGAGGAGCCGCCCATCAGCGTCGCGGCGACCGGGACCTGGTGGTCGGCCTGTAACTCGACGACCGCGTCGGCCAGGACCTCGTAGGAGAGCGGCGCCGTCGGGCAGGCCAGCACGACCGCGGCGCCGACGTTCGGGTCGGCCAGCGCGATGTCTAGCGCCTCCGCGAAGCGCTCGACCGGCGCGTCGCCGATGATGTCGACGGGGTTGTAGACGTTGGCCTCGTCGGGGAGCGCCTCCTGGAGCCGCTCGACCGTCTCGTCGGTGAACGAGGCGAGCGAGAGGTCCGAGTCGCCGACGGCGTCGGTCGTCATCACGCCGGGGCCGCCGGCGTTGGTGACGATCGCGACGCCGTCGCGCTCGGGCAGGGGCTGCCCGGCGAGGATGCTCCCGAAGTCGAAGAGGTCCTGGACGGTGTCGACCCGGAGCACGCCCGCCTGGTCGAGCGCGGCCTCGTAGGCCTCCTCGGAGCCGGCGATGGCGCCGGTGTGGGAGGCGGCCGCGGAGGCGCCGGCCTCGGTGCGGCCGGACTTGACGACGACGATGGGTGTGTCCTGCGAGACCTCCCGGGCCGATTCGACGAACGCGCGGCCGTCGACCACGTCTTCGAGATAGCCCAAGATTACGTCGGTATCGGGGTCCTCGCCCCACTCGCGGACGAAGTCGGACTCGTCGAGGACGGCCTTGTTCCCCAGCGAGACGACGTTGTGGAACCCGAGGTTGCGGTCGTTGGCCCAGTCGACGACCGCGGTCACGAACGCGCCCGACTGGCTCATGAACGAGATCGACCCCTCCTGAGCGTTCTCGGGGCCGAACGTGGCGTTGAGACCGACACCGGTGTTCATGATTCCTAAACTATTGGGCCCGACGACGTTGAGGTCGTACTCGGCGGCCAGTTCCCGGAGCTCCCGCTCGCGGCGGGCGCCCTCGCTGCCGGACTCGCCGAAACCGGCGGTGATGACGACCACGTCGCGGATCCCCGCCTCTGCGGCCTCGCGGATGGCGTCGAGGACGATAGGGGGCGGCACCACGACGACGGCCACGTCTACGTCGGGGACGGCTCCGACACTGTCGTGGCTCTCCAGTCCCAGGACCTCGTCTTTCGTGGGGTTGACGGCGACGACGTCCCCCTCGAAGTCGGCGAGGAGGTTCGCCGTGATCGCCCGCCCGACCGACCCGTCCCGGTCGGTCGCGCCCACGACGGCGACTCGTTCCGGTCCGAAGAGCGTCGCTAGTTCGCCCATCTACTCCGACGTTCGACCCGACCGGCTTTATAGGCTACCCCGGCTTCTCACATCGCAAGAAGACGGGTGGGTGGATCGGGACTCCGGTCCCCGGCCGCCGCTAACGGCTCCACAGTCCGTCGCTCCGCCTACGAACCGCTCCGCCTCGCGGACCGCGTCTCCCCCGCGGGAGCGCAAGGATAAACCCGCTGGCACGTCCACTATCGGCGAATGACCAGAGACGAACTCGCGGCCTTCGACGAGGCGGTCCTCGAGTCGGTCGCGGCCGACCGCGACGTTGCCGTCGAGCGACTGACCGACATCGTCCGCACGCACCAGTCGAACGTGCGCGAGCTACCGGGCGTCGAGGACATCGTCTACGAGTGGCGCAACTACTTCCATCAGGACCCGCTCGTGGGGCGGACCGAGGGCGCGTACTACTTGGCGCTCCCCGAACACGTCTGGGCGGAGTTCACCGACGACCTCGGACTGGACGAGACGGAGAGCGCTGCCCTGCTGGCGGTTCACGACGCACAGGCGCGGGCCGCCCCGTCCGAGGCGGGCGTCGAGACGGGGCGGCTGGACGGCGACGCCGCGCTCGTGTTGACGCGTCCCTGAACCGTCACGATGCACGCACCTGCGAGGATTCGGGTCCAAAAGGACAATCTGTTTTGCCGAATCTGAAAAAATAGTTTTCGAATAGCAATCCTTATGCGTCGAGCGCCCGTCGATCCGGACGCAATGAGTACACAGAAACACGTGCGACAGGAAGCCGGGACGGTCGAGGAGAACTCGCTGCGGCTCGAACGGGGGAAGGCCGAGCAGATCGTCGAGGCGCTGAACGCGGACCTGGCGTCGACGTACGTGCTCTACCACCAGCTGAAGAAACACCACTGGAACGTGGAAGGCGCGGAGTTCCGCGACCTGCACGTCTTCCTCGGTGAGGCCGCGGGCAACGCCGAGGAGGCGGCCGACGAGATCGCAGAGCGGCTGCAGGCGCTCGGCGGGACGCCGGTGTCGAGCCCGACGAACATCGCCGAGACGGCGCCCGTCGAATCCGAAGGCGACGACGTGTACGACATCCGGACGTCGCTGGAGCACGACCTGGCGATCTACGGCGACAACATCGAGAGTCTCCGCGACCACGTCGAACTCGCGGCCGACCTCGGCGACCACGCTACCGCGGAGATCCTCCGCGAGATCCTCGTCCAGGTCGAGGAAGACGCCCACCACGTCGAACACTACCTCGAAGACGACACGCTGGTCACGCCCGAAGCCGTCGAGAAGTGAGCCCTACTGCCGGGGCTCGACCGTCAGGTCGGTCGCGATCCAGCCGTCGCAGTTGTCCGCTTCGGTGAGCACCGTTCGCGTCTCCGTCGCGGAGTGAGCGGCTATCCCCGGCCGCTCTTCGAAGTCCCGTTCGGCAGCCCGGTCGTCCGCGTCGACACTGGATCGGCCCCCCTCGGCCGACTCGTCCGTCGTTTCCATACTTCGATTTAGGCCCACCTAAACGAATAAGCGTTCCGGTCGGTCCCGTTATCCGACGAGGGTCGCGAATCCGTTCGGCGGAACGTCCGTCCGGAGTCGTGGGGATTGATTAGCTCGCTCGCATACCCCAGCCTATGGATCCGCTCTCGGTCGGTCTCGTCGGTTGTGGCAACATCAGCTCCCGGTATCTCGCCGCGGACGACGTCCACGACGCCTTCGAACTGGTCGCCTGCGCCGACCTGGACGCCGATCTGGCGCGCGAGACGGCCGCCGAACACGGGATCGAGGCGATGGCGGTCGACGAACTACTCGCCGCCGACGCGGTAGAGGCCGTGGTCAACCTGACGCCGCCCAGCGCCCACGTGCAGGTGATCACGGACGCGCTTGCGGCGGGCAACCACGTGTACACGGAGAAGCCCTTCGCCACGACGCCCGAGGAGGTCGCCGAGATCCGCGACCGGGCCGCCGAGTCGGACCTGCTCGTCGGGTCGGCGCCGGACACGTTCCTCGGCGCGGGGCTCCAGACCGCCCGGCGGGTCCTCGACGAGGGTCGCATCGGCGAGCCCGTGGGCGCGACCGCCCACTGGACCTCGCCGGGCCACGAGCTCTGGCACCCGAACCCCGACCTCTACTACAAGGAGGGCGGCGGGCCGCTGTTCGACATGGGGCCGTACTACGTGACCGCGCTCGTCTTTCTCCTGGGGAGCGCCGAGCGCGTCGCCGGCTCGGTCAGCCGCCCGCACGCCACTCGAACCATCGAGAGCGATCCGCGGAACGGCGAGGAGATCGACGTCGAAGTACCGACCCACGAGGCCGGCATCGTCGACTTCGCGAGCGGCGCGACGGCGAACCTGCTGATGAGTTTCGACGTCGAGGCCTCCACGATGCCGTTCCCCGCCTTCGAAATCTACGGCACCGAGGGGACGCTCGCGCTGCCGGACCCCAACCACTTCGAGGGGCCCGTCCGGATCCGCGACCACGAGGACGACGACTGGGAGACAGTCCCGCTGACCCACGAGTACACCGCCGGTCGCGGCGCCGGGCTGGCTGACCTCGCCTTCGCCGTCCGCAGCGACTGGGAACACCGCGCCAGCGGCGCGCTCGCCGGCCACGCCCTCGACGTGATGGCGGCCGTCCGCACGTCCTCCGAGGAGAGCGCGTTCGCGACCATCGACTCCGATCCCGGCCGCCCCGCACCGCTCCCCGCCGACTTCCCGGACGTGGACCTGTAAGTCCCCGACCCGCCGGTCCTGTCGATCACCCGTCCCGCGAGTGGTGACGTTTTTTCCGTCGGGCCTCGTTGGTCGGAACATGGCAGACGACTCCTCGGACGAGGACCTGGCGCGGCTGGTCACCGACCTCGTCCGGACGCTCCGCGAACTCGAGGACGAACTGGAGCCCCCGCGGCCCGACGAGGGGCCGCGCCTCCCGACGCCGCGGGACCTGCGCCGGTTCGCCAGCGAGGTCGCGATCCCGGGGTTCATCCTGATCCTGGAGACGAACATCCGCGCGCTCAGGCTCCTCCAGCGCGCGCTCCGGCTCGCCGACGGCGCCGAGACGGCGAGCCGCGAGACCGAACAGCTCCGCGAGCGGGCCAAATCGGCCAGCGAGTCGACGCTCTCGCGGCTCGACGAGGCGCTCGTCGGCCTCCAGGACGCCGTCGAGGGCCGACCGAACGACGACGAAGCCGCGGAGTTGCTCGACGACGCCCGAGAGTTGCGCGCGGAGATCCAGCGGCGGATCCGCGAGAGCACTCCCGACGACGGCGCGACCCGGTCGCCGGACGGGGACGCCGACGAGTCGTCGGGCGACGGCCGGGCCGACGCGGACGGCGACGGTGACGACGCCGTCTCGGTCGACGTCGACGCCGAGTTGGAGTCGATCAAGCGCGACCTCGACGACCTTCCGGACGCCGACGACGCCCCGACCGACGGTGAAGGCGAGGAGTCCGGAAACGGCGACGCCGGCGACAAAAGCGACGACGGACCGTCCTCCGACGCCTCGCCCGACGACGGGTCCGACGGTTCGAACCGCGAGTAGCCTGCCCCGTTCGTCGACTGCCCTCTCGGGTCGGACCGTCGGACGATATCTGGAACGGTCGTTCGGAATCGTAGCACCGAGAAAACATAATGATTTATTATCCACCACGATCATAGGTCGGAGTACCCATGACGCCAACCGAGCGGAGGGGGGACCGGCGCGTCGCGCTGCATCTCAGGGAGACGCTCCCGGAGCCGGCGGCGCGCCAGCGAGACCGACTCGCGGATAGACTGCGCGAACTCGAGGCGGCGGGGCAAGTCGATTCGTTCGAGGTGACGACCTGCCCGAAGCGCATCCGCCGTGAAGACCCGAAAGACGTAGCGGCGCGGGACCGCTACCTGTCGTTCTCGCGATGGGCGCGCGACCGCGGCGTGCGCTTGCTGCCGTTTTTCGCGACGCGCGAGTGCTACGCCGCGGACACCGGCGAGTTGTGCGACTGGCTGGTCTTCCCCGCGATCACCCTCGCCGTCTACGACGAGGGCGACCTCGTCGCCGTCTACCCGCACGCCGACGGCGAGGAGTACCGCTCGGTAGCGGATGGGTTGTCTGCCCTCGCCGGGGACGCCGACGACCCTGTCGGCGACCGCACCTCTGTGGTGCCCGCCGACTGAACCCTGCTGTCAGCCACCGCAACCACCCCAACCACCCCAACCCTGCCACCCCGGCGAGGCGGGCCGGCCTCGCGCCGGTCCGGATTCTCCGCAGAAGACCGACCGTGAGCGCTGTCCGAGCCAGCTCAGACCGGCTCGAACCGGTAGCCGTCCCACTCCTGGCTCTCGGGGACCTTGATGCCCGCTTCGGGGTCCCGAAGCTCCTCGACGTAGGTCGGTTCGACCGCGTCGCCCGTCTCGACCTCGTCGATCGTGACCTGCCCGACCGCGCGGACGTAGTCGTCGGCCAGGTCATCTCCGTCGAGGTCGAACTGGACGATGGCGATCGTGTTCGGTGCCCGCACTCCGGGCGGGGTCGCCGTCGACTTCGTCCAGGTGACGACCTCGCCGGTGCGCTCGGAGAGATCCAGCGTCTCGGTCTGTTTCGCGCCGCAGTCGGGACACAGCGTGTGCCCGGGGTAGGTGACGTGGCCGTGCTCGCAGACGTGGGCGTCGAACGACATTATCGTGCCTCCATGATGGTGGTGATGACGCAGTTTCCGAACCCGCCGACGTTACAGGCGAGGCCGGTGTCGGCCTCGACCTGTCGCGGCCCCGCCTCACCGACGAGCTGTTTGTATATCTCGTAGCCCTGTGCGACCCCGCTGGCGCCCAGCGGGTGGCCCTTCGACTTGAGCCCGCCCGAGGTGTTGATCGGCAGTTCGCCCTCTCTCTCGGTGCGGCCCTCCTCGACCTGCTTCCAGGCCTCGCCCTGCTCGGCGAAGCCACAGCCCTCCATCTGGAGGAACTCCAGGATGGTGAACATGTCGTGGAGTTCGGCCACGTCGATATCGTCGGGACCGATACCGGCCATCTCGTAGGCGTCGTCGCTCGACTGGACGACCCCGCCCATCACGGTCGGGTCGTCGCGCTCGTGGACGACGTGGGTGTCCGTGGCGCCCGAGATACCCGAGACGACGGCGTAGTCGTCGGTGATCTCCTTCGCGCGCTCCTCGGTGGTGAAGACCATCCCCGCGCTGCCGTCGGTGATCGGGCAGAAGTCGTACAGCCGGAGCGGGTCGGCGACGATGGGGCTCTCAAGGGCGGTCTCCTCGTCGATCTCCTTCCGGAACTGCGCGTGGGGGTTGTCGACGCCGTTTTTGTGGTTCTTGACGGCGACTTTCGCCAGCGAGTCCCGCGGCGCGTCGAACCGTTCGAGGTAGTGCCGAGCGGTCATCCCCGCGAACGAGGGCAAAGTCAGGCCGTGTTTGTACTCGGCGGGGTGGGTGATCGAGGCGATGATGTCCGTCGACTCGGCAGTCGAGCGGTGGGTCATCTTCTCGCCGCCCACCAGGAGGGTCATGTCGCTGGCACCGGAGGCGACCGACTGCCAGGCCTCGTAGATGCCCGCGCCGCCCGAGGAGGAGGTCTGGTCGACCCGCTCGCTGTACGCCGGCATCACGCCCAGGTCGTGGGCGAGGGCGTTCATGATCCCCGTCTGTCCCTGGAACTCGCCGCTGGACATGTTCGAGACGTAGAGGTGATCCACGTCGTCGGGCCCGATGTCGGCGTCGTCGAGCGCGGCCTCGCCCGCCTGGGCGATCAGCTCCTGTATCCAGGCGTCGCGCTCGCCGAACTTCGTCATCGACGCGCCGATCACTGCGACTGTCATGTGTGCCACCTCGGAGGGCTGTAATGTGGGTGTTACGGTGGCGACGGTCCGCCGGCGCGGTGGTCGGCCCACCGCCGGTCCCGCGCCCGGTCAGTAGAACGAGCGAGCGCTGGCCTTCCACTCCTCGCCGCGTCGGACGTCTTTCGGCCAGCGGCTCCGACCCATCGACTTCATCCGCCCGGCGAGTGTCCACGCGTCCACGCTGTCGGGTTCGTCGTCCTCGGCGGCAGCCGCGGCCGCGGCGACCTGCCGGTCGTGGAGGTGCGCGCCGACCGCCGAGGCGATGGCCGCGGCCTCGGTCTCGCCGGCGTCCGCCGGGATCGACAGCGACACTTCCTCGCCGTCGACGGTGAGCGTCACGGTCCCGTCGTTCGGTCCGCCGCTCGGTCCCTCGGCGGTCGCGTCGGCGTTCGATTCCTCGCCGTCGGAGAGTGCTGATTCGGCCATTACAGTGGGATGTTACCGTGGTCTTTCGGCGGGCTGTCCTCGCGCTTGCGTTCGAGCATCTCCAGGTCGCGGACGAGCCGTTTGCGCGTGTCCTTCGGCTCGATCACGTCGTCGAGGTACCCGCGCTTGGCCGGGCCGTAGGGGTGGGCGAACTCCTCGCGGAACTCGTCCATCAGCTCCTGGCGGCGCTCGTCGGTGTTCTCGGCCTGCTGGAGCTCCTTCCGGTAGAGGATGTTGACCGCGCCGCGCGGGCCGAGGACGGCCATCTCCGAGGCGGGCCAGGCATAGTTCACGTCCGAGCCGAGGAACTTCGAAGACATGACGATGTACGCCCCGCCGTAGGCCTTCCGGACGACGACCGACAAAAGCGGCACCGTCGCCTCGGCGTAGGCGTAGATGAGCTTCGCGCCCCGGCGGATGATCCCGTTGTGCTCCTGGTCGGTCCCGGGCATGAACCCCGGCACGTCCACCAGCGAGACGATGGGGACGTTGAACGAGTCACAGGTGCGGATGAACCGGGCGGCCTTTTCCGAGGCGTCGATGTCCAGGGTCCCCGCGCTGACGCGGGGCTGGTTGGCGACGATGCCGACGACGCGGCCGTCCATGCGGGCGTAGCCGACGACGACGTTCCGTGCCCAGTTCTCGTGGACCTCGAAAAAGGAGTCCTCGTCGACCACGCGGTCGATCACCTCCGTCATGTCGTAGGGCTTGCGCGGCGCTTCGGGCACGATGTCGGTGATGCCGTCGAGTTCGCGGTCGGGGTCGTCCCAGGAGGCGACCCGCGGGGGGTCCTCCATGTTGTTCTGCGGGAGATACGACAGCAGCCGCCGGATGTCGTCCAGCGCCGCCTCCTCGTCCTCGCAGGCGAAGTGGGCGACGCCGGATTTCGTGGAGTGACTGCCCGCGCCGCCGAGTTCCTCCTTCGATACCTGCTCGCCGGTGACCGTCTCGATCACGTCCGGGCCGGTGATGAACATGTGGGAGGTGTCTTGCACCATGAACGTGAAGTCGGTCAGCGCCGGCGAGTAGGTCGCCCCGCCCGCACAGGGGCCCATGATCGCCGAGATCTGAGGGATCATCCCCGAGGCCTTCGTGTTGCGCTCGAAGATCTTGGCGAACCCGACGAGCGAGTCGACGCCCTCCTGGATCCGCGCGCCGCCGGAGTCGTTGAGCCCGACGACCGGGACGCCCGCGTCGACCGCCCGGTCCATCACCTTGCAGATCTTGTCGGCGACGACCTCCCCCACGGAGCCCCCCAGGACGGTAAAGTCGTGGGCGAAGACGAACACTTTCCGGCCGTTCACGTCGCCGTAGCCGGTGACGACGGCGTCGCCGGGGAACTCCTTCTCGTCCATGCCGAAGGAAGTCGCCCGGTGCTCGACGAACGCGTCGACCTCGGCGAACGTCCCGTCGTCGAGGAAGTACTCGACGCGCTCGTGGGCGGTCATCTTCCCGCGGTCGTGCTGGCGCTCGATGCGGTCCTCGCCGCCGCCGAGCCGCGACTCCTCCCGTCGCCGGCGAAGCTCTTCGAGAGCCGTCTCCTCGTCCGCCGTCTCGGTCTCTTCGGCGGAGGCGTCCGATGCGTCGGAATCCGTTGCGTCCTCTGTCTCTTCCTGGCTCATCTCACCACTCCATGCCGCCGTTGACGCCGATTACCTGCCCGGTCATGTAGCTCGACTCCTCGCTGGCGACGAACGAGACGATCCCGCAGATGTCCTCGACCGTGGCGAACCGGTCGAGCGGGATCTCACGCAGGATCTTCTCCTGGACGCGCTCGGGCACCTCCTCCAGCATGTCGGTCTCGACGAAGCCGGGCGCGATGCAGTTGGCGGTCGACCCCGAGGAGGCCATCTCCAGAGCGAGCGTGCGCGTGAACCCGAACAGGCCCGACTTCGTAGTCGCGTAGTTGGCCTGGCCGTAGTTGCCCTGCTGACCGACGACCGACGAGATGTTGATCAGGCGGCCGTGGCGGCTCTCCTTGATGTCGTCGAAGAAGGTCTTCGTGCAGTTGTAGACGCCGCCGAGGTTGACGTTTATGACGGTGTCCCAGTCCTCCCGAGTCATGTACTCGAACTTCTTGTCGACGGTGACCCCGGCGTTGTTGACGAGCACGTCGACCGGGCCGAAGGCGTCGACGATCTCCTCGCGCATCGCCTGTACGTCGTCGAAGTCGGACACGTCCGCCTGCGCGGCGATCGCGGTTCCCCCCGCTTCCTCGATGGACTCAACGACCGCCTCGGCCTCCGCCGCCGACGAGCGGTAGTTGACTACCACGTCCGCGCCGCGGTCGGCGAGATCCTTCGCGATACCTCTGCCGATGCCACGGGAACTCCCCGTGACGAGACAGGTCTGGCCCTCCAGGTTCATGGACCTGCCCTCCGTTCGCGACGGTACCGAATCATATCTACAGTGCCCCCCGGAGACGGGTTAATAGTTCCCCTTGAAATAGTTACATAAATAGCTGGTACTGTCGTGCGACTGTTCTGAACGAAACGTCCGGTATACGGCGATCAGGGGGTCAAAGCGCCTGATGCGTCCACAGTGTAAACGTGCGTGATAGGAACTACTTCCCACGTGGGCACGGGCACTGTCTCCGGCGCTCGCTCGCCGTTCGCCCGACAACGACAGTTATTTTAGGGCGACCTAAAGAAATACGGGCGAGAGAAACCGATGCCCGGAGATATCTGCGTCGTGGTGCCGACGATCCGCGAGTACGAGTGTGTGCGAGCCTACGCCGAGAACGCGCGCGAACACGGGTTCGACCTGGACCGTCTGCAGTTCGTCCTCGTCACGGAGGACTTCTGCGACACCGACGAGATGCGGGCGATGCTCGACGAGGAGGGGCTGTCCGGCGGGGTGTTCGACGGGAGCCGCCGCGAACAGTGGTATCGCGACCACGGGGTCGCCGACTACGAACACGTCGTCCCCGCTGCGAGCCACGCCGAGACGAGCTTCGGACTGCTGTATATGTGGGCCGGCGACTACGAGATCGGCTTCTTCATCGACGACGACACGCTGCCCCACGAGGGCGTGGACTTCTTCGGTCGCCACCTCGACAACCTCGCCTACGAGGGCGAGATCACCGAAGTGTCCTCCGACGAGCGCTGGGTGAACGTCCTCTACCAGAACGTCGACGACCACGAGCTGTACCCCCGCGGGTACCCCTACAGCGCGATGGACGAGGCTGTCGAGACCGAAACGACGGAGGTCTCGGACGTGGTCGCTTCCCAGGGCCTGTGGACGAACGTCCCCGACCTCGACGCCGTCCGCATCCTCATGGATGGGGACCTGCAGGGCCAGGCACAGACGCGGCTCACGGCCGAGGACTACGGCGAGGACTTCGTCGCCGCGCGCGGGAACTACCTCACCGTCTGCTCGATGAACCTCGCCTTCCGCCGGGAGGTGATCCCCGCGTTCTACCAGCTTCCGATGGACGACAACCCGTGGGACGTAGGTCGGTTCGACGACATCTGGTCGGGCGTGTTCCTCAAGCGCGCCTGCGACGTGCTCGGCACGCGCATCTACAACGGCGCACCCCTCTGCGAGCACAACAAGGCTCCTCGGTCGACGTTCGGCGACCTGAACAACGAGGTCCCGGGCCTCGAACTCAACGAACACGTCTGGGAAGTCGCCGACGCGGTCGGCGGCGACGGCGAGACGTACGCTGGCGTCTTCGCGGCGATCGCCGACGAGCTCGCCGAGAGCGAGTTCGACTACGAGAACGGCGAGTTCCTGAACTTCGTCGGCGAATACATGCGCGACTGGCTCGCCTGCCTCGACGAGATCGACGGGATCGACGCCGAGACACCGACCGCCGACCCCGTCGCCACCGACGACTGAGCGCGACGATACCGGGAAGTTTTTATTTCTTTAGGTAGGCCTAAACCATATGGCCGAGGACACAGGATTCGGGCGGCGTCGGTTCGTGAAGGCACTCGCGGCGGGATCGGCGGTCGGGTTAGCCGGGTGCGGCCTCGCGCCCGGGTCGGGTACGGCCACCGAATCCGGTGACGGGGGCACGAACGCCGAGATCCCGTCGCTCACGGAGTTCCGCGGGTCGGGGACGCTCGCGTCGGGCCGACCGGCGCCGGACGGGACTTCGATCCAGGACCTGCCGGACCTATCGGGCGACCTCAATCTCTACATCGGCGGCGGCGAAGGCGGCATCTACTACCAGTTCGTCGAGATGCTCCAGGATATCTACCCCGAGTTCACGGTGTTCTCCTCGGACGCGGGGTCGTCCTCGCTCGCCCAGACTATCGTCGACGAGGTCGAGGCCGGCGCCGCCCAGGCCGACGTGTTCTGGTCGATCGACGCGAGTTCGCTCGGCTACGTCGCGAACAACGACGCCTACGAGCCGCTGCCCGACGAGGCGATCGAGTCGGTCCCGTCGGAGTTCCGCGGCGACGACAACGCGTGGGTCGGCGTCGCCGGCCGCGCGCGGTCCGTTCCGTACAACACCGACGAGCTGAGCGAGAGCGATATCCCCGACAACGTCGCGGACTTCCACGACACCGACGCCCTCCAGGACGGGATGGGCTGGGCGCCGACCTACGGGGCGTTCAAATCGTTCGTCACGGCGATGCGACTCCAGCGCGGACCCGACATCGCTCAGCAGTGGCTCGAATCGATGCAGGAGTCGGGGATCGTTCGCCGAGGCAACGAGTACGTCGTCTCCCAGCAGGTCGCGGACGGCACGCTGTCGGCCGGGTTCGCGAACCACTACTACGCGATGCGCGTGCTGAACCAGCGGCCCGACGCTCCCATCGACCTGGCGTTCACCAGCGGCGACGCCGGCGCGCTGGTCAACGTCGCCGGCGCGCTCGCGGTCCAGGGCACCGAGAAGGCCGACCTCGTCGCGAACTTCGTGCGTCACCTCCTCTCGGCGGAGGCCCAGGAGTTCTTCGCCACCGTGAGCTTCGCCTACCCGATGATCCCGGGCGTTCAGCCGGTCGGCGGCCTGCCGACGGTCGACGAACTCAACCCCCCGGACATCGACCTGGCGGAACTCGCGAACCTCCAGCCCACCCTCGACCTGATGCGGGAGGCGGGCGTCCTGTAGATGAGCGTTCGCGAGCGCGTCGGACCGGCGAGCGACCTCCTCCCCGAGGACGGAGTAAACGCTCTCTACGCCGTGCTCGCGACGCTGCTGGCGTTCGCGCTGGTCGCGCCGCTGGCCTGGCTGGCCGTCGACGCTGCCGGCCTGGGGAGCGAGGCGCTCGACTTCTTCGTGGCCTCGGAAACGCTCGCGGTGCTCGTTCGCAGCGTCGCGCTCGTCGCCGTCGTCACCGCCGGCGGCGTCGCGATCGGCGTCCCGCTGGCGGTGCTGACCGTCCAGGCGTCGATCCCGTTTCGCCGGTTCTGGACGGTGCTGATCGCCCTGCCGCTGGCGGTCCCGAGCTACCTCGGCGCGTTCGCCGCGATCTCCGCGTTCGGCCCTTCGGGTCCGCTCTCGACGGCGCTGGGCGTTCCGCTCCCGGCGGTCGAGGGGTTCGCCGGGGCCGCGATCGTCCTCACGCTGTACACCTATCCGTACATCTTCCTCACGACGCGGGCGTCGCTGCTCTCGCTGGACGCGTCGCTGGTCGAGGCGGCGCGGACGCTCAACTGCGGGCGCCTGGCGGCGTTCCGCCGGGTGACGCTCCCGCAGATCCTCCCGGGGATCGCGGCGGGGGCGCTACTGGTCGCGCTGTACGCCCTCGCCGACTTCGGGACGCCGAATTTCATGAACCTCGAAGTGTACACGCAGTTCATCTACAGCCGCCACCGGGCGGGCTTGGGCGGGTACGCCGCGCTGCTCTCGCTGCAGCTACTCGCCGTCACCGGCGTCATCCTCGCCGCCGAGTCCGCCATCGGTGCCGACGACTCCGGCGCCTACGCCAGCCGCGGCAACCGCGGCGCGGCCGAACTCGACCTCGGTGCGTGGCGCTACCCCGCGATGGCGCTGCCCGCGCTGGTCGCCACCGCCGCGCTGGTGCTCCCGATCGGGATCTTCGCGTTCTGGCTGCTGCGGGGCGGTCCCGGCTACGAGTTCGCGCAACTGACGTTCTCGTGGACCTACGGCTGGAACTCGGTGAAGGTCTCGCTCGTGGCGGCGGTCGCGTCGATCCTCGTCGCTCTCCCGATCGCGCTGCGCTCGGCGACGGCCGACTCGAAACTGTCGTCGCTGGCGGCGCGAGTCCCCTACGTCGGCTACGCGACGCCGGGGATCGTGCTGGCCATCGCGTTGATCTCCTTCACGCTGAACGCGGCTCCGTCGCTGTACGAGCTGGGCCGCGACACGGTCGCGCTGGTCGTGTTCGCATACGTCGTCCGGTTCATGCCCCAGGCCATCGGCTCGATTCAGACCTCGACGATGCAGGTCGACGGCCGGCTCATCGAGGCCGCGCGCACGCTGGGCCGATCGCGGTTCGAGGCGTTCCGCGCCGTGACGTTCCCGCTCATCGTCCCCGGGATCGTCACCGGCGCGGCGCTCGTGTTCCTCACGTCGATGAAGGAACTCCCGGCGACGCTGCTGTTGCGGCCGTTCGGCTTCGACACGCTCGTCACGTTCATCTGGCGCGCGGAGGAGGCGGGCCTGTACGGCCAAGCCGCCGTCCCAGCCTTCGTCCTCGTCGTCGTCTCGGGCCTCTCGATGGCTGTGCTTTTGGCCCAGGAGGACGACTGATAGGACAAGAGTTCCGACGATGATCGAGCAAACAGTTCCCTCGGCGGCCGACGACCGCGTGCGGACCGACGACGAGCACGACGGCGAGCCGGTGCTGAATCTCGACGGCGTCACTCGCGAGTTCGGGGTCGAGACCGCCGTCGACGAGCTGTCGCTGTCGGTCTACGAAGGGGAACTGCTCACGCTGCTGGGGCCGTCGGGCTGCGGGAAGACGACGACGCTCCGCCTGCTCGCCGGCCTCGACCGCCCCGACGGGGGCACCATCCGCGTGGACGACGACATCGTCGCCGGCCCCGACAGATTCGTCGCGCCCGACGACCGCGACGTGGGGCTGGTCTTCCAGTCCTTTGCCCTGTTCCCGCACCTCACCGTCGGCGAGAACGTCGCCTTCGGTATCGACGACTGGCCCGCCGACGAGCGCGAGGCCCGCGTCGAGGAGCTGCTCGACCTGGTGAACCTCGCCGACTACCGCGAGGGGTCGCCGGACGACCTGTCGGGCGGCCAGCGCCAGCGCGTCGCGCTCGCCCGCTCGCTCGCGCCCGAACCGGACGTGCTGCTGCTCGACGAGCCGTTCTCGAACCTCGACGTGAGCCTCCGCGTCGAGATGCGCGAGGAGGTCCGCCGGATAATCAAGGAGACCGGCGTCACCGCCGTCTCCGTGACCCACGACCAGGAGGAGGCACTCTCCATCTCCGACCGCGTGGCCGTCATCCACGACGGGAGCGTCGAACAGGTCGGTCGGCCGGAGGTCGTCTTCGAGCAGCCCGAGTCGCGGTTCGTCGCCGAGTTCCTCGGCCAGGCCGGGTTCGTCTCCGGGACGCTCGACGACGGGAGCGTCGAGACGGACCTGGGGACGCTCCCGGCGGACGTGATCGAGGGGCTGGGCCGCGAGTACGCCGGCGCGCGCGTCGACGTGATGGTCCGTCCGGATGACCTCGTCGCGACGCCCGCCGACGAGGAGTCCTTCGAGGCCGCGGCCGACGCCGACCCCGGCAACGGCGAGATCGTCCACCGCCAGTACACGGGGCCGTCGTTCGTCTACCAGGTGACACTCGACGGCGGCGACCACGTCTACTGCGAACACAACCACGCCGACGACCTCGCGCTGGACCAGCGGGTCCGCGTCGACCTCCGGGTCGACCACCCGCTGGCCTGGTTCCCCGCCGAATGATGCGCCGGCGGAGCGCGACCCTCGGAACGGCCGCGCTCGCGCTCGCTGGTGCCCTCCTCGTCTGGTTCGTCTCCACGACCCTCTTTCCGTACCACTCGCTGAACCACGACGAGGCCGTCTACCTCCAGCAGGCCGCGATGCTGCTGGAGGGCCAGCTCTACCTCGACCCGCCGGTCGAGGGGGTGTTCCGGCCGTGGTTCTTCGTCGACGCCGCCGAGGGCATGTACCCCAAGTACGCGCCCGTCCCCGCGGCGATGTTCGCCGTCGGGGAACTGCTCGGCGGCTACCGCCTGACGCTCGTCGCGGTCGCCGCCGGGAACCTGGCGCTGGCCGTCGGCGTCGTCCGCGAGGCCTTCGACGCGCGGACGGGACTGCTCGCGGCCGTCCTCGTGCTCGCCTCGCCGCTGTTCGTGATCTCTTCCTCGGTGTTCCTCCCCTACGCGCCGACGCACGTCCTGAATCTCGCGTTCGCGTACTGCTACCTGCGGGCCGACCGTATCGGGAGCCGGCGCTGGGCCGCCGCGGCCGGGGCGGCGGTCGGACTGGCCTTCTTCGCGCGGCCGTACACGGCGGTCCTGTTCGCGCTGCCGTTCGTCGGGCACGCGCTGTGGTCGCTCCGGGGCGAGATAGACGTCGCGCGGCTCCGCGCCCCGCTCGCGCTCGTCCGCGACTCCGACGCGGTGGGCCGACAGGCGACGACGGCGGCGCTGGGGCTGGCGGGCGTCGCGATCGCGCTCGGGTACAACGCCGTCGTGACCGGCCACGCGCTGACGTTCCCCTACGCGGCGTTCGCGCCGCTGGACGGCCTCGGCTTCGGTCAGCGTCGCATCCTGAACCACGAGGTCGCCTACACCCCCGAACTCGCGCTGGAAGCCAACGGTCGCGTACTCTGGATCTTCTTCGCGAAGTGGGTCGCCGGCGGGCTGGTCACCGCGGGGCTGGCAGGCCTCGGCGTCGCCGTCGCCGTCCGCCGGGGACTGACCGACCGACAGGCGCCGCTGGCCGGTCTCCTCGTCTCGATCCCCGTCGGCAACGTCTGCTTCTGGGGCAACTTCAACGTCCTCGGCGGTCTCGACACCGCTGGGGACGGCCTCGTGTCCGCGCTCGGGCCGTACTACCACTTCGACCTGCTGTTGCCCACCGCGGCGTTCGCGGCCGTCGCAGCGCTCGCGATAGCCGCCCGGGTCAGCGACGCGGTCGCGGCCCGCCCTGAGTTCGACGCGCGGACGGGTCGCGTCGCGGCCGCCGCCGCCGTCCTCGTCCTCGCTGGCGGCGTCGGAGCGGTCGCGGCCGACATCGCCCGCGAGCCCGTCGAGCGCAACGCGGAGGTGACCGACAGCTACGAGCGGGCCTACGAACCCTTCGAGGGCGGCCCGCCGGCGAACTCGCTCGTCCTCTTGCCCGACCCGTACGGGAACTGGCTCAATCACCCGTTCCAGGCCGTCCGCAACGACCCCGGCTACGACGGCCGGGCGGTCTACGCGATCGACGACCGGCCGTTCGCGACGGCCGACGCGTTCCCGAACCGGACGCTCCACCGGTACGTCTACCGCGGCGGCTGGGCGCCCTACGACGGGTCGCCCAGCGCCGCGCGCCTCCAGCGGGTCGAAGACGTGCGCGGCGACCGCCTGACGCTGACCGCGACCGTCGGCGTCCCGGCCGGGGCCGAGAGCGTCACGGTCCGCGTCGGCACCGGCGACGGGAGCGTCTACCGCGTCGCGAGCGCCGCGAACTCGTCGGTCGAGTTCCGACTGGTCGTCACCGACGAGCGCGTCGCGGTCGAGGGACTCGGCGGGCCCGCGAACGAGACGTTGACGATCGACGGCGTCGAGACGGTCCGCGCGAGCGCCTTCGTCGACTACGGCCCGGGCGGGAGCTTCAGCTACCGCTTCGACCTGCCGGTCGACGCGACCGACGGGCGGGTGCGCGCGCTCTCACCCGGCGTCGAACTCTGCCGCGGCGTCCGCTCGTGCGGTGGCGCGGCGGCGTACGTCCCGGAGACCGCGCCCGACGGCGTCACCGTCGAGACGGACCTGGCCGCGACGGACGGAGACACCTGACCACTCATGACCACCGACGACACGGAACTGACGCGACGCGACGCGATCGCCGCCCTCGCGGCGGCCGGAATCACCGGTAGCGCCGCGCTGGCGGGCTGTTCGACCACCGACGACGGCACACCGGCCGACGGCGAGACGCCGACGGCGGCTGCCACCGGGCCGCCACCGGACCCGCTCGAACGGCGCCACCTCGACGTGCTGACGGCCGCTGCGGAGGTGGTGTATCCGAGCGATCTCGACGGGATCGACGCGTTCGTCGAGACGTTCGTCGAGGGACGCGCGGCCGAGCGACCGGACCACGCGGCCGGCGTCGCCGAGGCAGCGGAACACGCCGTCGAGTGGACGCGCTCGTGGCTGGACGCCGAGTTTCCCGCGCTCGAACTCGACCGCCGCGAGGAAGCGTTGGACCGGATGGGTGCGCGCGAGGCGGAGCCGGACCCGGAGGGGTCGGACGCCGAGCGCGTCCGCTACTACCTGGTCAACGAGTTGCTGTTCGCGCTGTACGCCTCGCCGACCGGCGGCGAACTCGTCGGCATCGAGAACCCGCAGGGCCACCCGGGCGGCGCGGAGAGCTATCGGCGCGGGCCGCGGTGAAACGGAGACCCGCGCGCCCACTCAGCGCCGGCGTTCTTCGAGACAGACTTTCACGATCGACTTGGCGATGGCGGCGCCGCCGGCGAGCGGGTCGAGTTTCGTCTCGCCCGTGCGCTCGTCGTACTCGATGGGCACCTCGCGCACGTCGTAGCCCCGCATCAGGGGACGGACGAGCAGTTCGGCCGAGAGGCCGGTGTTCTCGGTCCAGGTGATCTCCTGGACAACCTCGCGGCGGTAGGCGCGCATCCCCGTCGTCGTGTCGTGGACGCGCTCGCCCAGCAGAGCGCTGGCGAGCAGAGCGAACGCGCGGTTGCCCTGGCGGTTGAACGCCGGCATCGCGTCGGCGCCGGGGGTGATCCGGTCGCCGCTGACCACGTCGGTGCCGTCGTTGACCAGTTCCAGGAACTCCGGCAGGGCCTCCATCGGGTAGGTGTCGTCGCAGTCGGTCGTGACAA
The DNA here is from genome assembly GCF_000337455.1 of Halosimplex carlsbadense 2-9-1. GTDB lineage: Archaea > Halobacteriota > Halobacteria > Halobacteriales > Haloarculaceae > Halosimplex > Halosimplex carlsbadense. The sequence goes on along the minus strand of NZ_AOIU01000032.1, from coordinate 2,662 downwards.
CGACGGGGCGGTCGGCCGCAAGCACCGCTTCCCGGACGGCCACGCCGTAGCCCTGGGGGTCCTGTTCGATGACGCGTGCGCCGTGTTCGCGAGCGATCTCCGGGGTTCGGTCGTCCGACCCGTCGACGCAGACCACGTTCGCTCGGCCGTCCGTCACCTCGTCGACGTCGTCGAGGACCGCGCCGATCGCCGCCTCCTCGTTGTACGTGCCCATCACGACCGTCACGTCGTCGAACGTGAACTCGCCGCCCGTCTCGGTCGCCCTCTCCATCCCTGACTCGACCGCAGCGTCGCCCGCGTTCGTCGTTCGACCGTCCGCGTTCTCGGCGTCGTCTTCGGCCACGTCAGTGCGCCCGTCCCGCTGTAGCTGACCCATTGCTCACCACTCTCGACTCGACCCTCTTGAGTTTTTAGGTTCGCCAAAAACAGGCGCTACGGTGGGTCGACGAAGTACTCGGTGACGAACTCGTCGTTGGGCGTCGCGCGGTCCCAGTAGTGTTCGAACAGGTCGCGGCCCCACTCCATGGCGCGGTCGTCCGCGGCTACTATCTCTGTCCGGGAGTCCCACTGGCCGTCGATGGTGGGCAGCGAGAGCATGATCTCCTCGTCGGTGACGGCGATGCCCACGTCCGCGTCGAGCACGCGGACGGCGGTCTCGGTCCACTGGTCGGCCTCGTCGGGCGAGTCGACGCGTTCGAGGGCGTCGAAGGCGACGCTCCTGTCGACCAGCAGTCGGGCCTCGGGCGAGTCGGGCATGACGGCCTCGTACTCGGCCTGATAGATCGGCGTCACGATGTCGACGTTCGCGCCGGCCCGGTCGACCCGGTCGCGGACCTCCCTGACGACCGCGTGAGGGTCGGTGTCTGAGGCGCGGACCACCTCGGCGCCGGCGAGTTCGGTCAGCCTGAGTCGGAACCGCCGCGGGAGCGCGGACACGTCGTGGCTCCGCCAGTAGTCGTCGGCGAGCAGTCGACAGAGGTTCCGCTGCTGTTCGATCAGGTCCGCGACCAGCTGTCCGCTCCCCGTCGCCGCCCAGCCCGCCTCCAGCGAGCGTACCAGCCCCTTGCGTTCGAGGTCGCTGACGGCGTTGTAGACGGCGGACTCGCTCGCCTCGACCGCGTCGATGAGCGCGCCCATCGACCGCCGCTCGGCGACGACCGCGAGCAGCACGTCCGTCCGAACCGACGACCCCAGCACGTAGCCCACGATCGACTCCGAACTCACCTCGCTTCCCCCCGCGACCGTCGAACGGGTCCGTCACTCGATACCATATCGGATTCCATACCCTTCGGAATCACTTCGCTCTTGCGGAACGATTTCTACGGGATGGAATTCTTTTCGGGTGAAAAGTTCAAGATTTATACCGTTGCGGGAGTGAGGACACAATGCGGTTCGATGGGGGATGTAGGGTCCCTGCTGGCCTCTCGACCTTGAGGGGGGAGAGCGGCTCGCTGGCGTTGTCCGCCCCGGCCCGGCCCACGTTCTTTCGGCCCTCCGCTCGCGAGCGTTCCGCCGTCCCGACGGTAGTCCGTCGACTCGACAGTCGGTGGATACCTCGACAGTCGGTCGATGATCCGCCTGTCAGTCGGCGGGTTCCGGTGGCGAGTCGCGGCCGATGCGGATCTCGAAGGATTCGATGTCTTCGAGCGCGGCGACCTGGCCGCCGACGGTGACTCGCCCCTCGTCCGTCTCGACGACGAGCGACGCCTCTTCGAGGCTGGACGTGATGCTGGCGTCGACGACCTTCCCCGCGACGACCAGCTCCTCGCCGGTCAGCACGTCCCGTCCCTCGATGGTCGCGTAGAACTCGCCGTCGAGGTCGACCATGTCGGCGATGGCGCGGCGGATCGTGCCGTAGCGCCGCGGGAACGTCAGCTCCTCGCCGTCCGTCCGGACCGTCTCGGCGGTGGTCCAGAGGACGGTGTTCATGAACATCGAGACGAGAAAGCCCAGCTCCGAGCGGTCGAAGATGACCCCGTAGCGGTCGGTGTCGCCCTTCAGGCTCTCGCGGGTGGCGTAGATCGAGTAGCGGCCGTCGGCGACGGCGACGACGGGCGTCGTGACGCCGCGGCGCTGCTTGACCGTGCTGGCGAGGTCGGCGTAGTCGAACTCCTCGGGCTCCGAGACCTCGGTCGCCGGCGAGATGAGGAGTTCGATGGCGACGCCGTCCTCGTACTGGCGGCGGAGCTGGCTCTCGAAGCGCTCCAGCAGCTCGGGCGTCAGCGAGAGCATCAGCTCGTAGTTGGCGGAGTCGATGACCTCGGAGAGATACCGGAGGATCGTGGGCCGGGACTTGACGAGCGAGACCGCCTCCGTGCCGCGGGCGGGCTGGGTGTACTGCTGTTCGAGCCCGTCGACGAGGGTGTCCAGCGACTCCTGGAGGTCGTCGAACGCCTCGGCGGGGTCGAGCGCCAGCACTTTCATCGGCCGCGACTCCTGCAGTTCGACGAGGCCGATGTCGCTCAGGCTGCGGACCGTGTCGTAGACGCGCGGCTGGGGGATGTCCGTGTAGTCGGCGATCTCCGACGCCGTGACCTGTCCGTGTTCGAGGATCGTGAGGTACGCCTTGGCTTCGTACTCCCCGAAATTGAACCGCTCGGAGACGGCTTCGAGCGAGGCGAGGAGGTCGTCACCAGCCATGTCGGTTCCCTCTTTCGCCACC
>NZ_AOIU01000031.1 GCF_000337455.1 Halosimplex carlsbadense 2-9-1 | reverse complement strand
GCGCAGCCAGTCGGGAAGCTCCGCCAGCGTGTCGACCGCCCCCTCGAAGTGCTTGACGTGGGAGTTGACCGTCCCCACGAGCGCCTTGTTGTGCAAGACGAGTTCGTTGTGGATCCGCCCGCCGTCGACCTCGAACTCCCAGGAATCGGGGATACCCAGCAGCGCGCCGACGCCGTTGGGCGCCAGCGCCTCGACCGTCTCGAAGGCGTGGGGCGCGTAGCCCGTCGCCTCGTAGACGAAGTCCATCGGTTCGTGAGCCTCGGGAACGGTCTCCAACGGCGTTTCGTTGGAGTTGACGTAGGTCGCGCCTATCTCGTCGATGATGTCGACGGTCGGGTCGGGGCGCTCCCGGCGGCCCAGACAGTAGGTCCGTTCGAAGTCGTGAGCGGCGAACGACCGGTCGCTGTCGACGCCGTACTCCAGCATCGCGAGGGTGAGCAGGCCCAGCGAGCGGTTGCCCAGCACCAGGGCGGACTCGGGCGTCCACTCGAAGGCCGACCGGGCGGCGTAGGCGTGTTCCATCGCCTTCTCGGTGATGCTGATCGGTTCGACGAGGAAGCCGACCTCCCACAGCTCCTCGGCGATCGACACCAGATACTCCGGCCGGCTCGTGACGTACTCGGCCATGTAGCCGTGGTCGCCGACGATCCCGCGCTCGACGTACTCGCCCTCGGGCGCCATGTCTGGCTCGCCGCGCTCGAAGTACTCGTTGGACCCGTCTGCCGGCGGCCGCCGGACGGTCGGGACGACCACGTCGCCCTCGTCGAGGTCGGTGCCGTTCGCGTCTTCGACGACGGCGACGGCCTCGTGGCCCAGCACCATGTGGTCCTCGCCCTCGGGGAACCCGCCGTGGGAGCCGCTGATGACCTCGTGGTCGGTGCCGTCGACGCCGACCCTGAGCGTCCGCAGTAGCGCCTCGCCCTCGTCCGGTGTCGGTCGCGGCTTCTCTATCAGCGTCGGGCCATCGGAGCCCCGCTGGACAGCGATCGCTTTCATCAAGGAAAATAAGTACTCTATCCCGAGTTAAACCTTTCCTCGCGGGTCGGAAACCGGAGTCGGTCGGCAACAGATCGACCGACACGACGCTGTTCGGGGGTGGCAGCGTTCACGGACGGGATGTGTCGGTGGACCGCGGTCAGTCCTCGACCGGGACGGCTTCGCCGGTCTCGCTGGAGCGGTAGATGGCCGAGAGGACGCGCTGGACGGTCAGCCCCTGTTCGACGGTGTTCCGTTCGGGCGTCTCGCCGCGCGCGCAGTGTTCGAGGAAGTAGCCCTGCTCGGCCGCGTGGGCGTCGTTCCCGCGCGTCTCGACTTCGGACTCGACCATGTGGCCGGCCCCCTGGATGCCCGACTCGTGGAAGGTCACGCCCTCGCCCGGGCGGAACGTCGCACCGGACTCGGTGCCGCGGAGGACGTACTCCTGTTTCTTCGGGCGGTTGACGGCCCAGGCGACCTCCAGGGAGATGGTCCGGTCGTCGGCACAGCGGATGAAGGCGGTCGCGGAGTCGTCGACGTTGAACCCCTCGGGGCCCTGGTCGTCGCCCCACATCTGGATGTAGGTGTAGTCGTCGCGGCCGCCGAACTGCGAGCGTGTGACGCCGCTGACCTCCTCGACTTCGGGGTAGCCCAGCAGGTACAGCGACAGGTCGACGGCGTGGACGCCGATGTCGATGAGCGCGCCGCCGCCGGCGACCTCCTTGCTCGTGAACCACGACCCGCGACCGGGGACGCCCCGGCGGCGGATGTAGTTCGCCTCGACGTGGCTCAGGTCGCCGAATCGACCCTCCTGGCGGTAGCCGTTGATGACCTCGACCGGGTTCTCGAAGCGGGTGTGGAAGCCGACCATGCAGAAGCCGTCGGCGGCGTGGGCGGCGTCGGCGATCCGCTCGGCCGCCTCCAGGGTGTTGGCCAGCGGCTTCTCGACGAGCACGTCGAGCCCCTGTTCCAGCGCGTCGACGACGTACTGCTCGTGGAACTTGTTGGGCGTCGTGACGGCGACGGCGTCGACCTCGTCGTACAGTTCGTGGTGGTCCTGATACGTGGGGACCCCGAACTCGTCGCCGAAGGAAGCGCGGGCGCCCTCGGCGATGTCGACGCCGCCGACCAGGTTGGCCCCCTGGTCGACGAACCGCTCCGCGTGGTGGTGTCCGATGTTACCCAGACCGACGATGCCGAGTCTGACAGATGAGATATCGACCATAGTGTTGACTCCGTTCGGTTCTCACGGAAACCTACACGCCGACTGCCGTAAATCTCCCGCGATCGGACGCTGAACGCCGCCCCAGGTCGAACGACCGCCGACACCGTTCGACTTCCCGGGACACACAGCGCCGCTCGCCCGTGAATTCCGCGGTCACTCGACGGCGACCAGTCTGTCGAGCGCGTACACCGTCCGCAGCACGTCACCGGCGTCACCGGCGGGGAAGACCAGGTCGTCGCGCTCGCGGACGTGGTCGAGGACGACCGAGGAGGCGTGCTCGGGCGCGGCGGCGATGCCCGCGTCGCGCTCGGCGACCCACTCCATCACCCGCAGGTCGCTCTTGCTGTCGCCCAGCACGAGCGCGAACGGGTCGTCGACGCCCAGCACCTCGAACGCCGCCTCGACGCCGCCGGGCTTGTCGAGTTCGCGGCTCACGACTTCCGCCGCGTCGCCCTCGTAGTAGGCCACGTCCACGCGCTCGAGGAACGCCGCGACCGCGTCGGGAATCTCGGTGTCTGCGGGTTCCCTCTCCCCCGGGAGTTCCCCGCGCTCGCCGAGCGCCGCCGCGATCTCCGGATCGCGGGCGGCGTAGAACGCCCGGGTCCACTCGCCCGCCGCCGCGCCGAGGACGCCGTCGTCGTGTTCGGCCGAGCCGGCCGGCCCAGCGTCGTCGACGCGGTCCGCGACGACGACGCCGAGGAGGTCGAGCAGGTAGACGAGCGCGTCGTCGATCACCGCGACCGCGTCCTCGCTCCCCGTCTCGAAGTTCGGCTTGAGCGTGACGTTGAACTCGTTGCCCTGGAGGTGACAGCCGCGGGCGACGGGCTCGGGCGCCTCGGAGAGCACGCGCTGGCGCAGGCGGTCGAACACCGCGCGGACCGTCTCGTCGAGGTCCTCGTACAACAGGCGCTTGGTGTCGGGGCCGTGGCCGGGCGTGAACACGCCGGTCCCGCTCTCGTAGACGACGCTCACGTCGCCGGAGTTGACGACGGCGTTGCCCAGCCCCTGGCTGAGAAAGCCCTTGACGTTCTCGAGGGTCTGGCCGGTGCAGACGACGATCGGCACGCCGGCCTCGTGGAATTCGGTCAGGAGGTGGAGCGTCTCGCGCGGGATCTCGTTGTCGGTCGTCCCCGCCGAGCGCAGCGTCTCGTCCACGTCGAGGACGAGGGCGTTGACCGACCGGTCGTACTTCGTCGCGAGGTCGAGCCCGGCGAAGGCCTGGTCGCGGGTGGCGTGGGCGGCCACGTCGGCGTAGGTCTCGCCCGTGCCTGGGAAGGCGTCGCGGATCTCGCCGCGTAACTCGTCGAGTTCGTCGCTGGCGTCCTCCCAGTAGGTGAGCGCCACTCGCGAATCCAGCGGCGGGAACAGGTCGACGAACGCCTGGTGGGCGCCCAATCGTTCGGCGTCGAACTCCTCGTAGAGGCGATAGAGCTGGTCGTAGCGTTCCATTACTCGGACCTACCGTCGGGGCGCGTTGTGTAGGTTGGGGTCGGCGCTCGCGGCCCGACGGATCCGCGGTCGGTTCCGAGAGGCGGCCCGCTCGGTGGGACGGCGACCCGAGCGCGGCCGGTCGCGTACACGCGGTGTGCGGGACGGCGATGGGAACCCACAACGGGTAACACCCCCGCGTGCGAAAGAACAGGTAAGACGCATGAAGAACATCGACGATCTCATCGACAGCGCGGCGGAGCTGGCCGAAGGGGGCCTCTCGAAGGGCGAGATCGCGGACGAGCTCAACGTCTCGAAGGAGACGGCCTCGTGGCTCGTCTCGCGCAGCGGCGCCACGACGACGACGGCGACCGCCAAGACGTCCCAGAGCCCCCACGACATCCACGTCGACTGGTCGGCGATCGGCCGCGACAGCGCCCGGCTCACCCACGTCGGCCGCGCCGTCGCCGACCTCCTCTCCAAACAGGGCGAGGAGGTCGACCTGACCATCGGCATCGAGAAGGCCGGCGCGCCCATCGCGACGACGGTCGCGCGCGAACTCGACACGGACCTGGGCACCTACGCGCCGAGCAAACACCAGTGGGACGACGGCGAGAGCGAGGAGCTCTCGGGGTCCTTCTCACGCAATTTCGCGGGGATCCGCAACCGCGAGTGCTACGTCGTCGACGACACCATCACCAGCGGCACGACGATGACCGAGACGGTCGAGGCCGTCCGCGACCGCGGCGGCGAGCCCGTCGCCTGCGCGGTGCTGACGGACAAGCGCGGCGTCGAGGAGATCGAGGGCGTCCCCGTCTACTCGCTCGTGCAGGTGCTGCGCGTCGGGCAGTCCGAGTAATCGGGCGCGACCGGCCGACTCAGGGTTCGACGTCTTCCCAGTACGTCGAGGTGATGTGGGCGTCCGGCTCGTCGGGCGAAGACAGGGTCAGTTCGTCGTCGGTCCACTTGACGACCAGCTCGGGCCGGTCCTCGGACGGGCCGTCCCGGTCCGGCGCTTCGGCCGCCTGGGCGCGGACGAGGTCGTCGGTGACGGCGCGGCCGTCGCCCTCCACGACTTCCTCGGTGAGTCCGACGCACTGCACCGAACGCGCGCGGTCGGTTGTCTCCGCCTCGTCGACCGCCTGCGCGCGCTCGAAGGCCGACCGCTCCTCGTGGCCGGCCAGCGATCGGAGCCGGGCGCGGAGGGATCGGCCGACCGAACGGAGTCGTGCGGCGAAGCGACTGACGAGCGAATCGGGCTCGGTTCCCCGGTCGGGGTCCCCGACGGTCCGACCCTCCCTGTCGGACCCGTCGACGGGGGTCTGGCTCATACCTGTCCTTGGTGTGGAACGGTAAAAATCATTGTGCTAATCGGTGACACGGCCGTGGTACTACCGGGTTCCCGTCAGGTCCGCTCGGGAGCGACGGGAGCGGCTCCCGGTCGGCCGGTCGTCGCCGCCTCCGGCGCTCAATCGCCCGCCGGGGCGACGCCCTGGGGCGCGGGTTCGACGGTGTAGAGGCCGAAGAAGGCGAGCGCCGCGACGACGATGAACGCGCTGGCGGTGAAGAAGGCAGCGAAGACGGAGGTGGCGTCCCACAGCGCGCCGACCGAGACCGGGCCGACCACCTGCCCGACCTTCCAGGCGATAGACCGTAGCGACATGCTCCCTGCGACCGCGTCGAAGTGCTCGCCCTCCTCGACGAACAGCGCCATGCTCGCCGGGAGGCGGAGGCTGTCGGCGACCCCGCAGACCGCGAACGCGCCGAACAGCGGGAAGAAGGCGGGCGCCAGCGTCGTCGACAGGCCCGCGACCGTGACCGTGAACGGCGCGAAGTAGCTCGCGGCGTACTCCGCGAAGGGTATGATCGCCGCGCCGACGGCGTACAGCACCGCGCCGACGAAGACGAAGACGTGCTTGTGGCCCAGTTTGTCGGTGTACGAGCCGACGATCCCCTGGGTCAGCGACTTGGTGAGTTTCCCGCCGGCGAGGATGCCGCCGACGAGGACGGGGCTCATGCCGAAGCGGGTCCGCGCGTAGATGGGCAGGAAGAGGATGACCGCCATCTTCCCGAAACTCAGGCCCAGGCGGAAGACGACCAGCGCGCGGATGGCCGCCCGGCCGAGCAGCAACCGCAGGGTTTCGACACCGGTCGCATCCTCCGGGTCGGCCTGGCCGCCGGGGTCGTCCCGGAGGAAGAAGTACACCCCGACGAACGCCAGCAGCGTCACGCCGCTGAGGACGCTGTAGGTGAGGGCGAACCCGCTGGTCGCGAGCAGGATGCCGCCGACGAGGTCGCCCGCGAGGCTGGAGAACGCGCCGACCTGATTGTAGGTGCCGAGCCACTGGCCGCGCTCGGCGTCCGGGCTTATCTCGCCGACGACGGTCGAACCGGTGATCCACAGCAGGCTCGCCCCAAGCCCCTGGAACACGCGCATTATCACGACGTGACTCACCGTCTCGACCATCGCGAAGCCGACGAACACGGCGACGTTCAGCGCGAGTCCGACCAGCAGATACCGCTTGGCGTTGCCGGTGTCTATCTTCCGCCCGAGCGGCAGGACGATGATCAGCTGGATCAGCGCGAAGGCGGTCCCGAACAGGCCCTCGACGGTTCCCGAGGTAGCGAACTCGTCCGCGTACAGCGCGAGGGCGATCGCGATCGTCGAGTACGCCTGTGACCGCGCGAAGGCGGTGCCCGCCAGGGCCACGAACTCCGCGTTCCCGAACAGCCGCAGCGACCCGCCCGAGCCGTCGCTCACGATCGACCGGTTCGGCTACGACCGAAAGGGCGTTTCGTCTCCGGCGGACCCTTCCGGCAGTTCACGCCTCGCGAACGGCCCGAGCGGAGGATACCCGTCGCTACAGCTCGATCCGCTCGACGATGTTCTCGCCGCCCTCGGAGGTGTTGACGGCGACGATCCGGACGTCGTCCTCCAGCCCGGACCCGCGGAGCTTCGCCTTCAGCAGCTCGTCGACCTGGTAGACGCCGGCGGCGTTGTGCATCTCGATCTCCACGAGGACCGCCGCGCTGTCGCCCGCCTTCAGCGTCACCGACTCGATGGCCTGGCTGGAGACGGTGTTGATGCCGCGCCCGCCCCGTTCGTAGGGGTAGCGCGACCGACCGTGTTCCATGTCGAGCCCGTCGGCCAGCCGGAGGATCCCCGCCTCGGTCGTCAGCGGCGTCTCCGCGGTGTGGTGACAGAGGATCGCGTGCAGCACCTCGCCTTTCATCCGGACGGCGTCGGCCGTGTCGTACCACTCGTCGAGGATCCGGTCCAGCAGGTCGGCCGCCAGCGGGATCGAGTAGTAGGGGTGTTCGTCCCGGTGGACCACGTGGCCGATGTCGTGCAGCGTCGCCGCGAGGGCGACGATGACCGGCTCGTCCGCGGCGTCGAGCCCCTGATCGGCCGCACCGTTGAACTCCACGCCGCCTTCGTAGCAGAGGTCGTACAGCGTCAGCGCCCGGTCGCGGACGATGCTGACGTGTTTGGCGCCGTGGTCGTTGTAGCGCATCCGCGCCACCGGGTTGACGTTCTGGGCGTCGAGATACGTCTGGATCTCCTCGTCGCGCTCGACGAACGCGAGCACGTCGTTGAGCCGCTCGTCGGGGAAGGCGTGGTCCGCGTCGGGGTCGTACGACTGGTCGTCGACCGCGTCTCGGTCGTCACTCATGTCTCCACTGTCCGTCCGGGCGCGCAAAAACCCTCCTGCCTGCTCGGACTCCGCGGCCGACCCGCCGTCGCGACCGCGCGACAGTCACTTCAGTTCAGCGCTGCGACGGCGTCGCGCACCTCGTCGTAGTCCGGTTCGATGCTCGGGTCGCCCGCGACCCACTCGTAGCGGACGACGCCGTCGCCGTCGACCACGACCACCGCGCGCTTGGCCACGTCGTCGACGCCCAGCGACGCGAAGTCCATGGCGAGGTCGTAGGCGTCGACGATCCGTCTGTTCGTGTCGCTGATCATCCCGAACGTGAGGTCGCTATCCTCGCGGAAGGCGTCGAGGGCGAACGGCGTGTCGACGCTGACGCCGTACACCGTCGCGCCGAGGTCGTCGAACTCGCCGAGGCGGTCCTCGAAGGTCTCCATCTCGTGGGTGCAGGTCCCGGTGAACGCGCCCGGGAAAAAGGCGAGTACGAGCGGGGCCTCGTCGAGCCGGTCGGACAGCGTGAACTGTGTCACGTCGCCGTTGGCCAGCGGTGCGGTGAAGTCGGGCGCGGCGTCTCCCTCGTCGACCATACCGGACGGAACCGCTCGCGCGGCAAGGGTGTTGGGACACCGGCGGGCGCGGCCGGATCCGGGCCCGGCGAAAGATTGATGATATGAGGACCAAGCGGGGTGATAGACAGCAAAAAGGTTATAATTGGCGTCGAGTAAGCGTCGGGTAGAGATGATGGACACACTCATCCCCCTGTTCCCGGTCGGGGGCATGCCGGGCGGGACGGAACTGATCGTGATCCTGTTGATCGCCGTGCTGCTGTTCGGCGCCAACAAGATTCCGAAACTCGCGCGGTCGACCGGTCAGGCCATGGGCGAGTTCCAGAAAGGTCGCGAGCAGGTCGAAGCGGAGCTCGAGGAGATGAAAGAGGGCGCGACCATCGACGACGACGGCAACATCGTCGACGAGGACGGCGAGATCCTCAAGACCGAGGCCGAGCGCGAGACCGAGGCGTCCATCGAGTCCTCGGATTCGTCGTCGTCCTCCTCGGACTAACGGTTCCGTTCTTTCCACTTTCGCCGTCGGTGAGCAACAGCAAGGTTCTTTCTCCCGGCGGTCGCTGTCCTCCGTAGGGCGTGTGGCCTAGGGGACAGGGCGAGGGGTTCCTAACCCCTCGATCGCGGGTTCGAATCCCGCCACGCCCGCTTCGCGGTTCCTCGCGTCCGCTCGGAACACGCTCGCGGGCGTGGCGACCTTCGCGAAACCTCCGGTTTCGCTCAGTCCCGCCACGCCCGTGCAGGGAGCGCGAGCCGCTGGCTCGCGCGACCGAACCGGAACGGGATTCGAACCCTGGAAGTCGCGCGCAGCGAGCGAAGCGAACGCACCCGGGGAATCCTGTGGCGACACGACCGATCGGAGCGTTCGGAACGTGTCGCCGACACAAGATTTACCCCGTACAGACGACGACTCGTGATAGATGGACCACGAGCGCACACCAGCGGACGAGACGCGCGACCTCGGCGGCCTGCTCGTCGCGTTCGTGCTCGTGGGCTTGCCGATCGGGGGCACCGTGGCCGCCGTCGCCGGGCCCGCGGGTTATCCGTTCGGGCTGTCGATGACCGAAACGATGCTGGTGACCGGCGCCGTCCCGATCGCGCTCGCGGAGGCGACGGGCAACCGGCCCGACGCGGTCCAGTCGGTCGCGTTTTTCGTCGCCTTCGGGGTCGGACAGATCTCGACGGTGCTCGTCCTCGCGCTTCTCTTCGTGGGTCCGACGCCGTGGGCTCTCACTCACCTGTTCCCACTGCTGGGTGCGTACGGACTCGCGATCCGGTGGGGACCAGCCGAAACGGCCCGCCGGCTCCGGGCCGGGCTGGGCCGACTGACGTGGATCCCCGGCGAAGAGCCGCCGACGGACCGGCGCTGACGCGACTTACTCCCGCTCGTGTACCCGCATCTGCACGGGCTTTCGCGGCCGTGTGGTGATGGTCGCGATCAGGTCCAGTTCCGGAGCGGACACCAGTTCGAGGTGGTACCGCTGGAGCAGCGTCGCCAGCACCACTTTCGCCTCCAGCATGGCGAACCGGTCGCCGACGCAGCGCCGCGGTCCGGCCGAGAACGGGAAGTACGCGAGGGCGGGCAGTTCCTCGCGCATGTCGTCGGTCCACCGTTCGGGTCGGAAGGCCATCGGGTCGTCGTAGAACCTGGGGTCGCGGTGGACCGACCACTGGTTGATCGAGACCGTCGCGCCCTCGGGGATCGTGTAGCCGGCGATCTCGTCGCGGGCGGTCGCCTCGCGGACGATGCCCGGGACGGGCGGGTACAGGCGCATCGACTCCTCGACGACCTGCTCCAGATACGGCAGGTCGCGTATCTCTCCGATCGTCGGCGGGTCGCCACCGAGCGTCTCGTCGAGTTCCGCCAACAGGCGTCGCTCGACTTCGGGACGTTGCGCGAGCAGGAAGAACGTGAACGTCAGCGCGAGCGCGGTGGTCTCGTGGCCCGCCAGCAGGAGCGTCATCACCTCGTCGCGGATCTGCTCGCGGGACATCCCCTGGCCCTCGTCGTCCTCGACGGAGAGCATCCGCGAGACCACGTCGTCACCGGGGTTGCGGGCACGCTCGTCGATGATCCGGTAGACCACGTCCTCCAGGTCGTCGACGGCCCGTCGGAGGCGGATCTTGCCGGGCGTCGGCACGTCGACGGGGAGCATGTCCGCCGAGACGCCCTCCTGGTAGTTCATGACGACTGCCAGCGAGTCGGCGACGGTGTCCACGTCGCGGCCCACGTCGACGCCGAACAGCGCGTCGGCGACGATCTCGAGGGTGAGTTCCATCATGTCCTCGTTCACGTCGCGAACGGCGCCGTCGCGCCACCGCGCGGCCGTCTGCTCGGTGCGCTCGACCATCGTCTCGGCGTACTCGGCGATGCGGCCGGGCTCGAACGCGGGACCGATGAGGTGGCGCTGGCGGCGCCAGAACTCCCCCTCGCTGTTGAGCAGCCCGTTGCCGAGGACGGGGCCGAGCGACTCTTGGAACAGCTCGCCTTTGACGTAGTTCTCGTTGTTCTGCACGAGAACGTGTTCGATACCTTCCGGGCTGTTTACCTGGTAGAACGGCGTCCCGAGGACCTCGTAATAGGCGAGGTCGCCGTACTCGCGGGCGAGGCGTTCGACGAACTCGTACGGGTCGCGGACGTACTCGACGAGATTTCCGACGACTGGCTTTCCGCTCGGTCCCGGCGGACGAACTATCTCGCTCTCGGTCGCGGATCCGACCATGGTCCTGTTACGAGCGCGATAGCAATAACCGCTCACCCGACGCTCACTCAGTCGTCGATTCGAGACAGTCGGGTACGCTCCCCGGAACCCGGATCGCGGTCCCCGCGGGAAGCCGCCCGAGTCTCGGCGACAGTCCCGGTCACGGTCGGAACGCCGGTCGCTCGGCTGTTTCGGTGGTGGGGGAACGAGAGCGGGAGCAGCGAAAAGGGCACACGGACTCCTGGAACGACGAACTCCGGGCGGTCGATCGGTCGCGGTCGGCCGACTACAGCTTCTTCTCGGCGTCCTCGGCGAGTTCCTTCATGCGCTTGCCGACGCGGCCGGCGTCGGAGAACTCGTCTTCGCTCATCGCGGTCGCGAGGGCGTTGCCGAGGACGAACACGGCGTGTTTGTGCTCGCTTTTGGACTTGTGAACGTCCTCGGGCGTCACGTCGAGTTCCTCGTAGGGGTCGAACAGCGTGGCGTCGACGTCTTCCAGCCCGGCGAAGTAGTCCTTGATCGTGAGCATCTGCGCGTGGAGTTCGAGGAGTTCGTCCTTGTGCATGGGCGTCCCTATGTGAACCGTCGGTTTAACGATTGTCCGTCAGAGGGTCACACGCAACTCCCGGCGGTCAGAAAACGTACTCGTCCTCGTGGCCCATCATCCCGTCGTCCTCGTAGCCCCCCGCCTCGTCGTCGTCGTCCATCGGACCGCTCGTCTTGTACGCCTTCAGCCCCGTCGACAGCAGGTCCTCGATGGCTTCCTCCCGGTTGAGGAACTCACCCTGCTCGACGAGCTGGGTGATACGCATTTCGAGGTGTTCGGGGATCGTGAGATCTACCTTGGGCATCGGATCGGTCGATGCTTCGGGAAGGGGGTATTTAACTTTGGCGGGGGTGAGAGCCGAATCGATCACGGCACAGCGGTCGAATCGGTCGGCCCGCCTCCTCCGTCGGCGGACCGCCGCCTCGCTGGGCCGAGCGATCGCCAACTCGACGGGGTGACGGACCGCCGCTTCGGCGGGGTGACTGGCCTCAGTCGAGGATCCGGCGTCGCGGCGCGAAGTAGTTAGGCTGAAAGGCGTACGGTCCTAACCGCCTGGAGATGGAACCTCTCCGTGGTGACGAGTCGTCGGTCGAACCCGACGAGACGACCATCGCGACGCGCGGACGCGAGGTCGACGGCGTCGCGCTCGGGACCGTACTCGGCGAACTCCCGCGACCGACGGTCGCCTGGTCGGCCGAGGGCCAGCGAGTCGCCGCCGGCGGGTCGGCGGCGACGATCACCGCCGACGGTCCGGACCGCTTCGACCACGTCCGGCGGGCCGGCGAGGCGCTGTTCGCCGGTCGCGCCGTCGAGTCCGACCTGCCGCGGGCCGCCCGGCCGCGACTGTTCGGCGGCTTCGCGTTCCACGAGGGCGACAAAGACGAGGGCGAGTCGCCGTGGGACGGCTTCCCCGACGCGCAGTTCGTGCTCCCGGCCGTCCAGGTCGTTCGGACCGACGACGGCTCGACCTGGGTCGTCGCGACCGCGACCGGGCCGTCGGCCGGGACCGAGGCCGAGGCGCGACTCGACGAGTGGGTCGACCGCGTCGAGGGGCTCGAGGACACGCTCCCGGAGGACGGCCCCGGGATCGAGCGCCGCACGTTCACCCCCGACGACGCCGGCTGGCGCCGGCAGGTCGAGGCCGCCGTCGAGCGCATCCGCCGCGGGACGCTCCGGAAAGTCGTCCTCGCCGGGGCGCTGACGGTCGACCTGCGCGACGAGCTGTCGGTCCCGTCGGTGTACGAACGCCTCTCTGACACCTACCCCGACTGCTTCCGCTTCCTCGTCGCCCCCGAAGGCGGCGGGCACTTCTTCGGCGCGACACCCGAGCGGCTGATCAGCCGGGACGGCCGGACCGTCAGGACCGAGGCGCTGGCCGGTTCGACCGGTCGGGGCGACACCCCGGAGGAAGACGAGTGGCTCGCCAGCGAACTGCAGGACAGCGAAAAGGACCGTCACGAGCACGATCTGGTCGTCGAGGCGATCAAGTCCCAGTTGTCGCCGTACGCCACCTCGATCTCGACGGGCGACCGGACCGTGCGCCGGCTCGCGACGGTCCAGCATCTCCAGACGCCGGTGACGGCCGAACTCGCGGAGGACGACCACGTCCTCTCGCTGGTCGAGGCGCTGCATCCGACGCCGGCCGTCGGCGGCCTCCCGCCGGACGAGGCCCTGGAGACGATCAAGGACGCCGAAGCGTTCGACCGCGGCTGGTACGCCTCGCCGGTGGGTTGGTTCGACGCCGAAGGCGACGGCACCTTCGCTGTCGCCATCCGCTCGGCGGTCGCGACCGAGCGACGGGTGACGCTGTTCGCCGGCAACGGCATCGTCAGCGACAGCGACCCGGACCGCGAGTGGGACGAGGTACAGCTGAAGTACCGCCCGGTGCTGGACGCGCTCGAATGACCGCGCCCAACCGCGCGACGCTGTGGGGGCGGACGCTCGTCGACGAGCTCGCGAAGAGCGGCGTCACCGCCGCGGTCGTCTCGCCGGGGAGCCGCTCGACGCCGCTGACCGTCGCGCTCGCCGAACACGACGATATCGAGACGTACTCGGTGCTCGACGAGCGATCGGCCGCGTTCTTCGCGCTCGGTCGCGGCCGCCGAACCGGCGAGCCGACTGCAGTGGTCTGCACGTCCGGGACGGCCGCGGCCAACTACCACCCGGCCGTGATCGAAGCCAATCAGTCCCGCGTCCCGCTGCTGGTGCTCACGGCGGACCGACCGGCGGAACTCACCGACAGCGGCGCCAACCAGACCGTCGACCAGGCGAAGCTCTACGGCGACGCAGTCCGGTGGTACAAGACCCTGCCCGAGCCCGCGCCCGAGGCCCGACGACTCCGGTCGCTGCGGGTCGCCGCCGACCGCGCCGTCGCGGAGACGACCGGCTCCGATCCCGGTCCGGTCCACCTGAACTTCCCGGTGGCGAAGCCGCTCGAACCCACGGAAACGCCCGGCGACGTGCCCGACTCGCTGGCCGACGAGGCGCCGCTGGCAGTCGACGGCCGGGACGGGCCGTTCGTCCGGACGACGAGCGGGCGGCTCGAACCGAACGACGCCGCGATGGACGAGATCGCCGCCGCCCTCGGATCGGCCGAGCGCGGCCTGATCGTCGCCGGGCCGCTGAACCCGGGCGTCACCGACCCCGAGGTCGTCGGCGAACTGCTCGACGCGACCGGTGTCCCGCTGCTGGCCGACCCGCTCTCGGGGCTCCGGCACGGGCCGCTCGTCGCCGACCGACCGGTCTTCGGCGGCTACGACTCCTATCTCGACGCCGCGGGCTGGCCCGACCCCGATATCGCCCTCCGGATCGGCGCCTCGCCCACGTCGAAGGTACTGCGGCGGTACCTCGCCGAGGCGGACGCGCGGCAGGTCGTCGTCGATCCGGCGGGCGACTGGCCCGAAGCCGAGTTCACCGCGACCGACTACGTCGAGGCCGACCCCGGCGCGGCGGTTTCGGCGCTCGCGGAGCGAGTCGAAGACCGGTCGCCGGCCGACGGCGACCGGGGCGGAGACGCCTCCGCCGCGGCGTGGCGCACCCGCTTCGAGCGCGCCGAGGCCGCTCACTGGAATCTCCTCGACGAGGCCACCGAGTCGGCGACCGCCGGGACGCCCTTCGAGGGCGCCGTCCTCTCGGAAGTCGTCACCGGTGCGCCGGACCCGGCGACCGTGTTCGTCTCGAACAGCATGCCAGTCCGCGACTGCGACCGCTTCGGACGCCCGCGGCGCGCCGACCTCACCGTGCTGGGCAACCGCGGCGCCAGCGGCATCGACGGGATCACGAGCACCGCGCTTGGCGCCGGGAGCGCGACCGAGGGCCCGCTCGTGCTCGTCACCGGCGACCTGGCGTACTACCACGACGCGAACGGGCTGCTCTCGGTCGCCCGCTGCGGCGTCGACGCGACGATCGTCCTCATCAACAACGACGGCGGCGGTATCTTCCACATCCTGCCCATCGAGGCGTTCGACCCGCCGTTCACCGAGCAGTTCGTCACGCCCCACGGGCTGGACTTCGAGCACTCGGCCGACATGTACGACCTGTCGTTCCGGCGCGCGACCGACATCGACGACTTCGCAGGGGCCTATCGCGAGTCGCTCACCAGCGAGGGGACGCAGGTCATCGAGATACGGACCGACGGCGAGGCGAGCCACCGCCGGCGCGAGCGACTGCACGAGCGCGTCTGCGAGCGAGTCGCCGAGGACCGTTGACGTTCGCCGCGGCCGCTCTCAGGACCGCACGAGCGTGAACGTCAGCACCGACATGCCGAGCGGGACCCACGTCGCGGTCAGGCCGATCACGCCGGCCAGCGAGAAGACGGCGAGTCCCGGCACCGCGAGCAGGAGTATCGGCACGACGACGCTCCAGAGGCCGAACACGAGGATGGCGACCTCCGGGATCGACAGCAGGTAGGCGAAGGTCAGGAGCGTGCAGACGCCGACGGTCGCCCGGGCGACCAGCGGGAAGGCGGGGAACAGCGTGGCGGCGACGAAGAAGGGGTAACAGACGAACGTCGACACCAGCAGGACGACCGACTGGTCGACCGGGAACAGGCGGCTGAGTCGGAGCCCGCCGCCCCCGTCCGGGCCGTTCCGAACGGCCCAGGCGCCGGTGGCGTCCCACGCGTTCCACGACCAGTCGACGTTGGGGCCGTTCGAGGCGCCCGCGGCCGCCTGGCGCCGGGCGGAGGGGGAACTACCGCTCTTGGCCCCTCCGGCGCCGGCGGCCGCGCCGCTCGACTGCCAGGACGGCCCCGTCGACCCGCCCGTCGAACGGGTCGTCCCGTCGGCGGCCTCCCCGGCCGTCCCGCGGCCGTCCGCTCGTCCCCGCCCACGCGTTCGCTCGCGGCGATGCCGGTCCGTCCCGCCTGCCGACCGGCCGGCCCCCGAGCGCCGGCCGCGCTGCTGGGACCCGCGCCACGTGTTCCCGTCGCGACCGGACCGGTCCGTTCCGGTCGCGGTGTCCGAACTCGGACCGCCGGTTCCCGACTCGCCAGTTCTCGACGCCGTCGTCGCGGATCCGGAACCCGGGTCGGACTCGGGCGCCGAACCCGACCCGGTGTCGCCGCTCCCGGCGGCCGTCCGCGTCGACCCGGCGTCGGGCGTCCCCTCGCCGGTGTAGGCCGCGTGCCCGAGGCGGTCGTACCTGGCGCGCTCCGCCCCGTCGGTCAGCACGCGCTTGGCCTCGTTGAGTCGCTTCGTGCGCTCCCCGGCGTCCACGTCGTCGCTCACGTCCGGGTGGACCCGTTTTATCGCCTCGCGGTAGGCGTCCTCGATCTCCTCGGTCGTCGCGTCGGCGTCGATACCGAGGCGGTCGTAGAAGGTCTCTGTCATGGGGAACGCCCTGAATCGTCTCGACTTCGTGGGCCGACGATAAAATCCCTGTGCCCGAACTATCGGGATCGATAGCGTCCGGCTCAGGCGGCCTCGTCCGCGACGACCGGAACGCACTTTTCGACGCCCTTTCAGGTCACCCATATGTCACGGGGAACCGTCTCCAGCGGCACCGAGTGGGAAGCGCACGTCGGCTACTCGCGGGCGGTCGCGGTCGACGGACAGGTCCACGTCGCCGGCACGACTCCGGTCGACGAGGGCGGCGAGGTGGTCGGCGAGGGCCCCTACGAACAGACGAAGGCCGCGCTGGATATCGTCGACGGGGCGCTGAAAGAGGCCGGCGCGAGCGTCTCTGACGTGGTTCGAACGCGCATGTACGTCACCGATATCGACGACTACGAGGCCGTCGGTCGCGCCCACAGTGAGGTGTTCGACGAGGTGCGTCCGGCCGCGACAATGGTCGAGGTGAGCCGCCTCGTCGACGAGGAACTGTGCGTCGAGGTCGAGGCGACGGCGGTCGTCACAGACTGACTGCGCGGGGACGTGCGGGAACGTGCGAGAACGTGGGGAAACGTGCGGGAACGACCGGGTCGCCGCCGACTGAGGAATCTTTTTGCGCGGTCCGACCCGAGGGCCGCCATGGTATCCGAGATCTTCGACCCCGACCGCTGGGAGCCGGTCGACGCCGTCGACTTCCGCGACATCACCTACCACCGCGGGACCGACACCCCCGCCGTCCGCATCGCCTTCGACCGCCCGGAGAAGCGCAACGCCTTCCGCCCGGGCACCGTCGACGAACTCTCCACCGCGCTCGACCACGCCAAACGCCAGTCCGACATCGGCTGTGTCCTCCTCACGGGCAACGGCCCGTCGCCGAAAGACGGCGGCTGGGCCTTCTGCTCGGGCGGCGACCAGTCGGTCCGCGGCGACGACGGCTACGAATATCGCGACGACGACGCCGACCGCGAAGACGCCGCCGAGGCCGGGCGCCTCCACATCCTCGAAGTCCAGCGCCAGATCCGCCACATCCCCAAACCCGTCGTCGCCGTCGTCCCCGGCTGGGCCGTCGGCGGCGGCCACTCCCTGCACGTGATCTGCGACCTCACCCTCGCCAGCGAGGACCACGCGAAGTTCCTCCAGACCGACCCCGACGTGGCGAGCTTCGACGCCGGCTTCGGCTCGGCCTACCTCGCCCGGCAGGTCGGCCAGAAGAAGGCCCGCGAGATATTCTTCCTCGGCAAGACCTACGACGCCGACGAGGCCGCCGACATGGGCATGGTCAACGAGGCCGTCCCGCACGAGGAACTGGAGACGACGGCGCTCGACTGGGCCGACCGCATCACCGGCAAGTCGCCGATGGCCATCCGGATGCTCAAGTACGGCTTCAACGCCGCGGACGACGGCATGGTCGGCCAGCAGGTCTTCGCCGGCGAGGCCACGCGACTGGGCTACATGACCGACGAAGCCAAAGAGGGTCGCGACGCTTTCAACGAGGGCCGCGACCCCGAGTTCGACGACTACGACTGGTTTTACTAGGAGCCATCTTTTTGCCGCCCGGGTTCCCCGCAGCGCGCCAGAGGCGCGCGAGGAAACCGGGCGGCAAAAACTGGGTGAAAACACCGCCAGAGCAAGCTCTGGCGGGCCTTCGCTCGCGATGCTCGCGAAGAAGGCCGGACGACTCGCCCACTGCGTTCGCTCGCGTCCGGTGCTCGCCCTGGTGTCACCGCTACCGCCACCGCAACCGCGACCGCAACGCCCTCCCATTTTCGAACCGAGCTCGATCCACTACGGAGCCGCTCGAAAACTGTCCGCTCGGGAGCGGGCCCTACCGCTCCCCATCGCTACGTACGGCCATTATCAAGTTTCAATTGGTGGTTGTTTTGATGTGTAGGTGAACCGTGTCTACAGATCAGTCCCAATCGAGTCGCACAGTTCTCGCAGTAACGATGGCGGTGCTGCTGGTCGGGTCGGCGGTCCCGGCCGTCGTCCCGACCGCGGCGGCCCAGTCCGGCAACGCACAGGTGGCAATCGAGGAGATCCAGCGACCCGACGGCGCGACGGACGCCTCGCCGTACGCCGGGGAGACCGTCACCACGGCGGGGACGGTGACCGCCGTCGTCAGCGAGGGATACTACGTCCAGAACGGCACCGGCGCCTACAGCGGCGTCTACGTCTACACCGGGAGCCAGCCGAGCGTGGCGCCCGGCGACGCCGTCGCAGTGACGGCGCCGGTCACCGAGTACTACAACCTGACCGAACTCGACGCGACCGCCGAGAGCGCGTCGACGACCGTGACCGGTACGGCACCGGCGCCCGACCCGGTCGCGCTCGACACCGGTGCGGTCGGCGCCGAGCGCTACGAGGGCGTGCTCGTCACGGTGTCGAACGCGACCGCGACCGCCACGCCCGGCCAGTACGGCGAGTGGACCGTCGACGACGGCTCCGGTGCGGTCGCGGTCGACGACGTGACCGCCGGGGACGCGACGACGCCCAACGAGACCGGACGGGTCGTCACGAACCTGACCGGCCCCCTCTTCTACAGCTTCGGCGCGTTCAAGATCCAGCCACAGGCCGTCGGGCCGATCACCGCACCGCCGGACGACGGTTCGGAGGGCGACGATGGGTCGGCGGGCGACGGCGGTGCGCCAGGTGCCGGAACGCCCGCGAACGCGACGACGCTGACGCTCCTCTCGTACAACGACGTACAGACGGCGGCGTCGAATCCGACCGCGATGGGCCGGCTCGCCGGCGCGGTGAACGAGCGACGCGGGGCCCACGACAATCCGACCGTCGTGGTCGGCGGCGGCGACCAGGTGAGCCCGAGCTCGCTCTCGCCGGTCAGCAACTGGACGGTCCCGGTCGCGGCGACGAACGCCATCGACCCCGCGGCGGACGTGGTCGGCAACCACGACTTAGACTACGGCTTCGACGCCGTCCCGAACTACACGGCCGCCTCGGAGTACCCGTGGCTGCTCGCGAACGTCCGCGCCGAGGACGGCGGCGGCGTCCCCGGGACGGAGAACTACACGATCGTCGAGCGCGACGGCGTCCGCGTCGGCATCGTCGGCCTCGTCGACGAGGCCATCGAGCCCAAGACCGCCGTCGACTTCGACGAAGCGGGCTACGAGGTCGCCGACTACAGCGAGGTCGGCGCCGAGGTCGCGACCGAGCTGAAGACCGAGGAGAACGTCGACGTGGTCGTCGCCGCGGCGCACATCGGCGTCGGCGACTCGAAGGAACTCGCCCGCGAGACGGAGAACATCGACGTGATCGTCACGGGCGACGACGAGGTCGCCTACGAGCCCCAGGTCACCGACGGCGCGGTGATCATGGAGGCCGAGGGCCGCGCGGCCTACCTCGGCGAACTCAACCTCACCGTCGGCGCGAACGGCAGCGTCGCGATGGCCGACGGCCGGCTGCTGTCCGTCGCCGGCGAGGAGTCGGTCCCGGTCAACGAGACGGTCGAGGGGATCGTCTCCTCGGCCCGCGGGGAGTACCTCTCGGCGGTCATCGGCCGGACGACGGTCCCGCTGGATTCCACCTTCGCGGCCAACTACCACGACGAGACGGCGTGGGGCAACCTCGTTACCGACGCGTTCCGCGCGCAGACGGGCGCCGAGGTGGCGGTGACCAACGCCGGCGGCATCCGCGGCGACTTCACGTTCAGCCCCGGCAACGTCACCTACGACGACGTGTACACTTCCTTGCCGTTCGGCAACACGCTCGTCACCAAGCGCCTCTCGGGCGCCGAACTCACGGAACTGCTCGCCAGCCAGGTCGTCACGCTCGAATCGGGCGGCGGCCAGCAGTACGGCCAGGAGGCCCAGCTGCAGGTCAGCGGCGTCACCTACGAGATGGTGGCCCACGAGGGCGCCGACTCCGTCGTCCGCGACGTGTACGTCGGCGGCGAACCGCTGCGGGCGAACGCGACGTACAACGTGACGGTCAACTCCTACATGGCCGGCTGGGACGACCTCGCCGACGACCCGACCGTGAGCACCGACCTCACGCTGTACGGCACCGCCGTCGCCGACTACATCGAGCGACAGGGCACCGTCTCGCCGCGAGACACCAACCGCATCCGGCGGGTCGACCGCGAGGTCGGCACCGAGTGGATCTTCGCCGCCGACGGGTCGACCGTGCCGGTCCACTACGAGGTGCCCGAGGCGGTCGTGTCGGTGAACGACTCCGCCGTGCGCGTCGAGAACGCGACGGGCGCCGCCCTCGCCGCCGAGCGGGTCCGCCTGACCGGCGACGACCTGCTGGTCTCCTTCGACCGCGGCGACTTCGGCGAGTTCGCGGCCGCGAGCGACCATCTTCAGCTCTACGCCGGCTACACCGACGCCGAGTACGACGGCCAGCGGAGCTACTTCGACGACTCCGTGTTGAACGGCGATCTGGAGGGCTGGGAGAGCCTCGCGACGGAGAACGGGTCCGAGCCCGACGACGGCGGCGGCGAGGACCGCCGCAGTCCGCGGGCGCTGAGAGCCGACGCGGTCGAGACGGTCGACGCCCTCGACGCCGACGCCGGTCGTTACGAGTCCGCCCGCGACCGCGCGAGCGAGCGGTTCGACGGGTCGCGGGAGTACTACCGGGGGCCCGTCCGGACCGAATCGGCGACCCTGTTCACCGACGACGCCGTCGGCGTGCAGGCGTTGACGGCGTTCGCCGGCACCGGCGGCGAGACCAACGCCACCGCGGCCGCGGATCTCGTCGTGCGCGCCGACAACCGGACGGCCGCCCGGGAGGTCGCCGACGCTCGACGACTGCTGAACGACTCGCGCGAGGATATCGACAGCGAAGGCGTCCTCCGGAGCATGGCGTCGCACCTCGACAACGCCGACCGCATGTACGACCGGGCCGAGCGGACGATGGACCGCGCCCGCGACGCCGAGGGGCGACGGGCGATCCGACTGCGTGCCAGCGCGATCCGCCAGCTCCGACAGTCCTGGCGGCAGGCCCACCGCGTCGTCGAACGGGCGGTCGAACGCACCGACGCCACGATGCCCGAGTGAGCGGTCACCCCGCAAGGGACTGCTGTCACAGGAGCCGTCCGAACCGGCGGACGACTCCGATTCCCTCCACGCTCGACCCCGAGCAGCGTCCCGCAGTCGTCGGTTTCGCGCCGATACTCCTCGGCAATCTGGTCCCGCTGGTCGCGGGCGTATCCGGATTCGATCCGAACGTAACGTTCACCCCGTCGTCGTTCCAAACCAGCGTATGTCCGACGGCGTCCAGCGACGAGTGAGTTATCGGCTCCGCCGGGCGCTCGGCCCCGTCCTCGACCGGGCGATGCGGACGGTCACCGACGAGACGATCCGCGTGTATCCGAGCGGATACGCGGGGACGGTGCACACCGATATCGACCGCCTGGAGTCCGTCCTGTCCGAACACGGGTTCAGCTGGAACCCGGTGAGCATGTACCACTACACGCGCCTGGGCAAGCAGACGAACGGGAGCTGGGTGTCCCGCGAGTCGCCGTTCGCCGACCGACAGCTCCACGCCGTCCTCGTCAGGCAGGACGCCAGGCAGATCGACGTGTACGCTCACGAGGAGAACAACTGGCGCCGACACCCGCTGAAACACGTCCGGGACGCCGGCATCGACCGCGAGGCGGGCTCCGAGCGAATGCGGGCGATTCTCGACGACCTCGACCTCGACTATCGCCGGGAGTCGTACGTCCGGCGGAAGGTCGGTCACCTCGGCCAGCGGGTCCGCACGGGGCTGGCGCGACTGGCGAGTCGGTGAGGCTGGGGAGCGACGCGCACGGAGCCACGAGCCCGCGGCCGTGAGAGTGACGCGGCGCCTGGCAGCGCTCTCGGGCGGAGTCACTGCGACTAAGCCGGTCCGGTGCAGACCGACCGACGTGGACCGAGGACCGACGCCACGACCGGAACTGCGCGCGGCGCTCCGCGAGGCGCTCACGGCCGACCGCGGGTCGTTCCGCGACAGCGTCGACCGGCTGGCCTCTGAGTACGACTTCGACGCGCAGCGGCTGGGGGCGGATCCCGAGACGTTCGACCCGCCCGCCGCCGTCGCGCCCCTCGACGTGTCGGACAGGGAGCCGGTCTGGCGCGCGTGGATGCTGGCGGAAGCACCGCTCGGCGTCGTGGTCGCGGGCGCGGCCTACCACGACAACCCCGTGCTGTACGCCAATCGCGCGACGCGACGGCTGACCGGCCACTCGCTGGCAGCGCTGTGGGGCGAGAACCTGCGGCGACTACAGGGACCCGGAACCGACGGCGCCGCGGTGGACACCCTGCGGAACGCGCTGCGCAACTGGAACGGCGTCACGGTCGAACTGCGAAACTACCGGGCCGACGGCACGCCGTTCACGAACCGGGTGACGCTCGTCCCGAGCCCGGGCGACGACGGCACGGTCCGACACTGGTTCGGCCTCCAGGCCGCCGTCCCCGCGGACTGACCGGCGACCGGCCTCCGACCCGTCCGTGGATGCCAACTTTGACACTCGCCGGGTCCCGATTTACGGGTATGTCGACCGCAGACGCGCAGGTATCGAAGCGGCGGGCGTGGCTGATGGCCGCGCGGCCACAGACGCTGCCCGCGGGGTCGGCACCGGTCGTGGTCGGTGCCGGTCTGGCGGCCCACGCCGGGGTGTTCGCCGCCCTGCCGTGGCTCGCGGCGCTCGTCGGTGCCCTGCTCATCCAGGTGGGCACCAACTTCGCCAACGACTACTACGACGCCGTCAACGGCGCCGACACCGACGACCGCGAGGGGTTCACTCGCGTCACCGCCGGCGGGCTCATCCCGCCCGCCCAGGTCAAGTGGGCGATGGTCGCCACCTACGCCCTGGCCGTCGTCGTCGGCGCCTACCTCGTCGCTATCGGCGGGGTCCCCATCCTCGTCGTCGGGCTCTCGTCGATCGCCGCCGGCGTCCTCTACACCGGCGGGCCCTACCCCTACGGCTACCGCGGGCTCGGCGACCTCTTCGTGTTCGTCTACTTCGGCGTCGTCGCCGTGACGGGCACCTACTACGTCCAGGCGGTCACGCACGCCGATGTGGGGCTGTTCCCGACCGGTCTCCCGGCCGACACGCTCCCGCTGGCGGCCGTCATCGCCAGTCTCCCCGCCGCGGCCCTCTCGACGGCGATCCTCGTCGTCAACAACATTCGGGACAGAGAGACCGACGCCGAGACCGGCAAGCGCACGCTCGCGGTGATGCTCGGCTACCGCTGGAGCCGCGTCGAGTTCCTCGCCCTGGTCGGGATGGCCTACGTCGTCCCCGTCGTCTTCGCGCTCGACCCCGCCTACGGACTCCCGGCGCTCGCACCGCTTCTCTCGCTCCCGCTCGGGGCGATGGTCTCGAAGACGGTGCTCGAACACACCGACGGCGATGCGCTCAATCCGGCGCTCGAACGGGTTGGACAGACGCTGTTCGTCCACTCGGTCCTGTTCACGGCCGGCCTCGCCGCGCCCGCACTGCTATGAGCGGTGAGCCTTCGGCCCGTGACGATATCGACCCCTTCTCCCTCCCGCTCGAATCGCCGCTGGCGACCGCCGCGGGTGAGATTTCCGAGCGGTCGGGGTTCCTCGTCCGCTACGACCACCGGGGCGAGAGGGGGGTGGGCGAGGCGACGCCGCTTCCCGGCTGGACGGAGTCGCTCGACGAGTGCGAGACCGGGCTGGAGCGCGCGCTCGACGCTGGCGCGGGCGGCGCCCACAGCGCCGGGCTCCTCGAATTCGACGCCGACGAGATCCCGGCGGCCCGCCACGGGTTCGCGACCGCGCTGCTCGACGCCGACGCGCGGGCCGACGGGATCCCCCTCTACCGCTGGTTCGACGACTCCCGGACCGTCCGGTCGGTGCCGGTCAACGCCACCGTCGGAGACGGCGACCCGGAGACCACCGTCGAACACGCCAATGAGGCCGTCGAGGACGGGTTCGACTGCCTGAAATGCAAGGTCGGCGCGCGCTCGGTCGACGAAGATATCGAGCGGGTCCGCGCCGTCCGGGAGGCCGTCGGCGACCGCGTGACGCTTCGCCTCGACGCCAACGGCGGCTGGTCCCGTGCCGAGGCCGAGCGGGCCATCGAACGAGTCGAGCCGCTCGACGTGGCCTACGTCGAACAGCCGGTCGCCGCCGACGACCTCGCGGGACTCGCGGATCTCCGCGGGAACGGGGTCGACATCGCCGTCGACGAGGGGCTCGTCGAACACTCGATGGCCGAGGTCTTCGCCGCCGACGCCGCGGACGTGGCGATTCTCAAACCCATGGTCCTCGGCGGGCCGGGCAACGCCCAGACCCTCGCTCTGCGCGCTCGCGACCGCGGGATCGAACCCGTCGTGACCACCACGGTCGACGCCGTCGTCGCCCGGACCGCGGCCGTCCACGTCGCCGCCGCGATCCCCGACGTGGCGCCCTGCGGGCTCGCTACCGCCGAGATGCTCGCCACGGACCTGGCGGACGACCCCGCACCCGTCTCCGACGGACGGATCGCGGTTCCGCAGGACTCGGGGCTCGGCGTCGAAATCGCGGAGGGCCGGCGGTGACGCTCCCGAATCCGGCGGAGTGGCCGGTCGACGACCCCGTCGCGGACCCGTCGAGGGACCTCCTCGCCCAGCGCGCCGCCGCGAGCCCGGCGGCGACGGCCGTCGTCGACGCCGACGACGGCGGGGAGTGGACGTACGCCCACCTCGACGACCGAGCGTCCGCCCGCGCCGCGGCCGCCGAAGCCGTCGCCGACACCGACCTCGACGGGGCTCGCGTCGGTCTGTTGCTCGGGACGCGTCCCGCGGTGGCGGACCTGTATTTCGCGCTCGGCCGACTCGGTGCGGGCGCGGTCGCGCTGAACGTCGACCTCCCGACCGAGCGGCTCCGCTCGCAGGCCGAGCGAGCCGATATCGACCTGCTCGTCTGCGAGGGCGCGACCGAGGACCGAGCGAGCGCTGTCGCGCCGCCGGGGACGCCGGTCGCGTCGGTCGACGACCCCGCCGCCGACGAGGTCGCCCCGCTCGCGCCCGGTGACCCCGCGGCCGTCCCACCGTCGGCACGCCCGCTCGACGCCGAGCGCGTCGTCATGTTCACCTCCGGGACCAGCGGCGAGCCGAAAGGCGTGCGTCTCACCCGGCGGAACCTGATCGCGAGCGCGGTCGGCTCGGCCAACCGGCTCGGCGTCGAACCGGGCGACCGCTGGCTCGTCTGTCTCCCGACCTACCACATGGGCGGGCTCGCGCCGATCGTCCGGTCGACCCTCTACGGGACGACGACCGTGGTCCAGCGGGAGTTCGCCGCCGAGGCGACCGCCCGCGTCCTCGCCGAGTTCGATATCACCGCTGTCTCGCTGGTCCCGACGATGCTCACTCGATTGCTCGACGCGGGCTGGACGCCCGCTGACTCGCTCCGGTTCGTCCTGCTCGGCGGTGCGCCAGCGACCCGCGAACTGGTCGAGCGCTGCGCCGAGCGCGGCGTCCCCGCCTGCCCGACCTACGGGATGACCGAGACGGCCTCACAGATCGCGACCGCGACGCCCGCGGAGGCCCGCGAGTACACCGATACCGTCGGTCGCCCGCTCGAACCGACGACCGTGACCCTCGTCGCCGACGACGGGACTCCACTCGACGCCGGCGAGTCGGGCGAACTCGTCGTCTCGGGACCGACGGTCGCGCCGGGCTATCTGGACGGCGACCAGACGGCGGCCGCCTTCGACGACCTGGGATTCCACACCGGCGACCTGGGATACGCCGACGGGGACGGTCGGCTCTGGGTCGTCGGGCGCGTCGACGACGCCATCGTCACCGGCGGCGAGAACGTCCACCCCGCGCGGGTCGCCGACGCGCTCCGCGCGGTCGAGGGCGTGGCCGACGCCGCGGTCGTCGGCCTCCCCGACGAGGAGTGGGGCGAGCGCGTCGCCGCGCTGGTCGTGCCCGACGAGAGTGAATCCGAGACCGCCAGCCTCACTTCCGAGCGCGTCCGCGACGCCGTCGGCGACCGCCTCGCGGCGTTCGCCGTCCCGAAGACGGTCGGATTCACCGACGAGATCCCGCGAACGCACTCCGGGACGGTCGACCGCGAGACCGTGTGCGAGCGCCTCGCCGCGGTCCGCGACGGGGCGTAGACCCCCGGCGCGGACCTCGCCACGAGATTTAATCCGCTCGGTCGCCTATCGGGAGTCGTGTGTACGCTCGTCTTCGCCTGGCAGGTGTTTTCCGACGCGCCGGTCGTCGCCGCGGCCAACCGCGACGAGGCGCTCGATAGACCGTCGCGACCCCCGGAGGTGATCGAGGAGTCGCCCCGCGTCGTCGCCCCACGCGACGAGGAGGCCGGCGGCACCTGGATCGGCTACAACGAGCACGGCCTGCTCGTCGCGATCACGAACCGCTGGAACGGTCGGGAACCCGCCGGAGAGCGGTCGCGCGGGCTGCTCGTCCGCGACGCGCTCCGGCAGTCCTCGGCGGAGGACGCCGCCCGCCTGGTCGAGCGGGAACTCGACGACCGCGAGTACGACGGCTTCAACCTCGTCCTCGCCGACGAGAGCGCGGCCCTGCTCGTCGAGTGGGACGGCGAGACCCGCCGCGTGCGGAACTTCGACCCCGGCGTCCACGTCGTCGTCAACGTCGGCGCCGACGGCGACTACGCGATTCCCGAGTCCCGCGCCGAAGCCGGGGAAGCACAGGCCGAGAACGCCGGAAAGGTAGCGTCCGCGCTCACCGTCGAACCCGGCGAGACCAGCACCGCGTGGCTCGACCGCGCCGCGAACGTAATCGCCGACCACGAGTACGGCGTCTGCGTCCACCGCGACCGCTTCGGCACGCGCTCGTCGTCGCTGGTCGAGATCGGCCGCGAGGGATCCCGCTACCGATACGCCGACGGGCCGCCCTGCGAGACCGACTACCGGGACGTGGAGGGCCAGGTTTAAACCGGTCAGACACGGACCGTACCCGTATGGCCGCTGCCGAAGCCGACCTCAACGAGGACGAGTACGCGGGACTGGAACTCATCCGGGAGACGGGAGGCATCCACCAGAGCGACTTCTGGAAGGAGCTGGACGTGAGTTCCCGCAAGGGGAGCCGCATCGCCGACGCGCTGGCCGACCAGGACCTCATCCAGCGCGAGGAGACTGTCTACAACGGACACAACACCTACTATCTGACGCCCGCCGCCCGCGACCTGGACTTCTCGCTGCTGATGGCCGGCGACCAGCTCTCCCCGTTCGTCGGCGACGACGAGGTCAACGCCCACAGCGACACCTTCTCGCAGTTCGTCATGAACCTCGCCTACGAGGAGTAGCGCGGCGACCGTCCCTTTTCGACGTTCTCGGGCGACAACAGCCATGCCTGGCACGAACCGCGGCAACGATGGCCCCGACTGGTGGCGCCACGGGGAGGCGGTCGTCCGGCCGTTCGGCTACGAACACGACCGACCGATCGCTCGGCGAGTCGGCGAGCGGGACCTGTTCGTCGGGAACGCGGCGGCAGCCGCCTCGCCCCCGGGAGATCCGTCCGTCGAGTGGGTCCTCTCGCTGACAGCCGAGCCGCGACCGGCGACGACACATCACCGCCCTCTCGTCGACGGTCCCGACAACGAATGGACCGCGTTCGAAGCGGCCGCGGACGCGGCCTGTCGGCTCCTCGGGGAGTCGGCGGGCGCGCTGCTGATCCACTGTTCGCACGGGGTCTCGCGGAGCGCGGCCGTCGCCGCGGTCGCGGTCGCCGTGGCCGAGGGCCGGTCGCTCCGGTCGGCGCTCTCCGACGTGCAGTCGGCGCGACCGCCGGCACAGCCGCACCCGGCGCTCCACGAGCAGGCCGTCTGCTACCTCGCAAAACGGTGAGCGCGTCGGTCGGCGGGGCGATTCGGGAGCGGCGCTTCAGTCCTCGAGCGCGTCGGCGATGCGGCCGAGTTCGCGGCGGGCGTCGTGGACCTCGTCGCGGAGCTTGCGGACCTCGCGGACGAGTTCCTCGTCGGCCTTCGACGAGGACTCCTCCTCACCGCGACCGCCGGGGCCGCCGGGACCGCCGCCCATGCCGGGCGGGCCGCCGCCCCCGCCCATCATGCCGCCCATCATCTGCGCGAAGGGGTTGCCGCCGCCGCCACCGCCGCCCATGCCGGGCGGGCCGCCGCCCCCGCCCATCATCTCCTCCATGCGCTCCTCGCGGCTCATGCCCTCGCCGTCGCCCTCGCCTTCCTCGGCGCGCTGCTGGCGGATCTCCTCGACCCGCTCGCGGAAGGACTGGGACTCGCTCTCCTCGTCGCCGCCCTCGGCCTCGGCGGCCTCGTCGGCGGACTCCTCGGCGGCTGTCTCGTTCTCGTCGGAAGGGTCGTCTGCCATGGTCGCGCTTGGCCGCGGCGTCCCAAAAGGGTTGTCGTACCAAACTCGTCCGGCGCCGTCGCTCAGGCGATCCGTCGCACGAGCACCGAGATACCGATCGCCGACGCGGCGAGGACGCCCAGCCACGCTTCTCGATTCACGTCCGCCAGCGCGACGGCGACCGGTAAATGTCTTGTGTAAAACATCTACGACCGCCGGGCCGGCGGGAGCGCTCGGTCGCGGGTCGGTTCGGTCGCCCTACCCGAACGCACCGAGGCTGGACTGGAGGTTTCGCTCGCTCTCGCCCGAGCGCACGTCGTACCCCACGAGGTCGCGCATGTCGACGGCGTAGGTGCTGCCGCCGTTGTCGAGTAGCAGCACCCTACCCTGGACGCCCCTGACCGTGCCCGAAGCGAGCGTCTCGGACACCGGGCGGTCGGTCAGACCGAGCCCGTAGTCGAAGTCGTAGGTCTCGACCGGGTCGAACTCGGTGAGCAGCGCACTCCATGCTGAGTCGTCGACGCGCTCGTGGAGCCCCCGAACCTTCGTCGGGACGCGCACGCGGTCGCCGACTTCGGCCGCGATCTCGGCCTCGATCTGCCGTGCGACGCGGCCGTCGGCGACCGTCCGGAGGTGGGCGGCGCGGTCGGCGCCCTGTTCGCGCAGGCGGGTGTCCAGCCGCCAGGACCGGGTAACCCCGACCTTGAACGTCTCGGGAGCGAAGGCGGCGAGGTAGATAGCGTGTTCCTCGTGACAGGACTCGACAGGCATCGAGCACTCGCCGGTGCATCGCGCGCAGGGCCAGCGATAGGTGTGGTCGTCGCAGTAGGGCGCGCCGTCGCGAGGGCAGGGCGTGTGCGAGCCGTCGTCGAGCACGCCGGCGCAGTGGCGCTCGTCGAGCGCGTAGGAGAGGTCGGTACCGGGCTCGAGCGCCACCGTCGAGACGGACCCATCGTCGGCGATCAGCAGCGCTGGCGGGCCGTCGGTACCCGTCTCGTACCCCACTATCTGCACGCCCGCGGGTTGGCGACCCCCGGATATAGTCGTGGCGCTCCGCCGAGGGCGACTACTGCGGGTCCCGCGACGGCGACGGCGCGCTCGGCCCGCCGTCGCCGGAAACCTGTAGGCCGGGCGAACGGTGGGGCGGGTTTAACTGTCGGGCCGCCGTCGGTTCGCCAGTAGCATGGCCGACCTGCAACTCACCAGTCCGGCGTTCGAGGACGGCGCGACGATCCCCGACCGGTATGGCTACACCGAGGACAACGTCAACCCGCCCTTCGAGATCTCGGGGGTGCCATCGAACACGGAATCGTTCCTGATCGTCGTCGACGACCCCGACGCGCGCGAGCCCGCCGGGAAGATCTGGGACCACTGGGTCGTCTGGAACATCGACCCGGACACCGAGTCGATCCCCGAGGACTGGGACCCCGAAGACGCGGGCGCCGTCACCGGCGAGAACGACTACGGCGAGACCGGCTGGGGCGGCCCGAACCCGCCGGACCGCGAACACACCTACCGGTTCCTCCTCTACGCGCTCGACGACCGCCTGAACCTCGGGCGCGAGGCCACGAAAGACGACGCCTACGACGCCGCCGAGGGCTGCGTCGTCGGCAAGGCCCAGATCGAAGGCACATACGCGCCCTGAGCCGCGGGTGACGGACCGCGACGGCAGACACTCCCCGTTCAATCGGCGAGCAGTTCGCGAGTCGCGCGGCGGACGGCATCGTCGGACGACCCCGCGGGCTCCCAGCCGAGCGCGGAGAGCTTCTCGATGGAGAGGCGCATCCGCGGCACGTCGCCGACCCACCCGCGGTCGCCGCCGGTGTACTCGTAGTCGGGGTCAAGTCCCATCTCGTCGCTGATGATGTCGGCGATGGTCGTCACGGAGGTCGTCGTTCGCGTCCCCAGATTGTAGACGTTGAAGTCGCTGTCGGCGTGTTCGACGACGTGGCNGTCGTCACGGAGGTCGTCGTTCGCGTCCCCAGATTGTAGACGTTGAAGTCGCTGTCGGCGTGTTCGACGACGTGGCACATCGCGTCGACACAGTCGTCGACGTGCATGTACGATTTCTCCTGGCGCCCGTCGCCGAGGATCGTCAGCGACTCGGGGTCGTCTTCGAGTTTGTCGATGAAGTCCGGGATAACCGCGCCGAGCTGGAGGCGCGGCCCGACGATGTTGGCGAAGCGATACACCCACGCGGTGAAATCGTGGCTGTTGGCGTAGACTGAGAGGAGACTTTCCTCGCCGAGTTTGGAGGCGCCGTAGATGCTGATCGGTTCCAGCGGGGCGTAATCTTCCGGAGTGGGCCGAGGCGATTCGCCGTACACTGTCGACGAGGAGGTGAAGGCGATGTTGTCGACGCCCACCTCGTCCATGCGGTCGAGGACGGTCTCGGTGAGTTCGTTGTTGAAGCGGTACTGCTCGATGTCGTCGGCCGCGGCGTTCTTGTTCGCGGCGAAGTGGAACACGCCGTCGACGTCCTCGGTGATGGNTTGTTGAAGCGGTACTGCTCGATGTCGTCGGCCGCGGCGTTCTTGTTCGCGGCGAAGTGGAACACGCCGTCGACGTCCTCGGTGATGGCTTCGGCGGCCACCTCGGGGTCGGTCAGATCGCCCGCGACGACCTCGACCCCGTCGGGCAGCCACGCTCGCTCGCCGTTCGAGAAATCGTCGACCGCGACCACCTCGTTGTCCGCGACGAGTCGCTCACAGAGGTGCGAGCCCACGAAACCTGCCCCACCCGTCACGACCAGTCGCTTCCCGGAGAGATCCATGGGCGAACGTCGTCCAGCGCCGACATGTGTGTTGCGGTAGATTCCGGGCGGAGAGTCGGGTTCGTCCGAACGTGTCACCGACAACGGTAAACCGGCCAGGGGCCACAGACGACGTATGAACGACGGAACACGGGGGTCGAGCAAGCGTGCGTTCCTCGCGGGAGCGGCGGCGGTCGCCGGGACCGCGCTCGCGGGCTGTGGCGGACTCGCCTCCAGTTCGGGTGGTGGGAGCACGCCGACGGCCCGGGACGTGTCGCTGTCGGCGCCGACCAAGGGACCCGAGGACGCGCCGGTGACCGTCGGCGTCTACAAGGACTTCGCCTGTCCGGCCTGTCGCCAGTTCAACGAGCAGGTCGCCCCGCAGATCGAGCGCGAGTACGTCGACCAGGGGGTCGTCCGCTACGAACACTACGACTTCCCGCTGGACACCCACGCGCCGGTGTCCTACACGGCCGCGAACGCCGCGCGGGCCGTCCAACACGAGGCGGACGACGCGGCCTTCTTCGACTACGCCGACCTG
The DNA here is from genome assembly GCF_000337455.1 of Halosimplex carlsbadense 2-9-1. Classification (GTDB taxonomy): domain Archaea; phylum Halobacteriota; class Halobacteria; order Halobacteriales; family Haloarculaceae; genus Halosimplex; species Halosimplex carlsbadense. The sequence goes on along the minus strand of NZ_AOIU01000031.1, from coordinate 293,145 downwards.
CTGTTCGACAACCAGGGCGAGTTCGGGCCGTCGACGTACGCCGACCTGGCAGGAGAAGTAGATGTCGACGGCGAGCGCGCGCGTTCGGCCGCGGAAGGCCGGACGTATCGGCGGGTGGTCGGCGAGGACAAACAGCAGGGGATCGACGCGGGCGTTCGCGGCACGCCGTGGGTGTTCGTGAACGGGTCGGCCGTCGACGGGTTCGGCTGGGAGACCGTCCGGTCGGCGATCGAGAGCGCGCGCTCCGACGGCTGAGAGTGAGGATGGGACGGCGGGAACGAGGCGAAGGGGGTCCGGTCCCTCGGTCGGAAGGCTCCTAAACGGGGCTCGCGTAGCCGTCGCGCATGAACGACGAACCCGAAGTCGCGGTGTTGCGGCTGGGCCACCGGCCGGGTCGCGACGACCGGATGACGACTCACGTCGGACTCACTGCGCGGGCGCTGGGCGCCGACCGCGTCGTCTTCGGCCCGAAAGCGTCCGGGTCGGCCGACACCGTCCGGGACATCACCGACCGCTTCGGCGGCCCCTTCGAGGTCGAGGTCACCGACGCACCCAAGGCCACCATCTCCGACTGGAGCGGTCCGGTCGTCCACCTCACGATGTACGGCCTGCCGATCCAGGACGTGCAGGGCGACCTCCGCGCCTCGCTCGACGGCGGCGACCCGGTCCTGTTCGTCGTCGGCGCCGAGAAAGTATCGTTCGACGTGTACGAACGCGCCGACTACAACGTCGCCGTGACGAACCAGCCCCACTCGGAAGTGGCGTCGCTGGCGGTGACGCTCGACCGACTGTTCGACGGGCGGGAACTCGACCGCGAGTGGGCCGACGCCGACCGCGAGGTGATCCCGAAGGAAACCGGCAAGCGCGTCGTCGAACCGGGCGGCGCCGACCGACACGGGGACGCAGGGCCGGCCGACGGGGCCGAGTGAGGCGGGCCGAAGTTCGGATCCGGGTCGAGACGACCGGACGCGACGGTTCCGTCCATCCGGTGCTTTTAAACGCCTCACGGACTGAGACGGACGTAATGGCTTTTGACGAACTTCTGGAGAACCCCGTTATACAGAAGTACTTGCACGAGCTGGTCGGCCCGAAAGGGATGCCGGTGGCGGCGGCGCCGCCGGACGGCGAGGTGACCGACGAGGAACTCGCCGAGGAACTCGGCCTGGAGCTCAACGACGTGCGCCGCGCGCTGTTCATCCTCTACGAGAACGACCTCGCGAGCTACCGCCGACTGCGCGACGAGGACTCGGGGTGGCTCACCTACCTGTGGACCTTCGAATACGAGAAGATCCCCGAGCAGCTCCAGTCGGAGATGCATCGCCTGCTCGAAGCGCTGGAGGAGCGCGAGGACTACGAGAAGGACAACGAGTTCTACCTCTGTGAGCACTGCGGCATCCGCTTCGAGTTCGGGGAGGCCATGGAGTTCGGCTTCGAGTGCCCCGACTGCGGTAACCCCGTCGAGGCGATGGAGAACACCCGCCTGGTCGACGCCATGGAGACCCGGATCGCACAACTGCGCGACGAACTGAACGTCGAGCACGGCGAGGCCTGATGGTCGTACTCGCAACCAAGCTGTACGTCGAGGGCGACGCCCGCTCGCGGGCGACCGACTCGCTGCGCTCGCAGGTGAACAACGTCGTCGGCGACCTGGACGTGACCGTCGACCTGGAGATCCGCGGCGACGAGTTCCCCGAGGTCACCCTCGACGGCGAGGACGCGACGGTCGCGGCCAACGCCCTGGCCGAGGAGTGGGGCGAGGTCGCGCCCGAAATCGAACCGGGCGCGGAACACGTCGGGACCCTCGAATCGTGGGACGACGAGGGGTTCGTCCTCGACGCGGGGTTCGGACGTGACGTGCGGATCCCAGCCGGGGAGATCGGGCTCGGGCAAGGGACGCCCGAGCAGATCCGGACGCGGTTCGGTCTCGTCCAGCACCTCCCGATGCGGTTCGTCGCGGCCGACCCCGAGGAGGACGAGCCCGCGCGGCTGGCCGACGCCGAGCGCGACCGCCTCTACGAGTGGACGCGCGGCGCGGGTCGGGTCAACGTCAACTCGGCGACGCGGGCGGAGGCGCGGGCGACGGTCAACCGCGCGGGCCACGCCCAGGACATCGTGACCGTCGAGCGGCTCGGGCTGCTCGAACAGAGCATCGTCTGCACGGAGGACACCGACCCGCCGGGGCTGCTGGCCAGCATCGGCCAGTACATGTCGGCGGAGCTGCTCTGCGTCGTGCCATGAGGCGGCGACTGGTCCTCGCGCTCGGCCTGCTGGCGGTGCTCGTCGCGCTGGGCGGTTGCGCGTCGCCGTTCGGCGGCGGCGGCCCCGACGACGCCCAGCTCAACCAGAACGCGACCTACGAGTGGGACACCAACGCGACGACGACCTACGACGTGGGTCGCGGGAACTTCACGGGGATCCTCGGCGTCGAGAACGAGTCGTACGTCGAGCTCTACCAGCGGAGCGAACTCGGCACCGACGAGCCCCTGGACGTGGCCTCGCTCCGGTTCCGCTACCCCGACAACGGGACGGTCGTCGCGCCGTCGAACCGGTCGAACTTCTACGTCAACGCGACGAACTCGCGGCTGAACGTGACGCTGCCCCAGGCGGGCGGGCAGGTTGCGTTCACGGCCAACCGGCCTAACGCCAAGCGGTTCGCGATCCCGATGTTCATCGAGTCGTCCCACTCGGTCGAGGTCGTGCTTCCGCCCCAGGCCCGCGTCGGCGTGCCGCTGCTCTCGCAGGTCTCGCCCGGCGGGTCGACGGCGAAGATCCCCGACGGCTCGGACCGGATGATCGTCCGCTGGCAGTCGACCGACCGCGGACCGATAGTGACCCGGTACTACCTCGCGCGGGACCTGCTGCTGTTCGGCGGGATCGGCGGAGTCCTCGCGCTGGTCGGCATCGGCGGCGCGCTCTACTACCTGCGACAGATCCGCGTGCTGGAGCGCCGACGCGAGGAGATCGGGCTGGACGTGGAGACCGAGACCGACGAGTTCGACGACGACGACCCGCCGCCGGGGATGCGGTAGTCGCGACGGCCGGCCCGTCGCTCGGCGGTCGCGACGGGTGACGGAGCGGAGGCGGAGCCGCGCGGACGTATCTGACCGGAAGCAGGCGACCTTTTACGGGTCGGATGCCAACGGTCGGTATGCGCGTGGCTATCGTCACGGTCGGCGACGAGTTGCTCGTCGGCGACACCGTGAACACGAACGCCGCCTGGCTGGGGGAGCGACTGACGGAGCGCGGCGTCGACGTAGAGCGGGTCGTCACGCTCCCGGACCGGGTCGCCGACATCGCCCGCATCGTCAACGAGTACCGCGCCGCGTACGACGCCGTCCTCGTGACCGGCGGGCTCGGGCCGACCCACGACGACCTGACGATGGACGGCGTCGCCGCCGCCTTCGGCCACGAGGTCGTCGAGAGCGACGAGGCCCTGGAGTGGCTCGCCGAGGAGGGCGGGTACGCGGCCGACGACCTGGCGGAGGGGACCGCGGACATCCCCCGGGGCGCTCGCCTGCTGAAGAACCCCGAGGGCGTCGCGCCGGGCTGTGTCATCGGGAGCGTCTACGTCCTGCCGGGCGTCCCGGCGGAGATGGAAGCCATGTTCGAGACGGTCGCCGACGAGTTCGCCGGCGAGGTCGAACACGTCACCTCGGTGGTCGCCGACGAGCCCGAGAGCGCGCTGCTCGACCGGATCGACGAGTTGCGCGACCGCTTCGACGTGACCGTCGGGAGCTACCCCGGCGACTCCGTGCGGGTGAAGATCCAGGGCGGCGACGAGGAGGTCGAATCGGCCGCGGCGTGGCTACGCGACCGGGTCGAGCTGGTCGATATCGAGGAGGAGAGCGGCGAGTAACGCGGCGCTACCGGTAGAGGACTTTCCACCACAGCGCGGTCAACAGCAGTCCGCCCAGTAGCATCACGAACCCCGCGACGTTGATGAGCCCGCCCTGCACGGCCTCGGCGCTCTCCTGCAGCGGCATGTACATATCGGGGCGTTTCGCGTGACGCGATGTAAAACCGCCCGTTTTCCGCCGCGCTCGCGCCGGTCCGGGCGGAGTCGGCGGGGGAATCGGTCGCCGGAGAGACCGGTCGCCGGATTCGGCCGACAGGCTCTCGGAGTCGGGCCGCTTTTGCCCGGTCGCACCGAATCACGGGTGATGCGACGGATCGGCGTGCTCGTCAACCCGATCGCCGGCATGGGCGGGCGAGTGGGACTGAAAGGTACCGACGGGAAAGTCGGAGAAGCCCGCGAACGCGGGGCCGAGCCGCGGGCGCCCGAGCGGGCGCGGACCGCGCTGGACGCGCTGGCCGAAACCGACGCGGACGTTGAGATACTCGCCTTCGACGGGCCGATGGGCGAGGACGCCGCGCGCGCGGCCGGGTTCGACCCCCTCGTCGTCGGAGCGCCCTCGGACGACGAGGACGGGGAGACGACGGCGGCCGACACTCGCGCGGCGGTCCGCGCGTTCGTCGAGCGCGACGCGGACCTGATACTGTTCGTCGGCGGGGACGGGACCGCCGTCGACGTGGCCGAGACGCTGGCGGAGATCGACAGCGAGATCCCGATCCTGGGGGTGCCGGCGGGCGTGAAGATCTACTCGTCGGTGTTCGCGGTGCGGCCGCGGGAAGCGGGGATCGTCGCCGCGTCGTTCGACGACGTGGAGACGGGCGAGGTCAACGACGTGGACGAGGACGCCTACCGGGCCCAGGAGGTGTCGACCGAGCTACGGGCCATCGCGGAGACGCCCGTCGCCGAGCAGCGCCAGGCGAGCAAACAGACCGGCGGCGGTTCGGTCGCGACGCTCGCGGAGGGGGTCGCCGAGGAGGTCGAACCCGGGGTCACGTACGTCCTCGGTCCCGGCGGAACCGTCGGCGCGATCAAGGCCGAACTCGGGTTCGAGGGGACGCCGCTGGGCGTCGACGTGTGGCGGGCGGACGCCGAAGACGGCCGGGAGGGTGGTGCGGGCCCGTCGGGCGAGGTGGTCGTCCGCGACGGCGGCGCCGCCGACATCGAGGCGGCCCTGGGAGAGCGAAACGTGGTCGTCGTCTCGCCGATCGGCGGCCAGGGGTTCGTCTTCGGTCGCGGCAACCAGCAGATCTCACCCGCGGTGATCCGCCGGTCGACAGTCGAGATCGTCGCGACGCGTGCGAAACTCGACGGACTCGACGCCCTCCGTGTCGACACGGGCGACCCCGACCTCGACGACTCGCTGCGCGGCTGGCACCGCGTCAGGGTCGGCCGCTACGAGCGCCGACTCGTCGATATCGCGTGACCGAATCCCGCTTGCCGGCCCGTTCTCCGCCGGCGCCACGTCCCCCGAGATACCTAGTATGTGATCCATTCAGAACGGCGGTATCGATTTTCGGACGATCGTCCATCGAATGTAATAGTATTCGACGGTATCTTATACGGTGTATGGATACGTTTAAGGTCGACAGCGAATAAGAAAGGGTATGGAAACGCGGAAAGTCCAGCGGTTGGGTCCGTCGACGCTCGCGATGACCCTCCCTGCGAAGTGGGCCAAGGAGCACAACGTCGAGAAGGGCGACGAGGTATCGCTGCGGATGGGCGGCAAGGGGACGCTGACGGTGATGCCCGAGTCCGTCCAGGGCGAGGACTCCGAGGCGGTCATCCACGCCGAAGACCTCAACGCCGACGCGCTCGAACGGGCGATCCTCTCGCAGTACGTCCTCGGCCGTCGCATCATCCACGTCGACGCCGGCGAGAGCGGGACGCTCGACAGCGCACACATCAACGCCGTCTACAACGCCGAGACGCAGCTCATGGGGCTGGGCGTCGTCGAGGAGACGCCTGAGCGGATCGCCATCCGCTGTTCGGTCGACCCGGAGGACTTCACGCTCGATAACCTCCTCGAACGCCTCGAGAGCACGGGCTCGACGATGCGAAACGAGGCGATCAAGGCGCTCGCTCACGGCAACCCCGACCTCGCCCAGCGGGCGCTCAACCGCGAACGGCAGGCGAACAAGATCTTCGTCCTCCTGCTGCGACTGATCTTCACCTCCTACCAGAACCCGAACCTGGCGCGGGCGGTCGGACTCAACGACGGGTTCCCGCTCATCGGCTACCGCTCGATCGCGAAGAACCTCGAACTGACCGCGGACAACGCCGAGGACATCGCCGAGATCGCCCTGGAGACCGAGGGGCACTCGCTGAACGTCGACTCCTCGACGATGCGCCGCATCCGGGAGTTCACCGACCAGGTCAACGAGATCACCGAACTCGCCGTCGAGGCGGCCGTCGAGCGCGACTACGACATCGCCGTCGAGGTCCGCGAGATGTTCGCCGAGATCGGCGACCGCGAGGCCGAGATACTCGACGACCTCGACGAGATGTCCAACGACGACGTGTTGCGGGTGCGCGAGGTGCTCGTGAGCCTCCAGCAGACCGCCCAGTACGCCGTCCGGAACGCCGAGATCGCGACGAACCTCGCCCTCAGCGAGGAGTCCGAACACACGACCATCCAGTCGGACTCCACCGAGGACTGAGCTGCGGTCCGGGGCGACGCCCCGGAACCGTCCCGTCTCGGCCGAACCGGCCGTTGCGCCGACCTCGAATGAATTAAGTGGTGAGTGACGGAACGGGAGGGTATGAGCGAGGTTACCGCGGGCTCGGACATGGGCATCGGGCTGGGACTGGCGTTCGGCGTGCTCGCGGTGGCGGGCGCGGTCGGCATGCTGGTCGCCTACAGCAATCAGGTGGTGGCGGGCTGGAGCTTCGCCCTGGCGATCGTCGGGGGTATCTGCTCGATCGCCGGCATCCACCTCTACGGTGCCGGGGACGCGTAAGGAATTCTTAAGGGCGCTCGCGACCTAGCCCGGCGTATGAGCGAACTCGGCGAGGAGGACAGGGAGATTCTAGATTATCTACGCGACAGCGTCTCGCGCGGGCAGAGTTACTTCAGAGCGAAGAACATCGCGGAGCAGATCGGTCTCTCCTCGAAGCAGGTCGGTGCGCGCTTGCCGAAGCTCGACGAGGAGACCGACGACGTCGACATCGAGAAGTGGGGGCGCGCGCGCTCGACGACCTGGCGCGTCACGCTCAGTTAACGGGCTCTTTTAGGGGACGCAGTTCGAAGCACCGGCATGACTGTTCGGGTGGAGCGGTCGTTCGAGCTACCGGTCGACCGCGAGCGCGTCTGGGAGTTCATCGCCGACCCGGGGAAACGAGCCGGCGCCATCAGCGTGGTCTCTGATTACACGGTCCACGACGACGGGAGCGCCACCTGGCGACTCGACCTCCCGATCCCGGTCGTGAACCGGACCATCGGCGTCGAGACCGAGGACGAGGAGCGCCGAGCGCCGGAGTACGTTCGGTTCGTCGGTCGCTCGAAGGTGATGAAGGTGATCGGCGAACACGAGTTGACCGAGACCGACGAGGGGACGCGGCTCACCAATCGCTTCGTCGTCGACGGCTCGCTGCCCGGCGTCGAACGCTTCTTCAAACGGAACCTCGACGACGAGATGCAGAACCTAGAGCAGGCGCTGGCCGACGACCTCGGTGTCGAAGTGTGAGGCTCGCGCTCGCCCAGCTCCGGATCGAGGGCGGCGACGTGGCGGGCAACCTCGACCGCGCGCGGACGGCCGTCGCCGAGGCCGCCGCCGACGGTGCGGACCTCGTCGCGCTCCCCGAGATCTTCAACGTCGGCTACTTCGCGTTCGACAGCTACGAGCGGCGGTCCGAGAGCGTCGCCGGCCCGACCGTCTCGGCCCTCGCCGAGAGCGCGCGCGAACACGACGTGGGCGTCCTCGCCGGCAGTATCGTCGAGGATCTGGCGGCCTCGCGGGCCGACGGCGTCGAGACGCCCGCCGCCGATGGGCTGGCTAACGCCGCCGTCTTCCTCGACCGCGGGGGCGAGCGCCAGGCGGTGTATCGCAAACACCACCTGTTCGGCTACGGCTCCGCCGAACAGGACCTCCTGACGCCCGGCGAGGCGGTCCCGACCGTCGAGTTCGACGAGCACACGGTCGGCGTGACGACCTGCTACGACCTGCGGTTCCCCTCGCTGTATCGCGAGCTCGTCGACGCCGGGGCGACGATGGTCCTCGTCCCGAGCGCGTGGCCGTACCCTCGCGTCGAGCACTGGCGGCTGTTCCCGCGGGCGCGCGCCGTCGAGAACCTGCTGTACGTCGGCGCCGTCAACGGCGTCGGGAGCTTCGACGACGCCGACCTGCTCGGTCGGTCGGCGATATACGACCCGTGGGGAACGACGCGTTCGAGCGCCGGCGAGGAGTCGGCCATCGTCACCGCCGACGTGGACGCCGACCGCGTCGCCGAAGTCCGGTCGGAGTTCCCCGCGCTCGAAGACCGCCGTCGATAGCTCAAGGGCGCGTTTGAAGCCACGGCATCCCTTTATCTGTACGGTCGGATCCGTGGAGCATGGGACGAAAAGCGGCGGTTCTCGTGGTCGTGCTGGTGGCCCTGGCGGGCTGTGCGAGCATGGGATCGGGCGATTCGGCGAACCGTGAGGGCGCGGATCTCCAGGCGAACGGCGGCGACGGTGGCGGCAGTGACGGGGGCGACGGCAGTGCGGGCGCAAGCGGCGGTGACGGCGGAAGTGGGGGTAGCGACGCCGGCGACGCCGAGTTCAGCGCGAGCGACGGCGACGACGGCCGACCGAACGCGGCCGCGCAGGTGGACCGCGCGTTGATCAAGACCGGGACGGTCACCGTCGAGGTCGAGAACTACTCCGTCGCCGAGCGGGCGGTCAGGACCCGCGCGGCGGCGCTCGGCGGGTACGTCTCCGGGTCGAACGTCCGGCTCCACCACCGCGAGAACGAGACCTGGCGGACCGGCTACGTCGAGGTGCGGGTCCCCTCGACCAACTTCACGGCGCTGTACGAGGCCACCCAGGGTCAGGGGACGGTGCTGTCGGCCGACTCGAACACGAAGGACGTGACCGACCAGCTGGTCGACCTGACGGCTCGGCTGGAGAACCTCCGGGCCCAGCGCGACCGGCTGCGCTCGCTGTACGACTCGGCCAACACGACGGAGGACCTGCTGGACGTGGGCGAGCAGCTCTCCAACGTTCAGGGCGAGATCGAGCGACTGGAAGCCCAGAAGCGGTCGCTGCGCGACAGGGTCTCGTTCTCGACGGTCCGCGTCGAACTCCGCGAGCCCGAACCGGACGCGGTCGCGCCCGAGGGGCCGACGCCGTTCCACGAGCAGTCGCCCGCTGCGGTGTTCGCGTCTTCGGTCGGCGGCTTCGTCACCTTCGCTCGCACCGTGTTCGTCGCGGGAGTCGCCGCGGTCCCGTGGGTCGTCGGGCTCGGCGTGCCCGCACTGCTGGTCGTCGGCGCCGGTCGACGGGTGGGTATCAAGCGCCGGCTGCCGTTCGTCGGAGGTCGGTCGCGCTCGCGGCGTCCGTCCGACGGCCGCGATGGCGCGGACGGGGGCCTCCGTACCGAGTTCGAGACGGACGACGAGGGAACTGCCGACGAGTCGTCCGAAGAGCCTGAGGCCGGCGGCGGCGAGGGGGCGGACGGGTCCAGCGACGAGTGAGCGACTTCTGGGTGGTTCCGGCAGGCGCCCCGAAGCGTGAGACGGTCGCACGGGAACGCCACTCGTGGCCCGTCCCAGACACGAGATTTATATCGGAGGACGCGTAACCAATGAGTGCCGGCAAGACGCTTTTCACGTCGCACCCGGCAATCCAACCGCGCTCGGCCAGGCCCACGTCGACCACTCGCCGCGGCACCTGTCCGGACAGGCCGCCGCGGTTCGCCTCCTCGTCTACGGCCCGCCTCTCACCTTTCGATCGCCGGATTCGACCCGTCAGAGCCCTCGATCCGACGGTGACGGGAACTCGCGCTCGTCGGCGGCCCACGACTACAACTCGGGGACAAGATATTTACTCTCCGTCTGAAACGTTCCGAGACGACCATGGAGTACGAACTCGAGAACCGACCGTCGTACGCGGTCGCTTCGGTCGAGCTATCGTCGGGAGAGGAGCTCACCGCCGAGGCCGGCGCGATGGTCTCGCACACGGAGACGATCCGGATGGAGACGGGGATCGGCGACTCCGACGAGGGGTTCCTGGAGTCGGTCAAAGACTCCGTACTCGGCGACGAGTCGCTGTTCCGGAACCGGTTCACCGCCGAGGGAGGCGACGGAATCGTGCAGATCGCGGCGACGACGCCGGGAGACATGACCGCCCGAGAGCTCGACGGCGACGAGGTCTACGTCCAGTCGGGCGCCTACGAGGCCGCCGGGTCGGGCGTCGAACTCGACACCGACGTGGGCGGCCTGGACACGCTGTTCGGCGGTGAGGGACTCTTCCTGCTGAAGGCCGCCGGGACCGGCCCGCTGTTCCTATCGGCCTTCGGCGGGATCCAGGAGCGCGAGGTCGACGCCGGCGAGGTGTTCACGGTCGATTCGGGGCACGTCGTCGCCTGGGACGCGTCGATGGAGTACAACACCGAGCGGGTCGGCGGCATGAAGGAGACGCTGTTCAGCGACGAGGGGCTGGTCATGCGGTTCACCGGCCCCGGGACGGTGTTGCTGCAGACCCGCAACTACGGCGAGTTCGTCAGTGACCTCGCCTCGCGGCTCCCCTCCGGCAACTCCGGCGGCGGTGCCGACGTCGAAGTCGGTGGCGACATCTGAAAGGTCGCTCAGACGTCGAGCGCGTACAGGTCCCCCGTCTCCGTGAGACAGTACGCGACGCCGCCCACGACGGCGGGGACGCCCGGCCGACCGGCGTACACAGCGTCACCGTCCGACTCTTCGGGGAACGCGACCGTCGCCACCAGCGAGCCGTCCGACCGGTCCAGCACGGCCAGCGAACTCCCGATACTCAGGTAGACGCGGTCGTCGGAGACGGTACAGTGGCGCAGGGTGGCCCCCCATTCGTCGGAGACGCCGGCCTCTACGAGATCCGCCCCCGTTCGCTCCCACGAGACGGTTTGCTCACGAGTGTCGAGCGCGGTGATCTTCCGCTCGGTCACGGCGTACAGCGTGCCGTCCGCGACGGCGAGTGAGCGCGGACGCTCCCGAAACCGCTCGACCGTCCACTGATGGACGCCGTCGGTGGCGTCCCACCTCGCGATCGAACGGTCGTCGTGGGGCGCGTAGACGGCGCCGTCGGCGAGCACCGGTGGGCAGTACGCCTCGCCCGCGGCGGTCTCCCACGTCACGTCGCCGCTGGTCGCGTCGAGCCGCGCGATACGGCGCCCGACGAGAACGAAGACGCCGCCGTCGCCCACTGCCGCCGAAGCCGTTCGCGATCCCGGTTCAGCCACGTCGGTCTGCCACTCGACGGAGCCGGTGTCGGCGTCGAGCGCGGTCACCGCTCCGGTCTCGGCGGCGCCACCGATATACACCGTTCCGTCGCGGACCGTCGGGAGGGTCTCCGGCAGGCCGACGCTCGGTTTGAGCAACTGCCGACTCGGTGCGCGCCACTGGCGCTCGCCGGTCTCGGCGTCGAACGCGGTGACGCCGCGCCAGGCACGGCCGACCACGAACCGCGAGGCGACGAAGACGGTCCCGTCCGCGACCGTCGGGGACGTGAGCTCGCGCGGTCCGGGGTCGGCGCACCAGGCCAGCGTCCCGTCGGACCGGTTCAGCGCGTAGAGCCGGCGGTCGGAGACGTAACAGTACTCCCCCGAGACGACGGGTGCGGCGAAGCTCCCGACGCCAAGACTATTCGGTCCTGATCCGATATCCGTCCGCCAGTACTCGTCTCCAGTCCCCGTCTCGGACGTGCCCGAGACGTGTCCCGACATGCGATGGTCTGCGCGTGGATGCGGGAATGACCCCTCGACAGGTGCTTCGGTGGATCGGTCGCTTTCCTCGATGGTGCAGTCCTCGGGGTCGGGATTCCACTGCGTGGCGTACCGCATGGCGCCGTAGCCGCCGGCGCCGACAGCGCCGAGGCCGAGCGAAGCGAGGACCGACCGTCTGGATATCGAGGGCATCTATCCGCCGTTCAGGAACTAATAGGATAAGTGTCACGACAACGGACCGGAAATCGCGCGGTCCTCCGATCCGCCCGTCGCCTCGGACGGATTGCGCTCACTGTTTCCCACGACGACCGCTCGAATTCGGGCGGTCGATGTGGAACTGACTGAGAGCGATCCGTGTCAGTCCTCGTCGGTCGTGATGTCCGCCGAGAGGCCCTGTGCCATCTCGATCTCTTTCGAGTTGTTGAGCGTCCAGGCGGTGCGCTCGGTGACGGCTTCGATGACCTCGCGGGCGCTGGGGGCGCCCTTGCCCGACTTCTTCACGCCGCCGAAGGGGAGTTGGACCTCGGCGCCGATGGAGGGGAGGTTGCCGTAGGCGAGGCCGACCTCGGCGTGGTCGCGGTAGTAGTTGAGCTGGCGGTAGTCCTCGGAGACGATCGCGCCGGCGAGGCCGTAGTCGGTGTCGTTGTGGATCTCGACGGCGCGCTCAACGGCGCCCTCGTACTCGATCAGGGCGACGTGGGGACCGAACACCTCCTCGTGGATACACCGCAGGTCGGGGTCGTAGTCGACCTCGTAGACGAACGGGCCGACCCAGTGGCCGTCCTCGTGGCCCTCGGGGATCTCGGCGTCGTCCAGTTCCTCGCGGTCGACGAGGACGGTGGCACCTTCCTCGCGAGCGAGATCGTTGTACGTGCCGAACTTCTCCACCTGGCCCTCGTCGACGACGGGACCCATGAAGGTGTCCTCGTCGAGGGGGTCGCCGACGGCCACATCCGATGCGAGGTCGACGAACCGTTCCTTGAACTCGTCGTACACGTCGGTGTGGACGATGAGGCGCTCGCTGGAGACGCAGCGCTGGCCGGTCGTCTTGAACGAGGACATGACCGCCGAATGCAGGGCGATGTCCAGATCGGCTTCCTCGGTGACGACGATAGCGTTCTTGCCGCCCATCTCAAGGGCGGCGTCGCGGCCCGGGACGCCGCCGAGTTTCTCGTCGATCTTGTGGCCCACTTCGGCGGACCCAGTAAAGAGGACCGTCGAGACGCGTTCGTCCTCGACGATGGCGTTGCCGGCGTCGCCGAAGCCCTGGACGACGTTGAACACGCCCGGCGGGACCCCCGCGTCGATCATCATCTCCGAGATAATCTGGCCGCAGTAGGGGGTCTGCTCGGCGGGCTTCCAGACGACGGTGTTGCCCTCGACCAGGGCGACGGCCATGTGCCAGAACGGGATGGCGACCGGGAAGTTCCACGGCGTGATGCAGCCGACGACGCCCCGGGGTTTGCGCCGCATGTAAGCGTCCTTCGCGGCGATCTCGGAGGGGACCACGTCGCCGTGGGGGTGGCGGGCGTTGCCGGCGGCCCACTCGACCATGTGGGCGGCCTCGACCACGTCCGCGCGGCCCTCGCTGATCTCCTTGCCGCACTCGCGGGTGACGATCTCGCCGAGTTCGTCCGTGCGGTCCCGAAGTTCGTGGTACACCTCCCAGAGCACCTCCGCGCGGTCGATGTATGACAGCCGACGCCACTCCTCGAAGGCCTCCTCGGCCGCATCGACGGCTCGCTCCACGTCCGCCGGGGTCGCGCGGTAGAACTCCCCGAGCGTCTCGCCCGTCGCCGGATTCGCGCTCTCGAAGGTCTCCTCGCTCGATCCGGTCGTCCACTCGCCGTCGACGTAGTGCCTGAAGGGGTCCTCGGGCTGGCTCATACGTAACTGTTCGACCGCAACGGTCAAAAAGTCCCTGCGCCCCCACGAACTTCCGCCGCCGTACCGCTCGGCCGCGTCCCAGCGCTTCCCAACATCCCTCCGGCGCCGACCGCTGCCGAAGCCTCGCGATATCATCGCCGATACCTCACGGAAAAGTTTAATTATAGTTGATTATAAATACGGAGATGGGCAAGTAAACAGATGGCTACCGCAACAGGGCCGCCCGGGAGTGCGGAGGCCGACGACGGGGCCGATCCGCCCCGGGTGCGCGACGGCGACGGGCCGACCGTCGCGGTGTTCGACGACTCGACACGGTCGGCACTGTACCGACGATGGCTCCCCGACGCCATCGAGGTGGTCACCGTCCAGTCCATCGGAGAGGGACGCCGAGTCGTCGACGGTTCGACGGCGGTCGCGCTGGTGCGCCACGAGCTGTCGGAGTCCAAACGGGGCGCCGTAGCCGACCTGCTCGACGAGCAGTCGCCGCTCGTACGGACGGTACTCACCACGAGTCGGCACGAACCGGTCGCCGATCGGGTCCTCGACGAGAACGCCACGCTGTGCGAGCCGATCGACAGGGACTCGCTCCGGCAGGTCGTCAGTCGACAGGTCGCGATGGCCTCCTACGGCCGCCTGCTCGTCCAGTACTACGAGTGTACGACCCGGCTGTCGTCCAGGGAGGTCGAACTCCGCGGTGACAGCTGCGACGACGAGCGATACCAGCGTCTGGAGTCGCGCCGCGAGGACCTGGCCGCGGGGATCAAGACCCTCCAGAAGCGTCTCTCCGCAGAGGCCCTCCGCTCAGTTCTCTACGAGATCGCGCCCCCGGAGCAGGAACGAGTGGCCCGCGAGCGCGAACCGCCGACCAGCGGCAAGTACCGACCGGACGGCTGTCGGAGTTGCGGGCGGAACTGGAACGTCAACCCGGACGGATCGCCGGCCGGGTACCGGCGGCTCGGGGCGTTCGTCTGGGAGTGTACCGACTGCGGAACCCTCCACGACCGCTCGGACCCCGTGAACCAGCGGGTCGCGCGCCGCAGGTGACCGAACGGGACTCGCCGCTCCGCGGCCCCACGTCGGTGAGTCAGCCCGACGGCTCGATCCGCTCGATCGCGTATTCGAAGTCGTCGCGACCGATCACCACGTCGTCGGCCCGCTCGTTCGCCTCTTCGGGGTCGACGCCCGCGGCGACCTCGCTGATAGCTCGCATCGATGCCGCACGGACCAGTGACTCGATCTGTGCGCCCGACAGTCCCTCCGTCTCGACCGCGAGTTCGTCCAGATCCACGTCGTCGCCGATGGGCTTGCCCTCGGTGTGTACGTCGAGGATCGCGCGCCGACCCGCCTCGTCGGGGTTCGGGACCTCGACGTGCTGTTCGAGGCGACCGGGCCGCAGGAGCGCGTCGTCGAGCATGTCCCGGCGGTTCGTCGCCGCGATGACGACGACGTTCGGGTTCTCGGCGGCGCTGTCCATCTCCGTCAGCAGTTGCGAGACGACGCGTTCGGTCACCTCGTTGCCGTCCATCCGGCCGCCCGCGATGCCGTCGATCTCGTCGAAGAAGACGATCGCCGGCGCGGTCTGGCGGGCGCGGTCGAACACCTCCCGGACCGCCTTCTCGCTCTCGCCGACGTAGCGGTCCATCAGTTCCGGCCCCGCGACGCGGATGAAGTTGACGCCGCTCTCGCCCGCCACCGCGCGGGCGAGGAGGGTCTTCCCCGTTCCCGGCGGCCCGTGAAGCAAGACGCCCGAGGGCGGGTCGGTGTTGGTCGCGGTAAAGAGCGGGCCGTACTCCAGGGGCCACTCGACGGCCTGTTCGAGCGTCGATTTCGCCTCCGCGAGCCCGCCCACGTCGTCGAACGTGACCGTCGGTGACTCGGCGACGTACTCCCGCATCGCCGAGGGCTCGACCGTCCGTAACGCCGCTTCGAGATCTTCCCGCGTGACTTCGGGTTCGTCGCGCGTCCGCCGGAGCGCGTGCATCGCGGCCTCGGTCGTCAGCGTGTGCAGGTCTGCACCGACGAAGCCGTGCGTCCGAGAGGCCACCCGGTCCAGATCCACGTCCTCGGCCAGCGGCATCCCGCGAGTGTGCACGTCGAGGATCTCCCGGCGTCCGGTCTCGTCGGGGACGCCGATCTCGATCTCCCGGTCGAAGCGGCCGCCCCGCCGGAGCGCGGGGTCGATGCTGTCGACCCGATTCGTCGCGCCGATGACGATGACCTGTCCGCGGTCCTCCAGCCCGTCGAGCAGGGTGAGCAGCTGCGCGACGACGCGGTTCTCCATGTCGGAGTCCTCGTCGCGCTCGCCCGCGATGGCGTCGATCTCGTCGACGAAGATGATCGCCGGCGCGTTCGCCTCGGCGTGGTCGAACGCCTCGCGCAGTCGCTCCTCGCTCTCGCCCTTGTACTTCGAGACGACCTCCGGCCCGGAGATCACGTCGAAGTAGGCGTCGACCTCGTTGGCGACCGCGCGGGCGATGAGCGTCTTCCCCGTCCCCGGCGGCCCGTGCAGCAACACGCCTCGTGGCGGCGAAATGCCCAGACGAGTGAAGAGATCGGGGTTCGACAGCGGCAACTCGATCATCTCCCGGACCTGGTCGAGTTCGTCGTCCAGGCCGCCGATGTCCTCGTAGGAGACGCCCGTTCGGGAGGCCGACTCGTCGGGCGTCGACTCGGCGGCCGCACCGCTCGCGGTCGTTCCCGTCGAACCGCTTGACGCCCCGCTCGCTCCCGTCGCCCCGCCGGTCCCACCGGTGGATCCGCCGGTCGCGCCCCCGGTCGGCGTCCCGTCTATCGGCGGGAGTACCGTGATGTCCGTCTCGTCGGTGACCCGCACCGCGCCGGCGGGGTCGGTCCCGGAGACGGCGAAGGCGCCGACGCCGTCGATGTGGACCTGTTCGCCCTCGCGGAGCGGGCGGTCGAGGAGGGCGCGTCGGACCGCCGACTCCTGCTGTGCGTCGCCGAGCCCCACCGCCTGAGCCAGGCGGACGGTCAGACTGTCGGCCTCGCGGACGGAGGTCTGTTCGACGGTGACGGTGTCGCCGATGTTCACACCGGCGTTAGCTCTCGTGTCGGCGTCGATGCGGATGTAGGCGCCGTCGCCGCTCTCCGGCCAGGCCTTCGCGACGGTCGCCCGCTCGCCCTGGATGACGAGCGGGTCGCCGCTCAACACGCCCAGCGCGGCGCGGACCCGCTCGGGGACCCGCGCAATGCCGCGGCCGGCGTCGCGCTTGTTCGCACCTTCGACGGAGACCTCGATTGCGTCGCCGCTTCCCATACCTCCGCTATCGGGCCGATGCTCATTACGCTTCCCCACCGCTTTCGATCGGGAGTCGCACAGGGCGCGACCTCCGAGTCAGAAACGTGGGCGAACCACCTCGCCCGTCTTGTTCTGGCGTGACCGTCCCGCGCGAACGGCCCGAGAGTTCGCCGGCCCTTCAGCACTCGCGAGGAAACATCCACCGCGTCCTCTGGTCCGCGTAGAAAGCTCACTGTGACGACCCGACCATCGTTGAAACAGGGGTCTGTCAGGTGTCAGAATCACTATCGTCCGCCGTCGCTTCGATACCCTGTTTCCATCGATAGTACAGCGACCGCATCGTTCGATCGGAGTCACGTGACATGAGGACGGTTACCCCGTTCAGCTCTGAAAGCGTCTGCTGTACCGAGCCGAAGACTATCTCTTTCAGCCCGGATTTCTGCTCCGGGGCCCCGATCGAGACGAAATCGTACTCCTTCGCTCGCCGCACGATCTCGTCGGTCGTATCGGCGGCCGCCTTCAGTTCCGTTTCGGACCTCACATCGGGACCGAGGACGTGGTCAGCGAACGTCAGCAGGTCTTCACCGTCGGCTGTCTCTTCGGCAGCCGCATCGGGTGAAACGACGTGCAGAACGGTGACTGACGCATCGGCGTGGCGTGCCACGGCGCGCGCTGCTTCTGCAGCGAGAGCAGCGTGTGGTCCCGTCCCGACGGGGAGCAGTATCGAATCTATCGTCTCCGCTTCGGATTCGGCGAGAGGGGCGACAGTGTGCTCGTCGACAGCCGGAACGTAGAGCGTATTCTCTCCGCCCTCCGCGCCCATGTTTTCGACGAACACGTCACACGCTGCGTCAGCCAGGATCGTATCGATCGTGCTTCGGTTGAGTAGCCAGCCCTCGTCGAGTCCGGCCCCACGTAACAGCAGGACAGCCGTCTCGCTTCTCCCGTCGACGACGCCGAGAACGCCGCGCGTGACGTCCGTCACAGCGCGGACGCTCGCGGTAACCGGGACGTCTGGAGCGAGTTGCTGCGCCACATCGGCCATCTGCGCTAGCTGCGACCGCCGCTCTGCGATGGGCTCCACCGCGCCCGATTTCGTTGCGGCCGGTTCTTCCGTCTGAACGTGCTCTCGAACGGTTTCGAGTGCCGATTCGGGCACAGTCTCGACCCCGGCCAGGAGGACTCGACCGTCGTTGTCCGCTGCGAGTGCGACCGCCGTTCGGAGGAATCGCCGGACGTTGATCCCTGTATACGAATCGAGCAGCGTGCCGGTGACTGGAACGACGACGAGATACTCACGGTTCTGCATCACCGGACCGCTACGGACGTACGAATCGTCGTCCGAGTCGGGCGTATCGCGTGGAACGGTAATTCGAACATCCGATTGCCCGGAGTCGTTTGCCATCGTCACGTACTCCTGAAGATGTCTGTTATCTCTCTTCTCGCGCCATTCCCGGCGAAGATCGTCACGACATCGCCCTGCTTGATCTCGGTCTGACCCTGTGGGATGAGCAGTTCGTCGTTTCTGACGATCGCGACGACGATCGTCTCTTCGGGTAGTAGATCTTGCTTGTCCGCCTCTATCAGGGTGAGGCCTGCTATCGCAGCGCCGTCTTCGACCGTGGCCTCGAAGATCTCGGCGTCGCCGGCGATCGGCATGAAATCCTGAATCGCGGGGTGTTCGACGGCCCGATAGAGGTACTGACCGTTGAGTTGGTGGGGGCTTTCGACGATGTTCACGCCGAGGTCCTCGAACAGTTCCATGTGTGCGGGGTCGTTGATCGAACTCACGAGCGTCTCGACGCCGTACTGTTTCCCGAACATGGTGATCATGAGGTTCACCGAGTCGCTCTCAGTCGTCGATATCAGGGCGTCTGCTTCCTCGATACCGGCTTCGAGCAGGATGTCCTTCGACGCCGCGTCCGCGTTGATGACCAGGCAGTCGTAGGTCGCACTCACCTCCTCCGCGAGCTCCGTGTCGCGTTCGATGACGACGACTTCGTGGTCGTCCTGGGTTGCGAGGTCGATGACGGTACTTCCGGTGCGTCCGGCGCCGATGATGATTACGTACATTGGTGGTGGGATCGCGACTGAGACAGTTTGCTAGCGATACGGCCGACAGCGAACGGCAGGGTGTGGCGGGTCGGGGACATCGAGTATCGAATTCTCGGACTGCAGCTCGCAGACCATACGAGTCACCGCCTGAAGAGACTGTTAACCAGGACGAGGACGGGAATGATCTCCAGCCGCCCCATCCACATCTGGAGGATGAAGAGGACCTCGGCGACGACTGGCATACCCGGTCCGGTGATCCCCGACGAGAGTCCGACGGTCCCCTGTGCCGTCGCGACCTCGAAGATGCCGTCGGCGAGCGTGAAATCCCCCGGGAGGACCGCCAACAGCACGAACAGCGACAGCGCCAACAGGATGAGATACGTGAACGCGAAGGTGGTCGCGGCTCGGATCTCGTCGTTCGCCTCGTCGGCTTTGAATATCCGCTGTCCGATGCGGAGGTCGTCGACCGCGTGTCCGGGGAGAAACACCCGAGACACCTCCCAGCTGATCCCGCGGGCGATGATGTACCCGCGCAGGATCTTGATCCCGCCGACGGTCGCACCTGCGGAGCCACCGAGTAGCATCGCACCGAGGACGATGAACGTGACCGCCCCGCCATTCCAGTCACCGATCGCCGACGTCTGCCAGCCGGTGGTCGTCTGTGCGCTGATGAACTGGAAGAGCCCGTCACGGAACGCTTGACTCGTCGCCACGCGTCCGACGTACCCTATCGGGTCGCCGTTGTAGGGAACGCCGACCCATCGAGCGAGGAACGCCGTCAGGCCGACCACACCGACGACGAACATGCCGAACATCATCCTGACCTGGGGGTCCCGAGTGAACTCTCTGAGGTCCCGCTCGGAGAGCGCCCCGTAGTAGACCGGGATCGCGATCGCCCCCGTGATCATCCCCGGGATGTGGACGACCTCCATCGCGTACGAGCCGTAGCCGGCGATGGAATCGTCGAGTGTGCTGAATCCACCCGTCGACTGGCCGGTCATCGCGTGGTTGAGCGCGTCGAAGATCGTGGGCTCGATGCCGTACCCGGGCTGGACGAGGAAGGTCGCGGCTGCGAGATAGACGGCGACCAGGGCGGTGATCCCGACGTAAATCTTCCAGATCGCACGCGCGGTGCCCGCGATACTCGGCCGTAACTTCTCGTTTCGCGCTTCCGACTGGTACAGCGAGATCCCTGCGGTCCCGTGCGGTTGCCGGAGGATCGCCAGCGACAGGACGATCATCCCCGCGCCGCCGACCCACTGCGACTGAGAGCGGTACCAGAGGAACCCGTGGCCGACTGACGGTTCGCGGACGCTCATCGTCAGGCCCGTCGTCGTGTACGCGCTCATACTCTCGAAGAACGCGTGGAGCGGATTCTGGAAGTTGAGGAGACTCGATTGATAGCTCGCCCCCGCCGGCACGAGGGATTCGAGTACGGCCGATGGCGTGATGTAGGCCGCGATAACGAACGGGAGCGCACCGAACGCGGCCGTGGCGAGCCATCCGAGCGCCGCCACGATCATCGCGTGATAGCGTTGCGGTTCGGGGGCATCCTCACAGAGCCTGTACGCGGCCCCGCCAGCGAGGGCAGTGATCCCTGCAGCGATCAGGAACGCGAGCGCGCTGTAGAACTCCTGGTACAGCAGAGAGACGACCAGCGGGACCAGCATCAGCCCACCGACGAGAACTTGCAAGGCACCGATGTCTCTGATTACCGTCTTCGAGGCGGTCACGGAGTCGAGGCGGCCTGTAGTATTATTTGACATGTTACTTCTCGCTCATCATTCACGCTGCCTTATCTTCGTAATGCCCGAAGATGTCGGTAAGCTCCGGATCCGCTCCGGACCCGGAGTAGACCGTCAGTAGGTCGTTCGCCTCGATTCTCGTGTTCCCTCGGGGTGTCAGCGGCTTGTCTTCGCTCTCCCGGTCGATCGCGACGATGAGGACGTCATCTGACAGGATACCCCCGGTTCCCGCTTCAGTGAGTGTCTTACCAGCGATCGGAGCGTTCTCCGTGACCGTGATTTCGAACACCTCCGCTTCCTCACCGATTCGCATGTAATCGACGATCGCCGGTCTGGCGACCGCTCGGTAGAGGTACTCGGCGATGAGTTGCTGCGGGTTCTCGATCGTGTTCACCCCGATCTGACGGAACAGGGTCATGTGTTCCGGATTGTGGACGACCGAAACGATAGCGGGAATGTCGAGTTCCTGTGCGAGCAACGCGACCATGACGTTCGTCGCGTCCTGGTCGGTCGTCGAGACGATGCCGTCAGCCCGTCCAGCCCCGGCGTCTATGAGGGTCTCTTTCAGCGTGGCGTCCGCATCGAGCACCAGGCAGTCGTATTCGCTGGCGACCGCGTCGGCCCTCGCCGTGTCGTTCTCGATCACCACGACTTCGTTTCCGGACCGAGTCGCGATGTCTATCAGTGGCATTCCGATGTCCCCCGCGCCGACGATAACGATGTACATATGTATTGTATTCTGACAGCTTACTCTCTGTCGCGCGGTCGATACCCGGCCTTCCTCATCGTTCGCTCACCGCTCGGTCGCTGAGAACCAGACTCGGCACGTCGGTGTTGGTGACGAGATTGTGGGTCACGTCTCCAGCCAATAGTTTCCGCCAGCGGCTTCGGCCGCGGGGAGTGAACGCGATGGCAGTTGCATCGAACTCGTGAGCCGCGTCGATGACTGTTGCGGCGATATCGGTTCCGTAGCGGGTCTTCGTTTCGAGGGTGACCCCGGTATCGGAGAGCCCATCGGAGATGGCGGCGAACATCTCCTGCGCCCACTGTTCCCGCTGCTCCACGGAGGCCTTGTTGGGTGCTTCACCCGCTTTCTCGATAACGTGGACTGCGACCACCTCACAATCCGTTCCCTCGGCGTACGGGACGAGCGTAGCAGCCGTCGCTTCGGCGTCCCCGGAGTTTGCGACGGGAACGACGACCCGCTGGAAGAATGGCTTCGCCATCTCAGTCGTCCCCGCTGTTACCGTCGACTTTTCCGAGGTAGTGCCATCTGTATCGGCCCTTCTCGTCTTCGATATCGGGTTCCCATCTGACCCTGTAGGCGAACGGCCCGCGTGCCTCGCCAGTTTCATCCGAGCGTTCCACGACGACGATCGAGTACGCGCCGTGGTCTTCCGTGCGAACGAGTGCTTCCCCCTCTCGTGATTCGATCACGTCGGTGAGCGGCGGATGCTCCCGAAGGAGTTGCTGCGCGTAATGGATGATCTCACGGAGCTGACTGTCACTACTACCTTCGAGTGCAGTAGCGACCTCCGCAGGGACATCCTCGGGGGAGTCGATTTTGGTTGGAGTCATGGGTTGTCTTTGCTCACTGCCGCTTCCAGCCTGACCACGCGGAGCGCGAAGGCCGACGGGCCGACGCTTCCAGCGACGTGATCGCTGTCACGGAATCGTTCTACTCTGCTATAGGATTTGCGACAGACAATAAGTATTGGGTTTTGATTTCGTCTAGGGAATATATAGGACCTATATTTTTCCGAAGCGAAAATACAGTGCCCCGTCGAACAGGGGATGGCGTTAGATTGACGAATCGGCCGAACCCGACGAGTTCGATAGACCGTTGCAAATTGGCGAATCACTTCGGTCGAACGGATCTGGAGACACGGCAGAGATATCGTGCGAAACCAGCGTCTCTCGTCTGTGGAACGCCACTGGACGACAGGGAAGACCCTATATTAACCGTAATCATAGTTCCTGCATGGCCCACCACGTCGACGAGATCGACAAACGCATTCTGTATTATCTGGCACTGGACGCGCGGAACACGGCGACATCGGATATCGCCGACGAGATGGACGTGACGCCGGCGACGATTCGAAATCGGATCGACCAACTCGAGGCGGACGGGATCCTTCGAGGATATCTCGCCGACATCCAGTACAAATCTATCGACGGGTACATCACCTATCAGATCCGGTGTACGGCTCCGATCCCGGAACGTGCCCGACTCGCGCAGGCGGCCCGGGAAGTTTCCGGTGTGGTAACGGTTCGAGAGTTGATGTCGGGGTCTGCGAATCTGGTAGTCACGGTCGTCGGGGCAGACACTGCGGATATCAACCAGACCGCCAGCGAACTCGCGGATCTCGGATTGGAAATCGAGGGGGAGAACGTGATCGAAGACGAGTATCACGCTCCGTACAATCCGTTCGGGCCGGATACCGTTCCCAAAGGTCCGTCGTTGACGGACTTCATGAGCCTCGCCGGGGACGCGGAAGTCGCTCAGTTCACCGTCTCGGAGAGCGCCGAAGTCGCCGGGCTGACGATCGAACGAGCAGTTGCGGACGGACTGCTGGCCGACGAGATGTTGGTCGTCGGTATCGAACGGGAAGGTGACGTGCTCACGCCGAAAGGCGAGACGACGATTCGGCCGGGAGATGTCGTTTCTCTGTTCTCGAAAACGGGGTTAGAGAACGACGCGTTACAGGTGTTTGGTGCGCAGTGAGGAGGGGTGGACGAAAGCGGACCACTGCGGGGATCAGTGAGGCGAGAGGAAAGGTACGCACACGAAACGAGCAGGGTGCCCGACCGGAGAAACGCCTTTACCCTGTGCCGTCGCACACACTACCATGGTCGTGACTACCGAGCGCGACGAAATGACCTGGTACAAGTGCGAGGCGTGCGGGCTGATGTTCGACGACCAGTCCGACGCGCGCCAGCACGAGGACAACTGCGACGCCGAAGAACCGTCGTACATCCAGTAGGCCGGTCGCGACGCGAGGAACGGACCACCGGGAAAACGGTACGACGGGGGGACGACCGCCGGGGGACCGCTACGCGTTCTCGACGATCTCGAAGCTCCGCTCGCCCATCTCGTCCTCGACGAAGACGAACACGCGCCCGTTGACGACCGACAGGTCCGCCTCGACCTCCACCCGGTGGGCCGTCGAGCGGGCGGTGACGCCCTGGAAGAGCGGCTCCTCGTCGCCGTCCTCGACCATCACGCGGCCGACACCGGTGGTCTCCAGGATGTCGTCGTGTGTGTCCAGGTCGTTGACGTACAGCATGATACCCTGGGTCTCGGAGGCGTCGGTGACCAGCACGTGGACGTTCTTGCCGGGACCGGCGCGGACGCTGTCCTCGACGGCCGTCGGGACGCCGCGGTAGAAGGCCTCCCGCCCGTCGACGTATTCGACGGCGACCCCGTCCTCCGTCAGTTCGACCCCCAGCGTGTCCGGCGGCACGTCGTTGCGCGCGCTCATACCCGTGAGTTCCCGCCAGCGCCTCAAAAGCGTCGCGCTCCGGACCCGACGGCGAGTGGTCCCGCCGCTGGGCCTGGCGGGTCTCCGGCGAGTCGGCACACCCGGTTCGTTTCCCCGTCGACGTTCCGTCCGCTTCGGTCACAGGATTCCCACAGAGGTAAATACCGCCCGGGAAGACAGAGAGACGATGGAAGGACAGGCAGTCGCCCCCGCGGCGGGGACGGTGCTGAACGCCCTCGCGAACGGCAAGGGGTCGGCGTTCGCCATCGACGAGTACACGACCGCGACGGTCGAACTCGACGCAGGCGCCGACGGCGTGACCGGGGAGGTCGCCGAGGACCCCGACGCCGACACCGAGTTGATCGAGCGCTGCGTCGCCGCCGTCACCGACCGCTTCGGCGACGGTGAGGGCGGGTGGGTCCGCACCGAGAGCGAGGTGCCGATGGCATCCGGCCTGAAGAGTTCCAGCGCCGCCGCGAACGCGACCGTGCTGGCGACGCTGGACGCGCTCGACGCGGCCGAGGAGATATCCCGCGAGGACGCCTGTCGAATCGGTGTGCAGGCCGCTCGCGACGCGGGCGTGACGGTCACCGGCGCCTTCGACGACGCCAGCGCGAGCATGCTCGGCGGTGTCACCGTCACCGACAACGCCGACGACGAACTGCTCGCCCGCGAGGAACGCGACTGGGCGGTCCTCGTGTGGACGCCGCCCGAGCGCTCGTTCTCGGCGGACGCCGACGTCGACAGTTGCAAGCGGGTCGCGCCGATGGCCGACCTCGTGGCCGACCTCGCGCTCGACGGCGCGTTCGGCCGCGCGATGACGGTCAACGGGCTGGCCTTCTGCGCCGCGCTCGACTTCCCGACCGACCCGGTCGTCGAGGCGATGCCGGTCGTTCACGGCGTCTCGCTGTCGGGGACGGGGCCGAGCTTCACCGCCGTCGGCGACCGCGAGGCGCTGGAAGCGCTGCGCGACCGCTGGAGCGACCGCGAGGGTCGCACCTGGCTGACGACCACACAGACGGAGGGGACACGAATCTCATGAGCCAAGACGAATCCACGACACAGTACGCCGAGGAGATGAACCTGGACGAACTGCGCGACGAGATACAGTCGATCGACCGCGAGATCGTCGAACAGATAGCCCAGCGGACCTACGTCGCCGACACCATCGCCCAGGTCAAAGACGAACAGGGCCTCCCGACCACCGACGAGGAGCAGGAACAGGCCGTCATGGACCGCGCCGGCGAGAACGCCGAGCAGTTCGACGTGGACTCGAACCTCGTCAAGGCCATCTTCCGCCTGCTCATCGAGCTGAACAAAGTAGAGCAGCGCGAGAGTCGCTGACCCGGGCCCGGGGCGGCCGTCGAACCGACCTATCCATTCTTGAGGGACGCCGACGTATCAACGCGTATGAACACGACCCAACGCTTCGGTATCGCGGCCGCGCTCGTCGCGGTCTCGGCGCTCGTGAGCGTCCTCGCCGCGCCGTCGCTTCCGGACACGATCGTCACCAACTGGAACGCCGCCGGCGAACCCAACGGCACGATGTCGAAGACGGTGGCGCTCGCGCTGATACCGGGGCTGTCGGCCGTCCTCGTCGCGTTGTTCGCGGTACTGCCGCGTCTCGACCCCCTGGGTGAGAACGTCGCCGACTTCCGCGCGTACTACGACTGGTTCGTCGTGCTGTTCGCGGCGTTCATGACCCTCGTTCACGGCGGCGTGGTCGCGTTCAACCTCGGCTACGAGTTCGACTTCACGCTGCTGGTCCTCGCGGGGGTGGCGGGGCTGTTCTACTACGTCGGGGTCCTGTTGACCCACGCCGAACAGAACTGGTTCGTCGGCATCCGCACGCCGTGGACGCTCAGCGACCAGCGGGTGTGGGATCGGACCAACAGACTGGGCGGGCGACTGTTCAAGCTGACCGCCCTCGTCTCGCTGGCCGGCCTGCTCGCCGGCGACTACGCCGTCTACTTCCTGCTCGTGCCCGCGCTGGCGACCGCGGCCGTCACCGTCGTCTACTCCTACTATCTCTACGAGCGACTCGACGACGCCGGGGACGCGGCGCCGCCGGGCGCCTGAGGGGTCGCGGACGGTTCGCGGTGAGTCCAGTCGGACGGTGTCGGGGAGCCGAAGTTCCTTATGTCCACCGCGGGAACTCGGGGGTATGGCGGAGTACGAACTCGACGAGGTGGACCGGGAGATCCTCGCGGCGCTGCAGGAGGACGCGCGCAACCTCTCCTCCGGCGAGATCGCCGAGCGGACCGAGGCCTCGTCGAGCACCGTTCGCAAGCGTATCCAGCGGCTCGAATCCGAGGGTGTGATCAAGGGGTACAGCGCCGAAGTCGACTACCACAAATCCGGCTACCCGCTCCGGATGTTGCTGTTCTGTACCGCCCCGATCCCCGAGCGGGGCGAACTCATCGACGACATCCTCGACATCCCAAGCGTGGTCTCGGTTCAGGAGCTGGTCACCGGCGAGCAGAACCTCCTCGTGACGGCCGTCGGCGAGTCCGACGACGACATCACGCCGGTCGCACAGGAGTTGCTCGACATGGGCCTGACCGTCGCCGACGAGGTGCTCGTCCGCAGCCACGAGGCGACGCCGTTCGACGACTTCTCCTCGGGGTGAACGCCACCGAACACCCCCCTCGTTCGACGATCCGGATGTAGCAGACTGTTCGTTCAACCGGCTTCACGGTACCGAACTGTTCGACCGAACGGCCGACCGCGCCTCGACGCCGGTCCGTGTCGACACCCGGCTGATGCCGGTCGTTACACCGTCCTCCTGGCGACCGCAGCGCCCGACAGCGACCAGTAGAACCGCTCGTGAGAGGTCTCGCGGCCGGTCGACGAACCCCTGGGACCAGTCCGGTGTGAGAACCGCAGACAGTAACCATAATGTTCTTTAATTCAGTATTTTCCGGACGATTTGTGCGAACCGGTGGTTATAATAATCAGATTGTTCTATGGGGCTGTAACGACGACCGGTTCGATTGGGTCCTACCGCTGCGATCGGCGGGTCGGGGACGAAACGGACCGGTCGGGGACACGACGATGACCGGCCAAACGAACGCGAACGACGCCGCACCGCTCTCAGAGACAGTTTCGCAGTCGGCATCGTTCGTCCCCCGAGCGGCGACCGTTGCGGTCTGGGTCCTCTTCGTACTCAGTGCTGGCGTGCTCGCGCTGGTGGTCACGGGCGGGGAGTTGTCGGTCGGGACCCTCTTCGTCGTCGACGGACTGACCGCCGTGATGTGGGTCGTCGTCACCTTCTTCAGCGGCATCGTCCACAGCTACTCTCGCCGGTACATGGCGGGCGACGCCCGCGTCGAGGCCTTCTTCGCACGGATCTTCGCGTTCACGCTCGTCGTGGTGACGATGGCGGCGGCCGACCACGTCGCGCTGTTCGCGGGGGCGTGGCTGGCCATGGGGCTCGTCATGGCGTCGCTCGTCGGCCACGTCCGCGGCTGGCAGCAGGCGCGGGCCGCCGCAAGCGTCGCTCGCCGGCACTTCCTCGCCAGCAGCGGACTGCTCGCCGTCGGGTTGGCGGCGCTCGTCTGGGCGACGGGCGCAACTTCCATCACGGGCATCCTCGGGCAGGTCGAGACCATCCCCCGGTCGGTCGCGCTCGTCGCCGTCGGGAGCATCGTCCTCGCGGCGATGATCCAGTCGGCGCTGTTCCCGTTCCACACCTGGCTGCTGTCGTCGATGACCGCGCCCACGCCGGCTTCGGCGCTGATGCACGCCGGGTTCGTCAACGCGGGGGGCATCCTGTTGACCCGCTTCGCGCCGCTGCTCGCGGACGAGCCGGCCGTCATGTCCCTCGTCGTCGCCGTCGGCGCGCTGAGCGCCCTGCTCGGGCAGGCGCTGTTGCTCGTCCAGACGGACGTCAAGCGCAAACTCGGCGCCTCGACGATGGCGCAGATGGGGTTCATGATACTCCAGTGCGGGCTGGGCTTTTTTGCCGCCGCCATCGCCCACCTCGTCCTGCACGGCTTCTACAAGGCGTACCTGTTCCTGTCGTCGGGCGAGGCCGTCGAGCAGACCGCCCCGAAGGCGGCGAAAGACGACCGGTTGACGCTGGCCGGTGTCGCCGTCGGCCTCCTCACCGCGGTCGGCGGTGGCGCCCTGTTCGCCGTCCTCACCGGGAAGGGGACGGAACTGAACAGCGGGCTCGTCCTGGCGCTGGTGGTCGTCCTGACGACCATGCACGCGACGCGTGACGTGCTGCGGCGGTCGACGCTCTCGCCGGTCGTCAGGCTTCTCAGCGTCCCGCTGGTCGTCCTGACGGCTATCGGCGCCTACGGCCTGCTGTTCAACGCCGTTTCCGCCGTTATCGCGGACGCGCCGATGGCGGCGGCGCCGACCGAACTGACCGTCGTCCACGTCGCCGTCGCCGCCCTGTTCGTCCTGTCGTATCTGGCGACGGAACTGGGCTGGCATCGCTCCAGCGAGCGGCTCTACGTCGAGCTGGTGAACCGCTCGCAGCCGGACTCGAACACCATCCTCACCAGCACGGAGGACTACAATGACGCTTGAACGCGCTACCCTCGAAGACAGTATCGACCGCGCGGCCGAAGCAGTCGGTTCGGTCTGGCCGCTGCACTCGTTCGTCACGGCCAACCCCCTCGCGGGGTTCGAGGACCGGCCGTTCCACCGCGCGGTCGCCGACGCCGAGGAGCTGTTCGGCGGCCGCGGCTACCCCCATCCGTCGGTGTTCCGACAGGCCTGGGAGGCGGGCCGGATCGACCCGGACCTGCTGGGCGCGGAACTCGACGCCCACGGCGTCTCGGGCGACCCCGAGGCGCTGCTCGACGAGATGGCGACCGCCGAGTCCGAGCGCGAGACCCGCTCCGACGCCGACGACGCGACGGAGGCGGTCGACCGGATACTCTCGAAGTGGCTCGCCGCGTTCCTCGACCAGGGGCAGGCGCAGTGGTCGATGCCGGGCCGCGAGCGCGGGTTCTACGCCGCCTGGCGCGAGCTCGCGCCACACGATGGTGAGATACCCGGTTGCGACGACCCGTCGGACCTCCCCGAAACGCCAGTCGAGGCGCTCGAAGCCGTCCTCTCGGACTACCCGGAAGGTCGGTGGGAGAGCGTCTTCGAGCGCCACCTCGCCGCGCTTCCGGGGTGGACCGGCTTCGTCAAGCAGCGGGCCGACGGCCACGCCGGGCCGTGGCAGTCGAAGTACCCCGTCTCCCTGCTCGACTACCTCGCGGTTCGGCTGACCCTGGCCGACCTGCTCGGCGCGCCCGTCGACCCCGACGACGGCGGAGCGGTCGACGACCACAGCCACCCCGCAGCGGGCGACGGGCCCGACGAGACGCCGCTGGCCGAGGTCTGGCTGAGCGCCTGGGAGAAGAGCTACCGGAGCCAACTGCTCGACGGCGTCGACCGGTCGGTCACGGAGTCGTCGACCGACAGCGAGCGCCCGGCCGCCCAGCTCGTCTTCTGTATCGACACCCGCTCGGAGGTCGTCCGCCGCCACATCGAGGCCGCCGGGCCGTACGAGACCCACGGCTACGCGGGCTTTTTCGGCGTCCCCATGCGCTACGAGGGGCACGATTCGGACGCGGAGATCGACGCCTGCCCCCCCATCGTTGACCCCGAATACCGCGTCACCGAGCGGCCACACCACGATCATCAGGAGGCCGCTCACGACCGCTGGGCGGGGCTCGCGACCGCCGCTCGCAAGCACCTTAAGTCGCTGAAGACGAACGTCGCCGCCGCCTTTACGTTCGTCGAGGGCGGCGGGAGCGCCTACGGCGCGGCGATGGCGACCCGGACCCTGCTGCCGTCTGTCGTGGCCGACTTCTCCGACGCGGTCGACGACCGGGTCCCCTCGCCCGCGGAGTTCTGCGAGCCCACGCTCGACCGCCGCGGCGAACCGGAGAGTGACGCCCTGCCCCGCGGGATGACCCTCTCGGAGAAGGTCGAGTGCGCCGAGACGGCCTTCGAGCTGATGGGCTGGGAGGAGTTCGCCCGGCTGGTCGTCTTCGCGGGCCACGCCAGCGAGACCACGAACAACCCGTTCGATTCGAGCCTCGACTGCGGCGCCTGCGCCGGCAACCCCGGCGGCCCGAACGCCCGCGCCCTCGCCGCGATCTGTAACGACGACGAGGTCAGGGCCGAACTGCGCGAGCGCGGCTTCGAGATCCCCGAAGACACCGTCTTCCTCGCCGGCGAGCACAACACGACGACCGACGAGATCGATCTGTTCGACGGTCCGGTGCCCGAGAGCCACGAGGACGACCTCGAACGCCTCCGCGCGGACCTCGACGAGGCGCGGGCCGGCGCTACGGCCGAGCGCGCCGAGTCGATGCCCGGGAGCGACCCCGACGACGGCGTCCGCGAGACGAAGCGCCGGACGGCCGACTGGGCGGAGACCCGCCCCGAGTGGGGCCTGGCCGGCAACGCGTCGTTCGTCATCGGCCCGCGCGAACTGACCGCGGGCGAGGACCTCGACGGGCGCGCGTTCCTCCACTCCTACGACTGGGCGACCGACCCCGACGGGGAGGCGCTGGAGGCGATCGTGGCGGGGCCGCTCGTGGTCACCCAGTGGATCAACAGCCAGTACTACTTCGCGACGGTCGACAACGCCGTCTACGGGAGCGGCTCGAAGGTCACGCAGAACGCCCGCGGCAACGTCGGCGTCGTCCAGGGCAACGGCGGCGACCTGATGACCGGGCTCCCGCTCCAGTCGCTGAATGTCGACAGCGAGCAACCGTACCACCAGCCGCTCCGCCTCACGGCGGTCATCCACGCCCCGGTCGAGCGCGTCACCGATATCCTCGCCCGTCACGAGGAGGTCGCGAAACTGTTCGACAACGGCTGGATCTCGCTCTCGGTCGTCGACCCCGAGCAGGACAACGCCGCCGTCCACTACCAGGGCGACCTCGAGTGGGAGCGGGCCGACGCCGCGACGCCGCTCGTTCACTGACAGGCCCGGCGCCCGGCCGGGGTCCGGACCGGGTCAGTACTCCCAGACCCGGTCGATCCGGTCGGCCACCTCGGGGTGGGCATCGCGGAGCGCGTCGACGCGCCGGACGCCGCCGACGTTGACGACGTGTATCTCGCCGCGTTCGCCGCCGTAGACGTCCTGGAAGTCGTAGACCGCGCCGACCACGTCGAGGGCGTCGGGGACCCGCTCGCTCTCGACGAGCGAGGCGACCTGCTGGTCGACGTTGTACTCGACGAGGCGGTTGACCGCCTCGGCCGTGTCGAGTCCGTCGGGCAGCGCCGC
Source organism: Halosimplex carlsbadense 2-9-1 (assembly GCF_000337455.1). Classification (GTDB taxonomy): domain Archaea; phylum Halobacteriota; class Halobacteria; order Halobacteriales; family Haloarculaceae; genus Halosimplex; species Halosimplex carlsbadense. The sequence continues at coordinate 261,729 of NZ_AOIU01000031.1, read as the reverse complement.
GACCCCCGCTTCGAGGTGGGGCGCCAGCAGGCGCAGGGAGTGCTCGATGCCCGCCGGCTCGGAGCCCGCCTCGGCCAGCGCCCGGTAGGCGCCCGTCACGGCGCCGCAGCCGGTGTGGCCGACGACCACGGCGGTCTCGGTGCCCGTGTGGGCGATGGGGTACAGCACGTCGTCGGCGACCTCTTCGCCGGCCGCGCCGAGCTGGACGACGCGGTTGCCGATGTTGCCGACGGTGAAGAGGTGGCCCGGCTGCTCGTTGCCCCACATCTGGTCCTGCAGCACTCGCGAGTCCGAACAGCAGACGGTGACCGCCACCGGGTGTTGGGCGTCCTGTACGTCGTCGAAGCGGTCGGCGAACTGTTGTGCGTGACGGGCGTTCCCCGCCAGCAGGTCCACGACCGTCTCGTTCATACGACGACCCACTCGGGCCTGACGTATAGCTCTTCGACAGCGCGTAACAAACCCGCCACGGAGCCGCAGGAAGGCCCCGCCCGGCTGCCGCCGATAGCTCGGGCCCGGGCCCGCGTCGACGGCTGCGGGACGCCCTCGCCGGTCACGCGCGGTGGGTCTCGAACCAGTCGACGGCGAAGTCGACGAGCGCCGGCTGGTCGACCAGTCGTGCCTCGGCCGCGCCGACGGTCCCGCGGGTGACGGCCTCGGAGCGCTCGGCCTCGAACTCCGCGCCCAGTTCCGCGAAGTCCGAGGTGTCGGTCTCGATGTCCTCGTACTCGACGCGGAGGGCCTCGCCGTCTTCGAGCACGGGTGCCTCGTTCGTCACTCGCTCCTTCGGGAAGTCGGCGCGGTACTCGGCGAGGTGGATCGAGGTGTTCGTGTCGTGGCCGGTCCCGAGCATGAGCACGCGTCCGCCGCGGTCGTACACCGCCGCTAGCGGCGACGACTCGCCGAGCCCCTCGTCGTAGGCGTGGTCGGCGACGACCGCCTCGGTGTCCGCGCCCCACGCGGCGAAGGAGACGGTCGGGTGGCGGCTCCGGACGGTGTCCGGATAGCCGCGGAAGCACTCGGCGACCGCACCCATCCCGCGGGTGGGGGTGCTCTCGGGGCGGAACGGCGGCCGCTCGGCGCGGATCGTCTCGACCCAGTCGTCGGGGACCGGCGGGTTCGACCAGGCTTCGGGGTCGGTGTACTGCCCGGTGTAGGCCGGCATCACGAGCGTCCCGGAGTCGGTGACCGCCTCGCGGAGCGCGTCGACGACGGCCTGAGCGTCGCCGGCCACCCAGCCGAGCGCCGAGAGCGAGGCGTGGACGAGCAGCGTCTCGCCCGGTTCGACGCCGAGGCCGCGGAGGTCGTCGGCGAGTGTCGTAACCGTCGCCGGCTCGTCGACCCGGTCGACGGCGTCGCGTTCTCCCATGGGTCGGCTTCGAAAACTGCCGGGTTGAGTGTTTCGGGCCCGTGGCAACGAGCGACAGGGGGCGCCCCGCCGTCGTCAGCCGGCGACGGAGACGGTGACGTTGCCGGCCGTGCCCGATGCGCTCGCGTTCCCGACGAAGGACTGGGGGCCGGCGAAGACGACGGTCGTCCCGTCGCCGACGCGGGCGAGCCGGTAGACGGTGCCGTCGTCGGGCGGCTGGGCGGCCCGCCAGGACTCGAAGGCGGCGGCGAACTCGTCGGCCTCGGCGGGGTCGTCCCAGCGCAGCGCCCAGGCGAAGGCGACGCGACTGGCGTTGTCGGCGTGGCGCAGCCGCGCAATGCTGTCGGTCCCCCAGCCCGCCGCGGCGCTCGCAGCGGTCGAGCGGTTCAGGTCCGCCCGCAGCATCGTCCTGACGACGATCTCGCCCTGCGTGTCGGTGTGGTCGTGCGGGTAGCGCCACGCGCCGGTCCGGTTCAGCGAGAGCGTGAGGTTCCGTTCGGGCTCCTCACTGGGCGTGTAGCCGTGGATCAGCTGCTCGCCCGTCACCGGCGTGGGCGTCGACGGGTCGTACAGCCAGGAGACGTTGCGCGGGCTCTCGACCTGTGAGTGGATGTACCGGGCACCGAAGAGATAGCGGGCGCGGAACAGCCGCCGGCCCGCCGGACCGCGTTCGTACTGGCCGCGAAGCTCCCGGGTCTGGTTCCAGGAAGTGTTCAGGTACCCCTCGACGTACCGGTCGGTCACGTACACCGACGCGCCCTCGACGAGGCCGGCGGCGACCTGCTGGGAGTCGGCGTCGTCGACGAACTCACCGAAGCTCCCGGTGTCGACGGCGTCGCTGTGGAACTGCATCCAGTGGACGTACTCGTGGGCCAGCAGCGTCTTCTGCTGGGTCGCGTTGGCGTCTTTCGGCATCACCACGATGCGGTTCGGGGTCGCGCTGCCGTGGTAGACGCTGGTATCGATGAACCGGTCGCCGTAGCCGAACGTGTCGTAGAAGGGGCTGGCCGCCAGCCGGCTGTTGTACCGTTCCAGGTCCGGCATCTCCTCGCGGACGTAGACCGTCGGCGGCTCCACGTCCGTCCCGAGCAGCTCCTGCACGTCGGCGTAGACGGCGTCCTCGTCCACCGAGAGGTTCCCGCCTCTGAGCACGACGTTCGGACCCTCGTCGTCTGGTGCCGCGGTCGGCGTCGCCGTGGCGGTCGGTGTGAGCGAGGGCGCCGGTGTTTCCGTGTCACTCGGCGTCGCCGTCGGTGTCGGCGTCCGGGTAGCGGTCGGCGTGGGGGCTGCGGTCGGCGACGCAGTGGGCGTCACCGTCGCCGTCGGTGACGGCATCGCTGTCTGTGTGGCGGTCGGTTCGTCTGTCGATACGTCGGTCTCGGTGGGCGTTCCGGGTCCCTGACCGCCGAGCAGGCTCCCGCAGCCTGCCAGCAGCAGGAGGGCGGCGACGCCCACGGTAGCGACTGTCTGTCTCATCTGTGGGACCGCTGGAGGGCGGTTCGTTTGGAATGTCAATTGGAATGAAGGTAATCCTTTCGACCGGGGGGACCTGCTCGGTCGTCGAGAGCTACGCGGTCGGGTCGTACGTCTCGGCGAGCGCGTCGAGTTCGTCGTGGTGTTCGGTCGTGTGGGGCGCGGTCAGCGGCGAGACGCTCACCTTCCCGTCGACGACGGCCCGGCGGTCGCTCCCCTCCGGATCGGGGATGTCGCCCTCGGCCATCCGCTCCCAGATGCGGTCCTGAAGCTGGATGTCGCCGTTGTCCTCGCGGGTCGCGGTCATCTGGTACACCTCCGAGGGGTAGGTTACGGCCATCTCCGCCGGCCCCCACTCGGCGACGGGCGCGTTGACGTTCAGGTAGTCGGCGTCGTCGAACACGCCGGTTCCGCGAGCCCGCTCGACGAGGTACTCCGTCGCGCGCGCCGCTTCGGCGTAGCTCTCGGGGTTCATCTGCAGCTCGTCGAACGCCGCGTCCTCCCGGACGGGGATGTACATCGACACCGCGATGGCCGGCACGTCGAAAAACGTCGCCTCGACGGCCGCCGAGACGGTGCCCGACCGCCCGAGGACGTACGCCCCGAGGTTCGCCCCCTGATTGCAGCCGGCGACGACGATGTCCGCGTCCGGGACCAGCGACCCCAGCCCCGCGACCGTGCAGTCCGCTGGCGTTCCCTCGATCGCGTAGCCCAACTCGTGTTCGTGGACGGTCACGTCGTGGGAGAGCGAGCGGCCGACCGCGCTCTGGTCTTCCGCCGGCGCGACGACCGTCACGTCGCCCACGTCGCTCAGCGTATCGGAGAGCGCCCGGAGGCCGGCGCTCTCGATCCCGTCGTCGTTCGTCAGGAGGATCGACGGCTCGTCCATACCACCCCTGTCGGCGGTACCGGCAAAAGTACACCGACCGCTCGGAGTGGTTGTGATCGGCTTCGTCGATGGTGGGCGGTGAAAGCCCTCGACCCGCTCGCTAACAGTCTCGAAGACCGCCGGGGACAGCAAGCGATGAAAGCCCTCGACCCGCTCGCTAACAGTCTCGAAGACCGCCGGGGACAGCAAACGATGAAAGCCCTCGACCCGCTCGCTAGCAATCTCGAAGACCGCCGGGAACAACAGATGATGAAAGCCCTTGGGCCGCTCGCGGTCGCTGACCGGGATATCCTCGCGGCCTAGCGGCCGCTTCGGATAGTGCCCGCTCAGGCGACTAAACTGCACGCGAGCGCGCCTCGCCCTTTCAGTCCACCAGGGACAGCACAGCACCGCAACCACGACAGCAACCGCAGACGGCCACGACCCTCCCCAGCCGATTCGCTCGCCTCCGGCTCGCTCATCCCTCGCACGGCTACGTCGCGCGCACGAGAGCGCGCGACAGCGCGCGCCTCGGTACCGCCCACCAAAACCGGTACGTGCGCCGAACCGGTGGGACGCTCAAATGGGTACTCGGTCGACGACCGCTTCGCCGTCGATCACGAGGTTGACGGCTCCTTCGTCGTCGTTCCAGAGGACCAGAGCGTTCTCGACGGAGAGCACGTCGCCGTACTCGGCGGTCAGGAGATCGCTGTTGAGCATCGACTTGTCGGTGAGGACGGCGAAGTGGTCGACCTGCTGGCTGCCGTCGCCGACGCGGAAGAGCGGGTGGCCGTCGTCGGAGAGGTCGCGGCTCAGCTTCGCCAGGTAGTAGTTCACCCGCTCGGTCACCAGGTCCTCGCTGTCGGCCAGTTTCGCGACGCGAGAGTCGTCCGGCGTGAAGTCGACGCGCCGTCGGCCGTCCCGACGGAGGTATGTGTAGGCGTACTGCACGTCGGCGTTCTCGAACTCGCCGTCGCGGCGTTCCGGTCCCTCGATCCCCGACTCGCCGGGCTCGCCGTCGTCGAGCCGTCGCTGGAAGACGGGCACCTCGACGTCGGGCTTCACCTCGAACGACCAGCAGTCGTCGGCCGGCGACTGACCGGGCCAGAGCCGAACGTCCGGGCCGTAGATCGTCAGCGGCCCGCTGTCGGCGACGGCGCGCTCGACCGTTCGAAGGCCGATAGCGGTGTTGCGGTCTGCGGGCGCGAGTCCGACGATCGTGCCGTCCTCGGCCAGCGCGTCGGCGTAGCGCCGGATCACCGACTCGGGGTCGTCCAACTCGCTCAGGACGTTCGAGAACAGGATCAGGTCGAAGCCGCGGCGGTCGTCGCCGTCTGCGCCGTCTGCGTCGGTCGGCTCCGGGAGTGCCGTCTCCGGGTCGAACGCCTCGGCCGTCTCGCGGTGGACCGCGTGGTGGAAGTTCCGGCCGGTCTCGCCGAGCATGGCGTCGAGTACGTCGGCGGCCGCGCTCGGTTCGACGGCGTGGTAGTCCACGAGCGCGTCCGCCGGCACGAGGTCGTGCAGGCCGAGCGCGGGGCCGCCGACGCCCGCGCCCACGTCGAGGACGCGCAGTCGCTTCGGGACCAGCCCGTCGCGAGCCAGATCGGCGAGGACGTACTGCGCGACGGCGTAGTAGTCGGGGAGGTGATAGAGGCCGTAGGCCAGCGCCGTCTCCGCGTCGTACTCGACGGCGCGCTGTTCGAAGTAGTCCTCCTTGAACGAGCGGATCCGCTCGCGGAGGCGGTCGCCCGAGTCGCCGTCGGGCCAGCCCGGGCCGTACTCGGCGACGAGCCGGTCCTCCAGCACCCGACCGTACTCGACCGGGAACGCGTCGACGCCGTGGAACGAGACCGACAGCGACCCCTCCTCGACGGGTTCGAACGTGCCGTCCGCGCGCTCGACGAGCCCCAGGTCGACCGCCGACTCGCGGAGCACCTGTGCGACCGCGGCCGGGTGCGGCTGGCCGTCGACGTACTCGTGGATCTCTTCGGGGTCGATCGGCCTGACCTGCCGGAGGTACTTCGCGTTCGAGCGAACCGCTTCGCGCTGGTCGGCGTTCATCGCTCTTCACCCAGTGTCGTCGGCTCGCCGGCCTTCTCGTACAGCCCCTCGAAGGTATCGCGGTCGGCGTCGGCGATCCGCCGTGCCGCCTCGGCCACGCTCTCGGCGCCGTCGAAGGCGTCCTGGATGTCGGCGTAGACGCCCGGATCGTTGCCGGTCACCGTCTCCAGCACGTCGAACAGCGCCTCCGAGACCGGCGTCCCGAACTCGTCGGCGACGGGTTCGGCGGCGAGGCCGAAGGCGAGGACGGCCGCGTGAGCACGCCCCTGCACGGTCTCCATCGAACGATCGTGTTCCCGGGCGGTCGTCTCGAAGGGGTCGTTGCCGGCGTCGGCGAGCGCCGCGCGGACCTCGTCGGTCACGGGACCGGGGGCGTGCGCGACGACGGCGACGTTGCCCGGCGCGTTCGCGGCGGCGAACAGCGGGTGAAGACTCACCCGTTCCAGGTCCGGACCGGCCGCTTCCATCGCGTCGAGAGCGGGCCCCATCACGCCCGAGACGTCGACGAGCGCCCGGTCGGCCCGGTCGGCGTACGTCGGGACGACCGACTCGACGGCGGGGATCGGGACGGCGAAGCAGATAACGTCGAAGCGCTCGTCGACGTCGGTCGGGACGGCGCGGGCGTCCGTGCCCTCCGCCGAGAGACGGGTGGCGGCCTCGCGCGCGGCGCTCGGGTCGGTGTCGGTGAACGCGACGGCCGGCGGGTCGGGGGTCCCGGCGGCGACCGTCCGGGCGAACCACCGCCCCATCTCGCCGGCGCCGACCACGAGCAGGTTCATGCCGCCGGCTACTGTGGCCCGTCTCAAAAGCCGTTCGGTCACTCGACTCTCGGCCGAGGTGTGTCAACATGTATCGCTCTGAAAACGCTTATCAGTCCGCCCGCAGATATCCCGGCCATGAGACGCGTCCGCTTTCGCGATTCTGCCGGTAACGTCCGCGGCGGTCGGTGGACGGTCAGGGACGGGGAGGAGGTGGTCACCGCCGCGGCGGGCCCGTACGGACGCATCGCCTTCGGCGACGAGACGTTCGACCCCGACGAGGTGGACGTACTCGCCCCCTGCGAACCGACCAAGATCGTCTGCGTCGGCCGCAACTACGCCGATCACGCCGACGAGCGCGACGAGGAGATCCCCGACCGTCCGCTCCTCTTTCTCAAGACGCCCAACACCGTCGCGACCCACAACAGCACCGTCACGCTCCCCGCCGGCAAGGAGCGGATCGAACACGAGGCCGAACTCGGCGTCGTCATCGGCGAACAGTGTCGCAACGTCGACGCCGCCACCGCCGACGACGTGATCGCCGGCTACACCCCGTTCAACGACCTCTCGAATCGCGACGACCAGGACCGCGAGCAGAACTGGGTCCGCGGCAAGGCCTTCGACGGCGCCGCACCGATGGGCCCGGTCATCGCCACGCCCGAACACCTCGCCGACGACGCGACCATCGAGGCCCGCGTCAACGGCGAGGTCCGCCAATCGGAATCGATCGACAAGATGATCTTCTCCATCCCGGAACTCATCGAGGAGATCACGACCTACATGACCCTCGAACCGGGCGACGTGATCGCCACGGGCACCCCGGAGGGCGTCGGCCCGCTCTCGGACGGCGACGAGGTGGAGATCGAGATCGACGACGTAGGGACGCTGCGACACTCCGTGCGGTTCCCCGACGGGTAGCCGTCGGTTGCGAGTCGTCGCCGAGTCAGACAGAAAACACTTAGCGGACGATACGTTTCCACGGGTATGGAAACGAGGGTTCGAGTCGAGGTCTCCGTCGCTCTCCTCGTCTTCCTCGCCGCCGTCTCGGGCTGTCAGTCGGGCATCGATGCGGAACAGCGCGCGCTGGACGCCGAGGAACGGTACCTCTCGGCGGAGTTCGAGAACGCCTCCTGCGTCGAGAGCTGGGGGACTTCCAGTCCGATCGTCGAGGCGGAGAGTTCGGTCGTCAACCGAACCGACGGCGGCGTCTACGTCGAGGTGAGACACCCCTACTTCTACGGGACGAACAGTACTGAGGAAGACGGCGCTTCGGAGGCCGTCTACCGCGTCACCGCCGAGAACGAGACGCGGGTGAGCGGGGACAGCGTCGTGCCTTGCTGAAACCGGTGAAAACCCCCCAGTCGCGGGCCTACACTTCGTACTCGTCCTGTCGCAACTGCACGTACTTCCCGTCGCCGAAGCCTCGTTTCGTCCACCGGTAGTCGGCGACGAGCTTCAGCGCGGTCGTGCCCGACTTCAGCGCGCCGCCCCAGTCGTAGCCGCCCCGGTGTTTCATCGCCCGGGTCGCGGCGAAGATGCGGTCCCAGTCGGCCGGCTCCCAGCCGCGGACGACCTCCGCGAAGGTGACGTTTCGCAGAATCTCCTCGCCGATGGCCTTCTTCCAGCGGCCGTTGTACCGCAGCAGCTGGTCGTTGGCGGCGAGTTCGCCGGCGATCTTGCCCGTGCGGACGGCCACGTGGTCGCCGCCCTCGTGGAACGCCGACGTGGTGCCCATCGCGCCGCCGACGACGGCGATCCCCGCGCTCGTCGGCGAGTCGATCGGCCGCGTCGATGAGATCGGATAGGCTTCGGTCCCGCCCCGTTTGCCCCGGTCCTCGACGAGCGGGAAGTCGTCGAGGTCGTAGCCCGGATACTCCCGTTCGAGCAGTCGCTCGAGGTAGGTCGCCCCGGCCGGGATCCCCTCGTCGTCGGGGTCGAGCAGCGCGTACGATTCGGGATTCGCCACGTCGGCGAGATCCATCCCGATAGGCATCGTCAGGCCGACGCGGGCGACGTTGTCGTCGTTCGGGAAGATCCACGGGTAGGCGGTGTGGCCCGGGATGACGCCCCACCAGAACTTGATGTGGGCGGGGTCGAACAGCTCCTCGGGGACGCGCCGGTGTTCCTGATAGGCGATGTGGTTCGCCTGGTCGGGCGAGAGGTAATCGGAGACGCTCCGACTCCCGGGCAGGAACTGGTCGAGGACGCCGGTCGTGACCGTCCGCTGGGGGCCGTCGGCGAGGATCAGGTAGTCGGCCCCGATCTGCTCGCCGTCGGCGAGAGTGAGCGTGTGGCGCGGGTCGCCCGACAGGTCGGTGTCGACGGATTTGACGCTCGTGCCGACCTCGTATCGGCCGCCGGCGTTCTCGGCGTGGTCGCGGAGCCAGTCGTCGAACTTCGCGCGGTGGAAGGCGAAGCCGAAGTGGTCGTACGACGAGTCGATACCGGTCGATTCGAGCGTGACCGACTCACTCGGCCCGATGAACTCGGCGCCGTCGAGGACGCTCAAAATCACGTCGTCGGGGAGCTCCTCGGCCGGGATGTCCATGATCTCCAGCCAGTAGTCGAGCATCCCGGCGGCGTCCGTCGAGTCGGGGCCGAGTCGCTCTCGGTCCGCTCTGGGGACGCCCTTCTCGACGACGACGGCGTCGGCCCCCTCGTCGGCGGCCGCCCACGCCGCAGCCGTGCCGGCAGGGCCGCCGCCCACGATCGCAACGTCTGCGCGGTTCATACGCCTACCCCTGCCTCGCCGAAGTATAAATCCCCCTGGGTTCCGGGCGACGTGAGGCGCTCCCGAAGGCGAGTGCCAGCGGTGAACGACACGTCCGCGGACCTCCAAGCCCGAACTGCCCGAACGGTCAGCCATATCAGCCAGCCCGTCCAACCGCCGTCGATGCCAGACCTGATGGACACGTTCCTGGAGAATCGCTACATGGTCCAGCCGAACCACGCCAACTCCCTGGGGACCACCCACGGCGGGAACGTGCTCAAGTGGATGGACGAGGTGGGCGCCATGGCGGCCATGCGCTTCGCCGGCCGCGACTGCGTCACCGCCCGGATGGACCAGGTCGACTTCCTCCAGCCCATCCCCGTCGGCGAGACCGCCCTCGTCGAGGCCTACGTCTACGAGACCGGGCGTTCGAGTGTGCGGGTCCGCCTGCGGGTCTTCCGGGAGAACCCCCGCTCGGGCGAGCGCGAACTCACCACCGAATCGTACTCCGTCTACGTCGCCATCGACGACGACAGCGACCCCGTCGAAGTGCCCGAACTCACCGTCGCCACCGAGGAGGGCGAACGGCTCCGCACCGACGCCATCGACGGCGACAACAAGGAGAGTTCGTCCTGAACCGGCGGACACGACCGGTCGGCGGTCGGCCCTCGGTCGGCCGCCGCGACGGGTACACGTGGACTTATCCGCCGACCGCTCCTATCTCGGACCATGCCTCTCGACGCCGACCCGCCGGAGCCGCCGGAACTGGAGACCATCGACCCCAACGAGTACGAGGACGCGCAGGTCGTCGACGACACCGACTACCGCCGCGACGAGATCGAACAGTACCTCCGGGACGGCGCCTGGGACCGCGCGTTCGAGACATGGGCCGAAGACACGGGGATGAGCGCCGAGGACTACGCCATCGTCGTCGACCTCGACCTGATGGAACGGTTCGACTTCTTCTGGGATTCGTACGCCGAGCGCGTCGGCTACCACGCGCCCGGGCTCCCGGAGGACTGGAAACAGATGGACATCCACCCCGATCTCGACTCCTGGGGCACCGTCTCGGCGATCAACGCCGGCCTGACCGAACTCGGGCAGGAGGTCTGCGACGTGCTCAAAGACGACTACATCGAGTGGGAAACCGAGTACGAGGCGCCCGACGACCTCCCCGACTTCGGCGAGTAGCCCGCCGAGCGTCGCCCGCGCGCGGTCACTCTCGCGGCACTGCCACGTTCTTCACGCGCCCGCCACACTCCGGACAGGCTCCCAGCGTCTCCTCTGTCGTCACTCTGTGCAGACACTCCACGCACTCGTACCGCGATTTCGTCGCTGTGTACGGATCTTCGCTGTACATGTGATATACGTGGACGTGTGTCACGAAAAGCGTTGCTTCAAGGATCTTCTAGGGATAATAGTTCCGACCGAGTTCCGGATCGTCAATCGATCAGCGCTCGAACGTGGCGACGAACGGATACCGGTCGATGACGTGGCCGTCGAGCGCCGAGTCGAGTTCTCCGCGGTCCGCACCGGCCGCCAGTTCCAGCGACGTATCGACGGCGTACGTGGTGAACTGGTAGGTGTGAGCGGCGTCGCCCTCGGGCGGCAACGGACCGCGGTACCCGACCTCGCCGAAGTCGTTGGTCCCCTGTCGTGCGCCGCCGAGCGAGTCGACCGTTCCGGACTGGGGGATACCCTCCGGAATCTCGTCGGTGTCGGCCGGGACGTTCCAGATCAGCCAGTGCAGAAATTCGTTCGCGTCCGGGTCGTCGAGGACGATGGCCAACGTCTCGGCCTTCGCAGGCACGTTCTCGACGGTCATCGGCGGGGAGACGTCGTCGCCGACACCGGTGTACTTCCGGGGGATCGTCCCCTCGTCCTCGAAGCCACTGGGCCGAACGACGAGCGGTTCGTACCCGCCGGATCCGTCGTCCTCGGTCGCCGTCCGCTCGTCGGGTCCGGAGCCACAGCCCGCGACCACCGCCGCCCCGCCCGCGGCCAGCAGTCGCCGTCTCGAAAGCATGGCCGTCGCTACGCCCGGTCGCCCTTTCAGCCTGGGGGTCGCCGATCCGAGCCCGCGAGATTAATTACCCCCCGTGAGAGAGGGTGATGTATGACAACTATCGTCCCCCCACGAGAACGAGAGTGCGAGCGCTGCGGTCGAACCGACGTCTGGAACGACGATTCGGGCACCTGGGCCGTCGTCGAGCGCGACGGCGAACGGCTTTCGGGCGATCCCTTCTGTCTCCACGAATGGGACATCAACGGCGCGTACAATCCGCTCGAAGAGGGCGCCTGAGCGGCCGGCGTCGGCGTAGAAACCGCATCGAAGCCAGGGCAGGGATTTGAACCCCGGGAATCTCGATTACAAGTCGAGTGCTTGAACCGCCCAAGCTCCCCTGGCGCAGGTAGGCGTTACTGGCCCTCCTTTGAGTGGGTATCGGTTTCCAGCGATCGCTCCAGCTGGACGCGGTGGGTGTCGTAGCCGTGGCGCCGGTAGAACCGACGGGCGGCGAGGTTGTCCGCCATCGCCTCCAGCGTGACGGCGTCCGCCCCCAGTTCGCCGAGCCGGCGCTCGGCGGTTTCCAGCAGCTCCGAGCCGATGCCCTGGTCGCGCCGTTCGGGGACGACGTAGAGGTTCTCGACGATGCCCTGGGTCACGTCCATCTCGTAGCTGCCGCGGTCGAGCGTGAACATGACGAACCCGACGATCTCGCCGTCGTCGGTAGCGACGACGAGGCGGTCGGTGACGGCGTGGCGGGCGAGTTCGTCGGCGACCGACCCCCGGTTGCGCTCGGCGAGGACGTGCGAGTCGTGCTGGGTCTGTTCGTCGGCGAGGTCGACCCACAGGTCGGTGACGCGTTCGGCCTGGGCCACCGTGGCGAGTTCGATCTCCATCCGGTGGCCGGTGTGACACCCGGCACGGACTAAGCCTTTCGGCCGGCGGCGTCGAAGAGCTTTACCCCCTCGGCGTCTCCACTGCCTGTAAGGTATGTTTTCAAACCACACGATTCGGTGCCGGGGGTCGGGTCGGAGGCGGTGCGTGGGGTGGTCGAACCGCCAGCGCGAGCGCGGGACGGCTCGTCGCCGGTGTCGAACTGCCGCGGCACAGGCCCGTGCGCCACCGTGGAGCCATGGCGACCGCTGACCGCGTCGCCGACCTCCGACTGGAGGTCGCAGAGCGACCGAAGACGGCGCTGTTCGGGCTGTTCGTCCTCGGTCTCTGCGTCGACCTCCTGCTGAAGATCTTCGGGGTCGAGGTGGCGATCGGGTCGGTCAAGCTCTTCGGGGGGACGCTCGCCGCGAGCCGGCTGATCACGCTCGTCTGGAACGGCGTGGTCGTCGGCCTGGGGATCGGACTGGCCGGGATCGGCCTCTCGATGACCTACAGCATCCTGAGCTTCGCGAACTTCGCCCACGGTGACTACATCACGACCGGCGCGTTCGCCGGCTGGGCCGTCGCGTGGCTGCTCGCGGGCCTCGGGTCGGGCCTCCTCGACGGCAACGTCCTCTTCCTCGGGACGCTCGGGTTCGGTCCCGACGGCCCGAGCGCGGCGGACCTGTCGGTCAACGCCCTGTCGAACCCGCTGGCGGTGTTCGCCGGGCTCGTCGTCGCGGTGGTCGCGACGATCGCCGTCTCGCTCGCCCTGGACCGGGTCGTCTTCCGGCCCATGCGCGACCAGAGCGGGATCGCCGTCCTGATCGCGAGCATCGGCGTCGCGCTCGCGCTGCGGTACCTGATCGTCTTCTTCTTCGGGCCGACCAACCGCGGGCTGACCGCCGGCGGGTCGAAACTGATCCTCGCCGGCGTGAGCGGGAAACTCGCGCTGGCGACCGAGCGGTCGACGATCGTCCTCGCCGCCAACGACAACGTCCCGAGCGACGCCTTCTACGTCGAACTCCCGGGGCTGGACTTCGGGAGCTACACCGCCGAGATCCTCTCGGTCACGAGCGCCGAGGCGACGCTGGTCGTCACGTCGCTGGCGCTGATGGTCGCGTTGCACCTCGCGCTCCAGCGGACGAAACTCGGCAAGGCCATGCGCGCGATGGCCGACAACGAGGACCTGGCCCGGGTCACCGGTATCCCGACCGAGCGCGTCGTTCGCGCGACCTGGGTCATCGGCGGCGGCCTCGCCGGCGCCGCCGGCTTCCTGATGGCGCTCGAACGCGGGACGCTGTCGTACAACCTCGGCTGGGTGCTGCTCCTCCTGATTTTCGCCGCGGTCATCCTCGGCGGGATCGGGTCGATATACGGCGCGATGGTCGGCGGCCTGCTCATCGGGCTCACCCAGTCCGTCTCGCTGGTGTGGATCCCGTCGTCGTTCTCGACGGCGGCGGCGTTCGCGATCATGATCCTCGTGCTGGTGATCCGGCCTGACGGCCTGTTCGGGGGGGTGACGACCGCATGAGCGGGTCGGAGGGCGCGTCCGCGACGGGCGAGAGCGTCCTCGACCGCCTCGCCGCGGAGCTGCGGGAGGGCGACGCCGGCCTGATCGTCCTGGTGATGGGCGGCATCTACGTGCTGTTCACGATCTTCGCCGTCCTCGGGCCGCCCCAGGGCCTCGGCGGCGTCGTCGCCGCACTGCAGGCGGTCACCTTCTGGACGGCGCTGTACGCGATGCTCGTCCTCGCGCTGAACCTCCACTGGGGCTACGCCGGCCTGTTCAACATCGGCGTCGCGGGGTTCATGGCAGTCGGCGTCTACACGTTCGCCGCGATCACGGCCCCGACCGGCGGGACGCCGCCGGGCCTGGGCCTCCCGTTGTGGGTCGGTATCGTCGGCGGTATGCTGATGGCCGCGGTCGCCGGCGCCGTGATCGCGCTCCCCGCGCTCCGGCTCCGAGCGGACTACCTCGCGATCGTCACCGTCGCGTTCTCGGAGATCGTCCGCCTCACGCTGCTGTCGACGACGTTTCAGCAGTTCACGCTGTTCGCGAACGTTCCCGTCCTCCCGTCGATTCCGCTCGGCACCGGCGCCGGCCGCGGGATCAACATCCCGATCAACCCGACGATCCCGATCAAATCGCTGTTCTACACGAACCCGGGCAACCCCGCCAGTGGGAGCCGGACCGCGCTCGGGGACGCCGTCATCTCGGCGTTCGGCGCCGTCGGCGTCCGGGAGACCGTCGTCATTTCGCTCGCCTACACCCTCGTCCTGATCGCCTTCGTCGCGCTGTTCTACTGGCTGCTGCGCCGGATCGGCAACTCGCCGTTCGGCCGGGTCCTGAAGGCCATCCGCGAGGACGAGCTCGTCGCCAACTCGCTGGGCAAGGACACCCGGCTGTTCAAAGTGAAGGTGTTCATGGTCGGCTGCGCGCTGATGGGCCTGGGCGGGATCCTCTGGGAGACCCAGAAGGGGTACACCGACCCCACGGCGACGACGTTCATGCCGATCCAGACCTTCTACATTTTCATCGCGCTGATGATCGGCGGCGCCGGCTCGAACACCGGGAGCGTCCTCGGGGGCGCGCTGTTCGCCAGCCTCCTCTTCCAGGGTCCCCAGCGCGTCGCCGGGATCTTCACGAAGTACTTCGTCAGCGGCGACGCGCCGACCACGATCGCCGGCGCCCTCGCGCCGATCGGATCGCTCGATTTCGGCCCGCTGTTCGCCTACACGCTCCAGAACGTCCCGCCGCTGCGGTTCGTCCTCCTCGGCGTCGTCCTGATCGTCCTGATGCAGCGGCGGCCGAGTGGCCTGCTCGGCCACCGCAAGGAGGTCGCCGCGAGCGTCCCCCTCTCGGACCACGGCGGCAGGCCCGGACGGGACCGACCGCGAGCGGCGGCCGACGGCGGTCTCGCGAGCGACGCGAGCGATACCTCGTCGGAGTCGTGCTCCGACGGCGGCGACCCAGCCGACGAGGGCGGAGCCACAGACGGCCCGGACCGGTCCCCGGAGGGAGGTGAGGGCGATGAGTGACGACGCGCCGACCGCCGAGACGGCCGAGACGACCGAACAGCCCGCCGCGACAACTTCGGACCCCGTCGAGACCGCCGCGGACGTCGACGACGCCGAATCGACGACGCCCGCCGGCACCGAGCGCGACGGGCTCGACCCGGCCGACGCCTCGCTGGTCGTCGACGGCCTCTCGAAGCGCTTCGGCGGCATCGACGCCGTCGACGGGGTTTCCTTCGCCGTCGAGCGGGGGACGTTGACCGGGCTCATCGGCCCGAACGGTGCGGGCAAGTCGACGACGTTCGACCTGATAACCGGCGTCCACGACCCCGACGGCGGACGGGTCACCTTCGAGGGGCGGGAGATCACCGGTGCCCGGACGGCCGCGGTCGCGAACGAGGGGCTCGTGCGGACGTTCCAGATCGCCCGCGAACTGGAGGAGATGACCGTGCTGGAGAACCTGATGCTCGCGCCGCGGGGCCAGTCGGGCGAGAAGCTGGTCGACGCGGTCGCACCTGTCCTCCGCGGGCGAGTCCGCGAGGAGGAGCGCGAGCTTCGCGAGCGGGTGTGGGACACCCTGGAGCTGTTCGAGATCGACCACCTCGCCGAGGAGTACGCGGGCAACCTCAGCGGCGGCCAGCGGAAACTGCTCGAACTCGCCCGGGCGCTGATGGTCGACCCGTCGATGATGCTGCTGGACGAACCGTTCGCCGGCGTCAACCCGACGCTGGAGGAGAAGCTGCTCGACCGCGTCCACGAGCTGCGCGAGGACGGACTGACCTTCCTGCTGGTCGAACACGACATGGACCTCATCATGGAACACTGCGAACACGTCATCGTCATGCACCAGGGCCAGGTCCTCGCGGAGGGGCCGCCCGCGGACATCAGATCGAACGAACGCGTCGTCGACGCCTACCTGGGGGAGGACCTGTGAGCGACGCCGAGCGGTCCGGCGCGACCGGGGTCGACGCGACCGAGGCCGACGCGGATTCGGCGTCGGCCCCCGCGGACCCGCTGCTCTCGGTCCGGGGCCTCGACGCGGGGTACGGCGACCTGCAGATCCTGACGGACGTGGATCTGGACGTGGGCGACGGCGAGTACGTCACCATCGTCGGCCCGAACGGCGCGGGCAAGTCGACGGTGATGAAGTCCGTGTTCGGCCTCACCCGGGTGTTCGACGGGTCGATCACGTTCGATGGTGGGGACATCACCGATGAGGCGCCGGAGTCGATGGTCCACCACGGCCTCGGGTACGTGCCCCAGAACGAGAACGTCTTCGCGGGCCTGTCGGTCCGCGAGAACCTGGAGATGGGCGCGTACATCCGCGAGGAGTTCCCCGACGACGCGCTGGCGGCCGTCTACGACCGCTTCCCGATTCTTCAGGAGCGCGAGGAACAGCGCGCGGGGACGCTGTCGGGCGGCCAACAGCAGATGCTCGCGATGGGGCGGGCGCTGATGCTCGACCCCGACCTGCTCCTGCTCGACGAGCCCTCCGCGGGGCTCGCTCCGGATCTCGTCGACGACCTGTTCGACCGCATCGACGCCATCAACGAGGCCGGGACGGCGATACTGATGGTCGAACAGAACGCCACGGAGGCGCTGCGCCGGTGCGACCGCGGCTACGTCCTCGTGCAGGGCAAGAACCGCTTCGTCGACTCGGGCGAGGCGCTGCTTTCCGACGAGAGCGTGCGCCAGCAGTTCCTCGGCGGGTGAGCGGGCTCGAAAACGGTGAATTCGGCCCCGAGCTAGGCAGAGTATTCGATGTTCTCGATGACCTCGAAGCCGCCCTCCTGGTAGCGGTAGAACTGGTAGGTGGCGGCGGCGATGTCGCCCACGTCGTCGAACTCGACGGCGCTGGAGGCGCCCTGGTAGTTGACCTCGGTGCCGCTGGCGGCCATCTCCAGGCCCTCGGCGAGGTTCTCCGGCGTGACCTCCTCGCCGCCCTCGTTGGCGACGGCGTTCATCTGGTCGCGGATCGCTTCGCCGTCGTTCTCGCCCGCGGCGGCGTTGGCCAGCGCCAGTACCGCGACGGCGTCGAACGACTGGCCGGTGAACGGGCTCTCCGAGGGATCGCTGTCGTAGGCCTCCTGGTAGAGCGAGTCGAACGTGTCCCGACCCGGACCGGTCGAGGTCGGGGCCGTGCCCCAGACGTTGCGCATGGAGTTGCCGACGTTGCCCGGCAGACTCCCGCTCTGGAGACCGTCCGGGACGATGACGTCGCAGAAGTCCTGCGAGTAGTCGTTGTAGAAGTCGCGGAAGATCCGGACGCCGCTGTCGGGGTAGCCGACGATCATCAACAGGTCCGGCTGGTCCTGTAGCGCGGAACTCAGCTGGGATGTGTACGACGAGGCGCCAGGCTCGAAACTGACTTCCTGCTGAACGGTCCCGCCCGCGTCCTCCCAGGCGGAGACGTAGGCGTCGGCCAGCCCCTGTCCGTAGTCGTTGTTCAGCGCGAGCGTCGCCGTCGTCGACGCCTCCAGGCGCTCGCGGCCGATCTGGGTCATCACCTCGGACTGCAGCGCGTCCGTCGGCGTCGTCCGGTAGAGGTAGCCGTTGTCCTCCAGGTCCGTGATCGCCGGCGACGTGCTCGCGGGCGAGCACTCGACGACGCCGTTCGGGATCGCCACGTTGTTGGCCGTCTGGATGGTCACCGTCGAGGACAGCGCACCGGCGATCATCGGGTAGCCCGCCGAGACGAGCGACTCGGCGCCGGAGATTCCCGTGTTCGGGTCCGTCGCCGTGTCCTCGAACTGGTAGTCGACTGTGAACGTGTCGCTCTCCTCGTCCATGTAGTCGGCCGCCAGCTCGGCTCCCTGCCGGATCGGCGGGCCCAGATCCGAGAGCTGGCCGGTCACGCCCATCAGGATCCCCAGCCGGATGGTCCGGGACTCGACGGCGCCACCGTCCCCACCCGCGTCCGTCTCCGTGTCCGTGTCGCCGTCCCCGGACTCGTCGGTCGGGGTGGCGGTCGACATGTCCTCACCGTCACCACCGTCGCCACCGCTGTCTTCCTCCGTCGGCGTGTCCTCCCCCGCCTGCGCACACCCGGCCAACCCCGCGACGCCCGCGACACCGAGCCCCTTGAGTATCTTCCGTCGACGTATCTTGCGAGACATCTTACCACGTTCCTTGTCAACCAGTCACTATAAAGGTGTCCCAAAAACTGTCACGTTCTCATCGCAATAGGAACGACGGGACGCGCCCGCACAGCTTTCGAGAATCCGTCAGAACAGCCCGGCCGATCCGATGGGCAGAATCGTGACAGATTCGGTCCATGTAATGGGCGCTTACTCGCCGACGGCTCCGCACGCCGGTGACCGCGGCAGTTTCGTCGGTGTGTGGCGGCGTCAGATGTCCCGACAGTCCGGACAGAGCAGCTGTCCGTTGAACGGTGAGAGCTCCCGCGAGAGCGACCCGCAGGCCTCGCACAGCGACTGGTCCTCGAACCGCGACCCGCCGCTCCGGCGCGTCTCCGCGGGCTCGGCGTCCGGGTTCCCCCGGCCTTCGGTGACCCCGGCGACCGCTCGCTCGCGCTCGGCCATCGCGGCACCGTTGGCCGTCCGAGCGAGCGGCGAGGCGGTCAACAGGTCCCGTTCGGTCAGCACGCCGAGCGGTTCGTCCCCGTCGGAGACGAGGGCCCGCTGGGTCGACCCCACGGACAGCTCGTCGGCCGCCTCGGCGATGGTCATCTCCGGCGAGACGGTCGGCAGCGCGTCGGTCATCGCTTCGGACACGCTGGGCGAGTCCTCACCGGCATCGACGAACGCCGCGAGCGCGTCCCGTTCGGTGACGACCCCGACCGGGTCGCTCCCCCGCAGGACGACGGCGCTGTCTGTCCCCTCTTCCAGCATCAACTCGGCCGTCTCCTCGAGGTCGTCCGCCTCGCTGACCCCGACGAACTCGCGGTCCATCACCTCCCGGACGCTCGCGTCTGGTTCCATGTGCGGACGTTTACCACACTGCGTCTAAAAGCTATCTGCACCACGCTTAAGACGGCGCGCGCCGTATTTTGCGGGGCAGAAACTATCCAGCGAGACGGGTCGAACGGGCCGTTCACGCCGAGGGGTCGGCTTCACCGGTCGTCCAGTCGACGTGTACGTCCTCACCGGTCGCGCGGCACTCTTCGAGGGCGTGTTTGGCCGCCATCCCCGCGTCCTGGGCGACGCGCCCGCGGCCGACGCCGACCTTGAGTTCCACGTCGACCGCGTCGCGGACGTGGTCGACCGCGTCCTGATACTCGGCGGCGTCCATGTCGGAGCAGACGGCGATGACGTTGTCGCCGCCGACGAAGAAAGACAACGAGTCGTAGGCCCGGCGCATGTAGCGCATGAGTTCGGCGTAGCCCTGCTCGATCCGAATGAACGTATCGAACTCGTTGAGCTGGTCGGTGTACTTGCCCGTCGCGTCGTTCACGTCGAAGTGGGCGATCTGCAGGTCCTCCTCGGTCCGGAACTCATCGTCGATGGTACGGCCCCGAAGGATCTCCCGGCGGGACTTGTCCTGGGCGCTCCCGGCCTCCTGGAGCGCCTCCGTCGCGGTGCCGAGCGCCTCCGCGGGCGTCGTCCCGGTGGCGACGCTGAGGCTCATCGTGACGGGGTAGCGGTTGGCGACCGACTCCTGGATGAGCGCGTGGTCGTCCTCGTCGAGTCCGTTCGTGACGGCGATCATGTTGTCGAACCGCGAGAAGAAGACGTAGCCGCCGCGGTTGCCGATCAGTTGCGAGAGGTCGGCGTACAGCCGCGATTGCAGCGTCTGAAGGTCGACCTCCCGCCGGGGCTCGGGCGTGACCGTCCAGGGACCGTAGTTGTCGATCTGGACGTGCGTTACCTGCGTGTTCGTCACAGTACCCGGCGGTTAGGAAGCTGCCTGTTTTGTTCTTTCCGTTCGGTCTGCTCCCGATTCACTCCAGTGTCGGGGGGTCATCGACCCGGTCGCCGCCGTCGTCGCCGAGCAGTCTCGGGTCGTCGCTCGCCAGTTCCACCGTCCCGACCAGCGAGTTGTAGCTGACCACCCCCGTCGCGATCAGTTTCGGCAGGTGACGCTGGAACAGGTCCTCGCGGACTCGTTCGACGACGTCGACGGGGACGTCTCCGGGGCTCTTGCCCCGGTCGGCGGCGACGACGAGCCGCGCCAGGTCCGACACCGGGATCGGTCCGTCGCAGTCGTCGAGGCGGGCGAGCACTCGACGGCGCCGGTCGCTCGCGCGCAGGTCCGCGACGACCGACGCGGGAAGGCGAGCGTCCGACCCGTCCGCTGACTCGCTCCCCTCGGTCGGCGGTCTCCGTTCGTTTGTTCCCCCCTCGGTGTCGTCGGATCGTGGCATTGGCCTTCGGTTAGGACGCTACGTGGCGCCCGCTCTTGTATGTGTCGCGGTATCACAACTCATGATATATCTCCGAGCCGAAGCGGCCGAATACGTCGTCGGTGGGTCGAGATGCGGTGTGTCACCGGATCCCGTTGCGGTACCACTATGAGTCGTCCGGGCGACCGGTGTCGTACATGCAAGTCGTCCTGCTGACGGCCGGGGAGGGAACCCGGATGCGTCCCCTGACGGAGTCGCTGCCCAAGCCGATGCTGCCGGTCGCCGACCGACCGCTGGTCGCCCACGGCGCCGACGCGGCCGTCGACGCGGGCGCCTCGGAGCTGATCCTCGTGGTGGGCTACGAGGCCGACGCGGTCAGGGCGTACTTCGGCGAGGAGTATCGCGGCGTCCCCGTCGAATACGCCGTCCAGGCGGAGCAACTCGGAACCGCCCACGCCGTCGACTGCGCGAGGGAGTACCTCGACGGCCCGTTCGCCGTCCTCAACGGCGACGACCTCTACGACCGCGCGAGCGTCGACGCCCTCCTCTCGGCCGACGGCCCGGCGGTCGGCACCTACCGCGTCGACGACCCGACCAGCTACGGCGTCTTCGAGGTGGGCGACGGGGTCGTCACCGGCATCGTCGAGAAACCGACCGACCCGCCGACGGACCTGGTCAACGTCGGGGCCTATCGCTTCCCCGCCGAGGCCCGCGAGTGGCTCGACGTGCCGGTGAGCGAACGCGGCGAACACGAGATCACGGACGTGCTCTCGAAAGTCATCGACGAGCACTCGGTCCGGACCGTCGAGGTCGAGCGCTGGCTTGGCTGCGGTCGTCCCTGGGAACTGCTGGAGGCCAACGAGTGGAAGATCGCCGAACTCGACCGCGACGTGCGCGGGGCGGTCCACGAGTCGGCCGACCTGCGCGGTGACGTGGTCGTCGAGGAGGGGGCGACCGTCGACGCCGGCGTCGTCGTCGAGGGACCGGCGCTGATCCGCGAGGGCGCACGAGTCGGCCCGAACGCCTACGTCCGCGGCGCGACGCTGCTGGCCGAGAATACCCACGTCGGCAACGCCGTCGAAGTGAAAAACAGCGTCGTCATGGCGGGGACGCACGTCCCGCACCACAACTACGTCGGCGACAGCGTGCTGGGCCGGGACGTGAACTTCGGCGCGGGGACGAAAGTGGCGAACCTCCGCCACGACGGCGGCGACGTGCGCGTCACCGTCAAGGGCGAGCGCGTCTCGACCGGCCGCCGGAAGTTCGGCGTCGTCGCCGGTGACGGGGCCAAGACCGGGATCAACACGAGCCTCAACCCCGGTGTGAAACTCTCGGCGGGCGCGACCAGCGCGCCCGGCGAGTCGGTCACCCGCGACCGCTGACCGGGGGGTCGGGCCGGCGTCGATGTATGCGGTTAAGTGGGTCCGTACATACGACTCGGACACGATGGTGGATCCCACGTCCGATCTCAACGAAGACGTATCCGAGGAGGAGGCGCCGACGTGCGCCGTCTGCGGCGCGGCGCTGGTACAGGACCCCGACCACAGGGTCGTCACGCGCGTCGACGACGGCCAGGTGGAGACGACACACTTCTGTAGCGACGCCCACCGCGAGGAGTGGGCCGGTTGACGACGGGACGTGTCAGATTCTATTATAAAACCCTAAATCGGGTACCCGCCAACTGCGATACATGGTCCAAGGGGGGGTAGCGACCGTGCTGGTCGTCGACGACGACGAGGCAGTCGCGGACGTGTACGCGAGTCAACTCAGCGAATCCTACGACGTATCGACCGCGTACGACGGGGAGTCGGCGCTCGAACAGGTGACCGCGGACGTGGACGTGGTGTTGCTCGACCGACGGATGCACGGCCTCTCGGGACGGGAGGTCCTCGAACGCATCAGGGGGAGAGACATCGACTGCGGGGTGGTGATGGTCACCGCGGTCGACCCCGGCTTCGACATCGTCGACATGGGCTTCGACGACTACCTGCTCAAACCGGTCGAGGGCGCGCAACTGCAGTCCGTGGTCGCCGAGGCCGTCAACCGACTCGACAAGCGTGCCGTCGTCCGGGAGTATCACGCCCTCTCGGCGAAAGTCGCCACGCTGCGCGTCGAGAAGAACCCGGCCGAACTCGAGAGCAGCGAGGAGTACCAGCGACTGCGCGCCCGCCTCGAAGACCTCGAAGCCCGGATCGAGGACGGCGCCGACGCCGAGTCGGACGGCTGACACGGCAGCCGGCACGTCCGCGAGCGCGTCCGGCGGTGAGCCCGTCTCCCAGCGGCGACCCGACGGGCGAGCCGTTCCGGAGGGGCGACTGGATAGCCGATCCGTTCCGGAGAGCCGAACAGATACGCGGCGATTCCTCCACACTTTAGTAGAGGCCACAAGTAGCCGCCGGCATGGCACGAGACTACAGAGACCTCCACGATCCGAACGCCGAGTACACGATGCGGGAACTGTCGGCCGAGACGATGGGCGCCTCGGCCAAGCGCGGCGGCGGCCGAGACGTGGAGATAACGGACGTACAGACGACGATGGTCGACGGGAACTTCCCGTGGACGCTGGTGCGGGTCTACACCGACGCGGGCCTCGTCGGCACCGGTGAGGCCTACTGGGGCGCGGGCATCCCCGAGCTGATCGAGCGGATGGCGCCGTTCCTCATCGGCGAAAACCCGCTGGACATCGACCGCCTGTACGAACACCTGATCCAGAAGATGTCCGGCGAGGGCTCCGTCGAGGGCGTCACCGTCTCGGCCATCTCCGGTATCGAGGTCGCGTTGCACGACCTGGCGGGCAAGATCATCGAGGTGCCCGCCTACCAGTTGCTCGGCGGGAAGTACCGCGACCACATGCGCGTCTACTGCGACTGTCACACCGAGGAGGAGGCCGACCCCGACGCCTGCGCCGACGAGGCCGAACGCGTCGTCGAGGAACTCGGCTACGACGCGCTGAAGTTCGACCTCGACGTGCCCTCGGGCCACGAGAAGGACCGCGCCAACCGCCACCTCCGCCCGGGCGAGATCCGCCACAAGGCCGAGATCGTCGAGAAAGTCACCGAGCGCGTCAAGGATCGGGCGGACGTGGCCTTCGACTGTCACTGGACGTTCTCGGGCAACTCCGCCGAGCGGCTGGCCGAGGCCATCGACGACTACGACGTGTGGTGGCTCGAAGACCCCGTCCCGCCGGAGAACCTCGAAGTTCAGGAGAAGGTGACCGACTCGACGACGACGCCGATCACCGTCGGCGAGAACCGCTACCGGGTCACCGAACACCGGCGACTCATCGAGGAACAGGCCGTCGACATCGTCGCGCCGGACATGCCGAAGATCGGCGGCATGCGCGAGACGCGGAAGATCGCCGACGTGGCCAACCAGTACTACGTCCCCGTCGCCATGCACAACGTCTCCTCGCCCGTCGGAACGATCGCCAGCGCCCACGTCGGCGCGAGCGTCCCGAACTCCCTGGCCGTCGAGTACCACTCCTACGAACTCGACTGGTGGGAAGACCTCGTCGAAGAGGACGGCCTCATCGAGGACGGCTACATGAAAGTCCCCGAGGAGAACGGCCTGGGCGTCACCCTGGATCTGGACACCGTCGAGGACCACATGGTGAAAGGCGAGACGCTGTTCGACGAAGCGTAAGGTTCGTCGAACCGGCGAATCTTCGATTCGACTCGTTCGACGAAGCGGACGCGAAGCCGACTGACGACGCTTTGCAGACGGCGAGCGGCCGGGAAATTCCGGCGCGCCGAATCAGTCGAGGAAGTACTGCACGAGTGCGTGGTGGCCCGGTGCCACCTCGTCGGGGACCGCAGCGAACCAGTCGAGGTTGGGGTTCGAGGCGATCGGGCCGGCACCGGGGCCGCCGGGTCCGCCGGCGCCGGCGGGCGGCCCACCGGGTCCCGCGGGCGGTCCCTCGCCCTCCGGGGAGTCCTCGTCGTCGGGACCGACGCCCGGTGGCGGGCCGCCGCCGGGGCCCACGCCGCCCGGACCGCCCATCGCCGGGATCAGCGAGGCGGTGAACGCGACCGTGTAGCCGACGACGCTCTCGTCGCCGTCCTCGGTCCGCGTCTCCGTGCGGATCACCAGTTCGGGTTGCTCGACCTGAACGGGGAAACTCAGCTCGTCCTCGGCCCAGCGGTCGGCGGCGACCGCCCAGTCCTCGTCGGCGCCGACCGGCCCGTTCGGGAGCGTCCACCCGTCGACCCACTCGGAGTCGACCAGCAGGAGACGGCCCTGTTCGTCGGTCACCGCGACGACGACGAGGCCGCTCTGGTTCTCGGCGCCCTCGGCCGCCTGCTCGAACGCCTCGCTGTCGACGACCTGCTCCTGCTCGCGGAAGTCGACACCCGGTTCCTCGCGGAGCGACTCCGGGTCCCTGATACTGACCATGTCTCTACTCAGAGGGGTCCGGTTGTAAAGTGTGGCGTCATCTCTCACACCTCGGCGACTTCGAAGTCGTACCCGACTCGCTCGCGGACGGTTTCGACCCCCTCAACCGCGCGGCGGAACTCGGTCCCGTCTCCGAACGCGACCCGGTGCGGCGGGGACTCGGACGCTCCGAGGCGGTCGGCGGTCCAGGCGAACGCCCGCAGAACCGTGCGGAGCGCCCGGTTCGGTTCGTCTCTCACCCGCTCGCCGACGGACTCCCAGTCGACGACGATTTCGCGGCGGTCGCGGTCGACCGCGACGCGCCGGACGTGGGCGAGCGAGGCGCCCGAGCCGGCTTCGAAGCGGAGCGTCCGATGGGTCAGCTCCCCACCGTCGCCCCACGTCGCGACCGGTCCCGTGGGGACGACGGCGCAGGGCAGATCGGTGAGTCGCTCGCGCGCACGCTCGACCAGCTCGGGACGCTCGCCCGCAGCTAGTTCGAACCGAGCGTGATGCGGGATCGACCGGTAGATCGGCCGTCCGTCGTGGCGGACCTCGATTCGTTGCACGTCCCAGACCCGCCAGCGCGCCTCGCCGAGCGGGCCGTCCACCTCGGGGTCCGCGACCGTCAGGGCGCGCACCAGCGCGTCGGCGTCCCCGGGGAGTGTCGCTCGCCAGATCGGGTTCGCGCCGTCGCTCGCGTCGGCGGGTAGTCGGTCGAGTTCCGCGTCGAGCACTCGCTGGGTGTGGGGACTCCGATCGTTCACGTCGTCGGTCGACATCGTCAGGCGCGCCTCGTCGCCGAACTCGCAGGCGACGGCGACCAGGCGTGTGTCGGCGGCGACCTCGTCGGCCCGGTCGCCGGTGGAGGCGACCTCGTGGGTCGGCGACCACTCGTCACGCCCCCGCGGCTCCCCATCCGTCGTCATCGCCCGTGGATACCGACGCCGGCTCGAAATGTCTTCGGGCGCCAGGGGAGCGCATCACGGTCGTCCGGCCGTTCGGCCACCGAAACGTTCTCGTCGGGAGCGGCCGCGCTCTCGGGCATGCGAACCATCGACGAAGTCCACATCGTGCCGCTGGGGTACGAGCACGACCGGATCCTCCGGCCCGTCCGCAAGCACGACGCGGACACCGTCTACCTCCTCGCCGACGACGGCGAACGCACGCCGCTGACCCCCTACCAGGAGGCGCTCGTCGAGGAACTGGAGAGCGACGGTCGGACTATCCGCTTTCGCGAGACGACTCTCTCGGACCTGTACGACGTACTCGCGGTCGTCACGACGGTCGCCGCCGACCACGAGGGGGACGTGGTCCGGGTCAACGTCTCCAGCGGCGGCAAGCTCGCCGCCATCGGGAGCGCCATCGCCTGCATGGCCACCGACGCCACCGCCTACTACGTCCGCGCCGAGGAACACGTCCCCGACCTGGCGGAGAACCCCCGGACCCGCGGGATGCGCGGCGACGTAGTCCTCCCATCCTACCCCATCGAAGCCGTCTCGCGCGACCAGGTCGCGATGCTCGCTTACCTCGAAGAGCGCAACACCGACAGCTACACCGCCAAGAAGTCCGACCTCATCGAACACGCCGAGTCGGAGGCGCTCTCCTTTATCGCCGACGCCGACCCGGCCAACGACAAGGCGAAGTTCGCCCTGCTCAACGCCAACATCATCGACCCGCTCGTCGACGACAGCTACATCGAGGTCGAACGCGTCGGCCGTCAGAAACAGATCCTGCTGACCGAGACGGGCCAGAACGTCCTCCACGCCTTCCGGCACAAGCTCTGACCCGCCGCGTCGCTGTCCGTTACTTGGTACGGATACCAGATACAGTATCTGTGGTACAGCGAGTAACGATAGTATGGATGGTATCAATACAATAGATGGTACAGAGATAGAAACTACAATCCCGTCCTGCCTACCAGTAGATGCGCGCAGTTCGGTGGGTGCGACGGCCCTCGCGTCGCCCTGTCAGGTCCCCACCCGCTGACGCTTCGGCCCTCCCCACGCCGCCCCCGACTGCGCCGCTGCCGTATCGCCCGCTAACCGATCCACCTGTGCCTCTGACACGGGGGCGACCGCCCTCCACCTCGGTCGCCCCGCTCCTGCTTCGAGTTCGACTCGTCTCCGCGTGTTTGGTTTCCGTAAAGGGCCCTCGACGACGGTCGTTCCCCTGCAGTCGCGGCGAATCGTCCGTTCTGTTCGGATGCATATTCAGCCGCCGGAAAGCGAGAATCATGTCGCCAGTGGGCACTTTTAGATACAAGCTGTTGGTAGAGTGTCTAATGACCCTCTATCGTTCATCAGGGGGGAGACGAGCGCTGGAAAAAGTCTACACGGCGGCTGTGGAGGCCCTCGATATCGAAGTCGATGAACGATACGTCGAGACGCGGCATGGCCAGACCCACGTTCTATCCGCGGGGCCAGAGAATGGAGCGCCCGTCGTCGTCTTCCACGGCGGCAACGCTACGAATCCACTAACGTTGGCCTGGTATAGCGAACTCGCCGATAGCTATCGACTGATCGCCCCGGACACCATCGGACAACCGGGATATAGTGCCGAAACACGGGTCGATCCCACCGGAGATGCGTACGGTGAGTGGGTTGTCGATCTCCTCGATGCCCTTGACGTCCAGACTGCACGGATGATCGGCACCTCCTACGGCGGTGGTATCATCCTTCGGGTAGCTTCAGTCGCACCCGAGAGAATCGATAGCGCTGTGCTGGTCGTGCCAGCAGGGTTCGGGACTGGGCCACTTGTCAATATGCTAAAAGTCGGTCTTCCGGCGATACTGTATCGCTTCCTCGGGGCCGAATGGCTGTTAGAGCGAAGTCTCACCGCGATGATCACCCGATCCGATCCGGGTCCCGTCGTTCGAGATACGGTCTCCGCGTCGCTCCGATATGTAAACCTCGAACGGGAATTTCCAAGCGCCACTGCTGGCGAACTCGGCGGATTTACCGCACCAGTCGCGCTGTTCGTCGCTGAGAACGATCCCTTTTTCCCACCCGAGGCGGTCGTCCCTCGGGCCCGTTCCCGCCTGCCCAACCTCGTGAAGACCGAGATACTGGACGGGGAGAAGCACATCCTCTCACCGGAGGCTCAAGAGAGGGTGACTACTTCGATCCCCTCGTTTTTCAACGAGTAAACAGTTGCTGCACACGAGCTTGTATTGAGCATTCGCGCGAACGCAGTGAGCGCGAGTCCCACGAACCTGCGAGCGGGCCGCCGACGGCGACCTCCTCGCCAAATAGATGGTTGGTTACAGCTCGACGCGCTCGCCGGACTCGGCGGCCTCGTAGATGGCGTCGATGGCGCGCTGGTCGACGATGCCGTGATCGCCGTCGCCGTGGATGTCCGTGCCGGTCAGCAGGTGGTCGCCGAAGTACTCCAGCGAGCGGCGGGTCTCCTCGATCCCGTCGAACTCGGTGGTGATCGTCGTCTCCCCGCGGGTGATCGTCAGCTCGCGGTCGCCCGAGAGGAAGGCGTCTTCGAGGAGGAGTTCGCCCTCGGTGCCGATGATCCGGAGATTGCTGGTCTCCTGGGTGTTCTGACTGGCGGTGCAGGCGGCGACGACGCCGTCGGGGAACTCGACGGTGAAGGCGGCTCGCTCGTCGGGCACCTCGTCGAAGGCCTCGTGGCCCGACCAGTCCGTCGCGGTGACGGCGACGGGGTCCTCGTCGATGACGAACCGGGTGGTGTTGACGGAGTAGACGCCCAGGTCGGTGACGGAGGCGCCGGGACCGGCCATGTCGGGGTTGAGCCGCCACTGGTCGTAGTTGTCGTTGATGTCCAGCAGGGGCTGGGACATGTTGCCGTGGACCATCGCCACGTCGCCGATGAAGCCCGCGTCGACGAGCTCGCGCATCATGCGGACGGCGGGCTGGACGTGCATCCGGTACTCGACGCCCAGGGTCACGTCCTCGGCGGCCTCGACCAGTTGCTCGGCGCGCTCGGTGCTGGCTTCGAGGGGCTTCTCGCAGAGGATGTCCTTGTCGAACTCGGCGGCCGCTTCGACGTAGGGGAGGTGCAGGGCGTTCGGTGTCGCGACGTAGACGGCGTCGTAGGCGTCGGTCGCTTCGCCCTCGGTGAACTCGTCGTAGGTGAGCCCGTGCTCGATGGACTCGTGCTCGTCGGCGACGCCCTCGGCCTTCTCGGTCGTCGAGGAGACGACGACGGTCGTCTCCAGGTGGTCGAGGACCTCGGTGGCGGGGATGGCGAACTCCATGGTCCACCAGCCGAGGCCGACCATCGCGAACCGCACTTTGCCCTCGTCCGCCTGGGGCCAGTCGCGCGCCGTGAAGTCGTCCATGTACTCCTGTAGATCCATGGACGAGTGCGCGCACGCGACCGGCATAAGTGATGCGAAGCCGGCCGATATCCGCCGTACGAGCGGTTCGCGTTCGGCACGTTCGGACGTTCGAGGTCGGCGTTCGGAGTTGGTGTTCGGACCGCCTCAGCCGCGCCACTCCAGGACCGTCGCCGCCCAGGTGTAGCCGGTCCCCGCGGCGAGAAAGACGACGGTATCGCCGGTCGAGAGCCACCCGCGCGACCGGGCCTCGTCGGTCGCCAGCGCCTGGTCGACGCTCTGGACGTGCCCGTAGTCGTCGAGGTAGTACTGCTCGTCCTCGTCGAGCCCGAGTTCGTCGCAGAGGTACGCGTGGAACGACCGCTTCATGTGAGTTATCGCCGCGAAGTCGAGGGCCGCCCGGTCGAGCCCCGACCGATCCAGGGCGGTGTCGGCGACATCCAGAAAGTTCGCGAGGCTCACATCGCCCAGTCGCTCTTTCATCGATTCGTGGTCGGGCACCCGCAGCGAGTGCATGTCGGCGTCGACGGTCTCGCGGCTCGGGGGGTGGCGGGTGCCGCCCGCCGGCATCACCACGTCCCGGGAGAACGAACCGTCGGTCAGCGCGGCGCTCTCGCGGACGGTCGCGAGCGCGCGGTCCGGCGCGTCGCGTTCGAGGACCATCGCCGAGGCACCGCTGCCGAAGTTGAACGTGAAGGAGGTGTCGGGGTCGTCGTAGTCGACCAGGTCCTCCTCGCGGCTGGCCGCGACGAGCAGCACCCGGTCGAGGGCGTCGGCTTCGAGTTGGGCCTTCGTCTCGCGGATCGCGATCGGCGCGCCGGCGCAGAGCGCGTAGCTCTCGGCGGCGTAGGCGTCGGTCGCGCCGATCCGCTCGGCCACGTCGGCGGCGAGGCTCCAGACGACGTAGTCCTTGAACTCGCTCCCGTGGTAACGGACGGCGTCCAGGTTCTCGGCGTCGCAGTCGGCGTCGGCCAGTGCCTCCTCGGCGGCCGCGACACAGAGGTCGCTTGGCTGTTCGTCCCCGTTCCGACAGACGTGCTTGCGCCGGATGCCCATCTTCTCGACGACCACCTCGCGGGGGATCCCCGAGCGTTCGGCGATGTCGGCGCCACCGACGGTCTCCTCGGGCAGCGCCGTCCCGATACCCGTGAGGTGGACTGTCATCGCTCACCCCACAGTTTCGCGGGCAAGCGCTCGGCGACGGGGCCGCCGAGGTAGCTTCGCAGCGTCCCGACGAGGCCGCTGGGGACGTAGAGGACGAACAGGACGAACACGATACCGACGTAGAGGCTGGCGTGGCCGTTCAGCGCGGCGCCGATGAACCCCTCGACGGTGAGGCCGCCCACGAGGTCCGCCGTGAGCATCCCCTCGGGGAGCGTCTCCCGGAGGAACGGGAGCAGGCCGCCGCCCTGGCCGGTGTTCGAGAGGAACTCCCGGATGGAGTGGTCGAACAGGTGGCCGTACAGCGGGCCGGCGAGCGTGCCGAACCCGCCGATGATGCTCGCCAGCAGCGCGTCGCCGGTCGTCAGGAAGTAGAACGTGCGCTCGGGCGTGACCGACCGGGCGAAGCCGGCGTACAGCGCGCCCGCGACGCCGCCGAAGAAGCCGCTGATAACGAACGCGCCGAGCTTGTAGCGGAACGTGTCGTAGCCGATCGCGGCCGCCCGTTCCTCGTTCTCGCGGATGGCGATCATCACCCGCCCGAACGGGGAGTGGATCACCCGTTGCATCGCGAAGTAGGAGACCAGCGCGACTAGCCCGACCATGTAGAACGAGACGGTGTAGGTGCCGAGTTCGTGGCCCAGCAGGGTCACCGTGTCGCCGGAGAACGTCCCGATTGCGAGGTTCAGCTGGTCGACGAAGGGGATCCCGATCTCGAAGCCTTCGGGGTGGGCCGACCCGACGGCGGGGCCGTCGCGAGGATTGCTCGCCACGTAGTCCCAGCCGCGGACGAACACGTACAGCACCTGCGCGAACCCGAGGGTGATCATCGCGAAGTACACCCCCGAAAGCCGGAAGGAGACGAGGCCGATGACGACCGCCAGCAGCCCGGCGACGACGGCCGCGACGAGCAGCGAAACCATGAACGGTGTCCCCGCCGGCAGGAAGGGGACCTTGCCGTTGGCGATCAGGATGACGGCGTAGGCGCCGGTGCCGTAGAAGGCGGCGTGGCCGAAGGAGAGATAGCCGGTGTAGCCGCTGATGAAGTCGAACGACATGGCGAACAGCGCGAAGTACAGCACCGCGACCATCGAGTCGACGCGCGGCAGGACGGCGACCGAGAAGTCGTGGATCAGCGAGGGGAAGACCGGGAACGGAAACGTCGTCAGCAGGTGGTAGACGCCGGGGTAGGCGACCAGCGCGAGGATCACGGCCAGGTGGACCTGCTGGCTGCGGAGGTGTTCGACGGGCCAGGCGAACTCGCGGTCGCCGACCCACTGAGTGACGGAGCTAATGGCCCCCCACCTCCTCGACGCCGAACAGCCCCTGCGGTTTGACGATCAGCATCCCGACGAGGATGAGGAAGACGGTGATCTCGGGCAGCCACGTCCAGGTGACGACGACGTTCTGGAACCACCAGGTCGTCGTGGCGTCGGCCATCCCGACGATGAGCGCGCCGGCGACGGTCCCGCGGAAGGTGCCCAGGCCGCCGATGATGACGACGACGAACGCCGGCAGCAGCGTCTCGGCCGCCAGCGGGACGTTCGCGCCCCAGACGGGGTCCCACATCAGCAAGGCGCCCGCGGCGCCGGCCACGCCGGCACCGAGCGCGAACACGACGGTGAACACCCGGCGCACGTCGATACCCAGCGCCTCGGCCATCTCCGCGTCCTCGCTGCCGGCGCGGATGTACAGCCCGTAGCGGGTCCGGGTCAGGAACGCCCAGATGCCGAGGACGGTCGCCGCGCCGAGCGCGATCTCGAACAGCGCCAGGCCGCGCACGGAGAGCGGCCCGATCGACTGCTCGGCCGAGAGGATAGCGGGTCGCGTCCCGAGCGCCGCCCGCCACTCCGAGATGGGCTGGAGCCCGTAGAACAGCACGACGATCCGGACGATCTCCTCCAGCACGAGCGTCAGGCCGAACGTCAGGAGGATCTGGTAGATCGGCGGTCGGTCGTACAGCTGGCGGATGAGTCCGACCTCCAAGACGGTGCCCAGCAGTGCGAGCGCGAGGAAGACGGCGACGAGCGCGACGAAAAAGAGCGCGAGGCGGGTCCACGCGCCCGTGGCGCTCCCGACGAGCGTGACCATGACGAGCCCGGCGAGGTAGGCGCCGATCATCGTCAGCGAGCCGTGGGCGAAGTTCAGCACGCCCATCAGTCCGAAGATGAGCGTCAGGCCGCTGGCGATCATCACGTAGATGGCCGACTTCGCCAACCCCTCGACGGCGACGCTGGCGAGCGTGTCCGGGCCGAGGAACTGCCGGAGCCCCTCGCCGAAGCCGAGTTGCATCGCGGTGGCTCCGAGGTCGGACAGCGCCGGAGTCACCGCGGACCCGGCCGCCCCGCCGGCCGTCGCGACTGCGCTTGCGGTCATGCGGAGAGATACCTCCTGAGGCGTTCGTCGTCGGCGGACACGTCGGCGGTGTCGCCGTCGTCGACGACCTGCCCTTTGTCGAGGACGTAGAACCGGTCGGCGAGATCCAGCGCCAGCGGGAGGTTCTGCTCGACGAGTAGCAGCGTGGTCTCGGTCGCGGCGTCGGCCAGCGCCTCGGCCACGTCGGCGACGATCTGGGGGGCCAGTCCCTCGCTGGGCTCGTCGACCAGTAGGAGGTCGTTGTCGCCGACGAGGCCGCGCGCCAGCGCGAGCATCTGCTGTTGACCGCCCGAGAGCGTCCCCGCCTCCTGATCCCGGCGCTCTTCGAGGATCGGGAACGTGTCGTAGACGGTCGCGACCCGTTGGCCCGTGTCGGCGCCGTCGGGCACCGCGACGCGGACGTTCTCGGCGACGGTGAGCTGCGAGAATATCCGCCGGTCTTCGGGGATCCAGCCCACGCCGCGCTCGGCCACCTCGTGGGGTTCGAGGCCGACGAGCTCGTCGCCGCGGTAGGTGATCGTCCCCTCGCGCGGCGGCGTCAGCTGGAGGATCGACCGCAGCGTCGTCGTCTTGCCGACGCCGTTGCGCCCGACCAGCGCGACGACCTCGCCCGCCT
Organism: Halosimplex carlsbadense 2-9-1; assembly: GCF_000337455.1. Taxonomy (GTDB): domain Archaea; phylum Halobacteriota; class Halobacteria; order Halobacteriales; family Haloarculaceae; genus Halosimplex; species Halosimplex carlsbadense. Next base: position 228,459 of record NZ_AOIU01000031.1, on the reverse strand, counting down.
CGACCGAGAGCGTGACGCCCTCCAGCACGTGGCTCTCGCCGTAGTAGGTCTCCACGTCTTCGAGTTCGAGGAGGGTCACCGCGGCCACCTCCGGGGCGATCGCGGCGCGCTCACGCGATTCCTCCCGTGTCGTCTCGGTCGGGGGCGGTCCCGTCTCCGCGGCGGTCGAGGTCACCGGGTTCGTAGCCGCCGAGATACGCCTCCTGGACGGCGGGGTCCGCGCGGACCGATTCGGGGTCGCCGTCGGCGATGACCGCGCCCTGGTTGAGGACGACCACGCGGTCGGAGACTTCCATGACGATGTCCATGTTGTGTTCGACCAGCAGGACGGCGTGGTCTTCGGCCACGTCCTCGATGAGCGCGACGATGTCGTCGACGCTCTCGGAGGAGACGCCGGCGTTCGGTTCGTCGAGCAGGAGCACGTCGGGGTCGCCCGCCAGCGCGACGGCGACCTCCAGCTGGCGGCTGGCGCCGTGGCTGAGGTTCTCCGCGAGGTCCTCGGCCCGGCCCGCCAGCCCCACCCGGTCGAGGATGTCCCTGGCTTCCTCGACGTACTCGTCGTAGGCGTCGACGTTGCGCCAGAACGTCGCGGCGTCGTCGCCGGCGGCCTGGGCCGCGATCCGGACGTTCTCCAGCACCGACAGCGTCGGGAAGACGTTCGTGATCTGGTACGAGCGGTGGACGCCCAGCGCCGCCGTCTCGTCGGGCGAGGCGTCGGTCACGTCGACCCAGCCGTCGCTCCCGCCCCGGTCCAGTTCGATCGTCCCGCGGGTGGGTTCGAGCGCGCCGGTCAACAGGTCGAAGAACGTCGTCTTCCCGGCGCCGTTGGGGCCGATGAGCGAGCACAGCTCGTCGCCGAGTTCGAAGTCCACCCCGTCGACGGCGGTGAGGCCGCCGAACTCCTTCGTGAGGCCGTGCGTCCGCAACATGCTCACAGCGAGCAGTTCATGTCCGGGCTGTCGGCCGGGATGGTCGCGTTCTCCCCGGAGATGCGGGCCTGGGGTTCGCCGGGCATGATCGAGGCGCCCCAGGTGTCGGCGTACTCGTCGCTCGTCGGGACCGGACTCGCGACGGTCATCTCCGAGCGGGCCTGGTTGTTGTACTCCTGGAAGGTGTAGCCGTCCGCGCCCTTCGGCGTGTCGGCGACGGTCATCCCCTTCATCGCGCCGGCGATGTCCGCGCCCTCGGTCGACCCCGAGGTCTGGACGGCCTGGTGGATGGCCGAGGCGGCGGTGAACGTCCCGGAGGTGAACAGGTCGGGGACGACCTCGTAGGTGTTCGTGTAGCTGTCGACGAACGCGTCGTTGATCTCGTTGTCGTACTGGTTCCAGTGGTACCGGGTCGTGAACGGACCGAGCTGGGAGTCCTCTATCTTCTCGGCCGTCAGCGGCGACCCGAGGACGCTCTCCATCGTGTTGCCGACGACCTGGTTGGTGATCTGGGTGGCGAAGCCGCCGAAGGCTCGATAGGAGTAGTCGCCCGAGAGGAACGAACTGAACAGGTTCGGGAGCGTCGTGACGGTGAAGCCGCCGACGATCCCCTCGGCGCCGGCCTCCTCGGCGTTGTCGAGCAGCCCGTCCCACTCGGCGTAGCCCTGCTCGACGAAGCGCTTGCCGACGATTTCGACGCCGTTGTCCTGCAGCACGGACTCGTAGTTGTTGACGACGGCGCGGCCGAAGCTGTAGTCGGCGCCGAACAGGAACACCCGCGACACGTCCGTCTCGTTGGCGACGTAGCGCCCGCCCGAGCGGGCGTCCATCGCCGTGTTCTCGCTGGCCCGGAACACCAGGTCGCTGCAGTAGTCGCCGCTGGACGTGATCGCCGCCGAGGCGGCCGGTCCCGCTACGAACGGGACCTGCGCCTGGCTGACGACCTGGCCGATGACCCGCTCGGCCGCCGACGAGGACGAACAGCCGAACAGCATATCGACGCCGTCGTCGCGGACGAGCGACGTGGCCGCCAACTGTGCGGGGTCCGCCGCGAACTCCGTGTCGCGGACGAGCAGCCGGTAGTCCACGTCGCCTACGGTCACGGTCGTCTCGCCGGTGCCGACCGTCCCCGCGGGGTCCGCGCCGGCCTTGTAGGCCAGCCCGGAGAGGAATCCCCACAGGCCCTGCTGGCCGTAGTACGACAGGTTCCCCGACATCGGCTGGAGGACGCCGATAGTCACCTCGCCCGATACGCTGCTCGCCGTGCCCGTCGCTGTCCCGTTCATGCCTGAGTCGTCGGTCGCCGCGTCGCCGTCCGTTCCGTCGCCACCGCCGTCAGCGCTGGTGTCGGCGCCACCGTCATCGCCGTCGCCGCCGGTCGGTGTCCCGTCGCCGTCCGAGCAGCCCGCCAGCGCCGCGGCGCCGGCGACACCCAGTGACTTCAGCGCCCGCCTCCGCGTGATATGCTCTCGCATGATAATTAGTGATACTACACTCACGGCCATATCCACCCGGGTTCACATGTTAACGAGCGGGTTCGGCCGAGGAAAACGGGAACGCGGGATGGCCGAACGGCCCCTTATTCGGCGTCGTCGAGGTCGTCGAGCGCGTCGACGACGCGTTTGATCATCTTGCGCTGGCCCCTGCGGAGGTTCTTCGAGACGGCCGGCTTGGACACGTCGAACTCGTCGGCCAGCGTCCCGAGCGTGGCGTCGCGGGGCGATTCGAAGTAGCCCGAGGAGACCGCCGTCTCCAGGGTTTCGCGCTCGGTCTCGGAGAGCTCCTCGCAGCCCTGGATGAGCGTCATCGCCGCGCCGGCGTTCTGGACGAGGTCTCCCATGTCGGGCAGCGTCGTGTCCGAGCGCTCGACCACCTCGAACTCGTTGTCGCGTTCGAGCTCGGCGAGCGTCTCGTCGGCCTGGCCCGGCCGGTCGAACCCGACGTGCCACACCTCGCTGCCCTCCTCGATGTAGAACGGGCCGGTTATGTAGCCGTCGTTGTCCCGGATAGTCTCCATCGCCGCCGTCTCGTCGATGACCGTCCGGATGTGGGCCACGTCCTCCCGGCGGGAGAGCAGCGTGTAGTCGTGCATGTTGCCGTGCTCGCGGAGCGCGTCGAGCCCGCTGGAGAGCTGGCCGCGGTCGCCGCCCTCGACGACCATCCGCGTCTCCAGCGCCCGCCGGGACTGGTCGAACTCCCAGTGGACCGCCGAGAACGCGACCCCGTAGTCGGCCGTCGTATCGATGAACGGACAGTCGTACTGCTCCATGTCCATCGAGATGTCGATCATGTGCGGGGCACCCTCTCCCCGAAATGACTTCCCTCACGAACATAAATGATCCTACCTTCGTAGGTACGGTTCGGGGTAGGTAAGTCATACTCCGGGCAGCAGTGAACGGCACAGGGACGGTGAGGGAGGGCCGAAGCGGGGCCGACGACGGTCACTCGCCGAACTCGGCGGCGACTGCGTCGCGGTCGAGCTTGTCGGGGCCGCTGGTGGGGAGTTCGTCGACGAACGCGAGGTGACGGGGGTGCTTGAACCGCGCTAGCCGGCCGTCGAGGAACGCTCGGAGGTCGTCGAGCGCGAGCGGGTCGGTGTTCGCCGCCCCGTCGGCCGCCGTCTCGCTGCCCGCGTCGGCGGCGAGTTCGACGACCGCCTTGCCGACCTGGCCCCACTGGTCGTCGGGCACGGCGATCACGACGGCGTCGGCCACCGCCGGGTGGTCGGCGATGGCGTCCTCGACTTCGGCGGGATACACGTTCTCGCCGCCGCTGACGAACATGTTCTTCTTGCGCCCCTCGATGGACACGTACCCCTCGTCGTCGACGCGGGCCAGATCGCCGGTCGATACCCACTCGCCGAACGTCGCCGCCGATTCCTGGGGCGAGGACCAGTAGCCGTCGGCGGCGTGAGGCGACCGGAGCTGGAGTTCGCCGATCTCGCCGGCGGGGAGTTCCCCGCCGTCGTCGTCGACGACACGCGCGTCGACGTGTACGTTCGCCACGCCGACGGTGTGGGCCTTCTCGCGGGGCCAATCGTCCGGCATCGCGAAGTTGTTGGGGCCACATTCGGTCAGCCCGTAGCCCTGCGAGAGGTCGACGCCGCGGTCCCACCACGCCTCCATGACCGACTCGCGGCAGGGACCACCTCCCGATTTGACGAACCGCAGCGAGGAGAGGTCCGTGTCGGCCCAGCGGTCGTGGTCGGTCATCATCCGCAGGACGGCGGGGACGGCGACGAGGACGCTGGCCGACCGCTCCTCGACGATGCCGAGGATCTGGCCGGGGTCGAACTCCCGGTCTATCACGACCGTCCCGCCCATGTGGAAAATCGGGAGCGTCAGGACGTTCCAGCCGCCGGTGTGGAACATCGGGAACACCATCGGCGTCACGTCGTCGTCGCGCAGCCCCCACGCCGTGATCGTGTTGACGGAGTTCCAGACGAGCGCCTCGTGGGAGACTACGGTCTCTTTGGGCGTCCCAGTCGACCCGCCGGTGTGCAGGAAGAGGTGCGGGTCGCCGGGGTCGACCGCCGGTCCCTCGAACACCGAGTCGTCGGCCGGGAGCGCGGCGTCGTAGGCCTCCCAGGTGGTCGCTCCGCTCCCCTCGACCGGCAGCGACAGGATCGGCGCGTCGGCGTCCCAGGCGCCCTCGTCGGTCGCGTCGCCGACGAGGCCGGCGAACGGCTCCTCGACGACGACGAGTTCGGGGTCGACGGCCGCCAGGAGGGCCGCGAGTTCCGGCGGGGCGAGCCGGTGAGACAGGGGAGCGAGGACGCCGCCGGTCTTGCCCGTCGCGAAGAACAGATCGACGTACTCCGGGCGGTTGCGCGAGACGACGGCGACCCGCCCGCCCGCGGGCCCGCCGGTGTCGTCCGCCGCTCGTGCGACGCCGTGGTCGGCCAGGAGGCGCGCACAGCGGTTCGCCCGCCGGTCGAGGGCGGCGTAGGTGTACTCCCTGCCGGTCGCGGCGTCCACGAGGCCGATCCGGTCGGGCGAGAGCGCCGCGCGCTTCTCGCTCCAGGCGCCGACCCACTCGGCTTCAGACATCCTCGACGAACTCCCGGAGCTCGTCGGTGACGCGCTCGTCGCGCTCGACGAAAAAGAGGTGCGACCCGCCCTCGACTTCGACGAGTTCCGCGCCGGGGATCCCCTCGGCGAGGAGTCGCCCGTTCTCCGGCGGGAGCACGCGGTCGCCGGTGCCGTGGAGGACGAGCGTCGGCAGGTCGATCTCGGCCAGTTCGTCGCCCGCGTCGAAACCGACAGCGGCCGCGCTCTGCCACTCGTAGACGTCTTCGGTGGGGTCGGTCTCGAGCCGCCAGTCGACGATCCGGTCGACCACGTCCTGATTCGCCGCCCAGAACTCCTCGGAAAAGGCGGGTTCCATCTTGTGACGGACCGTCTCGGTCGGCCCGTAATCGTCGGGGACGGCGAGCATCCGTGCCTGGGTCTCCTCGGGGATCGGAACGGCGTCGTCGCCGCCCGGCGTGGTACAGAGCAGCGCCAGCGACTCGGCGCGGTCGTAGTCCAGCGCGTAGCGCTGGGCGATCATCCCGCCGAGGCTCGCGCCGACCAAATGGGTCCGCTCGATCCCGGCGTCGTCGAGGACCGCTTCGAGGTCGGCGGCCATCTCCTCGACGGTGTACGGTCCCTCGGGCGCCTCGGAGTCACCGGTGCCGCGATTGTCCATGACGACCGTGCGATACTCGGAGAGCGCCTCGCGCTGCCAGTTCCACATCCAGGTCCCGTAGGCCAGCCCCTCGAGGAACGTCACCGCCTCCCCCTCGGGTGGCCCCGCCACGTCGTAGGCGATCCGGGCCCCGTCGTTCGTCGCGTACGTCATGGCGGCAGTATCGAACTCCCGACCCTTCAACCCGGACGTTCACGTGTGAACCCCGTGAGAGGTCTCCGAACGCTCGAAACTGCGGCACAGGTTTCGATCCACCGACTCTAGGTCGATCTTTCGGCCGAACTACCTCGGAAAAACGGTTCGGCATGGCCGAACTAGTTTCGACAAAGTTCCGCCCGGGGACACGGTTGCGGAACCGGTGCCGCGCCGTTGGAGCGGTCTCTCACGCACGTTCCTGATGATTTTCGACTTCCGCTAGAGTTTTACGAATGGCCCAGAGAAACACTGTTATGGAATTACATGCCAGAGAGGTCAACGAAGACGTACGGGAACTGGGCGAGCTGCTCGGGGAGATAATCCGGGCACAGCGGTCCGAGTCTGCGTTCGACATAGTCGAACAAATACGGACTGCGGCGATCGACTACCGGCGCGGCGACGCCGAGAACCGGGCGGCGATCGACGAGGCGCTCGACGGGCTCGAACCCGAGGAGCAGGACGTGGTCGCGCGGGCGTTCACGACGTACTTCGAGCTGATCAACCTCGCCGAGGAGCGCCAGCGCGTCCGGGAGATCCGCGAGGGGAGTCAGGACGGGACCCTCGACGACAGCGTGCGCGCGGCCGTCGAGGAACTCGCTGAGCGCGACCTCGACGCCGAGACGGTCGAGCGCGTACTCGACGACGTGCTGATCCAGCCGACGTTCACCGCCCACCCGACCGAGGCCCGCCGGAAGACCGTGAAAGCGAAACTGCGGTCGGTGTCGAGCCACCTCGAACGGCTCGACGAGGTGCGCCTGACTCGCGACGAGCAGGCTGACGTGGAGCGCGACCTGGAGGCCGAGGTGACGAGTCTCTGGCAGACGGCGCAGGTCCGCGAGCGCCGGCCCGACGTGACCGACGAGGCGCTGAACGTCCAGTGGTACCTGGAGAACGTCCTCTTCGAGGTCATCAGCGAGGTGTACGACGCGCTCGAACGCGCCGTCGACGACGAGTTCGACGAAGCGGTCGACGTGCCGAAGCTCTACGAGTTCCGTTCGTGGGCCGGGAGCGACCGCGACGGCAACCCGTTCGTCACTCCCGAAGTCACCGAGGAGACGCTCGACCGCCAGCAGTCGGCCGCGGTCCCGCTGTACCGCGACCGACTCAAGACGCTCTCGGGCGTGCTCAGCCAGGACGGCGACCAGATCGACACCGGCGAGCGCTTCGACGAGCGGCTGGCCGAGCACCGCGAGCGGCTGCCCGCCGTGGCCGAGACGGCCCGCGAGCGCTACCCCGACGAGCCCTACCGACAGCTGCTCAAGCTGATGCGCGAGCGCGTCCTCCGGGTCGACGACGTGCGTCCGGGCGGCTACGAGGACGAGAGCGAGTTCCTCGAAGACATCGAGGTCGTCGCCGAGAGCCTGCGAGCCAACGGCGCCGACGTGATCGCCGAGTCCCACGTCGACCCCCTCTATCGCACCGTCGATACCTTCGGGTTCTCACTGGCCAGCCTCGACCTGCGCGACCACCGCGCGAAGCACACGAACGCCATCGCCGAGGCCGTCGAGCGCGACGGGATCGACTACGAGTCCATGGACGAGGACGAGCGCGTCGAGTTCCTGACGGAGGCCGTCCTGCAGGACGAGACTGTCGTCGACCTCGCCGACCGCGAGGACCTGTCCGACGAGGCCGCCCGCGTGCTTCGCCGGTTCGAGAAGACCGCCGAGTGGCAACGGGACTACGGCGTCGACGCCATCGACACCTACGCCATCAGCTGGTGCGAGGAACCGAGCCACGTCCTCGAAGTGCTCTTTCTCGCCGACCAGGCCGGCATCGTCGACCTCCCCGGCTACTGCGGGCTGGACGTGGTCCCGCTGCTGGAATCGAAGTACGCCCTCGACGGCGCCCGCCGCATCATGGGCACGCTGTTCGAGAACGAGGCCTACCAACAGGCCCTCGAAGCGCGAAACGGCGTCCAGGAGATCATGCTCGGCTACTCCGACTCCAACAAGGAGAACGGGTTTCTGGCGGCGAACTGGAGCCTCTTCCGCAACCAGCGCCGCCTGGCCGCGATCACCGACGACTACGACGTGGAGATGCGGCTGTTCCACGGCCGCGGCGGCTCCATCTCCAGAGGCGGCGGGCCGATGAACGACGCGATGCTCGCGCTGCCCAACGAGACGGTCTCGGGCCAGATCAAGTTCACCGAGCAGGGCGAGACGATTTCGGAAAAGTACGCCAACCGGCGGATCGCCGAGCGCAACCTCGAACAGATGCTCGACGCGCAGATCCGCGCCCGCCACAACGCGATGGAGAACCCCGTCGAGGAGGTCCCCGAGGCGTGGACCGAGGCCATGGAGACGGCCGCCGAAGCCGCCCGCGAGGAGTACGTCGACCTGCTGGAATCGGAGGGGTTCGTCGACTTCTTCGATACGATCACCCCTATCACCGTCATCGAGAACCTCAACCTCGGGTCCCGTCCCGCTTCGCGCTCGGAGGAGCGCGACGTCGACGACCTGCGGGCGATCCCGTGGGTGTTCTCGTGGACGCAGGCCCGCTGTATCCTCCCGGGCTGGTACTCGCTGGCGACCGGGATCGAGGCGTACCTCGACTCGGGCGGCGATATCGAGACGCTGCGGGAGATGTACGACGAGTGGCTGTTCTTCCAGACGACGCTCGACAACGCCGCGCTCGCGCTCGCTCGCTCGGAGATGGAGATCGCCGAGCGCTACGCCGACCTCGCCCCCGACGACCTCCGCGGGGCCTTCTTCCCGCGCATCCGCGAGGAGTACGAGGGCGCCGTCGAACTCGTGAAGACGATCACCGACCGCGACAGCCTCCTCCGGCGGGAGTGGCTCGCGGAGAACCTCGACCGACGCAACCCCTACGTCGACCCGCTGAACCTCCTGCAGGTGCGCCTGCTCGACCAGTCACACCTGACGGAAGCCGAGGAGCGCACCCTGCGGCTCACGGTGCAGGGCGTCGCGGCCGGGATGAAAAATACCGGGTAGGGCTGTCTTACTCCCGACTCGCCGGGCTCGGCGTCGTTGAACCGACGAAAGGCGCTTGCGGCGGGCCGGCGAACCGCCGCGCATGGCACTCGACACTGTTCTCGTGGCCGTCGGTCCCGGTGACGAGGCCCGTACCGATCCGGTCGTGACGGCAGTGAGTGACGCGGCGGGACCGGCCGGCGCGACGGTCGTCCTCGGGCACGTGTTCTCCCGGGACCGGTTCGCCGATGCGGGCGACCGCCTGGGCTTCGGTGACGACGCGGAACCTGACGCGGTCGCCGCCCGGCAGACGACCGTTCAGGCGTTCCGGGATCGCCTCACCGAGGCCGGACTCGACGTTCGGATCCGCGGTCGCGTCGGCGAGGTCGGCGAGGAGGTCGTCGGACTCGCCGAGACGATCGACGCGGACCTCGTCTTCGTCGGCGGCCGCAAGCGCCGTCCCTCCGGGAAGGCGGTGTTCGGATCGACCGCACAGGCGATCCTGCTCGGGGCGCCTTGTCCCGTGACCTTCGTCCGGGGCGGGTGAAGCAACCGAGCGGGGGACGTAGTCACGGAACCGCGAGTCCGGACGGCCGAAAGTATAAGTGAGGCACAGACGGCGGTTCACGGTACCCCGTGCGAACGAGACGGTCGGCTCTGCTCTCGGCTTCGACTCTGCTGGCGCTGTGTGGCGGCTGTGTAGCCGACGGTCCGTCCCCCGAGTCCTCGCCGACCGAACCGTCCTCGAGCGAGACGGCGACGAGCGGGCCGAACGAGATTATCGTGCGTAACGTGATGGACGAACCCATCGACGCACGGATCGAACTCACCTCGGAGTCGGCGGGCGTCGACCGTACGACGACCCGCCGGCTTGCGGCGGGGGCGGAGTGGACGCTCACCGTCCCGGAGCCGGGCGCGACGTACTCGCTGACGGCGTCGATGCCGGACGGTCCGGTCGAAGCGCTCTTCGGTCACTCGTGGTCGCCGGCCGAGGACGGGATGCTCACGGTCCGGTTCGAGCGCTCGGGTGCCGAGTTCGCTCCTTGACGGTCGGTCCGGCGACGAGTTCCCTCACTCCAACAGCGCCGCTTCCAGCAGTTCCAGCGGGTGGCGGATCTCGTAGCCGGTACCGTGTTCCATCTGCATCGCGCAGGTGGGACACTCGGTCATGCCGGTCTGGCCCTCGGCGTGCTCCATGTGCTCGAACATCTCCTCGCCGATCTCCATGGAGTAGTCGTACTTCTCTTCCTTCCAGCCGTAGGTGCCCGAGATGCCCGAACAGGAGTCGCCCACGTCCTCGACGTCGACGCCGTCGAGCTCGCGGAACAGTTCGACGGCCTGCCTGTCGAGGCCCTGGTTGCGTGCGTGACACGGCGCGTGGTAGGCGAACTCCTCGGCGAGGTCGCCGTCCACGTCCGTGTCGGCGACCGCGCCCGACAGGTCCTCGTGGATCCGCAGGTACTCGACGGCCTCGTAGGTGTTGGCGGCCACCTCGTCGGTGCCCTCGAAGTCGAACAGTTCGGGGTACTCCTGGCGGAGGCTCATCGAACAGGAGGTACAGGAACAGACGGCGTCGTAGCCCTCGTCGACCAGCGCCGACAGGGAACTCACGTTCGTCTTCGCGTCGCGGCGGGCGTCGTCCAACATCCCGTTGGCGAACATCGGCGTGCCCGAACAGCCCTGCTCGGGGACCGCGACCTGGTAGCCGAAGTGCTCGAACAGGCGGACGAGCGCCTTCGCCACCTCGGGGGTGTTGTACTCGGCGTAACAGCCGTGGAAGTACGCGACCCGTTTGTCAGCGGACTGGACCTGCGCGCCGCCCCGAGCTTGCCACCAGTCGGTGAACGTCTCGGTGGCGAACTCCGGGAAGTCCCGTTCGCTGGTGACGCCGAGGGTCTTCTCCATGACCCAGCGGGCCGGCCCGAAGTTCATCGCGGCCGTCGCGAGCCGGGGGACTTTGCTGGCGAAGAAGGCGGAGGTGCGGTAGTTGGCGAGGATCCGGTTGCGCCAGTACTCGACGGAGAGCTTGCTCATCTGTTCGTCGACGAACCGCCCCCGCGTCGTGTTGTGCATCTGGCTGAGCGGGACGCCCGACGGACAGGCGTCGTCGCAGCGCATGCAGTTCGAGCAGGACGTGACCGACTCGTCGACCTCGTAGTCCTCCTCACTCTGGGTGAGCCGCCACTGCTCGGGCCCCTGGAACTTCGGCCCGGGGAAGTCGTCGTCGACCTCCGCGACCGGGCAGCTGGTGTCGCAGGACGAACACTTGTAGCAGGAGTCGGCGCCCGACCGCAGGTCGAACTCCTCGGCCTCGCCGAACACGTCGGTCGGCTCGTGGTTCTCGTCGGGATTCGGTTCCATCGGCTCGAAGTCGCTGGTGTGGTCCGTGTCGCTCATTGGTGTCGTCGTATCGCCGGCCGTGTCGCTCGCGGTACCGCCGTCCGGGACGCGCGGCGGTCCCGGCTCCGTCTCGTCGTCCGCTCGGTCCTCGCTCATCGCAGCGCCTCCGCGGCGGCCGCACCGGCGGCGTGGCCGGTCGCGATGGAGACGCCGCTGCCCGACTTCTCCGCGGCGAAGTCGTAGCCGCCCAGCACCGACCCCGCCGCCCTGAGATTCTCGAACTCGGCGGTGCCGTCGGCGTCGAGCGGTCGCAGGTCGCCGTCGGTCAGGAGACCGAAGCGGGCGAACGCGTGGTCCCCGAAGGCGTCGGTGTCGAACCACTCGTAGCGGTCCGCGGCGTGGGGGACGTGACAGTCGAAGATCGGCTCCTCGACGCGTTCCCGGTCGGAACCGATCCCCTTCCCGACCAGCCCGCCCGTCGCGAGGACGAACTGGTCGGCGGCGAACGGAATCCTCGCGCCGTTGCGGTCGATCGAGACCGACTCGATCCCGCCCTCACCGTCGTACCCGACGACTGGGTTGCCCGTCTCCATGCTGACTCCGGCGGCGTCCAGGGCCGCGTAGAGGTCGTCCTCCAGACGGAGCCCGGGCAGCGAGGGCGGCCCCATCGGCACCTCGAAGACGGGAACACCCAGCTCGGTTTCGAGCGACTCGCGGACCGCGGCGGGGTCGTCGTCACCGAGAACGGCCGGGAATCCGACCCGCTCGGCGCCGTCGAGGTGGGGTTCGACCGCGCTCGCGAGCGCGTTGCGGGCGCGGCGGGTGGCCCCTGTCGCGGTCTCGACCGGCGCGTCTTCGTCGAGTAGCTTCGCGTAGCGTGTCACCTTCGCGTCGGCGGCCAGACCGCCCGGGAACGCGATCGTCGCGCCCGCTACCTCGAACGGGACGCCGGCGTTTTCGAGGTGGGTGGCCGCGTGAGGCGCGTCGAAGTCGACCAGCGCCTCGAAGCCGACCAGGAGGGCGTCGCGCTCGTCGCTGGCGACGCCCGCCGCGGTACTCGCGGGGTACCGGGCCGTCGGTTTGACCGTCCCGCCGTGGGTGGGCAAGAGCGCGTTGCGGTCCGTATGGGCGCCGCGATAGCGGTCGGTCACCTCGTCGAACGCCGCCATCGCCTCGCGGACGCCGCCGACGCCGACGGTCCGGTACGGATGTTCGTCGGGCAACGCCGGGATGACCTCGAAGGGGTCCGCGGCGGCCCCGTCGCCGTCGGGCGCGTAGCCCAGCACGTCGACGAGCCCGGAGGCCTGCGCGAGCGTGCTCTGTTTGTACGAGAGGAGCCGTGTGTCCGCCCCCTCACGCGCCGCGGCGAGGGCGGCGAACCCGCCCGCCAGGCCGCCGCCGACCACGACGACCTCGGACTCAATCGCCATCCCGTCCTCCGTCGGTCGCGACGCCGGTATCGCCCGCGCTCGGCCGTTCGACCGTCTCGGTCGGTCCGTCGTCGAAGGCCGCGAAATCAAGCGACTCGGGGGCGTCGGCGGGGTCGCGGTCGCGGTTCTGGGTGGTGGCGTGTAGCGCGTAGTTGAGCATCGCCTGGGAGAGCTGTTGGCCCCACAGGGCGTGGCGCTGCCCCTTCCAGCGCTCCTGGAGGAGCTCGTCCCACGCCTCGCGCACGGTGGGTTCGTCGTAGCTGTCATCCAGCTCGCCGGCGAGCCGGTGGGCGCAGAAACCGCCCTGGCAGTTGCCCATCGTGGCCCGCGTTCGGATGCGGACGGCGTTGAGGTCCGACCCCGACCCCTCGATGGCGTCCTGCACTTCCGCGCGCGTGACGGCCTCGCAGTTGCAGACGACGGGATTCGGGCCGTCGGTGTCGAGCACCTCCTCGGCCCGCGACCCGAGTCGCTCTACGCTACGGCGGCCGATCGGCGACTGGAGGCCGAACTCGTCCATGTAGTCCCGGAGGACCGAGAAGTCCTCGCTACCGGGCAGGGGCACGTCGGCGGTGCGGCAGGCGGCGTCGACGCCGAAGCGGTCGCAGACGTGGTCGACGATCTTCTCGGCCATCATCCGGTAGGTGGTGAACTTGCCGCCGACGATGCTGGTCATGCCGGGCAGGTCGTCGCGGTCGTCGTGGTCCAGCAGGAAGAAATCGCGCGTGATGTCGGTGGGGTCGGTGCTGCCCACGTCCGGCGGTTCGTACAGCGGGCGGACGCCCCAGAACGACCGGATGGTGCGAGCGTCTTCGAGCATCGGGATCAGCTCCGAGAGCGTGTCGATCATCATGTCGACCTCCCACCGCTCCTCGGGGTAGTCCTCGGGGTCGTCGACCTCCTCGTCGGTCGTCCCGAGGATCGCCGTCGTCTCGTGGGGGACGACGATGTCGGCGTCGCCCTTGGGCCGACAGCGGTTGATCACGGTGTCGACCTGCCGGACGTTCATGATCGTCATCACGCCCTTGGAGGGGCGGACCTCGATGTCGACGCCGGCCATATCGCCGATCTGGCCGGCCCAGGCGCCGGTGGCGTTGACGACGTGGTCGGCGCGGATCTCCTCGCGGCCCCCCTCGGTGCCGTGGACGCGCAGGCCCGGGCCGGATGCGTGTTCGACCTCGACGCCGACGACTTCCCCGTCCTCGACGAGCAGGTCGGTGACCTCGGAGTGTGTCTCGACGCGGGCGCCGTGCTCGACGGCGCTCGCGGCGTTGGCGACGACGAGTCGGAACGGGTCGACCGCGCCGTCGGGGACCCAGATCGCCTTGTCGATGTCCTCGGCGAGGTGGGGTTCCATCGAGCGGGCCTCGGGCCCCGAGAGGACCTCGGCGGGGATCCCGCAGGCTTCGCAGCCCTCGAGTTTCTCCTGAAAGTACTCCTCGGAGTCCTCCGGGCGCTTGACGAACAGTCCCCCCGTCTCCTCGACGCAGTGACTCGCGATATCCCGGAGGACGCGGTTCTCCTCGATGCACTCCCGGGCGCTGGAGCGGTCGGAGACCGCGTAGCGGCCGCCGCTGTGGAGCAACCCGTGCATCCGCCCGGTCGTCCCGTGCGTGAGGTTGCCCTGCTCGACGAGGGTCACGTCGAAGCCGCGCATCGCCAGGTCGCGCGCGACGCCGGCGCCCGTCGAACCGCCCCCGAGGACCGCGATGTGGGGTGTGGATGCCATCTGTTCGCACGTTCGACGCCCACCCACTTTACTTCACCGGCGAATCGCCGTCCCCGATAAATAAAATGGTTCTACCCCCGTTCGGAACGACTGACCGGCGAACCGGTCGCGATTACTCGGCCGACCACTCGTCGTTCTCCGAAGGGTGATCCGGCTTCGATGTCGTTAGTCCGCCGTGATTGGCCGGTAATATCCACTGAGGGCGGCGACGCGACGAGACGTACCGCTTCCGCCGCGAGCGTCCCGGCCGGCGGTACCAAACGCCTACTTTACCCGACGGCCCCCAACCATCAGTAACATTTATAACGATTCCGTATGTTGTTTATCGACAGGGCGGCATTCAGAGTAAATATTCCGCCACACACGGTGACAGACAATGGCAGACACATACATCGGCGCGATAGATCAGGGGACGACTGGCACTCGCTTCATGGTGTTCGACCACGAGGGTCAGGTCGTCGCGAACGCATACGAACAACACGAACAGATCTACCCAGAGCCGGGGTGGGTCGAGCACGACCCCATCGAGATCTGGGAGAACACCCAGGAGGTCGTCACGCGCGGCCTCCGCGACGGCGGGCTCGACGCTACGCAACTGGAGGCGCTGGGGATCACCAACCAGCGGGAGACCACGGTCGTCTGGGACGCCGAGACGGGTAAGCCGGTCCACAACGCCATCGTCTGGCAGGACCGTCGCACCACCGACCGCGTCGAACAGCTGGAGGAGGAGGACAAGGTCGAGTGGATCCGCGGGAAGACCGGGCTGGAAGCCGACGCCTACTTCGCCGCGACGAAGACCGAGTGGATCCTCGATAACGCCGAGCCGCTGAAGCTACAGAGCTCCCGCGGCGAGAGCGTCCGCAACCGGGCGGAGCAGGGCGAACTCCGGATGGGCACCATCGACACGTGGCTCATCTACAACCTCACCGGCGAGCACATCACCGACGTGACCAACGCCTCGCGGACGATGCTCTACGACATCGAGGGGCTCAACTGGGACCCCGAACTCCTGGATGAGTTCGGCGTTCCCGAGTCGATGCTCCCCGAAGTCCGGCCCTCCTCGGACGAGGCGACTTACGGCTCGACCGACCCCGACGGCTTCCTCGGCGCCGAAGTCCCGGTCGCCGGCGCGCTCGGCGACCAGCAGGCCGCGCTGTTCGGCCAGACCTGCTTCGACGCCGGCGACGCCAAGAACACCTACGGCACCGGCTCGTTCTACCTCATGAACACCGGCGACGAGGCCGTCAGCTCCGAACACGGCCTGCTGACGACGATCGGCTTCCAGCTCTCCGGCGAACCCGTCCAGTACGCCCTGGAAGGCTCGATCTTCATCACCGGCGCCGCCATCGAGTGGCTCGAAGACGTCGACCTGATCAACAACGCCGCACAGACCGCCGAGCTGGCCCGCTCCGTGGACTCGACCGACGGCGTGTACATGGTCCCCGCGTTCACCGGCCTGGGCGCCCCCCACTGGGACGGCCGCGCGCGCGGGACTCTCGTCGGGATGACCCGCGGCACCCGGAAGGAACACATCGTCCGGGCCACCCTCGAATCGATCGCCTACCAGACCCGCGACATCGCCGAGGCCATGGAAGCCGACTCGGGCGTCGAGACGACGAGCCTGCGGGTCGACGGCGGCGCGGTCAAGAACAACTTCCTCTGTCAGCTCCAGTCCGACATCATCCAGACGGAGATCGCACGGCCGGAGGTCGACGAGACGACAGCGCTCGGGTCGGCCTACGCGGCCGGCCTCGCCGTCGGCTACTGGGACTCGGTGGACGAACTGCGCGACAACTGGCAGGTCGACCGCGAGTTCTCGCCGGAGATGGACACTTCGGAGGCAGACCGGATGTACAGCCGCTGGGACGACGCCGTCGAGCGCTCGCTGGACTGGGCCAGGGAGGAGTGACCGATGTACGAGACGCTCCTCCAGGTCCCGATCATCGGCATGGAGTGGGAGCAGTTCGCGCTCTTGCTGATCACCGCGCTCGCCGGCGGCGCCTTCGGCGCGGCACTGGGCGCCCTGCCGGCGTTCATCTTCACCGGCTTCGTCGTCTTCCTCGGCGAGGGACTGGCGGTCCTCGAACGGCAGGTCGGCGCGGCGACCCCCGAGATCGGATCGGGGGAACTCGCCGCGGGCGTCACCGGTGTCATCGGCTTCGGCGCCGTCACCGGTCCGCACATCGCCTTCGCCGGGGGCGTCGCCGCTTCGGCCTACGCCGGCAAGAAGTATCCCGAGATGGAGCCGGAGGGCTGGGACTACCACTTCGGGAAGAACATCCTCTACGCGTTCGGCACGAAGCCGGATATCCTCGCGGTCGGCGCCGTCTTCGGTGTCGTCGGCGTGATCATCAACCAGCTCTCGGCGGCGGTCCTCGTCGTCGGCGGGACGGGCCTCACCGACTCCATCGCGCTGACGGTCGTCGCCAGCGCCTTCCTCGCCCGCATCGTCTTCGGCTACCCGCTCATCGGCAAGTCCGCCGGCGGCAGCCTCCTCGACATGTCCCCCTTCGAGCGCGAGGAACCGCGCATGGCTACCGACGGCGGCGAGGTACCCGAGGAACACGCCGGTCGGCTGGCGACCGAGCCGTGGCTCCCCCAGCAGTACAAATGGTCGGGGGTCACCGCTATCGGCCTCGTCGGCGGCATCCTCGGCGGCTACATCTGGATCCAGACGGGTAGCATCTTCATGGGCTACGCCATCTCGGCGATGAGCCTGCTGTTCCTCCAGCTCGGGGTCGAAAAGATCCCCGTCACCCACCACATCACGCTGATCGGCGCGGTCGGTGCGGTCGTCGTCGACCCCGTCGCCGGCAGCGTCGTCGCGCTGCTCGCGGCCGGCGTCTTCGGCGCCGTCAGCGGGCTGCTCGGCGAGGTCACCCAGCGGATCTTCTACGCCCACTCGGGAACCCACGTCGACCCGCCCGCGATGGCCATCGCGCTCTCGATGGTCGTCGTTGCGGTCCTGGCGATCCTCGGCGTGCTACCGAACGCGGGGTACGTCTGAACGGACTCGACTCGCTCGGCCCGGGCCGACCGGGCCCAACACGAGTGATTTATATTCCGAGCCGGAACTGATTCACAACTGACTCGCCGGAACTCCCATGAATATCGACGCGCGCATCAAACGACGACAGCGCCGGACCGACGGCCGCCGCCTCGTCGAAGACTACGAGTCGCTGTCGCCCGTCGCCCACCCCGAGGAACCCTCGGACCGCGGCCCGACGCTCGAACGCCTGCTCGACCATCTCGACCCGGTCTTCGACGGCAACCTCCCGGGCAACGCCTACGTCTTCGGCCCCTTCGGTGCCGGCAAGTCAGCCGTCGTCACCGCCCTGTTCTCCCACCTCGACAACCTCTCGACGGAGACCAGGTCGATCATCCACACCAGCACGCGCGCGGCGACGCCCACCTCGCCCGCCTTCGCCTACGTCGACCTCCGCGAGACGACCAGCGAGTTCGCCTTCTACCACGCGGTCCTCGACGCGCTCGTCGAGGAGTCGGTCCCCGACCACGGCATCTCCACCGCAGACCTGCGCGAGCGGCTCCACGACCTGCTCGGCGGCTCGCGGACCGGCGTCGTCGTCGTCGTCGACCACGTCGGCGAGCCCGAGGGCACCGGCGACGAACAGCTGGTCGACCGCTTCGCCGGCCTCCCGAGCAACGTGAGCTGGCTCGCCGTCGGCCGCCGCGACCCCGAGGACGTGCTGTTGACCGAGTACACCGCCACCGAGATCCGCGTCGACCGCTACCGCCGCCAGACGCTCGTCGACCTGTTGATGACTCGCGCCTCGCTCGGGCTGGCCCACCAGGGGATCGACCACGAACTCGCCCGCCGGGTCGCCGAGTGGGCCGACGGCAACGCCCACGACGCGATGACCGCGCTGTTCGTCGCCGCCGTCCGAGCCACCGAAGACGGCCGGGCGCGGCTCACCGAAGCGGACGTGACCGCCGCGGTCGAGGAGGTCCCCCGCGAGTCGGTCTCGCTCGGACGCGTCCTCGCGCTCCCGGCGAACAAACAGCTCGTCCTCCGGGAATTGGTCGATCTGGACCCCGAAAACCGGGCCTCCGTCACCGCGACGACCGAGGCGATCGGCGCCGTCCCCACCGTGGACCTCTCGCCGGGCACCGTCAAGCGCTACCTCTACGAGATGGCCGAGGTCGGGATCGTCGAGCGCGTCCAGTCCGAGGTCACCAACGAACAGGGCCGGCCGCCGAGCCGCGTCGAACTCCGCTTCTCGCCGACGGCGTTCCGCCGGCTGTACGACCTGCGGCAGTGACCGGTCGAAGAAAGCGTCGCGCGCTCGGGGGTGTCCGAACTCCGAGCCGTCAGGCCGACCGAACCCGCGAGCGGTCGCCGGTCCCGGCGGTCATCGCGCTGGCGAGCGCGCCCTTGACGACCACGTCGTCGCCGAGCGTGGTCAGTTGCACGTCCGGGACGTTCCCGAACACGACGGCGTCGAGTCGCTCGCGGATCGGGTCGAGGATCCGGTCGGGGTTGTTGAGCGTGACGGCGCCGCCGACGTAGATGACCAGCGGGGCGAAGGCGTGGATCATGTTCGCCGTGGCGACGACGTTCCACTGGGTCATCTGGTCTAAGACGTACTCGGCGAAGTCGTCGCCCTCCTCGGCGTGGGCGAACACGTCCGCCGAGGAGAAGTCCGCGCTCTCCAGGGGCATCGACGTCTCGACGGGGTCCCGGTCGTGCAGTTCCTGCGCGTAGCGGAAGATGTTGTTGCCCGAGCAATAGGCCTCCCAGTGGCCGTCGATGCCGCAGCCGCAGGTCATGAATCCCTGGGGGTCGACGGTCATGTGGCCGACCTCGCCGGCGTTGCCGTCCCAGCCGCCGACGACTTCGCCGTCGACGCAGACGCCGGCGCCGATGCCGCTGGAGATAGTGAGATAGATCATGTCGTCGGGGTTGCGGTCCGAGTAGAACCGCTCGCCGATGACGCCCGCGGTGGTGTCGTTGTGCAGGTATATGTCGTCGCTGTCGACGAGTTCGCCGACGGGGCCGGTCAGCGGGATCCGGTCGATCGTGTCGGGGAGGTTCGCCGGGTTGTCGATCGCTCCCTCCGCGAGGTCGAGCGGGCCGATAGAGCCGATGCCGACCGCGGCGATCCGCGTCGGGTCGACGTCGGCCTCGTCGGCCGCGCCGCGGAGCGCGTCGAGGACCGCTTCTGTGACGGTGATCCCGTTCGGACCCTGCGGCGTCCCCGTGCGTCGCGACGCGACGACCCGCCCCGTCTCGTCCCCCACGACGGCGCGGATGTTCGTCGCGCCGAGGTCGACCCCTGCGTAGGTGGCCATGGTACCTGATCGGTGTACCCTCCGCTACTTAACTGCACATATTCACCCGCCACCGAGTACCTTCTTCGCTGGCGGGCCGGACGCTCGCGGGTCAACGGCTCCCGAAGCCGGGAGTCCGCGCGTGTCGGTCGACGACGGGCGTCTCAGATGTCCCGGCCCGCTCTCCGCTCGCGCGCACGACTCTGGATCGCCTCGTCGTAGACGATGCCGCGCTCGGCGTCCAGCGTCACGACGGTCCCCGACTCGACCTCGCGGGGCAGCGACGCGTTCGAGATCATCGCCACGTCGAGTTCCCGGGCGACGATCGCCGCGTAACTGGTCATGCCGCCGTGGCGGTCGATCACCCCGCCGAGCTTCTCGATGTCGCCGGTGAACTCCCCGTCGAAGTCCTCCGGGACCGCCAGGATCGCGCCCTCGGGCACCGCCGAGAGGTCGCCGTCCTCGGTCCAGTGTAACTCGCCCGAGACCAGCCCTTCCACGACCGAGCGGCCCGAAGCGATCGTCTCGGAGGCGACGTGGACCTTCAGCATGTTCGCCGTGTTCACGCCCTCGAGCTCGGTCATCATCCCCGAGAGGACGACGACGGTGTCGCCGCTGTCGGCCGCGCCCGTGTCCAGGGCCGACTGGACGGCGTTGTTGATCACCGCGTCGGCGCCGTCGGCGGTGTAGGGCGAACTCTGCGGGATGATCCCCCACGACAGCGCGAGGCGCCGTCGGATCTCCTCGCTCGGCGTCGAGGCGACGATCGGGATCGAGGGGCGAAACTTCGCGGCCTTCAGCGCGGTGTAGCCGGACTCGCTGGCCGCGACGATGGCCGCCGCGTCGATGTCCCGCGCGAGAAAGCGGGCCGAGCGCGCCAGGGCGTCGGTTCTGGTCTCGTCGGCGGTCGGTACGCGCTGTTCGCGGTTCTCGGCGTACTCCGGGGACTCCTCCACGTCGCGAACGATCCGGTTCATCGTATCGACCACCCGGACGGGGTGGTCGCCGATGGCCGTCTCGCCCGACAGCATTACCGCGTCGGTGCCGTCGAGCACGGCGTTGGCCACGTCCGACGCCTCCGCGCGCGTGGGCCGGCGCGCCGTCACCATCGAATCGAGCATCTCCGTCGCAGTGATGACCGGGACGCCCTCCTCGTGGCACTTGCGGATGATCCGCTTTTGGATCATCGGCACGTCCTCCAGCGGGCACTCGACGCCCAGATCCCCGCGGGCGACCATGACGCCGTAGGCGGCGTCGATGATCCCGTCGAGGTTCTCGACGGCGACCTCTCGCTCGATCTTGGCGATGACCGGGATGTCCGCGCCGAGTTCGTCCAGCGCGTCGGTGATCTCGTAGACGTCGTCGCCGTCGCGGACGAAACTCGCCGCGACGAAGTCGACTTCCTTGTCGGCCGCAACCTGCAGTTCCTTCCGGTCCTGGTCGGTGATGACCGGTAGATCCAGGTCCACGCCGGGGACGTTGACGCCCTTACGGGCCCCCAGGTCGCCGCCGTTCTCGACGGTCGCGGTCACGACGCCGTCGTCGACCGATTCGACCGTCGTCTCGATGCGCCCGTCGTCCAGCAGGACCACGTCGCCCGGTTCGACGGCCGAGATGTCGTGGGAGACGCCGATCTCCTCGGGCGTCGCCTCCTCGCCCTCGACGAACCGGACCGTCGACCCGGCTTCGAGGGTGATCTCCTCGCGAATCGGCGCCGTCCGGACCTCCGGGCCCGGCAGGTCGAGCATCGCGGCCACGGGACGGTCGGTCCGGCGGTCGACCGTTCGGATACGGTCGACGAGATCCCGCCTGTGTTCGGGCGTGCCGTGACTCGCGTTCATCCGCGCGACGGACATGCCCGCCTCCGCGAGCGCCTCGATCGTCTCCTCCGAGTCGCTCGCGGGCCCCAGCGTACACACTATTTTCGCGCTGCGCATCTCAGATCGATACCTCCAGAATCGTCGACGTTCGGTTCATGTGAACGGCTTCCCGCGGCAGGGATAAAGGGCTTGTCTACCGTTCTTTACCACCGGTCGTCGCCGCGATCCCGTCCACCGGGACCGACCGCTCCCGGCCGATTTCGCGGTACGACATTTCACACCCACCGAACGCTCCCGTGCGACGAGTTTCGGACCGCGGCGGCCGGGCGCGATCCCCGGTCAGTCACGCCGGACCGTGAGCGTGTGTTCGCCGACCGCACCGCAGTCCGGACACTCGTGCGTGTACTCGACCACGCCACCGTCCGTCTCGCTTCGCCAGTGGCCCTCCTCGTCCTCGAACCCGCACTCCGAACAGACCAGCTCCGTGTCGTCGTAGTACTCCGTGAGTCGTTCGAGCGCCGATCGAGTCGTGTGATGCTGCATAGGAAACCGATACAATACCGGCGCTGAAAAATATTGCGCAGCTTTCTACCGCTGAGAAAAATTGACGCCCCCTTTGGGTTTCGCTTCGGGAAATATGGGCCGTCTGGGAGGGACAGTAGCGCCGGGCGAGGGGGCAACGGTGACGGTCTCCGCCCCGAGAAGGCGCTCGTCGGTGGCATCGAACGCGGCGAGAACCGCACCACACCGGGCGGGGACACGCGGATCGAAGCCGGAGGCGCCTGTCGATATTCCCCCCGGAGACGGTCCCCGAACGGCGAACGTTCGGGCCAGCGAGCGACGGCGACCTGCCGGCCGACTATCGCGAGATACCGCTCTGTTCGCCCGATTCGACGACCCGCTCGACTTCCTCGGGGGTGACCAGGGCGATGTCGCCCGGGATCGTTCGCTTGAGCGAGGCCGCCGCGGCGCCGTACTCCAGGGCGTCGGGGACCGAGTCGCCGTCGAGCCACGACGCGAGGAAGCCGCCGACGAACGCGTCGCCGGTGCCGACGGTGTCGTACTCCTCGGCCTCGAAGACGCCCTGTTCGAACACGTCGCCCTCCGAGAGCGCGAGCGACCCCTCGCCCCCGCGAGTGACGAGCGTCAGCTCGAAGCCGAACTCGTCGGCGAGGTCGCGGGCGATGGCCTCGGCGTCGCCCTCGCGGTCGAGGACGTCCCGGGCGTCGCGGACGGCGACGACCAGCACGTCGATGTCGGGGAACAGCCCCTCCAGGGTGTCGCGGGCCTCGGCGGGCGACCAGAGCTTCGACCGGTAGTTCACGTCGAAGACGGTCGTCGTGTCCGCCTCGCCGGCGAGTTCGAGGAGGTCCGCCGTCGTCTCCAGCAGCGTCTCGGAGAGGGCGGGCGTGATACCGGACGTGTAGAAGGCGTCGGCCGCGGCGATCCGTTCGGTTGCGAGTTCCTCGGCGGTAGCGGTGGTGACCGCGGCGTCGGCGCGGTCGTAGATGACGTTCGTCCCGCGCGGCTTGCCGGCCATCTCGACGTAGTAGGTACCCATCCGGGCGTCGTCGTCCCACACCACGTCGGCGTCGACACCGTGGGTGCCCAGCGCGCTGGTCACTCGGCGGCCGAGCGGGGAATCGGGGAGCTTCGACGCCCAGGCGGCGTCGAGACCGAGTCGCTCGGCGGCGATAGCGACGTTGCTCTCGGCGCCGGCGACGTGGACGTCGAGTTCGTCCATCGCTTCGAGGCGCTGGTGGTCCGGCGGCGAGAGCCTGAGCATGGACTCGCCGACGGTCACGAGATCTGTCATACCCGTCGCTGGGAGGGGGCTCGGCTTAAATCCGCGGGGATCCGCGGCGCGCGGACGCCGCCGCCCCGACGCGACGTCGAGCCGGATACGTGCGTGTTAGCGCGGAGGTGTCACCTAGTACTCCAAAGCTATATATGAGATAGTCGGACATGGAAATCCATGGGCAATTGGGGCACAACCGACAGGACGAGTCAGTGTTCCGGGCGCTACGCCCGGGACGGGAGTGACTCGAACGCGGGTATCGACCGACGACCGAACGGAGATGGGAGCGATGAGTAGCGGAGACAGCGACGGCGGCGGTGGCGGAGCGATGGGCGTCGTCCGGACGGTGGTTCCGGACTTCGTCAGGAAGCGATTCGCGCTGAAGTTCCTCATCGTACTGCTGGTGATGGGGCTGGCCATCGGCGCGGTCGGGCTCGTGGGCACCCAGCAGTTTGTCGACCACACGCGCGACCAGGTCGAAAGCGA
This sequence comes from Halosimplex carlsbadense 2-9-1, assembly GCF_000337455.1. Taxonomy (GTDB): domain Archaea; phylum Halobacteriota; class Halobacteria; order Halobacteriales; family Haloarculaceae; genus Halosimplex; species Halosimplex carlsbadense. Next base: position 204,824 of record NZ_AOIU01000031.1, on the reverse strand, counting down.
GTACCGCGGGCTCGCGGTCCAGGAGTCGAACCTGGTCGAGCAGTGGCTGGAGAGTAACCGTCTCTCGACCCGACTGGCCTCCGGCGACCCCGCGTACGCAGGGGTCGACGGGGACCAGATGTCCCGGACGTTGCGGAATCGCCAGGGGAGCCAGATGCCGAGCGACGTGAGCGCGATGCATCTCATCGAGGGCGGCACCGGAGCGACCACGTTCGTCGCCAGCCAGAACATCGCGCCCGGCTCGGAAGTCGACGGGACGGTCCGCGAGTGGGTCACCGATCGCAGCTTCTCGGAGACGAACCAAGTGGAGGTCTCTAGCGTCTACCGGACGCCCAACGGCGTCCCGGTGGTCGGCTTCGCGAGTCTGGTCAACGGCACCACCGAGCGAGTGCTGCTCGTCGAGGTGTCCACGACCGCCATCGCAGGCCAACTCCAGGGCTCCGACCGCGCCGAAGGCGGGTTCACCGCGGTCGTCAACGGGACCGGGACCATGCTGATCGACGAAAAGGCGAGCGACCCGAACACCAACGCCGACCAGACGCTCACCACGTACGGAGACCAGGCGACGGTCGACAAGGCGGTCTCGCTGTCCCAGGCGAGCCAAGTCGATGCCAGCCAGTCCAACAATCAGGTCATGAACGAGGAGTACGCGGTCGGCTACGCGCCCGTCCTCGTCCCCGGGAGTTCCGAGGACTGGGCGGTCCTCGTCCACGCGCCGACGGACGTGCTGTTCGGTGACGTCCAGCAGGTCCAGCAGCTCGGGCTGTTCGCGACCGCAGGGGCCGTGCTGGTGATGCTGGTCATCGGCGCCGCGCTCGGGTACAACACCTCTTCGTCGATCGACCGCCTGAAGGGCAAGGCCCAGGAGATGGAGGAGGGCAACCTCGACGTCGATATCCGGTCGGGCCGCATCGACAGCATCGGCCAGCTCTACGGCGGGTTCGCGTCGATGCGCGACTCGTTGCGCGAGCAGATCGACGAGGCCGAACGCGCCCGGAAGGAGGCGGAGGTCTCCCGGGCCGAGGCGATGGAGCTCTCGAACTACCTCCAGGACCGGACCGAGGAGTACTCGGAGATCATGCAGGCCTGCGCCCGCGGTGACCTCACCCAGCGCATGGAACCCGAGGGCGAGAACGAGGCCATGGACCAGATCGCCGAGGACTTCAACGAGATGCTGACCGAGCTCGAGATGACGACCGGCCAGCTCAAGACCTTCGCGAGCGAGGTCGAGGACAGCGGTCGGTCGGTTCAGCAGAGCGCCGAGACGGTCCGCGACGCCAGCGAACAGGTCGCCGACTCCATCCAGCGGATCTCCGACGACGCCTACGACCAGAAGGAGCGCCTGCAGAACATCTCCGAAGAGATGGACGGCGTCGCCGCCCAGCTCGACGATTTCGCCGCCGACAACCCCAACGTCGACTTCGGCGACTCGCTCGACAGCATCCGCGAGGTCGCGAGCATGATCGAGCAGGCCGCCGACCTCGCCGAGGACACGATGTCCGAGAGCGAGAACGTCGCCGGCGCGGCCGAGGAGCAGGCCGCCGAGCTCAACGAGGTCTCCTCGCGCGCCGAGGAACTCACCCGCTACGCCCAGTACCTGGGCGACGGGCTCGGCAACTTCGAGACCGAGGAGGAACACGAGTTCGTCTTCCAGACCGGCGCCGGCTCGCCCGGCCCCGGCGGTCCCGACGCCGACGAACCGGCCGAGGAGTAACGACGCGTTCCGGGCGCCGCCCGACCGCCGGGGGCGCTCGACCGGATTCGTTTTCCCCGCAACCGGCCCGCCCGATCGCGGATCCGGGGCCGGTCGGGACCCTATCTTCTTTTGGTAGTCGGCGTCCGAGTGAGTCCCGTGTCAGAGAGTTCGCAGGCCGAAACGGGGAACGCCGACCTCCTGGCGGCCGCCGGGGTCGCACTGGTCGCTCTCGCGGTCGCGCTGGTCCCCGGCGTTCCGCCGGCCGTGGGGCTGGTCGTCGGCGTCCCGTTCGTCCTGCTCGTCCCCGGGTACGCGCTGGTCGCGGCCGTCTTCCCGCGGGCGGGCGAAACCACGCCACGCGGCGAGGGAAGCGTCTCCTGGGCGTCGCGGCTCGCGCTGAGCGTCGGCGGGAGCGTCGTCGCCGTCGGCGCGGTCTCGGGCGCCCTCGATTTCACAGTCTGGGGGTTCGCCCGGGAATCCGTCACCGTCGGGCTGGCGGCGTTCACGGTCCTCGCGGCCACGGTCGCGCGATACCGGCGCGCACGCGTTCCGGCCGGGGCGCGCGTGACGGTGACCGCGGAGGCCGTCGGAACCCGCCTGCGCTCGATCGTCGTCGGCGACGGGGTCGCAGGGGCGGCGCTCACCGTCCTCGTCCTCGCGGCCGCGGTCGGGGCCGCGGGCGTCGTCGCCGAGGAGGCGAACTCGACCGCGGAGACGACCGAACTGTTCATCGTCGGAAGCGGTCCGGACGACCAGCCGGCCGCGGGTGCGCACCCGACGAACCTGACCGTCGGTCGACCGAGCGACGTGACGGTCGGCGTCGGCGTCTCAGGGCCGGAATCCCTCGACGGGACGGTCGTCGGCCACCTCGAACGCGTCGCCGTCGAGGGAGACACCGTCCGGGTCACCCGCCAGCGGGAAGTCGCTCGCTTCGACGTGAGCGTCGCCCCCGGTGACCGCTCGCTCGTCGAGCACGCGGTCACGCCGACGCGGACCGGGGACCGGCTTCGGCTGACCTATCGGCTCTACCCCGACGGCACGGACCGGCCGATCCGCGAGGCCCACGTCTGGGTCGGGGTGGCGCCGTCCTGACGGTCACCAGCCGATACCTATTTGTTACGCTTTAGCGTACTCACGTACCAGATACGTACCCCGGGTGGGATACGAGGAGCGGAGAGTGAAGGAAAAACAGGCACTAGGCGACGGAATCGACGTTTTGAAATCGGTCGAATCGGCGGAACGCGGGCGGACGGTCACGCTGACCGTCGAGGCCGACACGGACGAGCCGGTCTCGGTCCGCGTCGTCGATACGGTCCCGTCGGATGCGACGGTCGTCGATCCAACCGACGAGACGGTATCGAACGGCGTGACCGGCGGTGGCGAACTGGTCGTCGAGACGACGGTGGCGCCGGGAACGGCCGAGCGGCTGCGTTACCGGCTGACCGGCGGACCGGCGGACCTCCCGACTGCGACCGTCGAGCGACTCGCGGGTGGCTCGTCGGCGGGCGACCTCACCGAGACGGTCGGCCAGTGGCTCCCGGCGGACGGCCCGGCGTCCCCCCTGGCGGTCGAGGCGGTCGGTCCGGATTCCGAAGGGGGCGGCGACCGCCACGACGGCGACGCGTCGCAGGTCCGGGTCCGGCTGGTCGGCGTCCGTCCGTCGGGCACAGTCCCGAGCGCGGCGACGCAGTCGAGCGTCTCGACCGCGCGGCCGGACAGCGGAGACCTGTCGGACGTCGCGGTGGGGTTCGTCGTCACTCGTCCGAACCAGGACGCCGCGTTACGGACGGCGATGCGGGCGGGTCAGCGTGGCCACCCGACGTTCGCCGTGGTGCGGGCGCCGGACCCGGACGGCGATCTGGCGGCGACGCTCGAAGCGGTCGGTGTGACGGTCGTCGAAGCGCCGACGGCGGAGGCGAGCCGCGCGGAACTGAACCGGAGCCTGTCGACGGCGGCGCGCGAACGGGGGCTGGCCGGTATCGTCCTGCAGACCGGCGACTGTCCGCGGATCGACTACGACCGGTCGCTGGCCGCGCTCGACAGCGCGGACTACGACGTGGTCGCCATCCCCGAGACGTGGAGCGACGAGACCGACGCCCCGCTGGTCGTCGTCGCGGTCCCGGCGTACAACGCGGCCGGGAGCGTCGGCGCGGTGGTCGAACGAGCGGGCGCGTTCGCCGACGAGGTGGTCGTGATCGACGACGGCAGCGCCGACGAGACGGCCGTCCGGGCGCGCGAGGCCGGCGCGACGGTCGTCGTCCACGACCGCAACCGCGGGTACGGCGGCGCGCTCAAGACCGCCTTTCGAGAGGCGGCGAGCCGCGACGCACACTACCTCGTCGTCATCGACGCCGACGGGCAACACGACCCCGCCGACATCCCGACACTCGTCGAGACGAGCAGGAACGAGCGGGCCGACATCGTCATCGGGAGTCGCTACGTCGGCGGCGAGACGCGGATCCCGTTCGTCCGGTCGGTCGGCCTTGCGGTCATCAACAACCTGACCAACGTGAGTCTCGGGAAACTGCGGCCGAGCGGCTGGATCCGCGACACTCAGAGCGGATACCGCAGCTACAGCAGGCGGGCGATCCGCTCGCTGGCCGCCGACCGCGCCATCGGCGACAACATGGGCGCGAGCACGGACATCCTCTATCACGCCCACCGCAACCGCCTCAGCGTCGCCGAGGTCGGGACGACCATCTCCTACGACGTGCCCGAGTCGAGCACCCAGGGGTCGCTTTCCCACGGGATCGACCTCGTCCGGAACATCCTCTGGACCGTCGAGTACGGCCGGCCGCTGCTCGTCGTCGGTCTCCCAGGCGTGCTACTGACGCTCGTCGGGGTGGCCGCCGGCGTCACGGCCCTCGTCCGGTACGACGGGGGCGGGGGGATCGCGCCGGTACAGGTCGCCATCGCCGCGCTCGCCCTCATCGGCGGCGTGTTGGTCTGTGTCGCCGCTCTCGTCATGCACATCCTGAACGCCCACCCCGCGGTCAAAAACCTCCAGCAGTGACCCGCGGGAGCCGGGTCGAACGAGGGGAAGGGATAAACGCGAGCGGCCGGACGGGAGGTGTATGAGACTGAACCAGCGCGGGCCGACCCCTGTGGTCGGCGGTGGCCGCCGTGGATGACGCCGTCCACGTCGCGGCCGGCGCCAAGCATCGTGACCGCTTCGGCCGACGCGCGCCGGCGACCGTCTTCGCCCTCGTCGGCGTCGCGCTCCTCGCGGGCGGACTCGCCGTCCCCGCCCGGGACACGCTCCTGTTCGCCTGGGGCGGGACGGCGTTGTTCGTCGCCCTCTTCGTCGGACTCGTCGCCGCCGACCCGACGGTGCCGGCGACCGTCGCCGGCGACATCCACACGGCGGCGACCGCGCGCGCCCGTCCCGACGACGCCTCGCCTCCGCGGTACGTTCCGACCGGATCCGGCGTCCGGCTCGCGTCCGGCGGCGAACCCGTCGGTGTCCGGCTGCTCGCGGGCGTCAGGACCGACGACGAGGGAGACGAGACGCCGGCGACCCGCGCGGCGACGCTGGTCGACGCGGTCGTCAACCACCTCGAACTTGCCGAGCGGGCCGCGGCGAGCGTCCACGAATCGAGCGCGGAGTTGACCGCACAGTCCCGGCTCGCGACCGACGAACTGTACGACCACCCCGTCGCGTCGGTGTTCGCGGTCGGGATGGCCCAGACCGTCGACCGCCCGGTCACCGTCGAGAGCGCCGTCAGCGACGACGGCCTGGTCGTCACCTGCCGGTGGGACGGCGACGACGTTCCGGATGCCGACGCTCGGGGAGCGGACGGTCCGACGGTCGGCGGTCCGGACCGCTGACACGGGACTCCCACGGCTGCGGGCGACGAGGGAGCGGTCTCAGAGCGCGGCGAGCAGTTTTTCGAGCGTCCGGGCGCCGACGAGCGCGAGGAAGACGGCGCTCCCGAGGAGGAGCGGCCACCTGAGCCGGCGGCGCCACGGCGGCGTCACGTGGACCGGCGCGGTCAGCGTCGCGGTCGCGACGAGCGCGAGAAAGCCGACCAGGAACGCGTGTTCGAGCGTCAGCGCCCCGACCGAGGCCAGCCCGGCGACCCCGAGGAGGGTCGCGTACAGCTGTGCCCGGAGAAATCGATACTGTCTCGGGGTCGGCACGCCAGCCCCTACGCCGTCGACCGGTATAATCACGGGGGGTACCGTCGTCGCCACGAAGTCGCCGTCTTCGGCGCCGCAGTCCGTCACCCGGGTCGTTGAAGCGACTGGAGTCCGTCCGCCCGGTAGCGATGTACCCCTGGGGTCACGCGGCGTTCGCGTACCTGCTGTTCGTCGGACTCGCGCTGCTGGCCCACCGCCGCGTCTCGCGCGCGCAGCTGGTCGCCGTCCTGGTCGCCAGTCAGCTGCCCGACCTGATCGACAAGCCGCTCGCGTGGTGGGTGCCCCTGCTCCCGTCCGGGCGGTCGCTGGGCCACTCGCTGCTGTTCGCGCTGCCGCTGGTGGCCACGGTCGGGGTCCTCGCCCACCGGATCGGCCGCTTCGGCGTGGCGCCGGCAGTCGCCGTCGGGTATCTCGGCCACTTGCTCGGCGACGCCTACGTCGAGATCTACTACTGGCGCGTCGACGAGCTGACCTACCTGTTCTGGCCGGTATTGCCGCCCTACCCCTACGACACACCCGTTCCCCTGTCGGCGCTGGTTGGGAACCTGACCGTGACGGCGGACCTGCTCGCGGCGTCGCTGGCAGCGCTCGTCGGCTGTACCGTGTTCGCCGTCCACTTCGCGGTCGCGCCGCGGTGGTCGCCGTCCGAGTGACGACCCGCGCCTATATGCCGTCCCGGAGCGCAGGTCGGGGCGTGCAAGGGTCACTTCAGGGCCGGACGGCGCTGGTCACCGGCGGCGGCGGCTTCGTCGGGAGTCACATCGTCGACGCGCTCGTCCCCGAGACCGACGTGGTCGTGCTCGACAGCTTCGTCCGCGGCGACCGCGAGCGGGTCCCGGACGCGGCGCGCGTCGTCGAGGCCGACGTGCGCGACGAGGACGCGCTGGCGGCGGCGGTCGACGGCGTCGACGTCGTCTTCCACCAGGCCGCGATCGTCAGCGTGGCCCAGTCCGTCGAGGACCCGACGACCACCCACGCCGTCAACGCCGACGGGACGCTGGCGGTGCTCGAAGCCGCGCGGCGGGCCGACGCCCGCGTCGTCTTCGCTTCCTCGGCGGCCATCTACGGCGAGCCGGAAGCGGTCCCGGTCGACGAGCGCCACCCGAAAGAGCCCGCCTCGCCCTACGGGCTGGAGAAGCTCACCGGCGACCACTACTGCCGACTCTACGCCGACCTCTACGACCTGCCGACGGTCGCGCTGCGCTATTTCAACGTCTACGGCCCCCGCCAGGCCGGCGGCGACTACGCCGGCGCGATCACGGCCTTCGCCGAGCAGGCGCGGGCGGGCGGCCCGCTGCGCGTCGACGGCGACGGCGAACAGACCCGCGATTTCGTCGACGTCGCCGACGTGGTCCGAGCGAACCTGCTTGCCGCGACGACCGACGCGACCGGCGAAGCGTTCAACGTCGGGACCGGCGAGGCGACGACGATCCGGCGGGTCGCGGAACTCGTCCGGGATACTGTCGCGCCCGACGCCGAGGTCGTCCACGGAGACCCCCGGGAGGGCGACATCCGCGAGAGCGTCGCCGACATCGGAAAGGCCCGCGAGCGACTGGGCTACGAGCCGACGGTCTCGCTCGAAGACGGGCTGGCTGACTTCCTCGGCTAGGGGACAGTCACTCCACGACGACGGCCCCGTCGAGCCGCCCTCACTCGACGACGACGGCCCCCTTCATCCCCGACTCGTGGGGGACGCAGAAGTACTCGTACTCGCCGGCGACGGCGAAGGTGTGCGCGAACGTCTCGTCGGGGCCGACGCTGCCGTCGGGGTAGCCGGACCTGGCCGCAGATTCCCCGTCGAAGTCGCCCGAGGCGAAGTACTCCGCGTCCTCGGGGATGGCGTCGGCGTAGGCGGTGACGCTGTGGGCCACCGAGCCGACGGTCTCCCAGACGACCGTCGTCCCCCGCTCGACGGTGACCGTCGCCGGGTCGAACTTCAGCCCGTCGGTCATGTCCACGGTCACCGGCGCGGGCGTGGCCGCGTCCGGTTCCGTCTCGGTCGGGGCTGCGCCGTCGGACCCGTCGCCGCCGTCCGATCCACAGCCCGCCAGGCCGGCGCTCCCGGCCACGACGGCCCCGGCCGTCCGCAGCAGCGCCCGTCTGTCGTACATACCGACTACTGGTCGGACAGCCGGATAAACGCGTCCGTCGCTCGTCCGTCGGATGCAACACTTTTGCCAGTCGGTACGGAAGGGAGAGCAAGGTTTTCCCCCCGATGACACCTCGAACGTCGCTCCGTCGCGTCGACTGGCTCGCGCTCGCAGTTCCCGTCGTCGCCGCGGTCGGCCTGGCCGCCCTCGACGTCCTCGCCGTCCTGCCCCGCCCCACGCTCGTCCGCGCCGGGTTCGCGCTCCTCGCCGCGGTCGTCGCCGCCGCGCTCTTCCTGGCGAGTCGCCGAANCATCGCGGCGAAGATCGTCGTCCTGCTATGTGCGGGGGCAGTGATCGCCTCCGCGGTGTCGGGCTCTCGCGTCCTCCCGTTCGCGGTCGCGCTCCCGCTGGGGTATCTGCTCGTCGGGTTGCAACTGCGCGCGGAGCCATCGGTACCGGCCGTACTGACGGGGCTGTGGGCGCTGTTCCTGGCGCCGCGGCTCGGCAAGTACGTCACGACGGGCGTCTACTTCGGCGGGTCCGACACGCTGGCCCACGTCGGCGCCGTCGACGCGCTATTCGCGGCCGGCTACTCGACCGCGCTCCCGCACGGCTACGACCTGTATCCAGTCTATCACTTCCTCGTCGGGTCGACGGCGGCCTTCTCGGGCCTCCCGGTGTACGACGCGCTCGTGCTGACGGGGATCGGCGCGCTCTCGCTGGTCGTCCCCGTCGTCTACGCCCTGGCCGTGACCGTCTTCGACGACCGCCGTCTCGGGCTGGCCGCCGCGCTGGCGGTCACCGTCCTGGAGTTTTTCGCCTACCACGCCGCCTACTTCTTCCCGCAGGCGCTGGCGTCCCTGTTGCTGATGGTCCTCCTGGCGGTCAACGCCGCGCTGTTCTACGCCGGTGACGAGCGGGGATACCGCCGACTCTCGGTGTTCGCGCTCGCGCTGATCGGAGTGATGGTGTTCACCCACCACCTCACCTACCTGCTGTTCGGCGGCGTGGCCGCCGTCGCGCTGCTCGTCGCGCTGGTCCGGCCGTTCGCCTTCGGCGGCGACCGCTCGGACGCCGCGCGAACGCTGCGATTCAGACGGGTGTTCCCGGGACTCGTCGGCGGCGTCGTCCTGCTGGCGTACTGGACCTACTCGCCCAGCATCATCGTCGTCGGCATCGTCCAGCTGACCGCCGGGGTGTTGCTCGACGTGGTTTCGGTGCCGGCGCCGCAGCTGTACGCGTACGGCGAGACGCTGCCCGCCGACTCGGTCGGCCGGGCCGTCGAGTGGCTGCTGACCCCGACCGGCGTCTACGCGGTCGGACTGGGCGCCGTCCTGCTGGTCGCGGGCTACGAACTGCTCGACCGCACCGAGCGCTACGAGCGGGGGTTCACCCTGACCGCGACCGGACTCGTCCTCGCGGGACTGCTCCTGCCGGTCCCCGTCGCGATCCCGCAGGTCGAGCGCCTCCAGTTCGTGGTCACGCTCGTCGCCGTGTTCCCGGTCGCGGTCGGCCTCCAGCGGGCGCTCTCGGCGCCCCGCAGAACCGTCGTCGCCGCACTGGTCGTCCTCGCGGCGCTGGGCGGCGCGACGGCGTTCACCGTCCTCGTCGCCGACGACGTGCCCGGCGTCTACACCGACGAACCCCGCCAGCAGGTGTCGATGAGCGACGCCGAGTTCGGGGCCGTCGGGTCGACCGCCGCGTTCGCCGACCGGTATCTCGGCGGCGAGGCGGCGACCGACCGGATCACCAATCGAGCGTTCGAGACGACGCCGTTCAACGCGACCGGTCGGCTCGGCGTCCGGCCCGACGGGCTGGCGACCGAGGCACCGTTCCTCGTCGTCCGCAGCGAGTGGCGACGCCACGTCGTCGCGCCGACCGAGAGTCTGCGCGCGGCCGACCAGAACACGTTCGTCGTCTCCAACGACCGGTTCGCCGCCGCCGACGCGACGGTTGACAAGGTGTACACCGCCGGACGTGCGCGCGTGTACCACAGCGCCGGCGGCTTCGAGGGAGTCTACGGCGCGAACGGCACCGCGCGGTAGAGCGCGCTCCGCGCGAGATACGCGACCGAGAAGGGGTGGGGCGAGATGCGCACGGCGCGTGCGAACAGCGTCACCGCTCGCTCGTAGTCGCCGGCGTCGTGGCAGGCGAGACCCAGGTCCGTGTACAGCTGATTGTAGTAGACCGAGAGGTACGGCTGGGCTTGTGGGACGCGCTGGCTGACGAGATAGCCGAAGCGTTTGGCCTGCTCGCGGTACTCGTCGACGGCCATCCCGGCGGACATCATGCTCGCGCCGTGGCGCCGACGGGTGAAGAGATCCGGACAACAGCAGACGCCGGCCTCCGTCGCGGCCTCCAGCGCGTAGAGCAGGTCCTCGCCGCGGCGGAGATCCGACTCGAAGCGGGCGCCGGCGCGGTCGGTGTCGACGACCATTGCGGAGGTCACCTCGTGGAGGTCGCCGACGAACACCTCGTAGACGAAGTCGTCGAGCGCCATCGGATCGCTTTCGACACACAGGCCCGCGCCGGTCTCGGCCATCCGGTCGAGCTGGCGTTCGAGCTTGTCCGGTTCCCAGAGGTCGTCGGCGTCGAGAAAGGCGACGTACCGGGTCTCGGCGCGGTCGAGGCCCGCGTTGCGCGCGTCCGCCGGACCGGTGTCCACGTCGTCGACGACGACGAGCTCGGTGGGGACGCTCTGGGCCGCGACCGTCGCCTCGGCCTCGGCCAACATCTCACGTGGTGTGTACCGCTCGCTGTAGGGGATCACGACGGAGACGGTCGGATAGCCGCCGTCCGCGGCGACCTCGGTCGGCGCCCCGCGGCGCTCTCGGGAGTCACCCATCCATGGCCTCCCGGTGGATCGCGGCGAAGCGCTCGGCGTGGCGCGCCCACGTCCATCCCTCGTCGACCAGCCGCCGGCCCCCCGCGGCGCCCATCTCCCGCAGGCGCTCGGGGTCGTCGAGCAGTTCGTCGAGGACGGCGGTGAGCGTCTCGGGGTCTTTCGGCGGGACGAGCACGCCTGTCTCGCCGTCGACGACCATCTCCGGAATGCCACCGACGGCCGAGCCGACGATCGCTGTCTCGGCCGCCATCGCCTCGTACATCACGGTGGGTCGCCCCTCCGTCCAGCTGGGGTGGACGAGCGCGTCGGCGGCGACCTGCCAGCGCCGCAGCCCAACGGGGTCGAGGCGCCACTGCGAGCGCGCCGGGTGGTCGAGTTCGCCCAGGCGGTCGAGCAGCCACCACCGGAGGTCGCCCTCGTGGCCGACCGTCGCGAGCATCACGTCCTCGCGCTCCAGCGCGTCGACCGCCGCGACCAGCTCGCGCAGCCCCTTCTGCTCGGTGTAGGCGCCGACGTACAGCAGCAGTTTCGTGTCCGGGTCGATCCCGAGTTCGCGCCGGATCGCGGCGCGGCGGTCGGTGGGGAACTTCTCGGGGTCCTCGCCGATCGGGACGGTCTCGACTTTTTCCGCCGGCGCGAACTCCCGGGCCACCTCGGCGAGTTCGTCGCTGACGACGGCCACGGTCGAGGCGTAGTCGAGGGTCTCGCGGATCCGCTCCTGGACCGCGTCGTTGAACGACTCGAAGTTGTGCAGGTCGACCGCGTGGCTGTTGACCACCAGCGGCACGTCGTGACGCTCGCAGTATCTCAACATTCCGTAGCCGTCGAGGTAGATGTCGGAGGTGTGGACCACGTCGTGGGGCGTCTCGAAGGTCTCCTCGACGTAGCGGGTGACCCGCTTCTGGATCGAATCGCCGGAGACGTGGTAGAACCGTCGTTTCGGCAGCATGTAGAGAAATCGCGGGTAGTGGGCGACGTAGGTGCCCCACCGCTCGGTCCGCGGGACCCGGGCGTACTCCGAGTTGGGGCCGACCGGCGGCGCGAACGGCGTCGGCGAGACCACGTCGAGGTCGGCAGCGGTCCGGTTGATCGCGTCGAACGACCGGTGGTTGAACGGCGAGCGCACCTGCAGCGAGTGGCTCTGGTGGTGGATGCAGCAGGCCAGCACGTCGTAGGGGTCGCCGCCCGCGGCGCCACCGCCGGAGTCGTCCGCGGTCATCGAACGCCTCCGAGGCGCGCGCGGACACCGAGCAGCGACCAGAAGGCGAGCCGCGCGAGGTCGGTCGGTCGGCGGAGGACGCGCCCGTCGAGATACGCGGCGGCGTCGCTGAATCGCCCCTCGGCGAGGAAGTGCCCGACCAGCCCCATCCGGTGGATGTGGCGGACCGGAACCCCGCGTGCCTCCAGGTCGTCGACCAGGGCCGCGTTGCGCGCCAGATAGCGCGCGTCGTTCTCGACGTAGGCCTCGGCGGGCGCGTCGCCGGTGAAGTGGGTCACCGCCAGCGGCTCGGCGACGTGAGCGATCCGCCCGGCGGCGAGCACCCGCAGCACGAGGTCCCAGTCCTCGTAGATCGACAGCCCCTCGTCGAAGCCGCCGGCGGCGCGGACGGCCTCGCGCTCGACCAGCAGCGTCGACCCGGGGCCCATGAACACCCGCATCGTCACCAGCGCCTCGGCGAGTTCGCGCCCGCCCTCCGCGAGGCCGCCGGAACGGACCACCCGCTCGGAGAGCGCGGATCCGACCCGACCGAGCAGGGAGAGGTCCGCCGTCGCCACCTCGCAGTAGGCGCCTACCCATCCCTCGCCCCGATCGTCGAGAACGGCGAGCTGGCGTTCGAGCTTCCGGGGGAGCCACTCGTCGTCGGAGTCGAGGAACGCGACGTACTCGCCGGTCGACGCCTCGACGCCCGTGTTGCGCGCCGCGCTCACGCCGCGGTTTCGCTCGTGGGCGAGATAGCGGACGCGAGGGTCGTCGTAGGCGGCCACGACCGCCTCGGTCCCGTCGTCGCTCCCGTCGTCGACGACGACGACTTCGAGGTCGCTCGCCGTCTGGGCGAGCGCGCTGTCGATAGCGCGGCCCACCACGTCGGCGCGCCGGTAGGCCGGTATCACGACGCTCACCCGTGGGTTTGCGCTCGCGTCGGCCGGCTCGGCCGCGGAGCAACCGTCACCCACGCATGACCTCCCGGTGGACGGCCGAGAGCTTCTCCGCGTGGGCGCTCCAGGTCCACTCCTGATCGAGCAGGCGCCGGTGGCCGGCCTCGCCCATCGCCGTCAGCCGCTCGGGGTCGTCGAGCAGCTCGTCGATCGCCGCGCGAAGCCGCTCGGGGTCGTGGGGCGCGACGAGGACGCCGGTCTCGCCGTCGACGACCATCTCGGGGATGCCGCCGACGTTCGAGGCCAGCACCGGGAGTTCCGCGGCCATCGCCTCGTAGATGACCGTCGGGCGCGCCTCGACGTGGCTCGGGTGGACGAGCAGGTCGGCGGCGACGTAGAGCCGCCGGAGCGCGATCGGGTCCAGCTCCCAGTAGGCGTGGGCGGGGTGGCGAAGCTCGCCCAGCCTGTCGAGGAACCACCACCGCAACGCGCCGCCGTGGCCGACCGCGGCGACCGCCACGTCCTCGCGGTCCAGCGCGTCGAGCGCCGCCGCGAGTTCGCGCACCCCCTTCTCCTTCTCGAAGCGCCCGACGAACAGCAGCAGCTTCGTCTCCGGCGCGACGCCGAGTTCCGACCGGATCGCTGCCCGACGGTCGGTCGGGTAGAGGTCCGGGTCCTCGCCGATGGGCAGCGTCCGGACCCGCTCGGCCGGGGCGAACTGGCGGGCGACACCGGCCAGTTCGTCGCTGACGGTCAAGATCGCCGAGCAGTAGTCGATCGCTTCGCGCATCCGCTCGCGGACGCCCTCGTTGAACCGGTCGAAGTTCTTCAGGTCCCCCGCGTGGGAGATGGCGACCATCGGGATGTCGTGGCGCCGACAGTAGGGCAACATCGCGTACCCGTCGAGATAGAGGCTACAGACCTGCACCACGTCGTGGGGCGTCTCGAAGGTCTCCTCGACGTAGCGGGTGACCCGCTTCTGGGCGGAGTCGCCCGATAGCTGGTAGAAGTACCGTTTCGGGATCGCGTAGAGAAAGCGAGGGTAGTGGACCCGATAGCTGCCCCACTGCTCGGTCTCGGGGACGTGACGGTACTCCGAAAACGGACCGACCGGCGGGGCGAACGGGGTCGGCGAGACGACGTCGAGACCGGCCCCGGCGCGGTGCAGGGCGTCGAACGACCGGTGGTTGAACGGCGTTCGAACTGGAAACACGTGATTCGGGTGTTCGACCGCACAGCCCAGAACCCGGTACGGTGCGTCGCTGGCGGGCACGTCCGCGTCGGCGTCCGACGCGGTCCTCTCGGATGCAAATAATCCTGACATATCGGCGTGTGGCCTCGGAACGGTCCCCCGCTCGGTCTCGGGGCCGTTCGACGGCCGTTCTCGACAGTACATCAGTCAGGCGAGACTTAGCTTTTACGAGACGCTAACCCCCCTTCCTCAGCGAGCGCCGACCGAACGGGAGGCGCGAGCAGGGAGGGGATACAGCGCCCCACGGTTCTCATACACTCTACGGTTGTAGGCCCGCAGGCCCACGCAGTCGTAACCTTTTCTCAGTAGGGTAACAAAATGTTGACCGAACCTAATGGAATACGACCTCGACTCGGGAGCGCACTCGACGTATTCCCTGCACTACCACCTGATACTCACCACAAAATATCGGCGCGGAGTGCTAACCGAGGAACGAACCCAATTCCTCCACGAGGTCATCAGCGGGTTCACGGACAACTACGGTGTCGAACTGACGAACCTCGACGGCGAAGACGATCACGTACACATCCTGTTCCGAGCGAAACCAACCACAGACCTCGTGAAGTTCATCAACACGGTCAAGGGCGCGACTGCCCGCCGTATCCGCAACGAGTATGCTGACAAACTGAAGACCGAACTGTGGGGCGACTCGTTCTGGAACGACTCGTACTGCCTCATCTCGACAGGGCAGGTATCGCTGGATGTGCTGAAACAGTACATCGAGGACCAACGCGAGTAGTGAATGTACTACGCCTACAAGTACCGTCTCAAGCCGTCCGACGCCCACCGTGAGGAGTTGGACCGCCATCGAGATATTTGTAGGCAACTGTACAACCACACGCTCTACCGCCTCAACGAGTACCAAGACAAACACGGCGAACTGCCGTCCATGACCGCCCTGCGGTCGGAACTACCCGACCTCAAGCAGTGGTGGGACGACCTCTCGGACGTGTACTCGAAGGTTCTCCAAACCGTCGTGGAACGCCTGTTCGACAACCTCAAAGCGCTCTCAGCACTCAAGAAGAACGGCTACGGCGTCGGCCAACTCAAGTGGAAGCCGCCGCGGGAGTTTCGCAGTTTCACGTACAGTCAGTCTGGCTTCAAGCTCGACAAGAAGGGCGGTCAGACTGTCCTGTCACTTTCGAAACTCGCGGACATCCCGATTCGGCTTCACCGCCCCATCCCCGACGACGCCAAACTCAAACAGGTCACGGTCAAGAAGGAACCGACGGGCGAGTGGTTCGCCACATTTGGGGTCGAAGTGGACCGTGAGCCACCCGAACCGCCTGAGAACCCCGAGAAGTGCGTCGGCATCGACGTGGGAATTTTTAAGTATGCTCACGATACCGACGGCACGGCGGTCGGGTCGCTCGACCTCTCTGACGAGCGCGAACGCTTGGAACACGAGCAACGAAAGCTCTCGCGCAAACAACGCGGGTCGAACAACTGGGAGAAGCAACGACGGCGCATTGCGGAGTGTCACGCCGACCTCCGACGGAAGCGCCGCGACTTCTTGCACAAGCTCTCGAACTACTACGCCCGAGAGTACGACTTCGTGGCGGTCGAAGACTTGAACGTCAAGGGGATGATGGAGTCACCGTCGAACAGCCGCAACACGGCGTCTGCCGCGTGGCGGACGTTCCTCTCGTTGCTCGAATACAAGTGCGAGCGAGAGGGGACACACTTCGTGGCGGTTAACCCGAGCGGGACGACCAAGGAGTGCGCGTCCTGTGGAGTCTCGACGGAAAAACCGTTGTGGGTCCGCGAACACTCCTGTCCCGCCTGCGGGTTTGAGGCGGACAGGGACGCGAACGCGGCGTGGAACATTCTTTCTCGCGGCCTCGAAAATGTAGGAGTGGGACACTCCGAAGGAACGCCTGTAGAGACTGCGCTCCCTACGGATACGCCTGTATCTGCAAAGCGCGTCGTGGAAGCAGGAAGCCCTACCCTCAAGGAGCGAACGGCGTCAGCCGTAAGCGAGTAGGGTAGTTCACGTCTTCTGGGGGCGGGCGGGAACTGAACGCTTTTGACCCGATGTGGCGTAGATGTCGCCAGTGTCCCCTTCCGACGAGCGCCAGCGCGTCGACCGGCCCCGGATCGGTCGGCGGTCGTATCTCGCGCTCGCGCTGGCCGCGTCGACCGCCGGTTGCTCGTTCCTGGGGGGAGACGGGGAGGACACGGATGGCCCACCCGACACCCACGACGACGGGGTATCGACGGCGACGGAGGAGACGGTGACCGCGGCGCCCAACACGGGAACAGAGGCCCTCGGAGCCGCGGCGAACGGCGACCTCGTCGCGGTCGCCGCCGGGCTGGACTACGTCGCGGTCTCGACCGAGGGCTCGCCGACGCCCGTCCAGGACGCGCTCGACCTCGTCGCGGAGTCCGGCGGCGGGCACGTCTACCTGCCGCCCGGGACGACCCGCAACGAGGGCGCTCTCAGGCCGCACCGGAACACCGGGCTGTACGGGTTCGGCATGAACGTCTCGGCGCTCCGGATAACGGGCGCCGGATCGGACGGGATCCGATTCGACCGCGACCGCCGCGCGAACTGGGTCGCGCTCGACGGGTTCGAGCTGCGCGGCCCGGGCGCGGACGGGCCGACCGGCGTCGCGATCCACTTCGTCGACAACGGGACGACGCCGGTGACCGACCCGGCGGACCTGCGCGTCGGTCACCTCTACTGCCGGGAGTGGCACGATTCGGTGTACCGCGTCGACGAGGGGGTCGGCCCCTTCCAGTGTCGCCACGAGTACCTCCGCGCGGACGACTGCGACGCGGGCGAGGCTCGCGCCCTGATCGACTGGCGCTCGACGTACGGCCCGGCAAACTGGTTCGGTACGATTCTCTCCTACCCGACCGACAGGGTCACCGGGCGGAACTCCGACGTGCTCTTCCAGCGCGGCGGCGAGCTCACCGTCGGCGACATCTCCGTCGGCGGGACGGCCGGCCGGATGGTCGACAAGCGGGCGGGCCGGCTCCGGGTCGGCCGTCTCCACTACGAGCCGGAGGCCCAGCCGAGCGTCCCCGGATCGCTCGTGCGCGTCGCCGGTCTCGGCCAGAGCCACGTCGGGGACGCCATCGTCGACGCCGGCCGCGTCGAGACCGTCTACGAGCTCGCCGGCCGCGCCGGCGACGCGGTCCTGCACCGACCGACGACCGACCGCGGCGAGGTCACCGACGCCATCGTTCGCGTCGCAGGCCCGCTCCACCCACAGCGACGGTCGTGGTACTTCGGGTCCGCCGACGAGGTGGCCGTCGAGAACTCGACGCGGACCGGAAGCCTCCGCGTCATGGGTGAGGCCGGCCGCGGGCTCGGGTGAGGTCGGCCACGGACCTGGATGAGGCCCATCGCGGATCTGGGTGAACTCCGCCAGCTCCGATAGCGTTATTCGTCAGCTCCGGGTATCGAAGCCTGTGATATCAGCGTGACGGAGCGTCTCGGTGACGGCGGCGGACTGCGGGGCGACGGTGGGGCGGCTATCGAGACGGGCGACGGGGAGTCGGACGCGGGGTCCCGGCCGACGGTCACAGTCGTCGTCGTCACGTACAACTCGGTGCCGACGGTGGCGGAGACGCTGGCGTCGCTGACCGGCCAGACCTACCCGTCGGACCGGTACGAAGTGGTCGTCGTCGACGGCGGGTCGACGGACGGCACGGCCGACGTGGCCGCCGACTACGGCGTGGAGTTCCTCGTCGAGGAGGGAGCGGGCATCGGCGCCTGCCGAAACCGCGGGATCGACCGCGCCGAGAGCGACTACGTGGCGTTCACGGACTCGGACTGCGCGGTCCCGGCCACCTGGCTCGACTCACTGGTCGACCGGATGGCGACCTACGCCGACGACGAGCGAGTGGTCGGCGTCGGCGGCCCCAACCGGCCGTTCCCGACCGACTCGGCGTTCACGAAGCTGGTCGGCAGCTTCCAGGGGACGGCGTTCGGCTCCGGCGGCTCGCCGCAGTCCCACGACATCGACCGCGAGCGGCTCGTCCGCTCGGTCGCGGCGTGTAACGTCCTCTACGACGCCGAGATCTTCGAGCGCTTTCGCTACGACGACTCGGTCAACGTCGGCGAGGACGCCGAGTTGCACTTCCGGCTGAGCGAGGCCGGCTACCGCTTCGCCTTCGACCCGACTATCGCCGTCTCGCACCACCTCTCGCCGAGCCTCCGGGCGCTCTGGGCGAAGAACCGCTCGTACGGGACCGCGATGGCCCGGATCCAGCGCCGCCACGGGAAGCTGGTCCGCTGGTACTCGTTCGTCCCGACCGCGGCCATCGGAAGCGGCGGCGCGGCCCTCGCAGCGGACCTGGTGACCCGACGCGCCCGCTACGTCCCGCTGCTGGCGGCGCTGTTCCTGGTCGCGAGCGGCTACGCCGCACTGCAGGTGTACCGCGACCGGGGCACGCTCCTGGCCGCCCTCGTCCCGGTCGTCTTCGCCGTCCAGTACCTCGCCTACGGCGTCGGCTTCGCCGAGGGACTGACCGTCGACGACCCCTGATACGGATCGCTGTAACTGTTTCCCGCGACGACCGCCCGATCAGGCCCGGTAGATGCCGATCGACCAGTGGTGTTCGCCCAGCACCTGGTAGCCGAGGCCGATGTTGCCGTCGACTGCGCAGTGCCACCCCTCGCCGTCCCACCAGGGGTCGACGTGGTGCATCGCGCCCGAGTTCCAGCCGACGAGCCCCGCCCCCTCCAGCACCGGCGAGTCCGAGCGCTCGGCGTCCTCGTAGGCCGAGGGGGTCAGCTCGGTGATCTCGTACGGTCGGATCGACTCCCCGTAGCGGTCCCGACAGTCCTGGTAGAAGGCGAGCACCCGGTCGTCGAAGACGATCGGCCGACCGCCGGGACGGGCCGCGGTCGGTCGGTTCTCGACGACGGGGTTGGCCTCGTGGGGCCGCCAGTCGGGCGCTTCGAGGTCGTCGCTGTAGTAGGCGTAGAGGTCGACGCCGTCGCCCATCAGCGCCCACCAGCGACCGTTCCACCGGAACGGCGCGAAGTCGTGGCGCGGCGTCTCCGGCCGGACGAGGTCGGCGACGGGCTCCCACGCCGTCGGGAACGACTCGGCGCGGTAGAGCGTCGCCGGCGCTGGGTCGGCGGTCTTCGACCACTGGTCGGGGACCATGTACTGCTCGCCGGCCCAGCGGAAGACGTAGGGAAAAGAGAGGTGATACGGGTGTTCGAGGACGACGCGGTCGTAGGTCCACTCGTAGCCGTCCGGGCTCTCGGCGTGGGCGATGGCCGCGGAGGGGTCCCGGTTGAGCGTGTACACCTCGAAAAAGCAGTGCCACCGGCCCTCGGCGTCGACGAAGAGGAACGGGTCGGCGACGCAGTCCGTCCGCCCGAAGTCCGTCACGCCCCCGCCGGTGAGTACCGGGTTCAGGTCCCCGGCGGGGAGGAACTCCGAGGGCGCTCGCTCGGCGGCCGTCGGGTACCCCGGAACGGCGTCGCCGTCGTAACGGCCGGCCACGTCGACGGGCGCCGGTCGGTTCTCGCCGGTGCCCTCGCGCACGTGGAGGAGTTCGCCGGTGTGCCAGACGGCGCGCTCCAGGGCGGTCGACTGTGCCAGTCGGCGGCGAACTCGTACCAACAGCGGGTCCGGGTCGGCCCGCGGGTGGGCGAGCAGGTCGTGCTCGTCGGTCCCGCCGCCTCCACCGCACCCAGTCGGTTCGACCGTCCGCGTCTCCTCGCTCCCGCTCCCGTCCCCGTCGTCCCGTCCCTGCCTGTCGGCGCCCATTGTTCGGGTCAACGTCGTGTGGCTGGGAACTTAACCGTCGCTGTCGCTCGCGACGGTCAGAACCCGGTGCCGGCCGACCCCATCGCCCGGAGGCCGCCGTTGGAGCCGTCGCCGTGGGTCACGTCCACGTCGTCGGCCGCGCCGTAGTAGAACGACGGGTTCGCCGGGTCGGCCTGCGCCGAGAGATTTACGATGTTCGTCGCGATGTCGGCCTCGGCGCCAAGTTCGATGTACGGCCCGACTGCCTTCCGGGCGGGGCCGCGACCGTTGTAGTCGTCGAACCCCAGCTCGTAGGCGTAGTCGGCGACGCCGGTCACGTGTTTCAGCGAGTCGACGCTCGCGGTGCCGTGGCCCCGCAGGCGAACGATCGCCGGCGGGTTCGTCGGGTTCGTCGTCGGTTCCCAGTGGACGTTGCCGAACTCGACGACGGCGTCCCAGGTCTGGTCGACGGCGACGCCCGAGGAGCCGCCCATGGTGAGGTAGTCGACGGTCTGGGTGCCGCCGCGGGAGTAGAACACCGTCGTGTTCGCGCCGCTCGTGTCCGGGATCGGGTAGGCCGCGATCGTCCCGAACCAGTTGGCCGGGCCGTACCACGACCGGAACTCGAAGAGGCCGTCCTGGTCGCCGGCGTCACAGCCGTAGATGGTGATCTGGTCGTGGCGACACTGGAACGGCCCGACGTCCTCGTCGACGCGGTAGACGGAGTTGTTCCATCCCCAGAAGAGGAGCCGACCTACCCGCAGGTCCTGTGTGTCCCTGTTGGTGTGGTGGACGGCGACGCCGGTGTCGGCGGACCCGCCCGGTCCGTTCAGCGCGAAGGCGTCGAGGACGACGCGGCTGGTCCCCGGGTCGCGGTCGAAGCGGATCCCGTCGACCGGCTGGCCGGTGATCGAGACCTTCGTGATCTCGACGCCGAGGCCGTGGATCTCGGTGTCCGCGTAGGGGCGGATCGGGCCGGTCTCCTCCACGACGCCCGGCGGGAGCCGCACCTGACCGCCGCCGTTGGCGGCGAGGACGTCCAGCGCGTCCTGGATCGGCGTGTCCGACGCCGCGGGCGACACGGTCTGCAGTTCCGCCAGGTTCCGCGCAACCGCGACGACGTTGCCGTCGAGCAGGAGCTGAGTCAGGCTCTCGCCGCTCGACCCGCTCGACCCGCTCGACCCTCCCGACCCGATCGTGCCGAGTTGCACCCAGTCGCTCCCGTCGCCGATGAAGACGGCGCCGGTGTCCGTCGCGAGGAACTTCCCCCCGGCCTTGGGCGCGTAATCGTCGCGCGCGGCCTCGGCGTCGCGGATCTCCACGTCCGTGTCGATGCGTTCGAAGTTGCGATTCAGCGGCAGGTTCCAGTCGAGCGTCCCCGCGGAGGGGGTCTCGTACTCGTGATTTTCCGTCATGATGTCGTCTCCGGGTCGACGCCGCCGAAGCCGAACTCGCCGTACCCCCGCTCGCCGAACTCGTCGTTCGGGATCGGGGTCGGCGTGTCCGTGTCGGTCGGCGTCGTGGTCGGCGTGTCCGTCGCGGTCGGAGTTGGCGTTCCCGTATCGGTCGGCGTAGTAGTCGGTGTCGACGTTGCCGTCGGCGTGGGCGTCGCGGTGGGCGTGCCCGTCGGTGTGTCGCCCGACGCGAGCGCTCCCACCTGGGCGGCGGAGAGCGCTTCGTCGTACAGCCGCAGGTCGTCGATCCGGCCGTCCATGTCGTAGTACGAACTGTAGCCGTTGTCACCGTATCCGACGTACAGCGACCGGTCGCTGTGGACCATCGGGCCCGCCTGGGAGGCGTCGCGGTCGACTTCCTCGCCGTCGAAGTAGGCGATCAGGTCGGTCCCGTCCCAGGTGAGAAAGACGTGGTGCCACTCCCCGTCGTTGGTCTCCAGTCCGTACGGGTTGACGCTAGCCTGCCCGCTCTCGACGGCGACGTGCCCGCGCAGACTGCTCGGCGTCTGCACGTCGACGGCGTAGCCCTCGTCGCCGAAACGGCGATCGGCCTTCTGGACGAGCGTCTGGCTGTTCGCACCCGAATCGGTTCGGTACCAGCCGCCGACGGAGAGCGTGTCCGCCGGGCGGATACCGCTCGCGTCCGGCACCTCGACGTAGTTCGACGCCGAGGCGCCGAGGGCGATCCCCGAGGAGTCGAAGACGCCGGCGGCCGAGAGATCCGGACTCCCGACGGCCGTCCCGTCGTTCGACCCGACGCCGTCGGCCGCCGTCGACCCGCTCGTCTCCTCGAACCGCCAGTGTGCGACCGGTGTCGGGTCCCCCGAACCGGCCGGCGTCGGTGTCGGGGTCGCCGTCGGAGTAGCCGTCGGCGTTGGTGTCGGTGTCGGGGTCCCCGTCGGCGTTGGTGTGGGCGTTGCCGTCGGCGTGGCCGTCGCCGTCTCGGTCGGCGTCGCGGTGGCAGCTTCCCCCTCGTACAGCGCCGCTACGTCGTCGGCTGAAAGCGCGCGCTGGTAGACGCGCACGTCGTCGATCGCCCCGTCCATATCGTAGTATGTGGTGTAACTATTGTCGCCGTAGCCGATGTACAGCGGACGGTCGCTGTGGGCCACGTCGCCGGACTGGGAGGCGTCGCGGTCGACTTCCTCGCCGTCGAAGTACGCCACGAGCGCCGCGCCGTCCCAGGTGAGAAGGACGTGGTGCCACCCCCCGTCGTTCGTATCGAGGCCGAACGGGTTGACGCTAGCCTGCCCGCTCTCGACGGCGACGTGTCCGCGGAGACTGTTCGGCGTCTGCACGTCGACGGCGTACCCCTCGTCGCCGTATCTGCGGTCGGCCTTCTGGACGAGCGTCTGGCTGTTCTCCCCCGACGCCGTCCGGTACCAGCCGCCGACGGAGAGCGCCGATGTGGGTTTGAGCGCGTCGTCGTCGGCAACTTCGACGAAATTGTCCGCCGAGGCGCCGAACTCGTAGGCGGTCGAGCCGTGAACGCCGGCGACGCCCTGCCGGGGCGAACCGCGGATCGTGCCGGCGTTGTCGCCCGCGGCGTCGGTCGCCGAGGCGTCGGTCCCGTCGAGCGTCCAGTGGCCGACGAGTCCGTCGCTCGTCGGTGCGAACGCCGCGACCGCGGCGAGGCCCGGATCGAGTCGGTACGGATAGCCGCCGTACCCCACACGGCGGGCGCCCGGGTCGTCGCCGCCGAGGCAGCCCGCGATCGACGACGAAACGATAGTCGCGGCGCCGGTCGCCTTCAGTAGCGACCGGCGAGAGATGTCCAGAGTCTCGTCGTCCCCCTCCCTGTCCCCCTCCGGTGGGTCTGGTGCCATGCTGTGTCCTTTAAGCTTCGCGTTTATATCACTCTTTCTCCGACAACTGTCCAGATCGAATCAGAATACGCCCCACGTACTATGACAAATAGTGTCCTCGGTGCAATAATCGAACCAGTTACGAAGGGATACGAACCGGATACGAACGGTCGGATGCGGGATCGACCCGTCGGACTGACGGGGTCAGCGGCCGCTCACTCGACGGTGACGCTCTTGGCGAGGTTGCGCGGCTTGTCGATGGGGCGGCCCTTGCTGTTGGCGAGGTGGTAGGCGAACAGTTGGAGGTAGACGTTAGCGACCAGCGGCTCCAGCAGTCCGAGGTCCGGGATCGAGAACTGCTCGGCCACGTCCTCCTCGCCACGGGTCGCCGAGGAGAAGGCGATCACGGGCGCGCCGCGGGCCTGGACCTCGCGGACGTTGTTCGCGGTCTCGTCGGGGCGAGCGCCCTCGGTCAGCAGGGCGAGCACCGGCGTGTTCTCGGTCACGAGCGCGAGCGGACCGTGTTTGAGTTCGCCGGCCGGGAACCCTTCGGCGTGGTCGTAGGAGATCTCCTTGAGCTTCAGCGCACCCTCCAGGGCGACCGGCGAGCCGAACTGCCGGCCGACGAAGAAGAACGAATCGCCGTCGGCGTAGTGCTCGGCCACGTCCCTGATCGTCTCCTCGTCGTCGAGAACGCCCTGGACGGCCCCGGGGAGCCGCTGGAGGTCGTCGAGCAGGTCCCGGGCGCGGTCGGGGTCGAGTTCGCCCCGTGCGTCGGCGACGGCGACCGCCAGTAGCGCGAGCGTGACGACCTGCGAGCCGAAGGTCTTGGTCGCGGCGACGCCGATCTCCGGCCCGGCCTGGATGTAGACGGCGTCGTCGCACTCGCGGGCGACCGTCGACCCGACGGTGTTGGTGACCCCGAGCGTCCGGATGCCCGAGCGCCGGGCCGCGCGGAGCCCGCGCAGGGTGTCGGCGGTCTCGCCGCTCTGGCTGACGCCGATCACGAGCGTCCGGTCGGGCGTGCGACCGCTGCCGACGGCGTACTCGCTGCCGTACTCGACGGTCGCGCGCACGTCGGCGAGCGACTCTATCAGCTGCTTGCCGAACAGGCAGGCGTGATAGGAGGTCCCACAGGCGACGAGCTGGACCTCCTCGACGTCCCGCAGGAACGAGTCGGACAGCGAGAGGTCCAGGTCGACCCGGTCCTCGTAGTCGTCGATCCGCCCGGCGATGGCCTGGCGGAGCGACTGGGGCTGTTCGTGGATCTCCTTGAGCATGTAGTGGTCGTAGCCGCCCTTCTCGGCCGCGTTGGCGTCCCACTCGATGGTGTGGCGGGCGCGCTCGACCGGCTGTCCCTCGTGTTCGACGGTGATCCCGTCGCGGGTGACGACGGCCACGTCGCCGTCTTCGAGGTAGGAGACCGACCGGGTGTGTTCCAGCAGCGGCGTCACGTCGCTGGCGACGAAGTTCTCGCCCTCGCCGTAGCCGACGACGAGCGGGCTCGCCCGCCGGGCGACGACGATCCCGTCGAAGCCGGCGGCGACGACGCCCAGCGCGTAGCTCCCTTCCATGCGCTCGGTGACGCTCGCGACCGCCTCGGGGAGGTCCTGGCCCTCGGCCAACGCCTCCTCGACGAGGTGGGCGACCACTTCGGTGTCCGTCTCGCTACGGAAGGTGTGACCCGGTAGCTCGGCGCGCAGGTCGTCGTAGTTGCCGACGATCCCGTTGTGGACGACCGCGACCCGCTCGGTACAGTCGGTGTGGGGGTGAGCGTTGGCGTCCGTCGGCGGCCCGTGCGTGCTCCAGCGGGTGTGCCCGATCCCGATCGTTTGCGGGGACGAGGCGGGCAGGTCGAGGTCGCCGACCAGGCCGGTGCGTTTGGTGACGCTCAGGTCGCCGTTGGCGAGGGCGATCCCCGCCGAGTCGTACCCGCGGTACTCCAGTTTCTGCAGCCCGCTCACGAGGCGCGGCTGGGCCGATTCGTCGCCGACGTAGCCGATGATTCCACACATGATTACCCTCTCCGAACCGTGTCCCGCGAGTCGATCCGACCGTCGAGGACGGTCCCCGCGTCCGCCCGCACGTCACAGCCGACGACAGTCCCCGGGAGGACGGTCACGTTGCCCCGGAGCGTCGTGCGGTCGCCGAGTACGCCGCCCAGTCGCACGTCGTCGTGGACGCGCCCGTCGACGACCACGTCGGCCTCGCCGCCTTCGACGGTCGCGTTCGGCCCGACCGAGACGGACTCGCCGACGACGCAGTCCGACAGGGCCGCGCCGTGACCGATCTCAGCGCCCGCCATGACGATGCAGTTCGAGAGCGTGACGTTCGAGCCGACGCGGACGTTCGGCCCGAGCGCCGTCCCCGCCAGGACCGACGTGTGCGAGCCGACCGAGACGCTCTCCGCCAGCGCGGTGTCGCCGGAGACGGAGGCCGTCGCGTGAACGCCTTCCGGAACGCCGGTACTCCCGCCGTCCCTGAGTCGAGCGGCGTTGGCCGACAGCAAGTCCCAGGGGTAGGTCACGTCCCGCACGTCGCCGCCGTCGACGACCGCGGTGAGCAGCCCGTCGTCGGCCAGCGACTGCAACGCCGTCGCCATCCCAAGGTCGAGGTGGCTCCGGGCGTCGGGGTCGGCCGCCTCGACGGCGTCGAACACGCGCTCGTCGAAGACGTACGCGCCCGCGTTGACGAGGAACGGCGGGTCGTCGGTCGGCTCGGCGGAGACGCCGACGACCGACTCGCCGTCGAGTTCGACCGACCCGTACTCGGTCGGGCGCTGCGAGCGCGCGGCGGCGACGCTCGGGCGCTCGGACCGCTCGTAGCGTTCGACCAGTCGCTCGATCAGCGCGGGGTCGACCGGACGGTCGCCGTGCAGCGCGACGAACGGGCCGTCGACCGCCGACGCCGCCAGCGAGAGGGCGTGTGCGGCCCCGATCTGGTGGTCCTGAACGACGTACCGGACGGTCGCGTCCCAGTCGTCGCCGTCGCCGAAGTGGTCCTGGATGCGGTCGTGCCGGTAGCCGACGACGAGCAGGATCTCGTCGGCACCGGCGTCGACGGCGGCCTCGACGACCGATTCGAGGATCGGCCGGTTGGCCACGGGCAGCATCGGCTTCGGCCGCATCTCGGTCAGCGGGCCGAGCCGACCGCCCCGCCCCGCCGCGAGGATCACCGTCCGCATATCCGTCCTCCGTCCGCGTAGCGAGCCATAAGCGTGCTATGTCAAACCTGGCTATAGTACTGCCTATCGGGACAGGTTTCGGCACCTAACGGTCGCTACGTGGCTCGCATTCTCCGTCACTGGGTAGGTAATACACCGAGAATCGGAGTAAATGCGTGGAAAATACGGTCCTATCGGCAACCGTTAAACCCTGTGCCCGCTTCGTGTCGGTATGAATTCACGGGACGGGTCGGGAACCACGCGCGGTGACCCCGAACGACGAACGCGACGGTCCGTGCTGCGGACCCTCGCGGCCACCGGTGTCGCCGGTGCGCTGGCCGGGTGTTCGCTCGACGGCCGAAGCGGCGAGGGACGGGACGATACGGACACGCCGGAGGGGACCGCGACGACGGAGCCACCGGCGACGGACGCGCCGGAGCCGTACTTCGAACCCGGACCGACGGTGCGGCTGGCGGAGGTCGCGACCGGGCTGGTCTCGCCCAGCGCGCTCGTGACGGCCGACGACGGGACCGACAGGCGGTTCGTCCTCGACCAGGTCGGGACGATGCACGTCCTCGACGACGACGGGCTGGCCGAGGAGCCGTTCCTCGACCTGACCGACCGGCTGGTCGCCGTCGGGGAGGGGTTGCCGAACTGGGTCTCCTACGACGAGCGCGGGCTGCTGGGCGCGGCCTTCCACCCCGAGTTCGCCGACAACGGGCGGCTGTTCGTCCGCTACAGCGCACCGAGCGACGACGAGGACCTCGACCACCGCGAGCGGCTCTCGGAGTTCACCGCCGACGACGACGGCGACGGCGTCGACCCCGACACCGAGCGGGTGCTGATGGACCTGCCCTGGCCCCGGCCGATCCACCAGGCCGGGACGGTCGAGTTCGGACCGGACGGCTACCTCTACGGCGCGCTCGGCGACGGGCTCAGCCCCTTCAACGGCCAGGACCTGACCGGCACGCTCAAAGGGGGAATCTTCCGGATCGACGTGGACGGCGGCTCGCCCGACGCGCCGCCGGTCGGACGCGGCGACGACGGTGTCGACGTCGATGGCGGCGAACGACCCTACGGGATCCCCGAAGACAACCCGCTCGTCGGGACCGAGGGCCACGACGAATACTACGCCTGGGGCCTGCGAAACCCCTGGAAGATGGCCTTCAGCGGTGACCGGCTGATCGTCGGCGACGTGGGCCAGGCCCAGTGGGAGGAAGTGAACGTCATCGAACGCGGGGCCAACTACGGCTGGCCGCTCAGGGAGGGGCTGCACTGTCACGACCCCCAGACCGGGACGAGCAGCGACGAGGGTTGCGTCGACGAATCCGAACGGGGCGAACCGCTGGTCGACCCGGTGCTGGAGTTCCCCCACTTCGCCGACGACCGGGCGGTCGGGTTTGCCGTCATCGGCGGGCACGTCCACACCGGGTCGGTGTCGGCCATCGCCGACTCGTATCTGTTCGGCGTCTTCACGAGTTCCTTCGAGGCGCCGGCCGGCCGCCTGCTCGTCGCCGATCCGAGCGGGTCGGGCCAGTGGCCGGTCCGTGAGCTACAGTTCGCCGACCGCGACGCGCTGGACATCCAGGTCCTCTCGCTGGGCGTCGACGGCAACGACAGTTACGTCCTCGGCACGCGCGCGTCGCTGGCCGAGGGGCCGCTCTCTCAGACCGGGGGCGTGGTCTATCGGGTCGAATCGGCCTGATCCACGGTCGGCACCCGGCTACCCCATCGCGCTCCGCATCCCGCCGAGCACTTTCTCCCGGAGCGACGGCGACGCCAGCACGCCCGCCCCGTAGACGGCCGCCGAGACGGCGACGACGGCGATCAGCCCGAGCGGCGTGTCGACGACGAGGACGCGCGTCACCGCGACGATGGCGCCGCCCATGACGAGCGCGGCGAGCGAACACCAGGCGATGTCGTCGACCGGGAACCGGACCGGCAGGAGCCGCCGGAAGTAGTAGGCGAGGATCGCCGTGTTGACGACGACGGAGATCAGCGTCGCGAGCGCGGCGCCTTCGAGGCCGAGCCGCGGGACGAGCGCGAGGTTGAGCGCGACGTTCATCGACAGCGAGACGACCGTCGCGATGGCGCCGTACTTCGGTTTGTCGAACGCCTGGATCCCCTTGTCGAGGACGAGGTTCGCGGCCTGGGGGACCTTCTCGACGATGAGGATCACGAACGCGCCGGCGGCGATCACGTACTCGGGCCCGAAGATCACGCCGAGCAGCTCTCGCGAGAGCAGCGCGATGCCGACGACCGAGGGGAGGATGAGCAACAGCGAGGTCGTCAGCGAATCGGAGACGAGCGCCGAGAGCCTCTCGGTGGCGCCGTCGGCCTCGAAAGCGCTGAGCTGGGGGAACAGCGCCCGGGCGAAGACGGTGCTGAACATGATCGCCGTCGTCGTCAGCCGCCAGGCCAGCTCGTAGGCGCCGACGGCCGCCTGGGAGAGAAAGAGGCCGATGACGATCACGTCCATCCAGTTGTAGACGTGGCCTCCGAGCCCCCAGATGCCGTTGAACTTCGCGTAGTCGTACAGCGAGCGCAGGTGGCGGCGGCCGGGCATCGCGAGCGGCGTCTCCAGGCGCAGCGTCGCCGTCACGAGCAGGAGGCCGTAGCTCACGAGCAGGCCGTAGACGAGCGCGCGGACGCCGTAGTCCAGCCGGAGGAGGGAGACGGCGACGACGACGAAGGTGAGACTGCGCAGGAAGTGGAGGACGGCGGTCTGGGCGACCCTGAGTTCACCGTGGAGGACGTGGACGGCGAGCATCGACAGCTCGAAGACGGCGACGACCGCGACGAGTTCGAGCGCGAGGTCGACCCCGATATACGCGGCCAGCGGCTCGCGCGCGGCGAGGACGACCGTCGAGACGACGGCGATGAGCACGAGCTTCAACGCGAGCGCCGCGCCGAACATCCGCGCGGGGTCGTCGCCGGCGCTGATCCGCTTCTCGACGGCGCCGCGCAGGCCGAAGTCGACGACGGTGGCCATCGTGTACAGCGTCGCCTCGAAGAGGAAGAACACGCCCAGCGCCGTCGCGCCGAGTTCGCGGGCGAAGTAGACGGTGCCGAAAAAGCCCAGGGCCGTGTTGACGAGTTCGACGGCGAACAGCAGGCCGCTGGCGCGGGCGAGGTTCATCGTCCGGCGGAGCGGCGGCGGGGCGAGCGTGCCCCTGGGACCACGACCGCGCATCTCAGAGCAGCCCGACCCGTTCGTACCAGGCCACGGTGTCGGCCAGCGCGCGTTCCCACGACCGCCCTTCGACCGGCGCTTGCGATTCCAGCGGCGGCGCGACCGTCCCGAAGTCGCCGCGTTCGAGGAATCCCTCCCCGGGCACCGGCGAGACGCCGACGCGGTACAGCAGGTCCATCGCGGGCTTGATCCCCCAGCGCGTGAGCGAGTAGGGGACGCCGAGAACCGTGCAGTTCCCGGGCGCGTGGCGAGCGATCGTTCGCAACACCTGGCCGTTGGTGAGGTTCGGGCCCGTGACGAGGTGGCGGCCGGCCGCGTCGTCGCGGTCGGCGGTCAGACAGTGGACGAGGCTGTCGACCACGTCGGCGACGTGGACGATGTTGTACTCGTCGTGGGTGTACAGCGGCGGGACGAGGAGGCGGTTGGCGGCGATGACCCGCACCACGTCGTAGCGCGTCAGC
This sequence comes from Halosimplex carlsbadense 2-9-1, assembly GCF_000337455.1. GTDB lineage: Archaea > Halobacteriota > Halobacteria > Halobacteriales > Haloarculaceae > Halosimplex > Halosimplex carlsbadense. The sequence goes on along the minus strand of NZ_AOIU01000031.1, from coordinate 174,914 downwards.
CGGTAGTCCCGTGGGCCGAAGATGTACGTCGGATACAGCGCCGACACCGCGAAGGGGTGGTCCCGGCCGAACAGCAGCGCCTCGGACTCGACTTTCGACTGCTGGTACGGCGATCCGGCGTCGGCGGGCACGTCCGGGTGCGCCCCGATCGTGGAGACGAAGACGAACCGGTCGATGTCGGCCGCGGCGGCCGCGTCCACGAGGTTCTCGGTCCCGGCGGTGTTGGTGCCCGCCATCTCCGAGGTATCGTAGACGGCCGCGCCGAGGTGAACGACGGCGTCGGCGTCGGTCTCGACCATCGCCGCCCGCAGCGACTCGGGGTCGCGCAGGTCTCCAGTTACGGTCTCGGTCCCCTCGGGAAGGCGGGCCGTCGAGGTCGACGGCCTGACCATCGCGACCGGGTCGATCGTCCCGTCCCCGGTCGCGCCCTCGTCGAGGGCGTGGAGGAGGTTCAGTCCGATAAAGCCCGTCGCGCCGGTGACGAGGACGTTCACCGTCGTCCCTCCGCCGGTGGACCGTCGGTGTCGGGTTCGGCGCCGTGCCACTCGACCCCGGCGGTTTCGTAGGCGGAATCGATCACCTCGGCGACGGCGACGCCGCGGCTCGCGGGCGCGGCGGTGTCGGTGTCGCCCGCGGCGGCGTGGTCGGCGAAGTCGTGGATCCGCGCGGTGTGGGCGTCCTCGTCGTTCGCGGGAAACAGGTCCGCGATACCGAGGTCGACGATCGGGAGTTGTCCCCCCTCGAAGGCGAACGGGCGGCCGAACACGTCGCCCTCCAGGCGCTCGGCGTCGAGTTCGAGCCAGCCCTCGGTTCCGACGACCATGAACCGCGAGACGCCTTCGGTCTGGGTCCACGTCGTCGAGAGGTGGACGGGCACGCCGTCGAAGTCGAGTGAGACGCGGGCGGCGTCCTCCACCGCGCGGTCGCGGAGGTGCCGGACCGAAGCGTCGGTGACCGCCGGGTCTTCCCCCAAGACCTCGAACAGCACGTCCAGCGAGTGGGGCAGGAGGTCGCGAGCGACGCCGCCGCCCGAGATCGTCGGGTCGTAGTACCAGCCCTGTGACGGCGGCGCCGAGTGGTGTGCCACCGTCACCTCGACGATGTCGCCGAGGAGGTGTTCGTCGAGCAGGCGGAGCGCGCGCCGGTAGTTCTCGTAGTAGCGGTGGAGATAGCCCACCTGGGTGACGACGCCGGCCTCGGCGGCCGCGTCGGCCATCCGCCGCGCGCTCTCGGCCGTGATGGCAAGCGGTTTCTCGCAGAGTACGTGGCAGCCGTGGTCGACGGCGTCGAGGAAGATCGATTCGTGCGTGCTGGGTGGCGTACAGATGCTGACGATGTCGAGGTCGTGGGCGCCGAACAGCGCGGCGGCGTCGGTATACCCGGGGAGGCCGGTCGTTCCGGCGACTTCGTCGCGGCGGGCGTCGTCCCGTTCGGCGAAGCCGACGACGGTCGTCCGCGGGTGGTCTGAGAAGGCCGGGATGTGGTAGTCGGTCGCCATCCAACCGGCGCCGACGACCCCCACGGCCAGTGCAGTCATACCCGACAGTCGCCGGACGCGGAGATAAACCCACCCGATACGTACCGGTCGCGGGCGGGACGTATCAGATACAGTTACGCTCCGGGGCCGCAAATGTGGCTCGATGAGCGACCTCACGGTGACGGTCCACGACACCGTCGCCGATCTCAAGCCGAACGAGTGGAACGCCGTCGTCTCCCAGCAGTCCCGGACCGGCTGCCTCTTCGAGCGTCACGAGTGGCTCGCCGCCTACGAGGCCGCGAGCGACGCGACGCCCAGGTATCTGCAGGTCCGTCGCGACGGGACGCTCGTCGGCGCGCATCCGGCGTTCGAGCGCTCGCTCTCGATGCCGGGACTTCGATTCCTCGGCCCGGCGCGCCCCGGCACGAACGGCGCGATGATAGCGACCGCCGAGGACGACGTGCTCGACGCCCTCCTCGACGGGGTCGCCGACCTGACCAGTGGCCGGACCGTCGGCCACCTGCTCAAACCGGGGAACGGGGCGTCGTTGCGGTACGCACAGCGCCTCCGCGAACGCGGGTACGTCCCGACGGTCCGAGACTGTCAGTTCCGCATCGGCCTGGATCGCCCGTGGGAAGACGTGGTCGGGGACTTTTCGGGGAAGAAGCGACGCAACCTGCGGAAGGCGGAGGAGGCCGGCGTCGAGGGGACGACGGCCCACGTCACCGCCGACGCGGTCGACGCGTTCGCGGACAGACACGACGAACACATGTGCCGAATCGGAGGGGCCGGGGTCTCCCGGGCGTTCCTCCAGGCGTTGCGGGCCCATCTGGGTGACCGGGTCGTCCTCTTCCAGTCGACGCTCGACGACGCAGTAGCGGGGGAGATATTCGCCGTCTGTGACCGCGAGCGGTCCACGCTACATCTACTGTTTCCCGCCTACGACCCCGGCCGATTCGACCAGTACGCCACCGAAGCGGTGTATCGCACCGCGCTCCGGTGGGGGATCGACAACGGATACCGGAACTGCGACCTCGGAGAGACGACGCCGCACTTCGCCGACGGCACCTACGCGTTCAAGTCCGAGTTGGGGGCCGAACCGGTCCCGACGCTCCGCTGGGAGCGGATCGATTCGCTGGTCGGCCGAGCGGTCTATCGGTTCGGGGGCAGTCGCCTGCCCGACCTCCCCGCTCGCACCCGGAACGCACTCGGTCGGTAGACTCCGCTGCGGGCGTCGCCGATCAGCCCATCCGGTCGCCGCGCTCGGCGCGCGCCGCTCTCACGACCGCAGTCGTCTGTGGGGCCGAGAGTCGCTCCCGGGCTTCGGCCTCCGAAACCCACTCGGCCTCGGTGTGTTCGTCGCTCAGCACGAGGTCCGTCTCGGCGGCGCTGCAGTGATAGTAGACCGCCAGTCGGTCGTCGCCGTCGTCGTTTCGCCACGCGTAGGCGTGGACCGGCTCGCCCACGGCCGCGTCGATACCGACCTCCTCCGCGAGTTCCCGACGGAGGCAGTCGGTCACGTTTTCGCCCTCTCTGATCCGACCGCCGGGGAGTTCCCACCCGCCGTCGCTGGCGCGTCGGATCGTCAGCGTCGTGCCCGCCGGAGAGCAGACCGCGCCCCTGATACTCGCCGTCGCTCGAAGCAACCGCTCGTCCATACCACGCCCTTAGTCTACCGCCGCCTCAGTCTACCGGTTTCCGGGAATTATCTGTCAGTTCCCCTTCGAGCGACCCGTTCGCACGCGATTTCGGTATCCGACCTCGATCCGGAACAGTCGAAACTTCATATAGCGCCATGAGGTTTACGAGTGTCGCGTCGAACACCGTGTCCCCGACTGCAGACGAGAATTCGACAACTACTTTATTTTTGGAGCGTCGAATTTCCGTGCGAGTCCGGACGAGTCAATTCACTCGGCGGACACGCGTGTCGAGCCCCGGCGCGCCAGCTATCCCGGACTACGGCGACACTGTGATCCGGCCGGGCCGGGACCGCCAACGGGGTCGTCAGGGGCTGGTGGTGGTGGATCGGCCCGTGCGCCAACAGTGGGCCAAGCGGCTACGAGCGGCGACAGAGCGGCGGCTGAACCCCGTCTGTGTACGGGGCACGGTTGCGCCCGCTCCGTCCCAGCCACTCCGTACGGTTCGCCGAGTTCGGTCTCATCGGGAGTCCGGCCGGATCGGACCGCTGATCCTCACCCGAGCATGGGGGTCCGATTGTAAACCCGTGGCTCCGAAGGATTCAGCTGGGCTCATCGAGCTCGTGTGTCGGCGACCGGTCGACGGCAGATACTGACTTCGGGGCCGGGCGAACAGTCGGAATCAGGAGTCGCTCCCGCCCGGTAGCTGCCGTTGTCCGCTGGGGACCGCCACATGGGCGGCCCGACCGTGACATCCCTCGCTCGGTGAACGGCCGGCTCCTTCCGGCGGAAATCGGCCCGGCACCGGTTCGGTGACGGGACGCTCTCCCGAGTTTGACGAGGCGGGGTTCGGCCTCGACTGGACGGGCCGTCCCCTGGTACGGGGATTCCCAGCGACCGGGTTATCCGCCGCAGTCTCCCGACGATCCCCCGTGGCAGTCGCCTCCTGCGGTACGTCCACCGTCGCAGTCCGAACCTCCCAGCGGGCCACCACCTGTGCGGGTCGAGCGCTGCTGACGTGGGGAAATGAGGACCAACTCCGGCGCTCGTCACCCACCGGAGGTCGGCAGACCCGTCTGCGAACAGATGTGCGCCCGACGCTACCCGTTTAGGTCCAGAACACCGTATTCCGTCAGTCCGGGGGGCCGTGACTATCGATTCGCCCCGGTCGTGGACGGCGTACTCTGGCGCTGCCAGGAGATAGCGGTCAACCGCTCGTGACCGGCAGCACTCTCGCTTTGCGGTCGTCCCGTCTAACGGGACGGACGGCCCCACTGCCGACGGATCCGTCTCGCGAAGGGTGAGGAGCGTTCGACGCAGTCCAGCCCGGAACCCCAGCTGTGACAGCGACCCGTGGCGTTGGACGCCACCGCAGGACCCGACCGGGCGCCGGTTTCCCGGCCGTATCCGTCGATCGAGACTCGTCGTCGACCCTTCGCCGTCCGGGCGGATCGGAAACCTCGGGCGAGTATGGTCGCTCCTCCGCCGAGCGAGCGTCGACAGGTCGAGCGGGTGTCGACCTTCGCAACTGGGACACTGGACTCCCGAGCCGACCGCGAGCGATACGAAACCCACTCCACGAATTCGGTTCCGTGTTACTGGGAAGTGATAGGATCGGAAGGTCCCGTCCGACTGGTCCTCGGCCCGGTGGCGCCGCCCCGCCTTCGACAGCAGCGCGAACGGTCCGCAAGCCGTTCCGAAGATAATTTTTAGTTGTGTATGTGCCTTCATCCCCTCTTTTGTGTGCTAAATGCACAACTAAATCGTCAGCCTGATCCGCTATAACGGACCTAATCTCACAAATAAGGGCCTTTATCCGGGAGTATGTACTCATAGCTTGGAATCCTGTAGTGATTCGGTGTCTGGGTCGAGTGCGAGGATGATCGCCGCTAATTCGTTTTTTGTCAGCCTCTTTTTATTATCGCAATTCCGAGTGTCCGTGTAGTTCGCGAGGGCGAGTAACGTCCTGACCATGCCTTCGCGAGTGTGGATTAGCTTCATGTGCGAGATCCGCCGCTCTCGGTCCCAACGCTCGAAGTTTGGCGGGTACCGCGAGCGAGGGGCGTTCTCGCATGCGCTACCCCCAGGGGTTGCGCGAACGTGAGCCGTCGAACGGGCTTTCTCTGAAGGGGGTTACGCCGGTCGCGGCGCACCACCTCGACGACCATCATCCGGTTGCAGTTCGGGCACGGTCGCGAAGCTTAGAGCGGAGTCGTAGCCGACCCGCCGCGCAAGTGACCAATAGTTCGACCATGGGATCCCCGTTCGGTCGTCGATCGTCGGTCTAGGTGCGGTCGATCTGGGCCGGAACGGTGCCCACTCACCATTTGGACGAATCCTGTCTCGGCCGGGCCGACCGGAACCCGCCGCCGTAGCGATTCACGGCGTGAGGAGAACCCCGGCACCGAGAGTCGCTCGGACCACTCGCCGGATGAACTCATCCAGACGGCGCGACTGCTGTCGGCGAAATTGACGAGAACGTATCGTGCTGGGCGAGGGCCAGGCCGAAATGGCTCCCGAACCAGAGGTCGTCAGACGCTGTACATCACATATCGATATAGGCAAAGGCAAGCGAGATGCGGTCGGACGGTGTCGTCTTTCCCGGCTAGACCGTCACGCCGGTCCTGCTTTCGTAGATTGGCCTCGTCGATAGAGTGGTTCGAGAGTAGGACGCCCTGACACCGCCGTTTCGGAGGGATATTGACGGTCCAGTCGAAGAACCGTGGATAATTGATCCGTGAGTGTGGGAGTAGATTGATTGTGGACGGGTGCAAGTAAGCAGGTAATGAGCGAGAGTGACGTAGATACCTCGCGGACGGCAGTCAGGACGTACGTCCCGGCCTACCAGCGCGAGGAGTGGGACGAACACGCCGACGAACTCGGGATGAGCCGCAGCGAGTTCGTCCGAACCATGGTTCAGGCGGGCCGTCGCGGCTTCGACGGTGACGAGGCGGGTAACGCTGGTCCCGCTGGAACCGAGACGCCGTCGGAGACAGATTCCGAAGGGGCGTCTTCGAGCGCCGACTCCGGGGGTTCGGACCTCGAAGACAGGGTCGTCGAGGCGTTGCGGTCGGGCGACTACCTGTCGTGGGACGAGCTACTCGAAGCGGTAACCGACGATATCGAAGCGGGACTGGAGGACGCACTCCAGACGCTTCAGTCGGACGGCCGAGTCGCCTACAGCGGCCGCAACGGCGGGTACACCATCGATGAGTAGGGCCGAACGCGGGGCGACCGATACCGACGACCCCGTGGCGTACTTCCTCGACGATATCACGTTCCAGGGCAAGAGTCAGCGGACGAGAGACGCCTACGAGCGCGTCCTCAGAGAGTTCGAAGCGTACCTGACCGAACGGGGGCTGGGTCTCGACGAAGCGAACCACCGGGACTGCATGGCGTGGATCCACCAGCTCCGCGGGTCGGTCGGCGAGAGCACCGTCGCGACGTACGCTTCCTATCTCCACCGCTTCTACGGCTACATGACCGAAGTCGGGACGTTCGAGGAGAACCCGATGGCGCTCGTCCTGGAGGAGATCGACGAGTCGATCAACGTCGACCCGGAGCGACGCGACATCACCGTCCCCGCGATGCGGTCGTTCGTGGCCGACGTGACCCATCCACTGGACAGAGCGATCATCGTGACGCTGCTGAAGACGGGCGTTCGAGCCGGTGAACTGTGCAACCTCGACCGACGGGACCTGGCACTGTCGGAGAGCCCGTTCGAGTGGTCGCATCGGCCACAGCTCGACGGCAAGCCCGACTCCATCTACGTCGACGACGCACCGAGCGCGGGCCAGGAGTACAACGGACAGCCGCGGACCGCCTCGAACAAGCGCAAGCGGGCGACGACGATTCCCGTCGACGAGGAACTCGCCACCGTCCTCGTGGAGTGGCTGGCCGTGCGACCGGACCCGCGGTCCGGCGCCGACCCGCTGTTCGTCAGCACGACCGACGAGTGGGGCAAGCGGCTCACCCCGGACATGGTCCACCACATCGTCGAGACGCACGCCCGCGACCAGGGCTGGTACCGGGACGGTGGCGGCGCCGAAGAGAACGTCACACCCCACTACTTCCGTCACTTCTTCACGACACATCTCCGCGACCGCACCGGCGACCGCGGTATCGTCAAGTACCTCCGCGGCGACGTCGCTCAGGACATCATCGACACCTACACCCACGACTGGGGCGACCGCGTCCGCGAAGTGTACTCCGACCACATCTATCGGCTCCTCTGAGCCGTCATCGCCCCCGCGATCTTTCTATCTCGTACTGATCTCGTCACGTGTCCTTCACCGTCACCGTCCGATGCCGAACGAATAAATAGTATGTCGCTATACGAAAATGGCCGATCGACGGGGCGCGTTCCGCCGCTCGTCGGCGCCTCGAACGGGGGTCGTAGACCGGTGTCTGGTCCGTTTCGAACTGCGGGCCCGTGGCTTTCCTGGCCCCGGTGAGGCCGACACCCGATCGCTCGGTCCGATCGGAATTACACGCGTAGTACTGTCATGCCTGCTAGTCCGGACCGTCCATCCCAGATGATTCGAACTGCCGTTCCGTTTAGACGAACGCTGGTTACTCCTACGAAGACGTTCGTAACGATGTGTATTGTCTCGGCCTGAGCGACGATACCCGGTCTGTCCGCGCTCTGCCGGGCGCGTTAGGTCACCGAAGTGTCGAGTTTCCGTTCACCTGAACAGAACGGGTTCGAAACCGGATCGGCGGTGGTCGGGTGATCGGGCGGCTACGAGGGGATCGGCGTTTCGATGACGGCGACGGAAAGAGAGAGAGTCCGGCGATCCCGGACAGAAGTCCGCACTCAGCTACGAAGCGAACGCCGGGGAGCGGGTCTACGTGTTCATGTAGACCGTCTTGATCTCGGTGAAGAAGTCGAGACCGGCGTCGCCCTGCTCGCGGTAGGTGTTGGTCGAGGAGTCCTTCACGCCGCCGAAGGGCACGTGGAGTTCGAGACCGGTCGTCTTCTCGTTGACCTTCGCGACACCGGCTTCGGTGCGCTCGATGAACTCGTGTGCCTCGTTCAGGTCGTCGGTGACGACCGAGGAGGACAGACCGAAGTCGCTGTCGTTGCTGGCCTCGATGGCCGCCTCGAAGTCGTCGACCTCGGTGACGGCGAGGACCGGACCGAAGACCTCCTCCTGGAAGATGCGCATGTCGCGCTCGACGTCGCTGAAGACGGCGGGAGTCACGTAGTACCCGTCGTCGTACTCGTCACCCTCGAGACGCTCGCCGCCGGTCTCGTGGGTCGCGCCCTCGTTTGCGGCCACGTCGACGTATTCGAGCGTGGATTCGAGTTCGCTCTGGGTCACGTGGGGGCCCATGCCGGGGTCCTCGACACCGGGACCGATGTCGATGGACTCGGCGTACTCGACGATGCCCTCGACGAACTCGTCGTAGACGTCCGTGTGGACGATGGCGCGGGAACAGGCGGTACAGGCCTGGCCGGTCACGCCGAACGCGCCGGCGCCGACGATGTCGACCGCTTCCTCGACGTCCGCGCTGTCCGTGATGATGGCGGGGTTCTTGCCGCCCATCTCGGCCTGCGCACGGGCCATGTTGTCGGTGGCCGCGTCGTAGACGTGGTGGCCGACCTCGGAGCTCCCGGTGAAGGAGACGGCGTCGATGCCGTCGTTGGAGGTCAGCTCGGCGCCGACGTCGCTGCCGGAGCCGGGGACGAAGTTGATAACGCCGTCGGGCAGGCCCGCGTCTTCGAGCGCGCGGACGATACCGCCGGCCGGGCCGGGCGCCGCGGAGGCGGGCTTGATGACGATGGAGTTGCCCGTCGCCAGGGCCGGCGCGATCTTCCAGGCCGGGATGGCGATGGGGTAGTTCCACGGCGTGATGAGACCGGCGACCCCCAGCGGCTCGCGCTTCGTGTAGACGGAGGTGCGACCGCCGCTCGGGCCCTTGCGCTTGCCGGCGTTGTCGGCCGCCTTCGAGGCGTAGTAGTAGAAGATATCGATGGCGCGCTGGACCTCACCGCCGGACTCCGAGAGCGTCTTGCCCTCTTCGCGGCTCAGCAGTTCGGTCAGCTCTTCCTTCCGCTCTTCGAGGATCTGACCGGTCTCGCGGAGGATGGCGCCGCGGTCGGGCGCGGGCATCGCTTCCCACTCGCCCTGGGCCTCGCTGGCCGCGGCGATGGCCTTCTCGGCGTCCTCGGTGGACCCCTTCGCGTACTCGTTGACCGTCTCGGTCGTGTCGGCGGGATTCTCGACCGCGAAGGTGGACCCGTCCTCGGCCGGGACCCACTCGCCGTCGATGTATAGGTCGGTCGTGTCTGTCATGCACGCTAACGGTCGGCTGGCGCCCACTTACGAGTTTCCATACAGGACACGGCCTGCCACTATCTCGATCGGCTCGGTCGCCCGAACGACCGGCGTGACCGGTCCCGGGCGGATGTGGGAAACTTTAAGCGAGTTACGTCTGGACCTATACTCGTCATGGTCGACTTCGACAAGATCAGCGATCCGAACGCTGAATACACGATGCGGGACCTCTCCGCCGAGACGATGGGCGTCGAGAACGAGCGCGGCGGCACACGCGACGCCGAGATCACCGACGTACAGACCACCATGGTCGACGGCAACTACCCGTGGATCCTCGTGCGCGTCTACACCGACGCCGGCCCGGTCGGCAACGGTGAGTGTTACTGGGGCGGCGGCGACACCGCCATCATCGAGCGGATGAAGCCGTTCCTCATCGGCGAGAACCCCCTCGACATCGACCGCCTCTACGAGCACATGATCCAGAAGATGTCGGGCGAGGGCTCTATCTCCGGGAAGGTCATCTCCGCCATCTCCGGCGTCGAGATCGCGCTGCACGACGTGGCGGGCAAGCTCACCGACCTGCCGGCCTACCAGCTGCTCGGCGGCAAGTACCGCGACGAGGCTCGCATCTACTGCGACCTCCACACCGAGGACGAGGCCGACCCGCAGGCCTGCGCCGAGGAGGCCGACCGCGTCGTCTCCGACCTGGGCTACGACGCCATCAAGTTCGACCTCGACGTGCCCTCCGGTCACGAGAAGGACCGCGCCAACCGCCACCTCCGCCCGGGCGAGATCGAGCACAAGGCCGAGATCGTCGAGGCGACCACGGAAGCCGTCGGCGACCGCGCCGACGTGGCCTTCGACTGCCACTGGTCGTACGCCACCGGCAGCGCCAAGCGCCTCGCCAAGCGCCTCGAAGAGTACGACGTCTGGTGGCTCGAGGACGTCGTTCCGCCCGAGAACCACGACGCCCAGCGCGAGGTCACGCAGTCGACCGCCACGCCGACCGCGACCGGCGAGAACGTCTACCGCACCCACGGCAACCGCGACCTCATCGAGAACGAGGCTATCGACATCATCGCCCCCGACATCCCGCGCGTCGGCGGCATGCGCGAGGGTCGCAAGATCGCAGCCATGGCCGACATGTACTACATCCCCGTCGCCATGCACAACGTCTCCTCGCCCATCGGGACGATGGCCTCTGCGCAGCTCGCGGCCGCCATCCCGAACTCCCTCGCCGTCGAGTACCACTCCTACGAGCTCGGCTGGTGGGAGGACCTGGTCGAAGAGGACAACCTCATCGAGGAGGGCCGCATGGAGATCCCCGAAGAGCCCGGCCTCGGCCTGACCTTCGACTTCGACACCGTCGAGGCGAACATGGTCGAAGGCGAGACCCTGTTCGACGAAGCGTAAGCTTCGGCGAGCACGCTGAGCCAAGCTCAGCGGAGTTCGACGAGGCATAAGCCTCGTCGAGCCGAGAATCTTCGATTCGACTCGTTCGACGAAGCGTACGCTTCGCCGAAATCGCAGCGTCCGATTTACCGGCCGATCCGAACGCCGGCCGAGTCGTGCTTTACGTCTCGACGCGCTCGCGCCTTCGAGCGACTGCACACGAGCGCGTTTCACTCGGTCGAACGCCGCCGCCGCGAAACGGCCGCATTTCCCGTTCGCGAACGAAGCGAACGGAACGATACAGAACGGAGTTCGTCCGAACAGAACAAGTAAGTACGACGCCGCGAATCGTCGAGTATGGACGAGCCGAAACATCCGGTCACGACGGTCGACAGGACCTTACAGATCGTCGAGATCATCCAGGAGCTCGACGGCGCGGGCGTCTCGGAGGTCGCCGACCGGGTCGACGTGGGCAAGAGCGCGGTTCACAACCACCTCAACACGCTCGCCAACCGCGAGTACGTCGTCAAGGAGGGCGAGGAGTACCACATCGGGCTCGCGTTCCTGGGGCTGGGCGCCTACGCTCGCAAGCGCAACGAGATCTTCGACGCCGCTCACGCCGAGGTCGACAAGCTCGCCGACGAGACGGGCGAACTCGTCAACCTCCTCGTCGAGAAGAGCGGCCAGGGCATCTACCTCTACCAGGCCCAGGGCGACAACGCCGTCGAACTCGACACCTACGAGGGCAAGCGCGTCAACCTCCACTGCACCGGCCTCGGCAAGGCCATCCTGGGGTTTCGCCCCGAGGACGAAGTCGAGGTGATCCTCGACGAACACGGCATGCCCGCCGAGACCGAACACACCATCACCGACCCCGACGCCTTCTTCGAGGAACTCGCCGAGGTCCGCGAGCAGGGCTACGCCGTCGACGAGGAGGAACGACTCAACGGCCTGCGCTGCGTCGCCGCGCCCATCACCGACGACGACGACCGCGCTATCGCCGCCATCAGCGTCTCCTGCCCCGTCCACCGCGTCGACGATGACCGCTTCTACGAGGACCTCCGACAGGCCGTCCTCGGCGCCGCAAACGTCGTCGAACTCGAACACAACTACTCCTAGAACCCATCTTTTTCCGCGCGGGGTTTCCTCGCGCGCCGACGGCGCGCTGTGGGAACCCCGCACGCAAAAACATGGGTGAAAAAGGCCGATCTCGCGCTCCGCGCGAGTTCGGGGAACCGGCGCCTGCGGCGCCGGATGCTGAGACCGCAACCAAGAGAATACTTCGCCACAGCGAACGACAGAGAATAGAAAGAGAACGTCCGCGCGCCGCAGGCGCGCGGTTCACCGGTCACAAGGGAGCGAAGCGACCGCAGTGACCGGCCTTTTTCACCCATGTTTTTCGCGGGTGGGTTCCCCGCAGGCGCGCGGAGCGCGCCGAGGAAACCCGCCCGCGAAAAAGATGGTCTTACATCATGCCGCCCATGCCGCCGCCCATCCCGCCCATGCCGCCGGGCGGGCCGCCCGCACCGCCTTCCTCTTCGTCCTCGCCACCGACCGAGAGGTCCCCGGCGGAGACAACGTCGTCGATGCGGAGGATCATCGTTGAGGCGTCGACCGCGGAGTTGACGGCCGTGGTCTTCACGCGCAGCGGCTCGACGACGCCGTCCTCGAACATCTCGACGAGTTCGCCCGTGTCGGCGTCGATGCCGACGTTCACGTCGCCCGCGTCGTGGCGCGCGGTCATGTCGACCAGCGCGTCGATGGCGTCGTGACCGGCGTTCTCGGCGAGGGTGCGCGGTCCGTCCTCGAAGGCCTCGGCGAAGGCCTCGACGGCCAGCTGCTCGCGGCCCTCGACGGAGTCGGCCTCCTCGCGGAGCGCGAGCGACGCCTCGATCTCCGGGGCGCCGCCGCCCGGCAGGACGTTGCCGTCCTCGATGGCGGCGGAGACGACGCCGATACTGTCGACGACGGCCCGCTCGACCTCGTCGAGGACGTGCTCGGTGCCGCCGCGCAGGAGGATCGTGCCGACGCCCTCCTCGGGGAGGTCACCGAAGACGACCGTCGACTCGTGGTCGGCCTGCCGGCGGACGGTCACGTCGCGGATGACCCGCTCGTGGACGCTGCCGGCGTGGCCGAGATGCTCGGAGGTGAGCAGCTTCAGGTCGCCGACGCGCTCGGCGCCCGTCGCGGCCGCGACGCGCTGGCGCTTGTCGTCGTCGACGCGGCGGAAGGCCGTGATGCCGTTCTCGACGAGCAGCTCGGCGGCGTACTCGTCGATGCCGCCGTCGGCGAGGACCACGTCGGCGCCCGCCTCGACGATCTTGTCGACCTTGTCGGCCAGCTCGGACTGCTCGCGCTCGACGAAGCCCTGCAGGTCGGTCATGTCGCCGACCGACGCTTCCGCGCCGACCTCGCTCTCGGAGACCTCGATGTCGCCCTCGTAGACGAGGACGTTCGCGTCCTCGAGGTTGCGGCTCATGTTCTGGTGGACCGGTTCGATGTCGAAGAGGATGCCGTCGACGAACTCGGAGTCGTCGATCGAGGCGCCGTAGAACTGGCGCACGTCGACGGCGTCCTGGTCGACGGTGCCGTCCTCGCGGACGGCCGCTCGCACGGCGCTGACGACCATCGACGAGAGCAGGTCCTTGGCGGTCTCGGCGCCCTTTCCGGTCATCGCGGTGCCGGCGACCTGTTCGAGTACCTCGGTGTCGTCGGGGTCGACCTCGGTCGCGATGTCCTCGAACACCTCGGTGACCGTCTCGGCCGCGTGGCGGTAGCCCGCGACGATCGAGGTCGGGTGGATGTCCTGTTCGAGCAGTTCCTCCGCGTTCGCGAGCAGGGCGCCGGCGAGGATGACGGCGGAGGTAGTACCGTCGCCGACCTCCTCCTCCTGGGTCGTCGCGACGTCGACGATCATGTCCGCAGCGGGATGGTCGACGTCCATCTCCTCCAGGAGTGTCACGCCGTCGTTCGTGATGACGACGTTGCCGCCCTGGTCGACGAGCATCTTGTCCATCCCTCGGGGGCCGAGGGTCGTTCGGATCGTCTCCGCGACTGCACGCCCTGCCTCGAGGTTCATCGACCGGGCGTCCTCGCCCGACGTGCGCTGGCTTTCGTCGGAGAGGACCACCATCGGTCCGTCGGCCATCTGTCGTGCCATGTGTACGCACAACCGCGTCTGGCGGAAATAAGATTTGCTTTCCGTGCGAGCGCGGCGACGGTCGACGGCGAACCGCCGAAAAAAGCGAACGTCCGACTCAGTCGCTGAACGTCGAGGAGTTCTGGGCGTCGTACTCGTCCTGGTCGGCGTCGGCCAGTTCCGCGCTGTTCCAGTACTCGTGGGTCTCCAGGGCGCGGAAGCAGGCGGCGTCGCTCTCGCCGGCAGTGTCGAACCGCTCGGGTTCTTCCTGCGTACAGACCTCGCGGGCCTCCGGGCAGCGGGTGTGGAACTTGCAGCCCGAGGGCGGGTCCTCGGGGTCCGGCACGTCCACCTCGCGGACCGGCGGGTCCTCCTGGATCCGCTGTTTCGCCAGGTCCGGGTCGACCGTCGGCGTCGACCACTTCAACACCTTGGTGTAGGGATGGGTCGGGTTCTGGAGGATCTCCTCGGGCGGTCCGATCTCGACGATTTCGCCGAGGTACATGATCGCGATCCGCCCGCCGGCGCGCTTGGCGAGGTACCGGGCGTTCGCCAGGTCGTGGCTGATGAAGACGTAGGAGGTGTCGAACGTCTCCTGCAGGTCGAGGATGAGGTCCATCATCCCGACGCGCAGGCTCACGTCCAGCGCCGAGATGGCCTCGTCGGCCAGGATCACGTCCGGGTTCATCAACAGGGCGCGCCCGAGCGCGACGCGCTGTTTCTCCCCGCCCGACAGCTGGTGGGGATAGCGCTCGGCGTAGTCCTCGGGCGGCATCATGTCCACGAACTCCAGGAAGCGGTAGATGGTGTCCTCGCGCTCCTTGGGACCCAGCTCGGTCCGGTACTTCTTGAGCGGGTCCGAGAGGATCGCCTTGACGCGCCGCGAGGAGTTCAGGGCGTTGGCGGGGTCCTGGTGGATGATCTGCATCGAACGCCGGATCTCGGTGAACTCGATGTCGGCGTCGCGGGGGTTATTCTTGGCGTCCCAGATATCCTGCCCGCGGTAGGAGATCGACCCGCTGGTCGGCTGTTCGAGGCCGATCGCGGTCTTGCCGAGCGTGGTCTTGCCACAGCCCGACTCGCCGACCAGCACGACGATGTCGTTGTCGTAGAGGTCGAAGCTGACGCCGTCGACCGCGCGGACCTTCTTGTCGGTCAGCGCCCGCTTGACGATCCCACCGGGCGTGTAGTGGACGTTCACGTCGTCGAGCGACAGGATCGGTTCGTCGTCCGGTACGTCGGTAGTCGTCTCGTCGACGGCCGCGTCGTCGGCCGTCAGGTCGTCGGCCGTGGGTTCGTCTGTACTCATCGGTTAGTCCTCCGTGGTCCCGTGGTCGAGGCTGTACTTCAGCTCGTTGCGGGCCTGGTCCGAGTAGAAACACGCCGCCTCGTGGTCCTCGTCGACGGTCACGAGGTCGGGGTCCTCGATCTCACAGCGGTCGTCGGCGACCGGACACCGCGGGTGGAACGAACACCCTGTCGGGATGTTCACCGGGTCCGGGCGCGCGCCCTCGATGGGCTCCATCTCGTCGATGTCCGAGTCGATGCTCGGCACCGAACGCAACAGCGATCGGGTGTAGGGGTGGGCCGCGTCCTTCAGAAGGGAGCGCGTGTCGCCCACTTCGATGAACTCGAAGGAGTACATCACGCCGATGCGGTCCGACAGCCCGGCGACCAGCGGCAGGTCGTGGGTGATGAAGACGATCGTCAGTTCGAACTCGTCGCGCAGCTCCCGCAGCATCGAGATGATCGACCGCTGCATGAGCAGGTCGAGCGCCGCGGTCGGCTCGTCCATCACGAGCACCTCCGGTTCGAGCACCAGCGCGAGCGCGATGAGCGCGCGCTGTTTCATCCCGCCCGAGAGCTCGTGCGGGTAGGAGTTCATCACCCGGTCGGGGTCGAGGTGCAGCGCCTCGAACAGGTCCCGGACGTGGTCCATCCGCTCGTCGAGGACGGCGTTGTGGGCCTGGATGGTCTCGTGGAAGTGGCCCTTGATCTTCATCGTGGGGTTGAACGAGTTCATCGCCCCCTGGAACACCATCGACACCTCCTCCCAGCGGAAGTTGCTGAGTTCGCCCTCGGTCATCCCGAGCACGTCGACGGAGTCGTCCCCGACGGTGTCGTACGAGCCGATCTGGTCGGCGCTCGGAGCGTCGTCGGTCTCGTCTTCTCTCGGGTAGTAGGTCACGTCGCCCGAGAGGTGGCCCGGGTCCTCGACGGCGTCCATCAGCGCGGCGGCGAACATCGACTTGCCCGAGCCGCTCTCGCCGACGACGGCGAGGATCTCCTCCCGCCGGACGTCCAGGCTCACGTCGTTGAGCACCCACGCCTGCCCGCGGGACATCCCGAACTGCACTCGGGCGTCCTCCACGCTCATGACGATGTCGTCGTCCGGGTCCTCGCCCTCCGTCGCCTCTTCCTCGGTCGATTGATTCGGTTGTCCGATTGCCATGTCAGCGTCCCTCCGGTCGTCGAGTCGGTTCGCGAGCGGTCATCACAGGTCACCCGCTCCGTCCTGTTCGTCCTCTGGGATCGTCTCGGAGTGGCGCGCCAGCAGCCGCGGGTTGAACACTCGGTCGAGCCCCTGCGAGAAGAGGATCAGCGAGAAGCTCACGCCCGAGATGGCCAGCAGCGGGAACAGCATCCAGTGGCCCGCGCGGCCCGGCGCCGAGATCGCGTTCCCCTGCTCGTAGGCCAGCTGCATCATCACGCCCCAGTTGAACGAGTTGAACGGGAGCACGCCGATGAAGTACAGCGCGACTGACTGGAAGATGACCGCGACCGCGGCGCTCGCCGCCGAGACGAGCACGAACGGCGCGACCTTCGGGACGAGCTCTTGGCCGACGATAGTCGGCGTCGAGAGCCCGATCGACCGGGCCGCCTCGACGAAGTCCTCCTCGCGCAACGACAGTACCTGCGAGCGCAGCATCCGGGCCAGTCCCGGCCACTGGTCGATCGCGATGATGGTCCCGACGATGAAGGGGTCCTGGGGCGAGAAGATCGCCGCGAGGACGATGATCAGCGGGAGCCCCGGCAGCGTGATGAACACGTCGGCGATCGTCATCAGGATCGTGTCGACGACGCCGCCCTTGTAGCCCGCGATCATCCCGACGAGCACCGCGATACCGATCGAGAAGACGATCCCGGCCAGCGCCATCTTCATCATCGCCGGCGTCGAGTGGACGAGCGTCTTGAACACGCCCCGGCCGAGGTTGTCAGTCCCCAGGGGCATCGACCAGTCGACGAACGGCTGGAGGTAGTACGGCCCCTCGTTGATCTGTGGCGGCGGAACCAGCCAGACGCCCAGCGTCCCCATCAGGAGGTAAAACAGCACGCCCACGCCCCCGATGCGCGTCCGCCAGTCCGACCACGCGACCCGGAACGGGGTCGCGATATAGAAGTCGAAGGCGCGACGGGCCCGCTCGGCCGGCGGCGTCCGTCGCCGCTCGGTGTCGTCGTCGGTGCCGAAGATGCTTTCCTGCGTGACGCCCCCGTCGCTCCGTGGTTCGTTATTGGACATCGTTAGAAGCTCTCCCTGGACGCACCGGTTCCGGCCCGCGGGTCGATGAGGCCGTAGGTGAAGTCGGCGATCATGATCGCCGTCACCGTGATGGTCGAGAAGAAGACGAACGCGGCCATCACGAGCGGGTAGTCCTGACTGACCGCCGCCTCCAGCATGAACCAGCCGACGCCGTGGTACTGGAAGATGACTTCGGTGATGACGCTCGAACTGAACATCCCCGCGATGCCGAGCATGAATCCGGTGTAGATCGGGAGGATGGAGTTACGGGTCAGGTACCGCGTCAGGATGCGATTCGTGCCGAGACCGCGCAGACGCGCCGAGCGCAGGTAGTCCTCCCCGATGACTCGCACGGACAGCGCCCGCATCCCGATCGCCCCGCCGGCGAAGCCGACGATGAACTGCGAGAGGATGGGGAGCGCCGCGTGTCTGGCGATCCCGACCATGTACTCGATGTTGAAGCCGGGCGTCGCCGCCGGCGGCGCGCGGCCGCCGGTCGGGAACAGCCCCCACTGGAACGCGAGCACCGACAGCATCAGGATCGCGGCCACGTAGTAGGGGATCGACCGCATGACGAGCACGAACACCGTCAGCCCGGAGTCGATCTTGGTTCCCTCGTGCCAGGCCATGAACACGCCCACCGCGATGGTCGCCGTGAAGCCCAGCAGCAGTCCGTAGACGCTCAGGAAGATCGACCACGGCATCCCCCGAAAGAGGATGTCGAAGACGGGGTCCTGGAACAGGATCGACTCACCGAAGTCCTGGTAGAGGATGATGTCCCGGAGCCACTCGTAGAAGGCGATCGGGATCGGCGTGTCGGGGTTGATCCCCGTCAGCTGTTCGGCCATCTGGGCCACTTCCTGTGTGTCGACGGGCTGACCCCGCTGTTGCATCGTCTGGACCCGGTCGGCGATGATCGCCTCGACCGGCCCACCCGGAACGAGTCTGTACAGTGCGAACGTGATGAACATCCCCACGACGAACGTCACGATCGCTTGCGCGAATCGGCGTATGTAATAGTTCATACTGTGTGTTGGAGTGTCACAACTTCTTAATACTTCTGTCAGAGCGCAGTGAATACGCTGTAGACGATGTAGAGGACGTACCCGACGGTCGGGACGGCTGCGACCTTGTACGCCTCGCTCGTGGTCAGATCCCGCACGTCCTTGATCGCGTAGGCGCCGATGTAGCCGGTCCACAGCGCGAAGACGATCCCGACGGCCGTCGCCGCGAGGACGACCGTCTCACCGCTGGCCTGGGACCAGACGAACGACGACACCTCGTCGGCGAGACTCGTCGAGATCGTGATGTCCTCCTCGGTGACGTCGAGCGTCGTCGACGCGTAGGCCATCGCCGCGGTGTGGATGACGTTCCCGATCAGGAGCGGGAACAGCGCCCACGCGGTCCGCTTCATCGTCACGTAAGTCGTGCCGATCGTCGTGTAGAGCCAGGCGACGTAGTACATCCCGACCCCGAACCAGACCCACAGCAGGAACGCGCCCAGCAGCGGCTCGATGACTCGCTGCTGGAGCTGGAAGCGGACCTGGTCGTTGATGACGACCGATTCGAAGGCCTCGAACTCGAAGGTCAGCGTGTCGAGCATGAGGTAGTTGCCCACGAGACCGACCAGGCCGACGACCAGCACGAGCGCGAACTCCGATTTGACGCGGCGACTCCCGATGTACTCGTCGTAGAACCGCTCCGGGTCGGTCAGCAGCGTACGGTACAGACCCAGCGTTCTGCTGATGTACGAGCCCGGATTCCGAACTGCGTTTGAAACACCCATGATGTATCCTCCAGTCGGTCGTTACGCGGGGGCCTCGATGGTCGGGACGGGGATCTCTTCGAGCACTTCGTCGACGATCTCCGACTTGTCCACGTCGTTGACCTGCGACTCGGCCGTCAGCCCGAGACGGTGGGCGATGACCGGCTGGGAGACCGTCTTGACGTCGTCGGGCGTGACGTAGTTGCGGCCCTCGATGACCGCCTGTGCGCGGGCGGTCTCGTAGAGGCGCTGGGTCCCGCGCGGGCTCATCCCGGTCTCGACGCGGTGGTCGTCGCGGGTGGCCCGCGAGACCGCGGCGATGTACTCCAGCATGTCCTCGGTGACGGTGACGGTGTCCGGGACCGCCTGCAGGTTCATCACGGAGTCGTGGTCGAGCACCTGGCCGACCGACGGCGTCGTCGACGTGCGGTCGTTGCGGCGGCGGAGCAGTTCGACCTCGCCGTCCACGTCGGGGTAGCCGATCGAGGACTTGACGTTGAAACGGTCGATCTGCGCTTCGGGCAGCGGGAAGGTACCTTCCTGCTCGACGGGGTTCTGCGTCGCGATGACGAAGAAGGGCTCGGGCAGCTGGCGGGTGTCACCCTCGGTGGTGACCTGCCCCTCGCCCATCGCCTCCAGCAGCGCGGCCTGGGTCTTCGGCGGCGCGCGGTTGATCTCGTCTGCGAGGACGATGTTGGCGAAGATCGGCCCCTTGTTGAACTCGAACTCGCCCTCCTGCTCGTTGTAGATGTAGGTCCCTGTCACGTCGTTGGGCAGCAGGTCCGGCGTGAACTGGATACGGGAGAACGACAGGCCCAGCGCCGTCGCGAAACTGTTCGCGGTCAGCGTCTTGCCCGTCCCGGGCACGTCCTCGAGCAGGACGTGGCCCTTCGAGAGCAGTCCCACGAGCACGGTCTCGAGGAACTCCTCCTCGATAATGACCGACGACTGGATCTCGTCGACCACTGCGTCCAACTGGTCACTGGCCTCCTGAATGGATAGGTCGCTCTGTGCCATGGTAAGATAGCCCGTGCTATGCCTCTTAACCCTGACGGTGTGGGACGGTTTTCCGTGATGAAATGCTGACTGACACGGCAGTCAGCCGGGCGGTATTGGCGGAAGCGGCCGAACGGGAGCGGCGGCAAAAATCGACGAAAATTCGAACGGGAGACCGAGGGGGGCCGACCGGCCTACTGCCGGATCGACCAGATGAAAAAGAGCGCCGACAGCAGCAACAGGGTGAGCGCCGGCACCGTCAGCGACCCCCACGGCACGATGAAGAGGCCGTAGGAGAGGCCGGCCGCCATGACGCCGACGAAGACGGTGGCGGCGACGTGGACGGCCTCGCCGCGTTGCGTGTCCGTCTGGTCGGTCATCTGGCGCCCGACGCTGAAGGCGTTCGAACCGAGGTCGAACGAGATTATCGTCGCCAGCGCCGCGAACAGCAGGAACTCCGGCACGTCGCCGAAGAAGCCGGCAGCGATGATGCCGACGAAGACGATCGCCGTACCGGCGATGGTCAGCCGCTCGGACTCGAAGACGAACAGCCCGGCGGCGACGCCGGCGAGTCCGAACAGCCCGACCGGCGCCGACAGGGGCGCGACCAGTGCCGTCGTCACGACCGCCAACAGTGCCGCGGCGACCGCGATGATACTACTGAACTGTGCGGGCGAGTGGGTGACCTCGACCGCGCTGAACTCCTCGTCCTGAATGTCGAAACTCATTATGCCCACCTCGTCTGTGCTTTCTCGACCTCGAGCGAGAGCTGCTCGTCGGGGTCCCAGTCCATGACGCGGATCCCCCGCTCGCGGAGGTACCGGACCCGCGCGGTCCGTTCGATGCGCGTGAGCCGCTGGCCGACCGTCTCGTCGACGGTCACGTCGGGACTGATGACGGTGACCAGGTGGCCCTCGGAGTCGAGCCGGCGGGCGACTTCGGCCGCGTAGTCGTCCGCCAGCGGCGAGAACAGGAACACCTGCGACGTGCTCGGCAGCCGCCGACGCACGTGGGTCATCGGGTCGATGTACTGGCTCTCGTGGTCCTGTCGTTCCGGCGGTCGCGGCGACAGCGCCGGGTGCTGGGCGAACAGCACGCGGGCGTTCTCGAGGTGTTCGCTCCCCGCGCCGGGGGCGTACCAGCACGGCACCGTGTCGAAGGCGGCGAGCCCGACCAGGTTCCCCTGGTCGTACAGCGCGCCGAACATGTCGCTGGCCGCGTGGACCGAGTGGTCGACCGCGTGGGGTTCGTCGACGCCCGCCGAGATGTACGCGCTCTGGCGGGTGTCGAACAGGATGGTGACCGTCGCGGCCTTCTCCTGGCGGAAGTCGATCGTCGCCAGCTCGCCCGTGCTGGCGACCTGCTTCCAGTTGATGCGGTTCATCGGGTCGCCCGGGCGGTACTCGCGGACGGAGTGGAACTCCAGCCCGGCGCCGCCCTGTTTGGTGTTGACGTCACCGGCGTACTGCGTGGTCTGGGCGCGCACCGGGATGTCGTTGGTGACCCGCAGCGGCGGGACGACTCGCATCCTCGCCTCGGGCGTGACGAGCGACGTGCGCTCGACGCCACCGCTGAAGTCACGGGCGACCACGAGCAGCGGCCAGTCGTACTCCCCGCGCTCGACGCGGACCGTGTACTCGAGCTGGGCCTGCGCGCCCGACTGCAGGGCCGTGTGCAGGCGCGGGACGCCCTCGGTGACGACGAACGCGTCCGGCACCACGTCGACCATCCGCAGGTCGGGCAGCATCGACCCGCTCTCGTTGCGCACCGTCAGCGTCACGTCGACGAGGTCGCCCGGTTCGGGGTCGTCGACGTCGTACTCGCGCTCGACGACCAGCCCCTCGGTCCGGGGCACCGCCGAGACCCGCGCGTAGATGGTGTAGGCGATGCCGACCGTCCCCGCGAGCATCAGGCCGGGGGTGAACGTGACCACGCCGGCGCCGACCGCGACCAGCGCGAACGCGGTCACGCCGAGCCAGCGGTTGGTGTGCTGTAGACTCACGTCCTCGAACGGCTCGCTCGTGTCGAACGTCGGGACCGAGGAGTTGGACTCGTTCCAGTTGGACTCGACCGCCTCGTCGTCGTCGCCGTCGTCGGCCGAGCGCCCGAGCAGGCGGTCGAAAAAGGAGCGGTCGGTCTCCTCCTCGACGTCGACGGAGCTGTTCACGTCCACGTCGCCGACCTCGATGAGCTCCTCGACGGTCACGCGGAAGCGGTTCTCGAAGGCGGCCACGTCGTCGGTGCCCGAGAGCAGCGACTCCGAGAGGCCCGCCTCCTGAGCGGCGGTCCGCTCGCTCTGGAAGAACTCGGCGGCCGTCTCGTTGTTCGTCCACTCGCCCGCTTCGAGGATGCGCCGGGCTTGCTCGACCGAGCAGTCCTCGCGGTTGCGGACGACCGCGACCGCGAGGTTCTCGAGGCGCTCTTCGAGGTGTTCGCGGTTCTCGTTAACCCCCTGGCGGAGGTGGGTCATCTCGTAGAGCATCCGGTCGACGTCCTCGCCGGGCATCGGGTTGCCGGCGGGCCGCTCGGGGTTCGGCGTGATCGTCTCCTCGACCTCGCCGCGGAGCCGTCGACGGACGACGCCCAGTCCGGTCACCACGGCGATGATCCCGACCAGGAACACGCCCTGTGTCGCGGAGGGGAGCGCGCTCGAGAGGTCCGGAACGACGATCATCGCCGCCGCGGCGGCGAACAGGATCGCCCCGATGGCGATCAGCAGACGGTTGAGGACCGTCTCAATATCCATCGTCGCCCTCCTGACCGACCGACGAGCGGGTCGACCCGCCGTACTCTTCCTCGATGTTGCGGAACACGTCGATAGCGAGGTCCTCGCGGCTCTCGGCGTCGCGCTTGCCGTAGCGGACCTCCTCGAACAGCCGCGTCAGTTCCTGTACGTCGTCCGCGCCCAGCCCCACGTCGACGGCCGCCTCGGCGAACTCGCCGGGCGTCGCGCTGTCGGGGTTAGGCACGTCGAGCATGCTCGTCATCTCCCACCACGCGCGGTAGACTTCGTTGTCGACGTCGGCGTTGTGTTCTTCGAGCCGGTCGGCGGCGCGGCCGGCGGCCTGGGCCAGGTCCATCACGTCGGCGCCCTCGCCCTCGTCGGCCGCTTCCTCTTCCATGGTGGTGATCCCCTGGTCGCCCGACGCGCGGAACAGGACCGCGGCCGTCGCGACGAGCACGACGCCGAAGACCCCGAGGATAGCCGCGGGCGGCACGTCCATCGACGCGACCGGCGACGAAGAGGCGTTGGCCGCGTTGGTGACGGAACTGTTACCCAGCCCGGGACCGCCGACGGTCGCGCAGTCGGTCCCGAGGAAGTACGCCAGCAGCACCGGCGGCGCGAGCGCGTACAGCCCGAGGAACGCTGCCCCGAAGGAGTACCGGCGCTTGATCAGGAAGACGAGCATCGCGGCGGCGCCGAAGTACGCCAGCCCGCCGTACCACGTCGTCAACGGTTCGACGCACGTGGTGAACTGGACCTGTTCCCCGCCACTGCTACTCCCGCTGCGGTTGAGCCCGTCACCCCCGCCCGGGCCGTCCCCGCTTCCGCCACCGCCCCGGTTCTGTTGTTGTTCGTTCGGGTCCTCCGCCGGCCCCTGCCCGCCACCGGTCGCCCCTGTGTCGACGGTCGCCGTGATGGTCGCGGCGCCCACGGCGATGGCCGCCATCGCCACGAGCCCGATCACGACGAACCGCAGGGCTTCCTGTGACACATAATCATCCATACTACGATTTGTACGATCGACCCTATATGTCTTTTCCGCTTGCCGGGGAGATCGTTCGCCGATCCGCTCGGTAGCGGTGACCTGCCCCCGCGCGGTCGGCGCGCGAGAGAACCGTTCGCACTCGGGCTCGTCGTCGGAGTCACACGGCGGCCCACACGGATGCGCCCGCCGAAGGTCCCGTCCCCGGAGGCCTTAAGGCGGGTCGTCCATAACCTCGCGCCGATGGATCCACGTTCCGAGGGACGGGCGGGCGACGACCCGGTCGACGGCACGACCCGGCGGGGGTACCTCGCGGCGGTCGCCGCCGGGGTCGCCGGGTCGATCGCCGGCTGTACCGGCCCGAACGAGATCGTCGACTCGCCGCAGGTGTTCGGGTTCCAGTTCCCCTACGTCCCCGAGAACGTCCACGTCGGCCCGTGGTCCTCCTCGGACCCGGCGGCGTTCTACTCGATCCTCTTCGAGGCCGAATCGTACACCACCCCGGGGGGCGAACGCCGACTCGGCGACGTCATCGAGTCAGTCGAGACCGACGGCGACACCGCGACGGTCGCGTACGCCGACGGGTACACGTGGTGGTCGGGCGACCCCGTCACGGCCCGGGACGCGTGGATCGAGGAGCGCATCGGGTCGTACGTGAGCGGCGACCGGAGCTACGAGGTCGAACGCCTCGACGACAGCAAGCTCCGCTATCGCTTCGACCGGCCGCTCGACCGACCGCTCGCGCTCTCGACGGCCGCGGGCGGCGCCGTCCGGACGCGGGCCGACCGGTACGAGCCGTGGCTCGACCGGCTCCGCGACGCCGGCACCGACGAGCGCCGCTCGGAGGTCGTCTCGGAACTCCGCACGGACAGTCCCGACCTGGAGACGGTCGCCGACGAGGGGCTGGGCTGTGGCCCCTTCGAGCTGGTCGAGGTGTCGATCAACCGGCTGATGCTGGAGCGCTACGAGGACCACCCTCGCGCCGACGAGGTCGCCGTCCCGCGCCTGTGGTTCCCGGTCGTCCAGTCCGTCTCGATCGAGAACCTCGTCAGCAAGGGGTGGCTCGACGGCGGCACCGGCCGGCTGGGCGACGAGCGCGGTACCCCGCCGGGGAACCTCGAACAGCTCGCCCGGTACCCGACGGACGCGGGGACGAAGCTCGTCCTCGACTGGCGGGACCCCCACCTCGGTCGCCGCCCGGTCCGGCGGGCCGTCCTGTCGGTGATCCCCGTCGACCAGGTGGTCGACGTGACCGACTGGGGCGACCCGACCGTCCGCCAGACCGGCCTCTCCGCGCCCGCCGCGCGTCGGTGGCTCCCCGACGAGGTCCGCGAACGGCTCCACCGCTACCCCGTCGAGGCCGACGAGGAGACCGCCGCCGAGTACATGCGCGAGGCGGGCTACAGCCGTGACGGAAACGGCGACTGGCGCGGCCCGGACGGGGAGCAGCCGTCGCCCCAGCTCGCGACGCCGGTGTGGTCCGACTTCGTCTCCGGGGCGGAGGTCGTCGCGTCGAGCCTCTCGCAGTTCGGCTTCGACGTGACGACCGACCGGCTCACGAACAGCAACGTCTACGCCGCGGTCTCGAACCACACCCACGACATCACCCTCTGGAACTTCGACGGCGACCCCTACAGCGCCTACGACGTGACCAGCGACGGCTCCACCTCGATCGGCTACGGCGTCTCCGACTCCGGCGCCGACGCTGGGAGCCGCGGCAAGCCCGTCGAGGTGTCCGTCCCCCAACAGCCGGGCGCCGTCGACGCCCCGGCCAGCGAGCGCCGGACGGTCGACCTCCTCGAAACCTGGCGGACGATCGAGGGGCCGAGCGACCGGGCGGCGACCGTCGACGCCATCGCCACGTTCGCCACCTGGTGGAACGACGCCCTCCCCGACATCTACCTCGGCACCACCGTCGACGGCCTCTGGGGCAACACCCGCGACTTCGAGTGGCCGTCCTACGACGCCGAGCCCGAATACGGGACCGCCGGCCCCGCCGGCCAGCCCGTATTTCACATGTTGAAACACGGCGCGATCCGTCCGGTCACCGAGGAGTAGCACCGGCCCGACCGGGACCGTTCTCGACGGCGACGAGACGTCACGAGCGTCGCAGCCAGACTGGCTCGGGCGAGTCGCGAGGAGTACGGCCGTCCGACGAGACGCGACGATGCGTGGGGAGTCCCGCGGCTCGTCGGAGCGCGAGAGGCGACGAAAAGCGCCGACCCGGACGACCCGGGCGTTCGGTGGTCGATACGGTGAGTCAGCCGCTTACTGGGGCGGCTCGAACTCCTCGTCCGTGCTGGCCTGTGCGATGCCGCCGAGCACGAGCACGTCCTCGATACCGAACGAGCGCTCGTAGTCGAACGCTCGGGCCGACGGGTCCGGCCAGTCGAAGTCGCGCACGTCGCCGTACGAGCCCATCAGGTACTGATGGAACACGAAGTGCGGGACGTAGAAGTTGTAGTAGCGCGCGCAGGTCCGGTAGAGCTCCTGCTGTTCTTCCTCGGAGTTGCCGGGCTGGCGGATCGCGTTGACCGTCTCGACGAGGTTGACCTCGGTCGCGTTGTCCAGGTCCGGCGACACGCCGGCCTCGTCGGGGGCCTCGAAGGCGCCCGGCTCGTCGGGCACCTGCTGGACGATCGGCTTGCCCTGGGTGTCCACCTCGTCCTCGGGGTCGGCGTTGTACGGGCTGCCGGTCGGACTGCCGCCGACCAGGCCCAGGTCCCACCACGCGCCGCGGTCGTGGTAGTACTGGAACACGTACGGGTCGCCGTGCCAGAACATCGTGGAGTCGTAGTTGAGCCCCTCGTTCGGGTCGAGCGAGGTCGACCAGTTGTTCCAGCCCATCGTGGTGAAGTTCACGCCGAAGCCCCACTCCGCGAGGTTGGCGCGGATGGTCTGGGCGCCCTGGACGTTCGCGGGACTGCCCGAGCGCGAGGAGAGGTCGATCGAGGCGGGGTTGCCGTTGGGGTCGACCCACTGGCCGCCCTGCTTGCTGTAGCCCGCCCGCTGCATGTAGCGGTTCGCGTTCTCGACGTTCGAGGAGCGCGAGTAGTGGTGAAGCTGGTCGAGGAAGTCCTCGGAGAACGTGCTCTCGGACTGGGCGTCCAGCAGGAACGTGTCGTGCTGGGTGACCTGCGAGGCGTCCTCGCCCCACCCGTTGGCGGAGACGGCGTTCCAGTCGATGGCCTCGATGAGCGCGCGGCGCACCCAGAGGTTCTGGAGGTGTTCGTTCTGCCAGTTGAGCTGCCAGACGTCGCCGCCCGTGGCGCGCAGCCAGCGGGTGAACTCCTGGACGTGGTCCGGCAGCGTCTCGCGGGTGGTCGCCCCGCTAGAGGTGACAGCACCGGAGTCGACGTCGAGGACGCCCTCGTTGATGAGCGTCTGGCGCCGGTCGCCCTCGGCCCAGTACAGCGCGAGCCGCTCGATGTTCGTGTTCTCGGCGTTGGGGTGGTCCTCGTTGAGCCGGAGGATCACCCGCTCGGAGCCCACGTCGTCCATCGATTTCAGCATGTAGGGACCGGACCCGGCGAGCATCTCGTCGGTGCCGCCCTCCTCGGCCATGCGGTCGAGGCTGATGCGGTCGCTGACGAGCTCGTCCGTGACCGAGCTGACCGCGTCCGCGTTCGCCGCGTCGCGGTACTGCTCTCGATACGGCGTGGTGTAGTCCGGGTGGATCGGCGGGTCCCCGTCGACGGGCCCGGCGTTCGAGCGCAGCACGACCCGTGCCGTCGGGTCCGGGTCCTGTTCGGGGACATCGCCTTTGTTCGTCCAGTAGTGGAGCGTCCACTGGTCCTCGGCCTGCTGGTTGAACGTCGTGCCCTCGGCGAACTTGTTGCCCTGCTGGAAGAAGTTCACGTGGTTGTGCGCCTCGCGGGCCTCCGCGTCGTAGGGGTCGCCGTTCCAGTAGCGGGCGCGGTCGTCGTGGTGGTCGTACCAGTCGTAGGGGGGCTCGACATCGAAGCCCGAGATCCACGTCATGATCTCGACCTCGTCGTGGTCGGGCTTGTGCGGGGTCGGCACCGTCGTCCCGCTGTAGGAACTCTGGGTCGTGTGGACGTTCCGGAGCCCGTGGAGGTCCGACATCCACAGGTCACCGATGGTGTTGTCCTGGGGCGTCCAGGGGTTCCAGTTGAACACGTCCGGCGAGTTGGCCACGGCGTAGTTGATCTGGCGGGTCACCGGCTCCGCAGCCGTCGCGGTGGCGCTGTCGGTCTCGCCGTCGCCACCGTCGCCACCGTCACCGCTGGGCGTCGGCGTCGGCGTGCTCCCCGAACCCGGCGTGTCGGTGGATCCACCGTTGCTCCCACAACCCGCCATGCCCGCGGCTCCCATTCCAGCCAGTATCTGCGCGTACTGGCGTCGCGATAACTCCTTGTCACGGATGCTGTCAGGCTTCCGCATACCTCTACCTTCTGCCAGCTCTATATAAAACTTCCTGATTATTTCATACCGAGTGGGCGACGTATCTGATAGCGGGGTCCACCGAGGGCGCTCCCGCAAGCGCAACCTTCAAATAGGTGTGTGAAACAGTCTATCGCAATGAGGCAGGAACTCGAACGAGCCGGGCAGGAAGCGGACGGCGTCCGGGCGTACGCGCTGGCGCTGTACTACTTCATGGTCGGGAACATCTCGCTGATGATCATGGTGATAGGCGGGGTCTGTATCGCCCTCGGGGCCACCCTCGTCAACGGGACGCCCGCGATCGTTATCGCCGGCGACGCCGGCCCGATCTCGCTGATGAACGGGATTCCCGAATCGGTCCAGACCTTCGGACAGGTCTCCGGGATCGTCCTGGCGCACAAGGTGTTCGCCGCGATGCTGGGCATCTTCGGCGTAACGCTCATCGTCCTCGGGGCGACGGTCTACGGGTTCCTGCTCGCGAACAAGCTGTACGCCCGCGCGACGACGTCAGCCTGACCGTCTTCGCGACGTTTTCCTCGTCAGTAACTCGACTCCCAGCCGCCGGATTCGCGAGTCTCGGAACGGACACCGACCCGACCGCACGTCGCCGACCGATCAGACCGCGCGCTGTCGGCAGAACCAGAGGACGCTCCCGCTGAGGAGGACGAACGCGCCGCTCCCGACGACGTTCAACACGGACACGACGAACAGCGACGAGTCCGAGTCGGTGACGACCAGGTAGGGGAGCTGGATGAGCAGAAACACGAGCGCGATCGTGAACACGCCCAGCACCTTCCGGTTCTCCTCGCACAGCGCCTCGGCGGCCGCCTCGCGGCCCGTCTGCTCGTCGCCCTGCTCGCTCACGACCGGATCCCTCCGTCGACGACCGGCGCCCAAACCATGCTCCCCCGTTGTCGGGCGGTCCCGAAAAGGGTTACCACACCGGCGAAGGCGCCGGCTCGTGGGACTCTCGCTCGGGCTCCCCGGGTCGGGACGGGGCGAGTCTCCCCTGTGAGACCCGGTCGGTCGCTCTCCCGGGGGCTGCTTTCCGATATCACCCATGAGAACACGAAACACGGATCGGTCGCGAACCGCTGGTCCGGCGGAACTGCCTCGATGCGTCGCATGTAGTCACATGCGTACGCGCGCGACGAACAGGCTGAACTTTCCGAACCGGATTCGCAGGGCGTTATCGAGGGCGCTATATCACGTACGATACTGAAAGACCACAGGGGACGCCCGGACGGTCAGGCCTGGTCGAGGCTCGTCTCGGTGAAGTAGCGGCGGCTCGTCCGCGGGACCTGTTTCGTATCGGTCACGGACAGGCGTGCGGACTCGGCGATCTCCTCGGAGGAGTGGCCGACGCGGAGCTCGTAGTCGCCCGCCTCGACGGCGAGGTTCGCGTTGCGGTCGTGGTAGGCGAGCTGGCTCGCGGCCAGGTCGAAGGTGATCTCGGTCGACTCGCCGGCGTCGAGTTCGACGCGGCGGAAGCCGACCAGTTCCTGAACCGGCCGGGCCAGGTCCGGGTTCTCGGCGGAGACGTACAGCTGGACCACGTCGCTGCCGTCGCGCTCGGCCGTGTTCTCGACGGTGACGCTCGCGGAGAACGTCCCCGAGGGGTCGACGTCCACGTCCGACAGATCCAGGTCCGAGTACTCGAACTCGGCGTAGCTCAGCCCGTGACCGAACGGATACACCGGCTGGGCGTCGTCGTAGACGTAGTCCTCGCTGTAGGTGTTGGGCTTGCGGCTGTAGTGGACCGGCAGCTGGCCGACGGACTTGGGCATCGAGACCGGGAGGTGGCCGCCCGAGTCGTGGCCCTCGAAGACCACGTCGACGATGGCGTTGCCGGCCTCCTCGCCGGGGAGCCACGCCTGGACGACCGCGTCGGCGCCCGCGTCGATCTCCGGGATCGCGTGGGGCTTGCCGCTGACGAGGACGATCACGACCGGCGTGTCGGTCTCCTCGACTTGCGCGACGAGCTCGTTCTGCACGCCGGGCAGGCCCAGGTCGGTCACGTCACAGCCCTCGCCGCTGGTCGGGACCATCGGCTGCTCGGCTTTCACGCCGTCGGCGTCGGAGAAGTCGACCGCCGAGCGGGCGCCGACGAACGCCAGCGCCACGTCGGCGTTTTCGGCGGCCTCGACCGCGCGGCCGATCTTGTCGGTGGAGTTGCCCGTGGCCGTACAGCCCTGGGCGTAGTTCACGTCCGCGCCGACGCGGTTCTCGATGGCCGAAAGCGGCGTGTCGGCCTCGAACTCGTACTCCTCCTCGGGGTAGTGGGCGGCGTAGGCGTAGTCGCCGAGCATCCCCTTCTTGTCGTCGGCCTTCGGACCGACCACGGCGACCGAATCGGCGTCGTCAAGGGGCAGCAGGTCGCTCTCGTTTTTCAGGACGACCAGCGAGTCGCGGGCGGCCTCGCGGGCCAACCCGACGGCGGCCTCGTCCTCGTAGGGGTCGGTCGCCGCGTCGACGTCGACGGTGTACTCCTCGAACAGCCCCTTCTCGAACTTCGCGCGCAGCACGCGGCGGACCGACTCGTCGAGGCTCTCCTCGGCCAGGTCGCCGTCGCGGACGGCCTCGGCGAGGTACTCGTAGCAGTCGGTGTTGGGTAGCTCCACGTCGACGCCGGCCTCGACGGCCGAGACGGCCGCCTCCTGCTGGGTCGCGGCGACGCCGTGCTCCTCTTTGAGGAAGTCGACGCTGAAGTAGTCGGAAACGACGGTGCCGTCGAAGCCCCACTCACCGCGGAGCACGTCGGTCAGCAGCCACTCGTCTTTCGCGCAGGGGACGCCGTCGATGTCGTGGTAGGCGTTCATGACCGACTCCGCGTTCCCTTCCTGGATCGCCGCCTCGAACGGGAACATGTGGACCTCCCGCAGCGTGCGTCGACTCACGTCGACCGACGAGCGGTTCTTCCCGCCGGCGCCGACGGCGTGGCCGACGAAGTGCTTGAGCGTGGCGGAGATGCCGTCGGCGGGGGAGTCGCCCTGCAGCCCGTCGACGTAGGCGGTCGCCATCTCGGCGACGAGATAGGGGTCCTCGCCGTAGGTCTCCTCGACGCGACCCCAGCGGAGGTCCCGGGCCACGTCGAGCACCGGCGAGAGCGCGTGGGCGGTGCCGATGGCTTCGAGCTGGTCGCCGATGGTGTCGGTGACCGCCGCCATCAGGTCCGGGTCCCAGGTGCTGGCCATCCCGATTCCCTGGGGGAAGGTGGTACCCTCGGGGCCCATGTAGCCGCTGAGACACTCCTCGTGGGGGATCGCGGGGACGCCAAGCCGCGTCTCCTCGGCGAGGTACTCCTGGATCTCGTTGGTGACCGAGGCGGCCTGTTCGGGGGGAAGGCTCCCCTCGCCGCCGATACGGGTGAGGTGGCCGATCCCCGCTTCGAGCAGTTCCGCTGCGACCTCGCGGTTGAGTTCGCCGTCCTCGACGAGCTCCTGACCCTCGTCGACTTCGCCGGCGTTGTCCGCGACGCCGCGACTCGGGCTGACCGAACCGAGCTGGGCGGCCTTCTCTTCGACCGTCATTCGGGAGAGCAGATCCTCGATACGCCGCGATGTCGGTACCGTCGGGTCGCGGTAAGTCGCGTCAGAGTCGGCTGTCATTACGCATATCCGGTCGGGGACGCGGATATTAATGGTTCCGACGACAGTCTCAGATCCGGTACCGGGCGGGCGGATCGACGGGCGCCGAACCGACGGCGGACGCGGCGCAACACGAAGCGTCGAAACGAGAAAGTGAGGTGCGAACGCGGCGGAACGCGAAGCGAGACCCCCGCCGGGCGAACCGAGCGCGAGGTCAGGTCTGACAGTGTCGGACGGGAGAAGGGGTCCTCAGGCGTCCTCGTCCCCGTCGTCGGCGAGGTACTTCGCGAGGCTCGCGAACCCACCGAGCGTCGCGACCGTCGAGACGATGCCCAGCCCCGGGCCGCTCCCGGTCGTCGTCGGCGCGGGGTCGTCCTCCTCGGCCGGCGCCGCCGTCGTCATCGGACTCGGCGCGGACTCGGTCGGCGTGTCCGTGGCCGTCACGGTCGGCGACGCGGTCGGCGTCGGGGTCGGGGTCGGCGCGTCCGTCTCCGTCGGCGTCGGGGTCGGCGCGTCCGTGGCCGTCGGAGTCGGCGTCGCGGTCGGAGTGTCCGTGGCCGTCGGCGTCGGCGTCGCGGTCGGTGCGTCCGTCTCCGTCGGGGTCGGCGTCGCAGTGTCCGTCTCTGTCGGGGTCGGCGTCGGCGTCGCCGTGTCGGCCGGCTCGACCACCACGTCGACGGTGTCCTGTGCGGAATTGCCGTTTGAGTCGGTGACTTCCAGCCGGAAGTCCAGCGCGCGCGTCTCCTCGACGTCGGGCGCCGTGAACGACGCGTTCGCCGTGCCCGCTCCGGTGAGCGACACCGCCGGGTCGGCCGTCGTCGACTCGTACATCTGCGACCACTGGAACGACAGGCCCTGCCCGTCCGACCCGCCGCCGTTCAGCGTGACCTCTTCGCCGGGACTGGCCCGCTGGTCAGAGCCGGCATCGGCGCTCAGGCCGCCGCCGTCTCCTTCCTCGCTCTCGCCCTCCCCGTCGTAGTCGCCGTCGAGGGAGACTTCCAGCGTCGTCCCGCCCTCGGACAGCGTCGTCCTCGTGGAGACGGCCCTGTCGTCGTATCTCACTCTGACGGAGTACTCGCCCTTGAAGCCCTGGACCGCCCAGGCGCCCGAGGCGTCGGTGGTGCCCGACTCCTCGGTCCACCACTGGCCGAAGACGAGGTCCCGGTACCGGTCGAGCGCGGGTTTCTCCTCCCAGCCCGCGGCGTAGAACGGCGCGTCGTCGCGCCAGTGCAGCGTGTCGATCAGCCCCCAGACGATGAACTCGTCGACCGCGGAGTGACTGAACGTCGTCTTCAGGAACTGGTAGAAGAAGTCGGCTTTCTCCACTTCGGGCCAGTTCTCGTCGGACATGTCGAACTCGGTGATCCGCAGGCCGACGTCGTCGGCCGTCGTCTCGTCGTAGCTGTCGAGCGCCGACATCGTCTGCGACGGCAACAGCGACGAGCTCTCGCTGAAGTGGGCCTGCAGGCCGACGAAGTCCAGCCCCGCGTCGGTGTTCTGGATCGTCTCGATCTGGGTCTGGTACTGGGTGCGGCGCCCGCTGTAGGGTCCCTCGATGGTATTGTAGTCGTTGATACCCAGCGGCTGGCCGTCCGGACCGGCCTCGCGGGCCGTCTCGAACCAGTCGGCGAAGACGGGCGCCTCCTCGGGAGTCACGTCGGCCCCGTGGATCGCCCGGACGAAGCCGGACTCGGGGATGACCTCGTTGACGACCTCCCACTCGTCGATGCGGTCGCCGTAGTAGCTGATGATGTCCTCGACGTGGCTGGTCGTCTGCTCGCGGACGTACTGCGAGTCGGCCTCGCTGGGCGTGGCCGCGCCGGCTTCGCTGTCCCAGGCCATCGCCTCGACGACGTCGTCGGGGACGGCCGCCGAGTCGACGCTGGCCCACAGCGCGACGTGCCCGCGAATATACCAGTCCTGGGCCTCCATCCACTCGACGCCCGCGTCCGAGATGTCCTTGCCGCCCTCCCAGAAGTCCCACTTGTGGTAGTTCTCGAGGACGCCCGTGTTGAACAGCTCCTTGCGGTTCTCACGGTAGGGGTCGCCCGGCTCCGTGCTCTGGATCTGGGGGGCGTTGGTCATGATGCCGAAGTTGAACTCGTGTTCGAGCATCGAGACGGACACGTCGGCCCCCTCGACCGCGTTGCCGTTCTCGTCGACGACGTCGACCTGCATCTCGGCGGTGCGGTGCTCGGTGATCCGCTCGTCGGCCGCGTCCTCCCAGCCGGGGTCCGCCGAGCGCTCCCACTCGGGCAGCGCCTCGACCGAGTTGTTCCCCTCGAAGTTGAGGAGCGCGAGGCCGCCGATGTCGACGGTCTGGACCTGCGCGCCGAGCCAGATCTCGGTCCACCAGTTGCCGGCGTCGTAGCCGCTGTCGAAGGTGACGGGGAAGAAGTACCGCTGCCACTCCCCGGTGACCGGCGGCCGCGGGTTCGTGACGTAGTTGCCGAAGGTGCTGTTCTCGCTGACCTTGTACGTCACCTGCGCGTTCTCCTCGTCGGGCGTGCGCAGGTACGCGACGCCCAGCAACACGTCGCCGCTGGAGACGCCCTCGTCGTTGACGAAGCCTTTGAAGTTGACGCTGTAGGAGTTGGTACCGGCCTCCGTGACGTCGATGCGCGTCGCCTCCGAGAACGGCACGTCGTCGCCGACGTCCAGCGCGGAAGGCTCGCCCTTGTCCGCCTCGCCGCCGGCGACTTCGAAGACGTCGAACGCGTCGGCCTCGTTGTTCGCGTAGATGAACCGGCCCGGGTCGAGGTTGCGCTCCTGGAGGTAGTCGATCAGTCCCGAGTAGTACGGGTCGTCGGTCTGGGGCCACTCTTCGGGCCCGCCGCCACCGGTGTCGATCTGGCTGGCCGCACCCGCGGGCAGGTCGTCGACCGCCACGTCGGTGTCGGAGAAGTCCAGCAGCGCGAGACCGCCGACGTCGACCGTCTGTTCGTTGTACGCCAGCCAGAACTCGGTCCACCAGTTGCCGGCGTCGGAGCCGGTGCCGTACCTGACCGGGAAGTAGAACCGCTCCCACTCCGAACCGATCGAGGGGTCGGTGAACTCCGCCCAGTTGTTGTAGTTCTCGCTGGCGCTCTCCTGTGCGGAGTAGGTGACCTGTGCGTCCCCGTCGGGAC
The DNA here is from genome assembly GCF_000337455.1 of Halosimplex carlsbadense 2-9-1. Lineage (GTDB taxonomy): Archaea > Halobacteriota > Halobacteria > Halobacteriales > Haloarculaceae > Halosimplex > Halosimplex carlsbadense. The sequence goes on along the minus strand of NZ_AOIU01000031.1, from coordinate 139,881 downwards.
CGCGCAGATACGCCACGCCGAGGAACACGTCGCCCTGTTCGACGGCCATCCCCCCCACGTCGCCCCGGAGGTTCGCGTTGAAGCCGCTGTCCTGGGAGCCGTTGATCGACACGCGCGAGGCCTCCGAGAACGGGACGGAGTCACCGCTCACGTCCAGGTCCGAGACGGTGCCGTAGTCGTCGACACCGAAGTCGTAGGAACTCCACGTCCCCGACTCGGTGTTGGCGTAGACGAACCCGGGTTCGGGGAGGTCGAGCGCCGACAGGTCGCTGGTCAGCGTCCGGTAGTACGGACCGACGGTGCTCGCTACGCCGGAGGGGAGGTCGCCGATCGCGGCGTCCGTCCCGGAGAAGTCCAGTAGCGCGAACCCGCCCACGTCGACGGTCTGCTGTTTGAATCCGAGCTGGAGCTGGACGTAGCGGTTCTGGTCGCCCGAGGAGTTCGACTGGAACTGGATCGGGAAGTAGTGGCGCTGCCACTCGCTCCCTATCGTCGGCGACTGGTTGCCCGTCGTCCGGTTTGCGTACGAGGAGTCGTCGACCGCGTGGAACTCCACCTCGGGGCTGTCGGACGACGAACGCAGGTACAGCACTCCGAGCATCACGTCGCCCGAGGAGACCGGCTCGGAGAGGTTGGCCTTGTACTGGACGCTGAAGTTCTCCCCGGGATCGGACGTGGTGTCGAACCGCGTCGCTTCGGAGAACGGCACCGAGTCGTCGCTCACGTTCAGCGAGTCCGCCGTCCCCGAAGGGTTCTCAGCGAACACGCCGCTCGACGAGCGGACCGAGGACTCGTTCGAGCCGATCCGGAACGTCGGACTCGGGAGCCCCATCCCGGTCAGGTCGCTCTGCAGCGCGTCGTAGTACGGACTCGACGACGGGCTGGACTCGACGACCCCGGACGGCAGCGATCCGAAGTCGGCGTTGGTCCCGAAGTCCAGCAGCGCGACGCCGCCGATATCGACGGTCTGCTGGCTGAAGCCGAGCTGAAGCTGGATGTACAGATTCTGGTCCGACGCGCTCGTGTCGGCGCCGATCTCGATCGGGAAGTAGTGGCGCTCCCACTCGGTGCCGATCGTCGGCGACTGGTTCCCGACCGAGGGGTTCCCGAATCCGCCGCTGTCGACGGCGAAAAACTGCGCCTGTGGGCTGTCGCTCGACGACTTGAGATACGCGACGGCGAGCATCGTGTCCCCCGCGGACACGTCCCGGTTGAGGTCACCGCGAACCTGGACCGGAAAGTTCGAGTCCGGCGCGTCGGTGACCTCTATCCGCCGGGCCTCCGAGAACGGGACGCCGTCGCTGCTGACGTCCAGCGTCGTGACCGTCCCGTACTGGCCGCTCTCCCCGGCCTGTGCAAAGACGTTACTCCCGCTCCAGGTGTCCGACTCCGTGTTCGCGAACTCGAAGGCGGCCGGCGGTAGTCCCCGCCCGTTCTGCAGGTCATCGACGAGCGCCGAATAGTACGCGTCGCCACCCGACGCCCACGAATCCGGCGTATCCGCGCGAACCTCGTTCGGTGCTACGCTGGCGATACCACCCGCGGCGCCCGCCGCCCCGATCGACTGCAGGAACGGTCGGCGCCCCACCCGGAAGCGATCGTCCCCACGATCGCCACTGTCAGAGTCTCGCATAGTGCAGCCGAACCTCTGCGATTTATCGGCCATAAATATTCCCAAATCATACTGATAATTGGAGATACTTCCGAATCCGTTGTCAGAACTTCCGGAGACAGTTGCCGGATCCCCGCGTTCGGGGCAGTTCACGAGGCGTCGAATCCGATCCGAGCGGGGGCTCGACGGGTGATTTCGGTCGAAATTCACCGCGCGCGGACGGCGCGCGAACGTCGGATCGGGCCGCGCGAACGCCCGATCGGTTCGGACGAACGGCGCGTCCGATGGCGGGAACGTCGGGTCGGGTCGAGTCGAGCGAGTCCCGGGGGTCTACTCGCCGGGCGAGAGCTCGACGGTGGTGTCGCCGGAGAGAGTGACCGTCTGGGTGACCTCGGTGCCGTCGACCGTGGCGGTGACCTCGTACTCGCCGTCGAACCCGGTCGTCGAGAACGTCCCGTCGCCGTCGGTATCGCCGTCGGTGTCGGTCCACCACTCGTCGAACACCAGGCTGCGGTACTCGCCGAGCGGCGCTTTCTCGGCCCAGCTCGCGGTGAAGAAGGGCGCGTCGCCCTGCCAGTGGTTGGCGTCGTTGATACCCCAGACGAGGAACTCCTCGACGGCGGGGTGGCTGAAGACGGTCTTGAGGAACCGCCGGAAGAAATCGCTCTTGTTCGACTCGTTCCAGCCCTCGTCGGCCATGTCGAACTCCGTGATCCGCAGCGACACGTCGTGCTGGGCGTACCGGTCCAGCCCGTCCATTATCTCCCCGGGCGTGAGCGTCTCGTCCTGGCTGAAGTGACACTCCATGCCGACGGCGTCCAGACCGGCCTCCGAGTCGGCGAGGAACTGGACCTGCCGCTCGTAGCGCGCCCGGTCCTCCTCGTAGGGGCCGGCGAGGACGTTGAAGTCGTTGATCGCCAGCGGCATCCCCTCGGGCGCGGCGTCGCGGGCGGCCGCGAACCACTCCCGCAGGATCGGCGCCTCGACGGGGTCCACGTCTTCGAGCGAGGCGTCGTCGGTCGCCGCGACGCCGTTGACCGCCTGGACGAACCCGGGCGAGTGCATGACCTCGTTGACGACCTCCCACTCGAGGATGTCATCGCCGTAGTAGTCGACGATGTCGGAAACGTGGCTCAGCGTCTGCTCGCGGACGTACTCGGGGTCGAGGTCGGTCTCGGTGACGCCGCCCTCCTCCCACGTCCGACCCATCGCCTCGACGATGTCCGGCGGGACGGCGAAAGAGGACACGTCGGCGTAGAGGCAGACGTGGCCGCGCACGTCGAGGCCCTCGCCGAGGAGCCACTGGGTCACGCCGTCGGAGATGTGTTTCTCCTGCTCCCAGAAGCGCCACTTGTGGTGGTTGGTCAGCGTCGCGGTGTTGAACAGCTCCGAGATGTACTCCCGGTACGGATCGCCCTGGCTCGTCTCGTTGAGGAGGTAAGCTCCGTCGACGCCGGCGCCGAAGCCGAAGTCGTGTTCCTGCATGGTCACGTCGACCGAGGCGGCCTCGACGGGCTGGCCGTCGGCGTCGGTCACCTCGACGGTCAGCTCGCTCGTGCGGTGTTCGGCGATGCGCTCGTCGGCCGCGGCCTCCCAGTCGCCGTCGGCGCCGTCGTCGCTACTCGGCTGGCTCGCCGGGCCGCTGGGGAGGTTGCTGACGGAGATGTTCTGGTCGAAGTCGATCAGCGCGACGCCGCCGATGTCGACGGTCTGGGGACCGAACCCGAGGAACAGCTCGGTCCACCAGGTGCCGGCCTCGGCGTCGTAGTCGAACTGTATCGGGACGTAGTAGCGGATCCACTCGTCGGCGGGTTCGGCCTGCTGGACCCCGCGAACCATGTTCGTGCTCGAGTTGTCCTCGTCCTTGGCGACGAACTGCAGCGTCGGCGTGGATTCGCTCTCCTCGGGGCCCCGGAGGTAGAACACGCCCAGGAGCACGTCGCCGCTCTCGACCGCGCGGTCCTCGACGGTCCCCTTCAGCGTCACGTTCCAGGGGTTCTCGGTCGACTCCTCGACGGTCACTCGCCGGGCCGAGGCGAACGGCTGGTCGTCGCCGACCGACAGCGGTTCGATCGTCCCGATGTTCGACTGCACCGCAAACGCCGACATCGCCGCCGCCTCGCTGGTGCCGTAGCAGAACTCCCCGCCCGGCAGGCCCTGGTCCCCGAGCGTCGACGCGAGTTCCCCGTAGTAGGGGTCCCGCACCGTCGGCCACCCCGGCGGCACGTCCGCCGGCGTCCCGTCCGGATGGGGCGTTCCCGTCGGCGTCGGCTCCGGCGTCTCGGTATCCGTCGGCGTCGAATCGCCACCGCCGATCGACGAACATCCCGCGATTCCGGCCGCAGCGAGCGTCCCCAGCAGCGAGCGGCGCGCGAACGCGCCGTTCTCGTCGTCGTTCCCGTCGTCCGGCCCGTCGTTGGATCCTGGCATGTATCTGGCTCATACCAGACCGATACCTGTTGAAAAACGTTTGTTTTCGAGCCAGGTATTGCGAATAGCTACCAACGATCACGACAGAATGCGGCGGACGTAAACGATTCTCACGGTCGGTCCGACCGCACGACTACTCCCCGGCCGAGAGTTCGACCGTGGCGCCGTCGTCGGAGAGGGTGACCGTCTCGGTGACCTCGGTGCCGTCGACGGTCGCGGTGACCTCGTACTCGCCGTCGAACCCGNGGGTGACCGTCTCGGTGACCTCGGTGCCGTCGACGGTCGCGGTGACCTCGTACTCGCCGTCGAACCCGGTCGTCGCGAACGTCCCGTCGTCGGTGGTCGCTCCCGTCTCCTCGGTCCACCACTCGTCGAACACCAGGCTGCGGTACTGCTCGAGGGCGGGCTTCTCTTCCCAGCCCTCGGCGAAGAAGGGCGCGTCGTCGCGCCAGTGATTGGGGCTGTAGATGCCCCAGACGAGGAAGTCGTCGACCGCGGGGTGGCTGAACGCGACCTTCAGGAACTGCCGGAAGAAGACGGCCTTGTCTTCCTCGGCCCAGGTCTCGTCGGCCATGTCGAACTCCGTGATCCGCAGGCGTACGCCCGTCTCGGCGTACCTGTCGAGCCCGGCTTTCACCTGTTCGGGCGACAGCGACGACCCCTGGTTGAAGTGGCACTGGAGCCCGGCGAAGTCCAGTCCCCCCTCGGCGTCGGCGAGGAACTCGATCTGCCGTTCGTAGTCGTCGCGGGTCGACTCGTACGGTCCCGAGAGCGTGTTGTAGTCGTTGACCCCCAGCGGCGTCCCCTCGGGGGCGGCCTCGCGGGCGGCCGCGTACCACTCCGCCAGGATGGGGGCCTCGACCGGGTCCACGCCGTCCAGGGAGGTGTCCTCGGTGGCGGCCACGCCGTTGACGGCCTCGATCAGCCCCGGCTTGTGGACGATCTCGTTGGCGACCTCCCACTCGGTGATCCGGTCGCCGTAGTAGTCGATGATCGCGGGGACGTGCTCCAGCGTCCGCTCGCGGACGTACTCGGGGTCGAGGTCGGGGTCGGTGACGCCGTTGTCCTCCCACTCGACCCCCATCGCCCGCACCACGTCGGGCGGGACGGACCACGCGGACACGTCGGACCACAGGCAGACGTGCCCGCGGATGTCCAGCCCCCGGCCCTCGAGCCAGTCGGTCGCCGCGTCGGACAGCTCCCGGTTCTCCTCCCAGAAGCGCCACTTGTGGTGGTTGCCCAGTACCGCGAGGTTGAACAGGTCGGTGACGTGTTCGCGGTAGGTGTCGGCGTCGTCGGACTCCTCGGTCAGGAAGCCGGCGCTGACCGCGGTGCCGAAGCCGAAGTCGTGTTCCCGCATGGCGACCTCGACCTCGGCGTCGGCCACCGCCTCGCCGTCGGCGTCGGTCACCTCGACGGTCAGATCGCTCGTGCGGTGTTCGGCGATGCGCTCGTCGGCCGCGGCCTCCCAGTCGCCGGCGGCGGTCCCACCGTCGTCCGCCCCGCCGCCCGACTCCTCGGCGGGGCCGCTGGGGAGGTCCTCGACCGCGACCTGCTGATCGAAGTCGACGAGCGCGACGCCGCCGACATCGACGGTCTGGGGTCCGTATCCGAGGAACAGCTCGGTCCGCCAGGTCCCGGCCTCGGCGTCGTAGTCGAACTGGACCGGGACGTAGTAGCGAGTCCACTCGGCGGGCGGCTGGACCTCCGGCGTCGAGCGCACCATGTTCGTGCTGAGGTTGTCCTCGTCCTTGGCGACGAACTGGACGGTCGGCTCCGACTCGCTCGACTCCGGGCCGCGAAGGGCGGCGACCGCCAGCAGCACGTCGCCGCTCTCGACCGCGGTGTCGGTCGCGGTCCCCATCATCGTCACGTCCCAGGCGTTCTCGGTCTCCTCGGTAACTTCGACGCGAACGGCCGAGCCGAACGGCTGGTCGTCACCGACTTCGATCTCGGCGGTTTCGGCCGCCTCCGACGCGACGCCGAAGGCGGCCAGCGCACCCGCTTCGTGGTTCGCGTAGACGAACTCGCCGGCGGGGAGCCCCATCTCGCCACCTAGCGCGCTCGCGAGGGTCCCGTAGTAGGGGTCCCGCGTCTCGGGCCAGCCCGGGGGGACGGCCGCGGGCGTCCCCGACGGTGTCGCCGGGGCGCCCCCGACCTCGGCGCCACCATCCGGCGCCTCCGTCACCGGATTCTCGCCGCCGCTGGGACACCCCGCCAGTCCCGCCGCGGCGAGCGCGCCCAGCAGCGACCGCCGACCGAGCGCCGGATCGGTACCCCTCTCGGAATCGCGTTTGTGATCGTCTGCCATCGACGTGACTCCCACCAGCGCGACGACCGATAAAAGGATTCACATTCGACGACCCCCGTCGGAGCGGCGAGCCCGCGAGGCGGAGAGCCGCCCGATACCGACCGCCTCAGCGGGTCGCGGCGTTACGACCCGGCCGAGAGTTCGACCGTGGCGCCGCCGTCGGAGAGGGTGACCGTCTCGGTGACCTCGGTGCCGTCGACGGTCGCGGTGACCTCGTACTCGCCGTCGAACCCGGTCGTCGAGAACGCGCCCGACTCGTCGGTGGTGCCGGACTCCTCGGTCCACCACTCGTCGTAGACGAGGCCGGTCCACACGTCGTAGGCTGGTTTCTCCGACCAATCTTCGTAAAACAGCGGCGCCTCGTCCTCCCAGTGGCGGCCGTCCCAGAAGCCCCACATGATGAAGTCCTCCACGTCGGGGTGGGAGAAGGAGCCTCGGAGGTAGTTCTCCAGTGCCTGCGCGCGCTCGTCGTCGTCCTCCCAGTCGTCGCCGGCGTAGGTGTCGAACTCGGTGATCTTCACGCTCGCCCCGTAGCCGGCCCACTTGTCGATCTCCTCGGCGACGCGGCTCGCGCTGACCCGTTCGTCCGGGTTGGAGTTGCTGTTGAACTCGCCGGTGCGGGCGCCCACGTGAGCCTGCAGCCCGACGGTGTCGAGCTGGACGGCGTTGTCGTTGAGGTGTTCGATCTGGGACTGGTAGCGCCCGTCCGTGTAGCTGTAGCCGAACTGGTTGAAGTCGTTGACTCCCAGCCCGATGTCCAGGCCGTTCTCCAGACGGACCTCGTCGGCCCTGGCGTACCACTCGGCCAGAAGCGGCGACCGCCAGGGGACGACTTCGCCGTTCCACGGTTCCGCCTGGTCGATATCGTCGCCGTAGACGCCGAGCTGGAGCTGGTAGGCGTGCATCGCCTCGTTGACGACCTCCCACTCGGTCACGTCGTCGCCGAAGTGCGTGATGACGTCCTCGATATGGGCCATCGAGCGCTCGCGGATCGTCTCGGCGTCGCGCTCCTCGACCGCGGTGAGGACGTCCGAGGGGATGGCGCCCACGTCGGACCGTCCCCAGATACAGACGTGTCCGCGCACGTCGAGGCCCTGTTCGAGCAGCCAGTCGACGGCCGCGTCGGCCAGTTCGGGATCCGACTCCCAGAATCGCCACTTCATCTGGTTCTCGATCACGGCCTTGTTGAACAGTTCCGGAATGTACTCGCGGTACTCGTCGCCCTCGCTCGACTCCTCGATCAGCGTCCCCGCGTTGACCGCGGTGCCGAAGCCGAACTCGTGGGCCTGCATCGCGACCTCGACGTCGGCGTCGGCGACGGGCTCGCCCGACCCGTCGGTTACCTCGACCGTCAGCTCGCTCGTCCGGTGTTCGCGAATGCGGCGGTCGACGGCCGGGTCCGGCTCGGTCGGAGTCTCCGTCCCCGTCTCGGTCTCGGTCGCCGCGGTCGTCGCGTCGGTGCCGTCGTCGGGGGCTGGCGTCGCCGTCCCCGTCGCGGCGTCGTCTCCCTCGTCGGTCGCCGTGTCAGCGCTCTTGCCGCTCGGACAGCCCGCGAGCCCCGCGGCCGCGAGCGCACCGAGCAGCGGCCGTCGACCGACCGACCGCGTCTCGTCGCCCGAACCGGATGTGTCCTCAGGTGGCATACGCGTAAATCCTCCAAGGGGAATTGCTGTCAAAAGCCTTCGGTGTCGCTGCGAACGCCACCGCGGAGCCGTCGGCGTGTCGGTAGTCGCTTCGCATCCGCGCTCACTCCCCGTCGGTGACGGCTCCTCGCGGGAGGTCCTCGACCTTCACCGACCGGTCGAAGTCGACGAGCGCGATGCCGCCCACGTCGGTCGTCTGCACGCCGAAGCCGTGGAATAGCTCCCACCACCAGGTGCCCGCCTCGGAGTCGTAGCCCCACTGCATCGGCACGTAGTAGCGGGTCCACTCAGTCGGCGGCGTGATCGTCGCCTGCGTCGTGATGTTGTTCGTACTCTGGTTGTCCTGGTCTTTCGCGACGAACTGGACCGTCGAGTCAGTCGGACTCGACACCGGAGTTCGCAGATGGACGACGCCGAGCAACACGTCCCCCTCCGCCACCGACCGGTTGTTGACCGTCCCGTTCATCGTCACGCTCCACGGGTTGTCCGGCTCCTCGGTCACCTCGACGCGGCGCGCCGCCGAGAAGGACCGGTCGTCGGTCACCGAGACCGACGAAGTCTGGGCGATATCCGACCAGACCTGGAACGTCGACAGCGCGCCCGCCTCGTCGTCGGCATAGACGAACTCCCCGGGCGGCAGTCCCATCGCCGCGAGGTCGTCCTGAAGCGCGCTGTAGTAGGGGTCCTCGACCGACGGCCACTCGGCGCCCGCCTCGGTCGCTGGCGCGGCGGTAGCCGTCGAGGAGTCGTCGTCGGGCGTCTCGATCGCGGTCCGTCCTCCTGAGTCGGCAGTCGTCGGTGTCGGCGCCGGCGTCTGCGTCGGCTCCGGCGTCTCCGTCGGCTCCGGACCGCCGTCGGGTCCCACGGTCTGGAACCCGCTCCCGGACGGCTCCTCGCTCGTTCCGTCGCTCCCGAGACCGAGACAGCCCGCTACCCCCGCGACCCCCAGCGACCCGAGCAGCGCACGACGCGTCGTCGCGGGGGGGTCGTCGCGTCCGAGTTCGTCTTCCGTCTCCTCGTTCATATGCGTAGGTATCGGCGTATTCGTACCAAAAGCGTTGGTCCTCGTTTCTCAACGGTGAGAACGAACGTCCGGGAGGACGTAATTACTTCCGAGCCTACATATAAGTGTTGTCGAAAAGACACACAAATTCTTTGTATGTGGTGACGAACGTCTCACGTGCTGTTGCACACATGGATAGCAACGAGACCCGCGAGAGCGGAAGCGACCGGCGGACATTCCTGCAGTCGCTGGCTGCGGCCAGCGCGGCGGGGGTCCTCGGCACAGGCGCGGCATCGGGTGGACAGACAGCGGCGGACGCGTATCACCAGGGGTTGCAGTCGCGGTTGATGGACGAGGAAGGGCTCCCGGAGGGGACGTTCGTCTACAGCGACACGGAGCAGGCCACGCTGGATGCGTTCACCCTCCAGGGCGGTGACCAGGGAACGGAGACGCAGTTCGACGTGGGCGCCGACGGCGTACCGATCACGCTCGGCGACCGCGTCGCGATCGAAGAGGACGCGAGCAACGGCTACTCCTACACGTACAAGTCCAACATCACCGACCGGGAGTTCTCGGAGGGAGACGTGCTGCTCGCGGTGGCGTACATGCGCGGCGCGAACGCGGCCGCCGCCGAGGAGGCCGTCGAGGTCCAGGCGCAGTTCAAGTACCAGTTCACCGACCCCGACGGCGAGACGGGCTACTCGGACTCGTTCATCGAGGGCACCGAGCGGGTCAGCCTGGGCAGCGAGTGGCAGCGCTACTACTTCCCGATCGAAGTGGGCGCCAAGCCCGACGGATCCGAGTTCATCCCGTACGTGGAGTTCTGGACCGGGTTCGGCCAGCAGACCGTCGAGTTCGGCGGCGTCGCCCTGCTCGACTACGGCACGCAGGTCGGCGTCGGCGACCTCCCGACGACCGCCTTCGACTACGAGTACCCCGGTCGCGCCGAGGACGCCGAGTGGCGCTCGGCGGCCCGCGAGCGGATCGACGAACTGCGGAAGACGGACTTCGAGGTCACGGTCCTCGACGCGGACGGCGACCCGGTCCCCGACGCCGACGTGTCCGTCGAGATGCAGGCCCACGAGTACGACTGGGGGTCGGCCATCGCGGTCAACCAGTGGCCCGACGGCTCGGAGACCTACCGCGAACGGTTCCTCGACAACTTCAACAAGGCCGTCCCGGAGAACGGGCTGAAAGTGCCCGCCTGGGAGGGTCGCTACGGCGACGGCCTCGACCAGGACAACACCCGCGCGGCCATCGACTGGATGCTCGAACGGGACATCCCAACCCGCGGGCACGCCCTGGTCTGGTCGACCTACGACTGGATGGGCATCGACGACTCGCTGTCGGCGACGGAGGTAAACGAGGAGGTGAAACGACTCATCCGCGAGCGAGCCGAGGAGTTCGAGGGCGAACTCCCCGAGTGGGACATGCACAACCACCCGCTGTTCTATCCGGAGATCTGGCAGGATATCGGCCAGGAGTACGTCCTCGACTGGTGGGAGACGGCCAACGAGGCCGACCCGTCCTCGCAGATGTACATCAACGAGCTGAACATCATCGCGGGGGACCAGCTCACCGACGACTACTACGACCACATCGGGTGGCTCACCGACAACGACGCCGGCGTCGAGGGGATCGGCTTCATGGCCCACTTCGGCCTGGGGAGTCTCACGCCGCCGACCGAGTTGCTCGACCGGTTCGACCGGTTCGCCGAGTTCGGCGTCCCGCTCCAGCTCACCGAGTTCGACATCCAGATCAACGACCGCTCGAACGAGAACGAGGTCCAGGCCCAGCGGGACTACCTCCGGGACGCCCTGACGGCGGCGTTCAGCCACGAGGCCGTCGAGGGCGTCGTGTCGTGGGGCTTCTGGGAAGACGAGCACTGGCGGCCGACCGGCGCCTACTACGACAGCGACTGGACGCTCCGGCCCCACGGGGAGGAGTACCGCCGGCTGCTGTTCGAGGAGTGGTGGACGGAGGAGTCCGGCACGGCCGACGGCGACGGCGTCTACAGCGGTCGCGGCTTCGAGGGGACCTACGAGGTCGTCGCCCGCGACGGCGAGCGGATCGGCGCCGAGACCGTCGAGTTCACCGACGACGGCGCGTCCGCCGAGGTCCAGATCCGTCCGGGTTCGATCGGCGATATCGACCTGAACGTGGACAGCCACACGCTCGTCGGTGACGACACCGTCGACCTCGGCCTGGCGCTCACGTCCGAGGACGGCTACGACCTGCCGGTTCCCGAGGGGGCGCTGTCCTTCGAGAGCGCCGACAAGGACGTGCTCATGGTCGACGAGGACGGCGTCGTCTCGGTCGCCGGCGAGGGGACCGCGACGGTCACGGTCACGGTGACGGCCTACGGCGACACCGCGGCGGCGAGCGCGCGCTTCGCGGCACGCGAGAGCGCGGATCTGGGCGACCCCGCGCTGTCCGACGACGCCAGCGACCTGTCGGTGGCCGACTCGAACGACAACGTCTTCGCGGCGGGCTACGCCTCGCGCCAGGGCGACGATAGCTTCTTCCAGAAGTCCGAGGGCGGCCAGGCGGGGTCGGTCACCTACCGCGTCCCCGACGGCGTGGCCGCGTTCGAGGTCGACGCCTACGTGAACAACAACGCCACTGATTCGGACCTGGCGTTCGCCGTCTCCAGCGACGGCGAGACCTTCGAGCCCGTCGCGGTCGACCCGACCGTCGTCGAGGCGCCAAACGACTCGAACGGCTACTACGCCTTCTGGACCTACTCGCAGGTCGGGGGGCTGCCCGACGACGCGAGCTACCTCCGGGTCACTATCCCGGAGGGCCCGGAGGGCTACGCGATGGTCGTCGGCGCGGTCGACATCTGGTCGGAGGCCGTCTCGCTCGACGCCGCCGACCCGACCGGTCCGGGGGTCGTGGTCGACGACCTGCAGGCCGGCGCGACCTACGAGGCGCCCCGCGCCGCCGGCGTGACGATCGCCGACGACGAGTCGGGCGTCTCCTCGCAGTCGGTCACGCTCAACGGCGACGCCTTCGACGGCGGGGAGATCGTCTCCCGGGGGCGGAACACCCTCGACGTGTCGGCGACCAACGCCTCGGGAGTGACGACGGCGACCGACTTCAGCTTCGAGGTCACCCGGAGCGACGAGGACCTGATCGCGCGCCTGCAACCCAGCGCGACCCAGGGAACCGTCGGCGAGCGGCTGACGTTCCAGGTGATCGACACCAGCGGGTCGGGCGCCCACATCGACGAGCTGGAGTGGACGTTCGACGACGGCACGACCGCCAGCGGCTACTGGAACGCCCATCGCTACGAGGAGCCGGGAATCTACACGGTCGAGTTGACCGCCACGAACAGCGAGGGCGAGACCACGACCGACGAACTCACCGTCTGGATCGCCGAGTTGGAGGGCGTCCTCGCCGAGGCGAAACCGAGCGCCACCGAGGCGGGCGTCGACGAGCGGCTGACCTTCGCCGTCGAGGACCTGTCGGGGCAGAACCGCTGGATCACCGACTTGCAGTGGGAGTTCGGCGACGGCGAGAGCGCCGAGGGCTGGTGGACCGAACACCGCTACGACTCGGCCGGCACCTACACCGTCTCGCTGACCGCGACGGACAACCTCGGTTACTCGACCACCGACGAGGTCGAGATAACCGTCTCCTGACCGGCGGCGTCCGCCCTTGCCCGTCTTTTCGAAGGCGGTCGTCAGCGTTTTAATAGCCGCCGCGGATCGGAGTAGCGTATGCAACCGGATTACGACGACTGCTGGCTCCGGTACGACGAGGTTCCCGACGGGGACCTTCGCGAGTCGTACCGGCGACTCTGCACCCACGCGTACGTCGCCGAGGAGTCGCGCGAACTCGGGGCCGTCCGCGAGGAACTGCGGCGCGGCCTCGGCGGGATGCTCGGCCGGGACCCGCACCTCTGGCAACACCCGCCTCGCACCGTCGACGGCTTCCTCGCCGTCGGCACGCCCGGGGATATGGACGTAGTGGCCCAGGCCGTCGACGAGGACGAGATCGCCGACCTCGACGAGGGCGGCTACGTCATCACGACCAGCGAGTGGGAGGGCATCGACACGCTCGTCGTCACAGCCTCCTCGGACAGCGGGCTCGTCTACGGCACCTTCCACCTCCTGCGACTGATGGCCGCCCGCGAACCCGTCGCGGACGTCGATATCGTCGAAGAACCGGCCTCGCCGGACCGGCTGATCAACCACTGGGACAACCCCTTCCGCGGGTCGATGGAACGGGGCTACGCCGGCCAGTCTATCTTCGACTTCGAGCGTCTGCCGGACTTGCGCGAGCGCTACCGCGACTACGCGCGCCTACTCGCCTCCGTCGGGATCAACGGGGTCATCCTCAACAACGTCAACACGCAGATCCCCGGCCGCGAGGAAGGCAACGAGGCGATGGAGGAGCTGGAGGGGTGGCGTCTGCTCGAAACCAGGTATCTGGAGAAGCTCACCGGACTGGCCTCGCTGTTCCGCCGCTACGGCATCCAGACCTACCTCTCGGTCAACTTCGGTGCGCCCGAGAAGGTCGGCGATCTGGACACCTCCGACCCCAACGACTCCGAAGTCGAGCAGTGGTGGGCCCAGAAGGCCGACGAGGTGTACGACCTGATCCCGGACTTCGGCGGGTTCCTCGTCAAGGCCGACTCGGAGGGCCAGCCCGGCCCGTACAACTACGACGCCGACCACGTCGACGGCGCGAACGTCCTCGCGCGGGCGCTCGAACCCCACGGCGGCCGCGTCTGGTGGCGCGCGTTCGTCTACGGGTCGCACAAGGACCGAGCCGTCCAGCAGTACGACACCTTCGAACCCCTCGACGGCGAGTTCCACGACAACGTCACCGTCCAGGTCAAGAACGGCCCGATCGACTTCCAGCCGCGCGAGCCCATCTCGCCCGTCTTCGGCCAGATGCCCGAGACCGATCTGGGACTCGAGCTCCAGATCACCGGCGAGTACACCGGTCAGCACGTCCACGCCTGCTACCACGTCCCGATGTGGAAGGAAGTCCTGGAGTTCGACACCGACCCCGAGGGCCACGGCAAACGAGTCAAGGATCTCTTTACCGACGAGGGCACCGGCATGGCTGGCGTCGGCGGTCCCGGCGAGGACAGGAACTGGACCGGTCACTACCTCGCGCAGGCGAACCTCTACGGCTACGCCCGGCTGGCGTGGGACCCCGACCTCACAACGGCGGAGATCACCGACGAGTGGGTCAAACAGACGTTCGGCACCGACCCCGACGTGGTCGAGACGGTCACGGAGATCATGCACGGCACGTGGCCGGCGGTCATCGACTACTCGACCGGCGGGATCGGCCTGATGCACATGATGTACAACGGGAGCGCCTACCTCGAAAATCACTACGACCCCGGCCCCGAGGAGTGGCCCGGCTACACCGGTATCACCGAGGACGGCATCGGCAAGGATCGGAACTCGAAGGGGAACGGCTACGCCCAGCAGTACCCCGAGGCCCTGGCCGAGATGTACGACGACCCCGAGTCCTGCCCCGAGGAGCTGCTCCTCTTCTTCCATCACCTCCCGTGGGACCACGAGCTGGACGACGGCCGCACCGTCGTCCAGACGCTGTACGACAACCTGTACGCCGGGGTCGAGGAGACCCAGCGCCTGCGCGACGAGTGGCGCACGCTCGAAGGCGAGATCGACGACGAGCGCTGGCGCCACGTCGCCGAACGGTTCGACGAGCAGGTCGAACACGCGGGCGTCTGGCGCGACCGGCTGAGCGAGTACTTCTACGAACACGCCGAGATCCCCGACGAGCAGGGTCGGGTCCCGACTGACGACTGAGCGGCGAAGCGCTCGCTCGGCCGTCGGCGTTTTTCGTTCGTCGAAAGAAGAGAGTCGGTGTGTGGAGGACGTACCGGGGTGAGAGGCGCCAGTCAGGAGATCTGGACGGTCACCTCGTCGGTGGTCGTGGTGCCTTCGTTGTTGGTCGCGTCGAGCTCGACCGTGTACGAGCCGGCGGAGTCGTAGGTGGTGTCGACGTACCAGCCCGACCCAGTTTCACCGTTACCCAGCGTCCACGACAGCGAGTCGATCCAGTTGCCCGAGCCCGTCGTGTCGGTGACGCGGAACGCGACGCGTTCACCGACAGACGCCGAGGTCGTGTCCGGGTCGATCTCGGCGACCAGGTCGGCGCTCGGCCCGCTGCCGTCGCCGCTCTCTCCGTCGCCCCCGCCATCACCACTGCTGCCGTCGCCACTCCCGTCACTGCCGTCGCTTCCATCACTGCCGTCACCGCCGTCGCTTCCGCTCCCGTCACCGCCGGAGCCCTCGAGTGAGAAGTCGAGGTAGTTCAGGTCCCACCAGCTCTCGTCCATCGAGACGCGGATGACCTGCTGTCCGGCCTCCAGGGAGACCCCCGAGGTCGAGACCGTCTCCCAGGTGTCCCAGCCACCGGTTCCGGGGACGTTCACGGCGCCGGACACGTCCGTCCCGTTGACCTCGACGTGGAACGAGCCACCGCCGGCGTTCGACGCCACGAGCGCGTCCACGGTGTACTCGCCGGACTGTTCGACGTCGACGGTGTACTCGACCCACTCGCCGGATTCGATGTACCCGATCGAGTAGCCCGAGCCCGCCGAGTTCGAGGAGATATCGACGGCTTCGCCGGTCCGGAAGGACGCGCCCTCGTTCTCGGCGGTGTTGTCGCTGTAGGCGACACCGGAGCCGCCCTGGTCGTACTCTTCGGCCTGGATCCGNGACGCGCCCTCGTTCTCGGCGGTGTTGTCGCTGTAGGCGACACCGGAGCCGCCCTGGTCGTACTCTTCGGCCTGGATCCGACCCGGCACGGCGTGGGGCGTCCCGTTGTAGGGCTGCTGGGTGCCACCACCCCCACCGTCACCGCTTCCGTCGTCGCCGCTCCCGCCGTCACCACTTCCGTCGCCCCCACCGTCACCGCTTCCGTCGTCGCCGCTCCCGCCACCGAGGTCAACGTGGTCGAGCATCTCGTTCGCGTAGCGGCGGCCGAGTTCCCGGTAGGCTTCCGTCGTGAAGTGGGCGTAGTCCTGGCCCGCCAGTCCCTCCGCGGAGACGACGTGGGCGTTCTCGATCACGTCGGGCAACTCGTTGACTTCGGAGTTGTGCGAGGCGCAACAGCCGCCCTCGGAGTCGTAGAGCATCTCGCCCGCGAGGAACGGAACCGTCCCGATTCCCAGGTCCGAGCGGAGGTTCTCGACGATGCCCTGTACCTCCGACGTCCACTCCTGCTGGCCGGTGTTCGTCTCGCCCTGGTGGAAGAGGATACCCTTGATCGTCCCGACCTCCTGGGCCTGTTCGGCGAGGTCGAGCAACCACTGGTACCCCCCGTCGAACTGCGAGGGGATGTTGCGGTCGTTTCGGCCGATCGGCGCGCCCTTCTGAAAGAGGGCGATGTCGGCCCCGCTGACGGCCGCGGGGACGAGCCCGACCCCTCTGTCGTCGGGCGTCTCTTCGATCATCGTCTTCGCGAAGGAAGTCCCGGGCCCGAGTCCCTGGCTGCACCGGTTCAGCGGCGGTTCGGCGAGGTACCACTCGCCGTACTCGCGTTCGAGGGTCGGACAGTCCAGATCCGCGAGGAGGTGGATCCGCTCGTTGGTCTCGCGGTCCTGCGCTCCGATCGTTCCCTGGCCCTCCATGTTCGACTGCCCGAACAGGAGATACAGGTCGAGGTTCGACGGGTCCGTCGGCGTGGTCGCCGAGACCTGGTCGGCCAGCCCGGCCACTACTCCACCGGCGCCGAGCGTCGCCCCGGCCTTCAGGACGCCACGCCGGGTGAGCGCTCCCCCGTCGTCGTTCGTTCTCTCGTTGCCGTCGCTCGCCGGTCGGCCATCGTTCGTTCGGCGTTGTCGGTCGTCTGTTCCCCCAGTCGTGTCGTGCGTGTCGTCGGTAGTAGTCATGCTTGGAACTCCCCCCAGCCGACGGCCGTTCGCGCTCTGCCGTCGGCTATCGAAGGTAGGTCGGTCAGCTATCGTAGAATTCGAAGGCGATCGCACGACCGGTCGTACGTGGTCGTGCGAGCATCCGAATTATCTCCGTCAGATTCCACGATAGTGTCGGTTCGGGTCGCGCTTCGAACGCGAGCGGCCGGCCACCGAGGCGGGGCGGCCGGTGACCGTCGTCAGTGCAGGTCCCCTACGAGACTGTGATCGTCACCTCGTCGGTGGTGGTCGTCCCCTCGTTGTTGGTCGCGTCGAGTTGGACGGTGTAGGAGCCGGCGGAGTCGTAGGTGGTGTCGACGTACCAGCCGGTGCCGGTCTCGCCGTTCCCCAGTGTCCACGACAGCGAGGTGATCCAGTTGCCGTCCGCGCTGGTGTCGGTGATGCGGAAGGCGACGCGCTCACCCACCGATGCCGAGGTCGTGTCCGGGTCGATCTCGGCGACCAGGTCGGCGCTGGAATCGCCATCGCCGTCACTACCGTCGCTTCCGTCACTGCCGTCACTGCCGTCGCTACCGTCGCTGCCATCAGTTCCGTCGCTTCCGTCGCCGCCGGAGCCCTCGAGTGAGAAGTCGAGGTAGTTCAGGTCCCACCAGCTCTCGTCCATGGCGACGCGGATCACCTGCTGGCCGGCATCCAGGGAGACCCCCGACGTCGAGACCGTCTCCCAGGTGTCCCAGCCGCCGGTCGCGGGAACGTCGACGGTGCCGGACACGTCCGTCCCGTTCACTTCGACGTGGAACGAGCCGCCGCCGGAGTCGGAAGCGACCAGCGCGTCCACGGTGTAGTCGCCGGCCTGGTCGACGTCGACGGTGTACTCGACCCACTCGCCGGACTCGATGTAGCCGATCGAGTAGCCCGACCCTGCCGAGTTCGAGGAGACGTCGACCGCTTCGTCCGTCCGGAAGGACGCGCCCTCGTTCTCGGCGGTGTTGTCGCTGTAGGCGACACCGGAGCCGCCCTGGTCGTACTCTTCGGCCTGGATCCGNGACGCGCCCTCGTTCTCGGCGGTGTTGTCGCTGTAGGCGACACCGGAGCCGCCCTGGTCGTACTCTTCGGCCTGGATCCGACCCGGCACGGCGTGGGGCGTCCCGCCGTAGGGTTGCTGGGTGCCGTCCGTCCCGTCCCCGTCGTCGGTTCCGTCTCCGGTGCCGTCGCCGGCCACGGTGACGGTCACGGTCGTGGTCCCGTCGGGGTTCGTGACCGCTCGGGAGACGGTCTGGGAATCGGAATCGGTGGACACCGTGATCTCGTGTTCGCCGAGGAAGGCGCTGGTCGCGAAGGCGCCCTCGCCGTCGGTGGTGCCGCTTTCCTCGGTCCACCACTCGCCGTAGACCAGGTCCATCCACACGTCGTAGCTGGGCTTGGTGGACCAGTCGTCGTTGAAGAACGGCGCGTCGTCTTCCCAGTGGCGGCCGTCCCAGAAGCCCCAGACGAGGAACGACTCGACGCCGGGGTGGCTGAAAGTCACGCGGAGGAATCGCTCGAACCAGTCGGCCTTCTCGGACTCGGGCCACCCGGAGCCGGCCTGGTCGTACTCCGTGATCTTCAGCGTGTCCGTCAGCTGGCCGTACTCGTTCAGCGTGGCGAGGATCTGGTCGGTCGACAGCGTCTCGTTCTGCCCGAAGTGACACTGGAGGCCGATCGTCTCCAGGTCGATCCCGTTGTCGAGGAGGTGGTTGATGTGGGTCTGGTATCCCTGCTGGTCACTGCCGTAGTTGCCGGCGATCGCGTTGTAGTCGTTGACCGCGAGCGTGGTCCCGTCGGGCCGTACCTGTTCGGCCCGCTCGTACCAGTCGGCGACGATCTGGGCGGTCTCGGGCGTCGAGGTGAACGGGTCGATGATCGTCGTCGAGTGCTGCACTTCGTTGACGACCTCCCACTCGTGGATGTCACTCCCGTAGTGGTTCACGATCTCGTCGATGTGGGCCATCGACAGCTCGCGAATCGTCGCCGTGTCGCCGTTGTCGATGGCGGTCTGGACGTCGCTCGGCACCGCGTAGTCGACGCCGTAGACGCAGACGTGTCCCCGCAGATCCAGCCCCTGGCCGAGGATCCAGTCGACGGCGTCGTCCGTGAGCTGCGTGTTCTGCTCCCAGAGCGCCCACTTCATCTGGTTCTCGATCACCGCGTTGTTGAACAGCTCCGGGATGTACTCCCGATAGTTGTCGCCGGCGCTCGACTGGTTGATCAGCGTGTCGGCGTGGACCGCGGTGCCCCATCTGAAGTCGTGTGACTGCTGGGTGATGGAGACTTCGGCGCCGGAGACCGCCGAGCCGTCCTCGTTCTCCACGGTGACCTGCAGGTCGCCGGTGCGGTGCTCCTGGATGCGCTGGTCGACCGTCTTGGAGGTGTCGGCCGTCTCGCCGGCGGCGGCGCCGGACGTGGCCGCGCCGGCGCCCCCGGCGAGCATCGCCGCGCCGAGCGTTCGCATCCAGTCCCGGCGGCTCATGCCGAAGCCGTCCGACGCGTCGGCGGGCGCCATGTCGTTCCTGTCGCGTTTCTCGACTCGTCGTTCGGGACCCCCCTCCGCGGGTGCGTCTTCGGCCCGCTGTTCGTCGTCTAACTCTGTCTCGTCCGTCGATGGTGTGTCGTCTGTCATCGTAGTTGATGCCGCAAACTGCGCCGGTCGCATCGATGCTCGCCCCACGAGCGTCGTCGCCGTCGTTCGGGAGACGCTCGATGGGAGAGGATACTGCACGTCGCGCCGCGGCCCGCGGTCGGCGAAGCCGCGGCGGTGGAAGTGAACGCCGTCGGGCGGGCGGGCCCGCTCCCGCGCCCGATCAGGAGATCGTGACCGTCACCTCGTCGGTGGTGGTCGTCCCCTCGTTGTTGGTCGCGTCGAGCGCGACCGTGTAGGTGCCCGCCGAGTCGTAGGTGGTGTCGACGTACCAGCCCGACCCCGTGTCGCCGTTGCCGAGGCTCCAGGACAGCGAGTCGATCCAGTTGCCCGAGCCCGTCGTGTCGGTGACGCGGAACGCGACGCGTTCACCGACCGACGCCGAGGTCGTGTCCGGGTCGATCTCGGCGACCAGGTCGGCGTCGCCGTCACCGCCACCGCTGTCGCCCCCACCATCGTTTCCGCCACCGTCGTTGCCACCGCTGTCGCCGCCGCCGTCGCCTCCGCCCCCGCCACCGCTGGAGCCGTCGAGCGAGAGGTCGAGGTAGTTGAGGTCCCACCAGCTCTCGTCCATGGCGACGCGGACGACCTGTTCGCCCGCATCCAGCGAGACGCCCGAGGTCGAGACCGTCTCCCAGGAGTCCCACCCGCCGGTGGCACCGAAGCTGACGTCGCCGGAGACGTTCTGTCCGTTCACCTCGACGTGGAAGGCGCCGCCGCCGGAGTCCGAGGCGACCAGGGCGTCGAGGGTGTAGTCGCCGGACTGTTCGACGTCGACGGTGTACTCGACCCACTCGCCGGATTCGATGTACCCGATCGAGTAGCCCGAACCGGCCGAGTTCGAGGAGACGTCGACGCCCTCGCCGGTGCGCATCGCACCGCCCTCGTTCTCGGCGGTGTTATCGCTGTAAGCGACGCCCGAACCGCCCTGGTCGTACTCTTCGGCCTGGATCCGACCGGGGATCGCGTGGGGCGTCCCGTTGTAGGGCTGCTGGGTGCCACCACTCCCGCCGTCTCCGCCGCCGCCGGAGCCATCGTCCCCACCACCGCCGCCACCGCCGCCGCTGCCATCGTCCCCACCGCCGCCACCGCCGGCGGTCCCGACGTAGACGTCGGAGCTCCCGGTGGACTGGTAGGCCTCGGTGGCCATGATCTGGTAGTCGTGGCTGCCCATGTCCATGCCGTTGTCGGCCCACGCGTCGAAGTGGTTGCCGGTCGTGATGGTTCCGCTCGTCCGGCCCGACTGCCGGATGCTCCAGTACTGCGTGAACGTCGCCGTCCCCTCGATCGAGGGCTTCTCGACCCGCTCGGAGGTGTAGATGTCGTAGGTGCCGCCGTCGGTGTCGACCGTGCCCTGGAAGGAGTCACCGGGCTGGTATGGACCGTGGTCCTCGATGATGTAGTACTCGACGAGCGGGTCCGTCGTCCACCCGTAGAGGCAGAGGTAGCCGTTGCTTCCCGGATCGAACGTGGACGCCTCGTACTCGACGTTCCGACGCGCGCCGGTCTCCCACCCCAGGCCGCAGACCGTGCTGTTCGTGTCGGTCCAGTCCAGTTCGTAGTTCCCCGTGGTCCCGAGCGTCATCTCGACCGTCCCCTCGGCGTCGGTCCAGAACGAGTAGAAGTGCCCGTCGTGGGTCCCGGTCTGGTTCGACGTGATCGTCTCGCCGTGCGCCGCGGCCGGGCTCGACGCCGCCCCCACACCGAGCCCAGTCGCCACGGAGGCCCCCACTGCCTTCATGTAGTCGCGCCGGTCCATGTCCAGAACGCCGGCGCTGTCTGTCGGTCGCGATTCGCCACTGCCGTCGTCGCCAGTATCGTGTGCCATTGTAACGCACCACCAGCGTTCCTATCCTCGCCCGGTTGTTGTATAAACATTGTCAATTATAACTAACGTTAAAACAAATTCAGGATCGGGACGGCCGATCGCACTCGTCACTTGGTATCGACATGGTCCCGTCCGGTGGCTCACAGCCGTCGGGGCGGAGTCGACCGAAAACGGAAGGAGTGGATGCGAGACCGGGTTTCGGACTGGTCGGATCCCGGCGGATTCAGACCGATTCGAACGTCCAGAGCTGCTGGTCGCCGCCGTTCCAGTCGTACTGCTGGACGTTGGCGCCGTCGCTAGTCGACGAGTTCTCCACCTCGACCGCTTTTTCGCTGTGGACGGGCTGGATGTGGTACTGGCCGCCGCCCTGGTCGTGGATGTGGAACCGCTGGTTGTCGTTGCCGTAGTCCGTGTACTGCTGGACGTTGGCGCCGTTGTCAGTCGACGAGTTGGACACGTCGAGCACCTTGCCGCTGTTGACGTTCTCGATCGTGTACCCGTTGCCCGTGTCGGTGACGTTCCACTGCTGGTTGGAGCCGCCCCAGTAGCTGTACTGCTGGACGTTGGCGCCGTCGTCGGTGGACTCGCCGGTCACGTCCATCCCCTTGCCGCTGTTGACGTTCTGGATGCTGTAGGTGCCGCTGGCGAGCGAGCCGGTGGAACCGCCCGATCCACCGTCCGAGCCGCCATCACCACCACCGCCACCACCACCGCCACCGCCGCCGCTCCCGTCGGCGCCGACCCAGACCTCGGAGGAGCCGCTGCTCTGGTAGCCCTCGGTGGCCATGATCATGTAGTCGTGGTTGCCCATGGGCAGCCCGTTGTTCTCCCAGGCGTCGAAGTGGTTGCCCGTCGTGATGGTCCCCTCCGTTCGGGAGTTCTGTCGGATGCTCCAGTACTGCGTGAACGTCGCCGTCCCCTCGATAGAGGGCTTCTCGACTCGCTCGGAGGTGTAGATTTCGTACGTCGACCCGTTGGTCGTGTGCGTCCCCACGTAGGAGTCGCCCGGCTTGTAGCTGCCGTAGTCCTCGATGATGTAGTACTCGACGAGCGGGTCCGTCGTCCACCCGTACAGACACAGGTAGGAGTTACCGGACGGGCTGTAGTTGGCCGTGTAGTCGACGTCCCGGCGGCCGCCGGTCTCCCAGCCCTTGCCGCAGACGAAGTTGCCCGTGTCGGACCAGTCGACGCTGTAGTTGCCGCCGTCCCCGAGGTTCATCGTGACCGTCCCCTCGGCGTTCGTCCAGAAGGAGTAGTAGTAGCCGCTGTCGGTACCCGTCTGGTTCGACGTGATATCGGCGGCCGCCGGACTCGCCGTCGCGCCGATCCCGATACCGGTCGCCGCGGCGGCGCCCGCCGCCTTCATGAACGCGCGTCGGTCGAAGTTCCCCGATCCGTCGGGTGTCGATTCGCCACTGCCGTTGTCGCCAGTATCGCGTGCCATGTTACCACTGCCGCACTCGCTCCGACACTCGGTAAATACATAAACATTAGCAATTATAATCAACATTAAAATAAAATACAACCAAATTACATGTTATGGATGTAACTACTTCGGCCACGGGTTCGGAAACCGCCGAACCCGACCGGGCGTCGGGAGCGGACGGGCGGGTGTGCACCAGTCCGTCGGTCCGCACACCGCTCCGGAGTTACTCCCGCTGCGGTCGAGCGTCGCGGTTCTTCCCACCCCGTGTCACGGTACCAACCCTCGCAACACGGTGGTGTAGTGTGGCAGTCTTAAATCTTATTTCGAGCAATTATGTTTTCCAATCTTCAATAATACATTGTACCAACGACTAGCTGGTAGAGGGCCGACGGCCGAACGACGAAACGTGACGCGAGCGAGCGGCTACGGGCCGTCGGACAGGCAGCGGAGAGAAGGGGGACGCCGTCCGCTAGGCGTCGAAGGTGTCGGCCTTCGCGAGCACCTCGGAGTCGTCGGTGTTCCAGTCGTCGAGGAACTCGGTCTCGGCGGCGAACAGTTCGCCGAACAGGTCGCGGGACTCGTCGGGAGTCAGCGTCTGAACCTGGTCGTCGATGGAGAAGCCCTGGAAGGCCAGGTCGACGTCACCGGTACGGGCGGCCTCGATGATCGTCTCGATGGTGTCGACGTGGCCCTGGACCATGCTGCGGACGGGTCGGGGGAAGCCGCCGGCGTTGACCGGCTTGACCTGATTGTCCCGGACGACCGCGTTGGTCTCGACGACGGGCCCCTGCTCGATGTCCGAGATCTGCCCGGAGTTGGGCAGGTTGACGTTCGTCACGTACGGGCCGTCGCCGGTCAGGCCTTCGAGGATGTCGAGGAATTCCTCGCCCGAGGACTCCAATTCGAACTCGCGTTCGCCCTCCATCCAGCCCTCGACGTTGGTGGTCTGTTTGGACTCGGCGGGCGTCCAGTGTTTCGCGCGGTAGTCGGCGTCAGTGCGACGGACGCCCCAGTGGTTGAGCGAGTCCTGACCGTCGGCGATGAAGGAAGTGGCGTATTCGATGAGGTGGCGGTCGCCCGCGGCCGGGAGGACGCCGAACCGGCGGAACAGCTCCCAGGTGACCTGCCAGTTGTCGCTGAAGACGCTGTCGTCTTTCAGGTCATCGTAGGTGAACCGTTTGCTCCCGCGCTCGCCGTCTTTCAGCTCGTGCAGCAGCGGCCACAGATCGACGCCCTTGCAGCGGGCCTCGTCGACCCAGGTGAAGTGGTTGATCCCCTTGACGTTGACCTCCACGTCGGCCCGTTCGGCGTCCATGCCCAGTTCCTCCTCGGCGAGCATCGCGAGGTGCCAGCGCGTGCCCAGCACCTCGTGACACAGCCCCAGCGCGTTGATGTCGGGGTACTCGTCGTACAGCGCGCGCGTGACGAAGTGGACGGGGTTGGTGTAGTTGAACACCCAGGCGTCGGGGCAGTTCTCGCGGATCGCCGCGGCGAACCGGCGGAAGACCGGGATCGTCCGCATCGCGCGGAAGATACCCCCGGGACCAATGGTGGCCCCGACGGCCCCGTAGATGCCGTACTCCTTCGGGATGCGCAGGTCGTGGACGAACGTGTCCCTCGGGTCGTACTGCGTCGACAGGATGACCGCGTCCGCACCGTCGAGCGCGTCGTCGAGGTCATCGACGGCCTCGTATGACCACTCGGCGGTGGCGTCGGGGTCGTCCTGAACCCAGTTACCGAACTCGGCGTTGGTCTCGGCGGCGTCCTGGTTGGTGTCGTACAGTCGGACGTGGCCGTCGAACTCCGAGAGCGCGAGGTCCTGGATCAGATTGGGGGCCCACTGGCGGCTGCCACCGCCGATGTAGGCAATCTCCAGGTCGTCCGAGTCTATCGGCTGCTCCGCGTGTGTCGCGTCGGGTGCCATCGCCTGACGGTTCGCACGCCCACGGTTAAGGGCTGGGGTCGCGGAGAGCGCGGCCGACTCGCGAGCGAGCGCACGCGACCCGACCGACCCGAGACTGTGACGCAGGGACCGCTACTCCTCGCCGACCGCGAGGTCGTACGACTCGCCCGCCGACGCCTCGAACGCCATCGTTCCGTCCGAGCGCGAACACGCCACCGGTTCGCCGTCCTCGGTCTCGACGGCGTCGATACCGGCGGCGGCCGAGACCCGACAGGTCCCCTCTCGTCCGGCGTGGATCGTCGCCGCGTCGAGGGTCCCGCCGCTCCACGCGAGGTCGACCTCGAAGCCGCCGCGTGCCCGCAACCCCGAGACGGACCCCTCGGCCCACTCGTCGGGCAGTGCGGGGAGCAGTCGGATCGTCCCGCCGTGGCTCCCGACGAGCGCCTCGGCGATCCCGGCCGTGCCCCCGAAGTTGCCGTCGATCTGGAAGGGTGGATGGGCGTCGAGCAGCGAGTCGTAGGTCGAATCGGCCAGGAGTTTGCGGACGTGTGCGCCCACCCGGTCGCCGTCGCCGAGCCGGGCGAACAGCGCGATCGTCCAGGCACAGGACCAGCCCGTGTGCCCGCCCCCGTTGTCGAGGCGCCGCTCCAGCGAGGCACGGACCGCCGCGTCGACTTCGTCGGGACTCAGCGCGAGGTCGCGAGCACCGCCGCGGTCGCCGCTGGACTCGGCCTCGTGCAGCACGTCCGCCGGGTAGTAGCCGAACAGATGCGAGACGTGGCGGTGGCCCGGGTTCACCTCCTCGTAGTCGCGGAGCCACTCGCGGAGCGCACCGCGGTCGTCGACGCCCATCGGCGGCAGCCGCTCCAGCGCCTCGGCCAGTTCGGCCGCGAAGTCGGCGTCCCGGTCCAGGGTCTCGGCGGCCTCGACGCAGTGGCCGAAGAGGTCGCGAGTGAGCTGGATGTCCATCGCCGGCATCACGCAGGTGGTCGCTTCCTGGCCGTCGGCGGTCCGGAACTGGTTCTCCGGCGAGGCCGACGGCGCGGTGACGAGCCACTCCTCCTCGGGGTGTTCGACGAGGTAGTCCAGCAGGAACTCGGCCGCTTCGCGGAGGATCGGATAGATCCGCTCCAGATCTTCGCGGTCTCCCGAGAAGGCGTAGCGTTCCCAGAGATTCTGACAGAGCCAGGCGGCCCCCATCGGCCAGTGACCCCAGTGGGCGTCGGCCGTCTGGGCGGTCGTGTGCCACCGGTCGCTGTGGAGGTGGGTCGTGAAGCCCTCGCAGCCGTAGCGCTCGCGGGCCGTCTCGCGGCCGGGTTCCCGACTCTCGTCGACGAACTCGACGAGCGGGTCGGCGCACTCCCGGAGATTCGCCACCTCCGCGTGCCAGTAGTTCATCTCCAGATTGACGTCCTGCGTGTAGTCGGAGTCCCACGGCGGGTGGAACTCCTCGTTCCAGATCCCCTGGAGGTTCGCCGGGAGCGTCCCCGGACGGGAGGAGCCGAGGAGGAGATACCGTCCGTACTGGACGTACAACTGCGCGAGGTGGGGGTCCCGCTCGCCGTCGCGCACGCGGTCGAGGCGTTCGTCGACCGGCGCGTCGACCGGTTCCCCGAGGTCGAGGTCGACCCGGTCCATGTGTTCGCGGTGGTCGGCGACGTGGCGCTCGCGGATGGCGGCGTAGTCGTCGTCGGCGACGCCAGCCAGTGCTTCGCGGCACTCGTCGCGGGGGTCGCCGTCCGACGGCGCGACCCCGGCTGTGAGGACCACCGTCACCGCGTCGGCCCCCGCGACGACGATACCGTCGGTTCCGTACGCGGCGCCCTCTCGTTCACCGTCGCCATCACCGATCGACGGCGCGGCCTCGTCGGCTGCGGCCGCGACGATCCCGCCCTCGGCGCGGACCCGCGCTCTCGCCTCGAATCTCTGACCCCAGCCGCCGGGGTCGACCGACTCGTCGTCGCCTGGGAGGTCGATCACCTGTCCGCGGAGGACGACGGTGTCGTCGACGACGGTCGTCCGGGCCGAGCGGTCGCGGTCCAGTCTGACCCGCGCGTCGACGGCTCCCGACTCGTCGGCCTCGATCCGCATCGCGAGCACGCCGTCCGGTTCGCTCGCGAAACACTCGCGCTCGAAGCGCGTTCCACCGACAGTGTATTCGACCCGTGAGACCCCGGCGCGGAGGTCGAGGCTCCGTCGGTACTCGTCGGGGTCGTCGTGGGCCGGACAGTCGATCAGGAGATCGCCCAGCGGCTGGTACGGCGCGACGCCCGTGAGATCGCCGACGAACAACTCGTTACAGAGGCGCTGAGCGCGCTCGAACTCGCCGTCCCACAGGCACTCGCGGACGGCGTCGAGGTCGTCGGGACCGCCGTCGGCGGTCCGGTCGGCGTGGTCGCCGACCCACAGCCGGTCGTCGTTCAGCGCCACGCGCTCGCGGGCGGGACGACCGTGCACCATCCCCCCGAGGCGACCGTTGCCGACCGGGAGCGCCTCGACCCACTCGGTCGCCGGCGCGTCGTACCACAGCCGGTCGTCGTGGGTCGGTCGGCCGTGGGTCGTCGGGTCGCGGGCCGGCGGAAGGGCGGTCTCACCCGACATCCGTCAGTCCAACTCCAGCGTGCCGCGGATCCCCTCGGCCATACTGGTGCCCTCGCTGGTGGCGAAGAACTCCATCCCGACGTAGCCGCCGTAGCCCGCCTCGTCGAGCGCGTCGAAGATGTTGCCGTAGGCCATCTCGCCGCTCCCCGGCTCGGTCCGTCCCGGGTTATCAGCGACGTGGACGTGTCCGACCTGGTCGACGTTCCCCGTGAGATTCCGGATCACGTCGCCCTCGGTGATCTGCTGGTGGTAGGCGTCGAAGAGGACCTTCACGCGGTCGCTTCCCACCGCGCGGACGATGTCGAACGCCTCGCGCGACGATTCGAGGAAGTAGCCAGGGTGGTCGACGACGGTGTTGAGCGGTTCCACGACGACGGTGACGCCGGCGTCCTCGGCGGTGGGGGCCACGTCGCCGAGGACGCGTTCGAGCGCCCGGCGCTGGGTGTCGCGGGCGAACCCGCCCTGGTCTGGTCCCACCGTGACGATCAGGCAGTCGGCACCGACCTCGGCCGCGGCGTCGAGCGACCGCTCGATATCGTCGACGGTCGTCTCGCGGTCGTAGGGGTTGACCGCCGCGGGGGCGTCGCGGTCGTCGATGTTCGACCCCGCGCCGGCGGCGAGGATACCGGCGATCTCGACGCCGTGGTCGTCCGCCGCGGCGCGGACGGCGTTGAGGTCGGCGCTCTCCCAGTCGAAGAACTCGACGGCGTCGACGCCCAGATCGGCGGCCCGTTCGATCCCGTCGGCGACCGTCTCGCCCTCGTCGGCGACGATCCCGGCGTTAGCAGCGAACTCGACCATCAGGCGATCACCGCCTGCGTGCGACCGCCGGCGTCGGGGCGGTCGAGGGACGGTCCCGCGAGTACGGGCTGACTGGTCGATATCGACGACGTGCGAGCGCGGTGCGCGGTGATCTGTGGCATAGCCCGAGCAAGCCTCGGGTGCCCCTTCAATCCACGCGTCGCGGCGGTCCGGTCCGGGACTCGGGTGGCGAGATTTATAACGCCGTATCCGGTACGGGGCGTATGGCGACCGACAACGACGAGCCGAGTTCGTTCGAGGACTTGCCGCTGCGCGTCGGCGCGGGCCAGTTCATGGACCCGGCGCCCGAACGTCTGCGATACATCAAACAGCTCGGTGCCGACGACGTCTTGCTGAACATGTACCAGGTCGACGAACCGGACTACGAACACATGCCCGACGACGAGCGGGTGCCGCTGACCGGCGACGGCGAGTGGTCCGCCGAGAACCTCCGGGAACTCCGCGAACGCGTCGAAGCGGAGGGCATGCGGCTCAACGCCATCGAGAACGTCCCCGTCTCCTTCTACGAGGACGTCATGCTCGACGGGCCGAACCGCGACGAACAGATGGAGAAGCTGAAGCGGACGATCCGCAACATGGGCGAAGCGGGCATCCCCGTCTTCGGCTACCACTGGGCGCCCGCGGGCGTCTGGCGCACCGGCTGGGCGACCACCCGCGGCGGCGCCGAGGTCTCCGTGTTCGACGCCGACGAAGCGGACGTCGACGAACTCACCCACGACCGGGAGTACACCGAGGAAGAGCTGTGGGACAACTACGAGTACTTCCTCGACGAGATCCTGCCCGTGGCCGAGGAGGCCGGCGTCACGCTGTGTCTCCACCCGAGCGACCCGCCGATGGAGCGACTGGGCGGGGTCCCCCAGCTGTTCCGTAACTTCGAGAACTTCAAGCGGGCGATGAACTACCGCGACAGCGACCACCACGGCCTCGACCTCTGTCTCGGCTGCTGGTCGGAGATGGGCGAACCGCTCGACGAGGTGGTCCGCTACTTCGGCGAGCGCGACGAGATCGTCTACGTTCACTTCCGCGACGTCTCGGGGACCGTCCCGAACTTCTCCGAGGACTTCATCGACGAGGGCAACTACGACGAGTACGAACTCCTCTCGCTGCTCGACGAGGTCGGCTTCTCGGGCATGATGATCCCCGACCACACCCCTCACCTGGAAGGTGACACCGACTGGGAACACCGCGGTCGGGCGTACACCATCGGCTACCTCCGCGGGATGCTGAAAGCGATGCGCGCCGAGCAAGCCGCCCGCGACGCCGGCGTCGAAGCCGTCGCTCAAGACTGAACCGACCCCCTTCCTCTCCGTCGGTCCCACGACTCGCAGTCGGCGCCCGCTCCCACAGCGGCCGTTCCGACTCGCGGCGACTATCGGTCGCGCGTCCTCAGGGCGGCCCGTGCCAGGGATCGGACGCCACCGTCCGCCACACACCTGTAAAACGAACGTCACGACATCCGTACACAATCGGTTCCACTATCGATGGAACGCCACTGGCACTAACGATCATTATATACAGCCCCGCTACGGGCCGGCGAACCCCTCCAGAAACCGGCCACGTGCGTGCTGATAACACACCATCTCCCCGAGATCGGAATACAGGTATACGACTGTAATGAGGGGGAGTCGTTCCACCATCAGTGGATTTTATCATCTGAGAGCCCAACAGTAACCTATGGGAATCACCGAACCGGGTGCGGGCGACACCGCGATCGGGGCCGTCGAGCGGGCCTTCGAAGTCGTCGGCGTCGTGCGCGAGCGGGGGACCGTGCGGATCGACGACGTGGCGACGGCGCTGGACATCCCCACGAGCACGGCCCATTCACATCTCGCGACGCTCGAATCCGTGGGGTACGTCGTTCAGGGCGAAGACGGCTATCGGCTGAGCTGTCGGTTCCTCCGCGACGGCGTCGCGGTCAGACAGCGGCGGAACGTCTTCCGCGCGACCAGGGCCGAGATCGAGGCGCTCGCCGAGTCCACGGGCGAGGTCGCCAATCTCGGGATGGAGGAGAACGGCCAGCGGGTCATCCTCTATCAGGCCGAGGGGACGGAGGCCGTCTACGACAACGCCCCGATCGGCGAACACACCGAGATGCACTGGACCGCCCTCGGCAAGGCTATCCTCGCGCACCTCCCCGCCGACTACGTCGACGAGGTCGTCGACACCTACGGCGTGCCGCGGGCCACCCGGCACACGATAACCGACCGCGACCGGCTGGACCGCGAACTCGCCAGGATCGAGGACCGCGGCTACGCGATCGAGGACGAGGAGCGCCGCGAGGGGATCCGGTCGATCGCCTCGCCCGTCGTCGTCGACGGGCGCGTGGTCGGTTCGATCTCCGTCTCCGGCCCGAAAGAACGGCTCGACGACGAGCGGATCGAGTCGGAGATCCTGCCCGAACTCCGCAACACCGTCAACGTCGTCGAGGTGAAGTACGCCTACGAGTAGGAACCGGGCGACGGGGGCCGCCCCACCAGCGGTCGCGCCCGGACAGCTACCTTTATGGCCGAATCGCCGGTTGGTCCGATCGACATGAGCTTCCTCGACGACGAAACCTATCTGCTCGAGACCGACGCCGCACGCGACCTGTACGAGACGATCGAGGGCCGGCCGATCCTCGACCCGCACAACCACGCCGACATCGTCGAGATCGTGGAAAACGACGGCTGGTCGGACATCTGGGAGGTACAGGGCGCGACCGACCACTACGTCTGGTCGATGATGCGAAAGCGCGGCGTCGACGAGGAACTGATCACCGGCGACGCCTCGAATCGCGAGAAGTGGGAGGCCTTCGCCGAGGTCGTCCCCGAGATGGCGGCCAATCCCGTCTACGAGTGGCTCCACCTCGATCTCAAGCGGCGCTTCGGCATCGAGCAGCCGGTCTCCGCCGAGACGGCCGACGAGATCTGGACGGAGACGAAATCGCAACTCGAGGACGACGACATGCGCCCGCAGGAGCTCTTGCGGGAGATGAACGTCGAGGTCCTCGCGACCACGGACAACCCCACGTCGCAGCTCGAATACCACGAGCGGGCGGTCGAGGAGGTCGAGGGCGTCGACATCCGCCCCACCTGGCGCGCGGACCCCGCGGTGAACGTCCAGAAGGCCGGCTTCCTCGACTTCGCCGACGACCTCGCGGACGCGACCGACTACGACACCGACGACTTCGCGGGCTACCTCGACGCGCTGGCGGCCACCCACGAGTACTTCGAGCACCACGGCTGCGCCGCGAGCGACCTGGGCGTTCTCGAACCCGTCTCGCGGCCGGTCAGCGAGGAGCGGGCGGCCGAAATCTACGCCAAGCGCCGCGCCGGTGAGTCGCTGTCCGAGCGGGAGATCGGCGACCTCCAGGCCTACCTCCTGGAGTTCATCGGCGAGCTGAACAGCGATGCCGGATGGGTCTCCCAGCTGCACATCGGCGCGCTGCGTGACTACCGCGAGCAGCTGTACGACGAACTCGGCGCCGCGTCGGGCGGCGACGTGTCGATGGGCGACCTGAATATCGCCGAGGGCCTGGACTACTACCTCGACCGCTTCGACGGGGAGGGCGAGATTATCCTCTACTGCGTCGACCCGAGCCACTACCCGACGCTGACGACACTCGCGCGGGCCTATTCGAACGTCAGCGTCGGCCCGGCGTGGTGGTTCAACGACAGCCCGTTCGGAATGGACCACCAGCTCGACTACGTCGGCAGCGTCGATCTCCTGGCCAACCACGCCGGCATGGTCAGCGACTCGCGGAAA
This sequence comes from Halosimplex carlsbadense 2-9-1, assembly GCF_000337455.1. Lineage (GTDB taxonomy): Archaea > Halobacteriota > Halobacteria > Halobacteriales > Haloarculaceae > Halosimplex > Halosimplex carlsbadense. The sequence goes on along the minus strand of NZ_AOIU01000031.1, from coordinate 108,011 downwards.
CTGCTCTCGTTCGACTCCCGGTTCGAGATGTTCCGGCGCACCCTCGCCAACGTCGTCGGGAAGAAGGTCGAACGCGGCCAGATCCCGCTCGACGTGGCCGAGGACCTGGTCGACCACGTCGCCTACGAGCGCCCGAAGGAACTGTACGGGTTCTGAGCCGCCCCTCCGCCGCGGACCGGTGTGATTATCGCGTTCGATTCCGCGACCGGTTCACTTTTTGTCGGTGGCTCTGCTGAGTCGTGGTATGGATATCGACGTACCGAGTTCGTTCGACGAGCGCGACTGGGGCCGCCCGGTCGACGGCGGTCCCGTCCGGTTCGCCGTCCTCGGCCTGGGCTGGTTCGCGCCGGACGTGGCGATCCCGGCGATCGAGGAGTCCGACTACTGCGAGACGACGGTCGTCGTCAGCGGCGGTCGTGAGAAGGCCGAGCGCGTCGCCGAGGAGAAGGGCGTGGCTCACGCGCTGACATACGACGACTACGCCGACGGCGAGGCCAGCGACGCTTACGACGCCGTCTACGTCTGCACCCCGAACGCTCTCCATCTCCCCCACGTCGAGACCGCGGCGGAACTCGGCAAGGACGTGCTCTGCGAGAAACCCCTGGAGGCAAACGGCGAGCGCGCCCGCAAGTGCGTCGAGGCCTGCGAGGCGGGCGGCGTGGAACTGATGACCGCCTACCGGATGCACACGACCCGGTCGATTCGCTGGGTTCGCGACGTAGTGCAGGACGGCGCCATCGGCGACCCAGTCCACGCCCGCGGCGCCTTCTCCTACAACCTGATCGCCGCCGGCGAGGACATGGACCAGTGGCGCCTGAACCCGGACCTCGCGGGCGGCGGTCCACTGATGGATCTGGGCGTCTACCCGATGAACACCTCGCGGTTCGTCCTCGACGCCGACCCCGAAGCGGTCCACGCGACCACCGTCGAGGGACCGCCCGAGTTCGACGGCCTGGAGAAGTACGTCGCGTTCACGATGGAGTTCCCCGACGGCCAGGTCGCCGAGTGCGACAGCGGCTACGAGGTCGCCGGCGACAACTACTTCGAGGTCGGCGGCACCCACGGCCGCATCCGCGTCGACGTGCCGTTCAACGTCGACGCCGACCGGACGATCACTGTCAGCAAGGGTGGCGAGGAGCAGGTCGTCGAGGTCGAGGAACCCTCCGAGATGGTCGAGGAGTTCGACTACTTCGCCACCGGCGTCCTCACCGACATGGAGATCGAACCCGACGGCCGGCACGGCTACGAGGACATGCGGATCGCCGACGCCATCTACGAGTCCGGGGAGAGCGGCGGTCGGATCGAGCTGTAACATCCGCACGGCCGTTCCCGTCCGAAGCGCTCAGACGAGTCGAAAATCCGTCGCGAGGAACGGGTTCACTCCGAGCAGCACGAACCGGTACCGTCCAGGGTTCAACGCCAGTTCGACGGTCCCGTGGTCGTCGAGCGCGGCCTGGGACATCGTGACCGTCTCCGAGGTCGTACCCCCGGGCGCCAGTTCGGTGCTACACTGCGCGAACGCGTCCGCGTCGGTCCACAGCACGTCGCTCCACTCGCCGTCCCCGCGTCGCTGGACCGTCCAGGGGACCTGACAGCCCAGTCCGACGGGCGACGGGCCCGTGTTCCTGATCTCGAACCGCGCCGGCTCGCCGAGCTCGACCGTCTCCGTCGCGCTGACGAGTTCGAGTCGCTCGTGGGAGTACGCGACCCGGTTCCCGCCGTGAGCCTCTCTCAGCGGCCGGGGTCTGTCGTTTGCTGACCGCCCGAATCCGGCCCAGTACAGCCCCGCCGCACCGACACCCGAGGCCGCGACACCGAGGAGGTGGCGTCGGTTCATGAATCCAACGAGGGACAGGGTTCGGAAAAAGTTCCCTCCGGAAGTTCGAACTACCCGCTCGTCAGGCCTCGTAGTTCGCGAGCGTGTCCTTGATCGCGTCGTAGGCGGGCTTGGGGTCGTTGCCCGAATCGAACAGGAGCGGGTCGCCGGTGAGGTTCTCGAACCAGTTGGGGATCCACGAGTCGGAGTCCCGAACCCCCCAGACGATCATGGTGTCGACGCCCTCGTCGAGACAGACCTCGGTGATGTCGCGGTAGAACTCGGCCTGTTTCTCCCAGCGGGCCTCCTGGTCGCCGGGGTCGTCACCGGGCAGGTAGGCCACGTCCATCTCCGTGATCTCCACGTCCAGACCCAGGTCCTTGAACCGGCGGATGTTCTCCGCCACGGAGTCGATACCGGGCTTCTCGTGGAGCGCGTGCATCTGGAGGCCGACGCCGTCGATGGGGACGCCCCGATCGAGCATCCGTTCGACGAGGTCGTAGATGGCGTCGGATTTGACGTTGACGCCGTCGGCGCCGTAGTCGTTGTAGTACAGGTCGGTGTCGGGGGCGACCTCGTTGGCCCAGCGGAAGGCGTCGTCGAGGTACTCCTCACCGAACGTCTCGTACCAGAGGTTCTCGCGCATGGTGCCGTCGTCGGCGACGGCCTCGTTGACCACGTCCCAGGTATCGACGGTGTCGCGATACCGGCCCGCGGCCGTGTGGACGTGCTCGCGCGTGAACTCTTCGAGCTGTTCGGGTGTGTAGTCCCACTCCTGGAACCACTCGGGCGTCTGGTTGTGCCAGACGAGCGTGTGGGCCCGGACGGACTGGTCGTGCGCGCGGGCGTAGTCGACGACCGCGTCCGCGTCGTTGAAGTCGTAGACGCCGGGGTCGGGCCGGAGCGGTCCCATCTTCAGGGCGTTCTCGGCGGTGACGTAGTTGAACTCGTTGCGCAGGATCTTCTTGTAGGCGGGGTCGGTCCGGAGCGGCTGTGCCGCCACGGCCGCACCGATCTCGAAGTCCCGGTCCTCGGCCACGTCGCGCAGCCTGTCGTTGTCTGCCATACCCCGAACAGGCGAGCACTCCGGAATAAAGATACCGGGGACATTCTCGCTCGTGATTCCAGCCCTGCTCCGGGCCCGTCCCGGTTTCGTCGTGATACGTTCGGGGGGTTCCGGATCGGCCCGCCGTGAGAGGTATCCTCAAGAGGGACCCGTCTGAGGGTCCGGCATGCACGTAACGGCCCTCCGACGGGACGCCGACGGCCCGCTGTTCGACGCGGGCGACCACCGACTGAAGCTGCAGGTCCTCGCCGACGACATCGTTCGACTCGTCTACACCGCCGGCGACGAGGTTCCAGACCCCGAAAGTCCGATGATCGTCGAGCAGGACCCCAGCGGCGAGTGGGACCTGGTCCAGCGCGAGAGCGAGTTCGAACTGGTCACCTCCGCCATGCGGGTCGAACTCGACCGGGAGACCGGCGCGCTGACCTGGCGTGACGCCGACGGCGACCTGCTCGTCCGCGAGCCCGCCGACGGCGGGAAGTCGCTCGTCCCCGTCTCCCCCGAAGACCTGTCCGTGGGCGACCACGAGGTCGCCAGTCCCCGCGACAGTCTCGACCGCGAGGCGTACTCGACGCGGCTGGACCTGGAGTTCGACGACAGCGAGGCGATCCTCGGCCTCGGCCAGCACGAGGGCGGCGTCGCCGACTACAGCGGGGAGAGCCAGACCCTCTACCAGGGCAATACCAAGGTCGCGATGCCGGCGATCCTGTCGACCGGCGGCTACGGGATGCTCTGGAACACCGGCTCGCTGACGACGTTCCACGACGACCACGAGGGGTCGTACGTCTGGACGGAGTGCGACGACGCGCTGGACGTGTTCGTCGTCGCCGGCGACCCCGACGACGTGATCGCGGGCTTTCGCGAGCTGACCGGCGAGGCGACGATGCTGCCGAAGTGGTCCTACGGCTACGTCCAGTCCAAGGAACGCTACGAGACGGGCGAACAACTGGTCGACGTGGTCGACGAGTACCGCGACCGCGAGGTGCCCATCGACTGCGTCGTCCAGGACTGGCAGTACTGGCCCGACACCGAGGAGGGCCACCCGAACTTCGAGGAGTGGGGCGGCCCCGCCGGCGACTGGGGCCAGTGGGGCCAGAAGTCGTTCCACCCCGGACGATACCCCGACCCGTCGGCGACGATGGACGCCCTCCACGACCGGAACGTCCGACTGATGGTCTCGATCTGGCCGAACATGCTCGCCGGCGAGAACTACGACGAGATGCGCGACGCCGGCCACGTCCTCGACGACGCGGACGTGCCGGCGCCCGGCAACGAGCAACGGTACTACGACGCCTTCTCCGAGGAGGCCCGGGACATCTACTGGAACCAGGCGAAGGAGGGGCTGTTCGACCACGGCGTCGACGCGTGGTGGTGCGACTCGACGGAGCCGTACGACCCCACCTGGACCCTGCCCACGGCGCCGGACCCGTTCGCGCTCGCCAAGCACACCACCGACGCGTTCAAGCGCGTATTCGACCCGGGCTACGTCAACACCTACTCGCTCCACCAGGCGAAGGGGATGTACGAGGGCCAACGCGCGACCACCGACGACAAACGGGTCATCAACCTCACGCGCTCGGGCTATCCCGGCCAGCAGCGCTACGGCGCGATCACCTGGTCCGGGGACATCGAGGCGACCTGGGAGCGCTACCGCACACAGATCGCCGACGGCCTGCAGTTCACCGCCGCCGGGAATCCGAAGTGGACGCTGGACGTGGGCGCGTTCTTCGTCGGCGACGGTCCGTCGTGGATCACCGACGGCGACTTCGACGACGGCGTCGACGACCTTGGCTACCGGGAGCTGTACGTCCGCTGGTTCCAGTACGGCGCCTTCCTGCCGATGTTCCGCTCGCACGGCACCGACACGCCTCGCGAGATGTGGCGCTTCGGCGAGCCCGGCGACCGCACCTACGACACGCTCGTGACGTTCGACCGACTCCGTTACCGCCTCCTGCCGTACCTCTACTCGCTGGCCGGCTGGGAGACCCACCGCGACTACACGATGTATCGCCACCTCGCGCTGGCGTTCCCGGACGACGAAGACGCCCACGACGTGGGCGACCAGTTCATGTTCGGCCCCTCTCTGCTCGTTTGCCCCGTCACCGAACCGATGTACTACGGCCCCGACTCCGAGGAACTGGATGGGAAGGCCGAAGCCCGCGAAGTGTATCTCCCCGAGGGAACGGAGTGGTACGACTTCTGGACCGGCGAGCGCTACGAGGGCGGCCAAACGATACTGGCCGACGCGCCCCTGGAGAAGCTGCCGCTGTTCGTGAAAGCCGGCAGTGTCCTCCCGATGGGGCCCGAAGTCCAGCACACGGGGGAGAAGCCCGACGCGCCGTGGCAACTGCGCGTCTACCCGGGTCGCGACGGGGAATTCGACGCCTACGAGGACGCCGGCGACGGCTACGACTACGAGGACGGCGACTACGCGTTCACCCCTATCCGCTGGGACGACACCGCCGACGAACTCACTGTCGAAGACCGGGAGGGGTCGTTCCCGGAACTGGTCGAGCACCGCGAGTTCGAGGTCGTCGTGGTCGGTGAGGGTGAGGGCGTCAGCGTCGACCCCGCAGACCCCGACGCGACGCTCGAATACGACGGCAGTGAGACGAGCGTCGACGTGGAACGATAGAGGGGGCGGTTCCTTCCGGTAAATCCACGGGACGAGGGCAACGCAGACGAAAGCGGTGCGGTCGGCGCGTGCTGTCGAGCGTGCCCGCCTCCTGGCGGGCCGCTCGAAACAGTCGCGCGAGGGATGAGCGACAACAGGAGTGAATCGGCTGGGGTGGTTCGTGGCCGTCTGCGGTTGCTGTGCGGGGCGGTTGCTGTCGCGGTGCCGTTCCTGGCGGACTGAAAGGGCGAGGGCTTTCATCGCTCGCCGTCGATTACGGTCGCTGTCGTTCGACTTTGTTTCAAAACACGCACACTCGAATCCACCACTCAACTCGCAACCCGAACGGTCCGCGACCTATCACGTCGACCCCGACACTCAAGTCGCTCGCACACCCCGTGCCACTATGCAATTCGACTGGATGGTCGGCTGTTACGCGGGCGCGGGCGTCCACCGGGACACCCCACTCCTCGAACACGTCGACCGCGAGACGGTGATGGCGGGGGTCGACGCGGCCGTCGACGCGGGGCTCGACGGCCTGTGGGCGCCGGACCACTTCATGCTCGGGCCGAACCACGAGGAGTTCGAGGTGTGGACGCTCCTCTCCGCGCTCGCCGAGCGGACCCACGGAACCGACCTGGATATCGGGCCGCTCGTCGGCTCGATCACCTACCGCAACCCCGCCCTGCTGGCGAAGATGGCGACGACCGTCGACCACCTCTCCGACGGCCGGGTCCGCCTCGGCCTCGGCTGTGGCTGGCACCGCGAGGAACACGAGGCCTACGGCTATGACTTCCCGCCGGTGAACGAACGCATCGACATGCTGGACGAGGGGATCCGCGTGGTGAAGGCGATGTTCACCGAGGCCGAGCCCGACTTCTCGGGCGACCACTACGAGATCGACGACGCCTACAACGAGCCGAAACCGCTCCAGGACCCCCACCCGCCGATCGTCGTCGGCGGCGCTGGCCCGCGGATGCTCAGACTCGCCGCCCGTCACGCCGACGAGTGGAACGTCGAGATATCCGGGCGAGCCCGTGGCAAGCCGATCGAGTTCAAAGCTCGAAAGTTCGACGAGTATCTCGAAGCGGAGGGGCGCGACCCCGACGAGGTCGAGCGGTCGTGGCTCGCCCACTGCATCGTCCGCGAGGACCCCGACGAACTCGACCGGCTGTGCGAGGAGATCTTCCCGCTGCCGTGGGGCGAAGAGGAAGACGTGGACGACCAGCTCACGACGCCCGAGGAGGCCCGCGAGAAAGGCGATTTCCTGATCGGGACGCCCGCGGAAGTGGCCGAGCAGATCGAACCGATCCGCGAGCTGGGCTTCGGGAAACTGCAGCTAATATTCCCGGACTTCCCGAGCACCCGGGGGATCGAGCTGTTCGGTGACGAGATCGCGCCGCGGGTCGACTGAACGGGCGATTCGGGCGGTTTCCGCCCTCTCACTCTCCCATCGTGGTGGCGTGGCCGAGCAGCAGGAAGACCGGCGCCGTGTAGTCGATGGCCCACTCGTTGACCGAGTACGACGCCGTGGCGTCGACGTAGCACTTCGCCGGCGGCGCGTCGGTCTCGGCGATGTACGCCGCGAGGGTCTCGTCGTCGCCGTTGCGGTTGGCGCCGCCGACGACCATCCCCGGGATGGACGTTCCAGTCCCCTCGACCAGGCGGTCGTGGGGGTTTCTCGGTGGGTGGGTCCCCTGGCCGGTCACGTAGCTGTACCCGGTCGGTGTCCGCCCGAGCGCGTAGTGCAACTGGTCGAGCGCGCCCGTCACGTAGCGGTCGTCCGAGTCGATCGCGTTCGCGAGCAGGAGCATCCCGCCTTTCGAGAGGGCGAGCTTCGTCGACGCCCAGTGGTAGTCCTCGGTGTCGAGCGCGCAGCCGTAGCCATCGGCCTCGATATCGGCGACGAGGTCGTCGGCGTAGTCGAGGAAGGCCGACGCGAGCCGCTCGGCGCGGGCGTCGTCGGCCGCGTCCGCGGAGAGATACGCCCACTGGCCGAGCGAGAGCGCGTCCGTCCAGACCGGCGCCCGGGGTGGGGCGTCGAAGCGGTCGACGAACCGGACTTCGAGGTAGTCGGCGTAGCGCGTGTCGCCGGTCGTCTTCAGCAACTCCGCGGCGGCCCAGAACCGCTCCTCTCGGTCGGTGTCCTTTCGGTAGGGGCCGGAGCCGTCGTCCTGGCCCGCGTCGAAGCGGAACTCGGGGTCGGGATTGTCTTCGAGGTAGTCGTGGGCCGCTCGGGCGTTGTCGAGCGCGCGCTCGGCGAACGCCGGCGCGTCGTCGGCGTACACCCGCGCGGCCATCGCCATCGCGGCCGCGTACTGCGCGGTGCCGAACGTCGACAGCCCGTAGACGTACCGCTCGCGGTCGTCGTCGGTCGGCGCCTCGTCGACGGCGGGCCATTCGCTGGCGGCCACCTTGTGATAGACGGCGCCGTCCTCCCGCTGCATCCGTTCGAGCCACTCCAGCTCGAACGCCGCCTCGACGAGCAGATCGGGCAGTTCGGATTCGCGCTCCCCGTCGGCCGCCGACCGCTCGACACCAAGCCGCTCGACGGGCAGGTCGCACTGCCCGGCCTCGAACGCCGCCGGATAGCGCTCGTACGCCAGCAGCATCTGTCCCACGGTCACCGCGGCCGGCGGGACGTACTTGCCGTAGTCGCCGGCGTCGTACCAGCCGCCGGCAACGTCGAGTTCCTGCCCTTCCTCGCGGAACGCGTCGCCGAAATACATGCGCGCCTCGGCGTCCTGGGTGTGACCCGGCGGCACGTCGAGCCCGGTGACCGGGTCGTCGATCGCGGTGTTCGACCGCTTGAGCGTGTACAGGCGGACGGCGTCGGCCAGCACCCCGTCGTACACGCCCGTGCCGACGCGGACGGGGACCGATTCGTCGGCCGTCTCGCGAAGGTCGCCGTCGGCCGTCTCGCCCCGGCCGACCGCGACCCGGTACTCGCCAGGCTCCGAGAGCGTCGAGAAGTCGGCCCGCCGGACCGTCTCGCCCGCGTCCGGACTGTCGATCGGGTTCGAGAGTGCCCCCGCGAGGGCGACCGTCCCGTCCCCAGCGTCGCGGACGGCGAACCGTTCGGCCTCGACAGTGGAGCCGTCGGATTCGACGGCGACGACCGCCCGTTTCGGCGCCGACGGAAGGTAGCCGACCTGGTCGACGCGGACCCGCTCTGTGGGTCGCTCGGACCCTCGTTCGAGGTCGCTCATTCGTTGCCCGTCGTTGCCGGCCCCCGACAAAAAGCGCGCGGTTGGTCGGCTAACTCTCCGGTTCCGGCGGTCGAGTCGGCGGGGCGCCCGCTCGGGCGACCGCCGGTAGCGACGCGCCGGGGCCACCCGATAAGTCACCCGTCACCGAACAGTCTCTCCGGAACCCGAACGGGCATGCGTGCGGGCGGCGAGCGATCGAACATGCCCGACACGCGCGTCACGGTCTGGAACGAGTTCGTCCACGAGCAGGAGTCGGAGACGGTCGCGGAGATCTATCCCGACGGGATCCACGGCGCCATCGCCGACGCGCTCGAAGAACGCGGGTTCGACACCGAGACCGCGACACTGCAGGAGCCCGAACACGGGCTGACCGAAGACGTGCTCGCCGAGACCGACGTGCTGACCTGGTGGGGCCACACCGCCCACGACGAGGTCGACGACGCGGTCGCCGAGCGGGTCGTCGAGGCCGTCCGCGACGGAATGGGGCTGCTCGTCCTCCACTCGGCGCACTTCTCGAAGGTGTTCAAGCGGCTGATGGGCACGAGCTGTTCGCTGAAGTGGCGCGAGGCCGCCGAGCGCGAGCGGCTGTGGGTCATCGAGCCGAGCCACCCGATCGCCGACGGGATCGACGACTGCATCGAACTCGACGAGGCGGAGATGTACGGCGAGCGCTTCGACATCCCACAACCCGAGACCCTCGTCTTCAACTCCTGGTTCGAGGGCGGCGAAGTGTTCCGCTCGGGCTGTACCTACCGCCGCGGCAGCGGCCGCATCTTCTACTTCCGACCCGGCCACGAGACCTACCCCGTCTATCACAACGAAGAGATCCGGAACGTCCTCGCCAACGCCGTCGAGTGGGCCGCGCCGAGCGACGACCGCGCCACCTCCAGCGGCGGCAACACCGACCCCCGCGAGGACATCGACACGTCCGACGAGCGGACCGTCCACTGACCGGTCGGTCTCGTTCGAAGCGGTCGAGGAGCGTTACTCCTCGACGGTCGGCGGCCGCGGCGTCTCCGGTTCCTCCTCTTCCTCGTCCTCGTCGGGGATGAACTGCGGCGCGATCTGCCACTTGAAGTAGGCGGTCCACCCCAGCGAGACGACCGCGAACAGTGCGAAGATGAAGAGGTTCAGCGGCGGCGTCCCGGGCGTCGAGAGCCAGAGAGCGCTGAACATCACCCCGAAGGTGTAGATGAACACCGCCCCGTCGACCGGTTCGATTTCCATACCCGGTGTCTGAGGCGGGCGTGCATAGAACTGGCGTTCGACGCGTTCGGGTGTGTCCGCTCCCGATCGGGTGCCCCGCTAGCGTTCGGGCGTCCTCGCCTGACTCGGCGGGAGCGCCGTCACTCCCCGGCGTCCGACCGCCGGAGCGTCCCCGCCTGGACGTGGTAGTGGACGGGCGCCGCCGGCTCCCCCCGACTCATCCCGAGCGAGCGGTCCGCGTCGGCCGACACGGAGAACTCGCTCAGTTCCGCCCAGAGCCCGGTTCGGTCCTGGGCGAACACGAAGTTCGGGACCGCGTAGTTGTACCAGCGGGCGCAGCGTCGGGCCGCCTCGCGGAAACCTTCGGCGTCGGTCCCGCCGTCGCGCAGGCGGTCGACCGCCTCGCAGAGCGCGACCGTCTCGCCGGCGTCGTGTTCGTAGGTCGCGCCGCCGTCGCCGTAGTCGGCGCCGTCGACCGCCAGCGAGCCGGGTTCGGACGGGAGCGTCACCGACGCCGGGACCGACGCCAGCGGCGGGTCCTCGCGGCAGCTTCCCAGCGGGTTGCCCGCCACGGCGATCGGCGGCATCGACATCCCGCTCTCCCAGACGGAGAACCAGTCGCCGTAGTACGGCAGCACCGACCGGCCGGCGGGCGCGTTCGAGACGAGCAGATCGAATCCGCCCGCCTCGACGTTGCCCTCGTAGGAAATGCCGCCGGCGAGCAGCTGCTCTGTCTCGACGGCAATCCCGAAGGATTTCAGGCGGGCGACCAGCGTCTGCACGTCGCCGATCTCCGACGAGAAGACCGAGAGCAGCAGGGAGAGCTCCTCCCCGTCCGGACCCGTCCACAGGCCGTCGACGCGCTCGTAGCCGGCCCGGCGCAGCCACCGCGCCGCCAGGTCGGTGTCCGATTCGAGCGGATAGGTGTACAGCGACTCGACGAACGACTCGCCGAGCGCGCGCTCGGCGATCGACCCGAGCGTCCCGGCGTCGGACGAGGGCGCCATCGACCCGCGGCCGTACTGGTTCGAGCGCATGCGCCCGAACGGCGCGGCGGCGACGATGGCTCGGCGTACCCACAGCCGCCGGAGGTGGTCGTTGGCCCAGTTGAACGTGAGCTGGCGCCCGCCGCCGGCGGGGTTGGGCCAGGTCCTCAGCTGCTCGATGTCGTCGGGCACCTGTTTTCGGAAGAAGTCGGCTTTCGACTCGGCGATCACGCCCCGCCCGAAGTCGATCTCGTCGCCGTTGACGAAGTCCCGCGGATCGTACAACGAGCCCGACGGGCGACCGCCGCCCCCGCCGCCCCTGAGTCCCGACATCGCCGGCGCGCCCATCCCCGCCCCGCAGACGATCCGGAGCGTCGGTCGGTCTGTGGGGCCGGGATACTCCGACCGGGGTTCGGCGTAGACGAACTCCGTGTTGGTGCGCAGGCCGTGGGGGAGTTCGACCAGTTCGCTGGTCACGTCGTCGGCCGACCGGACCTCGTAGCGCCCGGTTCCGTAGCCCTCCTCGGCGAACGTCTCCACGGACAGCTTCCCCTGGTGGTAGTCGAGGTACGTCTGTCGGACCGCCTCCTCCGTCGTCGCGTCCGCGAACTGTTCGACCCAGGGCTCGCTGTAGGCGGGCGGCAGCGGCGCCATGCCGGGGTGGGCGTTCGCCCGCGCGGCCACCGGGTTCGTCGGCCCGGCGAGTGGCTCCCGCCGGTAGACGGTGTCGCTCTCCAGCTCGCTCCCGAACGACTCCTCGCGGAAGGCGCCGTTCGTCTCCAGCCACCCGATCCGGTCGCGGAGGTAGTACGCCCGGCCGTCGAGGGGCTCGCCCGACCAGTAGGTCAACCGGTCGTCGAACCGATACCGGATCGACCCCCCGTCGGTACCCTCGAACGACTCGACGGCGCAGGGGACCGACAGGGTCGACCCGTCGACCGTCCAGGTGTGGCCGCTCGTGAGCGACTCACCGGTCGGCGCGTGCGTCGGGAGGACGAGGCTCTGGAGAAACCCCTCGAAGTGCGGCCGCCCGGCGGGGGTGTTCATGCTCGGCCCCATGTCGAGCGTGCTCGGTTGGGCGCCCGTCATCACCGACACCACCGGCCCGTCCACCTCGCGTTGCCGACCGGCCGTCGTCGAGTCGCCGTCGGACTCGTTCGAACAGCCCGACAGCGCCGCTGCGGCGGCCGTCCCGGCGATCGAAATGAACGCTCGTCTGTCCACTGTCCCGGAACCGGTCCGTCCACTGTCCGCGCCACCGTCGATGTCGCCGCGGTCGTGAGGGTCGCCAGCCATCGATACCGGCACCTAGTGACAGTTGATGTTAACGTTTCGCCCGACCGGGTAGCAACGTTTATTCGAGCCCGGTGACCGAAAGACAGGCATGCACAGGACCTTCGAGACGACGACGGAACGGCGCCAGCGGACCCTCGACGGACAGTGGGAGTTCCTCACCGACCCCGGAAACGAGGGGTACGAAGCCGACTACGGCGAGTCGTTTCCGACCGAGGAAGCGGATCGACTCAGCGTTCCGAGCTCCTGGAACGCCCACCGGGAGTACGCCGACTACGTCGGCCCGGCGTGGTATCGACGGACGTTCGAGACCCGGGCCGAGGGGTCCCAACTGTTCACTTTCCACGGGGTCGCCCGCGACGCGACGGTCTATCTCGACGGCGAGGAGATCGCGAGTCACGAGGGGTCCTACACGCCGTTCACCGGGCTCGCCCGAAACCTCGACGCGGGCGAACACGAACTGGTCGTCCGCGCCGACAACACCCGCAGGGAGGCGACGCTCCCCCACGACGACGCCGACTGGTTTCCCCACGGCGGTATCCACCGCGAGGTGGTCGTCGAGCGCGTGCCCGACGTGTACGTTCGGAACCTCGCCGTCGACTACGACCTCTACGGGGACGAAGCGACCGTCGCAGCGGAGGTGACGCTCCACAACGTGGGCCCGCGACCGGCCGAACCCGACCTGACCGTCTCGGTCGGCGACGCATCGGTCACCGACTCCGTCGAAGTGGACGGGATGGACGCCGCCACGGCGACGCTCGCTCTCGACGTCGAGGACGTGGACCGCTGGACGCCCGACGACCCGATGCTCTACGACGTCGAAGCGCGACTGCACGGCGAGCGGGCCGAGCGCGAGGGTGGCGCCTTCGTCGACGACCTGCGCGACCGGATCGGCTTTCGCACCGTCTCGACGGGCGGCCGCGAGATCCTCGTCAACGGCGAGCCGGTCGATATCGCCGGCGTCAACCGCCACGAGGACCACCCGGAGTGGGGATCCGCCCAGCCGCTGCGGGTCCAGGAACGGGACCTCGACCTGATACGGCGGGCCGGCTGTAACGCGGTCAGGTGCTCGCACTACCCGAACCATCCGCGTTTTCTCGACCTCTGTGACGAGGCGGGCGTGCTCGTGGTCGAGGAGATCCCGCTGTGGCAGGTCGACGAGTCGACGATGGTGTCCACTCAGGAGCGCGCCCAGCGCACGCTCCTGGAGGCGATCGAGCGGGACCGCCACCACCCCTCGATCTTCGCCTGGAGCCTCTCGAACGAGTGCGCGAACGACGAGGCGACAGTCGTCGAAGGCACCCGCAAGCTGAAGTGGACCGCCGACGGCGTCGACGGCTCGCGGCTGATCACGGTCGCCTCGAACAGCGACTGGGAGGGCGAGACCGACGGGGTCTTCGAGTTCTGTGACTTCCTGTCGGTCAACGCCTACTGGGGCTGGTACCGCGACGGCGACTGGGGCGAGTTCCTCGACGGTATCGAGGCCGACTACGGCGAGAAACCGATCGTCGTCACGGAGTTCGGCGCCGGCGCCGTCCCCGGCGACCGCACCCACGAGGGCCGCAAGTGGTCCGAGTCCTACCAGGCGGACCTGCTCGCCGACTGCGTCGACCTGTTCCGCGAGCGCGAGAGCGTCGCCGGGTTCACCGTCTGGCAGTTCTGCGACACGCTCACGGATCCCGACCGGGCGATGACGCGACCGCGGACCCGCAACAACAAGGGCGTCCTCGACGAGTATCGCCGGCCCAAAGAAGCCTATCGCGTCCTCCGCGACCGCCTTACCGACGAGTAGCCACGGCGAACGCCGTTCTCGATTCGATTGTTTACTCGATACCGAGTATGGGGGCCTTACACTCGTAATTATGTAATCCGGACGCGGCTCAGTACTGTATATCGGGCGTGCGATACGGCGTACCGTTCCGTGAGTTGGCTCGTCTCGCCTCTGAACCTCAGTGTCGGCGTCTCGATATCGTTCTATTTGAGAAGGGCACAGTTCTGTCTGTGTATAGGGCCGCTTCCCGAGATATCCGGTCCAGACTGCATCACTGGCGGCTTCGACGAGATATTCGGCGCATATCTCCGGATGTATTTACAGAACGATCTCCATCTTTAGAGAACAACTTTCTCGGCAGAAGAGGCGGAGTTCGTACCGACGAGACGGTCGGTCGTGGAGGGTGGATCGACGTTCACGGTCGTCGTCCGTCGGACCGGACCGTTCACAGGCCGTCCAGGCCGAAGGGAGGTCGGGGGCGAAGCGACCGGTCGATCGGTGAGGTGGGCCACCGCAGAGGCCGCTGGCACTGGCGGCCGAAGCGGTCGGGAGGGTGGTGGCCGAACGGTGCTGAGGAGAAAACAGGTCGAGTTAGACGTCGACCCACTCGCCGGCGTCGTCGGACGCCTCGATCGCGGCGAGCAGTTCCTGCACGCGATAGCCGTCCTCGAAGGAAGGGCTGTGGGCCTCGCCGGCGGCGGCCGCCGAGAGGAACTCGAAGTTCTCGTGGACGAACGTGTGTTCCCAGCCGATGACGTGGCCCTCGGGCCACCAGTGGTCGATGTAGGGGTCGTCGGGGGCGGTGACGTTGATCGTCTGGAAGCCCCGATCACCTTCGGTGAGCAGTTCGAGTTCGTTCAGGCGTTCGAGCGAGAACGAGAGGCTGCCTTTCGACCCCTCGATGGCGATCGTGTGGTCGTTCTTGCGGCCGTTGGCGAACCGCGACGCCTCGAAGGTCGCCATCGCGCCGTTCTCGAACTCGGCCTGTGCGGTGTAGGCGTCGTCGACGGTCACCTCGCGCGTCTCCGTCGAGTCGCCACCGCCCCCCTCCAGCGATCCCTCGTCGCCGCCGGGGACCGGCCGTTCGTCGACGAACGTCTGGAGATGCCCCGACAGCCGCGAGATGTCGCCGGCGCGGTCGCCGACGAGGAAACGCGCCAGGTCGATGGTGTGGGCGCCGAGGTCACCGAGCGCGCCCGACCCCGCGTGTTCCTTCGAGTTGCGCCAGGACCACGGCGCCTCGGGGTCGACCAGCCAGTCCTGGAGGTACCGCCCGCGGACGTGGTGGATATCGCCGAGTTCGCCCGCGTCGATCAGGTTCTTCGCGTACCGGATCGCGGGGATGAACCGGTAGTTGAAGGCGATGCCCGCGGTCGCCGCCGAGTCGCGGGCGGCGTCGCGCATGCGCTCGGCGTCGTCGAGCGTGTGCGCGAGCGGCTTCTCGCAGAAGACGTGCGTGTCGGCCTCCAGCGCCGCGATCGAGGGGTCGGCGTGGATGTTGTTCGGTCCGAGGTTGTAGAACACGTCCACCTCCTCGACCACGTCTTCCCAGTCGGTCGCGTACCTGTTGAAGCCCAGCTGGTCGGCGGCGTCCGCGAGCGCCTCCTCGTCGCGCCCGACGATGACCTCCCGCTCGACCGCGGGCGCCTCCGGGAAGAACATCGGCAGGCGCGCCAGCGCGTTCGCGTGGGCTTTGCCCATGAAGCGATAGCCGAGGACGCCGACGGAGAGTGATTCCTCCGTCATGGTTCAGGCCCAGTAGGCGTCGCCGGGGGTGGTCTCGAAGACGGAACGCTGGAGCACGTCGATGGCCTTCTCCAGGCCCTCGTTCGGGGAGGTCAGCGAGTCCTCGTGCTCGATGGAGAGGGCGCCGTCGTAGTCGATCATCCGCAGGGTCGAGACCACGTCCTTCCAGAACTCCTCGCCGTGGCCGTAGCCGATCGACCTGAACAGCCACGAGCGGTCCGGTTCCTCCGTGTAGGGCTCGGTGTCCAGCACGCCCTTGACGCGGGAGTTCGACTCGTAGACCTTCGTGTCCTTGGCGTGGAAGTGATGGATGGCGTCTTCCTCGCCGAGGAAGCGGATGGCCTCGGTGATGTCGATGCCCTGCCAGAACAGGTGCGACGGGTCGAAGTTCGCGCCGATGTACTCGTTGGTCCGCTCGCGCAGTTCGAGCATTCCCGTGGGTTCGTACACCAGCATGTTCGGGTGCATCTCGATGCCGACGTACACGTCGTGGGCTTTCGCGTGTTCGGCCAGATCCGACCAGTACTCCTCGGCGACCTCCCACTGGTACTCGTGGGCCTCGTGGTGCTCGTTCGGCCACGGCGCCGTGATCCAGTTGGGCGTCTCGTCGTTCGGACCGCCCGCCGGGAGGCCGGAGAAGCAGGTCACCGCGTCGACGCCGAGCTGGTCGGCCAGCTCGATGGCCTCCCGGAGTTCGGTGTCGGCTCGAGCCGCCCGCTCGTCGTCGGGGTGGAGCGGGTTGTTGTGCGTCGCCAGGGCCGAGACGTACAGGTCGTGCTCATCGAGGCTGGCCTGCAGGTCGGCCTGGGCGTCCTCGTCGTCGAGATACTCCTCGCGCGGGAGGTGGTCGTCGCCGACGAACCCGCCACAGCCCAGTTCGACGGCGTCGACGCCCTGGTCGGCCAGGTACGCGAACGCGTCGTCGAGCGATTCGCCGCCGAGTGCCACTGTCAGCACACCTACGTCCATGTGTGTTCACCTCTCTCGAACGCTCAAAAACTCTTGCGGTGGCGGTACCCCTCGCCGCGGCTTCGGGCGATTCTCGGCGCGTCGACGCGCCGAATCGCGGGGGTTCGCCGGGTCCCGGGAGCCACCCGACGTCGAAACCGCCACCGTCGCCCGCGGGGGCGCGGCCACGCGATTCGGGTTCGCGTCCGTGGCCCGGCAAAACTAAATACTGGCTGTCCATCACAGTGAGTAGCATGAGATACTTCCGAGTGACGCGCGGGGACGACGAGCGGTTGGTAGTGTCCGACGGAGACGACTCCTACGACCTGACGAGCGCGCCCGACGGCCCGTCGACGGTCGTCGAGTTGCTCGCGGCCGACGAGACGCGCCAGGGCCTCGACGAGGCCGCCGAGGCCTACCTCGACGACGCCGAGGAGATCGAGTTCGACGACGACGACCTCGTGCTTCCCGTCGAGCCGCCCGAGGTGTGGGCGTCGGGCGTCACCTACCAGATCAGCGAGGAGGCCCGCCAGGAGGAGAGCGACAAGCCGGACGTGTACATCGACGTCTACGAGAGCGAGCGGCCCGAAGTCTTCTTCAAGGCGACGCCGAGCCGGACGGTCGGTCCGAACGAGTCGGTCGGTATCCGCGGCGACTCCGACTGGGACACGCCCGAGCCCGAACTCGCCATCGTCCTCTACCAGGGCGAGATCGTCGGGTTCACCATCGGCAACGACATGTCCAGCCGCTCGATCGAGGGCGAGAACCCGCTGTACCTCCCGCAGGCGAAGGTGTACGACCGCTGTGCGGCGCTCGGTCCCAGCGTTACCTCCGCCGGCGAAGTCGACGACCCCCACGACCTGGAGATGACGATGCAGATCCACCGCGACGGCGAGGTCGTCTACGAGGGCCAGACCAACACCGGCGAGATGGTCCGCACCTGCGAGGAGCTGTCCTCCTACCTCACCCGCCACAACGTCGTCCCCGACCTCACCGTTCTGATGACCGGAACGGCCCTGGTCCCCGAGGGCGACTTCACGCTCCACGAGGACGACCTCGTCGAGATCGAGATCGAGGACATCGGAACCCTGACGAACCCCGTAACGACGGTCTGACCTGTCTTCCACCTCCCTCGACAATTGGCTCGGTCCCGAGTGAACTTCTGAACGACCGTTTGCGATTGCGGAACGGTTATTACGGGCCAGTGTATTGAGTCGGAGTATGGCGCAGACCGCGCGGAACACGGTGAAATCGGTCGAACGCACGTTCCGGATCATCGGTGGGCTTCAGGAGCTGGGGGGCGCGGGCGTGACGGAGCTGTCGACGCACCTGGACCTCCCGAAGAGCACGGTCCACAACTACCTGAGCACGCTCGAACAGGAGGCCTACGTCGTCAAAGCCGACGACGAGTACCGCATCGGCCTCCGATTCCTCGAACACGGCGCGTACGCCCGCAACCAGTCGCAGATCTTCGAGATCGCTCGTCCCGAACTCGACCGGCTGGCCAACGAGACCGGCGAGCTCTGTAACCTGCTCGTCGAGGAGCACGGCAAAGGCACGTACCTCTACCGGACCCGCGGCGAGAACGCCGTCCGCGTGAAAGAACACGTCGGCAACCGCGTCTGTCTCCACAGCACGGCGCTGGGCAAGGCGATCCTCGCCCACTGCTCCGAGGAGCGCGTCGACGAGATCATCGACCGCCACGGCCTCCCCGAGACCACCGACCGCACCGTCACCGACCGGGACGAACTGTTCGAGACCCTCGCCGAGATCCGCGAGCGCGGCGTCGCGTTCGACGACGAGGAACGCCTCTCGGGCCTCCGCTGCGTCGCCGCGCCCGTCCTCAGCAACGACGACCGCGTCCTCGGTGCCATCTCCGTCTCCGGCCCCTCCCACCGCTTCGAGGACCAGCGCTTCCGCGAGGAACTTCCCAAGCGCGTCCTCGAAACCGCCAACGTCCTCGAACTGAACGTTACCTACTCGTAGTCGATAGTTTAGTCGAACTTCAGGTACGACCTCGTTCTCATACTATTCTTGTCTTTTTCTCCCACGAAGAGAGGCGAATCGGCGTATACACTGAATACGCCGTATCGGCGGCCAAGTAGCGCCCTGGACAGAGTTGCCTTCGACGGAATCGGTTTTACCATTCTCACCTTCGGTTCGTCGATGGGGGTTACCAATCGGCGTAAATTCGCGTTTCTACGGCCATTTCACGGAAATCACGGATCGAGTCCCGTCGGAACCGATACGTGTATGCCACCTACCATATAACATCGAACATGCCGTCTAATCTGTCAATTCCGAGTACGTCCGGTCCCCGAGCGACGGGCCAGGAGACGAAACCCCCTTGTCGCGGCGTCGCCAACCGGAGAGCGTGACAGACGACCAGGGGGAGCCGTCGCTGGAGCGGTTCCACGAGGCGGTCGAAGCGGCGGGCAACCCCGTGTTGACGACCGGGGAGATCGCGCGCCACGTCGACGAACCGCGCGAGGAGATCGAGACGTGGCTCGCCGCGCTCGAACGCGAGCGATCGGTCGTGAGCCGGGACGTGTCCCAGGACCCGACGGTGTGGTACCCCGCCGAGTGGACCGACTACGCCGACCGCGAGCGGTTCGTCGTCTTCCCCGACCGACGCCAGATCGTCGTCGACCGGCCCGCGCAGTTCACCCGCGCGCAGCTCTCGCAGTTCGCCCGGCTGGTCGACACCAACGGCGAGCAGGGCTACGTCTACGAGATCGACGACTCGGACGTGTGGCAGGCTCCCTACGAGGATCTGGACGGGCTGCTCGGGACGGTCCGGGACGTACTCCCACAGCGCTACCCGGCGTTAGAGGAGTGGATCGGCGACCAGTGGAAGCGCGCCCACCAGTTCACGCTGAAGACCCACGAGGACGGCTACGTCGTCCTCGAAGCGGCGACGGAGAACCTGATGGGCAACGTCGCCCGGCAGAAACTCGACGACGACCACCTCCGGGCACCCATCTCCGACACCGAGAGCTGGGTCGCCGAGGAGGCCACCGCCGAAGTCAAACGGATCCTCTACGAGGCGGGCTACCCCGTCCAGGACGAGCGGGACCTCGACTCGGGCGAACCGCTCGATCTGGACATGAACCTGGAACTCCGCCAGTACCAGCACGACTGGGTCGAGCGGTTCATGGAGACGAAATCCGGCGTCCTCGTCGGCCCGCCGGGCAGCGGCAAGACCGTCGCCGCGATGGGCATCGTCGAGCGCGTCGGCGGCGAGACCCTGATCCTCGTCCCCAGCCGCGAACTCGTCCGGCAGTGGCGCGACGAGTTGCTCGCCCACACGACGCTGGACGAGTCCCAGGTGGGCGAGTACCACGGCGGGACCAAGGACGTGCGGCCGGTCACGATCGCCACCTACCAGACCGCCGGGATGGACCGCCATCGCCACCTGTTCGACTCACGCGAATGGGGACTGATCGTCTACGACGAGGTCCAGCACGTCCCCAGCGACGTGTACCGCCGGAGCGCGAACCTCCAGACGCGCCACCGCCTCGGCCTGTCGGCCTCGCCCGTCCGTGAGGACGACCTGCAGGAGGAGATTTTCACGCTGATCGGCCCGCCGATCGGCACCGACTGGGACGCGCTGTTCGACGAGGGATTCGTCGCCGAGCCGACCGTCGAGATTCGCTACGTCCCCTGGACCGACGACGACCACCGCAACGAGTACGTCGGCAGCGAGGGCCACGAACGCCGTCAGATCGCCGCCTCGAACCCCGCGAAGGTCGAGGAGACGCGGCGGATCCTCCGGGAGCACCCCGAGCAGAAAGCCCTGATCTTCGTCGACTACCTCGACCAGGGCCGCGAACTCGCCGCGGCGCTCGACGCGCCCTTTATCAGCGGCGACACGCCCCACCACGAGCGCGCGCGGAAGTTCGAGCAGTTCCGCGACGGCTCGCTGGATACGCTGGTCGTCTCCCGCGTCGGCGACGAGGGGATCGACTTGCCCGACGCGTCGCTCGCGATCGTCGCGTCGGGACTCGGCGGCTCTCGACGCCAGGGCACCCAGCGCGCAGGCCGGACCATGCGGCCCGCCGGCCGCGCGCTGATGTACGTCCTCGCAACGCAGGGCGCCCGAGAAGAGGAGTTCGCCCGCCGGCAGATGCGCTATCTCGCCGGCAAGGGCGTCCAGGTCCGAGAGCGCACCGTCGAGGACCCTGACGACGAGAGCGACGATCCAGCGGACGACGAGTCCGCTGGGGGTTCCGGATCCGACGGCGAGGCCGACGGAGCGTCAGGATCCGACGAGGGAGCCGACGGCGAGGACGAGGACGGCGCCGGCGTCGCCTGACGAGCCAGCTACGGGGCGAACATGTTCGGCACCAACGATTCTCGCGTGTGGCCCCTACGATCAGGTATGTCTGTCAGCCACGACGACGTGGAGCCGGTGACCGACCACGTCCACGACAACTCCTGGTCGGCGAACCTGGAGAAGCCCCACCACGGGGAGGACCGCGACCTCGTCGTATCGCAGGCGCTCGACGCCATCGAGTACACGGCACCGGGCAACCACGTCAATCTCGTGACCCACGGTGACCACGGTCACCCCGAGGAATACCTCTACGAGGCGCTGGAGAAGACCTACGGCGACGCCGTCCGGTACGAGTACGTCGAACAGTGTGGCTGTGGCGGACACGTCACCCGCGCCCACGTCGAAGAAGCCGTCTGAGGGGCCGTCGAGCCGTTACGATGCCGTTCGTACTGTCGCCGGGGTCACTCCTCGGCGACGAGTTCGTCCCGCTCGGCCCGTTTCTCCTTGACGTCGTCGATGAACGAGTCGACGGTGACGCGCTTCTCGCCGATGGTCGCGCCGACGATGGCGCCGAGCGCGCCGCCGGTGCTGGCGGCGTTGCGGCCGACCAGGCCGCCGATCCCGGCACCGACCGCGGCGCCGATAGCTGCGTAGCGAGCACGACTCAGGACCCGTTTGATGCGTTTCTGCATACCCCGTAGTTCGCCTATCCGATGCATAAATGTGACCCTCCCGAGAGGTCCAGTGTGTCAATCTCTCCCATACGTGCAAAAAATTTAATATAAATCCGTGTAGACGTAACGAGTACGCTTCACCCACGAGGTGAGCGGTGATCCCGATGATGACCGAACTAAGCGCGTATCCGGCACACAAGGGGGCCGAGGCCCTCGTCTGCGGCAGTGCCGGATCCGCCGTGTCCGCCGGTGCGCCGGTGGGCGACGGCGAGCGGATTCCTGCGCGCGTTCGGTTCGGCGGGGTCGGCCGCAATCTCGAATCGATCGCCGCGTGAAGATCCGCAGGCCGTCCGGGCTCCCAGTCCGGTGACGGCCGTCGATTCGAGCCACCTCGGCTCTTCCTGTGACACCCCGTCGTGGCCACGGGTCCGTCCCGCCTGACGGCAGGCCCCGACCTCCCCACGGTCCCGTTTCCGCGACACCCCGGTCACGGTACGCTCAGTCCCCCAGACCCGCGCCCGTCCGGCCGCGCATCGCTCGGTCGGTCCCCGTCGCGAGCCGGCGTCCGTCGGCTCCGGCGTCCGGGCGCGGTCGGTGAACCAGCGCCAGCTGTGTCGGCCAGAGGCATCACTGCGCGCCCCGGACGCCCCTCGGAGGCAGCGGGCGGCGCGTTCGACTCGCGCCGGGCGTCGTATGGCAGTCCATGCCACGAACCAGGTGGAAGCGACGGCGGAGATAGATCTGTGGGTCCCCCGAGACACGATGGCGGACTTGGAGAGCGGCGTCCGAACGGTCGTCGGCGACGCCGACGGCGTCGAGACGGCGGAGGTCACCGGCGTGACCGACGTGACGCCGCGCGCGACCGACATCCGCGTCACCGCGACGGTCTGGGTCGTCCTCCCCGACCACGAGGTCGACCCCGAGCCCGTCCGGGAGACCCTCGAAGACGGCTTCGGCATCATGGGGGCGAACGTCCTCGTGGCCGAGGCGGCCGAGGCGTGAACGGCGGCAACTACCGACGGCGGCCCCGCGGCGGGGTCGTCCCGGTTCTTCGCTCTCCGCGGTCACAGCGGTGTGACGCCGGTCGGCGACCGGAGCGGCGGGTTCGATCCCCGCCGGAGGGCCTGCAAGCCATGTTGTGCATCATCGCGCCCGAGTACGAGTCGCGGGACGACGAGACACGGCACCGATCGGACGAGGGCGACGCGAGCGGCGACACCGAGGACGGCGAGTCGACTGGTGAAGACGACCCGTCCGAAGGTGAACTACTGGCGGCCGGCCCGGTCTGAGAACGGACTGCGCGGACGACCACGCGAACGGACGGGCGACGGTCGCGGTCAGGCCGACCAGCGAGCGTCCGAAAGCGTCCGTTGGACGGCCTCCTCGCCGACGGCCTCGGCGAGCGTCTCGAAGCCGGCGCGTTCGCCCCGGTCGCCGGCGTTAGCGACGAGCCGCGAGACGATGAACTCCGGCGTCGAGCGGCCGACCGTCTCGAAGCGGGGCTGGTAGTCGACCTCCAGATCCAGATCCGGCGTCAGCCCCTCGGCGAAGATGCCGTCGACGCGCGCCTCGGGGGGCAGGGGTTCGAGGTCGTCGGCGAGGTGGGTGACGAACACGCCCAGCGCGCCGCGGTCGACGCTGAGGCGGACGAGTCCGTGCAGCAGGTCGGCGGCGCTGCCCGGCTCGGTGATCGCCTCGAACTCGTCGACGAGCATCAGCGTCCGGCCCTCGTCGGTCAGCGGCGGGACTACGGAGCGCAGCGTCGATTCGAGAACGCCCGCGTTGAAGCTAGCGTGGCGGCGGTGGAAGACGACCGCGTCGACGACGCCGACCTCCGCGCTGTCGGCTGGGACCGGCAACCCCATCTGGGCGAGCAGTTGCACCTGACAGAGCGTCTCCAGCAGCGTCGTCTTCCCGCCGGAGTTCGCCCCGGTGAGGACGGCGACGCGGTGGTCCCGCGGCGGCGCGTTCGGCGTCGCCGGATCCAGTTCGTGGTCACCGATGCCGTAAGTGACCGACTGGACCGCCAGGCCGCCGGCCACGAGCGAGAGGTTGCGCGCGTTCTCGACGGCGACCGTCTCGCGGTCGACGAACGTCGGCCGCTGCAAGTCGAACTCGGCGGCGAACCGGGCGAGCGAGACGTACAGCGCCACGTCGTCGACCGCGGCGACGGCCGCGTCGACCTCCCCGCGAGCCGATTCGAGCGTGTCTTCGAGTCGGTCGGCCACCTCGACCTCGCGCTCTTCGACGGCGCTCCGCAGGTCGCCCGCGAGCGCCCGGAGCGTCTCGGCCACGAAGTCGCCGGCGTCGGTCGCCTCGCCCGGCATCGCCTCGCGGACGCGGGCCACGTCCACGTCGGTCTCGCTCGTCACGTGGCGCACCAGTGTCTCCCGGAAGTCGTCCGCACCGCGGGCGCCGGACTGGACGTCCTCGGCGACACTCTCGGGGGTGGCGGCCATGTCCTCGACGCTGGCGAGCGTCGCGCGTAGCGAATCCAGCCGGTCGTCCGCGCCCTCGCCGATGCGGTCGTCGTCGCCGCCGAGGCCCGCGAGCGCGGCCGCGGCGTCGTCCAGCACCGCGTCGTCCAAGTCGGCGATCGGTTCGAAGACGCCCTCGGAGACGCCGGCCTCGGAGAGCGCGAGCGCGGTCCTGACCGCGGCGAGTTCGCCGCCCGCGACGCCCTCCTCGAAGGCCGTTTCGACGGCCGCGCGGGTCTCGTCGTCGAGCGCCGTCCACGCCTCGCGAGCTTCGAGGATCCGGTCGATGCGCTCGGCCATCTCCTCGCGGGAGCCCAGCGGCGTGAGGATGCGGATCCGGCTGGCGGCGTCCTCGGTGAGGGCGTACTCGCCGGCGAGGTCGAGGATCTCCTTGTACACCTCGCGGGTGTCCCGCGTGGCGAGCACGTCCAGCGCCTCGCCGCCCTGCGCCCGTCGGAGGATGCGCGTCGCCCGTCCCTGCGAGAGGCCGGCCGCGACCAGCGAGCGGGTGTCGGCGGTCTCGATGGCCTCGACCGCCCGCTCGACGCCCAGTTCGTCGGCCAGCAGGTCTCGGGTTTTCGGCCCGATACCCCAGTAGTCCTCCAGTCGCATGCCCGGTGGGTGGCTCCCCGCCGGTAAAGTCGTTTCTCGTCCGCTCGCGGTCGGCCCACCGCGTCTCTCGCCTCGACCACGGCCCGTCAGCCGGCCGGCGACGACGAGCCCGCGACGGTGACCGGGATTCTTGACGGGCGAGCGCGTAGCCGGTGTCATGGCGGATTCAGGGGACAGCGAGGGGAGTGGCGACGGCGAGGCGGCCGACGGCGACTCGGGGACCGCGGACGCCGGAGCGCCGTCCGTCGCCGACGGCGAGACGTTCCCCTGTCCCGACTGCGGCGACCCGCTGCCGGCGGACGCCCGCTTTTGTCCCCGCTGTGCGACGCCCATCGGCGAGGGCGGCGAGGCCGTCGACCTCTCTGAGTTCGACGACCGCTTCGACGAGGACCCGACGGAGCTGCTGTCGGTCGAGGCCGGCGAGCGGCGCGCCTCCGGGCGCGTCATGGTCGTCGCCGGTCTGGCGGTCGCGCTCCCGCTCGCGCCGCTGACGCTCTTCCTCGTCAACACGGTCCGAGTGCAGTCGGTGTGGAGCGCGGTACTCGTCTTCCTCGGTGGGTGGCTCGCCCCGGCCGCGTACCTCGCACGCGCCCGCGTCCCCGCGGAAGCGTTCGCGCGGAGTTGCTACCTCGTCGCCGCCGGGACCGCGCTGATCCCGGTCGGTCTGCACTTCGGCGGGAACGGCCTCGCCGCGGGCGACCTCTCGGTGTCGATCGCGACCGTCACCGCCGTCGCCATCCTCATCGCGGGCCTGGCCCTCGTGCTCGGACGGTTCGTGCATCGCCAGGCCACCCGGCGAGTCACCGGGGACCTGCGGGCCTTCGAGGACGCGCGCCCCGATTCGGACGAGGCCGGCGAGAAGGGGGGTTAGTCGAACATCCCGGTCGACATGTAGCGCTCGCCGCTGTCCCAGTAGACGGTGACGACCAGCGGGTCCGCGACGCCCTCCGCGAGGAGGCGCTCGGCCACCCGTTTCGCTGCGAGGTTCGTCCCGCCGGAGGACTGGCCGACGAAGATGCCCTCCTCGCGGGCGAGGCGGCGACACTCCGCCTCGGCGGCGCCGATGTCGACGGTCTCCACGTCGTCGAGCAACTCGCGGTCGAGGTTGTCGCTGACGAAGCCCGGGCCCATCCCCTGGAAGTCGTCGTCACCGGCTTCACCCGTCGAGAGGACGGCGTTCTCGGCCGGCTCGACGGCGACGACCTCCATGTCGGGGAACGACTCGCGCAGCCGGCGGCCGATCCCGGAGAGCGTTCCACCAGTGCCGACGCCGGCGACGAGCGCGTCGATCTCGCGGTCGCCGACCTGGTCGAGGATCTCCGGGCCGGTCGTCCGGTAGTGCGCGTCGGGGTTGGCGGGGTTGTCGAACTGCCGGAGCTGGACGTAGTCGCCCTCGGCCTCCAGTTCGTCGGCCCGGTCTTTCGCGGTAGAGATATCGCCGTCCACGAGTTCGATCTCGGCGCCGTAGGCGCGCATGATCTGCCGGCGCTCGGGGGACTTCGAAGCGGGCATGACGAGGGTCACGTCGTAGCCCTTCGCGGCGCCCACCATGGCCAGCCCGATCCCGGTGTTGCCGCTCGTCGGCTCGACGATGGTGTCGCCCGCCGCGAGGGTCCCGTCGCGCTCGGCGGCTTCGACCATCCCCTTCGCCGGTCGGTCCTTCGCCGACCCGCCCGGGTTGAACGATTCGACCTTCGCCGCGACCGTGGCGCCCTCCGGGGCGTCGACTTCGACCAGCGGCGACCCGATCGTGTCCAGGATGCTCGATTTCACTGGGCGGACGTACGACAGCGTCACTTAAATGGGCCGTGACAGCGGCAGGGAGTGCGGTTGTCGGTGACGGTGCGGAAATCTGTCGCTTCAACCACTGTATGTCGGGATTCTTCGGGTTTCCTATGCAGGCCGAACGGCCATTCGACGGCGATTCCAACGACCGATGAGCCGCTCGACGGGCGACTGTCGGCGGTGACAGCACCGCGGTCTACCTGACCAACCATGTCTTACAACGATCCCAACGACCGACGACAGCAGAGCCAGCACGACCAGCAGCAGTCCGGCGGGCAGCAGGGTCGCTCGATCGGCGGCCAGCACTCGGCCCACTCCCAGCAGCGCGACGCTCAGGGCCACTTCACCGGCCATCAGGGCCAGCAGACCCAGCANGGCGGCCAGCACTCGGCCCACTCCCAGCAGCGCGACGCTCAGGGCCACTTCACCGGCCATCAGGGCCAGCAGACCCAGCACCAGCAGGGACAGCAGCCCCGGCAACGACAGTCCCAGCCCCAGCAACAGCAGCAGGCCCGGCAGCCCCAGCAGCGACAGTCCCAGCCCCAGCAACAGCAGCACCAGCAGGGCCAGATCCCGTCCGGCCAGCAGCACAGCGGGCACCAGTCCGGCTTCTCCGGCCAGCAGGGTCGTCAGCAGTTCGGCGGCCGGCAGGGCCGCTCGATCGGCGGCCAGCACTCCGCTCAGTCCCAGCAGCGTGACGCTCAGGGGCAATTCACAGGCCACCAAGGCCAGCAGAGCCACCAGCAGGGACAGAACCAGCAGTTCGGCGGCGGCCAGCAGAGTCGCCAGGGAGGCGGCCAGCAGTTCGGCGGCCAGCAGGGCCAACAGACCCAGCGCCAGCAGAGACAGCAGCCCCAGCAGAACTACCAGCGGCAGGGACAACAGCCCCAGCAGCGCCAGCAGCACCAGCAGCGGGGCGCCCAGCAGACTCACCAGCAGCAGGGCGGCCAGCAGTTCGGCGGTCAACAGGGCCGCTCGATCGGCGGCCAGCACTCGGCCCACTCCCAGCAGCGCGACGCTCAGGGCCACTTCACCGGCCATCAGGGCCAGCAGACCCAGCANGGCGGCCAGCACTCGGCCCACTCCCAGCAGCGCGACGCTCAGGGCCACTTCACCGGCCATCAGGGCCAGCAGACCCAGCACCAGCAGGGCGGCCAGCAGCATCAGCAGGGCCAGCAGCAGCGAGGCGGCCAGCAGTTCGGCGGTCAACAGGGCCGCTCGATCGGCGGCCAGCACTCGGCCCACTCCCGGCAGCGCGACGCCCAGGGGCAGTTCACCGGTTATCAGAGTCAGCAGCACTCCCAGCAGGGCCAGCAGTCTCGGCAGCAAAGCCAGGGGAGTCAGTACGGGCAGCGGAGCAGCGGGAGCGACAGCCAGAGCAGCGGCGGCAACACCCAGGGACTGACCCAGGAGGCCCGCCGCCGCGGCGGCAAGCACTCCGCCCGGGAGCAGGAGCGCGACGATAGCGGGCAGTTCACTGGCGACAACAGCTAAGATCGGACGCTCCGAGTCGCCGCGGTCGCTCGTCAGCGCCCGGCGACGCAACGTTTTCCGCGGTATCGCACGTAGCGAGACGCGTGTCCGGAACCGTCACGGAGACGTACGCCGCCGCGCTCCGGCACGACATCGCCGACCTGGCCGATCGGGTCGCGGCGGGTGAGACGCTCGCGCTCGCCTGTTTCGAGGGTGATTCAAAGCGATCGTAGCCGGGACGAACGCCCGGGGAACGAGCGTGAACGGAGCGCCGTCGTTAAGCCGCCCGGCCTGTAAGAAGCTGGTATGTCACTGGAGACCATGGATCCGAACCCTGTGTGGACCGAAGAGGCCTACGGTGAGACGGTGGACGTCCTCGCGGCGCTGGCCGACGACGTCACGTTCAAAGTCTGGGGCGGCGACTGGTGTATCGACTGCCGGTCGCAGCTCCCGGACTTCGGCGCGGCGCTCGACGCCGCCGGCGTCCCCGACCACCGGATCGAGGAGTACGCCGTCGAGAAGGAAGAGGACGGCACGAAGATCGGCCCGAACGTCGACGAGTACGACATCGAGTACATCCCGACCGTCGTCGTCGAGCGGAACGGCGAGGAGGTCGCCCGCTTCGTCGAGGAGGAACCGGTCCCGATCGCCGTCTACCTCGCTCGCGAACTCGAACACCTGACCTCCGCCTGATCGCTCCCGGTCTCGCCGACGAGTCCCGGTCCCACCGCCCCTCCGTTTTCTCCGCCTCCCTGTCCGAGTCGTCCAGATCAGTCCTCGAACCAGTCCAGCGCCTCGTCTAGATCCTGTGTCGGCGGCGAGCAGGTACGCGACCGGCAGGCGTACACCGTCGGCTCGCCGTCGCGAGCCTCGCGACTCGCCCAGATCGGCGGTGCGTCCGCCAGTTCGAGCGCGTCGAGCCACGCCGCGAGCGCGTCGTCGGTCGGCGGTCGGGGTGCGAGCAGCCGTCGCGGGATATAGGTCTCGGCCAGCGTCTCGCGCCAGGACTCGGGGAGCGGGTCGGCGGCCAGCGTGAGTTCGTGCGCGCCCGAGCGGTACGCGTCGGCAGCGAGCGCGAGCGACGGGTGTTGCTGGGGGTTGGACTCGACGCGGCCGCCGTGGGTGGCGAGGACGCCGCTCGCGACCGTCTCGAAGCGGTCGTGGTCGACGAAGTGGTCGAGCGCGAGCAGGAGTTCGGCGGCCACCCCAGCGCTGGAGGGCGTCGACTGGTCGGCCAGTTCCTGGGGCCGCGCGACCAGCGACTCGCCGCTCTGGGGCGTGAAGTACAGCGTTTCTTCCTCGGCGTCCCAGAACTCCGTCTCGATGGTCCGCGCGAGCTCCAGCGCGAACGCGAGGTGTTCGACCTCACCGGTCGCCTGATAGGTGTCGAACGCGCCGCGAGCGAGGAAGGCGTAGTCCTCCAGATACCCTCGGATGTCCACGTCCCCGTCCTTGAACCGCCGGGAGAGCCGGCCCGAATCGGCGTCCCAGAGGTGATCGCGAGCGAAGTCGAGGGCTTCGGTCGCCGTCCCCGCCCAGGACTCGTCGTCGACGACGGCGGCCTCGGCGAACGCCGAGACCATCAGCCCGTTCCAGCCGGCCAGCACCTTCTCGTCGCGGGGCGGGCGCGGGCGCTCCTCGCGGGCCGCGAAGACGGCCGTCGTCGCGGCGTCGAGCAAGTCCTCGGCGTCCCCGAGCGAGAGCCCGTAGTCGTCGGCGAGGGACTCGACGCTGGCGCTGCGCGTCAGGACCGTCTCGCCGCCCTCGAAGTTGCCGGTCGCGGTGACGCCGTAGCGTTCGCGGAAGATCTCTGCCGCCAGCGACGCCTGTTCGCCGGGGACGCCGTGTTCGGGGCCGTACTCGGCGACCGCGTCGTCGACACCGTCGGGCGTCCAGGCGTAGAACGCGCCCTCCTCGCGTTCGCCCTCCTCGCCCTCGCTCTCCGCGTCCAGCGTGCTGTAGAATCCGCCGTCGGGATGCGTGAGTTCGCGCTCGACGAATTCGAGTGTCTCACGCGCGGTCTCGCGATAGCGCTCGCGGCCGGTGAACTGGTAGCCGGTCAGGAAGACGCGGGCGAGTTCGGCGTTGTCGTACAGCATCTTCTCGAAGTGGGGGACGACCCACTCGCGGTCGGTGGTGTAGCGGTGGAAGCCGCCCCCGACGTGGTCGTAGAGGCCGCCGTCGCCCATCGCGTCGAGGGTCTCCCCGACGACCTCGCGGTAGGCGTCGCGGCCGCCCGAGCGGTGGGCACGCATCAGCACGCGCAGGCGACCGGGCTGGGGGAACTTCTGGCCCTTGCCCCAGCCGCCGAACTCCCGGTCGGCGCCTCGGAGCGCGGCGCTCGCGGTCGTATCGAGCACGTCCTCGCCGGGCGCGTCGCCCGGTTGGTCGGGCGTCGTCTCCAGATCGTTGGCGATGGCATCGGTCCACTGGCGAGCCCGGTCTTCCATCTCCGCGCGATCCTCGGAGTCGGCCCACGACTCGGAGATGTCGTCGAGCAGCTGTCGGAAGCCGGGCGCGCCGCGCTTTGGCTCCGGTGGGAAGTAGGTGCCGACGTAGAAGGGGTCGCCGTCGGGCGTGAGCCAGGCGTTGAGCGGCCAGCCCCCGCGACCGCTGACCTGCTGGCAGATACTCATGTAGATCGAATCGATGTCCGGCCGCTCCTCGCGGTCGACCTTGATCGGGACGAAGTTTTCGTTGAGCAGTTCGGCGATATCCTCGTCCGCGAAGCTCTCCTCCTCCATGACGTGACACCAGTGGCAGGCGGCGTACCCGATGGAGAGGAAGATCGGCTTGTCCTGCTCCTCGGCGGCCGCCAGCGCCGCCTCGTCCCAGGGCTGCCAGTTGACGGGGTTGTCGGCGTGCTGGCGGAGGTAGGGGCTCTCCTCCTCGTCGAGACGGTTGCGCGACGTGGGGTCCGGATCGGTCATAGACACACGTACGCCACAGACACCGAAAAGCGACGGGGAACGCGACGAGGGGAACGCCGATAGCGGGACTCCCCGACCGAGGATCGAGCGAGCGGACCGACTCGATCCGGACGGTCTTGCGGTTGACGACCTCCATCGCTGGTCGGGTATCGGCCGCGACGCACTCATTTCGCCCCCCGACCCCCTCGTCGCCGGCGACCGAGATCCGGCGCTCGCGCGGATCGCGTCGCCCGAAAGGCAAGCTTTAGGCTCCCACCGCGTCGGATATCCGGGTATGACAGAGACAGTCCTGCTAGTGGGCGGCGGCGGTCGCGAGCACGCGGTCGCTCGCGCGCTCGCCGACTCGGACGCGGACCTCTACGCCTGCGCGGGCAACCGCAACCCGGGTATCGCCCGGCTCGCCGACGGCTTCGAATCGCTGGACACCACGAACCCCTCGGCGGTCACCGCCTACGCCCGCGAGGTCGACGCCACCCTGGCGGTCGTCGGCCCCGAAGCCCCCCTCGCGGCGGGCGTCGCCGACGCGCTGGACGAGGCGGGCGTCTACGCGTTCGGCCCGCGGGAGGCCGAGGCCCGCATCGAGACGGACAAGGCGTTCCAGCGCCGGTTCATGGAGCGCCACGACGTCCCCGGCTGTCCGGTCTTCGAGACGTTCGAGGACATGGACGCCGCCTGCGACTTTATCGACGAGTTCGACGGCGACCTCGCGGTCAAGCCCGCTGGCCTCACCGGCGGCAAGGGCGTCCGCGTGACGGGCGACCAGATCACTAAGGCGGAGGCCAAGGAGTACGTCCGCGACTCCGACTACGAGCGGATCGTCCTCGAAGAGCGGCTCGTCGGCGAGGAGTTCACCGTTCAGGCGCTGGTCGCCAACGGCGACGTGCGCGTCACGCCGGCCGTTCAGGACCACAAGCGCGCCTACGAGGGCGACGAGGGCCCCAACACCGGTGGGATGGGCAGTTACTCCGACGCGACCCTGGAGCTGCCGTTCATGAACGAGGACGACTACATGGAGGCCGTCGACGTGATCGAGGCCGTCGTCGACGCGCTGGACGGCTACAAGGGCGTCCTCTACGGACAGTTCATGCTCACCAGCGAGGGCATCAAGGTCGTCGAGTTCAACGCCCGCTTCGGCGACCCCGAGGCGATGAACACGCTGCCCGTTCTGAACACCGCCTTCCTCGACGTGCTGACGGCCGCTCGCGACGGCGACGCGCTCCCGCAGCTTTCGTTCGCCCCGCAGGCGACCGTCTGCAAGTACGCCGTTCCCGACGGCTACCCGACCGACCCCGACAGCGGCGCGAAGGTCACCGTCGACGAGGAGAGCGCGGCGGCCGCCGCCGAGGGGACCGACGGCGAGGCGCTGCTGTTCTACGCGAGCGTCGACGAGCGCGACGACGGCATCTACACGACGACCTCGCGGTCGTTCGCGGTCGTCGGCCTCGCCGACACGATCGACGCCGCCGAGGGGATCGCCGAGGACGCGCTCGAAGCCGCCGGCGACGGCGTCCGTATCCGCCACGATATCGGTAAACCCGATCTCGTCCAGCAGCGCATCGACCACGTAAAAGAACTCCGCGGCGAGTGACACCGACCGAAACGTAGCCGCAAAGAGCGCCGCGCTACTCGACGGAGATGCCGCCTTTCATGCCGGTTCCCTCGTGGGGGCCACAGTAGTACGCGTAGATACCTGTCGTCTCCAGGGTGACCGAATAGGTCTCACCCTGGTCGACGACATCCAGCTCGCCGCCCTCGGTCCCGTCGAGGGAGCCGCCGTCGGGCTGGCTCTCGGGCTTGACGTTGTGACTGGCGGACTCGAACTCGAAGTTGATCGTCGTCCCGGAGTCGACGCGCAGGTACACCGGATCGAACGCGAGGCTCCCGTCCGGTCCGACCGCGACCGTGACCTCGCTCTGGCCCCGGGCGTCCTGGCTGGTGTCGCCCATCGCGTCGTCGAGGTAGGAGGGCCACTCCGGCGGGGCCGCCGTCTCGTCACCGCCGTCGCTGCCGTCTCCGTCGTCACCGCCGTCGCCTCCGTCACTGCCGGATGTCTCCGTCGAGCACCCCGCGAGTACGCCAGCAGTCGCCATCGCTCCGATACCACCGAGCAGCCGTCGACGTCGGATTCCGTCGTTCATGTCGCAACCGAACACTTGGTAGCCCACGAAAAAGAGGGTTTGCAATACAGACCGTGATAGACCGCCTCGGTGCAGTCAATCGGTCGAATACGCCCGATCCGGCCGAACCGGTTCGGCCGGATCGGCACGGGTATCGGACCGGTCGCCCTCAGCGCAGGAACCCGAGCAGTTCGTAGTCGTGGTCCGGCGTGTACCGCCGTCTGACGAGTCAGACGAGGCACACGCCGCCTCGGATTACCGCCACAGCAGGCGGTAATCCTCGTCCGGCGTGTACCTGCGGAACAGCAGGCTGTTGGTCAGCACCGAGACGCTGGAGATCGCCATCGCGCCGGCCGCCAGCACCGGCTGGAGCAGGCCCAGCGAGGCCAGCGGGATCATCGCGGTGTTGTACCCCAGCGCCCAGAAGAGGTTCTGCTTGATCTTCGAGAGGGTCCCCTCCGAGACGCGGACGGCTTTCACCACGTCCAGCGGGTCCGACCGCATCAGCGTCACGTCGGCCGCTTCGATGGCCACGTCGGTACCGCTCCCGATGGCGCAGCCGACGAACGCCGTGGCGAGCGCCGGCGCGTCGTTGACGCCGTCGCCGACCATCATCGCGCGGCGGCCGTCGGACTGGATGTCCTCGACGGCGTCGGCCTTGTCCTCGGGCAGGACGCCGGCCATCACGTTGTCGGGGTCGATCCCGACACGCTCGGCGACGGCCTCGGCGGTCCGCTCGTTGTCGCCGGTGATCATCCACACGTCGGTGTCGCGCTCGCGGAGTTCGGTGACGGCGGCCTCGGCCGACTCCTTGACAGTGTCGGCGTCGGCGACGACGCCGAGCAGGCGGTACTCGCCGTCGGCGTCCTCCCCGTCGGCCAGTGCGACGAGCATCGCGGTCTTGCCCTCGCGTTCGAGGCGGTCCATCGCGTCGGCGGCGGGCGCAACGTCCACGCCTTCGTCGGCCAGGAGCTTCCGGTTGCCCACGAGCACGCGCCCGTGGCTCGTCGTCGCCTTCACGCCCTGGCCGGGGACGTTCTCGAAGTCCTCGGGGTCGGCCACGTCGATACCGCGCTCGCGGGCGCCCTCGACGATGGCCTCGGCGAGCGGGTGTTCGCTCCCGGACTCGGCGCTCGCGGCGACTTCGAGGACGAACGCCTCGGTGACTTCGGGCTCCGCGAGGGCGCCACCGTCGGTGGCCGCTTCGCCCTCGACCGCGCCGCCGTCCGTCGCCGGAAGCGCGACCACGTCGGTCAGCTCCATCTCGCCTTTCGTCAGGGTGCCGGTCTTGTCGAAGACGACGGTATCGACGTCGCGGACCCGTTCGAGGATGTCGCCGCCCTTGAAGAGAACGCCGTTCTGCGCGCCGATGGTCGTCCCGACCATCGTCGCCGCGGGCGTCGCCAGCCCGAGCGCGCAGGGACAGGCGATCAGCACCGCCGAGGCGAAGACGACGACCGCGAACTCGAAGACGCCCACGGCCGCGGGACCGCCCGCCGCGAGCCCCCACACCGACAGCGCCCCGACGAACCCGGCCAGCGCGTCGGGGAACGCGTACCAGACGCCGCCCCAGAACAGGGCGTTGACGATGACCGCGGGGACGAAATACGACGAGATGCGGTCGGCGACGTTCTGGATCTCCGGCTGGCGGCTCTGGGCGTCCTTCACGCGGGCGACGATCTGCTGGATCGCCGTCTCCTCGCCGACCTTCGTCGCCTCGACGACGAGCACGCCGTTCCGGTTGACCGTCGCGCCGATCACCTCGTCACCCGGCTCCTTCGAGACGGGCACGGACTCGCCGGTGACCATCGACTCGTCGACCGCGCTGTCGCCGTCGACCACTTCGGCGTCGGTCGGAATCTTCTCACCGGGCCGGACCTTCAGGCGGTCGCCGACCGCGACGTCCGAGAGCGGGACCTCCTCTTCGGTCCCGTCCTCCCGCACCAGCGTCGCCGTATCGGCCTCCATCTCCAGCAGCGAGCGGATCGCCTCGGAGGCCTGACCCTTCGAGCGCGCTTCGAGGAAGTTGCCCAGAGTGATGAACACGAGGATCAGCGCCGCGGTGTCGAAGTAGAGCCCTTCCCCGGGGAACCCCAGCAGTCGAGCCACGGAGTAGACGTACGCCGTCGACGACCCGAGCGCGATCAGCACGTCCATGTTCGCCGTCCGATTCCTGACGACCGCCGTGTAGGAGTTCTCGTAGAACTCCTTGCCCAGCGCGTACTGGACCGGCGTCGCGAGCGCGAACGCGGCCCAGCCCAGGGGGATTCCCTCGAAGGTGGTGTCCATCCACCCGGGGGCGAAGAGGTGGCCGGCCATCATCGCCAGCAGCGGCAGCGACAGCACCGCGCCGAAGATCGTCAGATTGCGCTGGCGGCGAATCTCCGCGTCTCGCGCGGCCTGTTGGGGATCGGCCGACGACCCCCCACCCTCGTCGCTCTCCCCGCCCGCCCCGTCGGCACCGCCCACGTCTTCGCGGACGGGCGAATAGCCCGCATCTTCGATGGCGTCGTAGATATCCGAAAGCGACGCCGCGGCGGGGTTGTACGTCACCGTCCCCTCGTCAGTCGCGTAGTTCACGTCGGCGTCGATCACGCCGGGGGTATCCAGCAGCGCCGACTCGTTGGTCTCGGCGCAGTTCGCACAGGACATGTCCGTGATGCCCACGGAGACCGTCTCGCTGGCCGCCTCGTAGCCCGAATTCTCGATCGCGTCGTAGACCGCCCGCAAACTCGTCTCCGCCGGGTCGTACGTGACGCTCCCCTCGTCGGTCGCGTAGTTCGCGTCCACCGACGACACCCCGTCCAGCGACCCCACCCGCTCCTCGATGGTTTGCGAGCAGTTCGCGCAGCTCATCCCGTGGAGCTGGAGTCGTATCGTGCGCTCGCTCATGGTGTCTCTAGATAGGGGCTACCCGTTCATGCGGTTTGCCCCTGTGTTTCGAAAGTCCCAGCGCCGACTGTTTTCGGATATGAAACTGCACCCAGTTCCAGAGTAGAATTCGAGCGTCAGTCCACCCGTCGAGTGTACGTCACTTGTTTGGGTTCGAAGCCGTTGTCCTCGTAGAACCGGCGGGCGCCGTCGTTGTGCCACTCGCAGGAGACCTCGACGTAGTCGGCGCCGAGGTCGCGAGCGATCCGCTCGACGGCGTCGATGGCATCGCTGCCGTGGCCGCTGGCCCGGTGTTCGGGAGCGACGTACAGGTCGACGATATCGAGGTACGCAGAGTGAGTCCGCGAGGGGTGGTCCCCCTCGCGGAGGACGAGCAAGCCGATCGATTCCTCGGCGGGTTCAAGCAGGTAGACCGTCGTATCCTCGCCGTCGAGCAGTCCCTCGAACCCGTCTTCGGCGGGCTCGGCGTCGTCGTACGCGACCTCGTTCAGTTCGTCGTACTGCTCCATCTCGGTCGCCAGGGCGTACCAGTACTCGGCGAGCGTCGCCACGTCCTCGCGTGTCGCCTCGACCAGTTCCATACCGGCCGGACAGACGGGGCAGCCATACGTGTTGTCCCGGTCCGGGACGCCCCCGCACGGCACGGAAACGCCTTTGTGGGGCGCTCGAATACTCGCGAACAGGATGGACAACGGCCCGAGGTCGGGCCGCGCCCTCCGACTCGCGTAGGTCGCCGACGGCAGCGGCGGTCGCGCGGGCGGGGCGGGCTCGACCGGCTCGCCGGCTGTGGGCCGGGCGGACGCGTGTTCGAGTCGCTGTCGGACGCGTCACTTCTCCGCCCGGTCGCGCTTTCGGCACCCGAAGTCGCGCTTCGCGGACAGCGGCAGCTGACTTCTCGTTACAGCACGTCCGCGAGGCGCGGCTCCGAGTCGGTCGATAACCGCCAGCCCTGCCGACCATCCGAATGCCACGCCACGCACGCCCACGACCGCACAGTCACGACGACCACCCCGACACCCACCGACGGACCGCACACCGCTCGGCCCCCCTCCGCTCGCCCGCTCGCGACCGGTCTCGAACGGAGGGTCCCCGATGACACCGAGACGGGACCCGCTCGTCCTCGGGTCTAGGACCGACGCCGGGCCGGACCGCTTCGAGTTCCACACCGCCGAGGGCGTCCCGGACGCCGACGCGTTCTGTCCCGGCGAACTGCTCGCGCTCGAACGCCTCTGGGACCGCGACTGCGGCCGACTGCGAACGGTCGGTGCGCGGTACGGCGTCGTCGGCGTCGTCCTCGCCGGCCGCGCCGCGAGCGTCCGGATGGCCACACCGAGCGCCCGGGCGGCCGCCCTCTGCGAGCGCAATGCGACCGAGAACGGCGTCGACGCGACCGTCGAACTCGCGACCGGTCTCGCAGGTATCGACGGACCGCCCGCCGAACCGGTCGACACTGCCGTCTACGTTCCCGAACCGTACACCCCTCTCGAACTCGGCACCCGTCGGCTCCGCTCGGCCCTCGACTCGCTGGCCAGCGACGGCGCGCTCTATCTCGCCGCGAAGCCCGAAACGGGACTGGGCCGCTACGAGGACGCGCTCACCGCGGCCGCGGCCGAAGTCTCGACGGTCGCCGAGCGCGACGGCTGGTCGCTCCTGCGCGCTATCGGGTCGGCGACCGCCGACGGCGGCCGCCCGGGCTACGGTCCCGAGCCACCCTTCGACCGCGTCGGGGCAACCGTCGACGGGGTCGACTTCGAACTGGTGACCGCACCGGGCCTGTTCGCTGCCGGCGGTCTCGACCACGGGACGCGCCTGCTCGCCGAGACGGCGACCGTCACGGGCGGAGACAGGGTGCTGGACCTCTGTTGCGGGTACGGGCCGCTCGCGGCCTACGCCGGGCGTTCCGCCGACTGCGACGTGTGGGCGACCGACGACGACGCGCTCGCGACGGCGGCCGCCGAGCGGACGCTGGCCGAAACCGACGTCGACGCCCGCGTCGTCACCGCCGACTGCACCGCCGGCGTCGCCGACCGGTCGTTCGACGCGGTCCTCTGCAATCCGCCGACCCACGCCGGCAGTGGCGTGCTCGCGGATCTCTTCCGCGGCGCCGCCGACGCCCTCGCGCCGGACGGCCGCTGCTGGGTCGTCCACCACCGCGCGCTCGACCTCTCCGACTCGCTCGCCGCGTTCGGCCGCGTCGAGACGGTCGCGACCGGGACCGAACACGTCGTCCGATCGGCGCGCCGCTGAGAGCCGTCGACCGCTTCGGGCTCAGCCCTCGGCGCCCTCCCGCAACTCCTCGTACATATCGACGAACGAGGCCTCGCAGGACTCACAGCAGAAGTGGTAGGTCTCGCCGTCCATCTTACGGGTCTCGCCTTCGGCGGTGACGGTGTTGCCGCACTCGTCGCAGGTCAGCGCGAGTTCGGCCTCGGCGACGGCGGGGTTCCACGACCGGTCGGCGAGCAGCGACACCTCGTAGTCGCGCACGTCCTCCATCACGACCGCCGATTCGAGCAGCGAGAGCACGTCGCCCTCGGGGACGGTCGCGGTGAAGACGACGCGCTCCTCGGCGGTGGTGAAGACGTGTTCGACGGCGTCGGCCTCGCCGAGCGCGTCGGCGACCGCCGAGGCCGCCCGCGGGGTGACGTTCACGGTCACCAGGACGGGCGCGCCCTCGCGGAGCTTGGAGCGGTCGACGTCGAGGGTGAACCCGCGGATGACGCCCAGGTCTTCGAGGCGTTCGACGCGGTCGGCGACCGCCGGCGGCGAGAGATCCACGGCGTCGGCGATGTCGCGCCAGGAACGCCGCGCGTCGTCGAGGAGGAGTCCGAGGATCGTCCGGTCGGTGTCGTCGAGGTCGCGCATACGGGAGACGAGCGGTCCCCGGGTGAAACTGGTTTCGGCCGTTGGAGACCTCCGGACTGCGGACGACTCCGCGTCAGGCCGCGCCGCTCGCGCTCTCGGTGGCCCCCTCCGGCGCGCCGACGAAGATGGTCCCGGCGACACCGTCGGGCAGCGAGACGGTCTCGCCGGCCTCGACGAGCGCGACGGTGACCATTCCGATGGGCGCGACCTCCTCGACGACGAGTTCGGTGCCGGGCGTGATGCCGGCCTCGTCGAGGTAGGCCAGCTCCTCCGAATCGCGGTCGCGGACCCGGCGGACGACGACGGTCTCGCCCTCGGCGCACTCCTCGAGCGTGTGGCCGGCGGTCTCGTCGACCGGGTCGAGCGCGTCGGTCGGGATCGGGTCGCCGTGGGGGTCGACGGCCGGGTCGTCGAGCATCGCCGCGACCCGGCGCTCGAACTCCTCGCTGATGTGGTGTTCGAGCCGGTCGGCCTCGTCGTGGACCTCCGCCCAGTCGTATCCCAGTTCCTCGGTGAGGTAGGTCTCCAGCAGCCGGTGGTGGCGGACGACCTCCAGCGCCACGGTCTCCCCCTCGGGCGTCAGCCGGACGCCCTTGTACTTCTCGCGCTCCACGAGCTCGCGCTCTTCGAGCTTCTCCATCATGCTGGTCGCCGTCGGAGCCGTCACGTCCAGCAGCTCCGCGATGCGCGAGGTGGCAACGGGCTCGTCGCCCTCGCGCTGGAGCTCGTAGATCGCCTTCAGGTAATCCTCCATCTTGGCGCTGAGCATCATCCGAGTTTAGACCCATCTAATCCTTAAGGGTGTTGCACCGGACGACCGCACTATCGATCGGATCGGCAACGACTGCGACGACGAGCGGTCTTCAGCGACCGAGTCCGTAAAACTCGTCGTTCGGTCGCATGTCCGCGAGGTGGGCCATCCGGTTCGAGAGGTTGAAGAAGGCGGCCACGCTGCCGATGTCCCAGATCGCCCGCCGGGAGTAGCCGTGCTCGCGCAGGCGTTCGAAGTCGTCTTCGCCGATCTCGGCTTGATTCTCGGTCAGCTTCACGGCGAAATCGAGCATCGCGCGGCGTTCCTCGGAGACGTTCGCGGTACGGTGGTTGCTGATCAGCTGTTCGGCGATCTGCGGGTCGTCGGCGTAGATCCGGGCGAGCGCCCCGTGGGCGACGTTGCAGTACAGACAGTCGTTGGCGCCGCTGACGGCGACGATTATCATCTCGATCTCGGCGCGGTCGAGTTCGGTGTCCTCGACCAGCGCGTCGTAGTACTGGAAAAAGGCCCGGAACTGCGACGGCCGGTAGGCCATCGCCAGGAACACGTTGGCGATGAATCCGGCGTCGGCCTCCTCCTGAACGATGCGCTCCTGGATGTCCTCGGGGAGGTCCTCGACGTCCGGTACCGGGAACCGCGTCATCGCTGGGTCGCTCATACCGGATCCCCGTCCGGGACGGGCTTGAGTGCTCGGGCGCCGGGCCGGCCCGAGGGCGTAAGTACGGTGACGGTCACAGCTACGAACGACGATGTACAAGACGGGTCACTACGGGGCCGCGCTGCTCGTCTACGCGCCGGTCGGCGGCGCGCTGCTGGCCGCCGGATTCGACGCCGCGGCGCTGATCGGCGGCGCCGTCGTCGTCGGCCTCTCGGGGCTGCCCGACGTGGACCAGCGGATCCCGTTCGTCGAACACCGCGGGCCCACGCACACCGTGGGGTTCCTGATCGCCGTCGGTCTCGCCGTCGGTGCGGTCGGCGTCGCGGTCGGGGAAACGGTCGCGACCGAGGCGGCGGTCACGTCGGGGGTGGCGGTCGCGTCCGGTGAGACAGTGGTACTGGGCGCGTTCGGTTTCCTCCTCGGGTCACTCACGGTCGGTTCGCACCTACTGGCCGACGCGCTGACGCCGATGGGGATCACGCCGTTCCGGCCGCTCTCGGACGCTCACTACACGATATCGCTGACCCGTGCGGACAACGCGGTGGCGAACTACCTGCTGCTGGGGGTCGGTGTGGCGGTGACGGTCGCGACGGCGCTGGTCGCCGGCGGTTAGAGCAGGTCCTGGTCGTCGAGCTGGTCCATGACGTCGTCGACGAACGCGTCGACGTTGTCGTAGGGGAAGTTCCCGCTCCCGAGCTTCGTGTTGAGCTCCATCGCGGTCATCGAGAAGTCGCCCGACTCGAACTTCGTCCCCGGGCCGTTCGGCAGCGCCGGCACCAGGTCCATCGGGCTGGAGATCGGGTAGTCCGCGCCTTCGAACGCCTCGGTGAACTGCTCGCGGAGGTCTTGCCTGTCAACCATACCTCTAGATGTCCGCATGGCAGTAAAAAAGGTTCGAGATTCACATCTCCAAACGAGTTGCTCGTTTATTCGACCGGAACCCAAAGTTCCTTTCACTGGAGAACGAAATCGGTCCATGACCGACGAGGGACTCACGCGGCGGCGCGCGCTCGCGATGAGCGGACTGGCACTGACAGGCGGTCTCGCGGGCTGTGGAAGCGACTCGGACGGCGACGGGCCGGGGGGCGAGCCGTCGAGTCCCGGCGACACGGCGACCCGGGGCTCCGGGGGCGACACGCCGACGGACGGGTCGACGGAGTCGACCGGCGGGGCCGACACCGGGGGTGACGGGACGCCCGCCGGCACGGCGGCGTTCGAAGACCTGACGGTTCGCGCCGAGCGCGTCGCCTCCGGGTTCACCTCGCCGCTGGCGCTCTCGATCCCGGAGCCGGGTCGGCGGTTCGTCGTCGACCAGTCGGGTCAGATACACCTGTACGAGGACGGGCGCCTCCGCGAGGAACCATTCCTCGACGTGTCCGACCGGATGGTCGACGTGGGCGGCTACAGCGAGCAGGGACTGCTCGGGCTCGCCTTCCACCCCGAGTTCGCCGAGAACGGCCGCTTTTTCGTTCGCTACAGCGCGCCGGCCCGCGAGTGGGTGCCCGACGACTACTCCCACACGTTCGTCTGCTCGGAGTTCCGCGCCGACCCGGGCGCGGCGACCGCCGACCCAGGGTCCGAGCGAGTGGTCGTGGAGATCGCCCAGCCGCAGAGCAACCACAACGCCGGCGCCATCGCGTTCGGTCCGGACGGCTACCTCTACGTCGCGACCGGCGACGGGGGGCGGGCCAACGACCAGGGCGTCGGCCACGTCGACGACTGGTACGACGCCGTCGGCGGCGGCAACGGCCAGGACGTCACCGAGAATCTCCTGGGAAGCATGCTCCGGATCGACGTGGACGGCGAGGCGTCGGGGACGCCGAGCGGCGGCGGTGGGGGTACCACGGCCGGTTCCGACGGGCCGGTCCGGGACTACGCGGTGCCCGAGGACAACCCGCTCGTGGGGAGCGACGGCCTCGACGAGCAGTACGCCTGGGGCTTTCGCAACCCCTGGCGCTTCTCGTTCGGCCCCGACGACCGGCTGTTCGTCGGCGACGTGGGCCAGGGCGCCTGGGAGGAAGTGTCGGTCGTCGAACGCGGCGGTAACTACGGCTGGAACGTCAAAGAGGGGACCCACTGCTTCCAGGCCGAGGACTGTCCGTCGGAGAGCCCGCGCGGCCGGCCGCTCCGCGACCCGGTGATCGAGTATCCTCACGGCGGCGCGGACGTGAGCGGCATCGCGGTGATCGGGGGGTACCGCTACGGCGGCGACGCGATCCCGGACCTCCGAGGTCGCTACCTCTTCGCCGACTGGCGGGCCGGCGGACGGCTGTTCGCCGCCCGCGAGACCGACGAGGGGCTGTGGCCGACGACCACGGTCTCCGTCGATTCGAACGAGCAGTTCGGGCCGATGGTGCTGTCGTTCGGCCGGAATCCCGCGGGCGAACTGTTCGTCTGCACGACCGCGAGCGGGCAGGTCTCGGGCGAGAGCGGCGCGGTGTTCCGACTGACGGGGGCGTAGCGGCCGAAAATGGCGGGCGGGTCTCCGTTCAGTCTGCCGTCACGGGCTGGCCGTGCTGGATATCGGTGCCGAGCACGTCGAGGAACGCGGCGATCCACTCGGGGTGGTCCGGCCAGGCCTGGGCGGTGACGAGGTTGCCGTCGGTGACGACGCCCTCGCCCCACTCGCCACCGTTGGCGCGCACGTCGGCCTCCAGTGCGGGGTAAGCGGTGCAGGTCCGCCCCTCGACGGCGTCGGCGGCGACGAGGATCTGCGTCGCGTGGCAGATGGCCGCCACGGGCTTGTCCTCGGCGAAGAAGTGCTCGACAGCGTCGATCACGGCGTCGTAGTTCCGGATGTACTCCGGGGCGCGGCCGCCCGGGAGAACGAGCGCGTCGTAGTCCGCCGGGTCGACCTCCGACAGGGTGGCCGTCAGCTCGAAGTCGTGACCGCGCTCTTCCAGATACGTCTGGTCCCCGCGGAAGTCGTGGACCGCGGTCTTGACCGTCTCGCCGGCCTCCTTGTCCGGACAGACGGCGTCGACCTCGTGGCCGACCGCCTGCAGCGCCTGGAACGGTACCATTACCTCGTAGTCCTCCCCGAAGTCGCCGGTGATGAGCAGTAGCTTCTTGCCAGTCATGGTTGTCTGAACCCCCTCTGAGTTCGTCTACATCTTAGTATCGCGACAGTATAAGCGTATCTCGACCTGTCGGAATCGGGACCCGAGAGGCACCGTTCCGGCATCGAGAGCGCCGCTCGCGGTCAGTCCAGCAGCGCGGGCAGATCCGCGAGCGAGTCGAGGACGGCGTCGGGGTCGACGTCGCTCCCGGCGGCGTCGGCCCGCGCCGAGACGCCGGTGAGGACCAGCGCGGTCGCCATCCCGTGGTCGGCACCCATCCGGAGGTCGGTGTCGAGGCGGTCGCCGACGACGAGACAGTTCTCGGCCGGGACACCGAGCCGAGCGAGCGCGTCCTCGGCGGCCTCCGCTGAGGGCTTGCCGAGCACCCGCTCGGGCTCCCGTCCCACGGTCCGGGCGACGGCGCCGATCACCGCGCCCGAGCCGGGGACGAGCCCGTCGGCGGTCGGGATCGTCCGGTCGGGGTCGGTCCCGAGGAAGGTCGTCCCGTCGTCGATCCCCGCGAGCGCCTCGGACATGTCGCCGTAGTCGAACCGCTCGTCCCACGAAGCGACGAACACCGACGCCGCCCGCGGGTCGCCGACGAGGCGCTGGCCGCTGTCCCGGAGGTAGTCGCCCAGCGAGTCCGAGCCGAGGAGGTACGTCGGCTCGTCGGCGTGGTGGTCGCGGAGGTAGTCGCGGGTGACGGTCGACGCGGGGAGGATCTCCGATTCGTCGGCCTCGATGCCCATGCCGGCGAGGCGGTCGACGTACTCGGCGGGCGTCTTCGTCGGGTTGTTCGAGCAGAAGCAGACGGCGATCCCTCGGTCTCGGAGGGCCGCGACCGCCTCGGCGGCGCCGGGGAGGACGCCGTCGCCGCGGTAGACCGTCCCGTCGAGGTCGACGACGACGCCGCGGACGTCGTCGAAGGCCCGCTCGGAGTCGGATGCTGTGGACATTCGGTTCTCGGCCGGCGGTACGGACCGTCGCGGCAAAAGGGGGGCGGTCGGGACGGGCACGAGAGCGGGACTCCCTGGGACGACCCGCTCACCGGAGTTTCCGCTGCCAGCGCGGGCCCGCCCGGTTCGAGAGGGCGAACCCGACGGCCGCGGCCACGACGGAGACGCCGACGGACACCCCGACAGCGAGCGCGGGCGCCTCGGTGTAGGCGAGCGCGGCGACGACCAGCGGGACGGCGACCGCGGCCAGCGCGGCGCCGAAGGCGACGAACAGCGGCGTGTCGAACAGCAGTTCGTTCGGCGCGAAGCCGGTGACGTAGGCGGTGACGCCGAAGACGTAGACGGCGACCAGCGGGAAGACGACCGCGCCCACCGCGACCTGGACCGGGGGGAGCCACACCAGCGAGCCGACGAGGTAAACCAGCCCGGCGGGCACGGAGAGGGCGAGGAACGCGGTCCGTTTGCCCGCGAAGGCGGCCGACAGCGACAGCGGCAGGCGCAGGTACTCCTCGGCGGAGTCGAACTGCGTCACCCAGCTGTAGGTGGTGAACGCGCCCAGGCCGAGCAGCGTCCCGACGGCGATACCGTACGACGGTGTGAGCGTCGTCGCCCGCGCGACTTCGCGGACGAGCAGGACCGTGACGCCGAACAGCACGCCCATCGAGAACAGGACCTTCCAGACGGATCCCGA
The DNA here is from genome assembly GCF_000337455.1 of Halosimplex carlsbadense 2-9-1. GTDB lineage: Archaea > Halobacteriota > Halobacteria > Halobacteriales > Haloarculaceae > Halosimplex > Halosimplex carlsbadense. The sequence goes on along the minus strand of NZ_AOIU01000031.1, from coordinate 63,119 downwards.
CGACCGGGTCACTTCCAACAGCGTCCGCGTGGCGACGCCGCCGTCGTCGCGGATCACCGAGCGGACTCGCTCGTACCGCTGGGGCGCCGACCGCGCCCCGCCGCTCTCGACCGGCTGGAAGGCCAGCGGCCCGGCGACGGCGAGCGCGAGCGCGGGGCCGAACCCGAGGGCCGCCGACCGGAGCGACGGATCGAGGTAGAAGCCGTACGGTGAGAGCGCGACGACGTCGAGCCGTCCCGTGAGTATCCCCGCGGCTACCGCGAGGACGAGCGCGAGGACCGCCGCCCTGCTCCGGGTCCCGACGCCGGTGAGCGTGAGACTCGTCCCGACGCCGAGGGCGAACGCGCCGGTCGTCGTCAGCCACAGCAGCGCGACGCCGCCGGCCGGCTGGCCCGCCGAGAGCGCGACGGCGGCGTAGCCGACCGCCATCGGCACGAGGAAGAGGCCGGAGTAGTACAGCAGGTCCTTGACGACGAAGACCCCGAGCAGGCGCCGCCAGGTGACCGGGAGCGTCCGCGCCGAGAACACGAGCAGCGTCACGTCGCCCAGCACGTCCCGCAGCGCGTCCCGACCGACGAGGCCGATGGTGCCGACCTGCAGGCCGAAGAAGAACACGAGGCCGTGTAGCCCCGCGGCGACGGCGTCGAGCGAGGTGCCGGCGACGGTCAACAGCCAGACGCCGAGCCCCCCGAAGACGGCGATCACGAGCGGGAAGAGGGCGAAGCGGTCGCCGAACAGCTCCGCCTGCAGGCGCCACTCCTCGCGGATCATCCGGACGAGCAGCCGCGTCGAGAGCCCACCTCCCGGCCGGTCGTCGCCCGTTCCGTCGCGTTCCGGTCCGCCGCGGTCGCCCGACGCCGTCGCGTCCGCCCCGTTCATCGCTCGGACTCGCCGGCGGCTCTCCCGGCCGGAATCTCGCCGGTCGCTCCCTCGGGCTCGACCTCACGGCGGAAGTAGTCGAGCAGTTGCTCGTCGGGGTCGAGGTCGCGGGGGTCGCGCTCGGCGACGAATTCGCCGTCGCGGACGATGCCGACCGAGGTACACAGCTGTTCGGCCACCTCCAGGAAGTGCGTCGAGAGGAAGAGGGTGTTGCCCCGGTCGCAGTAGTCGCGCATGTGGTCTTTGACCTCGGCCTGCATGATCGGGTCGAGGTTGACCAGCGGCTCGTCGATGAAGACGAGGTCTGGCTCGTGGATGAACGTCTGGGCGAGCATCACGCGCTGGCGCTCGCCCTCCGACAGGTCCGTCGAGATGGTGTCGAGCGTGTCGACGAACCCGAGCCGGTCGGCCCACTCGGCGATGCGGTCGTCGACGCCCGACAGGTCGCGCACGTCGCCGACGAACTGGAGGTACTCCCGCGGCGTGAGGAAGCTCGGCGGGTCCTCCCGTTCGGGGAGGATCCCGACCGCCTCGCGGACGGCGAGCGGATCGGCCACCGGGTCGTGGCCCAGCACGCTCGCGGTCCCCTCCGTCGGGTCGAGCTGTCCCGTGAGGATCTCGATAGTCGTCGTCTTCCCGGAGCCGTTGGGGCCGAGCAGGCCGAACAGCTCGCCCTCCGGGACGGACAGTGAGAGCGACGACAGCGCCGTCACGTCGCCGTACCGCTTGGTCAGGTCCTCGGTCTCGATAGCAGGCATGTGTGTCTCCGTCGGGCCACTCGCGCCCGATAGCTGTCCAGTATCGACCGCCTGCCCGTATAGTGATTTGGACTTTCGGAACGACTGTCAGAAAGCGGTGCGGCGCTACTCGTCGGGCTCGTCGTCGGCCGTCTCGGCTCCCCGGTCGGTCGCGTCGTCGGCCGCCGTGTCGTCGCCGGTCTCGTCGTCGCCGGTCTCGTCGTCGGTGTCGATGTCGACGCTCAGGTCGGCGGCGTCGCCGTCGTCGTCGGTGTCGATCCGGTCGATGCCGTCGAAGGTCGCCTCGGTCGAGTCCTCGTCGTCCGCGTCCGCGGCTTCGGCGCGACTCTCGAGCAGAAGCGCGGTGCCGCCGGCGGCGAGCATGCCGACGCCGGTCGCCCGGACCGCGCGGACGTACCAGTCGGTCGGCTCCAGTTCACCGACGTTCTCGAAGCCCGGCAGCGACATCGTCGCCGCGATGCGGGCGCTCAGACGGGGCGCGACCGTCGCGAACAGTCCTTTGAGGGCGATCGACGCGTAGGCTACCTTTCGGAGTCCTGCGGGGATCATCTCTCGGAGGTTCGGCTCGGTGATCCGTCAATGCACGAGAAGCGGCAATCCCCGTCGGCGGCCGGCCGTCGGGTGCGTCGGAACCGCATTCGGCGCGGCCGGCCCCTCAGTCGCCCGGTGAACCGCTCCCGTCGCCCAGCGACCCCGGACCGGCACGACTGGAGCCGCCGGTCTCGCCCGCGCCCGAGCGGGTTCGGCCGTCCCGCCGCCGACGCGCCAGCGCCCCGTAGAGCTCGTCGGAGACCGCCTCGCGGATTCGTTCGGCCGTCTCGGCGTCGATGTCGACGGCCTGGGCGTCCTGGCCGGTGATGCTCTGGGAGCCCGCGGTGTCGACGGTGACCGTCGCCAGATCGCGGCGGCGCTGGAAGACCGTCTGCGAGCTGAACACGGTCTGAACCCGGTGGTACGGCACGACCTTCTGCCGGCGGACCCAGAAGCCGTTGCGAGTGACCACGTGGTCTTCGCCGAGCGCGTACCCGAGGTGTTTCCACTTGTAATGGGCGGCGACGGGCACGAGCGGCGCGGCGACCAGCGGGACGTACCAGTACAGCTGGAAGTCCGTGAACGCAGTCCCGGCGTACAGCAGGGCGACGATCACCGCGAGACCGATGGCGTAGCGGAAGCCGTAGCGCAGCCGCGCCCGTTTGGGCGGGCGTTCGAGCGTCGAGTCGTCGAACGGCTCCAGCGAGCGAGCCAGCGTGACGACGCGGTCGCGCTCGGCGACTGGGATCGCCGACTGGGAGCCGTTCGACTCCCCGCTCGTCGGCGTGTATCCCGCCGTCTCGATGGTCAGGGCGGCGTAGTCCAGCGCCCGCGCGAGGACGTTCTCCTCCAGGGTCAGCGTCTGGACCTTCGACAGGGGGATCGTACCGCGATACTTCTGGAGGAGCCCGCGCTCGTAGCGCAGTTCGTCCTCGCCGCGGTCGAGGGTGAAACCGTAGTAGCGCGCCGCGTTGAGTACGCCGGAGACGAGCGCGAGCGCAGCGATAGCCCCCAGTGCGGCCAGCGGCCCCAGGAACGCGCCGACGAGGCTGTCGAGCCCGAAGCCGTACTCCCACCAGTTGTCCGGCTGGGCCATCGAGGCCGCCGACGGCGCGAAGATGGACGCGCCGAAGAAGAGGAACGACGCGATCCGGAGGTCGACGGAGATCAGCGCGAGGACCCCCAGCTCGCGCTCGGTGATCGAGAACACCGTGTCGAAGCGCTCCTCGTCGGTCGCGGCCGTCTCGCCGTCCTCGGTCTTCGCGACGCGGCTCAGCCGGCTGATCTCCGACTGGAGCGCCTCGGCCTCGTCGACGCCGACGTACCGGAGCTGTGCCTCCGTGCCGCCGCCGCCGGCCGTCTCCAGGCCGACCTCGGCGATCCCGAGGGCGCGCTGGACGACGTTCTGGCTGATGTCGACGTTCTGGATGCGCCGCAGCGGGATCTCCCGGTTGCGCCGCGAGAGCACGCCCGACCTGATGTCGAAGGTGTCGGCGGTGAGCTCGTACTCGAAGCGCCGATAGCGGGCGACGAAGTAGCCGACGAACGCCGCGATTCCGAGGAAGATGGCCACGATCGCGCCGATCGCCAGCAAACTCCGCCCCGAGCCGAACAGCGCCGAGGCGCTGCCGCCACCGAAGACGAAGATAGCGATCGCGATGCTGACTCCCTGCTGTGCGATCTGGTAGGGGATCGTCAGCACGTTCAGCTTCTGTGGGCCCGCGATACGCGGCGTCGTCGGCGAGGCGCCCCCGCTCTCGACGTCCTCGGCCGCCGCTTCGCTGACGGTCTCCCGATCGTGGCGGTCGGCCGGCGGGTCGCCGGTCGAGCGGTCGTCCGCGTCCGGCGTCGGGTCGTCCCCTGTGGAGTCGTCGCTCATAGGAGTCACACCGCGTCTTCGTCCTCGGAGGCGATCGCGAGCCGTTCGAGCCGGGACTGGAGGTCCTCAGCCGTGTCGGGCGTGAGTCCGGGGATCGTCACGTCGGCGCCCCTGGAGCCGGCGGTGTAGACGACCAGCGTCGAGAGCCCGAGGACGCGCTCGAACGCCGAGCGGCGCGTGTCGATGTGCTGGACGCGAACGTAGGGAACCACCGTCTGGACGCGCGTGAGGACGCCGCGTGTGAGATACAGCGACTCCTCGCGGACGACGTAACGCCACGACCGGTAGAGGAAGACGGCGCGGACGGCGCCGTACACCGCGAACAGGACGAACAGGCCGCCACCGACGGCGACCGCGCTCGTCGTCCGGTCGTAGGGGATGTACTCGGCGGCGACCGCCCAGGTGATGAACCCGGCGACCGCCGCCGTCAGCAGGGCGCCGAACAGCGGGCCGACGATCCACTCGACCCGGACCGTGGGGTCGAGCGTCCGCGGTTCGCCCGGCGTCTCGACGGACTCCGCGACCGGGCGGTCGTCGGCGTCGGTCGCCGGGTCCTCGGCGACCGGGGTGTCGTCCGACGGCGACCGGTCGGCGCCGACCCGGGGCTCGCCGTCCGACTCCGCGTCGGCAGCGACGCCCTCTGTGGACGGGTCGGCGCCGTCGCCGTCGTCACGGGGATCTGTCATCGAATCACCCGTGGGCCGGGCGCGGTTTAGTGGTATCGGCACCGCGCGCGGATACGGCCAGTTCCGGTCGCCGGGCTGGGTGTCACTCCCCGAGCCTCAATCGTGACCGGACACCCGGACCGGCTCGTAGGGCGCTTCGAGGTACTCCGTGTCGGACGCCGAGAGCGAGATATCCAGCGCCTCGACGGCGTCTTCGAGGTGTTCGATGCTGGTCGTGCCGACGATTGGCGCGTCGACCCAGTCCTTGTCGAGCAGCCACGCCAGCCCGATCTGGGCCATCGTCGCGCCGTACTCCTCGGCCAACTCCTCGCAGCGCTCGTTGATCTCTTTCCCGCCGCCCTCGAAGTAGGGGTGTTCGCGAGCGTAGTCGTCGGTTTCGCCGCGGGTCGTCGCGTCGTACTCCTCGTGGGGTCGGGTGAGATACCCGCGTGCCAGCGGGGACCACGGGATGACACCAACGTCTTCCTGCTCGCAGTAGGGAAGCATCTCCCGCTCTTCCTCGCGATAGAGGAGGTTGTAGTGGTTCTGCATCGTCTGAAACCGCTCCAGACCCAGCCGGTCGCTGGCGTGCAACGCGTCGGCGAACTGGCGGGTCCACATCGACGAGGCGCCGATGTAGCGGACCTTTTCGCGGCGGACGGCGTCGTCGAGCGCTCGAAGCGTCTCCTCGATAGGCGTGTCGTAGTCCCAGCGGTGGATCTGATACAGGTCGATGGTGTCCATGCCCAGCCGCTCCAGGGAGTTGTCGAGTTCCTGCTCGATGGCCTTCCGCGAGAGCCCGCCGGAGTTGGGGTCGTCGTCGTCCATCTGGAAGAAGCCCTTGGTGGCGACGACGCTCTCCTCACGGTGGCCCTCCAGGGCCTCCCCGAGGACCCGTTCGGACTCGCCGAGCGAGTACATGTTGGCGGTGTCGAAGAAGTTGATACCCAGGTCGCGGGCGCGCTCGACGAGTTCGACGCCTTCCTCCTCGTCTAAGACCCACTCGCGCCAGTCCGAGGAACCGAAGCTCATGCAACCGAGACAGATGCGGCTGACCTCGACGCCGGTCGATCCGAGTGTCGTGTACTCCATGCTCACCGGTGGGCCGCGCGGCGCAAAAAGGTGCGTTCCCCGGGTGCTGTCGCCGGCTCTGTGCGCTCCGGCGTCGAGCGGAGGCCGTCGCCGTCGACGGCTCAGAGCCCTTCGGGGTCGGTCCGGGCGACGAGCCTGCGGGCGCCGACGAACAGGACGACCGCCGCGACGGCGTAGGCGGCGACGTGGAGCGTCGTCGTCGTGGTCGGGCTGTCGACGGCGAGTTTCGCGACGGTCGTCGCCGGGTGTTCGGGGGCGAACGTCAGCAGACCGAACCCGAAGATCACGAGCACCGAGTACAGCAGCTGTGCCTGCCGGCGCTTGGCAGTGAGGACGCCCAGCGAGAGCCCCAGCGTGACCACCAGCGTCGTCAGCGCGGTCACGACGAGCAGGATCTGCGGGACGTTCGCGACGCCGATGCCGTTGGTGCTCAACAGCGCGATCCACAGCACGGCCTGGGCGGGCGCGATGAGCACCATCGCCAGGGCTTTGCCGTCGACGATGTCGACCAGCGACAGCGGCGCGACCCGCAGGAGTTCCAGCGTCCCGCGCTCGATCTCCTCGGTCAGCGCGTCGACGGCGACCGACCCGCTGATGAACGGCGGGAGAAAGAGGAGCAGCGGGACGAGCACCGTGTAGGTGAACCCGAAGTAGGGGCTGGCGTCCACGTTCTCGGGCAGCGGGACCGGAGGGGTGTCGAGGTGGTCCGTGCGGGCGATCCGCTCGGTGCGCTCGACGGACTCCAGCAGCGTGCGCACCTGGTCGACGATCAGCGTCGTCTCGATGCTCCCGGTCGGCGCGATCACCTCCACCCCGATCCGCCCGGCCGAGTCGCCGGCGAGCAGCGTCGCGTGGACGTTCCCGTCGTGGTAGGCCTCGCGGGCGGCCTCGGGGTTCGGATAGACGACCGCGCGAACCCCCTGCTGGTTCTCGGCCGCCCGGACCAGCGCGTCGTCGTGTTCGCCGGCGACACCGACGACCACCTCGCCCGCCGACACGGATCCGGGACTGTACAGCGACGTGAGCCCGACGACGAGGAACGACGAGAACGCAGCGACGAACAGCTGGATCAGCAGTGCGAGAACGATCGTCTTCTCGCTTCTGAGCGACGCCAAGTCCCGCTTGGCGATCGTGAGTCGTGGGTCGGCGAGCAGCGACCGCTCGGAGGACCCGCCGCCGTCGCTCGGTCCGCTGGCATCGCCGTTCGGTCCGTCCCCCGACTCGGCGGCCGTCGACCCCGGCTGGGGCGCGGGCGACGAATCACCCGACAAGGGCACTCACCACCGTGAGGTTGTAGGCGACGTGAACCGCGACGGCGACCACCAGCGCTATGACGTACGAGCGCCGGCCGCGTCTGGCGCCGAGCGCGGAGATCGACGCGGTGACGACGTGCAGCGCCAGCGGCGCAAGCAGGAGCGCGACGAGCAGTATCGCGAGCGGGACGCCCGTCCCGACGGCCGCCTGCTCGCCCACGAGGGTCTGACCTACGGGCAGCGTCTGCAGGTCGGCGAGGCGGACGATCAGCGTGAGCTTCTCGGCGAGGAAAAAGCCCAGACCGCTGAAGGCGCCGACGACCAGCGCCGTCCGCAGCCGGTCGTCGAACAGCGAGTGGGCGTAGCCGGCGTAGACGTGCAGGCTCTTGGCCAGCTCCTCGACGACCGCGAGCCCGATCAGGACCGCGACGACGATGGCCCCGACCGGGATCTCCGCCTGCCAGAGCGGGTACGCGAACGCCGCGACCACCAGTTCCGCCACGAGGACGAACGGCAGGAGGACGGCGGTCACGAGCGCGACGCTCCGGCGGCGTTCGATCGGCCCCGCCAGCGCGTCGAGCACCTTGTAGGGGATCGGCCGCTGGGTGAACATATCCTCCTCGCGGTAGAGCCCGGCGCCCAGCCCGAAACAGACCAGCGCCGTCAGCGTCGGCGGCAGCGTCGAGAAGACGAACTGGCCGAGGCCGACCGCCTGGCCCTGCAGGTCCCGGACGACGAGCGTCAGCGGCGAGATGAGCGCGATGGGCGTCACGTCCGTGAAGATCGCCGGGACGAACGCGTAGGAGGTGAGCGAGACGGTGATCGTCACGGTGACGAAGGTCAGCTCCTTGAACGACCGCGCGAACATCGCGCCGAGGAAGGTGGCGGCGAGGAACAGCATGGCGAGCGGGACGACGGCGAGGACGGAGATCGCCGAGCCGCCGAGTCCGAGCCCGACCTGAAGGACGAGCGTGATCCCCGCCGCGACGGCGACGGCGGCCGCGAAGTACGGCAGCGTCTTGCCGACGATGATGTCCCCGCGAGAGACGGGCGCGACCAGCAGGAGTTCCCCGCGACGGTTGATCCGCTCGCTCAGGATCGTCGAGCCGTAGGCTTGGATGACGAAGTTCAGCGGCAGGACGAACACGAACGCGAGTACGAGCGACTGGAACGGGAACGGCGGCGCGATGTCAGAGGGCGCGCCGGTGGCGCTCCCGCCGGTCAGTCGCGCGCCGATGCTCGACCCGGCGACGTTGGACCCCTCGCTCGGAGTGGTCACGTCGCCGCTCCCGTCGCCACCGCCCGCTCCGTCGCCGGTGCCACCGTCGCTCCCGGTTCCGGCACTCGTCCCTTCGCCGTCACCGCCGCTTCCGCCGTCACCGGATCCGGCGCCCGCTCCGTCGCTCGAACCGCCACCGGTGCCACCGTCGCTCCCGGCCGCGCCACCGGTATCCTCGCCGCCACCGCCGCTTCCGCCGTCACCGGCGGTCCCGTCGCCACTTCCGGTCCCGCCTTCGTCGGTCTGGATCGGGACGGTTCTGGTCTGCGAGACCGCAACCTGCTGTGATTCGCGCTCGACGTAGGTCAGGTTCACGAGTACGGGGAACGCGGCCGACTGGTTGTCATCGCCGTCCATGATCCCGTCGTTGTACCGCTGGACGGTCGACCGCAGCTCCGCGACCGCCGCCCGTCCCTTGGTGGAGTCGGCGTATTGGCTGACTCGCGGCCCGACGACCAGCACCTCCTGGTCGCCCGCCCCGACGGCCGACTCGCTCGGGTCTTGCACCCGGAAGGTCGGGTCGAGCGACACCGGGTCGTACAGCGGGTCCTCCTCGACGACGCCGACCCGGTAGATGCCTTGGTCGAGCGCGACGCCCTGGCTCACCGCGACGGGCGCCATCGCGCCGAGTCCGAGGACGGCCAGCAGCGCGACGACGACGGTCCGCCGGTCGACGCCCCCGGCGTTTTTCGTCACCTCCCAGCGGGCGATCCGGGCGACGTTCTCGACGCGCGTGCGGACCCAGCGGACGAACCGCTGGGTGGCCGACGCATCGCTCCCTATCTGTGACTCCCGGCGGGAACGGTCGTCCCCGCCGACGGGCGGCGGGCCGCTCACGCTCGCGGCCCCGAGGTCCGCTCGGCCTCGGGGTCGGACTCGGCGACGTTGAGGAACACCTCTTCGAGACTCGACTCCTCCGTCCGGATGTCGACGACCTCGCCGCCCGCGGCCTGGGCGGCCTCGCGCGTCTCGTCGACGGCGTCCATGCTCTCGACGACGCGTCGGTGATAGCCGTTGTCGCGGGCGCTCTCGGGCACCTCGACCGTCGTGTAGACGTGGTACTCCGTCTGACCGTACTCCGCCTGGAGTTCGTCGAGGTCGCCCTTCGCGACGATACGGCCCTCGTTCATGATGGCGACGCGGTCGCAGATGCTCTCGACGTGATAGAGGTTGTGGGCGCTGAAGACGATGGTCTTGCCCTGTTCGCCGAGTTCGCGCGTGAAGTCGATGATGTAGTTCGTCGTCAGCGGGTCCAGCCCGCTGCCGGGTTCGTCGTAGATCAGCACGTCGGGATCGTTGATGAGCGACCGCGCGATGGCGACCTTCCGTTTCATCCCCTTGGACATGTCGCCCAGCGGCCGGTCGCGGTGGTCGAGCTCGAGCCGTTCGAGCGTGTCGTGGATGCGCCGGTCCGCCACGCCCTCGGGCACGTCATACAGGTCCGCGAAGAAGTGCAGATACGAGACGGGCGTCATCTCCTCGTACAGCGGCGACTCCTCGGGGAGAAAGCCCAGGCGCTGGCGCATCTCGGTCTCACCGGCGTCGTAGCCGGCGACGGATACGTCGCCGTCGGTCGGTTCGACGAGGCCGGCGAGCATCTTCAGGGTCGTCGTCTTGCCGGCCCCGTTCGGGCCGATGATGCCGAAGACCTCGCCCTCCTCGACCGTGAACGTGCTCCCTTCCACCGCGACGAAGCCGCCGTACTCCTTTCGCAGGTCGCGGGCCGTGATCATTCGACCGACCTTTGCGGGTGGGGGATTGTATAGGTTCGTCCCCCGTTATCGGATCTGGGTATCGGTCGATGGGGATAGGTTACACTGAACAGCTACCCAACAGGCGGAGTGGCGCGCGCTGGAGCGCGCTTTCATGCGCGCGACGGAGCCGTGCGAGGGATGAGCACCGAAGCGAACGAAGTGAGCGAGGAGCGAAATCGGTTGGGGTGGAATGTGGCAGTCTGCGGTGCTGTGCGGGGCGATTTTCCTGGCGGACTGAAAGGGCGAGGGTCGCTCGCGCGTAGTTCAGTCGCCTGAGTGACCTCTATCTGAGCGAGCCTGCGAGCGAGGATATGTCGCTCAGCGACCGCGAGCGGGCCGAGGGCTTTCGTCGCTTGCTGTCTTCTGCGGTAGAACCAATTGCGAGCGAGCGGGCCGAGGGCTTTCAGCGGTCGATTTCGGGTACCACTACGACGACTCACGCCTCGGGACGGGGCATCGCTTCCAACTCACGAATTTCGGCGGTCTTCTCGACGCGGTCGTACTGCCGCCGCCACGCCTCGGCGGGGAACAGCCCGTTGCGGTCGAACAGCTCACGAGCGTCCGCCGTCACCCGGTAGAACTTGTAGGGGTAGCCCCGCGTCCGCTGGCCCGCCGGCACGGTCAGCTCCTCGACGACCCCCGCCTCGACGAGCACTTTCAGGTGATTGCGGATGGTGTCGGCTTCGAGGCTCGGGTTCGTGTAGGCCAGTTCGTCGACGCTGGGCGCGCCCTTCGGGTGGCCGACCACGTCCGCGACGATGTTGGCCCGCGTCGAGTCGGTGACCCGCTGGAGCGCGAGCCAGGGATCGAACCCCTCGGTCGCCTCGTCCCCGCCGGGTTCGGCCGTGTCGGGTCGCATATCTCCACGTATGGCCCCGGCCGTGATAAACACTTGGACGCTGAGTACGAGTGTTTCTCTACCGGTTGTCGAATGATTACACGACCGTTCCTACACCAGTCGGAAGACACTTGCCACCGCCGGGAGTCGAGCCGGCATGGTCGACAGCGACGAGGGGGCGTCGGGGGACGACGGCGACGGGGACGAAGCGGGGGAGCCAACCGAGTACGTCGTGGGCGTCGACGGCGACGAACTCGTGGACGCGAGCCCGGAGTCGCTGACCTTCACCCCACGACAGCACGAGCGACTGAAGACGCACCTCCACGGCGACCGGCTGAACGACATCCAGTACAGCGACCGCCGGTATCTGATCGTCGGCCGCGGGGGCGATGACGGGCCCGGTCAGCGTCGGCGGCGCGTGCGGGACCTGCTCGACGACCGCCGCGAGGCGACGGCGTTCATGCTGGAGGACTTCGGGCTCTCCGGCGGCGAGATCGACCTGTGGGCGCCCGCCTTCGAGATCCTCTGCGAGCAGGCCACGCACGTCGTCGGCGTCCTCGAAGACTACGACGGCGGCCACGTCTGGGAACTCGGCTACCTCTATCACGAACAGAGCCGGGTCAGAGACGTGCTCTGGCTGCTGAAACGCACATACGAGACCGACGAGCGCCGGCGCGAGCGCTACGACAACGGGATGGCCGCCGCCCATCTCGCCGCGCTCGAACGCGCCGCGGGTGAGCGGGTCGTCCGCTGGGGCAACGAGCGCGACCTCCGGCGGGCGGTCAGCGAGATCCCCTGACAGCGGTGCGCCAGCGCCGGACCGGCCGCGACCGACTCCGCCCCGACACCCAAGACCGAGCAGCCCCAACGGATGCACATGGCTTCGCTGCCGCAGATCGAGCGGACCCCCAACGGACGACGCCTCGTGGTCGACCGCGTCGTCGACGCGGGTGCCGACGCCGTCTGGACGGTTCTGACCGACACCGAACAGTGGCCCGAGTGGGGCCCGAGCGTCAGCGCGGTCCGCTCGGGCGACCGATACATCGAATCCGGGTCGCGGGGCGAGGTGCAGGTCGCCGGCGGTCCGTGGGTCCCCTTCGAGGTCGACACCTGTGGAGACTACCGCTGGACGTGGCGCGTGGCGGAGATCCCGGCGACCGGCCACGCGGTCACGCCGCTGGGCGAGGACCGCTCGCGAGTCGCTTTCGAGATCCCGCTGCTCGCGGGCGGCTACGCCATCGTCTGCCGGCGCGCGCTCGACCGGATCGCGACTATCGCGGAAAACGAGGACCTACCGACGAGATAGCACTGTTCGGGAACCGGACGATCGCAGTCGTCGTCAGACCGACTTTTCGAGTCGTACGTTGCTGACCTTGTGGATGTCCTCGCCCATCCCCTCGCCGTCGCAGTCGTCGCTGGGGCATCGATAGTGCCAGCCGTCCTCCGTGGCCGTCCGCTCCGCGAACCGCTCGCCGCACTCGTCGCAGAACAGATCGCCCTGCGAGCACGTGTCCCGGTGGAGTTCGAGTTCGAGTTCCGTACTGAACGTGCGTTTGCAGTTGCGGCAGACGTTAGTCATATTCGGAAGTTCGACATCGTCCCATATATCAACACCGGAACGTTCACGTGCCCGGGAACCGCTCACAGGGCGGCCGTGACCGCCGGACGGCGGTCGGTAATCTCGCACAACCGTCGGTGACCAACTCTCCAGAACCGCCGCCGTCCTGCGATCGCCGGAACTGACCGACCGGTCGGTTCCCGGCGGTCGAAGGTCTCCCGGTATCGGGCGCCTGTCGCGGGCCTACCGGGTGTCGAGGTCGTCCTCGTCTTTGAGGATACGGGTCTCGGCCTCGCCGCTGGAGACCTCGTTGACGAGGTCGTAGAAGTCGTTCTGCATCCCCGCGGGGAACTCGACGACGCCGACCCAGGAGCCGTCGGGCTGCCACTCCTCGCGTTCGAGGTCGCCGAACTCGCGGACCTGCGCCTGGCCGCTCCCGGCGTAGTCGGCGGGCAGTTGGGCGGCGACCTTCACCGTATCGAAGCGGATGGGGATCACCGGTCGCAGCGCGTCGAGGGCGTCGTCGACCTGGTTCTCGACGGGTTCCATCGGGTCGACCTTGAAGTCGGCCTGTTCCAGCGCGCTCTCGATGCGGTCGGGCGGGTGGGGCGCGTCGTCCATCTGGGGGTTGACCGCGTTGCGCGTGATGCGGTTGACCAGGTCCCGGTACTTGCGCTCTTGCATCTCCTTGCGCTGTTCGGCGGTGATCTGGATCTCCCCGCGGTCGACGACTTCGGGGATGATCTCCAGGGGGTCGGTGGTGCCGAACACCTCTTCGAGCGCGTCCTCCGGCGGGCGGTCCCCGCGGGAGGCGTTCTCGAACACGTCCTCGGCGGCGATCACGTCCTCCAGTTCGCCGTCGAACTCGCCGCGCTTCATAGCGAGGGCGGCGTCGGGTTCGACGAGCACTTCGAAGCGCTCGCCGTGGGACTCCAGACGCGCCGTCACGGCCTCGTCGAGCGATATCATACCCGGAGGTAACACCGTGTGGGTAAAAAGGTGTGTGGGCGCCGACCGCACGGAAGCGGTCACGCCGGCAGGCGAACCCGCGGTCCATCGCGACGAGGGACCGCGGCCGCTCGGGGCGGCGTTACTCCTCGTCGGTTTCGTCGTCGTCTTCGTCTTCGACGGCCAGCAGGTCGAGCTCGTCGAGGTGGGACTCCTTCTCGGCGTCGCTCATCTCGGAGAACTGCTCGTCGTCGACGCTGATGGTGGCGATGCCGATGCCCTCCGGCGAGAGCTCGCCGTCGTTGACCGACGCGAGCGCCTCCAGCGCGAGGCCGACGCCGCCGTCCAGGTCCATCTCCTCGTCGTAGTTGTCCTCGAGGTACTCGCGGATGTCGCCGCGGTCGGCACCGACAGCGAGCGCCTTCCACTCGTAGGGCGTCCCCGAGGGGTCGGTCTCGTAGAGGCGGGGCTCGCCGTTGGCGATGCCGCCGATGATGAGGGCAACGCCGAACGGGCGGGCGCCGCCGACCTGCGTGTACTGCTGGATGTGGTCGGTGACGGCCTTGGTGAGGGTCTCGACGCCGATGGGCTCGCCGTAGCGCAGCTGGTTGACCTGCGCCTGGCGGCGCGCGAAGTCGATGAGCTGGCGCGCGTCGGCGACGTGGCCGGCGCTGGCGATGCCGATGTGGTCGTCGGCCTTGTGGATCTTCTCGACGCTGGAACGCTCCATCAGCGGCGAGCGGATGCGCTTGTCCACCGCCAGCACGACGCCGTCAGCTGTTCGTACACCGATGCTCGCCGTGCCGCGCTTGACGGCTTCGCGGGCGTACTCGACCTGGTAGAGCCGACCGTCCGGCGAGAAGATCGTGATCCCACGGTCGTACGCCTGCTGTTGCGATTGTCCCTGCATATTTATAGATCGAGTTCGGTCGCCCCGACGAACGCGTCGTCGGCCCGCACGTCGATTCGGCCGCCGCGACCGACGGCACGCCGCTCGGCGTTCTCGAAGACGACGTTTCTCTGGTCCGTTGGTTCCGGTCGGCGTCGTATATACTTTTCTTCACAGCCCTGCACCGTGCCGCTAACCCCTCGCACGCGGACGCCCACCGCCGCGCCCTCGACCGCGTCCAGACACGCCAGCACCGCCCGCGCGCGGTCGACCTCGCCCCTGCGTGCACGCACGATGACGTGCCCCGCTCCCTCGTCGAAGTCGAACCGGACCACCGACAGGTCCGCGTCCGCGCTCCCGGCGTCGCCCACGAGGTTTTGCGCCGCGAACCACACCTCGCGCTGGAACGCTCGACGGTCGATCTCGGCGTCGGGCCACGACTCCAGCTCGACCGCGAGGTAGCGCCACCGCGGCTGCAGGTGTTTCGGGAGGTGTTTCACGACCCGCCCTCCCCGTCGGCGTCCGTCGCGCCGCCCGCCTCGGCCGGCTCTCCGGCGGGCTCCACGCGTTCCGCGACGAGGACGCCCACCTGGTCGTGGACCGGCTCGACCGCCGTCAGCGCGTATCCGGCGTCGGTGAACGCGTCGGCAAGCGTGCCGACCGTCGCCGGGTCGTCGACCGCGGGGCTGTAGAACGGCTCGTCGGGGTCGGGCTCGCCGAACAGCATCACGTCGCCGAGGACGATCCGCCGCGGTCCCAGGCCGGCGATCACGTCGATCGCCGCGCGCTTCTCGGCGTCCCCGAGGTGGTGCATCGCGAAGTTCGTCGTCACCACGTCCACGTCGGCGTCGTCGGGAACCGCCGGCTCGCGGAACCGCCCCTCGCCGAACTCGACGTTCGAGCGGTCGCGCTCTTCGGCCTTCGCGCGCGCCTCCTCCAGCATCCCCTCGCTGATGTCGCGGCCGATCACCCGTTCGGCTCCCTCGGCCAGTGGAAGGGCGATGGCGCCGGTCCCGGTTCCCAGGTCGAGGACGGTGTCGTCCGGGCGGGGGCTGGCGTGTTCGACGACCAGCGACGCGCAGGCGCGGTACTCGTCGCTCTCCTCCTCGTCGTACTCGGCCGCCATCTCGTCGAAGCGGGCGGCGTGCTCGTCGAGAGAGTGGTTCATGCGAACGGGTTCGACCCGGGAGACAAAGAACGCCTCGCTCCCCGACCGGCGTCAGTCGAACGCCTCGTCGTCGTTGGCTTGGTGGCCGTCCGCGACGGACCCGCGGTAGACGCCCGGTTCGACGAACGCGTCGCTCGTCAGGCGACGGTTCCGGTCGACGATCCAACCCCACTCGGCGAGACCGGACCTGACCTGAGCGGGGTCGAACCCCAGCACCTCGCCGACGGCGACGAGTTCCCGGGGCGCCCGGAGCTGCAGGTGACTCCGCGGGTCGGCGCTGACGACGTACGGCGCGTCGCAGGCCTCGACGATCTCCCGGAGCTTCCGGAGCCCGCGGATAGCCTGAACGCGCTGTCCGCCGTCGGCCCGCAACACGCGCCCGAGGGAAAATTCGAAGCGGACGCCGTTGTCGGCGGCCGCGTTCGCGAGGACGTGGTTCACGTCGCCGTCCCCGGCCATCGGGTGGGCCAGCACGTCGACGGCGGGCTGTTCGACGGCGAAGCGGTTGATCGCCGCCGATCCGCCGTCAACCGCGACGATAGTCTTCGACCGGCGGTGGTTGCCGACGAACCCGCTCGCCCGGGAGGGGTCTTCGGCCCGGATCTCGACGCCTTCGACGACGTCGATACCGTATCGGTCCCCGATCTCCTCGGTGTCGAACTCGGCGGGGGCGCCGCCGTGATTGCGGACGACGACCCCGTCGAAGCCGTACTCGGCGGCGGTCGACGCGTGGCGGGCGACCGTCGCCTCGCCGTCTGGGTGGGCGTGGACGGCCTCGAAGCGTCGGTCTCGGTCCCGATCTCGGTCCGGGTCCGTGTCGGTCATGGCGCGCTCAGAGCGCCTCGAAGACCTCGCGGGCGTTCTCGACGGCCGCGGGCTTGTTCGCGGGGTAGGCCTCGACCTTCGAACGGAAGGTGATCCCGTCGCCGCGCTCGATCTCGTCGGAGAAGGCCGCCTGCTTGTCCAGGGTCAGGTAGAAGGCGCAGTTGTCGTCGACCCGCTCGTCGAGTTCGGAGACGACGGCGTCGATGTCGTCGAGTTCGCCGAGTCTGTCGAGGACGTGGCGGATCTCGTCGGCGCGCTCGACGCGCGCCGAGAGGACGACGATGCGGTCGCCGTGGTGGCCCTCCGAGGTCGCGCGTTCGATCTCGAACTCCTCGGGGAGGAACGCGCGCAGCGCCGACTCGACGCGCTCCTCGTCCTCTGTGACATAACAGAACGCGCGCAGGTCGACGTAGTGCAGCGGGACGGAGGCCATCGGGTGGGGTTACTCCTCGGCGGCTTCGAGCTGGTCCTCGGAGACGCCGGCTTCCTGGCCGTCCTCGAAGGAGACGGTGTAGTTCTCGTCGCCGAACATCGTCTCGACGACCTGCGTAATCGTGCCCTCTTCGCCGTCGTACTCGCTGTGCTCGTCGCGGAGGATGACGTGGTCGTCCTCTTCGAATGCCATGGGCGGCGGTACTCGACGGCCCGTCAAAAAGGGATTGATCCGTCTCACTCGCGGCCGCTCGCCGCCCCGCCCGAATCCGGGTTGCCACCGTCCGTAGCCACCGGCCGACCGTCAGCCCCCGCCGACTCCTCGTCCGTTCCGGCGGTCGTTCGCTCGCCCGCGACGACGGCGTCGAACAGCGTCCGCAGCGTCGCCAGCGTCGCCTCGTCGTGGGCGCCGGGGTCGACGGAGACGTACGCGGTCGCGCCGGCCGAGCGGAGCTGTGCGACCAGCGCGTGCAGGAAGCGGAACGCCCGTTCGAGGTCGGCGTACTGCAGCAGCGTCGAAAGCGAGTCCAGACAGACGACCGGCCGCTCGTCGTCGTCGCGGGCGCGCAGCCACTCGCCGACGGCGATGCCGACGCCCGTGAGGTCGGTCGGGTCCGGGACCTCGCGGACCGGAAGCCGGTCGCGAGTCCGTCCGGGCTCGGCCACGGGCCCGACGGCGACGGCCGCGGCCGAGCCGATCCGGTCACGCTGCGTCCGGAGCGCCGTCGTCCACGCTCGCACGTCGTGGCGATACAGTATCCCGAGGACGCTCCGCTCCCCGTCGCCGCCCAGCGCGCGGGCGAGCTGGCCCGCCGCGTCCGCCCTGAACGCCGGTTCGCACACGAGCGCGACGGCCCCGTCGATATCCGTCGTCGCATCGTCCGGACCGCCGTGGCTCGCACGTTCACCCTCGTTCGCCCGCATGACACCCTCGGTCATCGATATCTGATCTCTCGACAGGGCCCATAAGCACCCGTCAGACAGTCGGCAGACGCCGTCGGCGTACGCAAGTGCAACGTAACGTCAGGGAGTCGGCCCGGAGGTCGAAAGCTTATGCCGGAGACTCGCGAATGGGGGGCCATGACCGAGCGAACGCGCGCTGGCCGGCGGTGGCGTTTGCCGGGCGAACCGCGCCCGTCGAGCAGACTGGACCGACCGACACGGGTGCGATGACCGCCGTCGACAACCTCTGGTTCCTCGCCACCGAGGCCCGTCAGGCGGCCGAACAGGTGTACCACCGCTTCGCGGACCGCTACGACGACTTCGTCGAGTTCCGGACCACCCGGACGGTCTCCCGCGACCGCTTCCGGACCGTCGCCGAGCGCATCGAGGCCCAGGGGCTCCCCTACGGAGCCCACACCCTCGCCTATCGGCCAACCGGCGAACTCCTGCTCGTCGAGCAGGCCGCTATCAACACCTGGGTCCTGCCCGGCGGCGAGGTCGAACCCGACGAGTCCGTCCGCGAGGGCGCCCGACGCGAACTCGGCGAGGAGGCCGGGATCGACGTGACCTACGACGGCCTGGGGGTCCTCGGCGAGGTCCGCTTCCGCAGCGACGGCCACGAGACCTGGGGCGTCCTCCCCATCTTCGAAGGCGAGGCCGACTCGACCGATCTGGCGGTGTGCGATCCCGACGGCGAGATCACCGACGCTCGCTGGTTCGACGAGTTGCCGGAGAACACTCGCGACCGGTCGGTCCTGCAAGAGTGGCGCAAGAAACGGTTCGGCGAGTAAGCGGTTGCGGCGGAGCGGGTACGATTGGCGCGCGCTGTCGAGCGTGCCCGCCGCTTGGCGGGCCGCTCGAACTAGTTGCGCGAGGTCTTCGCGAACCCTGTGAGCGAAGGCTTGTTAGAGCTTGCTCTGTCAGTGGATGAGAAGCGCAGCCTGCGAGCATCGCAAGAGGCTGGGGAGGTCTGTGGCCGTCTGCGGTGCTGTGCGGGGCAGTTACTGCTGCGGTGCTGTCCCTGGCGTCCTCGTGAGTAGCGAGGGAGCGAAGCTCCCTCGGACCGTTCGCGCGGTGCGAGGCGCGCAGCGCCTCGAAGCGAACGGCTGTGCCGTGAGCGGGCGGTGCCGAGAGCGCGGATATCCCGCTTGGTTCGAGAGAGCAAAGCTCTCTCGTCACTGAACGGGAGCTTCGCTCCCGCGAGGTCAGCAAGAGCGGGGCTCTTGCCCGATCCCGAAAATCTCCGATTTTCAGAGACAGCGACCGCGAGCGCCTCGACATGCGAACGGGGAGTGCAACGACCCGTGAGCGAGCGCGTCGAGGGCTTTCACCGCCTGCCGTCGAATGCAGTAGCGACTCCAGCTAGCGAGCGGGTCGAGCGGTTTTCGACGCCTGGTGTCGAGTGCGGTCGCGTTCACGCACCGCCGTTCTACACGACGGACGCCTCCGAATGCACGGGTCACGGCGTAGACGCGAGCCCGACTGGTCGCTACTCGGGCCCGAACTGCTCGCCCTCGCGGGCGTCGGCCTGCAGCCGCCGGACCGTGGCCCTGGCGTTGCTGGCGTCGTAGCCGAACACCACCGACTCGGCGTACTCGTCGGCGACCTCCGTCGCGTGGATCAGGTCGTCGATGTCGACGTCGACCGCGTAGAGTTCGATCGAGAACGGCGCGTCGAGTTCGTCGACGAACCCCTTCGCGAGGATCTCCAGCCAGTAGGTCGTCGAGTAGGCCATGTCGTACAGCGGGACGACGAACTCGTCGACGTACTCCGAAAGCGCCGCCACGTCCAGGCCCGCGCGGTCGTAGATGTGGCCCGGATACGGGTCGGGATACAGCGTGAGATACAGGTCGCCGGGCACCCGCTCGCGGGCCTCGGCGACGAACTCGGTGATGACGCTCGTCCGCCAGGCCCGCCAGTCGTCGAACTCGCTGGCTTCGAAGGTCGCCTCGCAACGGTCGCAGTGGCAGTACTCCTCGCGTGGGAAGCCCACGTCGTCGAGGCGCACGTCCTCGTTGACGGCGGCGGCGTCCTCGATTATCTCCAGGAGGCCCTCGCGATAGCGCTCGTGGGTGGGACAGACGTACGCCCAGTCGAAGTAGGGGCGGTCCCGCGTGGCGGGTTCGCCCGCGTCGCTCTCGGGGACCAGGTCGGGGTTGTCCGCGGCGGCCTTGTTGTCCCCGAAACAGGAGATCATGTTGACGCCGTTCTCGACGGGCTCGGCCGCGCGGCCGGTCACGTCCTTGACTTCGTAGAAGGCGCGGTCGAACTCCGCCCACTCGAGTTCGGGCTCGTTGCGCGTGACGACGCCGTACATACCCGTGGGTACGGGGCGCGCGGTGTAAGTCGTTCGAAAAGGCGGTCGGAGAGCGATGCCTCACCGGCGCTGGTGCGCCCGGAATTCCCCCCTACTCGGCGAGCGCCGTCTTGTAGACGACGGCGACCGCGACCAGAGCGACCAGCACGAACAGTGATTTCTTCGACATCGAACGCACGTACGTGGCAACCGGTTAAAGTGTTTCTGGTGCGAAACGACCGGCCGCTCAGTCGTCGTCGCTCGCCACTTCGTTGTGCGTGTCGGGGTCGGCCTCCGAGATATCGCGCATGGCGCCCTCCATGTCGCCCTCCCAGACGAACGAGAAGTCCTCCGTCCCGTCCACCGACGGCCCGTGCGTCCACGGCGCCTCGTACTCGTCGCCGTCGCGGGTCGTCGACATGAACGAGTAGTCGAACTCGTCGGGCATCTCCTCCTCGGGGAAGGTGTTGGGGATCGGGAGGTGGTCGAAGGGATCCTCGGGGTCGCCCAGCGAGTGCAGCGCCTTCAGCCACTGGTTCTGGTGCATCGCGTCGCGGGCGACCAGATACGAGAGCATGTCCTTCATCCCTGGGTCGTCGGTCATCTCCCACAGCCGCGCCGCCAGCAGGCGACCGGTCGACTCGGCCATGACGTTGGCGTACATGTCCGCGGCGAGGTTGCCGCTGGCGACCACGTAGCTCGCGTCGAACGGGTTGCCGTTCGCGTCGATCGGCATCGCGTTCATCCCCGCCGAGAGGTACTGCCGGGGCAACATCCCGGACATCGCCGCGTTGACGGCGCGGTCCGAGCTCATCTCTTCGCGGAGTTCGGTCGGCGCGCCTTCGAGGTTCTTCGCGACGGCGGTCGCGAGCATCTCGATGTGACCGATCTCCTCGACGGCCGTCTCCATCAGGAGTTTGCGGTACTCGGCGTGTTCGTCCGGGACGCCGAACGCCTGGAACATGTACTGCAGGCAGACGCGCATCTCGCCCTCGACGCCGCCGATGGCCTCCTGCAGCATCTTGGCGAACGCGGGGTCGGGTTCATCGACTTCGACCGGGTACTGGAGCTTGTCGTCGTGGTAGTACATTGGACTCCCCAGCGGGAGAACGGCCGGGTTTTCAATAGGTGAGCCGCCTTCGCCAGCAAGCACCACCAGTGACGGGAATCACAACAGAGGGGGAGCCGGCGCGCACTCAGGCCACGTCGATCTGCTCGGGGATGGAGTCGCGGACGATGGTGTCGCAGTAGGTGCAGCGGATGCCGTCGTCGAGCACGTCGAAGCGGGACTCGACGGGCTCGTCCTCGGTCGTGATGCAGTGGCGGTTGGGACAGGAGAGGACGCCGACGACCTCCTCCGGGCGCTCGACGCGGTGTTTCTTCACCACGTCGAACTCCTGGACGATGTTGATCGACGCGGCGGGGGCGATCAGCGAGAGTACGTCGACCTCGTCCTGGCTCAGTTCGCGGCCCTCGACCTTGACGATGTCCTTGCTGCCGAGGCGGTCGCTGGGGACGCGCATCCCGACGCTGACGGTCTCGCCGCTGTCGGCGTCGATGCCGAGGATGGCCAGCACGTTCAGCGCCTGGCCGGCCGTGATGTGGTCGACGACGGTGCCGTTGCGGATCTTGGAGACGCGGAGTTCGCGGTCGCTCATTGCTCACCTCCGAGGACAAGGTCCAGAAGCGCCATCCTGACGGGGACGCCGTTGTGGGCCTGTTGGAAGTAGTGGGCGTAGTCGGTGTCGTCGATCTCGTGGGCGATCTCGTCGACGCGGGGCAGCGGGTGCATGACCGTCAGGTCGTCTCGGGCCGCCTCCAGCGTCTCGGTGTCGATCTGGTACTCGCCGGCGATCGCTCGGTACTCGCTCTCGTCGGGGAACCGCTCGGCCTGGATCCGCGTGACGTACAGCACGTCGAGTTCCGAGAGCACCGGGTCCAGTTCCGTGTGCTCTCGGATCGACGCGCCCTCCTCGTGGAGGTCGTAGCGGACGCTCCGGGGGAGCTTGAGGCTCTCCGGGCTGATGAAGTGCTGGTCGGCGTCGAAGTTCGTCAGCGCGTGGGCCAGCGAGTGGACGGTGCGGCCGTACTTCAGGTCGCCCATGATCCCGATCGTCAGGTCGTCGAAGCCCGCCGACTCGCGGATGGTGTACAGATCCAGCAGGGTCTGGGTGGGGTGCTGGCCGGCGCCGTCGCCGGCGTTGATCAGCGGCACGTCGACGAACTCGCTGGCCATCTGGGCCGACCCCTCGCTGGGGTGGCGCAGGACGAGCGCGTCGGCGTACCCCTCGACCACCCGGACCGTGTCGGCGAGGCTCTCGCCTTTCTTGACGCTCGAGGACTCGACGGTGCCCATGTCCACCACGTCGCCGCCCAGCCGCTTTGCCGCCGCAGTGAAGCTCATCTTCGTCCGCGTACTCGGCTCGAAAAAACAGAGCCCGAGCAGGGCGTTCTCGTGGCGGTCGGCGAACGACTCCGGGTCGGCCGCCGCCTCGGCCGCCCGGTCGAGCACCGCCTCGATGTCCGCCCGCGAGAGTTGTTTCGCACTGATAATGTGGTCGTGACGCATCGAATAGAGTCCCGCCCTCGACTGTCTTGAAACTCCCGACACGGGGTCGATCGCTCCGAAGGTTCAAGTACGAGAGCCCGGCCACGCCGTCCCATGCTCGCGATTGCCGGCGGGAAGGGTGGCTGTGGGAAGACGACGACTGCGCTGGGCCTGGCGGCAGCGCTCGCGCGTGACGGCGGGCGGCCGCTCGTCGTCGACGCCGACTGCGACATGCCCAACCTGCACACGATGGCCGACACGGACCGCTCGCCGGGCGTCGACGCCGTCGCCGACGGCGATTCGATCGCCGCGTCGACCCACCGGAGTACCGTCGTCCCAGGCGTCGACGTGCTCCCGGCCGGGGGCGCGTCGGGGCCGCTCGACCGGACGGCGCTCCGTCGACTCCGGCGCGCTCGCCAGCGGGTGATCCTGGACTGTCCCGCGGGCGCGACGGACGCCGCCGCCGCGCCGCTCCGTCACGCCGACGGGGCGCTCGTCGTCTCGACCGACCGGTCGGCGAGCCTCGACGACGCCGCCAAGACCGCGCGGATGGCCGAGACGCTGGGCGCCCGAGTCGTCGGGAGCGTCCTCACGCGGACCGACGGTTCCCCGTCCGGCGTCTCCGCTCGTGAGGGGGGTCCCGTTCGCGCGCTCGAACCGGTGTTGGCGACGATCCCGGAGATAGCGGGGGACGTGCTGGGTGACCGGGTCGGACGCGCGTCGTACGATCGGCTCGCAACGGCGCTCGCGAGGCGGAATATTTAATCTTGTGGGATCAGAACCATCCAGTGGAATGGTTAACCGGCTACACACGGGCATCGATGTCCTCGACCGGAAGCTCGGGGGTGGGATCCCGGAAGGGAGCATCGTCGCTCTCAGCGCCCAGCCGGCCAGCCAGGCGGAGCTGTTCCTTTACGAGTTGACCGCGACCCGCGGCACGCTGTACCTTTCGCTCGACCGTACCGCTCAGTCGGTCACGGCCAGTATCGAGCAGTCACCCGCCAGCACCGGCGACCCCACGGTCCGCCACATCTCGGGCGAGGCGCCGCTGGACAACGCGAGCAAGCTCGTCAGCGCGCTCCCCGAGACCTCGAATCTCATCGTCGACCCGCTCGACGTGCTCGAAGCCCAGGAACCGCCGTCGCGGTACCGCTCGTTTCTGAACGACCTGCAGAACCACATCGTCAACACGGGCAGTCTCGCCATCGTCCACTGCCTCGACGGCCGCAGCGTCCCGCCGTTGCGAGACACCACGGAGCACTTCGCCGACGTGATCTTCCAGCTGGAGACGACGATCACCTCCGACGAGGTGGAGAACCGCCTCGCGATCCCCAAGTTCCGCGGCGGCCGCGCCCCGACCGACATCATCAAACTCGATCTGGTCGAGCAGGTGTCGATCGACACGAGCCGCGATATCGCCTGAGGGTCCCGGTCCGGCTTCTCCCGGAGAGTCTCCGCTCACCGTCGAGTTCACGGCTCCAGATCCACGCCGTCACCGGCGGGGACGTGGTCGACCGCGAGCGCCGCGAGCAGGCCGACGACCGCGGCGAGCAGGGCGACGACGGAGACGAGCGGCACCGACGAGGGACCGATCGCGTACAGTCCGACCGCGGCGACGACGGCGACGAGGCCGACCGAGAGCGAGCCGACAAGATGGGTCGCCGACACGCCGACCGTCACCGCCCCCCGGCCCACGTCGGCGCCGAGTCCGACCGCGTGCTCGGCGGCGTCCCAGGCGACCACGACGCCGGCGAGGGCGACCAGCAGCGATACCCGACCGGTCCCGGAGAGGAATCCCCGCAGCGCGACTGCGCCGACGAGCAGTGCGGTGGCGAGACCCACCAGCCGTCCGGCCCACGAGCGCCGCAGCGGGACGAGCGCGGCGGCGAGGACGCCCGGTCCGACCGTCCCGAACACGAGCGACACCCGCGTGACCCAGCCGGCGGGGTAGACGGTCGCGAGCCCGACCGCGACGAGCACCGTCGCGAGCCCGGCGGTCAGCGCGAGCAAACCGACGACGCGGCGACCGCGGAACCGCAGATAACCACCGAGGAGGAGCGTCCCGGCTCCGGTCCCGGCGACGGCGACGACGGCGAGTCCGAGCGGGTCGGTCGCGAGCAGTGCCATCGCGCCGACCGCAGCGACCACTGCGACCGCGCTCCCCGGGAACGCCGGGCCGGTATCGGGCGAGCGGTCACCGTCCATCTCGGCGGACACCCCCCTCCCTCCGGGACCACCGCACGGGGTCACCGGGCCGCCAATCGCCGACCGGGACCCCCGTCGACCGCAGCGTCTCGATCCGGTTGCGACGTTCGACGCCGGCTAGCTCGGCACCCAGCGATTCGTCGCTCGTCACGTCCGGACTGAGCGTCGCGACGCCGCGTCCCCGTTCGGCAGCGCGGCGCACGGCGTCGACGCCGAATTCGTCGAGCAGCGGCGTCACAATCACGACCTCGGCGGCCCCGCTCGTCCGTTCCAGCACCTCGTCGACCTGCGCCGCGAACCCGTTCGCCGAACTCGACGAAGCCGCCGGTCCGCCAACGCCACCGGCCGCCGTGGTGGGTTCCGTACCTGCGTTTTCCCTGTCGAACGCGGTCGTCGACTCCTCGGGCGGAGCGGTCAACAACGCGGTGACTCGTTGGTGGTGGTAGCGACCGTCGCCGGGGGCAACCAACTCGAAGCGAGGGCCGAGGCGGGCGACGCCGACGCGTGCCCCGCGGTCGAGGAACGTCGTCGCGAGAGCGGCCGCCGCGGCGCCACCGGCGGTCACGGCGTCCGCCTCGCCGTCACCGGCCCGACGGACCGACCGCGGTCGCGCGTCGAGGCAGACGACGACCGACCGCCGACGGTCCGGCCGGAACTCGACGGTCGTCAGCGCGCCGGTGCGGGCGTAGCGCCGCCAGTCGATCCGGTCGGCGGGGTCGCCCGGTCGGTACTCGCGAGTGCGGTGGAACTCGACGCCCGACCCGCCGGTGTCGACGGCGGTCCGCCCCGTCGCGCGCAGCGTCTCCCGGGGCGACGGGACCCCATCGACCGGGACCGAACACTCCAGCGTCGACACGGCCGGGGCGTCGTTGGGCTCGTCGGTCCTGCCGGCTCCGCCGGGTCCGCCGGTCTCGTTCGTCCTGTCGTTCCGGTCTGAGCCGGTCCCGGCCTGGAGTTCGGTTTCGACGCGGACGGCACCGCTGCGGTCGTAGCAGGTCACCGTCGCCGGTTCGAACCGATGCGTTCCGGGACTGGCTTCGACGGTGTATCCGACGGTCGCGGATTCGCCCGGCGCGAGTGCGTCGGCGCGCCGCGGGGTTCCCCCGGTGACGGCCAGCGTCGGCGGCACACCGTCGACGAACCGAACGTCCGGGACGGTCTGCGAGCCCGTGTTCGTCACCGTCGCCGTGACGGTCACCGTCTCGCCGTGCGCGGGCGAGGCGTCGTCGACCGCTCGCACGAGTGTGAGGCTGGGGGCCAGTTCGGCCGTCACGAGCGGATAGGCCGTGTAGGCGAGGCCGACGACGGCCGCGAGAAGCAGCGACGGGCGCCCGAAGTAGACGCCGACTGACCCGACCCCGAGGGTGACCGCCACAGCGGTCAGCCACCGACCCGTCCGTTCGCGACTCGGGAGCGTGTCGCCGGAGTCGTCGCAGTCCGCGTCGCCGTCGGTCACGAATCCGGCCTCCCGTCGGCCGCGACGACGGCGCGAGCGGCCCGCCGTGCCTGGTACCGGAACGCGAGTCGCGTCGAGACCCGCCGCCCGAGGCGGACCCGACGGGGCGCAGACTGGTCCCCGAGGAACGCGGCGGCGGCGGCGTCGTCGGTCCAGTCGCCGCGCGCGACGAGGCGCTCCGCTCGCTCCCGGGAGACCGACCGCCGACGGGCGACCGTTCGAACGGCGGTCTCTCGGAGCCGGTCGCGCGTCCGTCGTCGCTCCGCGTCCGTTCGAGGGGCCGAGGAGAACGGACGTCCAAATCGCTCGTCGAAGTCGATACCGGACCGGGAGACGGGCGCGGACGCTTCCGCCGTCTCAGCCGACAGGGTCGACGAACTGCCGAGCAGCAACCGGTGGTTCACGACGAGCGCGAGCGCGCAGACGGCGACCGTCGCGAACCCGGCGACGACGGCCGAATCACTCCACGGGAGGCGCACGGATCCGAGCGGGACGACGCCCACGTTCACCGCCCCGGCGAGGGCGAGTGCGACCGCCAGCGCTACCGCGCCGACGGCGGTCGTCGCCGCGCGAAACCGGCTCCTCCACTCCGTCATCCGGGCTCGCCCCCGCTGTCGTCCGCCAGTGCGCGTCGCGCCCGTCGGACCGCGGCCCGCCGGGTCTCATCCGGGGAGTCACCGCTGTACCTGGCCGCTCGGAACGACTCCGTGAGCGTCTCGACGGCGTCGGGGTCCAGTCCCGCCTCGACCGCGCTTCGGCGGACCTCCGCGGGCGTGCGGGCGACCGGGTCGGTCGCGTCGGCCCGCTCGACGAGGTCGACCCAGGCGCGTTCGACCACTTCGTCGGGGTCTCCCTGGGGCCACTTTCGCGCAGATCGATCCCCTTCATCGTCGCTCGAAGGGTCGCCCGCTCGCCGACGACCGGCCAGGACACCGATGCCGCCGGCTCGCCGAGACGCGAGCGCCGCGAGCGTCAGGACCGCCGCTGCGCCGACGAGCGCGAGCCGATATCGGTAGGCCGCGCCCAGCGCCGCGAGCAGCATCCGGAACACGGACGAGCCGCCGAAGCCGCTGGCGGGTAACTCGGACGAGATCCCGAACATCGAGAGCAACGCCCGGAGGAACGCCAGAAGCAACGCCAGCAGGGACGTCCCGCCGGCGGTCGAGCCCCCGGGGTCGGACGCGACGGGCGTCGAGAGCGACGCGTCGAGCGACGACGCCGCGCTGGCGAGCGCGACCGCACAGAGCGCGGCGGCCGTCGCTACGAGCGCGCGCTTCGGGACCGTGAGGCCTCGGTGTTGCATTGGCTGGAGGGATCCGCGGGTTGGGTGGGGGCGGCGATACGCTCGGACGGACGGTCGCGAGACTCGTGAGCGAGGTGTCGGCGGCCGGGCAAAAAAACGTCGGGTCCGCGGACGGAGGGGCCCAGCCCATAGATTGAAACCGTTCTGTCACGTTGGCCCGGCAATGCCTCCGAACCGATACCAACCGTTCGTTCAGCTGGTCCACAACAGGGCGGGCGACGCCTTCCGGGGCGCGGTCCGGTACGACAACGACGGCTGGGAAGCGCTGTATCTCCGCGACGACGTGACGACCGAGGAGCTGAAATCCGCGCTCCCGGCTATCGCGGACCGGGCACGGGCCAGCGAGTCGATCGTCCCTGCGGAGCGGTACGACCGACTCGGCGACCGACAAGCGACCGTCGAACTGCACGACCGCGCCGCCGTCCTCCACTTCCGGGAGTCCGAGGGCAGCGGTATCGTCGTCTCGCTCGACCGGGACGTGGCGCAGGGGCTCGGACAGTTCGTCAACAGTTGCAACGCGGTGCTGGACGGGCGACGGCCGAGCGACGACGGCTGACCGGCGAGCCGTCGGCAGAGCGCCGTCGCTGACGGGTCGGCGAGAGCGGAGAGAGGGCGCTTACTCCTCGGCGCCTTCGAGTTCGTCGACGATTTCCTCGGCGTCGATGTCCTCGTCTTCGAGGGCCTCTTCGAGTTCGGCACCGCCGCCGCCCATGCCGCCCATCATGCCGCCCATGCCGCCCATCATGCCCATGCCGCCGCCGAGCTCCTCCTGGACGATGATGCGGTCGATGTCGAGCAGGTCGGTGAGCTGCTGGGCGATCTGCTGTTTGCCCATCATCCACTGCTGGTTCATGGTGAGCTGCGGGGTCGCCTCGATGTACAGCGTCTCCTTCTCGACCTCGACGGTCTCGTACTCGGGTTCGCTCTCCTCGTCGTCCTCGTCGTCTTCGTCGGACTCGACGAGCTGCTCCTCCTCGACGGTGTCCGTCTCGAACCAGACTTCGAGGTCCATGTCGAGGAAGACGTTCAGCAGCGCGCTGGCGCGCTCCTCGCGGTCGGTGACCTCGGAGAGGACCTCCCAGTCGTACTCGACGTCCTCGCCGGCCAGCGGGTGGTTGAAGTCGACGCGGGCGCGGCCGCCGATGATCGTGTTGATGTGACCGTGCTCGCCGTCGATGTCGACGTGTGCGCCGGGGTAGCGGTCGTCCTCGGGGATGCGGTCGGCGCTGATGGTGCGGACCTCCTCGTCGTCGAACTCGCCGAACGCGTCGGCGGCGGCGACGGTCACGGTACCGTTGTCGCCGACCTCGCTGCCGACGATGTCTTCCTCGACGGCGTCGAAGACGTGGCCCTCACCGAGGACGATCGTGCGCGGCGCGAACTCCTGATCCTCGCCGACGCCCTCCTCCTCGGCGATCTCGGGGTCGGTCGTGTCGACTAGGTCGCCGCCCTCGACGGTGCGGGCGGTGTAGTCCAGTTCGATGAAGTCGCCGTGCTGGAGTCCCTCGGCTTCGGCCTGTTCCTCGGTCTCGTCGGCTGCGTCCTGCGCTGTCTCCTCGGACTCGGACTCGTTGCTCATACCGGCATGACTCGCGTTGCACTCTTAAGAACAACGTTTCGGGGCTATCGCATCGGAGCCGGTGGCCCGACGGGCCCGGCGGCGAGGCCGACCGTCAGACCGATTCACTCGGTCCGGTGGCGAGCCGTCCCTCGACGAAGGCGGCGAAATCGTCGGTGAACGCCTCGACCTCCGCCCAGTCGGTGTACTCGTAGTCGCGGGCGGTGTCGGTGTCGCCGGTCGCCTCGCGCGCGATCCGCTTCATCAGCAGCCGCTTGAGGAAGCCGTACTTCGAGTAGCGGAGCGCGCCGCCGAAGCGAGCGATGCGGTCGGGCTGGTATCCCGTGTCTTCGAGGAACTCCTCGACGTAGCGGGCGGCCTCCGCGCGTCGCTCGGGGTCGTCGCCGACCGAGGACAGCGAGACCTGGAAGAAGGCGGTCGGCAGCGCCGCCAGCGCGCCGGCGTTGGCGTCGACGAACGAGCGGACCGACGCCTGGTGTTTCCCGACGTGGATGGACGAGCCGACCACGACCGCGTCGAAGTCGGCCAGCGAGTAATCGGTCTCCAGCGCGCCCGCGTCGACGGCGGTCGCGTCGTGACCGCGGCCGCGCAGGCGGGCGGCGATCCGGTCGGCGATCTTGGCGGTCTGTCCCTCGCTCGACCCGTAGAGGACCAGGAACGAACCCATGGCCGTTCGACGCCCGGCCGGGACAAAACGCTCGCGACGCTTCGACGCGGTAAGGTCGCGTTTGTCGTCGGTAAGGCTCGCCGACCGTACTCGGGCGCGCGGACTCCCGCTCCACGCTCGGCCGCTGGAGTGAGACGAACCGGCGGGTTTGAAGCCCACTGTGTCCCTGCTTGCGGGTATGGAGGAGTTGATCGCCGACGCCCTCGTTGCCTACGAGAACACACAGGGACTCGACCCCGACCGCCTCGCCGAGTTCGGGCGAGCCTACCGGGAACAGGGCCACCTCACGCGCGACCAGCTCTACGAGATCGCCTACGAGAGCTCCACCCGGAGCGCCTACCACGTCGAATCGAACCCGCCCGAGCGGTGTCGGGAGGTGACCGGGAACGTCCGCCTCGTCGACGGTGACTTCTCGAAGGTCCAGCTGCTGACCGGCCTCTCGGGGTTCAAGGCCCCGACGGCTTCCTGCGTCCTGACCGCGCTGGACCCCGAGCGCCACGCCGTCGTCGACACCCGCGTGTGGGCGTCGCTCGCCCGCCTCGGCTACCTCGACGGGCGCAAGGAGTCGTTCGACGCCGCCGACTACGTGACGATGATCGAGCCGATACGGGAGATCGCCGGCGAGACCGGCTACTCGGTGGACGACGTGGGGTACGCGCTGTTCGCCTACGACGTGGAGGAGCGCGAGGGGACGCTGCACTGACCGGCGGTCGACCGATACGTCGCGGCCGACCGATCAGTCCGTGGGGTCGAACAGCGACGTCTCGACGGTGTAGTCCCAGGGTCGGTCGGTCGAGTCGGGGTCGTACGATATCGAGACCGCGAGGCCGACGGTCTCCGTCGTCGGCTCGGTCCGAGCGAGGGTGAAGTCGGTGTCGTAGACCTTCGTCGCGGCGGTGCCGTTCTCCAGCCGGACGACCACGTCTCGGACGACCAGCATGTCGCCACCGTCGAAGCGACCGGGTGCTTCGAACGTGCCGAGCGACCGCTCGCCGTCACCGGGTACGAACGTGACGGCGGACGCGCTCCCCGCGTCCCAGCACGCGCCCGCCGGAGTCGGAAGCGGCGTCGGGGTCGGATCGTACCGGTTGTCCATGGGCGGGGCCACCCCGGCGCACGAGTCGATGTCGTCCGGGCGCTCCGAGAAGTAGACGCCTCCGAATTCGAGGGTGACGTTCGCGACGTGGTCCGGGAGCGAGTCCATCCGGATCACATACTCGACAGAGACGTTGCCTCGCGGGACGGTCGCCGTCGCCGACGCGGTCTCGGTCGCCGACTGCGTCCCAGTCGGCCCCGTCGGCGTCGGCGTTCGGGTAGCATCCGGGGTCGGACTCGGAGACGCCGTCGGTGACACGGCGGGCGTCCCCGAGGGAGTGTCGGCCTCGACCGCAGGTGTCGGGGTGGCCGGCCCACCGACGCACCCAGCGACGGCGAGACAGCCGAGCAGCGCGAGAGCGAAGCTGATTCTCATGTGCCGCGGGTGTCATGAAGGCGACAAGTGCTTTCCGGTAGGCAGCGGGTGGGCCGCCGGGAACCGATCACCGAGTCTCGATCCGCGACCGGAACTCGGGGACCCCACCGACGCCCAGATCGACCGCGAACAGCGCGCCCGCCCCGTCGCCCTCCTCCTCGCGGGTACTCGCGGGGCCCTCGCCGGGACCGAGCGCGGTCGTCACGTACGCGGTGTCGTAGTCGGGGCCGCCGAAGGTGACCGCAGACACCTTCTTCGCCGGGAACTCGACTCGCTGGCGTTCCGTCCCCTCTGGGTCGTAGCTGGCGATCCGCCCGCCGTCCCAGAAGGCCGCCCAGACGTGGCCCTCGGCGTCGACGGTCATCCCGTCCGGGTGGCCCGTCAGGTCGCTCGCGTCGAGGAAGGGCTCACGGTCGGAGAGGTCGCCCGTCGCCTGGTCGTAGCGATAGCGGGAGATCCGCCCGGCCTCGGTCTCGGTGAAGTAGACGTGCCGGCGGTCCGGGGTGAACCCCAGCCCGTTCGAGAGCCGGGCGTCTTCGACGGCGACCGACAGCGAACCGTCGGTGTCCAGCCGGTAGAGGGTGCCCGGCTCGCCGTCGGGCGTCGGCATCGTCCCGCAGAAGACGCGGCCGCGGGGGTCGGCGATCACGTCGTTGAACCGCGAGTTGCCCTCGCCGTCGATCGACTCGACGACCGGGTCGCCGAGCCCATCGTCCCGGTTCCAGGGTTGGATCCGCCCCCCGTCGCAAAACAACAGCAGGTCGCCCGAGTCCTGGATCGTGAACCCGCCGACGGCGCCCTCGGCGTCGAGGACGCGCTCGTGGCTCCCGTCTGCGGGGTCGTAGCGGTAGAGGTCGGCCTCTGGGATATCGAGGAAGTAGACGACCCCCTCGTCGGGATGGTAGAGCGGTCCCTCGCCGGTGTGACAGTGCGTGTCTGCGACGCGGCGCGGTTCGGGTCGGTCCGTCGGGTCCGCCACGGTTCACGCACCCCCCTCGGCCGATTCGAGCAGGCCGCGCATGTAGCCGACGGCGAACAGCCGGCCCTTGGTGTGGTAGCCGGGGTTGGAGTTGTCCTCGCCGGCCATCGTGGGGACGTGGTCGGGGCGCATCGGGCCGTCGAAGCCGGCGTCGACGAACGCGTCCATCGCCGCCTGCATGTCGGTCGGCCCGTCGTCGTGCCAGGTCTCGACGAAGCGGTCGGCGTCGCCCTCGACGTCGCGGAAGTGCGCGAAGTTGATCTTCTCGCCGAAGTGCCGGATCGTCCCGGGGATGTCCACGCCCATCGCGGCGAAGTTGCCCTGGCAGAACGTGACGCCGTTGGACTCCGAATCGTAGATGTCGAGTATTCGGTCGTAGTTGTCGACGCTGTTCGCGATGCGGGGGATATCGCCGACCGACTCGCGCGGTGGGTCGTCGGGATGGAGCCCGAGCTTGACCCCCGCCTCCTCGGCGACGGGGACGACCTCGTTCAGGAAGTACTCGATGGCCTCCCACACCTGCTCGCGGGTCACGTCGGCGGCCTCGGCGCCGGGACCGGTGCCCATCTTCGCGTTGTCGTACCCCGTCGTGAGCGACCCGCCCCGTGATTCGAGGTGGGCCTCGGTGCGCGCCCAGCGGACCCCGGCCATCCAGTCGTAGCAGACGACGGGGATGCCCAGGTCGCCGCAGTCCCGGAGGAACTGTTTGAACTCCGCGATGTCCTCGTCGCGGCCCTCCCGGCCGAGTCGGATGCGGTCGCTGATCGGGACGCTCCCCTCCAGCACGCCGAACGCCAGACCGGCGTCTTCGAGCCAGTTTTTCGTCCCGAGCAGGTCGTCGTACGACCAGTGTGTCTTGCCGTCGCCGACCTCCAGCGGGTGGATGACGGCCTGCTCGACGCCCATCTGCTTGGCGAGCTGCCAGCGTTCGTCGGGCTGGCGGGGTACCACGAGCGATAGCTGAACCATACTCGTCCGTTGGACGCCTCCGCATAATCGGCGTTCCGGTCGCGGAAGCGAGCGGGGTGGCGCGGTCCGTCGAACCGTCGGCCGATCACCGGGGACGGTCCCGGTCAGTCCGAGTTGTCGCCGGAGCCGCAGATGTTCCCGGTCGCCCACACTTCGTTGTCCTCGGTGATCTCGATGCCGATCCCGAGCCGGTTGGCGTTCGGATACTCCAGCACGTCGGCGTACACCGGGTTCTCCGTCCAGTCCTCGAAGATGTCGCGCGCGACCGCGGTCTCGTTCTCGTGGTAGACCGTCTCGCCGTCCTCCTGGTAGTTGCGCCCGACGTAGCTCTGGGCGATCACCTGGAACTGGTAGTTGTTCGGCGAGACGATGAACTGTTTGCCCTGCCGCTTGAACGTGCAGGTCTCCTTGAGCTCGAACGCCTCGTAACGCTGGGGCACCGAGAGCCCGTGCGTCTCGTAGACGAGTTCCCCGCGCTCGGCCATCGCGACGCTGTGGTTCAGCGACATCTCGTTGATCCGCTTGACGAGCGTGCCGTTGTCGTTCGTGTAGGGGTCCTGTTCGTTGGCTCGCCGCCAGTCGTTTATCATCCGACGGAGTTCGAGTTCGACTCGCCGCTCCTCGAACTTGCGAGGCAGGATCGGCGTCCGCGTCGGGACCGCCGTCGGCGTCGGCGTGACCGTCGGCGTTCCCGTGGCGGTCACAGTCGGTGTCGCGACCGACGTGGGCGTCAGCGTCGGGAACGCCGTCGCCGTCCCGTTCGCGGTTGCGTTCGTCGCAGTCCCGTTCCCGGCAGTCGTCGCGCTCGGCGTCGGCGTGTCAGCGGATCCACCGTCACTGCCGTCGTCTGCGTCCTCGGCGTCGTCTGGGGTCGGCGTGTCGCCACCGCCGCCACCGCCGAGGACCATCGCACCCGCGATCCCCCCGATGACGAGCACCGCGACAACGGCGATGGCGCCCGCGACGACCACCTTCCGATCGACCATACCGTTCGGTGCCCGAGTCGAGACTTAAATCTTCTCAATACTCTACAGACCACTGATACGTCACTCCTCACCCGAGCCGGTCGAGCAGCCGGTCGATCCGCGTCGCCGCTTCGTCGATAGCGGCCTCGTCGGTGGCGTAGGAGAGCCGGACGTAGTCGCTCGCCCGTTCGCCGAAGTCGGCGCCGGGCGTGACGGCGACGCCGGCCTCCTCCAGAAACAGGTCCGCCACGTCGACGCTCGACCCCGGGAGGCCGCTCACGTCCGCGAGGACGTAGTACGCTCCCTCGGGCGCGTAGTCGGGGTCGAGCCCCCAGTCGGCGACCGCGTCGAGCAACCGGTCGCGGCGGCGCCGGTAGGTGTCGCGCACGTCGGCGAGCCACGACTCGTCGGTCGCCAGGGCGGCCACACCCGCGTCCTGCACGAAGTTCGGGGCGGAGATGAGGACGTGCTGGGCGAGCCGGTTGACGGCCTCGGCGTACCCCGGCGGGGCGACGACCCAGCCGAGCCGCCAGCCCGTCATCCCGTAGCGCTTCGAGAAGCCGTCCAGCACGAACGCCTCGTCGGTGAACTCCAGCATCGTGCGTTCGGCGGCGCCGTAGGAGAGGCCGTGGTAGATCTCGTCGGACACCACCGTCGCGTCGGCGGCGTCCGCGACCGACGCGACGGCACCGAGCGTCTCCCCGTCGAGGACGGCCCCGGTCGGGTTGGCGGGGGAGTTGACTACCAGGGCGCTCGTGTCGGGACCCACGGTCCGGTCGTACTCGGCGGCTCGCGGCCGGAACCCTTCGCTCGCGCGGAGCGGGACCGTGCGGACGACGCCGTTCAGGAAGCGGACGAACTTCGGGTAGGAGGCGTAGTGGGGGTCGGTGAGCACGACCTCGTCGCCGGGGTCGACCAGCGTCGCGAGCGCGAGCAACAGCCCCGGCGAGGAGCCGGGCGTGACGACGATCCGGTCGGGGTCGACGGCGACGCCGTAGTCGCGGTCGTAGCGGGCGGCGATCGCTCGCCGAAGCTCGGGCTTGCCGCGGGCGACCGTGTAGCCGGTATTGCCGCCGCGCAGCGAGTCGACGGCCGCGTCGAACACCGCTTCGGGCGGGTCGAAGTCCGGTTCCCCGACCTCCAGGTGGACTACGTCCTCGCGTTCGTTTGCCCGTTCGAGCACGTCCATGGCGAGAAACGAGTCCACCGACCGGGCGCGTTCGGAGACCATACGCGGTGGCTACGGCGGACACCGCGTTAAAGCGTCCGGCCGCACGGGCCGTCCGGTCAAGCGCGCATCGCGGGCGTGCGCTCGTCGACCGGGTCGGTCTCGTCGACGAACTCCTTGACGATCTTCTCCTCGGCGCGGTGGAGCGTCTCGCTGCAGGTCGACTTGGCGATGTCGGACTCCTCGGCCAACTCGGTGAGCGTACACTCCCGCGGCGTGTCGTAGTATCCCTCCTCCACCGCGGTCTGGACGAGTCGAAGCTGTTTGGGCGTGAGCAGCTGCTCGGTCTCCATCTCCTGGCGGACGGCCATGACCTCGAACTCGATGCCGAACTGCCGGAGCTGGTCGCCCAGCGTGGAGAGCCGGTCCCGCGGCGCCGTGACCTCCCACTCGACGCTGCCGTCGACGACTGAGAAGGGGAGTTCCAGCGGCGTCCCGGCGTTGCGAACCGGTAGCAGGAGGACCGGGTTGGAGGTCTCGAACTGTACCAGCGCCGTCTCAGCCGTCCGCTGGAGGAAGTCCGTGTTCGTCACAGCCTCGTAGTCGTCCATCGCCAGCACGACCTCCTTGACGGCCTCGGCGGCGATCTCCGCCAGCGCGACGCCCCCCTCCTCCTTCGGGAAGACCGTCAGGATCTCGAACTGTGCGTCCGGGTACTCGCGCGACAACTCGCCGATCCACACCGAGTCCGGCACGGTGATCTCCAGGTTGGCCCGCGGCATGTGTGACCCTTACGCGGCGCGAGGACTATCAGTGTTCCCGAACATGTTCGCCCCTTCTGGTCCGGACCCACCCGGCGAACCGAACGGCGTTCGGGACTGCGGACGGGACAACCGGCGGAGGCTTCCCGCTCCGGTAGGGGTTTGAGGATCGTCGCGGTACTCCGTCGCATGCGACTCGGAGGCCCGGTCTTCGCGGACTACGACGGCCCGGCGGAGTGGATCGCGGCGCTGGACGACCTGGGCTACGGGGCGGCGTACTGCCCCGTCGACCCGGACGCCGACCCGGAGACCGTCCGCGCCTACCGCGAGGCGGCCGCCGACGCGGACGTGACCATCGCCGAGGTCGGCGCCTGGGGCGTGAATCCGGTCGGCCCAGACCCGGACGAGCGCGAGGCGGCGATCGCCCACTGCGCTCGCCACCTCGAACTCGCCGACGCCGTGGGCGCCAACTGCGCGGTCAACGTCGCCGGCTCCCGCGGGGACTCGTGGGCCGGGCCACACCCCGACAACTTCGACGCGGCCACCTTCGATCTGGTCGTCGACTCCGTCAGCGAGATAATCGACCGCGCGGATCCAGACTCCGCGAGCTACACCCTCGAAGCGATGCCCGCGATGGTACCGGACTCCGTCGAGAGCTACCGCCGCCTGCTGGACGCGGTCGACCGCGACGCCTTCGCCGTCCACTTCGACCCGGTGAACCTCGTCGCCTCTCCCCGCAGGTACGCCGACACCGCGGCCCTGATCGAGCGGTTCGTCGAGGCGTTCGGCGACCTGATCCAGTGTGTCCACCTGAAGGACGTAGCGATGGGCGACGACCCGCTCGTCCACCTCTCGGAGGTGGCGCCCGGCGAGGGGGACCTCGACTACCGAGCGCTCCTCGAAGCGCTCGACGGCCTCGACGACGACCTCCCGGTCATGCTGGAACACCTCGACAGCGCCCAAGCGTACGACCGGGCGGCCGACCACGTCCGGAGCGTGGCCGACGAGGTCGGCGTCTCGGTCTGAAACCGGCCACCGCGCTCGTCGCCGCGACTCACCGGGTCATCGTCGCCCACTGCTCGCGAGGGATGCGACGGTCGAGCGACTCCCCGTCCGTCCAGCGCTCGACGGCGTCGGCGGTGACCCGCGGACTCTCCCAGCCGGTCACCAGCGCGTCGACGTCGCCGACGCGGTCGACGAGGTCTGCTTCCGAGAGCGGCGCGTCGGCCACTCGACGGTTCCGAGCGATTCGAGCCGGGCCCGGTGGGCGGACGGGAAGAACGACTCGCGGAGGTCGCCGGGAGCGAACGCGACGAGGATGCGCATGCCACCGATGGCGCCACCCAGGAAGAAAAATCGACCGGCAGCCGCCGACTCGCGGACAGCCCGAGCGGCCAGGGTTGGGGCGAGGCCATCACCCGCCGTCGTCCGCGGGCTGGAACGCCCGCTCGCCGGCGTCGTTGAGTAGCTCCCAGTACCGCAGGACCGTCGCCGCGTGGCCCTCGTCGGGACCTGCGCGTCGGACGGTCGTCTTGTAGGCTTCGTGGACCGCCCCGTTGATCGGGAGTGCGGTCCCGGTCTCCCGGGCCACCTCGCGGGCGTACCCGATGTCCTTGTGCCAGATCGCGAGGCCGCCGAGTCCCTCGATGCCCTGGGCGAACTCCCTGTCGAGGAGCCGCTCGGACACGTTCATCCCGAAGAACTCGCGCAGGTGGGCGGGGTCGACGCCGTTGTCCCGCGTGAACTCGACGATCTCGGAGTCCAGGGCGGTTCGACCCGCGTAGCGCATCTGCAGGGCGAGTTTGAGTATCGTGGCCTTCCCGGCCGGGCCGACGTGGAGGTGGTCGTCGCTCAGCACCTCGATCAGCTTCCGAGCGGACTCGTAAGCCTCGTCGGTCCCGCCGACCATCATGTGCGCGCCGTCACGGGGCGCAGCACGGGTGATCGGCGCCTCGACGAACGCGGCGCCCCGTTGCTCGCACCATCGCTCGCAGTCGCGGGAGGTCTCCGGGTGGGTCGTCGTCGCGTCGACGACCGTCTGGCCCGCCGACAGCGCGCCGAGGACGCCGTCGTCGGCTTCCATCACGGCTTCGACTTCCGGGGTTCCAGGGAGGGCCAGAACGACGAACTCCGAGCGACGCGTCGCGTCCGCGGGGCTCTCGGCGGCGGTCGCACCGCGCTCGGTCGCGGCTTCGACCTGCGATTCGTCCACGTCGTAGGCGACCGTGTCGTACTCGGTGTCGGCCAGCCGGTCGAGAAACGTCTTCCCGATGTACCCGACGCCGATGACTCCGACCATGGGCATGACCTGACCGTCGGACAGCGCGTCAATAAACGTTCGAGTCGACGACGGTCCCGCCGGGTCTCACCGCACTCGACTCCGCTCGGCGGACGCTACTCCGACCCCTGCGCGTCGATGGTCGCTACGGCCGCGAGATTCACGATGTCTTTCACCTCGTCGTCGCGCTGGAGGACGTGAACCGGCTCGGCCATCCCCGCGAGCATCGGGCCGACCGCCTCCGCGCCGCCGAGGCGCTGGAGGAGCTTGTAGACGATGTTCCCCGCTTCGAGATTCGGGAGCACGAGCACGTTCGCCGGCTCGTCGATCTCGGCGAACTCGTAGTCGCCGACTAACAGGTCCTCGACGACGGCCGTGTCGGCCTGCATCTCGCCGTCGACCGGGAAGTCGACTGCGGGGTCCTCGCGGAGCCGCCGCGCCGCGTTCCGGGGCTTGCGGGTGCCCTCGTTGTCGACGCTCCCGAAGTCGGAGTACGACAGCAGCGCCGCCCGCGGCTCCACGTCGAACCGCCGGGCGACCCCCGCCGCGTGGCGAGTCACCTCCGCCAGCGTCGCCTCGTCGGGGTCCTGGTTGACCGTCGCGTCGGCGACGAACACGACGCGGTTCTCGAACGAGAGCATGTACACGCCAGCGGCGTGGTCGACGCCCTCCTCGGTGCCGATGACTCGCAGCGGCGGCCGCAGCGCGGAGGGGTAGTGATGGGTCAGCCCGGTCAGCATCGCGTCGGCGTCGCCGCGCTCGACCATCACCGACGCGAAGTGGTCGCCGTCGCGGATCGTCTCCGCGGCCTCCCGCCGAGTCAGTCCCTTCCGCTGGCGCAGCTCGTACAGCCGGTCGACGTAGCCCTCGTACTCCCCCGCGGCCGGGTCGACGACCTCCGGCTCGAACTCCAGGCTCAGCCCCTCGACCTTCCGCTCGATCGTCGTCCGGTTGCCGATCAGCACCGGCTCCGCGATGCCTTCTTCCTCCATCTGGTGGGCGGCGCGGATGATCTTCTCGTTCGCTCCTTCGGCCAGCGCCAGCCGCTTGGGGTCGCTCTGGGCCTTGTTCAGGACGATCCGCATCATCTCGCGGGATTTGCCCAGGCGGGCCTCCAGCCGCTCGACGTAGGCGTCGGGGTCGAGTTCGTCGCGGGCCGCGCCCGACTCGACGGCCGCCTCGGCGACGGCCGGCGCAACCTCGAAGAGCACCCGCGTGTCGAGCGGTTTCGGGATGATGTACTCGGGCCCGAACTGCAGCGGCTGGTCACCGTAGGCCCGCCGGACCGCGTCGGGCACGTCTCGCTTCGCCAGGTCGGCCAGCGCCTCCGCAGCCGCGACTTTCATCGCCTCGTTGATCTCCGTCGCCCGCACGTCCAAGGCCCCACGGAACAGGAACGGGAACCCCAGCACGTTGTTCACCTGGTTCGGGTAGTCCGACCGCCCCGTCGCCATGATGACCGTATCGTCGCGGGCGGCCTTGGCCTCCTCGTAGCCGATCTCCGGGTCGGGGTTGGCCATCGCGAAGATGATCGGCTGCTCCGCCATCGACCGGACCATCTCCTGATCGACGATCCCGCCGGCCGACAGGCCGACGAGCATGTCCGCCCCGACCATCGCGTCGGCCAGGTCGCCCGCCGGTACGTCGCTGGCGAACTCGCGGTTGTACTCGTTGAGGTCGCCCGCCTCCGCGCGTTCCGTCGTGAGGATCCCGTCGATGTCGACCATCGTGACGTTCTCCGGTCGGACGCCCAGCGAGACGTAGAACTCCGCCGTCGCGATCGCCGCCGCACCCGCGCCGGCGAAGGTCACTTCGAGCGAATCGAGGTCCTTGCCACCGATCTCCGCGGCGTTGAGCAGCGCAGCGCCCGAAATGATGGCGGTGCCGTGCTGGTCGTCGTGGAAGACGGGGATCTCCATCCGCTCGCGCAGCCGCTCCTCAATGACGAAACACTTCGGCGCCGCGAT
The DNA here is from genome assembly GCF_000337455.1 of Halosimplex carlsbadense 2-9-1. Lineage (GTDB taxonomy): Archaea > Halobacteriota > Halobacteria > Halobacteriales > Haloarculaceae > Halosimplex > Halosimplex carlsbadense. The sequence goes on along the minus strand of NZ_AOIU01000031.1, from coordinate 22,817 downwards.
GTCCTCCAGGTTGATCCCGCCGAACGTCGACTCCATCCCAGCCACCGCGTCGACGAAGTCGTTCGGCTCGGTGTGGTCGACCTCGATGTCGAACACGTCGATGTCGGCGAAGCGCTTGAACAGTACCCCCTTCCCCTCCATGACCGGCTTCGAGGCCTGCGGCCCGATGTCGCCCAGCCCCAGCACGGCCGACCCGTCGGAGACGACGCCGACCAGGTTCGCCTTCGACGTGTACTCGTAGGCCGCTTCCGGGTCCTCGTCGATCGCTCGACAGGGCCCCGCGACCCCCGGCGAGTACGCCAGGCTGAGGTCCCGCTGCGTACTCGTCGACTTCGTCGTCCGGATCTCGATCTTCCCCGGCGGATCCGACCGGTGGTACTCCAGCGAGTCGTCTTCGAGAGTCATACGCCTTCTACCCGACTGAGTCAGTAAAGCTATGTGATGCACGCAATTCCGGCGAGCGACTCGACCGGGGCCCGGCTGTCGCTCGCCGGTTCGAATGTCGAAGGATGCTCCGTCAGGGATTCGAACCCTGGTCCTTGCCGTGAGAGGGCAAGATGATTGGCCGGACTACACCAACGGAGCGCACACGCCCTCTGTGCGTACCAAATCGTAGCGAGGATACGGGTTTAACGGTTGCGCTTCGCGCCCGTATCGGTACGCCGTCGCACACTCACTCGTCGTCGAACGGTGAGCCAGCCGCTTCCGGCTCGTTACCGCTGAGGCTGATGATGTTCTCGCGGCCGACCCGGAGCTTGCTGATCGCCTCTTCGTCCTCCATCTCGGAGAGGAGCATACTGACTTTGGACTTCGACCAGCCGGTCTCGTCGACGATCCGGGCCTGTTTCATCCGGCCCTCGTTCGACTCGAGGATATCGAGGATAAGCTCCCGGTCGGTCCTGCCGGCGGGCTCGTCGGGTTCGGATTTCGGCTCGGCGGCCGGATCCGGTTCGGCCGGGCTCTCGGCCGTCGCCGGGCTGTCCGGTTCGGTCGCCGATCCGCCCGCCGAAGCGTCGCCGGTCGATCCGAGCGACGGGAGCCCGGAGTGCCAGGCGGCGACGCCGCCGAGGCCGAGAACGACGAGAACCACGGCGGCGACCATCATCCCGCCGACGTCGCCTGCACTCGCGGACTGCAGAACACTGACCGACGGGTCGGTGACGGCCGCGGCGGAGAGCCACTCGCGCGCGCCGGTGGCTCGCGCTGCCCCGGCCCCGACCGCCAGTACTCCCCCGACAGCGTCGCCGCCCAGCCACTGCTGCATCTATCGTAATATGCCGAGGTCGGTATAAAAACGCTGTGAATACACGTATCTCTCTCCCGTCGATCGCCGGACCCGAGGCAGGTCCTCAAGCGAGTCCCACGGTCGGCACGGCGGTCTGCTGGAACACGCCCGCGAGGTCCAACAGCGCGACGAGCAGGGTGGTGACGACGATGGCCACCGATGGAGGGTCGAGGTGCGTGTCGGCGTGGGCGTACAGGACGCGCTGGGCGAGTTCGCCGACCACCCCGGCGAGGACGCCGAAAGCGCCGCCGACGAGGACCGCGACGGTCGGGTCCGCGTTCGGGAGCGCGAGCGCGGCGATGCCGGCGGGCAGCGCCATGTGGTGGGTGACGGGGAACCGCTCGACGCCGGCCGTCAGGAAGCACAGTCCCGTGGCCGCGATGCCGAACGCGAGGAAGTAACTCCCGGTCGCGACGGCAATGAACCCGCCCAAGACGCCGACGACGAGTCCCAGGACGCCGACGGACAGCCACTCGGACTGGTAGGGGAGCCACGGTTCGACGACGTACCGGCCGGCCAGCGACCGCGCGCCGTCGCCGTCGGCGGCCATCCGCCGGTCGCCGTCGCGGTACGGCGACATGTCGAGCAGGTCGGTGTCGAGTCGGCCGAGCAGCGGGTAGCCGAAGACGGCGCGGTGGAGGAGCGCGGAGACGACGACGCTGGCAGCGACCGGGTCCCAGGGCAGCCCCAGCCGGAGCGACAGCCCCGCGAGCCAGTAGCCGAGGACGCCGAAGACGCCACCGACCGCCAGCGCGCCCGGTCGCGGTCCGAGCGGCGCCGCGATGTGTTTGGCCTCGTGGTACGGGAAGTCGGTGTCGAGGTGGCCCTTGCGGCCGGCGTAGGCCGCGGCGGCGGCGGCACCGGCGAACGCGACGTGCGGACCGAGAACCGGCCCGTAGCCGACAAGTCCCGTGACGCCGGCCGTCCCGAGGTCGGTCGAACCAGCGACCAGCGGAGTGGCGCCCGCGCCGCTCGTGACGCGAGCGATCTCGCCGACCGTGACGACGAGGCCGGCGAGGCCGTACGCCGCGTAGCCGCCGAGCGCCGCGCCCACGGCGCCGCCCGCGAACGCCACGAGCAACACGTCGACCGCGAGCAGGCCGGCGTCAACTGCCATCGGTCTCACCCGCCGCCAGGCCCGGTCGACGGCCGTCGACGGACCGACCGCACTGTCGTGTCATAGGGGACGGAAGTCGGAGCCGGTAGTTAGTACTGACGGATACCCGGCGTGGGTCCGACGGAAGTGACTGCAAAAGCGCGTGTTGCCCGAGCCGCCGCGTCAGTCGCGTCTCGTCAGGCCGACGGCCGAGAGCACTCCGCCGCCCAGCAGCCCGAGGAGCGTCGCCGGCGCCGAGGGGTCGACGAGCGCGGAGCCCGTCGAGCCGTTCGCCGTGCCGTCGGAACCGGTCGCGGTGGCGGTGTCGGTCGCGGTGGCGGTCCCGGTATCCGTCGGAGTCGCCGTTGCCGTCGCGCCGTCGGGGGTGGACGTGTCGCCGCTCGCGTCGTCCGTGCCCGTCTCGTTAGTGGTGTCGTCGTTGGCGGTGCCGTCGCCGGCCGTCTCGTTACCGGCGGTGTCGTCGCCCTGCTCGGTCTGGAGCGAGCGCGCCTGGCCCTTCTCGAGGGTGACCGTCGCCGCGGACTCGTCCTCGCCGACGACCTGCCCCTCGGTCACGTCGACCGTCCCGCCGTAGCGGAACGTGTGGGTCCCGTTGGAGGTCAGGTCGGTCCGGAGACGATAGGAGCTGTTCGCGGTGACGCTGGGCTCCGTGTACCCTTCCTCGTTGGTCCACTCGTCGTAGCCGGTCGTCGAGTACGGGACCGTCATCGTGAACGTCCCGTCGTCGCCGGTCCGGGCCTCCTGGCGGTAGACGAACGTCGAGTTCGTCGAGGGGACCTGCATCTCGACGGCCGCGGTGACCGTCGTGTTCGCGGGGCCCTCACCCTCGATGGTCCCGCCGGGGACGCGCTCGAAGGCCTTCACCCAGTTCGAGCTGGCCGGCTGGAGCGCGCCCAGCACGCCGGGCTGGCGGATCGAGGTCTGGAAGGCGCCCTGGGCCTGCTTCTGGAGCCCGAGCTGGTACCGGCGCGAGTCGATGGAGGAGCTATCACTGCCCTGGACCATCCGGTAGTGTTCGAGCGCCGGGACGCGTTCCTCGGGGTAGTTCCCGAACCCGCCGATCTGGGAGGTCGGGTCGGTCTCGACGTACTCGCGCGCCTCCGCCATCGAACCGAAGCGGCGGGTCCCGTTACTGATCGGGACCTGCTGGCCCTGAATGTCCTCGATCGTCCAGTCGAGGACGACCGGAGCCGGATCGCGGGCGCTGCCGTGGAACCGGTACAGTCGAACGGCCGTCGAGTTGTAGTACGGCTGCTGGTGGCGCTGGAAGAGCCGGTACTGCACCCGGTCCTGCTGGCCCGTCTGGTAGTACAGCCCCGAGTAGTAGTCGTTCCGGGAGATGTTCCCGTCGGAGTAGAATGCGAACGGCGCGAAGTACTTCCCGCCGACCCTGAGCGGGCCCGCGCCGGCCCGCTGGTAGGAGGTCGTGGTCTCGGCCATCTTCCAGTCGACGGTGACGAAGCGGCTCTGTGCGTCGTCCTCGCTGAGGTCGGTCATGACCTCGTTGGCGTGGGACTCGTTGGTCGACAGCAGGAAGTTCGCGGCCTGACTGGCCCCCTGCTGGAACGGGTTGGCGGTCGGCATCTGCTCGCCCATCACCGTGAGCCAGTGGCCGTAGTCCCACCACGAGAGCGTCCCGTAGTACCCCTCGGGGTAGTCGAAGTTCTCGGTGTTCTCGAAGGTGCCGTAGTAGGGGACCTCCCCGGCGTTGTCGGCGCCGCCGTAGGTGCCCTGTTCGGGCGCGTTGTTCTGCATCCATCCGAGCGTCTCGTTCCAGGCCGGCTGGGCCGGACCGGGTCCGCCCGGCGCGGAGGTCGTCTGCATCGCGAGCGGCACCGGGTAGACCAGCGGGGCGAACACCACGAGGACGACGGCGGCCATCGTCAACAGCTGATACGTCTCGATGTCCGTGTCGGGCGTCGAGAGGCCGGACAACCGCGCGAGTTCACCGAGGACCATCGCCGCCATCGTCGCGACGGCGATGGCGAGGTAGTAGTCGAAGCGCTGCTGGGTCAGCGTCGCCAGCAGGAGGAAGACGGTCCAGACGGAGACGAGCGTCAGTTCCGCGCGCGGCCGGTCGTAGAACTGCCGAACCGCGACGTAGGCGACACCGAGTAGTGCGATGAACACCGTGAAGCCGTAGCGCGGGAACAGCTCACCGAACGACATCGACTGGGCCTCACCGACGGTCTGTGCCGTGTCCGTGACCGAGAGCCCGACCACACGGGTGATCTGGTTAGTGAGGAAGCCCCACAGCTCGGGGAGCAAGAGGGCGATCGCACCGGCCGAGACGACGAGGATACTGCCGACCGCGAGGGGGAACTGGTAGTTGGCCAGGTCGCGGGACTCCCACTCGCGTGCGAACCAGGCGAGGAAGACACAGCCCGCGGCGACGCCGAAGGCGAGCATCGGCTGGACGAGGTTGTAGCTCGTGGCGCTGAGACCGACCTCTTCGGTGACGGCGAGGCTGAGTACGCCCGCCGTCGAGAGCGTCAGCGCGCCGGCGATGGCGACGTGCTCCGGGCTCTCGCCGTGCGCGTACTCCGAGCAGATCTCGACCAGGAAGAACACGCCGAGGATGCCGACGAGGAAGACGCCCGGCGCCCACGTCCAGAGGTAAATGGCGATTGCGGCGCCGGCGATCAGCGACCAGCCGACGGGGCGGCGCAGGGCGGTGACGTCACGGGCCCGGAACAGCTCCCAGACCGGCTTTTCCTGTTCGGCCACGGAGACGGCGACCATCGTCGCGAGGACCGCCGTCGTCATGAACAGCGCCTCGGCGACGTGGTGGTCGTAGAAGCCGACGGTTCCGCGCTGGGCGAGCGTGCTCCCCGCGAGCGCGATGACCGCGACGGCGAGCACGCCGGCGAACTTCCCGGCGAGTCGCTTGGCCAGGAAGTACGTCGGGATCGCCACGAGCGTGCCGAAGACGGCCGGTGCGAAGAGGACGACCAGCCGAACGGTGTGGTCGCTCGGGTTCCCGAGACCGACCACCAGCGCGGCCGTGGCGACCAACTGGTCCATCACGGTACCGAACTGACTGGAGTGGGTCCCGACAGGGAACTGCGTCCAGGGGTCGAACGGACTGGTCTCCGGCCAGTGCTGGACCGTGTACTGGACCATCCGGTAGTGGTACCACGGGTCGTTCCCGCTGAAAAACACTGTTCCGTCAATCAGGAACTCTTGCCAATCGCGAACGCGACTCCACAGCATGAACCCGAGGAGGGCGACGATCGCCGGGATGTGGTAGTACTCACCCACCAAATCGGCGACATCGCCGGGTTCGTCGATGTTTTCGATCTGACCACGCCACTGACTCATTGACGGAACCAGTCCCATCGCGCGCATAAGCCTTGTCATCTTCCAATAAATCGGCTCCCCCTCCCCCTCCGATACCGCCGCGGTCTTGCGGTTTCAGGGTCGCCGGGGTGTCTCGAAACCCGGCCGGTCGCGGACAGCCAGACGGAAAACCTATCCGGGCCCCCAGCCCATGAATCGATATGCGCGTCTCCGTCGTGCTCTGCGAGCACACGATGGACCGCTACGACGCGGTCACCGAAGCCGCTCGCAGCGTCCTCGACCAGACCTACGACGACGTGGAACTGGTCTTCGTCAGCGACGGCAACCCCGAAGTTTCCGAGCGGTTCGAGGCCGATTTCGGCCACCGAGACGACGTCGTCACTCGCTGCAACGACGAGAATCGCGGCCTGCTCGTCAGCCGCAACAACGGCGCGAAGGCCGCAAGCGGCGACGTGGTCGCCTTTCTCGACGACGACGCCGTCGCCCATCCCGAGTGGATCGAGCGGCTCGTCGCCGCCTACGACGAACACGACGCCGTCGCCGCCGGCGGCCGGATGGCTCCCATCTGGGTCGACGGCGCGGTCGACTTCCTCCCGGCGGAGTTCTACTTCCTGATCGGTGCCACCTACCGCGGGTTCGGCGAGGGCAGGGACACCCCCGCCGAAGTCCGCAACACCAACGGCTCGAACATCTCCTTCCGTCGAGACGTGTTCCTCGATCTGGGCGGGTTCGACGACGATATCGGCGGCCGGAAGGGTGACAAGAACCTCCAGGGCGGCGAGACGGAGGTCTGCGCCCGGCTGCAGGCGGAGTACGGTGAGGGGGTCCGCTACGTCCCCGACGCCGAAGTGGGCCACAAGGTGTTCGCCTATCGCACCGAGCCGACGTGGTTGCTCGACCGGGCGTTCTGGCAGGGCTACTCCAAGCGCGGCATGCAGCAGTTCGTCCCCGGGTCGGCCGAGGAGGAGGGCGACTTCCTCGGGAAGATACTTGGGGAGTTCGTTCCGGAACGGCTCGGAGGGCTCTTCGGCGATCCCGACGCCACCGCCGCGAAACAGCTCGTCTGGCTCCTCGTCTTGACCGGTGTCGTCGGCCTCGGCTACCTCTACGGGATACTCAAGTGGCGATAACCAGCGTTAAGCGACTGCCGGGACCACCCCATCGGTAATGGCGGACCTGCCCGACGTGTGCGTCGTCACGCACCCGCTGGCGGCGGCCGGCGAGAACGCCACGCGGAGTCTGCTCGATATCCTCTCGGCGGTGACCGGCGTCGCGCTGGTCACCGCGGACCTGCCCGCCGACTCGGAGATCCGCGACCGCCACGAACTCGTCGAACTCACGCGGAAGGGCGCCGGCGATTCCATCACCGTGGCCGCCCTCCGCTTCCTCCTGAACCAGCTTCGAATGTGCCGGGTCCTCGCCGGCCGCGACGAGGACGTGGTACTCTTCTACGGCGCGACCTCGTACCTCCTGCCGATCCTGTTCGCCCGCGCGGTCGGGAAGACGGTCCTCGTCGAACCGCGCGGCGACGTGCCGCTCACGCTGCGCATCGCCTGGGAAGAGTCGCTGCCCTCGCCGGTCGCGCGGACGCTCGCGGGCCTCGTCCGCGCGCTCGAACGCGCCGGCTTCGCGGCCGCCCACGGCGTCGTGACCTACACGCCCTCGATGGCCGAGCAACTCGACCTCGACCCCGACGCCACCGACGTGTACCCCTCCGGCGCGCGCTACGTCCGCACCGACGACTTCGACGTGCGGACGCCGCTGGCGGAGCGCGGGCGCCGCGTCGGCTTCCTCGGCCGCCTCGACGAGGAGAAGAACGTCCGGGAACTCGCCGCCGCGGCCAAGGGGCTGCCCGACGACGTGACGTTCACGTTCATCGGCGACGGCGACCTGCGAGAGTGGCTGGAGACGGAGCTGGCAGCGGAGATCGAGTCTGGGCAGGTCGAGATGCGCGGCTGGGTCGACCACGACGACGTACCCGCGGAACTCGACCGGTTGCGACTGGTCGTCCTTCCCTCCGAGCCGACGGAGGGACTGCCGACGACGATCCTCGAAGCGCTGGCCTGCGGGACGCCCGTCTACGCGACGCCCGTCTCCGGCGTCCCGGACGTGGTCCGCGACGGCGAGACGGGGTTCCTGATGGACAGTACCGACCCCGCGGCCATCCGCCGGGAGCTGGTCGCGATCCTCGACCGCGAGGACCTTCCCGCGATCAGCCGGGCGGGGCGGGAGCTGATCGAAGACGAGTACAGCTTCGAGGCGGCACAGGAACGGTATCGCGGGATTCTGCAGCGAGCCGTCCGGCGTCGCCGCCGGTAGCTCGGGAACTGGTCGGTCCGGTAGCGACGGAATCGACGGAAGCGACCCGACCGACGGCTCAGTACTTCCGGTTGCGGCCGTTCACTCGTTTTCGAGCAGGATCTTCCCGACGAAGTCGCCGTCTTCGCCGAGGCGATGGGCGTCCGAGACCTCGTCGAAGGCGAATCGCTCGTCGACGTGTGGCTCGACGGCGCCGTCGTCGACGAGCGCCGCGATGTCGGCCAGTTCCTCGCCGACTCGCTCCTGGCGCTCGCCGAGCAGCACCGGCAGGATGACGAGCACGACGCCCAGATCCAGCGAGTTGGCGTGCAGCGCCGAGATGTCCTGCGTCGAACTCGACTCGGTGGTCACGACGCTCCCGAACGGGCGGACCGCCTCGAAGGCCGTCTGGAGGTGGTCGTCGCCGACCGGGTCGAAGACGAGGTCGAAGCCGGCACCGTCGGCGTACTGGTCGACGTACGACCCGACGTCGGTCTCGGTGTAGTCGACGGTGGCGTCGGCGCCGAGGTCGGCGGCGAAGGCCCGTTTCGCCTCGGTCGAGCCCGTCGCGGTCACGTCGGCGCCGAGCCAGCGGGCGATCTGGACACCGATGTGTCCGACGCCGCCGCTGGCCCCGTAGACGAGCACGTCGTCGTCGACGTCGACCGTCCCCTTGTCGGTGAGCATCTCCCAGGCGGTCAGCGCGACGACGGGAAGCGCGGCCGCGTCGGCCAGCGCGAGCGTCTCGGGCGCGTGGGCGAAGGTCCCGGCGTGGCCGACGACGTAGTCGGCGAGCGCGCCGTCCCGGCCGGCGCCGCCGGGCATCCCGTACACCTCGTCGCCCGCCTCGAAGCGGTCGACCTCGTCGCCGACCGCGTCGACGACGCCCGACACGTCGCAGTGGAGGACGGCGGGGAACTCCGGGGCGAAATCGGGGATGTCGCCGCGTCGGATCTTGTAGTCGACGGGATTGAGACTGCTGGCGCGAACCTCGACGCGGACCTCCTCGGGTCCCGGTTCGGGCACGTCTACGGTCCGTTCGGTGAACACGTCCGGGTCGCCGTACTCGTCGATAACGTACGCAGTCATCTCGGAAGACATGTCGCCCGACGGTTCGGGCTCGACGGGGGAATGGGCAACGGTTGCGGGCGACCGGTCGGACCCGCTCGTGGCGGTTCGTTCCGACCTCGGTCACTCCGCCCGCCGACTCCCAGAGGCGGTCACGTCGACACCGGGGCTGTAGCGGAAGACCGGCTCGCCGTCGGGCGTCGCGAAGCCGTTGGTCTCGAACACCTCGTTCTCGCGGAGGTCGACCGACGCCTCGTACAGCGGCCACGGACGGTGACGGATCTGCGCGTAGCGTAGGTCCCCGCCGGGCGTCTCCGTGTAGTAGCGGTAGCGCTCGGTGAGAAACTCGTCGAGCGAGCGCGGTTCGAACGTGAACCGGTCACCCGTCGGTCCGTACCGGGCGTCGAAGTCGCAGGGCCGCGCGCCGGGGTGCCAGCGCTCGCTCTCGAAGGCGATCCGCGACTCCTCGGCGCGCATCGAGATGCTCGCGAAGTAGTACGGCAGGTGGTGGAAGACGCGGGCGCCGGTCACGCCCAGAACCCCGTCGGCGTCGAGGCTGAAGAAGTAGACGCCCCGGTCGGCGGCGGGGCCGTCGTCGGTCGGGCCGGTATCGCTCCCCGATCCGCCGCGGCCGCTCGCCCGCTCGCGTTCACCCTCGTGGCTGACGTAGGTCCGCAGGTTCAACTCGGGGAGCGTGAAGCCGGTCCACTCGGGGAACCCGTCCGGGCGCACCGCGACGTTCGTGAACGGGACGACCGAAAGCCACGCCTGCCCGTCGTAGGTATCGACGGTCAGCGACTCGGGGAGGTGCGCCTGGACGACCCCGGGGTCGACCGGCCAGTTGGCGAACAGGACGTGGCGCCAGCCCATCTCGACCGGCAGGTCGAGCAGCGAACGGAGAGACATCGATACCCGAACCTACGGACTGGGTGCCCATTACTCCGGGGAATCGCGCGGCGAGCGGTCCCCGTCACGCCGGCAGTTCGACCGGTTCGAACCGGCTGAACCCGAGATAGGTCACGAGCACCGCGCCGACGCCGACGACCGTGACGGCGACCTGGAGCGTCCCGCCGACAAGCGGAACGAGCCCGAGCAGGTCCAGCCCGAACATGAAGACGACGCTCCCGGCGGCCGCGGCCAGGTCCGGCCGGTCGACGGGGAGGTGGCGACCGATCAGGGAACCGAATCCCGCGTACGCGTAGGTGACGCAGGCGATCCCGGCGAGGACGCCGAGGAGACTGACCGGGATCAACACGAGCGTCAGCGCCATGAAGACGACGAGCGCGAGGGCCGTCGTCGCGGTGAGCGCGCCGACGACCCCGCTGACGAGTGGGTGGTCGGTCGTCGCCGCGCCCACGTTGTCGAGCAGGTCCGGACGGCGGCGGGCGACTCCCGCGGCCAGCGCGGCGACGACGACCCACTGGAGCAGTCGCGTCGCCACGGCGGCGACCGGTCCCCGGTCGGTCGCGGTCGGCTCCAGCCGTTCGAGCCGCCCCACGGTCGCCCCCGGTTCGAGGACCGGGTCGCCTGCGAGCACCCGGAGGACGCCGGTCACAGAAGCGTTCTCGGTGAGTGAGACGTTTGCGCCGACCTGCACCACGTCGCCCTCGACGCGGCCGTCGACGGCGAGGGTACCACCGACGGCGTAGACCGACCCCTCGACGCTCGCGTTCCCGGGGACCGTCGCCTCGCCGCCCGCGACGACGAGCGCGTCCGGGACCGTCTCGAACTCGTGGCTCCCGTCGGCGACAACCTGCAGGGTCGCGGGCTCGCCGCCGAACGCCGAGATCAGCAACACCGCGAGGACGAGCGAGAGCGCCAGCTCGATCGGGTTCACGACGGATCACCGCCGGACGCGTCGTCGCCCACCGGCCCGTCCGCCGGGTCCGCCGGGCCGGCCCGGCTGTGGCGGTACACCTGTCGCCCGTACAGCGAGAGTCCCAGCCCCGTGAACAACAGCAGCGCGAGCGCGTTCACGAGCGAGAGGTGAGAGATCAGCGTGACCTCGGCGTGCTCGAAGTACAGCGCGACGGCGGTACTGAGGAACGTCGAGAGGAAACCGGCGAAGCCGACGCCGACCGCCGAGTGCGTGCCGATCGTCGCCGGCGTCGACAGGTCGGGCCACAGCGCGAAGTTGAGCGTGGTGTAGAAGCTGACCGTCAACGCGTAGAAGAGTGGATTCACGAGCGGCGGCGCGTCGCCGGCCAGTCCCGGCACCGCGGCCGCGAGGCGCAGGTCGAAGGTGTAGAGCAGGTGCGTCAGCGCGAACAGGCCGAACACCCACATGAACAGCCAGTTGCGGTCGAAGTTCGTGTAGAGGACGCCCGCGACGACGGCGCCGATAACGTGGACGACGCCGATGAGCAGGTGGACCGAGAACGCCGGCGACTGCCACGACGAGCCGATCAGCGCCGGCGTCTCGACGATCCGGAGGAAGCCGAGGCTGTCGACGAAGAAGACGCCGAACATCAGCCCGAGCGGGGCCAGGAAAGCGAAGCTTCGGAGTCGAACGGCGTCCGGGCGGCAGAACCGGCCGACGCCGAACTCGCGGTGGTTGTCCGCGACGGCGTCGACGAAGCCGAGGTCGCGGAGGGCGAGGGCGCCGAGGACGACTAGCCCGGGGACCATCGCGACGGTCATCACGCGGCTGAACGCGCCGATCGACCAGTCGAGCGGGTAGACGTTGCCGGCGAAGTAGGCGACGGCCGTCGCGGCGGCGGCGACGTACCCCCGGTCGCGGACCGGGACGAAGTCGACGGTCAGCGAGAAGGTGACCGGGAAGCCGACGCCCATCGAGACGGAGGCGGCGACGACCCACGCGCCGAACGCGGCCGGGTCGCGGATCCCCGGCGCGACCAGCGTCAGGACGAACTGGACGCAGAGAACGGCGAACAGCGCACGGAGTTTCGCGCGCAGATCCGTCGACCAGCCCCGTCGATCCATCAGGACGCCGAAGGCCACGGCCGCGGCGAACGTGGTCAGCGCGAGCGCGCCCATCCACGCCGAGACCGTCGTCGCCGGGAGGCCGACCAGTCGCGTCCCCAGGTCGAGCAGTCCCAACTGGACGAAGGTGATGTTGTAGTAGTAGCCCGCGGCCAGCAGCGTGACGAACAGCCCGTACCCGACGACTTCGGGCCAAGCCCCGCGGCGGACGTACTCGAAGAGCTTCACGGGCTCGTGTTCTCGGAGTGCCGGCAAAACGTTTTCTCGGAGTGCCGCCGAGACGTTCGGCCGAGCGGTCTGTCGCGACTCGCGGCGTCGCTACTCCATGTAGCCGAGTTCCGTCAGCCGGTCGGCCACTTCGTCAGACGGGCCGCCCGCGCGTGCGTCTTCGTGGTCGATGGGGTCCTGCGTGTCCACGTCGGGGTCGTCGGCGAAGATATCGAGCACCTCGCCGTCCATATCGGTCGGCGTGTCGACGTCGTGGGCGGCGAGGACCGTCGGCGCGATGTCGCGGATGTCGATCTCGGGGATCTCGCCGCGGTTCCGGACGTCGGGGCCGTTCGCGACGAAGATGCCCGTCGGCGTGTTCTCGGCGGCCCAGCGGTCTGGCTTCGTCTGGACGGCGTCGCCGCCCATCCCGTCGTTGACGTGGACGCCCGGTCGCTGGTCGACCACCACGTCGGGGCCGATGTCGACGTAGGGGCCGTCGTACACCTCCTCGGCGCGGTAGACGCCGGTGAACAGCGGCTCGCCGTTCTCGTCCGTAACCCCCTTGAGGTCCGCGATGAGGTCTTCGCGGACCGCCTCCACGTCGAAGCGCGGGTTGACGTAGATGGGGCCCTGGCCGCTGGCCAGCGCCTTCGTCTCCCCGGGGACGATGAGCTCCATCTTGCGTTCGCGTTTGGCGCCGGCGCTCTGGGGGACGAGTTCCTGGACGCTCTCGGGAACCGTCTTCGCGAGGACGTCGACGATGCCGAACCGCTTGGCGACCGCGAGCGCGTTCTCGCGGGTCAGCCCCACCGTCTGGAAGTAGTCCTCGACGCCGCCGGCGCGGGTGAGATAGCCGTTCTCGGCGAGCCACTCGTTGACGTAGAACTCCGTCGTCGTCGCGGCCGCGCCGTGGTCGGACATGATCACGAGGTTCGTGTCGTCGAGGTCGGCCAGCTCGCCGAGCCACTCGTCGACGAGTTGCCAGGCCCGTTTCGTCGGTTCGTCGTCCCAGAAGAAGTGATGCAGGACGTTCAGGTAGAACAGCGTGACGTGGGTGAAATCGAGGTCCTCCTCGACGAAGAGGTCGCGCGCGACTTCCAGGCGGAGTTCGAGCAGGCCCAGGATCTCCTCGACCTCGGCGCCGCGCTCGTCGTTGGACGAGAGCAGCGGGTCCGGATGGACCTGATAGTCGTAGCGCTCGGCGAGTTGGTCCTCGAACTCCGGCGGGTGGGTGTAGCCGGTGTCGAGCGAGCGGTACTCGCCTTCGACGGCGTCCGGGCCGCCCGAGACCACGTACCCGTCGATCTCGCGGGGCGGGTACATCGACGGCATGTTGACGACGCCCGCGCGCTGGCCGTCGGCGTTGAGGTAGTCCCAGAGTTCGGCGGTCTTGTAATCGCTGCCGCTCATGATGTCGATGCGCTCGTCGGCCAGGTCGATGCGTTCCCACCAGTAGACGCTGTGCTTGCCGGGGTTCTTCCCCGAGGCGTAGCACTTCCAGTTGGGGTAGGTGACGGGCGGGAGGCAGCTCCGGCTGGTGGCGTAGGTGCCCGACTCGCGGAGCGCGGCGAGGTTGGGGAGGAGGCCGTCGTCGATCCAGGGCTCGGTCAGCAGCCAGCTGGCGCCGTCGAGCCCGACAACGAAGGTCCGCGTCATTGTCGAAAGCCCGTGAGGCCGGCTGAAATACGTTTCGTTCGTCCGGACGGCGGCGCTCGACGGGACGGTTTCGGTCCGCCGGTCGTCACCCCGGCAGACTCGCCGCGGCTACCCGTTCTCTCCGTCACCGCGCGCGAGCAGGTCACCGAGGTCGACGTTGGCGGCGGGGAGCCAGCCGATCACCGCCGGGAGGTAGACGCCGAACGTCCGGTCGACGAGGACGACGACCGGCGCGAGTTCGGGTGCGACGCCGAGCGCGACGAGGACGGCCGTCGCCGAGGCCTCCGCGACGCCGACACCGCCCGGCGTCAGCGGCAGGACGGTCACGCTGTAGGCCGTGACGAGCACGACCGGCAGCAACGCGGCGGGCGCGAACTCCCCGCCCAGGCCCGTGAGCAGGAGCCAGACCCGTAGCCCGGGGAAGAGCATCAGGGTCCCCACCCACCCCAGCGCGTAGACGCCGACGACCGACGGGCGGGCGGAGAGCCGGCGGAAGGCGCTGGCCGAGTCGGCGGTGAACGAAGGCAGCGCGCCGGCGAAATCGGCGAGCCGGCCGCCGACCCGCGGGACCCGTCCGAGCGCCCCCTGGAGCCGGCTCGCGAGGCGGCCGGCGGCGTCCATCCGACGGCCGGCCAGCAGGACGAGCCCGCCGGCGGCGAGATAGATCGCCGTCGAGAGGAGGATGACGAGGAGCCACCCGCCCCCGAGGCGGGTCGCGAACAGCGCGAGGCCGAGCAGCGCCACGACTCCGTAGAGGGCGGCGTAGAGGCCGGTGTTGAGCCCGGCGACGCTGACGGCGTCGGTCCAGTCGGCGTCGGTGTAGTAGCGCACGACCAGCGGGGCGACCGAGTGCCCGGACGCCTTCGACGGGAGGACGTGGTTGACGAACTTGATCACCAGGTCGACGCGGGCGGTGGTCGCGAGCCCCGTGCGTTCGAGCCCGTTCAACAGCGCGTGCCACATCGAGAACCGCGACCCGAACTCCAGGACGGTCACGGCGACGACGCCGCCGACCACCGCGGCGTCGAGCCCCGCGAGCTCCGCGGCGGTCGCCGTCCAGTCGACGCCGCGTGCGACGTACCAGAACGCGCCCAGCGCGACGGCCCACTGGAGAACGCCGACGGCCCGCCGTCGCCAGTTCCGACCGGCCGAGTCCGGGGCCTCACCGCTCCGAGCGTCGGGCTCCGTCTCGGCCGGCGGGGCGGCGCTCCGGTCGGGCTCCGCGTCGTCGGTCCCAGACACGGTCACTCACTCCGCGCGCCGGCCGCGGACGGGTCGGTCCCGTCGACGACCTCGGGCGATCCGACTCCGTCGACGGCCTCGGCCAGGTCGCCGACGGCGACGAACTCGAACGGCTGGGACAGGATCCGTCGGACGGCGCGACGCATGTACGCGCCCGTCCGGACGTACACCCGTTTCGGAACTCCGTCGACCGCCGGGAGGTCGACGAGCTCCCACGGGTGGACGTACAGCACCGGCGGGACGCCCCGACGGGCGAGCAGTCGCATCCCGAGGATCGTGTACTCGACGCCGAAAAACCGGACCCACGTCCCCGTCAGCGGCAGCCCCAGACGGGGCATCACCGCGACCGGGACTTCCGCGAGGGTCTCGGGCGCTCCGCGCTCGACCGCGCTCGCCCGTGTCGGTCGCTCGGCGTCGAACTCACCGCCGTACCAGCCGGGGATCGACCGACACGGGACGACGCTGGAGTCGTAGTCGTAGCCCGCGTCGGCCAGCGTCCGGAAGTGGTCCGGCCCGAGGTCGAATGAGGGGGCGCGGAAGCCGGTGACCGGCTCGCCGGTGACCGCTTCGAGTCGCTCCTTCGACCGCGCGAGTTCCGTCCGGCGGTCGTCCGCGTCGAGTTCCGAGAGGTGACGGTGGGTCTGGGTGTGCGACCCGACCTCGTGGCCGGCGTCGGCGACCCGTTCGAGCACTCTGGGGTGGGAGTCGGCGATCTCGCCGACGGTGAAGAACGTGCCCGTCGCCTCCGCGTCGTCGAACGCGTCCAGCAGGCTCGTCACGCCGCCGAGCCCGACGGCCGGGCGGTCGGTGGTGCCGCGAGCGCCGCGGTAGGCCGGCAGGTGCGCGAAGAACTCGAAGTCGACGGAGAGGGCGGCCTGTGGCTGGGACATCGACGGGTGAACCTGTCGAGCGTAGACTCCCGCCCTACTTGGGCGATGCGCTTCGACCGCGGTCCGGTCGCCCGACGCGAGCGCACTGGCGGAACCGCTCCGGGACCGGCAGATACAAACCGAGCGGGGTCCGTGGTTCGTGGTGAACATATGTCGCCGCTGGTGTCCACCAACGCCCCCCTGGCGGCCCTCCCCGGGCTGAGTAACCAGGCCCTGACACTGCTGCTCGCCGCGGTCGGGGTCGTCGTCCTCCTGTGGGGGTTCGAGCGCTACCGCACGACGTTCTCCCGGGTCGAACTCGGCATCGCCGTCGCCGTCGCGTTCGGCCTGTTGACCGTCGCGTTCGCGCCCGGACTCTACTGGACACTCGCCGGCGCGTTCAACCTCGAGAGCCGCTTCATCCTCATCCAGATACTCACGAACGTCACGTTCCTCGTCCTCATCTTCTACCTCGTCTCCCAGCTCAACACGAGCCAGCGAACCATCGGCGACCTCACGCGGAGCCTGACCGTCCAGCAGGCGTCGGCGGTCGCCGAGTACGACGAGCGGACGCTGTACGTCGTCATCCCCGCGTACAACGAGGCCGACACGATCGGCGACGTGCTCGCCGCGCTGCCCGAGCGGATCCACGGCCACCTCGTCCAGGCGGTCGTCGTCTCCGACGGCTCCGACGACGCCACCCGACGGGCAGCCGACGAGTACGAGGCCGTCGTCGTCGAGCACCCGATCAATCAGGGGCAGGGCGGCGCCCTCCAGACCGGCTTCGACATCGCGAGCGACCACGGCGCCGACATCGTCGTCACGATGGACGCCGACGGCCAACACCCCGTCGACCAGCTCCCCGACCTCGTCCGCCCGATCGTCGACGACGAGGCCGACTACGTGCTCGGCTCGCGGTACCGCGGCGAGGACAACTCCGGCAACTCCATGACCCGCCGGGGCGGCATCCGCACGTTCACCTGGCTCATCAACCGCCTCGCCAAGACCGACATCACCGACTGCACCAACGGCTTCCGCGCGATCCGCGGCTCCCGCCTCGCGGACCTCACACTCACCGAGGAGCGGTTCTCAGCGCCCGAACTGATCATCGAGTCGCGCAAGAACGGCCTGCGCATCGTCGAGGTACCGGTCACCATCCACGAACGCGAGGCCGGCGAGACGAAGAAACCGAAGCTCGGCTACGCCGTCGGGCTCGCGCGGACGATCTTCGTCACCTGGATCCGGTAACCACTCACCCGGACCGAGCGCGGACTGGCGGCCGGCCGGGACGGCGTCAGCCACCGCCGGGGTCGGCCGTCGCCGGGGTCAGCCGGCGTCCATGTAGCCCAGGTCCTGCAACTGCTCTTCGAGTTCCTGGTCGACGTCGGACCGCTCGACGTCGGCGGTGGTGTCGCCCTCCTCGAAGCTCACGTCGGCGTCGCGGGCGACGAACGTCTTCTCGTAGTCCCGCCAGGCGACCGTCGCGGTGTCGTGCCAGGGGGCGATCGTGACCGCGTACTCGGAGTCCGATTCGAGCAGGTTCGTCCCGTGCCAGGCGGCCGGGGCGTCGACCCCGACCGACTCGACGAGCGTCGGCGGGATGTCGAGCAGGCTCAGCGGCCCCTCGACGTCGACCCCGTCGAAGAACACCGGCACCTTCGTCTGGAAATCCGCGACCGAGCGCTTGTGGCCCTGGTGGAAGTAGAACCCCTCCTCGCCGAACCCCTCGCCGTGGTCGGCGGTGACCGCCAGCGTCGGGTCGCTGTCGATCTCCGCCAGCAGGTGGGCGATGTCGTCGTCGGCGCGACGGATCGCATCGGCGTACTTGCCCTCGATCTGCGCTTGCTCCTCGTCGGTGAGCTTGTCGGGTTTGAAGAAGGCCTTCTGGTCGAGTTGCTTCGACATGGCCTCGTCGCCGACGCCGTAGGGGCGGTGGGTCTCCATGAGGTGGACCCAGAGAAAGCGCGGCGGCTCGGCGTCGTTGAACTCCTCGATGGCTCGCTCGATAACCTCGCGGTCGCGGGGGCGGTTCTCGCTTTTCGCTTGGGGCGGGTATATCTTGTAGTAGATCCACCGGAGCGCGTCGATAGACCCGAGCTTCTGCCGGAGCTTGCTCCCGCGGTTGCCCGGCTCGACGAACGTGTCGAAGTCGTCGAAGCCGCGGTCGAAGCCGAAGCGGGCGTCGGTGTTCGGCGTCGGCGTGTAGCCCAGGCAGGTGTAGCCCGCCTCCGAGAGCACCTCGGCGATGGTCGGCGAGACGACCTCGGTGGTGATGGCGCCGCGGTAGCTCGCCGAGACGAGGCTGGCGAGGCTCGGACGGGTGTAGTGGCTCCCGGTGACACCGGTCCGGACCGGCAGGTCCGACAGCGACTCGAAGGCGTCGGCGTAGTCGCGCCGAACGGAGTCCGCCGTGACGAGAACGATGTCGTCCATTACCTGTTCCGATTCCCGTCAGGCCGATATACCTTCGGATCGGCGCCGTCGCGGCTCGGCGGTACCGACTGGGACGCCCGCGACCCGGTGTCGTTCAGCCGTTCGAGCAGGACGACGCCGCGCTGGCGACCCTCGACCGCCGGCCGCAGCGCCGCGTCGACGAGCCGGTCGGCGGCGGACTCGCGCTCGCCGATCGGCGGGTCGCCGAACGTGGCGACGACGCGGTACTCGTACTCGCCGTCGAGGAGCGCGCGGAGATACGCGCGACGCTCCGGGTACTGGGCGTATTCGGTCGCGTCCGGGTCGACGTAGTCGAGGTCGCCGTCGGTCAGCTGGATGTACTCCGGTTGCCGATCGGGCATCGCCAGCATCCACGCCGTGTAGGACGACTCGTTCAACACCAGGTCCGAGTCGTTGGTCGCCCGCTCCTCGGGGAACGAGAAGTGGCTCGTCTCGCGACCGTGGGGGACGCCCACGTCGGCGATGGAGTTCTCGTACACCTCGACCGTCGCGTCTGCCGCCGTGTTCGTCTCGATCCAGTCGGCGGCCTGGTCCCGCGGATCGGTGACGTACTCGTACTCGGCGGCGACGACGAACCCGCCGGCCGTGAGCAGGAGGACGGCGAGGCCGACCCGCAGGACCCGCCAGCCGCGGTCGCGGCTCGCTCCGGTCGCGACCGGTCGGCGGCGGCTCACCTCGGCGGCGAGGAGGGCGAACAACGCGGGGAACGTCGGGACGAGATGTCGGAGGCGAACGAACTCCCACCGGGCGTAGACGACGAGCGGGAAGGCGATGGTCACCAGCAGGAGCCACGTGAGCGGGTGGACCCCCGCTCCGCGACGGGCGACGAGTCGCCAGGCGGTCGCGGCGACGCCCGCGAGGGCCCCGACGAACAGCGGCAGGCCGAGCCCGCGGAGGTACTGGTAGCCGAACCAGTACTCGATCGGGGCGGCAAAACCGCCGGTCTTGCCCGTCTTCGAGCCGACCGTGTCGGTGATACGGGCGACGAGTTCCGGCACGCCGCCGACGAGGACGCTCGGGATCCCGACGACGACGGCGACCGCACCGACGACGAGCCCGCCGACGACGACGCGCGGACGGAGCAGTTCGGCGAGCGGGTCGTCGCTCCGGGCGGCGCGGACCAACAGCGCGACACCGAGGACGACGGCGGCGACGCCGCCGTTGAGTTTGAACGCGATAGCGAGGCCGCCGGTCAGCGCACCGAGGAGGAAATCCGCGGTCCGGCCCTCCTGCACGTAGCGGTTGGCAAGGAGGACCGTCGCCAGCAGGAGGAACAGCATCGGCACGTCCTCGCCGACGAGGTGGGCCTGCGAGACGAAGCCGACCGACAGCGCGAGCAGGAGGGCGGCCAGCCGGCCGGCGAAGCGGTCGCGGAGTTCGACCCCGAGTCGGTACGTGAGATAAACGCAGCCGACGCCGAGCGCGACGTTGACGAACCGACCGACGAGGACGGCGCCCGTCCAGAACCAGGCCGGCGCGGCGTGCCACAGCTCCCAGCGCGACTGGATCGTGCCGAGCGCGGCGAACTCGCCGAGCCGTCCGGTCAGGAGGACGACGAGAAAGACCGGCGCGAGCGTGAGCGCGTACAGGTAGAACGTGGCGCCGAGCGCGCGGCCGTCGGTGATCCCGGCCCTGATGGCCTCGAAGCTCGGGTCCGCGACGAACCCCCCGGCGACCTTCATCGGCTGGATGAGCCTGGAGTACTCGTCGGGCGCGGCGAAGTTGGGGACCCGGAACCAGACGCCGAACCCGCAGGTCGCCAGCGCGACCGCGAGGAGGTACGGGAGGTAGGGGTCGGCCTCCAGGTCCGCGCGCAGCGGCGCGAGGACGCGGCCGGTCGCGTCCCGGAGGGCGCCACGGACAGCAGTCATGGCCTCGATTTGTCCGCTCCCCGTCGAAAAGGTTGCCATCTCGGCGCTTCCGGGACCGCGTCCGCCGGACGGACCGGCCGCGTCGGCGCCGGGTCGGTCACGTCGGCAACAGGCCCAGCGACTTCTCGCGGACGCGTTCGGAGAGCGCGAGCAGCGCGACGGTGTAGACGCCGGCGCCCAGCCCGACGACGGCGAGCGTCCAGGCGAGCGTGTCGGGGAGGACCCGCTGGACCGCGAGGACGGCGCCGAGCATGACCGTCGACGCGGCCACCTGGTAGGCGATCTCCGCGACGGGCACGTCGGGGCGGCCGATGAGTCGCGTCAGCGCGTAGCCCGCGAGGGCGACGCTCACCAGGGAAGCGGCCCCGGTCGCGACCGCGGCGCCGTACCAGCCGAACAGCGAGATGAGCGCGAGGTTCAGGACGACGTTCGCGACGACGAACCCGAGGTTCACCCGGAACGCCACGTCGGGGTAGTCGATCGCGTTGATGGTGTTGACGAGCTGGGCGCCGTAGGCCGCGACGAGCCGCGCGGCGACGAGCAGGACGAGGATCCCCCCGCCCACCGCGTACTCCGGCCCGAAGATCGTCAGCAGGCGGTCGCCGACGGCGACGGCCCCGAACAGGCCGGGGATCGCGAACACGCCCGTGAACGTGAGCCCCTCGTTGAGGTAGTGGTGGACCCGCTCGTAGTCCTCATCGACGCCGAGTTCGGAGAACTCCGGGAACAGCGACTCCTTGACGGCGATGCTGACCAGCGCGAGGATCGACGCGAACGTCCAGGCCACCCGGTAGATGCCGATCTGGGTCTTCGTGACCGTCGCGAGACCGACGATCGACAGGCTGAGCGCCCGCATCAGTAGCACGTCCGTCCAGGCGAACGCGCGGGTCTTCAGCGTCCCGAGCCAGGCGAACCGGGCGTAGTCGACGAGTTCGCGCACGTGGCGAGCGTCGAAGCCCGTCGGCCGACCGTCCAGCACGACCACCCCGGCGAGGGTGGCGAGGACGAGCGCGGCCCCGTGGCCGTAGACCAGGCCCGCGACCCCGACGCCCAGGAAGAACAGGGAGCCCACGTGAACGCCCGCCCGGACGAAACTTTCCAGGGTCTTGACCGCGCCGGAGGTGCCGACCTGGCGGTAGCCCCGCAGCGAGGAGACCGTCACGTCGAAGACGGCGCGGGCGCCGACCAGGAGGGCGAACGGGACGGCCACCTCCAGTCCGATGAACGTGTTCACCTGCCCGCGGAAGGCCAGCAGACCGGCGACCAGCACGGCGTGGACGGCGAGGTTCAACGCGTGGCCGGCCGCGAGGAACGCGCCCTGTTCCTCGCCCTCGCTGACCCGCTTTTTGACGGCGATGCCGATGGCGCTGGCGGGGATGTTCAGCGCGAACAGCGACGCCACCGCCGTCTGGTACTCGCCGTAGGCCGCCGGCCCCAGGTCGAAGTTGATGTACCAGGTGGCGACCCCGCCGATCAGGGTCGCGCCCACCTGGGTCAGGAAGTAGACGAGCGTCGTCTTCCCGAGGCGCGAACTCACCGCCGACCACCCCGACGGACCGACCAATCGACCGGTGAACGGCCCTGAACTAACACGGCCGGCCGTACTCCGGGGGTGCAGGAAACGCTTGCGCTCCGGCGCGGTAGGGTGGTCACGTCGGCCGGGACGGCCGGCCCCGGCCCAACGACAAGGTATTTGGGCCGTCTCGTACTCGGGGCAGATAGATGACAGTCGTCGTCATGGGGATCGACGCGCTGGACCCCGAGCTCGTCGATCCGGAGGGCCACCCGAACCTCACCCTCGACGCCCACCGCGCCGTCGGGACCATCGAGAGCGCCGCCGGCGAGCCGAGCACCCACGAGCTATGGCCGACGATCATCACCGGTCTCGACCCCGCCGACCACGGCCTCACGCTCGAGGACGACGGCGTCGCCTGGGGCAACCCCCTCCTAGAGTTCGGTTCCGGCGTCGCCGACTACCTCCTCCCGGACGGTCTCCAGACACGCATCGGCGCGTGGCTACTGACCAACACCGACACCGACGCCTTCCGGACGCCCGCAACCTACTACGAGGAGGAAGGCATCGAGACGCTGTTCGACGGGCGAGAGGCGACGGCAATCGGCGTCCCCAACTACGTCGTCGACCCCGACTCGGAGGACCGCGAGCACAACCTCCGGCGGTCGCTGGGCGACCTGTTCGAGCGCGACTCCGAGGCGACCGGCGGCCACACCTCCGCGGACCCCTACGAGTTCTACGAGCGGTGTATGGAGATGGCGATGGTCCGGGTCGCCCGCGCCCGCCGCGGGCTCCGCGGCGGCCGGTACGAGCTCGTGTTCGCCTACACGAGCGGGCTGGACCTGATCGGCCACGTCACCTACGACCTGCCGGACCTCCAGCGGGCGGCCTACGACGAGATCGACGAGTTCGTCGGCGAACTCCGCGGCGACCTGGACGAGGGCGACGAGCTCCTGCCTGTCTCTTATACACATCTCTGATGGCGCGAGGG
>NZ_AOIU01000030.1 GCF_000337455.1 Halosimplex carlsbadense 2-9-1 | reverse complement strand
GCGCTGGGGTACGCCGAATCATGACGGTCCGCGCCTGCTACGTGGTCAGGGAACAGCTCGAAGATCTCGGCTACATGTGACGCCCGGGCGGCCGACCCCGAGTCGGCCCGTCGTCAGGTTTCGGCGTGGACGGCCGTTCAGTCCGTTATCTCGGCGTACAGCGACCGGTACCGCTCGGCGACGCGCTCGACCGTGTAGCGCCGCTGGACGAGGTCGCGGCCGGCCGACCCGAGCCGCCGTCGCTCCGCCGGGTCGGCCGCGAGTCCGACCAGGTGGCGAGCGAGCGCCTCGTGGTCGCCGACGGGGTGGAAGCGGGCCACCTCCTCGTAGGGTTCGACGAACGGGGGGATGGTCGAGAAGACACAGGGCGTGCCCGAGCCGACGGCTTCGACGGCCGCGGCGCTGAATCCCTCCCACCGGGACGGCATCGCGTAGACGTCGAGGGCGTCGAGCAGCTCGTAGACCGCCGAGCGGTCGAGGCGGCCGAGGAAGTGGACGCTGTCGGCGACGCCCGCGGCGCGGGCCGTCTCGCGGAGGTCGGCTTCGAGCGGGCCGTCGCCGGCGATGGCGAGTTCGACCGGGCGGTCCGACGCCGAGCGGGCGGCGGCGACCGCCCGGATCAGCGTCGCGTGGTCCTTCTGTTCGGTGAGCAGACCGGCCGTCCCAACGAGGACCGCGTCGTCGTCGACGCCGTGGGCGGACCGCCAGCCGTCGCCGTCGGCGGCGTCGAGGCGGTCGAACTCGACGCCGTTCGGGATGAAGACGACTTTCGCCTCGGGGAGCGCCAGCCGTTCCCACCGCCGGAAGGAGTCGTAGACCGCCCGGGAGTTACAGACCACGCGGTCGGCGAGCGGGTTGGTGAGCCCGTTGGCGACCCGGCCGAGCCGGTTGAACCCGCGGCGCATGTTCCCCTCGCGGGAGACGACGGGGAGCCCGAGCCGGCGGCCGATCGCTTTCGCGAACGACCCCGAGTGGTTGTGGTGGGCCTGGACCACGTCGTACTCCCGGAGGAACTCGCGGGCGCGGCGGTAGGTGTCGCGGTCGATCCCGGTCGTCGTGTCGGGGGCGTCGAGACAGGTGACGCCGACGGCGTCGTCGCCGTGGAACCCCTCGGCGGCGAACCACGCGAGGATGTCCACCTCGGCGTCGGTGTGTTCGACCAGGCCGCGCGCGATGTCGGCCGGGACGCTCGTCTCGTCGACGGCGTTGACCACGTAGCAGGCGCGGACCGTCATGATTCGGCGTACCCCAGCGCGGCGAGGCGGTCGCCGACGCTCTCGGCGGGGTCCGCCCCGCTACGCGGCTCGAAGACGACCCACGGCACGTCGACCAGCGGCGGGACCGAGACGCCCATCGGGTGTTCGACGAAGCCCCACTCGCCGAACAGCTCGCCGTGGTCGGCACTGACGACCACGCGGTGCCCGTCCGCCGCGAGGTCCGCGGCGAATCGGCCGGCCGTCTCCCACGCGAACCTGACGCTGCGCTCGTAGGACCGGCGGGCGGTGCCCAGGTCGAGGTACCCGTTCGCCAGGAGCGCCTGTAGCTTCTCGCCGCGCAGGCGCTCCTCGGGGAAGTACCGCGGGTGGAGTCCGCCGGGTATCGGCGCGGTCCGGTCGCCCGTCCGCGCGAGGTGAGGGTAGTGGGGCTGGAGGGTGTGGGCGACGACTCGCTCGCCCTCGCGGACCCGCGATCCGGCCGCCTCGAAGATTGGATCGGGGGGGACCGTCGCCAGGTCGTCGTCCCAGTGGTCCTCGTAGACGGGCACGTGTTCGACGTCGCCGGGGCTGTGCTCGCCGGACTGGGGGTTACCGCTCACGTAGGTCGCCCCGTCGAAGACGCCGTGGGCCTCGGCCGCGGCGAGAAAGCCCGGCGTCGCGCTGGCCGGCGAGCGCGCGCGGCCGACGACGGCGTCGTCGGCGACGGCCCCCAGCGTGTCGTACCGGCAGGCGTCGAGCAGGACGAGCGCGTCCCAGTCGGTCGCGTCCAACCGCTCGAACAGGTCCGGGTCGCGGCCGACGGCCGGGGCGGCCTGCCAGAGCCGCTTCCAGGCGCGGTAGGCCAGCGGCTCGGCCAGCTCGCCCCCCGCGGAGAGCTCCTCCCGACCGAGGCGCCACGCCTTCGCGAGCGCGGTTCCGAGGATCATCTGTCCGTGACGGTCGGTCGCCGCGCTCGTCCGCGGCGGCGCGGCGACCGGCGGGTCGGTCGGCGTGCGGTCCACGTATCACGGCGGCACAGGTCTTGGTCGCTCATAGGTATCCCATCTCTTCGAGGTGGGACTCGACGTGCTCGGAGAGGTCCTCACCCTCCTCGCGGCGCGGCAGCTCGCCGAGCGCGGCCTCGAGCCGCGACCGGAGGTCGGCGGCGAGTTCGTCGTCGTCGATCGGTCGGTCGGTCCCGTCGGAGATATCGTACAGCGTCGCGGTCCCGTCGGTCCGTCTGACGAGTTTGTGGCGGGCGGTCCGGACCGCCTGGAGGCCGGTGTCGTAGTCGTCGAACGGGCCGTCGCGTTCGGCGAAGCGCCGCTGGATAGACTCGCTGGGTCCGGCGTACTCCGCGAAGACGGCCTCCGGCTCGGCTCCGGTCCGCAGCGACCGGCCGTCCATCTCCGGGGGGGCCTCGCCGGTCGCGAGTTCGACCATCGACGGCGCCAGGTCGACCAGCGAGACGAGTTCGTCGCTGGTCTCGGCGCTCGTCTGGCCCGGCCACTTGACCAGCAGCGGGACGTTGACGAGCCGCTCGGCCAGCGAGAACTGGTGGTAGACGAGGCCGTCCTCGCCGAACTGCTCGCCGTGGTCGCTCGTGACGACGACCATCGTGTCCTCGAACAGGCCGCGGTCGCGGAGGCCGTCGAACAGCGTCCCGAGCAGGGAGTCGAGATACCGGATCTCGCCGTCGTACCAGCACTTCACGAGGTCCCACTCCGGGTCGCCCGCCCGGACCTCGTCGAGCATCCAGGCGTAGGCATCGTCGCTGAGCGTCTCGGCGGCCGAGTCGTCGACGGCGTCCCACGCGTCGAAGTACGACTCGAACTCCGACTTGAACCGCGTCGGCGGGTCGTACGGGGAGTGTGCGGAGTTGAAGTTGATGAAGCCGAAAAACGGGCGGTCGATCCGGTCGATCCACGAGCACAGCCGGCGGAGCTGGAACGAGGAGTCGTCGTAGTCGCGGACGAAGTAGTCGTAGAGGTGGCGGGCGAAATCCAGTGAGGGCTCGTACATCGTCCCGCGAAAGCGGGGCAGCGAGAGGATGTCGTGGTAGTAGTCGAACCCGCGGTCGAACCCCCGCTGGGGGCTGGTGTGGTAGGAGTTGCTGAACCCGCCGGTGGCGTAGCCGCGGTCGGCGAGGAGCTCGGCGACGTGGGGCTGGTCGGGATCGAGGTTCGGGGTCAGCCCGTAGACGCCGTTGTTCGAGGGGTACCTGCCGGTGAACATCGCGGCGTGGGAGGGCGGCGTCCAGGGAGCGGCGGCGACGGCGTCGTCGTAGCGGGTCGCTCGTCGGGCGAACGCGTCGAGGTTCGGCGTCGTCGGTCTGTCGTAGCCGTACGGGGTGAGGTGGTCGGCGCGGACCGCGTCCAGGACGATCAGCAGGACGTTCGGCTGTGCCATGCGACGTGGCTACTTCGCCCCGGACCGCGTTTTAATCTGTCGACAGCCCGCAGTCGGCCGCGCTCTCGTGGTCCCAGATGAGGTCGAAATAGCGCTTCAACCCGGCCACGAACGCGCCGTTGTCGGTGATCGCGGCCTGGCGCATGTGGTTGGGCACGTCCTCTTCCTCGACGAGGAGGATGGCCGAGCCGGTCTCGTAGTCGGGGCTCGGGTCCGCGACGTGGCCGCGGAAGGGGAGCTTCCCGGTGGAAAATCGGATCTCGACGGCGGGGTAGTCCTCGCGGATCCGCGCGACGGTCTCCCGCTGGATGGCGGGCTCGTCGCGCGGCTCCGTCGAGAGGAACTCGGGGACGAGCATCAGGACCGAGACGTCGACGCCCCGGTCGAGCGCGTCGGCGAATGCGGGCTCGACCGAGTCGAAGTACTCGAAGCTCTTGGTGACGACGTTCACTTCCTCGGCGGCGTCGTGGTAGAGCCGCCGCGTCTCGCGCTCGCTGGGCTCGCCAACGTCGACGACGTGGAACAGCTCCTCGGTGGGTGTCACGTCCTCGTTCGCCCCCTCGTAGCGGGGCCGGAACTCGGCGAGGAAGTCCTCGCGGCGGTCGTCGATCGCGGCGGCGAAGCTCTCGTAGTCCTGACGGTGGTTCTCGACGGCGCGGTCGAGGATCGCTTCCGGGGGCTTGGGCTGGTACTCCTTGGGCCGCCCGGGGATGACCTCGACGAACCCGCGGTCCGACAGCGACTCGAGGACGCCGTAGATCCGGGCCTTCGGGATGTCGGTCGCCTCCGCGAGGTTCGGCGCCGTCGTCTTCCCGAGCGACAGCAGCTCCCGCAGCGCCGTCTCCTCGTACTCGGTCAGCCCCAGCCGGTCGAAGACCGCGCTCCCGTCGCCACTCATGTCACCCCCTCGTTCGCCGCGCGCGCTTAAAACGCCCCCGAAAGGTACTTACCTATCGCTATCATGAGTTACTCACAAGCTGAGTAACTATGGTCGAACTCGAAAACGCGGACGGCGACGCGGCCGGCGCTGGCACGGACGACCGGACCCACGAGGAGTCGGCCGACGGGGACGCCCGCGCCGACGCCCACCTCGACGACGTGGCCGACGGCTGTGGCTGCACCGAGATCTGGGAACACCTCAGCGAGGAGCGGGCCGACGACTGACCGTCCGGCGACCGGCCCTCCGCGGGGGGCCGGTCGGGTCGAGCCGACCGCGTTGGGTCGGTGACGGGGGCGCCTCGTCTCTCGGCGACCCAACGGAGAACCTTTTTCTCCCGGAGCGTCAAAGCGGGGACGATGGAGTACGACGAGGTCTGCGTGCTGGTCCCCACGCTGAACGAGTCCGAGACGATCGGACCGGTCGTCGAGTCGTTCGCCGCCGAGGGGTTCGACGACATCCTCGTGATCGACGGCGGGTCGACCGACGGCACGCAGTCGATCGCCGAGGAGAAGGGCGCCCGCGTCGTCCAGCAGCGCGGTTCGAAGGGGAAGGGCCAGGCGCTGCAGGAGGGGTTCGAGCAGACCGACGCGCCGGTCGTCCTCATGCTCGACGGCGACCAGACCTATCGCGCCGAGGACGCTGAAGCGATGCTCGAACCGATCTTCGAGGGGCGGGCCGACCACGTCATCGGCGACCGCTTCGCCGACATGGAGGACGGGGCGATGACCCGGCTCAACGAGTTCGGCAACGGTATCATCAACCGCGCGTTCTCGGTCATTCACGGACGCGACTACCAGGACATCCTCAGCGGCTACCGAGCGCTGACTCGCGAGAGCATCAGCCGCATCTCGCTGACCGAGGACTACTTCGGCATCGAGACGGAGATGGCCGTCGAGTGCGTCAAACACAACGTCCGCACCGAGGTCGTCCCGATCCGCTATCTGGCCCGCCCGGACGACTCGGAGACGAACCTCCGGCCGTTCCGCGACGGCGCCGACATCATCCTGACGCTGTACAAGATGGCGAAGACGAACAACCCGCTCTTTTACTTCGGGAGCGTCGGCACCGTCAGTCTGGTCGTCGGCGTCGTCCTCGGCACGTACGTCGCCGTCGAATGGATCACGGCCAACACCTCACACGAGGTGATGGCCTTCCTCGGCGGCCTGGCGATCATCTTCGGCGTGCAACTGCTGATGTTCGGGGTCCTCTCGGACATGATCGTCACGGTCAATCGCGAGCAGACCCGCCAGCTCGAGGACCTCACGGAGCGCCTGAGCGCGGACGACGCTCGCGGCGCCCGTCGCGTCGGCGGCTCCGAGAGCGCGAACGCCGCCGAGGGCGCGAACGACGACGACGCGGGTGACCGTCCCCGGAAGTCCCCGGCCGGGCAGGAAGCGTCGGCTCCCGAGCGTCGGGGCTGACCGGCGCGGCCGGCTGGGCGCCGACTCAGAAGGGGACGAGCCCGCGGAGCTGTCCCAAGATGCTCGACGACGCGGCCTGGCGCTTTCGCTCGAAGACGGGGTGTAAGGCGTTGAGCAGGTCGTCCTTGGAGTCGAACGACTCCCGATCCGTCTCGGCCAGCGCCTCGGCGACGGGCATCTCGTTGCCGGCGGCGTCGTACGGGACGGTCGCGTCGCCGAAGTGCTCGCGCAACTCGGCGGCCCTCGCGGGGAACCCCACGTCCGCGTCGGCCAGTCGCGCGCCGAGTGCCGCGATCCCGAACTCGACGACGTCCGGTTCCTCGTCCACGTCGTTCGACGGTGGCCGAACTCCCATCACCCGACACATCGGCATCGACCTCCGAAAATCCTGCGGCTCCCCCTCCCGCGAGCGCCCGGGACGCGGAACGCAGCCGGTCCGACACGACCGGTCGCACGCCTCGCACCGCGCGACCGCCCGACGGAAACCCGGCGGGGCCACCAAGGATAACTAACCGGCCCCCTTTGTGGCGGGCATGTTGCAGTCGTCGCCGGCGACGGTCGCCGAGGTCGTCGAAGCCGTCCGCGCGTTCGCCCCCTGGCAACAGATCTTCCTCGTCGTCGCCGTCGTCGTCTCCGTGGCCGTCCTCCGCCGGCTCGTCCCCGGCGAGCGCTGGGGCGACCGCCTTCGCGCCCGGTTCGTCCTCGGCGTCCCCTGGGGGACGCTGCTGACCGTCTTCGGCGTCCTGCTCGTCTACTGGGTCCTCCAGGGCGGCTGGGCCCGCCCCAACAGCCCGCTCGTGATACCGTTCCGGTCGTGGTCGTACTTCTACCCGCTCGGCGTCCTCGCCGCCGGCTTCTCCCACAACGGCGTCGGTCACATCACCGGGAACCTGCTGGGAACGGTCATGTTCGCCCCGGTCGTCGAGTACTACCTCGGCCACTACCCCACCGACCGCGGCTCGGAGTCGTTCGCCTCCCTCCGAACGAACCCGTTCGTCCGGCTGCTGGCCGTCCCCGTCGGATCCGTCGCGGTCGGCGTGTTCACCGGCCTCTTCTCGATGGGACCGGTCATCGGCTTCTCGGGCGTGGTGTACGCCTACGTCGGCTTCGCGATGGTGACCCGGCCGATGCTGGCCGTGCTCGCACTCGTCGCCGAGCGCGTCGTCGACCTGCTCTACCGGGGTCTGCGTAACCCCTATATCACCCGCGAGCCCGGGCCGGGCTTCTCTTCGCCGTGGTGGGCCGACATCGCCATCCAGGGCCACGCGATCGGGATCCTCGCCGGCGTGCTCGCCGGGATCGCCGTCCTCGCCGTCCGCGAGGAGTACCCGAACCCGCTGTACCTGTGGTTCGCGGCGCTGGTGCTGGGCATCCGACAGTCGCTGTGGGCGATCTACGCGCCGCTGGGCGCCAACCGGTTCGCCCTCTTCCGCGCGGTCGGCGTCGGGACCATCTTCCTCGCCGCGGCGCTCGTCGCGACCGCCGTCTCGGCGTCGAACCGCTCGCTCGTCCCGCGACTGGAGGGGCGGTCGCTGCGATTGCCCGGTCCCGACGGCTCGGTCGCCGCCCTCGCCGTCGGGCTCGTCGTGCTCTCGTCGTTCGCGGTGCCGTTCGGCTTCTCGACCGTCTCGGGGGAGCTGCCGGCCGACACCGCCACGGTCGAGGTCCGCGACTACACCGTCACGTACGTCGAGGACGAACCCGACCAGTACGTCTCGCTGGTCAACGAGTACCTCTACGGCGACGGCCAGACGATCCGCTCCAGCGGGGTGGTCGTCCTCAGCGAGGACCGACGGATCTGGCTCGAAGCGGTCTCGAAGAGCCGGCTGGCCTTCCAGGGCTGGGGGCGCGTCCGCGTCGGCGGGCTGGGCTGGCGCGAGACGGTGTACGCCGACCGCGAGGGGTGGTCGCTGGTCGGGAACGGCTCGGTGTACAAGGTGTCGCTCCGTGAGGAGGGCGAGCGGGCGCGGCTGGCCTACGTGAGCGAGCCCCGGCGTGCCCGGCCGGCGATCGACGGCCGCAACGTCTCGATCACGCCCGTCGACGGCGGGTTCGAGGCGGTCGTCTCGACCAACGGGTCGGTCCTCGGTCGGGCGCCGGTGCCCGCGCGGTCGAACGCGACGACCGTCGGCGGGCTGACGCTGAACCGGACCGGCAACGACCTGATCGCGATCAGCAACCGGACGAGAGTGCAGGTCGCGAGCAAGTCCGTCCCGCGGGCCCAGCAGGGCTGAGACGCGGTACCCGCGACGCCCCGCTGGTCACTCCGCGTCGGCGTCAGCGTCGTCGGCGTCGCCGTCGTCCCATGCGATCCGGAAGACCTCCACGTCGACCGTCCGCGAGTCGTCCTCGTGGAAGTCGAACTGCCGGGGCAGGTCGAGTTCGGCGGCGAAGGCGTGCGTGACCCGGCCGCCGTTGTCGGCGGCGAACGATTCGACGAACTCCTCGCTGCCGGCGTTGTGGATCGAGTAGGACACGTCGCCGACCGCGGCGGCCGTCGCGAGAAAGCCCCGGTCGGCGTGTTCGTTGCCCGACTGGGCGCCGAAGGGCGGGTTCATGACGACCGTCGTCGGTCCGGCGGGAGCGAGCGGGAGGGCGGTCGCGTCCGCCCGGACCCACTCGACGTCTGCCGCGGCCGCGACGCGGCCCTCGTTGGCCCGCGCGGTCGCCAGCGGTCCGGGGTCCAGGTCGACGCCGACGACCCGTTTCGGCCCGCGCAGTACGGCGCCGAGCGCCAGCATCCCCGTCCCGGTGCCGAGATCGACCACCGTCCGGCCCTCGATGTCGCCCTGCAAGTCCGCGGTGTGGATCAGGTGCGCCGCGATATCGGGCGGCGTCCGGTACTGCTCCAGGTCCACCCGCGGGTCCTCGAAGCCCGCGACGACCCCGAGTTGCTGTGCGAGACGGGTCTTCGTGCTCACGCTCTCACCCCGCGATTCTCCGGGCCGCCGGCGCGTCCCCTCGTGTCGGTCATCCCTCGGCAATTTCTCCCGCGTATGCAAAAACGTTTGTGAATGCTCGACAGTTATTAGCCCCGGAGCGCGGTCGCGCCGGTCTCACGCCCGGGGGAGTTCGAGGACGAAGGCGGCGCCCCCGCGGTCGCTCTCCTCGGCGCGGACGGACCCGTCGTAGGACTCGACCATCGAGGAGACGAAGAAGAGACCGAAGCCGGTCCCCGAGGAGGCGCCGCCCTTCTGGCCGCGTTCGAAGAGGTCCTTCCGGCGCGGACCGGGGATGCCGTCGCCGTCGTCGGCGACGGTCAGCGTGGCGTGTGGCCCCGCGATCTCGCCGTCGACCGTGACCGTCGTCCGGTCGTCCGTGTGCTCGACGGCGTTGGTGAGGAGGTTCCCGACCACGTCCGACAGCAGGTCGTTCGCCAGCACGTCCGCGTCGGGCACGTCCACGACGACGTCGACGCGGTCGCTGAGCGAGCGGACGCGGTCCGCCTCCTCCTCGACCACTCTGGAGATCGAAGTCGGCTCCAGCGAGTCGTCGCCCTCGTCGGCCACGGTATCGAGGATCGACCGGATCTTGTCGGTGAGATCGACGATGTTGCGCCCCCACTCACCGATGCTGCTCGCGTGGTCGGCCAATTCGGGGTCGTCGACCGCCGATTCGAGCATGTCCGCCCTGGCCATCATCACGTTCAGCGCGTTCATCAGGTCGTGACGGAGCAGGCTGTTGAAAAAGTCCAGTTGCTCGTTGCGCCGGGCGAGCGCCCGCTCGTGTTCGTGGCGCTCGACGGCGTAGCGCAGCGACCGGACGAGCCTGTCGGCGTCGATGTCCCCCTTCTCGAGGTAGTCCTGGGCGCCCGACTGGATCGCCTCGACGGCCACCTCGGTCTTCTCCAGCCCGGTCAGCACGATGACCGGCACCTCGTGGTCCAGGTCCGTCACCGCGTGGAGCGTCCCGATCCCGTCGGACTCGGGCAGGCCGAGGTCGAGCAGGACCACGTCGTACTGCGCCGAGCGGAGGCGGTCTCTCCCGTCGGTCAGCGTCTCGGCGTGCGTCAGGGCCACCTCGTCGAAGAACGCGGCGACCGAGGGGTTGTCGAGGTAGTGTTCGACGAGCTTCGCGTCACCGGGATTGTCCTCGATCAGGAGGATATCGACTAATCTGGACATCTCACTCGGGGGGCATCTTGACGACGGTCAGCCAGAAGTCTTCGATGCGCTGGACCACGTCGATGAACCCGTCGAAGTCGATCGGTTTCGTCAGGTAGGCGTTGGCGTGCAGGTCGTACGACTGGGCGATGTCTTCCTCGGCCTCCGAGCTCGTCATGACGACGACCGGGATCCGCCGGAGGTCCTCGTCGTCTTTGATCTCGGCGAGGACTTCCCTCCCGCCCTTGCGCGGCATGTTCAGGTCCAGCAGTATCAGGTCCGGCCGCGGTTTGTCCGCGTGGTCGCCCTCCTGACGGAGGTACTCCAGCGCCTCGACGCCGTCGGTGACGACGTGGAGGTTGTTGCTGACGTTGCCGTGTTCGAGTGCCTTGCGCGTGAGTTTCGCGTCGCCGGGATTGTCCTCCGCGAGGAGAATCTCGACCGGTCGTCCCTGTGGTTTGCTCATTGGTTGTCTCCGTCCGTCACCGTCATCGGCTCGATATCGCCCGCACCGCTCACGTCGTCGACCGCCGGCATCGTGAACCGGAAGGTAGCGCCCTCCCCGGGCGCCGACTCGACCCGGATCTCCCCCTCGTGGCGTTCGACGATCCGCTTGCACATCGCCAGACCGATGCCCGTGCCGTCGCCCTTGAATATCTCGAAGATCCGCTCGTGCTGGGACTCGGGGATCCCCTCGCCGTCGTCGGTCACGTCGAATCGGACGCGCTCGCCCTCCCGGGTGGCGGTGACCGCGACGGACGGCTCGTCACCCCCGTGTTCGATCGCGTTCTTGAGGAGGTTCTGGAAGACCTGTCCGAGCTGGCTCCGGTCGGCCCGCACCGGCGGGAGGTCGCCCACCTCGACCGTCGCCGAGTGGTCCTCGACCAGCAGTTCGAGGCTCTTGACCGTCTCGGCGAACACCGTCCCGGTGTCGACCTCGACGAACTCGTCGCCCCGGGTGTGGACCCGGGAGTACTGCAGGAGCGCGTCGATCATCTCCTGCATGCGGGTGGCGCCGTCGACGGCGAAGTCCATGTACTCCTCGGCCTCCTCGTCGAAGCAGTGACCGTACTCCGCCTCCAGCAGCGAGACGTAGCTCGACACCATCCGTAGCGGCTCCTGCAGGTCGTGGGAGGCGACGTAGGCGAACTGCTGGAGGCTCTCGTTCGACCGTTCGAGCTCCCGCTTGCTGGCCTCCAGTTCCCGCTCGCGTTCGATCCGGTCCAGCGTGTCGACCGCCGACTGGGCGAGTATCTCGACGAGGTTCCTGTCGTACTCGTCGAAGGCGGTCTCCTCGAGCGCGCCGACGCTCAACAGCCCGTGGTCGCCGATCGGAACCAGAACGACGGTGCCGAACTCCGCCCGAGGGGCGGCGGGATTCGCGAGGTCGCTGTAGTTCTCGACGACCGAGAGGTCGCCCGTCTTGAACCGGTCCATCTCGTCGGAGCCGGAGCCGATATCAGGGATACCGGCGGCTTCGACGGCCTCCACGAGTTCGAGCGCGCGGTCGGAGGCCACCAGCGGTTCGAGCCGGTCGGTCTCGGCGTCGTAGTCCCAGTAGACGGTCACGGGATAGCCGATGATCGCGTCGGCGATATCCACGACGGCGCTCGCCGTCTCCCGCTCGGTGTGGACGTGGGGCAGCTCCTGGGTCGCCTGCGCGAGGTCCTGCATGCGGTTCTCGCGGTCCTTGAGCGCCGACACGTCCCGCGCCACGCCGACGACGAGTTCGAGCTCTCCCTCGTCATCGCGGACCGGCCGATACCAGGTTTCGAAGGTGAACGGACTCACCTCCTGAGTGGCCCGGACTTCCTCACCGTCCAGCGCCCGTCGGACCGCGTCGACGATGTCGGGCTCGGTTGCGTAGGCGTCGAACACCGACTCTCCCTCCAGTTCGCCCGGTTCGAGTCCCAGCGCCTCCAGGCCCTTGCCCGCGGAGTGCTGGAACACGCCCTGGGGGTCCAGCGTGAACACGACGACCGGCAGGTTCGTGACCAGCGTCCGTAGCTGCTCGTTGCGCTGTTTGCGCTCGCGCTCGCGCTGGCGCCGGTCCGTGACGTCCGCGATACTGACGACGACCCGCTTCAGGGCTCCGTCTTCGTCGAACAACGGGGAGCCGCTGACGGAGACGACGGCCCGCTCGCCGTCCGGTCGCTCGATCGTCAGCTCCCGTTCGTCGACGGATTCGCCGGTGTCGGCGACCGACCGGAAGGGCAGGCTCGACGTGTCGATCGGGTCCCCGTCCACCGAGAGGACCGATATCTCGTCCGGATTCGCGGTCCCGCCCACGATCTCGCCGCGGTCGACGCCGAGGATCTCCTCGGCCTGTTCGTTCGTCTTCAGGATGGTGCCCTCGGCGCCGTGGATGACGATCCCGACTGGGCTGATGTCGAGCAGTCTGTCGAGCATGTCCCGCTCGGTCCGGTAGCGCTCCTGGATCGCGCGGTGTTCGGTCACGTCCGTCACGAACGCCAGGACGTACACCTCGCCGTCCAGCGTCGCGCGCTTCAGCAACACGTCCACCGAGTGGGTCCGCCCGTCGTCGTCGAGCGTCCACGACACCGACTCCTCCCCGGTGTCGCGAGCGGTCTCGACGAGCCGCGCGGCCTCCTCGTTCGTGTACTCCGGCGGACTGAACGCGCCGATCTCGGCGCCGACCACCGCCTCCCGCTCGACCCCCACCAGGTCGGCCGCCGCCGCGTTCGCGTCCACGATCTCGCCGGTGTCGGCGTCGTGGAGGAATATCGGGTCCGCGGCGGCCTCGAACACGTCACGGTAGAGCGCGTCGCCGAGCGCCTTGTCGCCCATACCTACCGGACCGTGCGGGACCACAAGGAGCTAGCCGTCCGATTACCAGGCTTGAGAACTGCCGCGACGCCCCGCGGGAGCGAACGTCGAGCGGCCCGCCCTTCGGGTTACCAGGTGCCGTGGAACGTGTCGAACGCGAGGTCCTCCAGCGGTTCCTCGCCGACGGCGATGCGGTACTCCTGGGGGGTGAGCATCGGCTGTTTGAACTGCGGGCCGTCGTCGGTGGTGATCCGGGGACAGCCCGTGTTGACGTAGGCGTCCATCCCGAAGTTGGTCAGTCGGTCGGGCGTCACCTCGTCCATCGTGATGAGGTAGGCGTTCTCGTTGTTCTCGACGATCTCCTGGGCCTGGTCCCAGCGGCCCTGGCCGATCTTGGTGCAGAAGATGACGCCCCACTCCTCGGCGTCCATCGCGCGGTGGACGGCGCCGTAGCGCTGTTTCATGAACTTCTCCGTGTCGGCGACGGAGACGGCGTTGTTGACGGGGTCGGCGATGACGACCGTCTTGTCGGGGTGTTCCATCGCGAGGCCGAGCGGGTGGAACTTCCCGCCGCCGACGTACAACATCTGGTCGGCGTCGACGTCGGCGCTGGCGTAGTTACAGCCCAGCACCTGACCCTCGTGGGTGAGCCGCTCGTCGCCCTTGCGCGTGTGGACGGTGTAGCCGCGCTCCTCGAGCCACGAGCGCATCTCGTCGAACTTGTTCATGTGCTGGGCGGTCGTCACGAGGCCCACGTCCTCGTCCTCGTCGGCGGGGGCCAACTGCTCGTCCAGCGCCCGCTCCATGATGGGGAAGACGTCGACGTTCGAGAACAGCGGGACGTAGATGATCTTCTCCGACTCCTTCATCGGGGAGTGGCCGAAGTGGACGAACACGTCCGTCCGGCGCATGAGGTAGGTGTCCAGGTCGCAGGCGCCGTAGCAGGGCTGGCCCGACATCATGACGCTCACGTCGTCGGGCAGCTCGGCGCGGAGGTCGTCGGCGACGCGGGGGCCGCGGCGTTTGAGTCCCTCGGGGAACTGCAGGCCGACGGTCTCGGCGTCTCGCTCTTCGACGGCGTCGACGATGCGGTCGAGTTCGTAGTCCCACTCGCGGTCGTGGCGCAGCGACATCCCCGTCTTGGTGAGGTCGCCCTCGGTGCGAGGCGCGTCGTCGGCCTCGCCGCCCGAATCCTGGCTCATTGGACAGTCGTATCGGCTCGGGCGGTAAAACGTCCGCGGTCCCCGGCGGTCACGCCAGCGAGTGACGGGCGCACGGCTGGTCCGGTGGTGAACGCGAAACCGAACCGCCGACCGGTCAGGGGTCCTCGACGACGAGTCCGTCGTCGCCGCCGCGGGCGCGAGTCAGCGCGGAGACGATCCGGTCCTGAAATCGGAGGAAGCCGAACACGAGCGTCGCGAGCAGCCCGCCGACGACCAGTTCTGAGACCATACCCACGTTTCGGCCCGCCTCCGGAAAAGCCCTCGGACACCAGCGAACCGCGGCGGGCTCGGCGACTCGGTCGCCGCGGCCGGAACCGGACGGCCCGGCCGCGACACACTTACCGACGGTCGGCGAGTAGCGTCGGCGGATGTCGCCCTCCGCCCTGACACTGCTCCGGACGGCGGTCGTGACCGTCGTCTCGGCCGCGTTCGCGGTCGGCTGTGCGGTCGCGGTCGTTCGGCTCGCCGTGCGCACTCGGTTCTTCTCGACGGACGACCGCTTGCCGGACACCTGGCACGGGCGACCGATACGCGAGGCCGACCACGAGCCACAGGAGGGGTTGAACCCGTTCATCCTCGCCTTCCTCACCTTCTGGGTCGCGTTTACCGTCGCGCTGACGGTGCTGGACGGCCCGATGCCCGCGTAAGCGATCGTCGGGCACGAACCGGCCGACGGTACCGTGGCCGGTCCGTCGGAGCTATGACGCCGGCGGCCCGAGGGCCGGGCATGTCTCTCCGCTCGTGGGCGACGGCGACGGTCGACTTCTGCCTGGCAGCGCTCGGGCTCTACCTCGCCATCGTTCCCGTGTTCACCGTCCTCTACGCGCTCGTCGTCGGGGCCACGCTGTTCGCCGGGCCGCCCCAGACCGCGGCGGTCGTCGTGGCGGTCGGCGGGAGCTACCCGTTCGTCGCCGGCGACTGGTCCTATCGCCGACTCGCCGTGTTCGTCGTCGCGCTGTACGTCGCCAGCGGCGCCGCGGGCCTGGCCGGGCTCGCCCTGCTCCGGTCGATGGACGTGACCCTTCCCTCGGCGGTCCTCGCCCGTGCCGGCGCGCTCGCGGTGGCTTACCCGGTCGCCGCGGCGGCGGCGTTCCGCGACCGCGTGCGCCGCCGGCTGGGGTTCCGGCCGCTGGACGCCGACGACCTCACGGGCCGGTGACCGCCCGGGCCGAGGCCCCGTCGAAGCGCCCCCCGGCGCCCGGAGTCGGCAGTTTGAAAGCCGCCAAGTCCCAAGCGAGAGTAGAATGAGCATCGAGACCGACGCGGCGCCCGCGGAGGCCGGCGAGGAAGTCGACGCGCTCGCCCGCGAACTCGGCGAGCGGATCGCGGACATGCCGCTCTACGAGCGCTACCGGGAGGCCAAGGCCGAAGTCGAGGCCGACGAGGAACTCCAGGAGCAGATCCGCGAGTTCGAGAAGGTTCGCGAGGAGTTTATGCTCGCGCGCCAGACCAGCGAGGCCACGCAGGACGACCTCCGGACGCTGCAGGACGCCCAGGAGGAGCTCCACGACCACCCGAAGATGTCGGAGTACCTCGAACTCCAGAGCGAGCTCGAACTGCGACTGCAGGAGGTCAACGAGATCATCTCCGAGCCGCTGACGGTGGACTTCGGCGGCAAGGCCGGCGGCTGCTGCGAAGACTGAACGCGGCGGCCAGTCCCCGTCTCTCGCCCGCGAAAACACAACGCATTAGCCGCTGGTACGAGCAGGGTGAGCCATGACAGTTGGAAGCAGCGACTGGGGCGACTGGCTCCCTCGGGCAGTGGAATCGGCGTCGCCGGACACCCTCGCGATCTGGTATCTCGGCTGTAACGGCTTCATCCTCAAAGCCAGCGACGGCACGACGGTGTACATCGACCCGTATCTCGGGCTCGGCGACCCGCCGCGGACCCTGCGGATGATCCCGGTGCCGTTCGACCCCGACGACGTGGCCGAGGCCGACGCGATGTTCGGCACGCACGAGCACCTCGACCACGTCCACGGGCCGAGCCAGGCGCCCATCCTCGCGAACACGGGCGCCGACTACTACACCGCGGACGCGGGCCACGACGTGATCGAGGAAGAGGACTGGACCGGCAACTGGGACGTGAGCGACGAGCAGCTAACGGAGATCGAGGAGGGCGACACGATCGAACTCGGCGAACTGACCGTCCACGTCGAACCCGCCAACGACCCGGACGCCGTCCATCCCGTCTCCCTGGTCTTCGAGCACGAGGCGGGCACCTTCTTCCACGGCGGCGACGCTCGCCCCGGCGAGTTCGAGGCGATCGGCGAGGCGTACGACATCGACATCGGGGTGCTGGCGTTCGGCGCCGTCGGCAACATCCCGGACAAAGAGACAGGCGAGGACGTGCGCACCCAGTGGTACAGCGACGAGAACATGATCGTCGAGGCCGCGAACGAACTCCAGCTCGACACGCTCGTGCCGAGCCACTGGGACATGTGGAAGGGCATGACGACCGATCCGACCGTGCTACACAACCACGCCGCGAGCTTCGAGTACCCCGAGAACCTCCGGATCGTCGAGATCGGCGACCGCTTCGACCTCTAGAGCGGGCGCCCGGGCGGGTCTCGGGTCGCCGGAGCGGGTCCGGAGGTTCCCGCGCCGCCGCCGCGACCGCCGACCGATCGATCGTCGATCGCCGGAAATTCCGCGCGTTCCTTCCGCTGACCAGAGATGAAATATTTCGGACAATAAGTATCATTAAGTTGGTCCCTAAACGAGAGGGAACACATGAGCGACTCACAGCAGTACGAGAAAGTGTCCGTCTCGTCGGACGGGGTGGCGGTGGACAAGCGGTTCGAGGAGGACGAGTTCCCGGTGCCGGCGATCGCCTTCGAGATCCAGTCGGCGCGCTCGGAGACGGTGACGGTGACGCTGGTCGACCGGGTGCCCGAGGACGTGGCCGTCGAGGACCTGGGCTTTCACCCGGAGTACGGCTCGGAGTACTGGACCATCGACGAGGACCAGATCACTTTCGAGCGGGAACTGGAGGCGGGCGCGGAGTACACGACCGTCTACGGCATCCGGGCGACCGGGACCGACAACGTCGAGCAGTTCCTCACGACGCCGACCATCGAGAGGGTCGACCCGCCTCTGGAGGACGGTGACGGCCCCGTCGTCGACGAGGGGAGCAGCGACGTGGTGCGCGACGTTATCTCCGGCGACGGCGACGTACCCGGACTCGAAGACGAGGACGACGCCGACGGGACCGACGAGGACGTGGAGACGCTGAACCTCAAGGACCCGAACGAGCCCGCGGACGCCGGGTCCAGCGGCGACGACGGCGACGGCGGGGACGCGTCGGGGGGGTCCTCGGGCGGGGCGGTCGCCGTCGAGGACGCAGACGTGGACTCGCTGGTCGGCGCGCTGGCCGCCGAGATCCGAAACCAGAACGTCGACGCCGAGGACGTGAAGCTGCTTCGCAAGGCGTTCGACCTGGCCGACGACAACGGCGGGAGCGTCGACGCGCGCATCCAGCACCTCCAGACCGAGGTGTCGGACCTGCTCGCCTACACCGGCGCGCTGGAGGAGTTCCTCGACGAGAACGGGACGGGCGACGAGATGATCGAGGAGTTCCGCGAGCAGGTCGAGTCCTTCGAGTCCGAGCTGGAGCAGGTCCGCGAGATGGCTTCGGGCCACGAGGCGTCGATCTCCGAGGTCGAGGAGACCGTCGCCTCCGTCGAGTCGTCGATGGACGCGCTCCAGTCCGACATGGACGAAGTGCTCGACGACGTCGAGTCCGTCCAGAGCGACGTGGACTCCGTGCAGGACGAGGTCCAGTCCGTCGAAGGCACCGTCGACGAGGTCGAGAGCGACCTCGACGAGCTCGAATCGCAGGTCGGCGACATCGACGTCGAGGACGTGCGCGCGGACATCGAGGATATCGACGAGGAGATCGAGGAGCTCAAGGAGTGGCGCGAGCAGCTCTCCTCGGTCATCGGCGGGAGCTGAGCCGGCCGCCGGCCGGAGCGGCCGTCCCGGCCGTTCGGTTTCGGAGCGGAGATCGGACTCGTTTTACGCGCCGCTTGCGTGCCCAATGGCAATGACGACCGTCAGCGTCGCGGTGCCGCGGAAGGGACGCCCGCTCGAAGCGGTCCTCGACAGGCTCGCCGAGGAAGCGGGCGTCGCCGGCCTGGCCGACGACGTGATCTCGACCCTGCGCTACGAGAAGGCAGTCACCAAGGGCGACCAGTCGGCGACCGGCGACGTGTACGAGCGACTCGCGGCCTACAGCGACGACGAGGAGCCGACGGCGCCGGAGTACACGCTCGTCCGCGACGACCGCTCGGGGATGCCCCGCCGGATCGTCTTCGACAGCGTGACCGTCCCCGTCGACGAGGACCTGCAGTTGCGACTCGTCGGTCGCGAGGAACCGTTCCGCGCGCTCCGGAAACACGAGATGCCGCTCGGGTTCGACAGCGCCGACCTCTTTCTGGAGGAGGTCGTCGAGCTCCGCGAGGAACCGCTGGCGGAACTGGGCGACGTGAACGAACGGGTCGACCCGCGGGACACCGACGTGCGCCTCGTCGCCGGACTGGGTGACACCGTCTGGCACTCGCTGCTGGTCGCGCCCGAAGTCGCCGCCGAGTACGACGCCGACCTCACCCGCGAACTGGTCGACGCTTACGAGGGCGAGTTCTGCATCTCACCGCGTTACGAGCGACTCGTCGAGGGCGTCCTCGGCACGGCGGCGATCGACGGCATCGACTTCACCTACCCGACCGACGACCACGGGGACGAGGAAGCCGCGATCGCCGAGACGGGCATCGGGGTCTACCTGACCGTCTCGGGCGGGACCGCTCGCGAGCACGGCCTCGAAGTGGGCGAGCACCTCTTCCCGAGCGAGACGGTGTTGCTGAAGAGCGAGCCGGAAGTGACCGAGGCGGCCGACCGGGTGGCGGACCTGCTGGTCAGCGCCGAGACGGGGACGCGCCTGGCGGCGCAGTGAGAAGCGGTCAGTCCTCTTCTTCACCCTCTGTCTGGATGGTGTCGATGACGTCGAGCGGCACGTCGCGCAGGGCGCCGCCGACGTCGCTCTTGGCGATGCGCTGGGCGTGCTCCTCGCTCTCGGCGTTGAACACCTGCATCTCCAGTACCAGCCCCACCAGGGCGGTGTCGGCGGCGATGTACGCCGAGTCGAACGGCTCGGCGCAGGCGGGACAGTTCGTCGAGCCCACGCCCACCTCGACGTAGTCCATGTCCTTCTGGTTGAGCCGCTTCCCGGCCTCGCTGATGGCGACGCCGATGGCGTCGTCGATGTTCTCCACGTCGTGAACCAACCAGGCCGCTTCCATCACTACGATGTAGTTCATACACGCTACTCCGCCTTTCTCCGTAATCCTGTTTTTGATCCGTCCGCGACAGCTCCCACCCCTTTCGACCGCACCTCGAAACCGCCCCTCGCAACCCCGTCCCACGGCCCGCGAACCCGGCCGAACGACCCGCCAGGCACCCTGCGCACGTAACCGCAAACGTGGCCATAACTTATGAGGATTCCCGCGGTCACCAAGTGACCCCTTACTCGAAAACGGAGCCGAACACCGATCAGATTGTTCCCCAGGCAAACTGAGTTTAATCGCATGACTGCGGCGGGGTACTCCTTCACGATCCTTTATCCAGTACCCGGTATCGGGGGACAAGGTTTATATACGCTAACCGATGGAGAACAGAGCACACCACGATGCGTTCCACTCTGAACCGTGCAACCGTGTTCGCACTGTACCAGTTGACCCTGCTCGCCGGAATCCTGCTGCTGCCGCTGGCGCTCGTGATGCGGAAGGCCGGGATCACGCTGCCGGTCCACCGGGCCGTCAGCCGCGCCAACGAAACCTACGAGGAAGTGGACACGGACACCACGAGCTAACTACGTTTTTCCGACCGTCGGGTCGTCGAACCCACCGTCGTCCAGTGGCCGCGCCGGGTCGCGTCCGGGGTGGACGGGGGATCGAAAAGATGGTTTTATCAGCACAGGACTGATACCGAACTACCATGCGCGACCCATCCGCAGGCCCGGAGTTCTCGAACGATCTGCAGCGCCGCGACGCCGGGATCCCCGACCCGACGGAGCCGGAGATCGGTTCGTTCCCCGACGAGTCCCCGCAGGGCGACCAGAGCAAGGTCGCCGAGACCGGGACGACGACCATCGGCATCACCGCCGAGGACGGCGTCATCGTCGCGACGGACATGCGCGCCTCCCTGGGCGGCCGGTTCGTCTCGAACAAGCGCGTCCAGAAGGTCGAGCAGATCCACCCGACGGCCGCGCTGACGCTCGTCGGGAGCGTCGGCGGCGCCCAGTCGTTCATCCGCTCGCTGCGCGCGGAGGTCGACCTCTACGAGGCCCGTAAGGGCGAGGACATGAGCATGACCGCCCTCTCGACGCTCGCCGGCAACTTCGCCCGCGGCGGCCCCTTCTTCGCCATCAACCCCATCCTCGGCGGCATCGACGACGAGGGGAGCCACGTCTACTCCATCGACCCCGCGGGCGGCGTCATGGAGGACGACTACACCGTCACCGGTTCCGGGCTCACCGTCGCCTACGGGACTCTCGAAGACCGCTACGAGGACGGCATGAGCATGGACGAGGCTCGCAGCGCCGCCGTCGCCGGCGTCCGCGCGGCCGCCGAGCGCGACACCGGCTCCGGGAACGGCGTCTACATCGCCGAAGTCACCGACGAGGGCGTCGATATCGAGGACTACCCGGACTTCGACGGCGTCGAATAACGCCGGAGCCTTCTCTCGCTCTTTCGCAGACGGCCAGCGGCGGCTCCGCGGCGACGGCCCGACCGCGCTCGGCGCCGCGACCGCGTGCCACTACGGTTATTGGGCGCCCTCTCGTGGACCCGGTATGGATCTGTTCGGGACCGCGGGCATCCGCGGCGACGTGCAGTCTCGGGTGACGCCGGCGCTGGCGCGCGCGGTCGGGCGCGCCGCCGGCGCGGACGGCGACTCGTTCGTCGTCGGGCGCGACGGGCGAACCACGGGCGAGGGACTGGCGGCGGCCGTCGAGGCAGGCCTCCTCGGCTCCGGGGCCGACGTGACCAGGATCGGGCAGGTACCGACGCCGGCGCTGGCCTACGCCGCCCAGCAGTGCCGCGGCGTGATGGTCACCGCCAGTCACAACCCGCCGACGGACAACGGGCTCAAGCTCTTCGCCGACGGCGAGGAGTACGGCGACGACGCCGAGGCGCGGATCGAACGGCGGGTCGCCGACGACCCCGACCCCGTCGCGTGGGACGAGTGGGGGTCGAGCGAGCGCGCCGACGTACTCGGTGCCTACCGCGACGCGGTCGCCGAGTTCGCCCGCGGTCACGGCGAACCGCTCGACGGCCTCTCCGTCGCGGTCGACTGCGG
The DNA here is from genome assembly GCF_000337455.1 of Halosimplex carlsbadense 2-9-1. Classification (GTDB taxonomy): domain Archaea; phylum Halobacteriota; class Halobacteria; order Halobacteriales; family Haloarculaceae; genus Halosimplex; species Halosimplex carlsbadense. The sequence continues at coordinate 285 of NZ_AOIU01000030.1, read as the reverse complement.
CAACGGGATGGCGAGCCTCGCGACGCCGCAGGTCCTCCGGGACCTGGGCGCCGACGTGACGGCGATCCACGCCAACGTCGACGGGCACTTCCCCGGCCGCGAGAGCAAGCCGACGCCCGAGAGCCTGCGCGACCTGCGCTCGTATCTCGCCGAGGGCGACGCGGACCTGGGGATCGGTCACGACGGCGACGCCGACCGGATCGTCGTCGTCGACGCGAGCGGCGAGGTCGTCCACGAGGACACCATCGTCGCCGTCCTCGCCGAGCACTACACCGCCCACAGCGA
>NZ_AOIU01000029.1 GCF_000337455.1 Halosimplex carlsbadense 2-9-1 | reverse complement strand
GGGGATCGCCGCCGCCCGCGACGCCGGCGACGAGGACACCGAGGTCGTCTTCGCGGCCGAGCCGTGGAAACACGTCCACACCGCCTTCGGCGGCTGGATCGACGGCGTCGCGAGCGCGGCGGTGCTCGCCCGCCTCGTCGCCGGTCCCGGCCTCGCCGTGTTGCGCGACCCGGTGACCGAGCGGCCCTACCGGAAGGTCAGCGTGGAGTGTCCCGACGACGCCAAGGGGCGCGCGATGGCGCTGGTCGAACAGCGACTCCCCGCCGAGTTCCCCGAGGCGAGCGTCGATACGGAGTACGGCGTGCGGCTCGAACTGCGCGACGGCTCGTGGACGCTCGTCCGTCCGAGCGGGACCGAACCGTACGTCCGCGTCTACGCCGAGAGCGAGGACGTGGCCGGTCTGGTCGACGCGGTGACGACCGTCGTCCGCGACGCCGTCGCCGACGCCTGATCCGCGTTCGTCGTCGACCGGGCCTCAGCGACGGGACAGCACGTCGTCCAGCGCGGCGGTCACGGCCTCCACGTCCTCGATGTCGCCGGAGTCGAACGAGAGGTCGGCGTGGTACCACTTCGGTCGAGTCAGCGTGAGCGCGTCGTCGGTCAGTTCGTAGCCGTCGACGGTGTCCCAGCCGTGGACCTGTCGTTCGACGCGCAGTCCGCCGTCCGCGACGGCGACTTCCTTCCCGTCGGAGCCGGCGAGGACCGGGATCCAGACCGGGAGCAGCGTCGGGAACAGCCAGTACATCGACTCGCCGGCGCCACCGAGCGCGAAGGAGACGACGGCGACGACGACCGCGATTCCCAGGACCGCCGCCGCGGCGATCCGCGTCTGCCGGCGCGTCTCGGATGGCTTTCGCGCCTCGAAGACGACCCGCTCGCCCAGCGCGTCGATCCGCTCGCGAGTCCGCCACTCGGAGGCGACGAGGACGGCGGCGAACCACGGGACGACGGCCAGTGCGCCCGCCGCCCAGGGCGTGAACAGGAACGAGGGGATCGACGCGGCACCGGTCCACGCCGGCCCGAGCCACCCCAGCGGGAGCGCGAACCCGGTGAGGACCCGCGGGAGCGTCAGCACGTCCTCGGGGCCGTCGAGCGGAGCGGTCACCGCGAAACCGAGGGCGCTACCGAGGGTCACGCCGCCCGCGAACGACGGCCACGTCGGCGTCGGAGCCAGCGTCGCCGCCGGCCCGACGAGCAGCGCAGCGTAGGCGGTCAGGGACGCGCGGAGCCAGCGTCGCATCGTCCGATACGTGTCGTCCCGCCCACAAGTTCGTTACGCCGGATCGCCGCGAGCCGCCGGATCGGCGCAAGAGGGGAGTCGCTCCGCGGGCGACGGCTTAAGTGCTATCCACCGCTCGGTACGCCCATGAAGGACCTACTCGACCAAGCGCGCGAGGCTCGCGAGGCCGCCTACGCCCCGTACTCCGAGTACGCCGTCGGCGCGGCGCTACGGGTCGCCGACGGCCGCGTCTACACGGGCTGTAACATCGAGAACGCCAACTACAGCAACAGCCTCCACGCCGAGGAGGTCGCGCTCGGGACGGCGGTCCGCGACGGCCACCGCGAGTTCGACCGCCTCGCCGTCTCCTCTGCCGCCGAGGACGGCGTGACCCCCTGCGGGATGTGCCGCCAGTCGCTCGCGGAGTTCTGCGAGGAGTCGTTCGTCGTCGTCTGCGAGGGCTCGGACGGTGCCGTCGAGTACGAACTCGGCGAGTTGCTGCCCGAGACGATCACGCGGGAGATGGTCGAACGATGAGCGGTGAGGGCGACGACGGGAGCGACGCGGCGACTCCCGCCAGCGAGGACCCCAACGACGACGAACAGTACCACCTCGAAGTCTCGGCGGGCGACGTGGCCGACAGCGTCCTCCTGCCGGGCAACCCCGAGCGCGTCGAGAAGATCACCGACGGCTGGGACGCCTCGGAGGTGGTCGCCGAACACCGCGAGTACCGCACCGCCACGGGGAGCTACGACGACACCCCGATCTCGGTCACGTCGACGGGGATCGGCTCGCCGTCGGCGGCCATCGCCGTCGAGGAACTCGCCCGCGTCGGCGTCGACACGCTCCTGCGGGTCGGCTCCTGTGGCGCCATCCGCGAGGAGGCGGCCGTGGGCGATCTCGTCATCAGCGCGGGCGCCGTCCGCCAGGAGGGCACTAGCGACGAGTACGTCCGCGAGGACTACCCCGCCAGCGCCGACGACCGGGTCGTGGGCGCGCTGGTCACCGCCGCCGAGCGGCTGGGCTACGACTACCACGTCGGGATCACGGCCAGCACGGACAGCTTCTACGCCGGCCAGGGTCGCCCCGGATTCGGCGGCTTCGAAGCGGCGGGCGCCGACGAGCTCGTCGAGGACCTGCGAGAGGCGAACGTCCTCAACTTCGAGATGGAGGCGGCGGCGATCCTGACGCTCGCGAACCTCTACGGGCTCCGCGCGGGCGCGGTCTGCACCGTCTACGCCAACCGCGTCACCGGCGAGTTCCGCACCGAGGGCGAGCGCAAGGCCGCCAGGGTGGCGAGCGAGGCCGTCTCGATCCTCGCGGAGATGGACGAGGCGGCCGAGGCGGCGGGCGTCGACCGGTGGCATCCCGGGCTCGGACTGGACGGGTGACGCGGCGAGGGACGTTCGGAGAGTCCGGCGGAGTCACTCGCCGGCGTCTTCGGCCGTCGGCGAGGCGTCCGACTCGCCGCCGGTGTCGGTTTCCTCGTCGGCGTCGCCGGCTTGCTCGTCCCCCTCGACCGCCCGGGCCACCACCTCGTCGATCCGGGCGCCGTCGACCGCTTCGACCGTGAACCGGTAGCCGTCGACGGTCGCCTCGTCGCCGACCTCCGGGGCGCGGCCGAGCCGGTCGAGGACGAGCCCGCCGACCGTGCCCACGTCGTCGGTCCCGAACTCGGTGTCGAGGGCTTCCTCGACCTCCGTGAGGACGACACCGCCGTCGATGGCGAAGGTACCGTCGGCCCGTTCGTCGATCGTCGGTTCGCGGTCGACCACGTCGAAGTCGTCGCGCAGGTCGCCGACGACCTGCTCGACCGCGTCCTCGACGGTCGCGATCCCTTCGAAGGAGCCCCACTCGTCGATGACCGCGGCCATCTGTCGCTGCTCGTCCTGGAACTCGGCGAGCAGGTCGTCGACGGCGCCCGTCTCGGGGATCAGCGGTATCTCGCGAGCCAGGTCGGCGGCGGTGACGTCGTCCGTCATCGACTCCTCGGCTCGCAGGAGGTCCTTCACGTCGACGAAGCCGACCACCTGGTCGGGGTCGTCGGCGTCGAGCACCGGATACCGGGTGTGGCCCGCTTCGATGACGGTCTCGCGGAGGTCCGCGAGCGTGGCGTCCGCCGGGACGCTCGTCACGTCCGGCCGCGGGATCATCACTTCCCTGACCGAGATGTCGTCGAGTTCGAACACGCGTTCGATCATCTCGACCTCCGAGGCGTCGACGTGGCCTTTCGTCCCCGACCGGGAGAGGACCGTCAGGATCTCTTCCTCGGAGAGGGTCTCCTCGGTCTCGGACGCCGGCGGGATGCCGATCATGCGGGTGAAGTAGTTCGCCGTGCCGTTGAGGACGACCAGTCCCGGGACGAACAGGTAGTAGAAAAAGCGCATCGGCGGGGAGACGAACAGGGCGATCCGCTCGGCCTCGGCGATGGCGATGGTCTTGGGCGCCAGTTCGCCGAAGACGACGTGCAGGAAGGTGATGAACCCGAACCCGAGCCCGACCGCGACGAGGTGGATGAGGTTCTCCGGGAGGAGCGCGCCCAGGACCGGTTCGATCAGCGCCGCGACCGCCGGTTCGCCGATCCAGCCGAGCGAGAGCGAGGCGAGCGTGATCCCGAGCTGGGTCACCGCCAGGTAGTTGTCGAGTTCGTCGAGGGCGTTCTGCAACAGCTCCGCGCCCGCTCGTCCTTCAGCGACCATCTGGTCGACCGCGCTCGACCGAACGCGGACGTAGGCGAACTCAGACGCGACGAAAAAACCGTTGAGGGCAACCAATAAGAGCGCGGCCAGGAGCCGCCCCGTCGAGAACAGCAGATCTACCATCGCGGCCTCCGACGGACGGGCGAACGAGTCGTCTCTCTCATGGCCGGTCTAGGAGCGGGAGCCGATTTAATCGTGGTGGCCCGTCACGACGAGTTCCCTCTGGTTGCCCGGTCTATGCCGACTGGCGAACTCGGTGGTCACCGGCGCGTCGTCCACGTTCGTCGGTGGTCACTCGGGCCGACCGCCGTCCTCGACGGCGATCGCGCCCGCCGCTCCGCTCCCCAGCCGCCCCGCGCCGTCGTCGTGGACCTCGAAGCTCCGCAACAGCGACTGGAGGCGTTCGGCGCGCTCGTTCAGCGAGCCGACGTTCGCGCTGACCTCAGAGATGGCGGTCGCCTGCTCCCCGGCGGCCGACGCCGCCCGTTCGCTCTCCGCCGCGGTCGACCGGCTGATCTCCGCGACCTCCTCGACGGTCGAGACCGCGGACTCGGTGCTTTCGGCCTGGTCGTCCGTCGTCGCGCTTATCTCCCGGATCCCCCGATCGGTCTCCTCGGCGTTCTCCGAGACCTGCTCGAACGCGTCGACGACTTCCTCGACCACCTCGACGCTCTCGGTCATGTGTCGCTCGGCTCGGCGCGCCTCCTCGACCGTCGCCGTCGTCTGCTCCTGGGTCTCCGCGATCAGGTCCTCGATCTCCGTCGCCGACGCCCGCGTCTCCTCGGCGAGCTGTTTGACCTCGTCGGCGACGACCGCGAACCCGTCGCCGCCCGCACCGCCGCCGCTCGCGCGGGCGGCCTCGATGTTGGCGTTCAGCGCGAGCATGTTCGTCTGTTCCGCCACGTCGCCGATGAGGTCGACGATCTCGCCGATCTCGGCCATCCGGTCGTCGAGCGCCTCGACGCGGTCGGTCGTCTCGTCGATCGCCGCGCGGCTCTCCCGCGCGTTCTCGATCGCCGTCCGGGCGGTCACCTCGCCGTCCTCGGCTATCTCGGCCGTCTCCCGCGAGGTCTCGGCGACCGTCCGCGCCGAGGCCGCCACCTCCTCGACCGTCGCCGAGAGGTCGCTCATCTCCGCGGAGACGGCGTCGAGCTTCTCCGACTGGTCGTTCGCGCCCGTCGAGATCTCGTCGATCGACTCGCTCACCTCCTCGCTGGCCGTCTTGATGTCCGCGGCGCCCCCGTCGGCCTCCTCGCTGGCGTCGGCGACCTCCGCGGCGAACGCCTGTATCTCTGCCATGGTCGACTCCGTCTCGTCGATCATCTCGTTGAACGACTCGGCGATCCGGGTCATCGCCTCGCTCTCGCTCTCGGCGTCGAGTCGGACGTGCAGCGCGCCGTCGGCCGCCCGCGACATCGTCGCGCTGTAGTCGTCCGCTTTGGCTTCGAGGTGGTCGTTCAGCCGCTCGACCTCCCGTCGGCGCTGTTCGGCCCGTTCCTGGGCCGCCTCGGCCTCCGCTTTCGCTTCCTCGATCTCCGCTCGCTGCTCCTCCAGATCCGTGACCTGCCGGGTCTTCTCCTCGGCTTCCCGGAGCCGCTCTTTCGCTTCCGCTCGGGAGCGCTCCGTCGAGTACCAGTGTGACATCAGCGCGGCGGCCAGCCCGAGGACGAACACGCCGTGGATCAGCCCCCAGGCCCACGGATTGGCGATCGCGGCCTCGTGGTTGTACACCCGGCTCGGGTTGATCATCCCGAAGACGCCGTGCGTGAGGACAACGTACCCGATCCCCAGCGCGAACGGCACCCAGTCCTCGTAGACGGCGACGACGGCCATCCCGACGAAGAAGTGGAAGTGCGCTTCGATGAACCCCCCCGAGAAGTGAACGAGCACGACCGAACACGAGAGCATCCCCAGCGTCCCCAGTGCGGTGCGCGCCCGCCTGGGCAACCGGGACAGGCTCGCGGCGCCGACCAGCGCGACCAGCAAACCGAGCTCCAGCACGATGGTCGACAACGGGATCGACGGGATAGTCGCCCCCGAGAACGTCGTCTCGGTCCCCTCGAAGATCCCCAGCAGAAACAGCAGCGGGACGTGAGCGAGTACCACGAGGAGGATGTTGCGGTGGCGACGCCGCCACGCCTCGTCGGGGATCGTGTCCCCGCTCGGCGTGTACTCGACGAACGATTCGAATTTGCCCCGTAGTCTTCCACCCGGCGCGACCCCACTGGCGACTCCGTCGGTTGGCATACCAAGCTCCGGGCACTAGCTCGGCAAAAGCACATCGGCCCGAGTATCAGACGCTGAAATCCCGGAGCTGAAGACCGCTCGGACCGATGCCACGACACCGACACTCGCCGACGGTCAGGCGGTCGCGGCTCGCTTCAGGATCTGCGGCGTGACGAGCAGGTCGAGCAGGGCCACCGCGTAGGCGACGAGCTGGGTCGTGCCGTCGAGGAAGAGGTACGCGACGACCGCGATCACCAGTGCGCCGGACGCGCCGATGCCGTATCTGATAGCGGGGTTGGCCAGGGGGTTCTGTGACATCGAATCGGGATGTGATGCCGACCGTACATATTCGTTGCGACCGTCGGCGAGCGGCGACGCTTCGTCGCCGTTCCGTCTTCGGGCTCCGATATCTGCACGGTTGACCACCTCGTTCACTCGACCCGTGGCGCGGCTGCGAACGGGGGGTCACCGGGACCCCGGCGCGCCCTACATGTCGGGCCAGGCGTCGATGGCGTTGCCGACGGAGGACACGTCGGCGATCCAGCGGGCGGCGATGCCCTTCTTGAGGATCTCGGCTGGCACGCCGCCGAAGGTGGAGATGGGGAAGAACTTGACGTCGTGGGCGACGGCCTCCTCGCCGACGGAGACGACGGTGCCCTTGTCGTCGTAGGTCCACTCGGTGAGCGGCTGGCCCTTGACGCGGCGGGCGAGGTTCTCGCCGGCGACCTCGGCGGCCTGCCAGGCGGCCTGGGCGGTCGGCGGCGCGGGGTCGTCGCCAGGCTGGTCGACGATGGCGGCGTCGCCGATGGCGAACACGCGGTCGTCGTCGGTCTCGAAGGTCATCCCGGAGAAGATGCGGTTCGAGCGCTCGTCCTTGTCGACGTTCGCGTCGGCGACGGCCTCGCGGCCGGTGATGCCGCCGGTCCAGATCAGCACGTCGTAGTCCATCTCGGCGTCGTCGCCGATGTAGACGGTCTCCTCGTCGACCTCGCCGATGAACTCGCCGGTGTGGATGTTCACGTCGGCCGCTTCCAGGCGCTTGCGGAGCGCGCCCTGCAGTTCGGGGTCGCTGTTGGGAAGCACCCGGTCGAGGCCCTCGACGAGTTCGATGTCGATGCTGGCGCCGTAGTCGTCGCGGTACTCGGCGATCTCCCCGGCCGTCTGGATGCCCGAGAGGCCGGCGCCGCCGACGACGACCGTCGCGGGGTCGTCGCGCGTGGCGGCCGCGGCGGCCTCGGAGACGGCGTCGTGGATGCCCAGCGCGTCGTCGAGGCTCTTGAGCGTGAGCGCGTGCTCGCGCAGGCCGTCGATGCCGAAGAAGGCGGTGCGCGATCCGATGCCCACGAGCAGGTAGTCGTAGGACACGTCCGCACCGTCTTCGAGTTCGACGACGCGCTCGTCAGTGTCGACGCCTTCGACGGTGGCCTGGTGGAAGGTCGTCGACGGCGATTTGACCTCCTCGACGGGGATCGTGACCTTCTCGCGGACGCTGGGGTCGCGGATGCAGCGGTGGGACTCGTGGAGGACGAGGTGGTAGTCCACGTCGGAGATCCACGTGACGTTGGCCCGACCGTCGAGATGGGATTCGAGGCTCTTGACCGCACCCGCGCCCGCGTAGCCGGACCCGAGCACGACGACGTTGTCGTTCATGCGGCCCACTCTGTAGCCGGGTGATACAAAGCCTGCGAATCCGGCCCGAGGATCCGACGGTTCGGTCGCTTTCTATCATGAATATCGAGGATCGACCGGCGGGTTAGCGTCAACGTGCGAGAACGACAGACAGTCGGCGGGAGCGAGCGTCGCGAGGGGGGCCGGGGGCCGAATCAGTGCTCGGGCTCGCCGGCCGGCGCGCGCATGTCGTCGATCGTGAGGATCAGCTTGTTGTTCGTGTCGTCTTTGCCCTCGAGCGAGCCGATGATCTGGAGCTTCGAGAGCGGCGTCGGGCCGACAGTGATGGTGTCGCCCTCGTGGAAGTCGGCGATCGACCCCTGGAGCTGGATCTCGGCGCGACACTCCTCGGGGTGGTGGACGCTAGTGAGGTCTATCTCCTCGACGTTCGCGTCCTCGATGTCGGAGCCGTTGTGCGCGAGCGGCACGTCGGCGGCCTGGTCCATGTCCTGGATCTGGAGGGCGTCGTAGGCCGTCGCCGTCGGCTTGTACCCGCCCTTCGGGCCGGGGACGCCCTCGACCAACTGGAGCGCCTTGAGGCTCTGCATCTGGTTGCGGATCGTGCCCGGATTCCGGTCGACTTTCTCCGCGATGTCCTCCCCTTTCACCGCGCTTTCGGACTCCCGATAGAGATTGACGAGCTCCTGTAGGATGTTTTTCTGGCTGGGCGTCAGCTCGATTGATGACATACCCAGGTATTGGTCATAGATTTTATTAAACCCGGCGGTGGCCGTCGGCAAGCGCGGCGATTTTCGCCGTCTCTCAGCCCGAAGTCGAGACAGTCAGTCCCTCACACACCGGATCCGCTCGCGGTCCGACGGTAATGGGCCGATTTTTGCGCTCGGTGAGACATCTTCTCGCATGGATGGCAAGCGGGTGCCGGCGGCGGGCGGTGCGGGATTTATCGGGCCGAACCTGGTGAACTTCATCGCCGCGGTCTTCCACATCGCGGCGCTGTCGTCGTACGCGATGCGCGGCTCCACCGGCTGGGACCCGAAATCGCCTTCGAGGAAGACGTCGAACGGGTCTGCGCCCAGTACGAGTTGCCTGAACGTACAGTACACTTAATTGACTTCTCTGTCAATGGCTGATATGAACCTTCGAGACTGGGTCGGCAGCGGTCACCAGTCCTACCTCGGTGACCACCCGCGACAGGTCGTGTTCGGTTCGATGACGACGGTCGCCCTGTTTGCCGCTGGTGTGTTCTTCGACGGGTTGTCACAGGCGATCGGGACGACGGGACTCGTGGTCGTCGCGCTCGCCGGCTTTCTCACCGGAGCCTCGCTGGGTCGCAAGTGGTACGAAGGGGTCGCCGTGGCTTTCCGCGCGGTAGTCATCGGGCTGGCCGTCTCGGCGCTCGCAGTCACAGTGGGGTTGCTCGTTCTATGGCTCGTCCAGCCCGAGGGGAACTCCATGTACGGCGCGCTGTTGTCCGGCGTGTTTCTGATGGTTCTCGGCCCACTGTTCGGCTTCGTCGGTGCCGTAGGAGGTGGTGTCGGGACTGTCCTCCGTCGGTTCGTCGTCCCTCCGGGGACCGACCCGCCGACCTACTGACGGAGGCGGTGAAGGCCGGCGCACTCGTCCAGTAGCCCCGACGGTTTTGCCGCTCGGCCTCCTTGCGAGCGTATGGACCGACCAGTGCGCGTCTTCGGCGCGCCGATGGACCTCGGAGCGGACCGGCGCGGCGTCGACATGGGACCCTCGGCCATCCGCTACGCCGGCCTCACCGACGAACTCGACTCGCTCGGGATCGACTGCGAGGACGGCGGGAACGTCGTCGTCCCGAGCCCCGAGCGGACCGAACCGGACGCCGGTCGGCCGCCGGAGGGGCGTGCGAAGTACCTCGGCGCGACCGAGCGAGTCTGTCGCGACCTCGCCGACGAAGTGGCCGGCGCCGTCGCCGACGGCGCAGTGCCGCTCGTCCTCGGCGGCGACCACTCGATCGCCATCGGGACCGTCGGCGGCGCCGCCCGCGACCGCGACCTCGGGATCGTCTGGTTCGACGCCCACGGCGACTTCAACACGCCTACCACGTCGCCCAGCGGGAACGTCCACGGGATGTCCCTGGCCGCGATCCTCGGCCGCGGCTCGTTCGCCGACAGCGAGTGGGCCGACTCGCCCACGGTCGACGCCGAGAACGTCGCCATGGTCGGGCTCCGAGATCTAGACGACGAAGAGCGCGAGGCGGTGCGCGACAGCGAGGTAACGGCGTTCTCGATGACCGACGTCGACCAGCGCGGGCTCCCCGAGGTGACGCGCGACGCCGTCGAGGTGGCCGCGGACGGCACCGACGGCGTCCACGTCAGCCTCGACATGGACTTCCTCGACCCGACCGAGGCGCCCGGGGTCGGCACGCCGGTCCGCGGCGGCGCCTCCTACCGCGAGGGCCACACCGCGATGGAACTCGTCTCGCGGGCCACCGGCCCGGCCCTGGCCTCGCTGGAGATCGTCGAGGTCAACCCCATCCTCGACGACCACAACAGGACTGCCGAACTCGCCGTCGAACTCGCCGCGAGCGCGCTCGGAAAACGGATTCTCTGACGCCCGAATCGCGAGCGTCCCGCCGCTCACTCCCGCCGCGAGAGCGCGACCGCACCGAACAGGACGACGGCGACCACCACGACGGTCACCCCGAACCCGGGGCCCAACCCGTCGGTCGCGCCATCCGTGACCGTCGCGGTCCCGTTCGCGGCCGTCCCGTTGGGCTCGACGGTCCCGTTCGGACCAGTCGTGCCGACGGCGGTGCCGTTCGGAACGGGCGTCGCCGTCGGCGTGTCCGTCCTGCGTAGCGTCGGCGGCGGGAGTTCCGTCGTCCCGACGGCCTCGTCCGACTCCGTCGCGGTCGGCGTCGGCGACGGCGTCGCGGTCGGAGTGGGCTCGTCGGTCGACGTCGCGGTCGGGGCCGGCGTCCCCGTGATCGCCTCGGCCGGCGGGAGCGTGACGCCGAGATACTGCGGGCTCCTGGGCGGCGTCGAGTTGTCGCCGTCGAGCAGCACCCGACCCACGCCGTAGACGGGGTCGTCGCCGATCCGATAGGGGCTGTCGTCGGCCGGGTAGTCGAACCGCTCGTCGCCGTCGTCGTCGCGGTGGGCCACGAGGACGACGTTCGCGCTGTCGGTCAGCGGGCGGTCGAGCGACACCGTCGGGTCGTGGACCCCGGGGTCGAGGTAGCCCGAGCGGCCGATCAGGTTCCCGCGGGTCACCTGCTCGTCCGGCGGGACGAGGTAGACCGCGAGGAACCCGCCGTCTTCGAGCGCGACGCGGGCGTTCTCGACCCGGTCGGCCTCGCTCGAACTCGGCGACTCGTACTGTTCGAACAGGACGGCCGTCGCCTCGGCCGACCCGGTGGTCAAAAGCGTCTGCGAGTTCGCGATCTGGGCGATCGACGCAGTGAACCGGCTCTCGTTCGGCGCGTCGCTCAGGTCGACGTCGACGCCGAACGTTCCGTCGTCGTCGACGGTCGTCCGCGCGCTCGCGTCGTAGTCGCGGTCCAGCCCGGTGACCTCGATCGTCAGGTTCGTCCCCGGCGCCAGGTTCGTCTCGCCGGCGACCCGCTGTCCGGAGTCGGCCGACCGGACGAGGATGCCGGCGTCGGAATCGTAGCTGTAGGTCCGGTCGGCGACCGCGTAGTCGACCGCCGTCGTCGTGTTCGACTCGACGACGTGGGTCCCACCGGCGAAGGCGTACGTCGCCCGTCCCGGCCCGCGGAGCGCGCCCTCGTCGTCGGGCTGGGACGCGACCCGCCGCAGGTCGGCGGTCACGTACACCGTCTCGTTGGACGGGTCCGGGATCACGCGCGCGGTCCCGTCCCCGACGCTCCCCGCCACGTCGACCGCCGATTCGCAGTCGCCCGAGGAGGTGATCGACAGGTCGAACGCACCGTCCTCGCCGGTCGCCGTGAGGAAGTTCGCCTCGCTCGTCGCGCCGCCCTGGGCGGCCATGAGGCCGTAGAAGCCGCTCGCGTTCAGCCGGTAGACCATCGTGTCGCCCAGCGCGGCCTCGGGTCCGTCGCCGGTCGGCGTCGGCTCGGAGATCAACCCGGACTCTCGGGCCGCGGCGATATCTTCGTCGGTGTCCAGTTCCTCGAAGCGGTCGCCGGGCGCGCGCAGGAGGGTCAGGTCACCGACTTCGGGCTCGTCGATGGTCATCCGTTGGGTGGTCGTCCCGGACGCGGTCTCGACGGTCACGTCGTAGGCGCCGACCGGCATCGGCGTCCCGGTGACCGACCCCCTGTCGGCGACGGCCACGCGGTCGTTGTCACCGGCGGTGTACGCGAAGTTCGCGACCGCCGAGTCGTTGCCCGCGAGATAGGTGTTGACGTACAGGGTCGCCGGCTTGCGACCGTCGTTGTTCGCGAACGTCAGCGAGACGTTGAACTCGCCGCCGACCGATTCGATCCGGACGGTCCCGGTTCTACCGTTGGCGATCCCGGTCTCGATGGCCGCGATATCGCCCCGGGCCACGTCCAGTTGCGGCGCTTCCGGATAGCTGGCCAGCGAGTGGCCGCTCGCGGTTCCCGACGCGACCGGACCGTCCCCCGCGTTCGAACCAGCGAATCCGCCCGTCGCGACGCCGGCCGCCGGACAGCCCGACCCGGCGGCGTCGACCGCGGCCGCCGCGGGCTGTGTTCCCGACCCGGCGACCGCGAACGCCGGTAGCACCGCCGTACCGGCGACCGCGAACGCCAGGACGAACAGTACGCCGACCGTCGAATCTGCGGGTCTGCCGAGCATAGTTGAGTCGTCGGGTTCCCCCGTGCTGTCCGGGAGTCCGCCCGACTACGGCAAAGTTCTTGTGACCTTTCACGGGCGAGCGTCGCGCTCGACGGCGAGAACGGCGAAAATGGATCGGGGGTTGTGAGCGGCGCTACTGCTCGTCTTCCGCGTCGTCGTCACCGGCCGCTTCGACGGACTCCGGAACGACGTCGACGCTCGCCACCTGGTCGCCGTCTTCCAGCTTCATCACCACGACACCCTTCGTGTTCCGGCCGACTTCGCTCACGTCGCCGGCGCGGATGCGCATGATCTGGCCGCGCTCGCTCATGATCATCAGGTGGTCGTCGGTGCGGACGGCCTTGACCGTGCTGACGGGCCCGTTGCGCTCGTCGGTCTTGATGTCGATGAGTCCCTTCCCGTAGCGGGACTGCCGTCGGTACTCCGTGAGGGGGGTGCGCTTGCCGTAGCCGTTGCGGGTGACCGTCAGCAGACACCGGTCGTCGTCCTCGTCGGTGGCGACCATGCCGGCGACGTGGTCGTCGCCCTGGAGGTCGATCCCGCCGACGCCGCGGGCGTTGCGGCCCATCTCGCGGGCCTCGCTCTCGTCGAAGCGGATCGTCATGCCCTGTTCGGTGGCGATGACGAGGTCTTTGGTGCGGTCGGTCACCTCCACGTCGACGAGTTCGTCGCCCTCCTCCAGGTCGGCGGCGATGATCCCCGTCGAGAGGATGTTCTCGAACTCCTCGGCGTTGGTCCGCTTGACGTAGCCGTCGCGAGTGACCATCGCGATGGACTCCTCGGGCTCGAAGTCGTCCGTGTTGACCACGGCGGTGATCTCCTCGCCGTCGTCGAGGTCGATGAGATTCACGGCCGATTTACCGCGCGCCGTCCGGCTCATCTCCGGGATCTCGTAGGTCTTGAGCTTGTAGACCTGTCCCTGGTTGGTGAACGAAAGCAAGTAGTCGTGGGTGTTGGCCCGGAAGACCTTCGAGACCCGGTCCCCCTCCTTGGGATCTGCCCCGATGATGCCCTTGCCGCCGCGACCCTGGGGGTCGAAGCGGTCGACGGGCATCCGCTTGATGTAGTCGTCCTCGGTGATGACGACGACCACGTCCTCCTCGGGGATGAGGTCCTCGTTGGTGATCTCGTCGCTCTCGACGAAGTTCGTCCGGCGCTCGTCGTCGTACTCGGCCTTCATCTCCTGTAGCTCCTCCTTGATGACCGCCAGGAGCTCGCTCTCGTCTTCGAGGATCGTCTCCAGGCGTTCGATCTCGGCCTGGAGGTCATCGTACTCGTCCTCGATCTCCGCTGCCTCCATCGACGTGAGCGAGCCGAGCTGCATCCGGACGATGTGATCGGCCTGGTCGCCGGAGAAGTCGAAGGCCGTCTGGGCGTCGAGGTGTTCGAACTCCGCGTCCAGCTCGTCGAGGTCGACTTCGCCCTGCAGGGCGGCCTTCGCCGCGTCGCGGTTCTCGGAGTTACGGATGAGGTCGACGACGGCGTCGACCTGATTCAGCGCCTTCAATCGGCCGTCGAGGATGTGCGCGCGGTCCTCTGCCTCGGCGAGTTCGTACTGCGAGCGCCGCCGGACGACCTCCTTGCGGTGGGCGAGGTACTCGTCGAGGGTCTCCTTGAGCGTCAGGACCTTGGGCTGGCCGTCGACCAGCGCGAGGTTGATGACGCCGAAGGTGGACTCGAAGTGGTGTTTCTTCAGCTGGTTCTCGACCACGTCGATGTTGGCGCCGCGCTTGAGGTCGATGACGACCCGGACGCCGTTGCGGTCCGATTCGTCGCGCAGGTCCGAGACGCCCTCGATCTTCCCCTCGTTGACGTCCTCGGCGATGCGCTCGACCATCCGCGCCTTGTTCTCCTGGAAGGGGATCTCCGTGAGGACGATCCGGCCCTCCTCGCGCTGGAGTTCGTACTTCGCGCGGACGGTGACGCGACCACGACCGGTCGCGTAGGCGGAGTACACCGCCTCGCGGCCGACGATCGTGCCGCCGGTCGGGAAGTCCGGCCCCTTGATCGGGCCGGCGGTGCCGTTGCCGCGGCTGTCGCGCGTGTCGACGAGGTCGTCCACGTCGCAGTCGGGCTCGTCGATGATCTTGACGACGGCGTCGACGACCTCGCCGAAGTTGTGCGGCGGGATGTTCGTCGACATGCCGACCGCGATGCCCGACGAGCCGTTGATCAGCAGGTTCGGCACCTTCGCGGGCAGGACCGCCGGTTCAGTCAGCCGGTCGTCGTAGTTGGACTGGAAGTCGACGGTGTCCTTCTCGATGTCCGCCAGCATCTCCTCGGCGATGGGGGCCATCCGGGCCTCCGTGTATCGCATGGCGGCCGCGGGGTCACCGTCCATCGAACCGAAGTTCCCCTGGCCGTCGACCAGGGGGTAGCGCATCGAGAAGTCCTGTGCCATCCGGACGAGCGTGTCGTAGATGGGGCTGTCACCGTGGGGGTGGTAGTCACCCATCGTCTCGCCGACGATCGAGGAACACTTCCGGTGGGAGGTGTTGCTCGTCACGCCCATCTCGTGCATCGCGTAGAGGATGCGCCGGTGGACGGGCTTGAGCCCGTCGCGCACGTCCGGCAGGGCACGGCCCGCGATGACGCTCATCGCGTAGTCGATGTAGCTCTGCTCCATCTCGTTCTCGACGCGGACGCGGTCGACCTCGGCGGCCGGCGTCACGTCTGAGTCGGGTACGTCTGAACTCATTGTCGCTGTGTCACCTGTGTGTTTGTCGTGGTGGTGATCGCCGTAGCGGGCCTCGCCCCGGCCTGGCCGTCAGTCCGGGTAGCTCGGTCCCGTTCGTCCGTGTCCGTCGCCATCAGATGTCCACCCATTCGGCCTCGGGCGCGTGGTCCTTGATGAACTGCTTGCGGGGTTCGACGGCGTCGCCCATCAGCACGGAGAACATCTTGTCGGCCGCGGCGGCGTCCTCGATGGTGATCTGCTTGAGAATGCGCTGTTGAGGATCCATCGTCGTGTCCCACAGCTGCTGGGGGTTCATCTCGCCGAGGCCCTTGAACCGCTGGACCTGCGTGGGGTTACCGTCGCATTTCTCCTCGACGATACGGTCGCGTTCCTCGTCGCTCATCGCGTCGTAGGTCTCCCCGCGATACCGGACCCGGTACAGCGGCGGCTGGGCGGCGTAGACGTAACCCGCCTCCAGCAGCGGGCGCATGTGGCGGTAGAAGAACGTGAGCAGCAGCGTCCGGATGTGCGCGCCGTCGACGTCGGCGTCCGTCATCAGCACGATCTTCTCGTAGCGGGCCTCCTCGATGTCGAACTCGTCGCCGATCCCGGTGCCGATGGCCGTGATCATCGCGCGGATCTCGTTGTTCTCGAGGATGCGGTCGAGACGGTGTTTCTCGACGTTCAGGATCTTCCCGCGGATGGGGAGGATCGCCTGGAACTCGGGGTTGCGGCCCTGTTTGGCCGACCCGCCGGCGGAGTCGCCCTCCGTGATGAACAGTTCGGCGTCCTCGGGGTCGCGCGTCTGGCAGTCCGAGAGCTTCCCAGGGAGCGCCGTCGAATCGAGCGCGGACTTGCGGCGAGTCAGTTCCTTGGCCTTCTTGGCGGCCTTGCGCGCCTTGGCGGCCTCGACGGCCTTCTGGACGATGACCTCGGCGGTGTCGGGGTGCTCCTCGAAGTAGGTCCCGAGCCCGTCGTGGACAGCCGACTCGACGATGCCCCGCACCTCGCTGTTGCCGAGCTTCGTCTTGGTCTGGCCCTCGAACTGCGGGTCGGGGTGTTTGACGGAGATGACGGCGGTCAGCCCCTCGCGGATGTCGTCGCCCTTGAGGGTCCCGTCGATCTCGCCGAGCAGACTGTTCTCCTCGGCGTAGTCGTTGACGATGCGGGTCAGCGCGGTCTTGAAGCCCGTGAGGTGGGTGCCGCCCTCGCGCGTGTTGATGTTGTTCGCGAAGGCGTGGATCGACCCCTGCAGTTCGTTCGTCGCCTGCAGGGCCACCTCGACGTGGATGTCCTGGTCCTCGTCCTCGAAGTAGACGACCTCCTGGTGGAGCGGCTCTTTCGTCTCGTTGAGGTACTCGACGAACTCGCGGATACCGCCCTCGTAGCGGAAGGTGTCCGCGGTGCCGTCGCGCTCGTCGGTCAGCGTGATCTCGACGCCGGAGTTGAGGAAGGCCAGTTCGCGCAGGCGCGATTCGAGCGTGGAGTAGTCGTACTCGTCGGCCTCGAAGATCTCGGTGTCGGGCCAGAAGCGGATCGTCGTGCCCGTCCCCTCGTCGGCGTCCATGTCGCGGACGCGTTCGAGCCCGTCCTGTGGGGCGCCCTGCTCGAAGGACTCGCGGTAGACGGCACCGTCGCGCTTGACCTCCACGTCGAGGCGCTCGGAGAGGGCGTTGACGACGGAGACGCCGACGCCGTGGAGTCCGCCCGACACCTGGTAGGATTTGTTGTCGAACTTCCCGCCCGCGTGGAGGATGGTCATCACCACCTCGACGGCGGGCTTGTCGTACTTCTCGTGGGTGTCGACCGGGATCCCCCGGCCGTCGTCGGAGACCGAGACGGACCCGTCGTCGTGGATGGTAACCGAGATGCTGTCGCAGTATCCGGCCAGTGCCTCGTCGATAGAGTTGTCCACGACCTCGTAGACCAGGTGGTGCAGCCCCCTGTCGTCCGTGGACCCGATGTACATCGCCGGGCGTTTGCGCACGGCCTCCAGCCCCTCAAGGGCCTGGATCTGCTGTGCGCCGTACTCTTCAGGCTCCCGTGACATAGAATCTGTCTCCCCGTAGTACACCGGCTCCCTTAAAGCTCTCGCACGCGCGCTCGCGCGGACGCCGGGCGGGGCGATCCGCTCGCCTGCGAGATCGGTCGCCGGTCTCGCCCGGACGGGACTGATCACGACCGGGCCGCGTCCCGGCCGCCCGGAGCGACCGGTTTCACTTTCACCCCGGCGGCGAACGCCTTTTAAGCCGCCCGGCAGTAGGGGGGCTCACGGATGACATCGTATCAGTCGCAACTCGGCGAGGGTGAGGGGATCGCCGAGGAGCTGGCAGAGAGCCAGCGGTCGATCTCCATCGCCGAGTTCTTCGAGAAGAACAAGCACATGCTCGGGTTCGACAGCGGGGCCCGGGGGCTCGTGACCGCCGTGAAAGAGGCGGTCGACAACGCGCTGGACGCCTGCGAAGAGGCGGGTATCGCCCCCGACATCTACGTCGAGATACAGGAGGCCGGGGACTACTACCGGCTCATCGTCGAGGACAACGGCCCCGGGATCACCAAAGAGCAGATCCCCAAGGTCTTCGGGAAGCTGCTGTACGGGTCGCGCTTTCACGCCCGCGAGCAGTCGCGCGGCCAGCAGGGTATCGGGATCTCCGCGGCGGTGCTGTACTCGCAACTGACCTCCGGCAAGCCCGCGAAGATCACCTCCCGTACCAAGGGCGGGGCCGACGCCGAGTACTTCGAGCTCATCATCGACACCGACACCAACGAGCCGGAGATCGACGTCGAGGAGACCACGACCTGGGAACGACCCCACGGCACGCGCATTGAGATGGAGATGGAGGCGAACATGCGCGCCCGCAACCAGCTCCACGACTACATCAAAGACACCGCGGTCGTCAACCCACACGCCCGCATCGAACTGCGCGAGCCGAGCGAACACATGAAATACGAGCGGGTGACCGACCAGCTGCCCGCCGAGACCGAGGAGATCCGCCCCCACCCCCACGGGGTCGAACTCGGGACCCTGATCAAGATGCTCGACGCCACCGACTCCTACTCGGTGTCCGGGTTCCTCCAGAACGAGTTCACCCGCGTCGGCGGCAAGACCTCCGACTCGGTCATCGACAACTTCCGCGACCGTCACTTCGGCCGCGAGATGTCGTGGACGCCGCCCAAATCGCACGAACCGGCGGACGTGGCGCGCGCGCTCGACGCGGCCGTCGCGAACAAGGGCGCCGAGGCGACCGCCGAGTTCGCAGACCGCGTCGCCGACGCGCTGGACGGCTACGACCGGGTCGCCCACCACGAGTTCGTCGACCTGGTCGACGACGTCGCCGACGACATCGAGGACAAACACGACGTGACGTTCGGTTCGACGGTCCGCGAGAACGCCTGTGAAGCGGGCTGGGGAGCCGTCGTCGGGGCGGGCGACGCCGTCGGCGTCGACGAGGACGCCGATGAGTACGAACAGCTCCGCTCGGATCTGTACGCCGTCGTCGACGAGGTGACGACCACCCAGAAGGACGACGCGACGGTCCAGGGCATCGCCGACCGGCTCGCCCCGAAGTTCGGGGACAGCGACGACCCCCGGCACCGCTTGACCCGCGACGAGATCCGCGAGTTCGTCCGCCGAGCGGCCGACGCCACCGAGGAGTACGACGACGCGACCTTCGGCGAGACGGCCAGGGAGAACGTCGTCGAGGCGCTCTGGGAGCGGGCCCGCGGCGTCCCCGACGACCCGCCGAACGTGACCGAGATCGCGGGCGACCGCGACGCGTCGAGCGAACTGCTCGACGCCATGCGCGAGACGGACATCATCGCGCCGCCGACCGACTGCCTCTCGCCCATCGAGTCGGACCTCATCGAGGAGGGGCTGCGCAAGGAGTACGACGCGGACTTTTACGCCGCCTCGACCCGCGACGCCTCCGTCCACGGCGGCGACCCGTTCATCGTCGAGGCCGGCCTGGCCTACGGCGGCGACGTGGAAGCGGAGGGCAAAGCCGAGGTGATGCGCTTCGCCAACCGCGTTCCCCTCGTCTACCAGCGCGGCGCCTGTGCGACGACGGACGTGGTCAAGCAGATCAACTGGCGCAACTACAACCTCGACCAGCCGGGCGGTTCAGGCATCCCGAACGGTCCGGTCGTCATCATGGTCCACGTCGCCTCGACGAACGTGCCCTTCACCAGCGAGTCGAAGGACGCCGTCGCGAACGTCCCCGAGCTGGAGTCGGAGATCGAACTCGCGATGCGCGAGGCGGCCCGCGAGCTGAAGTCGTTCCTGAAAAAGCGGCGGTCGATGCAACAGCGCCGGGAGAAGCAGGACAAACTCGCGACGATCCTGCCGGAGATGGCCGAGAAGCTCTCGGCGGTCACCGACAACGACGAGCTGGACATCGACGACACGCTCGCCCGTATCATGAACAACGTCCTAGTCGAGCGCCAGCGCGACGGCGACACCGTCCGGCTGGTGATCGAGAACAACTCCGACCGGGCGGCCGAGGTAGAGATAACGGACATCGTCGCCGGGAGCGAGCCGGTGCTGGCCAACGGCGACGCCAGCGTCGTCGAGATGGACGGCGAGTGGTTCGTCAAGTGGTCGACGTCGGTGTCGGCCGGCGACGAGGCGGCCCTGGAGTACGACGCGGGCGCCGACGCGGAGTTCGACATCTCCGTCGAGGGCATCGAAGACGAGCGGGTCACGATCGACGCGTAACAATGAGCGCAGACACGGACACATACCAATGAGCACGGACACAGACGCGGACGCGCGAGCACAGCTGATCGACCTCGCCGAGGAGTTCTACGAGCAGTTCGAGGGCGGCGACGTGCCGAAGATGCGGATTCCGACCCGGACGAAGTCCAACATCGAGTACGACGAGGACAAGAACGTCTGGGTGTACGGCGACCGGGAGAGCACCCGCACCGCCAAGACCATCTCCGGTGCGGAGAAGCTGCTGAAGGCCACCTACACCATCGACTTCCTGGCCCGCCAGCTCGACCAGGACCGCTCGTCGACCCTGCGTGAACTCTACTACCTCAGCGAGTCGTGGGACGTGGACGAGGCGCAGTTCAGCTCCCAGGACGAGTCGAACAACCTCATCGAGGACCTGGAGATCGTCTCGGAGGTCAAACGCGAGGACTTCCACATGCGCCCGGAGGAGTCCGGCGCGAAGGTGATGGGCCCGCTGCTGCTGCGCGAACAGACCAACCGCGGCGACCGCGAGATCCACTGCCAGGACGACGTGGGCCAGGGCGGCTACCAGATCCCGAACAACCCCGACACCATCGAGTTCCTCGACAACGACGCCGAGTTCGTCCTCTGCGTCGAGACCGGTGGCATGCGCGACCGCCTCGTCGAGAACGGCTTCGACGACGAGCACGACGCGCTGGTCGTCCACCTCGGCGGCCAGCCCGCGCGGGCGACCCGGCGGCTGACCAAGCGACTGCACGACGAACTGGACCTGCCGGTCACGGTCTTCACCGACGGCGACCCGTGGTCCTACCGCATCTTCGGCTCGGTCTCCTACGGGTCGATCAAGAGCGCGCACCTCTCGGAGTACCTCGCGACGCCCGAAGCGCAGTTCATCGGCGTCCAGCCCGAGGACATCGTGGAGTACGACCTGCCGACCGACCCCCTCTCCGATTCGGACGTGAACGCCCTGGAGAGCGAACTGGAGGACCCGCGCTTCCAGACCGACTACTGGGAAGAGCAGATCGAACTGCAACTCGAGATCGACAAGAAGTCCGAACAGCAGAGCCTGGCCTCCTACGGCCTGGACTTCGTCACGGACACCTACCTCCCCGAGCGACTGGACGAGATGGGCGTGCTCTAATCGGGACCGAACACCGCCCACGTTTCGACCCCTTTTTCGGGCGCTCAGACGGCCAGGTAGCTGATGGCGAACAGCACGACGTTGTAGAGGGCGTGGGCCGCGATCGGGACGGCGAGGTTGTCCGTCAGTTCGTAGACGGTGCCAAGCACCGCGCCGGTCGCCGCGATCAGGAGTGCGCCGGTGACGACAGCGCTCGGAGTCCCGGTGTAGTTGGCGAGGTGGAGCGAGCCGAACAGGAGGCTGGCGCCGGCGACCGCGCCGACGGGGCCGAACGCCTCCCGGAGCGTGCCCTGGACGACGCCGCGGAAGAGGAACTCCTCGGCGGGTGCGACCAGGACGATCGAGAGGAAGCCGAGCCACAGCAGCAGCGTCGGATCGGTGAGCGCGGCGTCCTCGATGACCGAGCCGGGGACCAGGTCCAGCGCCGCGAGGACGACCGACAGGCCGACGGCGCTCGCCAGCGCGGCGACCGTGGCGGCGGCCGCGTACCCGACCTGGCGGAGCGACGGGACCGCTATCGGGATCGACATGCCGCGGTACCGGGCCACAGCGTACCCGAACGCGAGGAATCCGACCTGCCCTACGGCCGTCAACCCGACGAACGCGGGCGTGCTCTCGACGTTCACCTCCAAGATGAACAGCGGTATCAGGAAGGCGATGCCCGCGGCGAGGGTCACGAGGAACGACGCGACCGTCAGGAGGACGGCGAACCCGACCGCGCGTGCCGGGCTCGTTCGGCCGCCCGCGTCGCCACTCGCCTCCGTCTCGTCCGTCAGAATGCCCACTGTCGTGTCACCAGAGGTCCCGTTCGACCGGTCACCGGATAAGGATTCGCTCCGGTCGGTCGTTTCGGCCGCCGAGCCGCCGCGGTTCGGCCGGGCCGAGCGTCGAAACCGGTGTTCGACACCTATCGCCGGCACCGCCGTGCCCGTCCGACCGTCACGGGTGCCCCGTCAGGTCTCGTCGAGGACGACCGGAACGCCGCGCTTCGCCACGTCCTCGGCGAAGGCACCGCTGTCGGCTTCGAGCGCCTCGAAGGTGTTGTAGTGGATCGGCAGCACCAGGTCCGGGTCCATCGCTCCGGCCAGGTCCGCGGCGTCGTGGCGGTCCATCGTGAACGACTGAGCGATCGAGGGGACGAACAGCGACACGTCCAGCGCCTCGTGGCCGTCCAGCGCGTCCGAGTCGCCCGTCCAGAAGACGTTCGTGTCGTCGATGGTGACGACGAACCCACAGCCGATCCCCTTCGGGTGGATGGGGTCGCCGTCCGCGTCGACGTTCTTCCCGTCGGGGTCGTTGTAGGCAGGGACCGTCATGATGGGCACGTCGCCGACGACGAGTTCGTCTTCCATCCCCACCTCGACGACCTCGTAGGGCAGATCCTCGACCGGCGTCAGTTCACGGTCGGTGTCTCCCACGTCGATGCCCTCGAAGGCGACGACGGTGGTGTCGTCGTTCGAGACGCGGTCGACGCCGTCGCTGTCGTAGTGGTGGATGTGCGTGACACAGACCACGTCGGCGTCCTCGGCGCGGTAGTCCTGGCCGGGCGGGTGGCCGACGCCGGGCGTGTCGGGCTCCCACTCGCCGGTCAGCGTGCCGTAGCGGCCGGGGTCGAGGTAGACGACGGTGTCGTCGCTCTCGATGCGCAGCGTCGCGTAGCCGAGCCAGTCGACGGTCAGGCCGTCGTGTCGGACAGTCATACCTCCGAATTCCCCCGAGACGCGGTTAAGCGTTCGGCTTCAGGTGGCCCCTTCCGCATCTGAGCGGCCCGTCACTGCTGGTCGGCCAGCCGCTCGACCCGTTCCAGCGAGTCCGCGTCGGTGGGGTCGATATCGTCGCGGACGCCGAGAAAGCGGGGAAACCGCAGCGCGTAGCCAGCCCCATAGGTGGGCGAGGCCTGGATCTCCTCGTAGCCCACCTCGAAGACGACCGCGGGCTCGACGTCCACGTCCGCGCCGTCCTCGCGCAGGACGTGCGGTTCGAGCAGGTCGGTCAGACCCGCCAGTTCCTCGTCGGTGAT
The DNA here is from genome assembly GCF_000337455.1 of Halosimplex carlsbadense 2-9-1. GTDB lineage: Archaea > Halobacteriota > Halobacteria > Halobacteriales > Haloarculaceae > Halosimplex > Halosimplex carlsbadense. The sequence goes on along the minus strand of NZ_AOIU01000029.1, from coordinate 24,691 downwards.
CCCGGTGGCGACCTTGCCGAGCGGGGCGAACCCGCCGTCGGTGGGCGCGGCGACCTCGAAGGTGCCCAACAACTCGGCGCGGCGTCCTTCGCCCCACTCGGCGCCGGTCACGACCAGATCGAGCGTCTCCACGTCGGGTTTGCGCTTGAGCCACTGCTTGCCGCGCCGACCCGGCGTGTAGGCCGATTCGGGGTTTTTCAGCATGATCCCCTCGTGGTCCGCATCGAGCGCCTCGGCCTCGATATCGGCGATCTCCTCGGCGTCCTCGGTGACGGTCAGGGCCGACAGCGCCCCGGCGCCGGCATCGCCGAGTGCGTCGGCCAGGCGGTCGTGGCGCTCGGTCAGCGGCTCGTCGAGCAGGTCGTCGCCGTCGGCGTGGAGGCAGTCGAACGCTCGGAACTCGACGGTCACGTCCTCGCGGGCCTTCGCCACGTCGTGTTTCCGCCGGAACCGCCGGAGGATCTCCTGAAACGGGAGGGGCGAGCCGTCGTCGGCGACCGCCACGACCTCGCCGTCCAGTATCGCGGGCCCGTCGAGGGCGTCCGCGACGAACGCGACGACCTCCGGGAGCGGGTCGGTCACGTCCTCCATGTTCCGCGAAAAGAGGGCCGTCTCCTCGCCGTCGTGATGCACCTGGACTCTCGCACCGTCGAACTTGGTCTCGACGGCAACGGACTCCCACTCGTCCAGTGCGTCGCTGACCGTTCCGGCCTGGGCGAGCATCGCGCCGACCGGCCGGCCGACTTCGAGCCCGAGCGATTCGAGGCCGTCGATCCCCTCGTCGCGGGCGACGAGCGCCACCTCGCCGTGGTCGTTGGTGACCTGCAGCGCTCGCTCGACCGCCTCGACCGGCACGTCGAACGCCTCGGCGATCGCGTCCCGGACCGTCCCGTCGCCGACGCCGATGCGCATCTCCGAGAGGACGAGCCGGGCGAGATACCGCGCCTCGTCGTCCCCCGCCCGGTTGAACAGCCCGAACAGGATGTCCCGCTTGGTGTCGTGGCTGCCCGACCCGTCTGCCGCGGCCAGATCGCGCAACTCGGCGTCGACCTCGGCGACGGTCAGCCCGTCGCCGCCGTCTCCGTCTCCCGCTCCGGCGCCCGCGCCGAACGCAGCGAGCCCCTGCTGGCCGCCGAAGTCGTAGCTCGAAGCGACCGCGCCCACGTCGCCCACGTCGGCGACCCGGTCCTCCACGTCGTCGACAGTGACGTTCCGGCCGGCCGCCTTCGCGATGGCCTCGTAGCACAGCGCCGGGCCGATGTCCAGTTTCGTCGAGTCGTGGGCGGGGAACACCCGTCCCTGAACGTACCGGGCGACGACGGGTAGATCCGCGCCCGCCGCATCCAGCAAGTCGGTCACCCCCTCGACGATGGCGGTGTCGGCGCTCTCGGCTTCGATTTCCCGGGCTCGCTCGGCGAAGGCGGCCAGCTCCATCGCCTCGTCGGTAGGTCCCCCGCCGGTCTAAAAGCTGCCGACCCCGGGCGAGACCGACCCGCCCGCCGGGAGCGAGCCCGCGAGGAGGCCCCGGAGCGACTGGCTCCCGCCCCGGTCCGACCGGAGGACCTGCGCCACGTCGTAGATCCGCGTCCGCTCGGTCGGATAGGTTCGGTCGACCGAGCCGCCGGTGTAGCCGAAGCGCTCGTCGCCGTCGGTGTCGAGATGGGGCACCGCGTACAGCTCCATCTCCTCGCTGTATGCCGATTCGAGGCGTATCCGGATCCCCTCGTGGGAGCCGGCGGCCAGGTACTCGCTGTGGCCGACGATCTCACCGTCGGCCGTCCGCGCCCGGACGGTGACGTAGCCGCCCTCCGAGAGCGAGACGGAGTCGACGGTGACGGTCTCGCCGGTCATCGTCTGGTCGTCGAAGGTGACCTGCGCGACCGGCGAGGACAGCAGCAGGAAGGCGCCGTAGGCGACGGCGAGCATGATCGCGGCGTGCTTGGCGCCGTGTTTGAGCGACCCCTCACCGAGCTGGCCGGCGATGAATCCAGAGAGGACCGCCTGGACGATGGCCGTGTGGAAGAAGACGAGCGTGTAGGCGGCCTTGTTCACCTGGCCGAAGCGGGCGAACGACTCGACGTTGACCGCGAGCCGGTTGCTGTTCTCGGGCGTCGGGACGTTGTTCGGGAGGCTCGGCACGAGCACCTCCTGGACGGCGACGATGATGACGAGGAACACCGCGAAGGAGATGTAGATGACGACGAGGTAGGTGAACATCTGCTGGCGGCGCTTGCGACGGAGTTTGAGCTCCGAGGCCGCCTGCTCGCCGGCGATCCGCAGGACCGGCGCGAGTTCGCCGCTCGCCCGGAGGGCGTTGGTGAGGAGCGTGACGACGCGGGTCGTCGCCGTCGTGCGGACGCGGAGGCCGAACCGGCGCAGGGCGTCGTCGACGTTCGCCCCGTAGGTCAGGTCCCGGCAGATCCGGTCGACCTCGACCGAGAGGACGCCCAGGTCGCTCTCGCGGACGCGCTCGAACCCCTCGACGACGGACATCCCCGCGTCGTTGAGGCTCGCGAGCCGTTCGAGCAGCTCCGGGAGCGCCGCCTCCATCCGGCGGATACGCCGGGTGTATATCTCCCAGACGACCGCGAACGAGCCGATCACGACCAACACCGCCTGGATCAGCACGTCGTCGAGGGCACGGGCCTGAACGCCGTTGGCGGTGATCGCGCCCGGCGCCCGGAGGGCGATCGACACCAGTGCCACCGGGACGGTGACGTAGAGGATCGCCGTCGGCCGCCGCATGAGCCCCTGAAACGGCCGGTCGACCAGCGACCGGACGCGGCGCAGGGAGTCGTACACCGCGAGCTGCTCGCGGAGGGTCGCAGACGCCGTGTAGCCGCCGTCGGCCACGGGCGCGTCGGCGTCCTCGCCGGCGGTCGCCCCGTCGGCCGCGTCCGGGGCCGCTCCGGGGAGCCCCGAGCGCCCGCGTATCGACTCGGCCAGCGCCCCCGTCTCGCTGCCGCTCGCGACGCCGAGCAGGTCGAGCTTCCCCGCGAGGTAGATCACGAACAGGACGTTAGCCAGCGGGATCATCACGTAGGCGAGCAGCCGCAGGAAGTTGATCGTCTGGGTCGTCGTCAGCCCGAAGACGAGCAGGATCGTCATCAGGAACAGCGTGCCGGCGACGAGGACGGTGACGTAGGCCTCGGCGATGGTCGACAGCAGTTCGAGGATGTCCTCCTGGCGGTCGACGGCCTCCTCCTGGTAGCGTTCGTACTGGTCGCGCAGGAACCCGGGGAGCCGCTGGCCGCTCTGGAGGACGCTCGCGAGGTTCTCGCTGAAGGTCTTGAACTGCTCGCTGGGCGTCCGCTTCGAGACGTTGCGGACGGCGGTGATGATGTCCCGGCCGAACAGGTCCATCTCGCGGACCGCGACGGAGATCTCGTCGGCGCCGTGGCCGTACACGTCGCGATTGTCCGCGAGCGTCCGCATCACGCCCGGGGTCGACATGCCGCCCCGCGAGAGGGCGTAGACGAACGCGACCGTCCGCGGCAACCCCTCGTTGATGCCGCGGCGTCGGACCTCGGCGTGACTCTGCGGGCTCTGCCAGCGATACCAGTAGGTGAACCCGGCGACGACGAGCCCGGAGACAGCACCGCCGGCCGTCAGCACGGCGAACACCTGGTTCGGAGTCAGCTCCGGTTCCAGTTCCGGCCGGCCGAGCGTGTTGGCGATGGAGCTGGGCAGCGCCTGGATGAACTCACCGACCGCCGGGAGCACGAGCAGGACGCCGCCGAAGACGTACACGCCGACGATGGCGCCGGCCAGCGCGGCGACGACCGTCACGAGGTAGGTCTCGGCGGCGTACGCGCGATAGGTCTGGTCGACGTACGCCTCCTTGAGCCGGTTCCGCCGGTCGGGCGCCTCCTCGGGGACGTACCGGCCGAAGTAGCGTCTCGCCGTCCGAGTGGCCAGGGTGTCGAGCCCGGCGTGGAGCGACGACAGCGGTATCAGCGCCGCCAGCGCCAGCGCGACGAGCAGCGGCGCGAGCCCGAGAACCGAACTCATGGCTGGTCGTCGACCGACGGTTCGGTCCCGTCACCGACCGCCGGGTCGCCCCCGTCCTCGACGGTCACGTCGGCCTCGTCGATCATGTCGACGACCTCCTCGGGGTCGGAGTAATACTTGTTCACCATCGCCGTGAACCGGCGGAAGTCGGTGATGTCGTTCTCCTGGAGGTAGGTCAGGAACCGCCGCCGGTTGCGCAGCTCGCGGAGCAACTCGGCGCGGGTCCAGCCCTGTTCCTCGCGGATCTCGTCGAGGAGTTCGCTGTTGTTACGGGTGAAGGTGTCGCCGGTGCCGTCCCAGTTGTAGGTGTTCGAGTAGTCGAGTTCGCCCGTCCGCTGGTCGATGCCCTCGATCTCGGCGATGGTCCGGGCGCGCCGGACGCGCTCGCCGCCCGAGCGCGTCAGGACCTGGACGCTCAGCACGTCCAGCGACTGCACCATCGGTCGCGGGACGTTGATCGGCTCGTTCTCCAGGCGGTTGATGACCGTCTGCACGGAGTCGGCGTGCAGCGTCGAGAAAGTCGTGTGTCCGGTGTTCATGGCCTGGAACAGGGTGATCGCCTCCTCGCCACGGACCTCGCCGACGACGATGTACTCGGGGCGGTGGCGTAGCGACGAGCGCAGCAGGTCGTACATCGTGATGTCGCCGTCGCCCATGCGCTCGCGCGTGACCGACGACAGCCAGTTCTCGTGATACAGCGACAGCTCCCGGGTGTCCTCGATGGTGATCACCTTCGACCGCGGCGGGATGAACATCGAGACGGCGTTCATGGAGGTGGTCTTGCCGGCCGCCGTCCCGCCGGCGAAGATGAGGCTCTTGTTGTTCTCGATGCAGAGCCAGAGGAAGGCTAACATCCGGTCGTCGTAGGTGCCGTAGTTCATCAGGTCGACCGGGGTGAACGGCTCCTCGGCGTACTTCCGGATCGTAAAGGCCGACCCTCGCGGGGTGACCTCCTCGCCGAGCGCCAGCTCGATACGGGAGCCGTCGGGCAGCGTCGTCGAGACGACGGGGTCGGAGACGCTGACGTGGCGGCCCGAGCGCTGGGCGAGCTGGATGACGTAGTCGTCGAGTTCGTCGCGCTCGAAGACGACGGTCGACTCCACGTCGGTGTAGTCCTCGTGGTAGACGAACACGGGGAGGCCGGCGCCGTCGCAGGAGATGTCTTCGACGCGGGAGTCGTGCATGATGGGGTCGAGTTTGCCGTAGCCCAGAAACGAGCGGTGCAGATAGTAGTACAGGCGGTAGAACGTCTCGGTCGCCACGTCGACGCCGTACTCTTCGAGGCGCTGACGGAGTTCCTCGCGCAGGGCGTCGGCGGGGTCCTCGCTCACGTCGTCGCGATAGAGGAGCGGGTCGCGGATGTCGTCGAACACGCGATGGAGGAGGTCGCGCTCGGTCTCGTCCAGGGTCGGTTCGACGACGCGGTAGCGGTGTTCGTTCTCCTCGTCGTCGTAGGCGATCGAGACGTACGCGAAGGGGGCGTTGAGCCAGTAGCGGTCGACCTCGCGACCGCCGGCCGGCGGGTCGTCGGCGACCAGCCGGCCGTGGCGAGCGGGGTCGTAGTCCGGGACGTGGATCCGCGAGCCCGTGAGCGCGCCGGCCGCCCGCGAGAGCCACTGCTGGAACGAACCCAGAGCATTGCTCTCCGTTTTCTCGCCTGCCATGTGTCTCACCCGGCCGTCGCGGCCTCTCGTTGGACTAAATTTCCGACCCACGTATTTAAACTCGAACCCTCAGGAATCATCGCTGAAATTCGCTCTGGGTCTCACGGTTGTCGGTAGGTTCGTCGTCGCCTCCACTGCCTGCAGGGTTGCAGGCGGGCGTACTCACCGACGCCCCCGGACGCTCGTCCTGTCGCCGTTCCGGCAGTCGGGTTCGGCGCCGCGATCCGCGCGCTGGGGCACCGGTCAGCCACACGAGGCGGTCGGCGCGGACTCGCCCATCGCGACACCGACCAGTGCGAGGAGTCGGCCACTCCGTCCGTCGATTTCCGCGTCGAGGTTCCGCGGACGAGTCGTGCGGTGACCGGTACACAGGTGTGAACCGGACGTAAACTCGTGTACTACCCCATGCAGTCGAATGAACGACCGCCACCGTACTCGATCGGCGGCACCGCTCGGATCCCGACAGCATTCAGGATGGCCCCAGAAAACGCAGTGAATGCCCCTGTAATCCCCGATCACTCGGTCCGCCGATTCGGTCCGGGGCCTGCGCGGACCGTGTTCCCGACGGTATAGAACCAACAATAATTATAAATACTGCCCGTATGATGTTCGAGCCATGCCAGACTCAGACAGGCACGGAAATCGGATAGGCTGGTGGACTGGCACCGGATCGAGCGCGCCAGGAACGCGGGCGTCGTGGCGTCTGAGGGCGGGTGAGTGCCATGGTTGACGCGACGCTGGTGGCGATGGCACTCGCGCCGCTGGTCGCGATCACGGTCCTGATGGTCATGCTCTACCAGCCGGCGACGCGGACGATGCCGATTGCGTGGCTGATCGCGGTCGTCGTCGGGTTCGTCGGCTGGAACATGAGTCCGGAGCTCATCGGTGCGGCGACGATAGCCGGGGTGTTCACCGCGACGGAGATTCTCTGGATCGTCTTCGGCGCGATCCTGTTGCTGTACACGCTGAAACAGTCCGGGGCGTTCGACGTGATCAACGACGGCTTCTCGTCGATCAGCGACGACAGGCGCGTCCAGGTCGTCCTGCTCGTGTTCCTCATGGGCTCGTTCATCGAGGGCGCCGCCGGGTTCGGGACGCCGGCGGCCATCGTCGGCCCGCTCCTGGTGGGACTCGGCTTCCCGCCGCTGGCGGCCGTCGTCGTCGCACTCACGGGGAACCTGATGGCGATCACGTTCGGCGCCGTCGGAACCCCGCTCATCATCGGCCTGGAAGAGGTGTTCAGCCAGAACGCGGCGATCGAGTCCGGGATCCAGGCACAGGGACTGACGGTCACGGAGTACGTCGCCGACGTGGCCCTCTGGGCGGCGTCGATCCACGCGGTCGTCGGCATCGTGTTGCCGTTCATCGGTGTCGCGATGATGACCCGCTTTTTCGGCGAGGAGCGGTCGCTCCGCCCGGCACTGGAGGTGCTCCCGCTCACGACGTTCGCGTGGGCGGCTTTCGCCATCCCGTACTGGCTGACCGCGTACTTCCTGGGGCCGACGTTCCCGGCCCTCCTCGGGGCGATGGTCGGGCTGTTCGTCACCGCCGCCGTCCTGCGGGCCGGCTACCTGCTCCCCGACGAGGAGTGGGACTTCGGACCGCGCGTGGGGTGGCCCGACCACTGGGTCGGCGACATCGAACCCGGCGAGAGCACGTCGGGCGGGCGGACGGTCGCGGCCGACGGCGGCACCGCACAGGCGACCCCCGAACGCGATATGTCGCTCGGGATGGCGTGGTTGCCGTACATCCTGACGGCCGGCCTGCTCGTCGTCACGCGGGTCTGGAGTCCCCTCCAGACGTTCCTGCAATCGAATCTCATCGTCGCGTGGAACGACATCCTCGGGATCCAGGGCGTGTCCGGGTCGTTCCGGACGCTCTACCTTCCGGGCGCGATCTTCGTGGTCGTCAGCGTGGCCACCTACGGCCTCCACGCGATGGACCGCGAGGCGATCGCCGAGTCCTGGTCCGAGACCTTCCGGAAGATACTGCCGGCCGTCATCGCCCTGTGGTTCGCAGTCGCGACCGTCCAGATCATGATAAACTCCGGGCGTGCCGGCGACCTCGACAGTATGCTCGTCATCCTGTCGGACCTGACGGCCAACGTCGCCGGCGGGGCGTACCCGTTTTTCGCCTCGATGGTCGGCGCCTTTGGCGCGTTCATCGCCGGGTCGAACACGGTCAGCGACATCCTGTTCGGCACCTTCCAGTTCAACGCCGCACAGAACATCGGCGTCCCGACCCAGGTCGTCGTCGGCGCCCAGGCCGTCGGCGGGGCCATCGGCAACCTCGTCGCCATCCACAACGTCGTCGCCGCGCTGGCGGTCGTCGGCCTCGTCGGCGAGGAGGGACGGGTGATCCGGCTCGAACTGATACCGCTGGCCTACTACGCGGCGGCTACCGGCCTACTGACGCTGCTGTTCGGGTACGTCGTCGCACCGGGGGCGTTCTGACACTCGAACACGATGACCCGGAACTCCCCACAGCCCCCGACCGACGCCGACCCCGACCCGGCGATGGACCCGCGCGCGGACTACGACCACGCCGGTGACGGCTCCGAACGGCCCAACCTCGTGAGCGCACTGGAGAGTCGCGTGGACGGGGACGTCAAGTTCGACACGTACAGCAGACAGCTCTACGCGACCGACGCCAGCGTCTACCAGCAACTGCCCATCGGCGTCGTCGCACCCGCCTCGACGGAGGACGTCGCCGCGGTGATGCGCTACTGTGCCGACCACGAGATCCCCGTCTTACCCCGCGGCGGCGGCACCTCGCTGGCGGGACAGGCCGTCAACGAGGCCGTCGTCCTCGACTTCAAACGCCACATGGACGCGTTCCTCGACGTGGACCCCGAGGCGCGGACCGCCCGCGCGCAGGCCGGCATCACGCTCGCGACCCTCAACGACTCCCTGCGCCCCCACGGGCTGAAATACGCTCCCGACCCGGCGTGGGGCGACAAGAGCGTCCTCGGTGGGTGCATCGGAAACAACTCCACCGGCGCCCACTCGCTGAAATACGAGAAGGCGGACGGCTACGTCGAGTCCGTCGAAGCGGTCCTCGCGGACGGCACCGTCACCACGTTCGGCTGGGTCGACGTCGACGAACTCGACGACCTGGCGGCGGGCGCCGCGAGCGACGGAGACAGCGCCAGTGACGACCCCGACCTCGAAGCCCGGATCTACGCCGAGGTGCGGCGGATCCTGGCGGAGGACGCCGACGAGATCGAAGCCCGCTATCCCGACCTGACGCGGAACGTTTCGGGGTACAACCTGGACCGACTCGTCGCCGACGCCCGCGAGCGCGGGCAGGTCAACGTCGGTCGGCTCCTCGCCGGGAGCGAGGGCACCCTCGCCATCGTCACGGCGGCCGAGGTCTCGCTCGAACCGGTCCCGGAGACGACGTCGGTCGTCATGCTGACCTACGACGGCGTGCTCCCCGCGATGCGCGACGTCGCGCCCATCCTCGAACACGACCCGTCCGCGGTAGAAGTCATGGACGACGTGTTCCTCGACCTCGCACGGGACACCGGGGAGTTCGCAGACCTCGTCGAGACCCTTCCCCAGGAGACCGACTCGACGCTGCTGGTCGAGTTCTACGCGGCGTCGGACCAACAGGCCAGACGGAAGGTCGCGGACCTGTTGGCCGACCGCCTCCCGAGTTACGAAGCGGTCGAGAACCCCCGAGACGGGGCGGCCGAGACGACCGACGAACCGGTCAACGCCGTCGACGCTCTGGAGGCCTACGACGCCGACCGGCAGGCGGAGTTCTGGAAGATGCGCAAGGCCGGGCTGCCGATCTTGCTCTCGCGGACCGGCGACGAGAAACACTGGCCGTTCGTCGAGGACACGGCCGTCCCGGCGGCGAACCTCCCGGAGTACGTCGCCGACATCCAGGCGATCCTCGACGAATACGACACGTTCGCGGCCTACTACGCCCACGCCGGCCCCGGCGTGTTGCACATCCGCCCGCTCCTGAATCTCAAGACCGAGCGCGGCGTCGAGCAGATGAACGAACTCGCCGAGCGCATCACCGACCTCGTCGTCGAGTACGGCGGGTCGGTCTCCGGCGAGCACGGCGACGGCAAAGCCAGGACGAAGTGGAACCGCAAACTCTACGGGGAGGACCTCTGGGGGCGATTCCGCGACCTGAAGACGGCGTTCGACCCGGACTGGCTGCTCAACCCCGGCAACGTCTGCGGCGAGGTCGAACCCACGGAGAACCTGCGATACGACCCCGACTACGGCTTCGACGCCGACTTCGACCCGGTCCTCGAGTGGGACAACGAGAACGGGTTCCAGGGCATGGTCGAACTCTGTCACGGCTGTGCGGGCTGTACGGGTCACCAGGAGACCACCGGCGGGGTGATGTGTCCGACCTACCGGGCCGCCGAGGAGGAGGTGACGAGCACGCGAGGCCGGGCGAACATGCTCCGGGCGGCCATGAGCGGCGACCTCCCGGAGGACGTCTTCAGCGAGGAGTTCGCCGCCGAGGTGATGGACCTGTGTATCGGCTGCAAGGGCTGTCGCAACGACTGCCCCAGCGGCGTCGACATGGCCAAGCTCAAAGCCGAGGTCGGCCACGAGTATCACCAGCGCGAGGGCGTCTCGCTACGCGACCGCGTGTTCGCGAACGTCGAGACCATGCTGGGCCTCGGAAGCGCGTTCGCGCCCGTCTCCAACTGGGCGACTGCCCTCCCGGGGGCGGACTGGATCGCGGAGAAGACGCTGGGCATCGCGCGCGAACCGGACCTCCCGGCGTTCCACCGCGACACGTTCCGCAAGCGGGTCGCCGACCGGACGGCCGCCGTCGGTGCCGACGAGGCCGAACGAAAGACGCTGCTGTTGGCGGACCCGTACACGAACTACAGTCACCCGGCGGTGGGCGTGGCCGCGATGGACGTCCTCGAAGCGGCCGGCGTACACGTCCGGATCCCGGAAGCGGTCGGGACGAGCGGCCGGCCGGCGTTCTCGAAGGCCATGCTGGACCAGGCCCGATCGACTGCCGAGGCGAACGTCGACGCGCTCGCCCCGCGGGCCGAAGCGGGGTGGGACGTCGTGACCGTCGAACCCTCGGACGCGGTGATGTACCAGCTCGATTATCCCGACCTGCTCGGCGGCAGCGACGTCGAGACGGTGGCCGCCAACACCTACGGGGTCTGTGAGTACCTCGACGTCCACGGTCTCGACCGCGGCGTCGGGTTCGACGCGCCCGGGGAGTCGCTGGCCTATCACGGCCACTGCCAGCAGAAGGCCACCCGGAAAGACCACCACGCTGTCGGCGTCCTCCGCCGGGCGGGCTACGAGGTCGACCCGCTCGATTCGGGCTGCTGTGGCATGGCCGGCTCCTTCGGCTACGAGGCCGAGCACCGTTCGATGAGCGAGTCGATCGCGGAGGTCCTCTTCGACCAGCTCGACGACTCGCCGGCCGACCGTCCGGTCGCTCCCGGCGCGTCCTGTCGCTCACAGCTCGTCCCCTACGGCGACGGCGAGAGCGAGCCACCGCACCCGGTCGAGAAACTCGCCGCGGCGCTGTAGCAGCAGGCTGTCGCGGAACGGAGCCACACGGATCTGCCCGGTCACCGTCCGGCCACGAACCGTCGGAGGCTCGCGACGGGGCTGTACCCGATCTTCGCGCGGCGTTCGACGTCGAACCCGCGACGGTCTCCGAGCGATTCGAGCGCACTCGCGAGACTGTCGACGTCGACCGGGGCGTGAATCCGGTAGGCGTACGGCGGCCCGGAGTCCGCGACGACCGCCAGTTTCGGACGGCCGACCCTGCTGTGATAGAGCCGGACGGCCGCGACTTCGTCGTGGGGCAGCCGGTGAACTCGCTCCGCCGGGTCGACGAGCCCCGCGATTCCCGCGTCGCGGTACCGGTCGCGAGCGCGCTCGCCGGCGGTGTCGACGCCCGAGCGGGCGATCCCGAACAGCGGCGTGAGGTGTTCGTACTCGGGGATCACGACGGCCTCGTCGGTGAACAGGAGGTCGGCCACGCGGAGCGGGAACGCGCCGGTCACCGCGAGGTGGACGTGCACGTGGACGGCGACGTCTTTGTCGTCGGGTGGGTCTGTGTCGTCGGACGGTGACGCGTCGGAATCGGCGTCGGCGGGCGAACTCGACATGGGTTCAGCCGAGCAACCCCCGTGCGTCGTCGGCGCCGGGAACGGTGTCGCCGGCGGCGAGCTTGCCGCGCGCCGAGAGGACGACGACCACCGCCTGAACGGCCCCCACGCCGGTGAAAAGCAGGTACCCGCCGGGCCCGCTCCCGAGAACGCCGAGCTCGGTCGCGAAGGTCGGGTCCACGACGCGCAACCAGTCGCCCACGAGCAGCGCGCTGAAGTACCCGAAGAAGGCGGTCGCCCACCACAGCGCCACCAGCCGGGGCCACCCCGGCTGGGTGTGCTCCGGCAGTCGCGTCGTGTTGACGACCGTCAGGAGCGCGGTGTAAGGCCACATCAACAGTCCGGAGAGGGTCGCGCCGGCGACGAGCAGGCCGAAGGGCCGTTCGAGCGAGTACGGGAGCGGGAGCGCGAGGATGGCGATCCCCCAGAGGACGAACGCCGTGAGGACGGTCCAGAAGATCCGTGGGAGGGCCCAGCCCGCCCGGCGGCCGTGGAGTTCGTAGACGACGTCGGCGCTGTTGCGGACGACCGACTCGACGATGCCGTACTCCGTCGTCAACAGCGCGGCGAACAGCGCGACGAACAGCAGGGCACTGGGAAGCGCGCCGAGCTGCGGGACGACGGTTTCCGTCCACATGACGACGGCGTCGTCGGTCGTTCCCGGTGCGTGGGCGGCGGCCAGCGCCATCAACATCGTGCCGGTCACTGCGAGCCCGAGGACGAACGTCAGCAGGTGTTCGAGCTGGACGAGCCGCCACCAGCCGCGCCACCGGCGGAGGTTCACCGCCGTCGGGGGGAACGTGAAGCCGTCGCGCTGGACCGGTTCGGAGTCGTCGCCGACGACCGGATTCTTCACCCGGCCCTGGTAGCGTCCCATCCCGTAGCCCTTCTCGCGCACCCAGAGGCTCTGGGAGAGGTTGAGATAGCCGCCGGCACCGGCGAAGGCGATACCGCCCAGCACGAGTGCGACGTCGCCCTCGGCCGGGAGGCTGGCCCCGCCCGCGACGGCACCCGGAACGGCCGCGAGTTCGCCGGCCGACCCCGTGACGAGAAAGAGGACGACCGCGACGACGACCGAGAGCGAGACGAGCAGCAACTGGACCCGCTCGACGACGTTGTACATGACCGGCGTCACCTGATAGGAGAGCCAGATGAGCGCCAGGAGACCGATCCCGGCGACTCTCCAGGTCGCGAGTTCGAGACCGGCGACGCCGACGGCGTCGGCCTCGATGCCGAGACCGATACTCCCGATGCGCGCCGCGCTGGCGGCCCAGCCCGGCCAGCCGAGACTGACGAACCCGCCGACGAGGAGGGCCAGCGGCCATCCCCTCCCGACGCGTTCGAACGCCCTGAACACGGATTCGCCGGTCGCCACGGTCCAGCGCTGTATCTCGGTGTTGATGAAAAACTGCGTGAGGACGCCGACGACGAACAGCCAGTAGATACCCCACCCGCTGGTAGCCACGAGCAGGGGCCAGAACAGCGTCTCGCCGCTGCCCAGCGACGCGCCCAGCAGGATCGCGCTCGGACCGACGACGTGGGAGAGCTTCGGGACGCGAGGCAGATCGAGGACCCTGAACCCGGCGTCGCTGTCGCCGCGGTCGTCCGGTCGCCCGCGGTCCGGGTAGCCGTCGGTCTCCGGTGCGAGGTCGAGGTTGTCGTAGGCCGTCGGCATGTAGGAACTGCCGTAGTAGCTCCGCCCCTCCTCGCGGGTGGTGTAGACGTCCTCGTCGGACACCTCGCGCGTGTCCTCGGTCATACCAGCGGACTCGTTCGCGTGCAGTCTGTCATGTGGGTGAACGCCGCCAGGTCGGTCGTCTGCGCTGTCCCACGGACGTTCCGACCAAAAGTGTTTGTGCGCCGGGCCGTCCACCGACTCCGCGACCTGCCGGACGGCCCGCTCTCGGTCACCCGCCGAGGAAGTGCCAGATGTGGCCGCGCTCTTCCGGCGGGTCGACGCCGGGGAGGTCCGCGAGCGCCGGCTGGAGCGCGTTCCACCACCCTTCGGCCGTCTCGAACCCCGCCGGATGTTCGGGGTAGACCTCCTGGAGGAAGTCGGACTTTTTGGCCTCGGGGTACTCCCGGAGGTACGCGTAGGCGGCGACCAGCGCCGCCTCCCGCGCCTTGAGCGTCTTGCCGGTCCCGGGGAGGTCGACGTCCGCGAGGAGGTCCGCTCGGTCGGGTTCGACCCGCGCACCGTCGTCGTCGGCCTCGATCGGGACCCACCACACGCGACTGCGCGACCCGACTTTCCGCGTCCTGAGAACGTCGCGTTCGACGAGTTCGTTCAGTTTGTTGTGGGCCGTCCGTCGCGAACAGCCGACGGCGTTCATGATGTCGCTGGCCGTCAGCGGGCGGGCCCGGTCCTCGCGCCGGCGGAACACCTCGTGGACCTCCCGAACCGGAACCCGAGACTCCTGCGTGGATTCGGCGTCCGAGTCCGGGCCCTGTGTCATCGCTATCGGACGTTTGCGAACGATGGCTAAAAGCGTTGTGCGGTGGGCCGACACGTCCCCGACCCGGGTCACACCACGTCCACCGGAGCGGACGCGGCTGCACTCCCGGGTCGTGTGACGACAGACCCGAGGCCCGGCGAGTGACCCCTCGTCGACGAAACGAGCGGCTCAGACGGTGAACAGATGCCCCTCCTCGGGCACGTCGAACAGCCCGATGCGGGCGCCGGCGTCGAGCCAGGCGTGGCCGTACGAGAACGAGGCCAGCGCGTTGACGGGGTCCTCGTTCTCACGGAAGTGGCGGCCGTCCTCCAGGTACGAGCGGGCCATCTCCTCGCACTCGGCGGCGGCGTCGGCCATCGGCGTCCCCTCGGGCGGTGCGACCTCGGCGGCGTCGAGCGCCTCGGCGAGCAGCCCTTCGTAGCGGTCGGTCTTCTCCCGTAGTTCGGCGGGCATACCCGACCGGAGCGGGGGCGTGACCCTAAGCGTTCGGTCGTCGACCGGCGGGCGACGCCGCGTCGACTCGGCGGAGCGTCCCGGTCGATTGCGCGGTACTCGCCCGATACACACGTTCTCTGGGGGGTATTGGGCGTCGAGGGCGAAGGGCCGGTATGGACGAGGGTCACAGCGACAGTCCGCTCGACCGCGGCGACGAGGAGATCGCCGCTGAGATCGCCGGCGACACCGACGCGCTGCTCGCCGCGCTGCCGCACTTCTACCGCGGCGAGGTGAGCCAGGCCAACAGCGCCCAGAACCGGATCGACCGCACGACGACGTGGGCGATAACCCTGATCGCGGCGCTGCTATCTGTCGTCTTCGCCGGTCCGGCGGCGCCGGCGTACCTGCTGCTCATCGGCGTCGGCGCGCTCGCCGCCTTCCTCTCCTACGAGGTGCGCCGGTACCGCTTCTACGACCTGCACCGGTCGCGCGTGCGGCTCGTTCAGGAGAACGTCTTCGCGAACGCGCTCTCGCCGGAGGGCGCCGAACACGCCGACTGGCGGGAGGAACTGAGCCGCGACCTGCGCTATCCGACGTTCAAGGTCAGCGCCCTCGAAGCCCTCTCGCGGCGGCTCCGGCGCACCTACGGCCTGCTGTTCGCCGTGGTCGGCGCCGCGTGGGTGGCGAAGGTCACGCTGTTCACCCCCGAGAACCGCTGGACCGAGGCGGCCGAACTTCCGGGGGTCCCCGGCGCCGTCGTCGCGGGTGCGCTCGCAGTGTGCTACATCGCGGTCCTCGCGCTCGCGGTCTGGCCGATCGACCGGCGGGCCAAAGGCGAGGTCCACGGCGAGCGCGTCGGCGAGTGGAAAGACGAGTGAGCGTGGGAACCGGTCGAGCGGGCCGGCCGACACCTGTGAGCGCCGACGGGGATCGGACGCGTTCGCCGACGTACCCGCCGGCTGGGGCCGGTCGACGCGACAGCGCAATCTACATACGGCATCCTCCATTACCGGTGGGCAATGAGTTCAGAGACGAGCGACCACCGACGGCTTATCATCGCGGGATCGGGGATCGCGGGGCTGACCGCCGCCATCTACGCGGCGCGGTCGAACCTCGCCCCGCTCGTGCTGGAGGGCGACGAGCCCGGCGGCCAGCTCACGCTGACGACCGACGTGGAGAACTATCCGGGCTTCCCCGACGGCGTCGGCGGCACCGAGCTGGTCAACGACATGAAGGCCCAGGCCAAGCAGTTCGGCGCCGAGATCGAACACGGCGTCGTCACCGACCTCGACGACGAGACCCGTCCCTTCGAAGTGGAACTCAACACCGGCGACACCTACACCGCCGACGCCGTTATCGCCGCCAGCGGCGCGAGCGCGCGCACGCTGGGGATCCCCGGCGAGGACGACCTGATGGGCTTCGGCGTCTCGACGTGTGCGACCTGCGACGGCGCCTTCTTCCGCGGCGAGGACATGGTCGTCGTCGGCGGCGGCGACGCGGCCTTCGAGGAGGCCGACTTCCTCACCCGCTTCGCCGACACCGTCTATCTGGTCCACCGCCGCGAGGAGTTCCGCGCGGAGGACTACTGGATCGACCGGCTGATGGACAAAGTCGACGACGGCGACGTGGAGATCATGCGCAACACGGAACTGCTGGAGGTCCACGGTTCCCAGGAGGAAGGCGTGGACCACGTCACCCTCGCCGAGAACGAGTCGGGCCACCCCTCCGAGAAGCTCGACGACCCCGAAACCGAGCAGTTCGACTTCGACGTGGGCGCCGTGTTCGTCGCCATCGGTCACACGCCCAACACCGACTACCTGCAGGACACCGGCGTCGAACTCGACGACGAGGGCTACATCGACACGCTCGGCGGCGACGGCGGCGACCAGACCGCCACGGGCGTCGAGGGACTGTTCGCCGCGGGCGACGTGGTCGACCACCACTACCAGCAGGCGATCACCGCCGGCGGCATGGGTTGTAAGGCCGCCATCGACGCCGACGACTACCTCGAACGCGAGGTGCCCGCCGAGAGCGAGGCGGAGGCGGCCGCCGAAGCCGACGACTGAGACGGTCGGGTAACCGATTTTCGCGCGGAACGGCGGCGAGCGCACACGCTTCCACCAGACCCATAAGGAGCGTCTGCCTACGGGGTCTATGGCAGAATCCGAGACGGTCACGCTGACGCTCGAAACCGACGAGGCCACGGACGAACTCGAAGTTCCCACGGCGCTGATCGAGATGCTCGCCGAAAGCGAGGACGAGTCGCCCCCGGAGGTCGTCGGCGACATCGCCATGTTCGGTCTCGCCCAGCGCATCCACAGCGCCACCCACCACAGCGAGGGCGAGGTGAGCGACGAGGTCGCCGACGCGGAGGAACTGACGCTCGACCTGTTCGAGGAGCGGTTCGGCAGCAGCTTCGCGGAACTGACCGGTCACAGTCACTGAGGCGGCTTTCTTCCCGGTAGCTACGAACGACGGTCCCGTCCCGGCCACTCAGGGAACGTCCCAGCGGATCAGGACGCCGTCGTCGACCCGTTCCACGTCCCGCAGCGACAGCTCCGGGAAGTCGCCGACGAAGCCGTCGCCGTCGGCGAGCGTGGGCGCTTTCCACCCGCCGATGACGGCGGGACCGACGAACGTCGAGAGCTCGTCGACCATGTCGGCGGCGAACAGCGAGAAGATGAGTTCGCCGCCGCCCTCGACCATCAGGCGCTCGATGCCGCGGTCTTCGAGCTGTGCGAGCGCTTCGGGGAGGGCGACCTGCTGTTCGCCGGCGGAGACGACCTCGGCGCCGGCCTCGGTGATCTCGGCGACGAAGTCCTGCGGGGCGGCCTCGCTGGTCAGGAGGAACGTCTCGGCGCGGTCGTCGAGAACGCGCGCGTCGGTCGGCGTTCGGACTCGGGAGTCGGCGATGATGCGCGCCGGGTTGTCCGGTTTGCCGGCGTCGCGCCGGCGCTCGCGGCGGGCGTCGTCGTCGACGGTCAGCGAGGGGTCGTCGGCCAGCACCGTTCCGACGCCGACCATGACGGCGTCGCTCTCGGCGCGCAGGGCGTCGACCCGGTCGAAGTCGGCGGGGCCGCTGATCTCGACCTGTTCGCGCTCGCGGGTCGACAGCTTCCCGTCGGCGCTCATGGCCGCGTTGACGACGACGTGCATACTCCGTAGCTACGTCCTCGGCGGAAAACCGCTTTCGGTGTGGGTCGCGTCGCGCTCCCGTCGGCGCCGGTGACCGCTCCGTCCGACCGCGCGGTCAGCCCGGTCGGTCGGTCAGCCTCCGCGCCTCGAGGCGCTTGGCGCCGTCGATGCCGGCGGCGCGGAAGACGACGGCGTCGCCGTCGGTCCACAGCGCCTCGACGTCGAAAACGTACTCGTCGGTCCAGCTCTTCAGCCGCGCTTCGCCGGCCTCGTCGATCTCCAGGAAGGTGCGCGGCGTCTCCTGGGTGGCGATCTCCCACTCGTCGTCGCCCACCTCGAACGACTCGCTCTCGGTGTCCGCCCAGGCGAAGACACAGCGGTACTGCCGGCGTGGCCGGTCGGAACGCTCGTGGTCGACGCGCTTGTCGGTCTCGAAGTCGATGCTCCTCGCCGAACACCACTCGCGGAGGTGCGCCTCGTCGAACCGTTTGGGCGCGTCCGCACCCACCCCCGACCGCCGCCAGAGCACGTGTGACTCGGACGGCTTCCCCCGGAAGGTCGGAGGTTGCATACACTCCCCTCGGCCGTCGACCGTCAAATAGCTACCCCGAACGTCACTTGCGGTGATATCTCCGCCCCGAATCGGGCGGCTCGACGCCGCGACGCGGGCAGTCCCCGCGGTCGGCACCCCGACGGGAACGATTTTTACCGGGGCCAGCCGAAGGTCCGGTGATGAGCTTAGACGACCATGCCGAGGAGCTCGCCTCCGACCTCGGTGTTGACAAAACGGAGGTCAAATCGGACCTGGAGAACCTCGTGGAGTACAGCGTGCCCGTCGAGGAGGCCAAAGACAGCCTCCGTCGGAAGTACGGCGACGGCGGTGGCGGCGGGGGCGGCCCCACGACGAAGTCCATCGCCGAGATCACCACCGGCGACTCGAACGTGACCGTCACCGGGACGGTCCTCACCGTGGGCAAGCGCTCGATCCGCTACCAGGGCAACGACAACGTCATCTTCGAGGGGGAGATCGCCGACGAGACCGGCAAGATATCCTACACTGCCTGGGACGACTTCGGCCTCCAGGCCGGCCAGACGATCACCGCCGGCAACGCGGGCATCCGCGAGTGGGAGGGCGAACCCGAACTCAACCTCGGCGAGAGTACGACCATCGGGCTCGCCGACGAGGATCTGGACGTGGACTACCCGGTCGGCGGCGATTCCGGCCTCGCCGAACTCGAACCGGGCGACCGCGGGATCAACGTCGAAGTCACCGCGCTGGAGGTCGAGACCAAGACCATCGACGGTCGCGACGGCGAGACCGACATCCTCAGCGGCATCCTCGCCGACGAGACCACGCGACTGCCCTTCACCGACTGGGAGCCCCACGAGGCGATCACCGAAGGGGCCTCGATCCGGCTGGAGGACGTGTTCGTCCGCGAGTTCCGCGGCGCGCCTTCCGTCAACGTCTCGGAGTTCACGACCGTCGCGCCGCTGGACCGGACGGTCGAACCGACCGACGAAGCCCCCAGACTGGCGGTCCGCGACGCCATCGAATCGGGCGGGCTGTTCGACGTGGAGCTGGTCGGCAACGTCATCGCTGTGCGGGACGGCTCCGGCCTCATCGAGCGCTGTCCGGAGTGCGGCCGCGTCGTTCAAAACGGCCAGTGTCGGACCCACGGCGCCGTCGACGGCGTCGACGACCTGCGGATCAAGGCGATCCTCGACGACGGTACCGGGACCGTCACGGCGATCCTCGACGACGAACTCACCGAGGAGATATACGGCGGTGACATCGAGGACGCGAAGGACCACGCTCGCGAGGAGATGGACCAGGAGGCCGTCGCCGACGACATCCGCGAGACGCTCGTCGGCCGCGAGTTCCGCGTCCGCGGGTCGCTGTCGGTCGACGAGTACGGCGCAAATCTCAACGCCCGGTCGTTCGACGAGACCGACGACGACCCCGCGAGTCGCGCCAGCGACCTGCTGACGGAGGTCCGCGGATGAGCGGATCGGAGGACCAGGGCGGCGCGGGACGGCGCGAGGTCGCCTATCGCCTGTTCGCCGCGGAGTTCGACGACGCCGACTTCTCCTACTCCGAGAGCGACGAGGAGCGCGCCCCGAACTACGTCGTCTCACCGACGGGCGGCCGCGTCAACCGGCTGTTCGTCGTCGGCGTCCTCACCGAGGTCGAGAACGCCAGCGAGGACGTGCTCCGCGCCCGGATCGTCGACCCGACGGGCGCGTTCGTCGTCTACGCCGGGCAGTACCAGCCCGAGGCGCAGGCCTTCTTCGACCAGGCCCAGCCGCCGATGTTCGTCGCGGTCACCGGGAAGGCCCGCACCTTCCAGCCCGACGACTCCGACGTGACCTACACGTCGATCCGGCCGGAGAACGTCAACGAGGTCGACGCCGAGACGCGGGACCGCTGGACGGTCGGCACGGCCCGGCAGACGCTCGACCGCGTGCGGACGATGGCCGGTGCCCTGCAGCGCCAGGAGCGCGGCGACGAACTCCGCGCGGCGCTCGAAGCCGAGGGCGTCGACACCGGACTGGCGGCGGGGATCCCGCTCGCCATCGACCACTACGGGACGACCGCGGCCTATCTGGACGCGGTGCGGTCGACCGCCGTCCAGGCCCTCGAAGTCGTCGCGGGCGAGCGCGAAGAGGTCGACGCCCACTCCGCCTCCCCCGACGCGCCCGGCGACACCGACCCGGCGACGCTGGCCGCCCTCGACGTGGCCGCGAGCGTCGGCGGCGAGACCACCGATCTCGGCGAAATCGACGAGTCCGAGACGGCGAGCGACGAGGCCACGGCGTCCGACACCGCCACTGCGACCGCCGACACCGACACGTCCGACACCGCAGCGGACGGTGCCGCGACCGCCGACGCGAATACCGAGTCAGCGGCCGCGTCAGAGCCCGGATCCGAACCGACGACCGGGTCGAGCGAACCCGAATCCACGGAGTCGAGCGAACCGGAACCAGCGGCGTCGAGCGAACCGGAACCCGCCGAGCCCGCCACCGCGGAGTCGGCGACCGAATCCGACGCCGAACCGTCGGAGCCGGCGTCGACCGAGCCCGCTGGCGCCGAGACCGAACCCGTCGCGGCCGCCGGCGAAGGCGGTACCGGGACGGGCGCTCCCGACGCCGGCGCCGATTCGCCCGACGCGGGCGCCGACGCCGCGAGCGGGGACGACCTCGACGACTTCGACCCCGGGGAGTTCGAACTCGACGACGAGGAGCGCGAGGAGATCGAGGCGGAGTACGGGACCGGCTTCACGAGCGGCAACGAGGTCGACGATCCCGGCGAGGCCGGTATCGAGACGCCCGACCCCGAGGACCTGGCGGAGGCCGAAGCGGAGGCCGGAGCCGACGAACCGGACGCCGTCGAGACCGAGACGGAATCGGCGACGGCCGAAGCGTCCGAGAGCGAGCCGGTCGGTTCCGACTCCGAGACGGAAACCGGGACCGAGTCCGAGGCGGACGACGCCGAACCGGCCGAGGACGTGGACCTCGAAGACGCGGTGATGGACGCGATGGCCGAACACGACGGCGGCGACGGCGCTCACGCCGACGAGATCGTCGAGGCGGTGACCGGCCGGACCGGCGCCGGCGACGAGGAAGTCCGGGAGGCTATCCAGGACGCGCTGATGGGCGGCCGCTGCTACGAGCCCGAGGACGACGTGTACAAACCGATCTGATGGGCGTCGAACCGATCCCCGACGAGCCCGCGGCGCTCGCGACCTGCGACGGCGAGCGGGCGCTCGTGATCGCGGACTTTCACGCCGGTATCGAGGCCGGCCTGCGCCGCGACGGCGTCGAACTCCCCGACCACTCGCCCGAGCGGCGCGAATCGCTCCGCGGGCTCGTCGACCGGAAGCGACCGGACCGGCTGGTCTTCCTCGGCGACCTCGGCCACGCCATCGGCGACCCCGGCCGCGAGGAGCGCGAGGAGCTGCTGGCGCTGTTCGACGCGCTCCCCGCCGACTTGCCGGTCACGCTCGTCAAGGGCAACCACGACGGTGACACCGAGTCGCTCCTCGAACGGGTCGACCAGCCCGTCGAGATCACGCCCGGCCACGGCGTCCGCATCGGCGAGGTCGGCTTCGCCCACGGCCACACGTGGCCGAGTCCCGACGTGCTGGCCGCCGATATCGTCTGCGTCGCCCACGAACACCCGGTCGTCCGCCTCGAAGACGAGGTCGGTGGCGCTCGCGTCGAGCGCGTGTGGCTCCGCGGGGATCTCGACCCTGGGCCCTTCCGCGAGTTCCACGACGCCGATATCGAGGGCGGCGGCGAACTCGTCGTCTGTCCGGGGTTCAACGACCTGTCGGGCGGCACCTGGGTCAACGTCGACGGCCAGGACTTTCTCGCCCCCTTCCTCCCCGACGCGCTGGTCGACGGCGAGGCGTACCTCCTCGACGGCACCCGGTTGGGCGACTACCGCCGGGTCTGAGTCCGTCGAGCGATCGTGATTCTCCGGGTCGATCTGACGTGTCAGAGAACTTCCTGACGTGTTCGGGCGATGGACGTAGCGATCCACCGTGGCGCGCGCTGTCGCGCGCTCTCGTGCGCGCGACGAAGCCGTGCGAGGGATGAGGGAACGAGCGAAGCGAGTGAGTGAATCGGTTGGGGAGGGTTGTGGCCGTCTGTGGTGCTGTGCGGTGCGGTTTCGGTCCCTGGTGTCTGCGCGAACGGAGTGAGCGCAGGCTCAGGAGAGCTTGCTCTCCTGGTGGACTGAAAGGGCGAGGCGCGCTCGCGTCTATCCAGTCGCCTGAGCGGGCACTATCCGCGCGGGCAGTGCGGAGAGCGCGGATATCTCGCTTGGTTCGAGAGAGCAAAGCTCTCTCGTCATCCTGAAAATCTCCGATTTTCAGAGACAGCGACCGCGAGCGCGCCGAGGGCTTTCTTCGCTTGCTGCCGACTGCGGTCGATCCGACTCTCAGCGAGCGCGCTGAGGGCTTTCACCGTCTGCTGTCGACTGCGGTCGCTGTCGCTCGACTTCGTTTCTCTCCAGCCCAACCAGAAACTACTGCTACGTTCGCACCACGAACTGAACACGGTCAGATCGGTCGGCCAAAAGACATTTTCCCCGCTGCCACGAAACGCTACCAATGTCGCGAACCGTCGACCTCTCGGTCCCCCGCTGGGTTCGCATCCTGTTCGTGTTCTTCCTGCTGGGCGGCGCGTTCGTCACGGGTGCCGCCGCGCTGCTTGACACCGCCGTCCAGGCGCTGGGCCTCGCCGAGAACGCCTACGTCCCGAGCCTCGGGCTCGCCGTGTTCGCCTACCTCGTCGTGTGTAGCGTCTGGTTCGCGCGAACGACCGACTCGGACGGCAGTTCGGTGTGGTCGGCGATCCCCGACTCGCAGTACACCGGCCGCCACGCCGAGAGCGGCGGCATCGCCCGGAAGGAACAGGAGGACGCGATCCGTGAGTTGCAGGAGCGCGAGGAGTAGTCGACTGCCTCACGCTGGCGAGCACACGAGGGACTCGCGGGTCAGTTCGCGCCAGAAGACGGTGGGACGGGGATTCGAACCCCGGGGTCCGTGAGGACAACTGCTCTCAAGGCAGTCGCGTTAGGCCACTTCGCTATCCCACCGCGTCAGGGAGTTCTCTCCGTCCGCCCTAAGTCCTATCGGTCAGTTCCGAGAGACGCCGACGGCGTCGCTCGACCTTCGTGGCGACTCCCTCGCCACTCAGTCCCGACCGACCGTGATTCCACCGTCGTCGGCCGACGCGACCAGACCGAGATCCGCGACGACGGCGGCGGTCCGGGACGGTACCCACAGGTCGGCCCGCCGGCGCGCCCGGATCTGCGACACCAGCGCCGCGAAGCCGCCCGCTGTCTCGGCGACGGGGAGCATCTCCAGGAAGTCCACGTCGAGGCCGGCGTCGCGGCCGCGGTCGGTCAGCGTCTCGACCGCCGGCTGGGCGAAGGCGTCCTCGAAGTCGACCGGTTCGGTGAACGCGGCGTAGGAGACGCGACCGTCCGTGGCGGGACCGAGGACGACTTCCGACCCGCGGAGCTTCATCGCGGCGCTGTCGACGATGCGGCGCTGGAGCATCGCGGCGGCGGGTCGCGCGACCGCGGCGCTCTGGACGCCCTCGCGGTCGAGCAGGTGGGTGACCGTGTTGCCGACGCGGGCCGACAGCGACGAGCCGACCTGCACCTCGTAGCGGGGGTCGTCGGGGTCGTCGAGCGCGGGCGCGAGCAGCGAGCGCACCGCCTCCAGCGACGCCTCGTCCTCGGCGGGTTCGGTCGGGTCGTCGGCGTCGACGGGCCGATAGTTGACGAGCAGGTCGGCCCCGCTGGCCCGGACGGCGACGGCCACGTCGCGAGCCATCGCCGCGTAGAGGTCGGCCGCCTCTTCGGCGGTCACTGCCCCGCTGTCGACGAGATGTTCGAGGACGGTGCCGGGCTCGGCGGGGCGGACGAGCAGGGCGACTGTGGTCATACTCGAAACGGGGGCCGACTGCATCTTGAAAGCGCCGTTCCGACCCGATCGGAGCGTGCGAACCCGGCACGACGGGCCGGACGTTACGACGCCGTCCGGTTGCCCTCGCTATTCACCGGCGTCGCGGTCGCGTTCTCGACCACGGGCGTCGAGTACGGGTCGGTCGGGTCGGTCCCGAGGCGCAGTTCCGCCCCGTCGTCGACGCCGTCGGCGTCGGTGTCCGCGGTGAAGGGGTGCGTGCCGTTCGCGCGTTCGGCGGCGGCGGTCAGCCCGTCGCCGTCGGCGTCGAAGTCACCGCCCGGAGCGGTGTAGGCGTAGGGCGAACTCGGTGGCGAGACGGGTGCGCCGCCGCGGACGTGGTCGTCCAGCCACTCGCGCTGGGACCTGTCTCTTATACACATCTCTGAGCGG
>NZ_AOIU01000028.1 GCF_000337455.1 Halosimplex carlsbadense 2-9-1 | reverse complement strand
GGTGAGCGTCGCGTTCGCGCCGCGCTCGTCCCCGAGGGTCCCCCGGAGCCGTTCGAACTCGCCGGGCCGGTTCGGCGGGGTTCGCACCGAGACGACGGCGGCGTAGTAGCTCGCGCTCGCCTCCCGGAACCAGGCCATCTCGTCGCCGAGGACGAACGACTGACGCGTGTGGACGTACTCGTGGATCCAGGTGTTTGGCGGCGCGGCCGCGTCGGAGCCGGCCGACACCCAGAAGTCCTGGCGGTCGCCGTCTCCGAGCGCGGTGGTCCCCCCGTGGCGCAGCGGCCGCGGCCCCGCGAAGGCGTTGACCACCGAGTCGCGCGCGCCGACGCGGAGCTGGTCCGAGGCGACCGACAGCACCCGGAGGACGCGCTCGGGGTCGTCCGCCAGGTCCGCGGTCGTCGGACGGACGAGCCTGATCCGCTGGGCGGTCGCGTTGGTCGTCGACGCCTCGAACCCACCGAGGTAGACGATCGACGGGCCGGCGAATCCGCGATGGTCGGCCCCGACGCGGGTCCGCCGGTCGATCCGGGCGTTCGCCTGCCAGGAGTAGACCCAGCGGTCGAGGGCCGCGTCGCGGTAGGCGAAGTCGGTCCGCGGGTTCGCGAGCGCCCAGTCGCCGGTGTCGACCCAGCGGAGGCCGCCGAACCGCCGACTCGACCGGTTGACCGTGACCCTGAGACTCACCGACGGGTCGGTCGTGTTCCCGTCCCAGGCCCAGCGACCGTTGGGCCGGGCCGCGAACCCGCTCGCGTTGACCACCCGCCCCCGAGTGTAGTTGTAGACGACCAGCGCCGAGACGTTCCCCCGGACCCGGTAGCGCTGGGTCGCCAGGATCGTCCCCGACGCGTTCGGCACCCGCCGGTAGGTAACGTTCTGGACGACCGCCGGCGCGGTCTCGTTGCCCGTCACCGACCCTGGGCGTTCCGACCCGACCGCCCAGCGGCCGTCGTCGAACTCGGCGCTCGCTCGAACGCCACCGACCGGTCCCGTGAGGACGCTCGCGACCGCGAGCACGAGAACCAGCACGACCCCGGCGACCGATCGGGACGATGACACACTAGCGGTGTGTGCCAGGCTGTCGCATAAATCTGCTGGCGGCACGACCCGGGAGCGGGTCGCCGGTCGAACGCGCCCGCCTCAGGCGCCGAACTCCGATTCCGTCACGCGTTCGACGACCGTCTCCTCGACCTCCCGGAGGTCGTAGTCGGGGACCGCTCCACCGGTCCGCGTGACGTACATCGGTTCGACGAGTCGTTTCGGTCCGGTGGAGTCGGCGCCGTCGTCGCCCGCCGGCGCGTCGCCGCGTTCGGCTCCGTCGGGGTCCGACCCGTCGGGGTCGTCGGCGCTCGCGGGTTCGAGGCCGTAGATCTTCAGGAAGCGGGCGAGTTCGTCGGGGCCGACGGCGTCGTCGCGGACCGCGGTCGCCAGCTCGCGGGAGAGCCACTCGCTCTCGCTGACGCTCGGTTCGAGCACCATCGCCTCGTCGACGAACCGGACGAGGTACCAGTTGAGGTCGTTCAGCAGCGCGACCGCGGCGCCGAGGCTCACGGTCTCCAGTCCGACGGCGTTCTCGAAGGGTTCCCGCAGGTCGTAGGTGGCCAGGGCGTCCCGAGCCGTCTCGCGGGAGAGCAGCTCGTAGCGGAGGTTCACGTCGTCGGCGCCGACCAGGCACACCCGCGTCATGGTGACCCGGAGACGCGGGCGCCCCTAAGCGGTTTCGCCTTCCGCGGGGTCCTCCGCGGCGCCGTCGCCGGCGTCGACGACTTCGAGGCGGTCGGCCACCGCCCGCGCCCGCTCGCGTACGTCGTCGGGCTCCCGTTCCTCGATGGCGCCCAGCCGACCGCGGGTCTCGGGGTAGTCGGGCGCGAGCCGCTCACAGCCGGCCGGGATCGTCGACTCGCCGAACGTCCCGATCTCGTCGGCTCGCGCCGTGATATCGGTCTTGTCGACGGTCAACAGCGGCCGGTGGACGGGCAGGGCAACGGCGGCGCTCGTGACCGCGAGGTTGGCCGTCGTCTGACTCGACTTCTGGCCGATGGCTTCGCCCGTGACGATTCCGACCGCGTCGTGGTCGTCGGCGACGGCCGCGGCGACGCGGAACATGAACCGGCGGAGGACGAGCATGCGCCCCACGTCGACGGTCTCGGCGATCGCCGCCACGGCGTCGCCAGCCGGAGCGATCCGGAGGCGCATGTCCCGATCGGGGGCGTACCGCGCGAGCGTTTCGGTCGTCGAGACCGCCCGTGCCCGGTGGTCGACGCCGCCGTAGTCGCCCAGGTCGACGTAGACGGGGATCACGGGCGCGCCGCGTTTCATCAGTTCCCACGCCGCGACGGGCGAGTCGATCCCGCCGCTCATCAGCGCGACGACGGGGTCCTGCGTCCCGAGCGGGAGCCCGCCCGGACCGGGTCGCTTTTCGAGGAAGACCAGCGCGTCGTCCTCCCGGCAGTCGACGAACAAGTCGGTGTCCGGGTCGTCGAGGTCGACTTCGGGTTCGACTCCCGTCTCCTCGGCGGCGCCCCAGACGGCGCTGCCACCCTCGCGTTCGATGTCGGTGCTGGAGAACGGATGGGCGGACTCCACGCCCGCGCGGCGGGCAGAGACGGCGAAACTCCCGCCGTCGTAGCCCGCGCGGGCCGCGTCGGCGAGTCCCTGTCGGATGGCGTCGAGCGTCGGTTCGACGCGGACGGCCGGGCTGGCCGAGACGACGCCGAAGGTGTCGGCGGCCGCGGCGGTCGCGGCCTCGGGCTCGTCGGTGTGGAGCCGCAGGCGGAAGCGGCGCTGTTCGATCTCGGCGTCGACGCCGCGGTCCTCGAGGACGGCGGCGAGGTTCTCGCGGAGCCGACGCTCCATCTTCGCGCCGACGTGCTCGCTCTTGGTCCCGATCTCGCCGTGGCGGACCACAACCACGTCGGCGCCCGGCGGGTGCATGGCTACCCGTTGACGACCCCTCGTATAAACAGGCTTCGTACGGCGGCCGGGAGAGCGAGGTCGACCGGGAGCGTCCGCTCAGAACGTCGAGAGCTCGCCGTCGATGACCCGCCGGGTGATGTCGGTCACGTTCGCGAGTTCCTCGTCGATGGCGGCGGCGACCTCGTCCTCGATGTCGGCGACGGAGACGCCGTCCTCGGTGATCAGCGTCGCGTCGGCGACGTGGGGTTCGTCGATGGGACTGCCGATCTGGCTGAGCAGGCGCAGTTGGAGCTGACGGATGCCGTCGACCTCGGCGACGACCGACTGAGCGATCTCCGTCGAGAGGAGGTTGTAGATCTTTCCGATGTGGTTGACCGGGTTCTTGCCGCTGGTGGCCTCCATGCTCATCGGCCGGTTCGGCGTGATGAGGCCGTTGGCGCGGTTGCCTCGGCCGACCGACCCGTCGTCGCCTTGCTCGGCGGAGGTTCCGGTGGTCGTGAGGTAGATCGCGCCGTCGTCGTAGTCGTCGGCGGTGTTGACGTGGACCGTCACCTCGCGGTCGGTGTACTCGCCGGCGACCTCGCCGACGAACTCGCGGACGCCGGCGACGACCTCGCGGTACTCGTCCAGCCCGTCGACGTGGGCGTCGACCGCGGCCGCGGCGACGGTCACGTCGATCCGGTCGCCCTCGCGCTTGCCCATGACCTTGATGTCCTGGCCGACCGCGGGGTTGTCGTCGCTGTACTCGCCGTTGAGCCGGCGCTCGACGTTCAGGACGATCTCCTCGGTCTCGGAGAGCGGGGCGTGGCCGACGCCGTAGCTCGTGTCGTTGGCCATCGGAACGGTGCCCTCCTCGCCGAAGACCGTCTGGAGGTCGCCGCTGCCTTCGCCGAGTCGAACGTCGACGATCACGTCCGTCCCCACGTCCAGATGCGGGAAGTTCGCCTGCAGGTAGTCGCGAGCGGCCTCCAGCGCGATGGTCTCGGCGGGGATCTTCGTCCCCTCGTACTCCTTGGTCGCGCGGCCGACGATGAGCAGATAGATGGGCTCCTGGACCTCGCCGCCGCCGAACGCGGGCGCCGCGTTGCCCGCGACCAGCTGGGTCTCGTCGGTATTGTAGTGCAGCACTTTCCCGACGCGGTCGAGATACGTCTGCGCGAGCGCCTGGGAGACAGCCTCGGCGATCCCGTCGCAGATCGAGTCGGGGTGGCCCAGCCCCTTCCGCTCGACGATCTCCACTTCCTGGTCCTCGACGGCCCGACCGGCCGCCGGCTGGACGCTAACGTTCCTGTTGGTCATTGTCTCCGCGTTGGATACCCCCACCCGTATAACTTGCGGAAACCGAAACGTCCGATCTAATTACTCGCTCGCATCATCGGCGAGCAGCAGGCCGAGGTAGGAGGTGCGGATCTGTTCGGTGGGGTCGAGGCCGAGGTCGTCGAGGACGGCGCGAGCGCCCTCGCGCGCGGCCTCGATGTCGTCGTCCTCGGTTTCGGTCTCGACCTCGACGAACTCGCCCAGGCCGTCGACGCTGTCGAGCGTGACCGTGTAGCCGTCGAGGCGGTAGTGCGCCCGCTCCTTCCGGACGGTCGCGGCCGGTTCGAAGCCGAGGCCGTCGAATATCCCCACGACCGCCTCGCGGTCGGCGACGCTCGTCTCGTGTTCCTCTCGGGACTTTGACTCGGCCTCCAGTAGCGGCCCCTTGTAGGTGATCTTCGTCGTCTCGGTCCCGTCTTCGGCCTCGGCGTCCCCCGGCGCCTCCGGCTCGCGTTCCCGGCGGATCCGGAGCGCCTCGTCGGTCTCGGCGAAGTTCCGGTGGGGCGCGTCGTAGTAGGTGTCTTCCTGGATGACGCTGTCGACGAACTCGGCGCCCGCGCCGTCGAGCGCCGACTCGACGGTCTCGTGGTCCGCGCGGACCTTGACTTCGACCTCGTACATGGACGGTCGAACTCGTCTCGACGGCAAAAGCGCGCCGCTCTCCGTCCGGTCGGCCGCCGCGCTCGTGGGTCCGATCAGCCGTCGAGGGCGTCGCCCACTCGCGCACAGAGCCCGTCGGCGATGGACGCCATCCCGGCGTCGCCCGGGTGGAGCAGGTCCGTCGTCAGGCCGTCGGCCGACGACAGCGCGCGTCCGTCGACGACGGAGACGTTCCCGGAGTCACAGCCTGCGACGACCGATTCGAGCGCCTCGCGGTAGGCCCGCGCCCGTTCCCCGTCCCCGCTCTCCCGGAGGTCGGCGTGGTACGGGAACAGCGTCGCGCAGACGACCGGACGGTCGGGGTTCGCCCCCGCCACCCTCTCGACGAGGTAGTCTGCGCGCTCGCGAAACTGCGCGACGGTGAACCCGCGGTTGGCCATGTTGACCGACAGGGCGAGGGTCGCCACGTCCCAGTCGTCCCGTTGCGCGATGTGGTCGGCGACCGCCGGCTCGCAGTAGGCCGCCCCCGACATCCCGAGGTTCACCGGGTCCAGATCGAGATTCCTGGCCACGCGCGAGACGTAGTTCAGGTGCGTCGCCGACGCCGCCGCACCCTCCGTGATCGAGGTGCCGTAGGCGAGATATCGGCGGTCCGGCGTCTCCGCGTCCGCCGGCGGGCGGCACTCGCCGGCCACCTCGTGGAGGGCGACCGGTGCCCAGGGTTCGAACCGGAGTCGACAGACCCACGGGTCGAACGCGCTCGCTGCCTCGACCGCGGCGTCGGGACTCAGGTCGGTCAGCGGTTCGGGGACCGACAGCTCGAACACCGCGGGTTCCGGACCGAGTTCCAGCACGTCCTCGCCCTGGAAACTCCCCCAGAACGGGCGGACGACGGTCTCCGCGGCCGCCGAGAGCGTCACCCGAACCGTCTCGGTACCTCTGGGGACGAACCGTATCTCGCTCCCGGCGGGGTGTCGGATCCGGTCGCGCGCGGCCACGTTGAGGTTCGCCGCGACGGCGCTCGGCACCCGTCGAAGTTCGTCACCCGCGTCGGTCCAGTCGGGGTCGGCCAGTTCGGCCACGTCGTGCAGCGCCACCGACGAGTAGTCGTCTCCCGGAGTCATCGTGAATACGCCACCTGTCGCCAGCAGGGCCGAAACCGTTCCGGTCGCGGCGCGCCGTGCCGGGAGTCGGCTCCGCCGCGGCGCGTACCTGTCGACCCGCAAACTGTTCGGATAGCCAACGGAAATCGGTTTCAGATTAGCCTCAAGGCGGTTGCGTCCTTGCCCTCTGTTGCATGTCGAACTACGAACTCGACCCGCTGCCGTACGACGCCGACGCGCTGGAACCGCACGTGAGCGAACAGGTGCTCACCTGGCACCACGACACCCACCATCAGGGCTACGTCGACGGCTGGAACGCCGCCGAGGACACCCTCGAAGACAACCGCGAGGACGGCGACACCGACGGCTCGGCCGGCGCCATCCGCTCGGTCACGCACAACTCCTCGGGGCACATCCTGCACTCGCTGTTCTGGCAGAACATGAGCCCCGAGGGCGGAGCGGAGCCCGAGGGCGACCTCCGCGAGCGCATCGAGGACGACTTCGGCTCCTACGAGGCCTGGAAGGCCGAGTTCGAGGCCGCCGCGAGCGACGCCTCGGGCTGGGCGTTGCTCGTCTACGACAGCTTCAGCGAGCGCCTGCGCAACGTCGTCGTCGACAAGCACGACCAGGGCGCGATCTGGGGCGGCCACCCGGTCCTCGCGCTGGACGTGTGGGAACACTCCTACTACTACGACTACGGGCCCGCCCGCGGCGACTTCGTCGACGCCTTCTTCGAGGTCGTCGACTGGGACGAGCCGTCCGAGCGCTACGCCGAGGCCGTCGAGCGCTTCGAGTGAGACCGTAGCCGCACCGACCGTCGGGCGGCGGACCGAGCGCGGCTCCACGGACCGTTCCCGACCGCACGAACCGTCCCGACTCCGGCCGGATCGGTGGGCATCGATCCCCGGCCTTCGTGGGCTGTCGCGTTCGTCCGAACCGATCGCCGACGACCCGGCGAAGTCTCCGAAGACGATGAGCGGCGCCCGTTCACGCCCGTCGGTCGAGCAGGCGCCCGCCGACGGCGAGCGGCGCGACGACCCAGAGTCCCAGTCCGACCGCGAGCGCGGCCGTCGGGACGGCCGTGGTCGCGAGGGCGGCGCCGGCGCCACCACCGCTCGTCGGCACCAGCGAGAGGACGACCAGCCTGAGCACGTCGGCCGGGTTGGCGACGACCAGCGCCGAGAGGAGCCAGCCCGGCGGGTCGAGGGCGACGACGACGCCCAGCGCGGCCAGGTCGTAGACGAGGACGAACCAGACCCACGCGAGCAGCGCGCCGCCGAGCGCGCGCGCCTTCTCGGTCGTCGCCGCGGAGACGCAGACGCCCAGCGCCAGGAAGGCGGCGCCGACGACTACGGCGGTCAGCAGGTAGTGCAGGTACGCCGGCAGGACCGCCGGGCCGAAGCGCACGAGGACGACCACCGCCCCCGCGCCGAGTCCGAGCGCCGTCCCGACGGCGAGCGTCGCCGCGCGGCCGAGGTACTTGCCGACCAGCAGCTCGGTCCGGCCGAGCGGCACGGACATGAGCAGTTCGAGCGTCCCGCGCTCGTCGGCGCCGACGACCGTCCCGTACCCGAGCGCGAGCGCCGCCAGCGGGACGAGATACACCGACAGCTCCGCGAGCGTCACCAGCAGCGCGCCGGCGCCGGTCGGACCGGTCGCCGTCCCCGCCAGACCGACGACCGTCAGCGAGAACGCGCCGAACAGCGCCGCCAGCCCGTACGTCCAGCGCGCTCGCGAGAGCACGCGATACTCCCGACGGGCGACGCCGAGCACCTGTCGCGCACGGCTGGCCGAGCGCGTTTCGCTCGCGGCCGGCGTCGCGTGTGCGGTCGCGCCGCCGTCGGGCCGTGGGCCGTCGCACCCGGCACCGTCGCCGGCGTCGGTCCCCGTCCCGTCGCGAGTCTCGCCGCTCATCGGCGTTCACCTCCGGGCGCGACGGCCTCGCGGACCGCCGCCTCCAGGTCGGGCTCGTCGACGCTCACCGACTCCGGGTCGGTCTCGACGACGGCGCCGAGCGCGTCGGTCACCGCGACCGACTCGACCGCGAGTTCGAGCGTCCGCTCCCCCGCCGACACGTCCGGGTCTGCGAGCGCCTCGCGGACCGCCTCCGTAGCGGCCGCGACCGCTTCCGAATCCTCGTAGCGCGCGGTGACGGTCACCTCGTCGCCGGCCGAGCGAGTCACCTCGTCGACGGTGCCGACCGTCCGGAGCGTCCCGTCGTCGAGGACGGCGACGCGGTCGCACAGGGCCTCGACCTCGCTGAGGACGTGCGTGCTGAGGACGACCGTCACCGCCCGTTCGTCGCGGACGCGCTCGACGACGCGGTTGAACGCGTCGACGCCGGCCGGATCCAGCCCCGCGGTCGGCTCGTCCAGCAGGAGCACGTCCGGATCTCCGAGGAGCGCCACCGCGAGGCCGAGCCGGCGGTTCATCCCGTTGGAGTAGCCGCCGACCGGGCGGTCGCCCGCCCCGGGGAGGCCGACGACCGACAGCAGCGTCTCGACCCGCGGCGCCTCGACGCCGCGCATGTCGGCGTAGTAGCCCAGCACCTCCTCGCCGGTCAGCGCCGGCTGGAAACCCGCGTCCTCGGGCAGGTAGCCGACCCGCTCGCGGACGCGGGTGCCGTCGGTCGGGTCGACGCCCGCGACGCGGACGCTCCCCGCGTCGGGGGTCTCGTGGCCGACGAGCAGGCGGAACAGCGTGGTCTTGCCCGCGCCGTTCGTGCCGACCAGGCCGAGCGATGCGCCCGACCGCACCGACAGCGAGACGCCGTCCAGCGCGTCGACTGTGCCGTACCGCTTGCGTGCGTCAGTGACTTCGATCATAGTAGTCCCTCCAGTCGTGTGGCGGCTCGGCGAGCGGCCTGTGGTCGACGACGCCGGGCGCCTCGACCGCCGGCAGCGTGCGCTCGGCGAGGCGGACGACCTCGAAGGCGGGGCTCCCTGTGAACGCGCTCGCCCTCGGGTGCTGGCCGGTGAGGTGCTGGACCATGCCGGCCGGGCGATAGCGGGTCTCGCTCACGCCGTCGCCGTCCACGTCGCGGGCGCCCGCGCCGGCCCAGTAGTTGCCAGCCGACTCGTTCCAGGCGACCTGAGAGTTCACGTCGGCGCGCACCTGCACGCGGTTGCGGGCGAAGGTGTTGTGATGGACCGACTCGCGGACGCTCCCCGCCGAGAGGTGGACGCCCGCGCCGTTGCCGGCGACGAGGTTACGGACGATCTCGTTGTCCAGGGAGTTGTAGACGAACAGGCCGTTGTCGTTGCCGACGACGTGGTTGTCCCGGACGGTCGTGTGGTCGATGCTCTTGAGCAGGATGCCGTGCCCGCTCTGGCCGGTGTTGTTCACGGCGGTGTTGCCCAGGATCTCCAGGCCCTCCGAGAGCATCAGGGCGTAGCCGGCGTCGTTGCCGACGGCGGTGTTGTTCACCAGCCGGCAGTCGTTGGAGTACATGTAGTGGACGCCGTAGCGGAGGTCCCACAGCGTGTTGTTGTGCGCCTCGACGCCTTCCGCCCACGAGTAGTAGATGCCGTCGCGGGCGTCGGTGATCCGGTTGTCGACCACGGAGGCGTCGACGGCCTCGTACAGCTGGATGCCGTTGCCGCGGTCGGTCCGCGAGGGGATCTCGTCGCGACCGACGACCGTGTTGTCGACGAGTCGGGCGTCGGCGACGCTGTCGACCCAGACCCCGAAGGTCGCGTCCGTGATCCGGCTGTCGCGCACGGTGACACCCGCGCCGTCGACCCACACGGCGGCGTCGTTGCCCTCGGTCGCGTAGCCGGAGTTGCGGACCCACACGCCGTCGACGGTGACCCCCGTGGCGTTCAGCGCGAGCACGTCGCCCTCGCCGGCGCCGTCGATCACCGGGAGCGACCCACCGCTCCCGGCGTCCGAGTCGGCGGCCCTCCGGATCGTCACGTTCGGCGTCTCGACGACGACCGTCGCCTGGGGGTCGAACCGCCCCAGGAGTTCGACGGTGTCGCCCGGCTCGGCCGCAGCGAGCGCCGCCCCGAGCGCGTCGAACGCCTCGCCGTCGACGGTCGCGACGCCGGGTTCGTCGGTCGCCGCGAAGTCGTAGCTCTCGGGGACGCCCGCGTCGAAGGCGACATCGTCGCCGGTCGGCGCGGCGTCGGTCGGGAGGGCGACGACCGTCCCGGCGGCCGCGACCAGGATCGCGGCCGCGACGGCGGCCAGCGCCGCGTCTGCGGACGGTCGTCCCACGGGTCAGTCACCCCCGCTGGGTCCCGGTCCGGACCGGTCGTCGCGGTCTCGTTCGTCACGACTCCGCCCCTCGTCGTCGTCCGTCCACTCGTCGTCGCCGACGGTGTGCTCGTCGAGCCACTCGCGGGCGCCGTCGATCCGCCCGGCGACCCGACCGGGCAGGTCGCCGACCGTCGCCGCCGCGTCGCGGTAGTAGAACGCGACCGCGAGCAGGCCGATGGCGATCCCGGTGACGTAGGCGCCCGCGCCGAACCGGGAGTGGCTGGTGATGTTCGCCACCTCGTAGCTGCCCCACAGCGGCGGGGTGAACCCCTCGACGCCCATGACGGGGGCGTCCGGGTCGAGGGTGTGGCCGGCCTGGTAGAGCCGGTACTGGATGTCCGCGAGCATCACCGTCAGCACGGCGACCGAGCCGACGAACTGGTAGGTCAACCCCCTCTTCAGGCGGTCCGTATCGGGCGCCAGGGCGACGAACAGCCCGAGGGTCGCGAGCGCGCCGAACGCGAACGGGCCGAGCGACCACTCCGGCACGTCGACGGCGTAGGGATGGGGGGCGTAGTTGGGCTGCCAGATGCCCGGATCCGGGTAGTAAAAGCCGATGTAGTGGTTCAGCGCCGCCATCTCCTCGTAGTCCCCGCCGATGAACGGGTAGGCGTGCAGGTGCAGGTGCAGCGTCGTGTCCGGGTACTGGACAGCGTCGACGGCGATGTGCCACATCGGCAGGATCGGTGCGGCCACGAGCAACAGCGCTGCGACGACCGGCAGGCCCCGCCGCAGTTGCGCGAACTCGCGGAGGTCGGGTGGTTCGTAGTTCATGGGTGTCACCGCGGTATCGTGGGTCGGTTCGTGGGTCGTGGGTAGTTCGCGTGCGATGCGTGGTCGAAATCGGAGAACCCCGGGAGCAGTCGGGCCGACGCGTCGGTCACTCGCTCGGTTCGACGATCATCCGCGAGCGCATCTCCAGGTGCAGGGCGCTACAGAAGTACGTACAGTAGATCCAGTAGACGCCCGGATCGTCGGCCGTGAACGTGACCTCGCGGGTGTCCTGGGGCGCGACGGCGAGGTTCACGTCGTGTTCGGGGATGGCGACGCCGTGGATGATGTCGCGGAC
Source organism: Halosimplex carlsbadense 2-9-1 (assembly GCF_000337455.1). Lineage (GTDB taxonomy): Archaea > Halobacteriota > Halobacteria > Halobacteriales > Haloarculaceae > Halosimplex > Halosimplex carlsbadense. The sequence continues at coordinate 192,537 of NZ_AOIU01000028.1, read as the reverse complement.
GCCCTCGACGTTCGTCACCGTCAGGCGGACTTCGTCGCCCTCCTGGACGGTGAAGTCGTACATGCCGTACTCCGAGCGCTTCGAGGACGCCTTGACGTGGACGGAGTTCTCGCCGGTCCGCTCGACGCCGGAGTTCTCGGCGGTGACGAACGGCTTCTCGCCCTCGTAGTCGGCCTTGTCCCACGTCGTCGCGGGGTTGATCTTGTCCCGGTGGGCGAAGACGCAGTCGTGCGGTTCGGGGTAGGCCGGGTGGTCGGCGACGATCTCCATCTCCTTCTCGCCGTCGCCGATGTGGATCAGCTGGTCGTTGTCCGGATGGATCGGCCCGACCGGCAGGAACCGGTCCTTCGAGAGCTTGTTCAGCGAGATGAGCCACTCCCCGTCGGGGTCGGTCGTCATCGCCTCCAGCGCCTGAATGTGGCCGGGGTTGTAATGCACGTCCTGTTTCTCGATGACGGGATCGGACGATCCGAGCTCGGCGTTCGCCGCCTCCTCGATGTCCCACTTGGCGACCTGCGAGTCGATGAACAGGCTCGTGTAGGCGTGGCCGTTGCCGTCGAAGGTCGTGTGCAGCGGCCCCAGCCCGACCTTCGGGCGACCCGCCACCGCGTCGGCGGGGTCGTCGACCTCACCGATCTTATCGAGGTCGAGCATCGTCACCGTCGGCGAGAGCTTGCCCGCGATGAAGGCGTACTTGCCGTCGGGGCCGACCTCGACGCAGTGGGGCGACTTCGGCGTCGAGATGTAACGGACGAGCGGCTCGTCGCCGGAGTTCAGGTCGCTCTCGCGCGTGCCGTCGACGACCGGGACGCCGTTGACCTCCTCGTAGTTCCCGTTCTCGACGGCCTGCTCGATGGCGGGGATGTCGAAGACCTTCGCGTAGTCGCGGTCGTCGCGGGTCATCCCCTGGATCTCGGTGGCCTCCTCGCTGTTGTAACACGACGAGATGGCCCACCGGCCCTCCTTGCCGGTGTCGACGATGTCGAGGTTGCCGTCGACTTTCACCTGCCAGGCCGTCTCCATCGACTCAGGGTCGACCGCGGAGAACAGCGCCGTGTACTCCTCGGGGTTGTTCACGTCCCGGCCGTCGTTGGGGAGCGGCGCGCGGAACTCCCCGTTGCCCAGCACGTACTTCGTGTCCGGCGAGAGGACCGTCGTGCCGTGGATACACTGGACGTTCGGCACGTCCACGATGGCGTCCGTCTCGAAGTACTTCAGGTTGACACGGGCGATGCGGCCGTTGGCCTTGTCGTTGACGTAGAGGTACTCGCCGTCGTAGTCGCCGTCCGTCTCCGAGAGGTTCGGGTGGTGGTTGTCGCCCCAGGTGTAGTCGCCGGCCTGTTCGAGCATCTCCGAGGACTGGTCGTCGAAGCCGTAGCCGCGCGCGGGCTCGGTGTTGAACACGGGGATCCGCTGGAGTTCGCGCATCGACGGGATGCCGATGACGCGGATCTCCCCGGAGTGGCCGCCCGACCAGAAGCCGTAGTACTCGTCTTTCTCGCCCGGTGGGACGAAGTGGCCGTGGCTCGCCGACGCGCCCTGCGAGCCGCCGTCGCCACCGCCGCCACTGTCGCTGGGCGTCTTGCCGTCGGGCAGCGCCGTCTGGCAGCCCGCGAACGCGCCGGCAGCGCTCGCGAGACCGGTCGCGGCCCCGGCCTTCATGAAGTCCCGGCGGTCGAGCTCCAGTCCGGCGAGCTGCATCGAGAAGCCGTCGTCCTCGTCCGCACCGAGTTCCGCGGGGTCGTCCACGTCCGCGACCAGATCGTTGATCCGCTGTTCGTGTTCCTCGACGAGTGACTCCGCGTCGCTGCTGTCGTTGGCGTCGTTGCTCATAGTTAGACCACCTTCACGAACCCGGACATCCCGTTCAGCTCGTGGGGGATGCAGTAGTACTCGTAGGTGCCCGTCGTCTCGAACGTGTGTTCGTACGATTCGCCCGCGGGAACGTTGCCCTCCTGTCCGTCGCTGTAGCCGTCCTTGGCCGCCTGCTGTGACTCGAACCCGCCCGATGCGAAGTACGTCGCGCCGTCCGGGATCCCATCGCCGTAGGCTGTGACGGTGTGGCCGACGTTGCCGACGTTCTCGAAGGTCACCGTCGTCCCGGCCGAGACTTGGATCCGCTCCGGTTCGTAGAGGAGCTGGTCGGTCATCTCGACCGTGCTCGTCTGGGTCCACTCGCCGCTGGACCCGCCGTCACCTGCCGACGTGGCCGTCCCGGTGGACTCGCTGCTCTCGCCGTCGTCCCCACCGCCACCGCCGCCGTCGGCGGTGTCCGACGACTCCCCGGGCGCGGCCGAACAGCCGGCGACCGCACCGCCCGCGAGGGCGGCACCCGTGACCCGTAACAACTGCCGTCTGGATGGATCGATACTGGTCATCGACATTCGGTGCTGGCGGTCTCTCGTCCATATACCGTCGAGCGCGTTCCCGACCCGCCGGAACCGCCGCGAATCGATTCGGCCGCCCCTGATAAACCCCCGACGACACCCCGCCCCGAGCGGTGTGCGGGAGTCACCACCACACCGACCGGAGAGAGACGAGTTTTTATACCCCGAGTTCAATCTCCCGAGTACGACGCGGACGCGTCGTGCGCTCCGTTGGTGTAGTCCGGCCAATCATTTCGGCCTTTCGAGCCGATGACCTGGGTTCAAATCCCAGACGGAGCACTACCATCCTTTTGCGACCACCGTTTTCGACGAGGGGTAGCCTCGGGCGCCTCCGGCGCGCGGATGCTCAGTACAGGTGATAGACGTAGCAATCCACCGTGGCGCGCGCTGTCGCGCGTCTCGTCGCGTGACAGTATCGTGCGAGGGATGAGCGAGCCGAAGGCGAGCGAATCGGTTGGGGAGGTGTGTGGCCGGCTGCGGTGCTGTGCGGTCCAGTCCCTGGTGGACTGAAAGGGCGAGGTGCGCTCGCGCTTGTGTAGTCGTCTGAGCGGGCACTATCCGCGTGGGCGGTGCGGAGAGCGCGGATATCTCGCCTCAGCGACCGCGAGCGTGCCGAGGGCTTCATCGCTTGCTGTCTCCCGTAAGTGCGGTCGCTGTCGTTCGACTTCAGTCCGCGGTACAAACATCAGAAACAGCCGATAAGTACGCAACTCGAAGCTATCGCTGGGAGTCCCGGAGGATGAGCGGGCCGATGGCGAGGGTTCGCTTGGCCACGACCGCGATCCGGGAGATGTAGACGACGAGCAACAGGAAGGGGACGAGCGAGGCCGTGAAGCCGGCCCCGACGACCCAGAGGACGTTTTCGACGCCCAGTGTCGTCCCGGGGATCGGTCCGGATCCGAGGAACGCGAGCAGCGAGCCGGTGACGACGAGCGCGGGGACCGACGCGTAGAGGATGTACTGCGAGAGGTCGACGAGCGCCCACTGGAAGTACAGCGTCTTGACGTGTTCGCGGGCGGGGCCGAACATCGTCAGGGTCGTCCGGAGGTCGGTGAGCCGGTCGTCGATTTCGTCGTCGATCGCCGCTTCGTGGTCCGAACCGATGCGCTCGACCTGGAAGATCTTCCAGGCGTAGTTGAAGTTCAGCGCGGCGAACAGCACGTCGAAGGTGCCAAAGGACGCGCCCGCCAGCTGCTCGCGGACCGCCTCGGCGTTGCCGGTCACGCTGTCGGTGAACTCGTCGACCTCGGTGCGGAGGTCGTCGTCGCCGCTGCCGGCGACGGCCTCGCGCAGCGCCTTCGCCCGACGCTCGACCTCGTGGACGTGCCGGCGCAGGAACGCCGAGGGGTCGACCGGCGTCGGTTCGTCGTACATCTCCCCCACGTAGTCGCGGAAGTCCATCGTGTTGCTCATGCGCCGGTGCTGGTCGCCCAGCGGCCCGTTCTCCTGGGAGATGACGAGCTGGCTGATCGTCACGACCAGCGTCGTCCCGGTGATGATCGCCCCGAGCATCGTCGAGAACAGCGCTCCCTTCGTATCACCGCTCTGGAGCGTCGCGACGAAGCCGTCGACGCTGCTCCCGACCGCCACGAAGGTGCAGAAGACGACGACCGCGAGCGCACCCGCGAGGTGGACTCTGTTCGCCTTCAGCAATAGCCACAGTTTGAGGCGGCTCTCGTCGGCCCGCTCGCGCATCGTATCCGCCGTCGAGATGTCCACGTCGGCCGACGCGTCGATCTCGGTGTCGGACTCGGCGGGGCCCGTCCCGGAGTCGTCGCCCGCCTCCGGAGCGCCGCTCATGACTGGTCGGCCGGGCGCTTGAACACGAGCAGCTTCGTCCCGCCGCCGACGTAGTCGATGGTCTCGACGAACTCCCACCCCTCCGCGCCGAGGTCGTTCAGCCGGGATTTGGGGTCCGTGGCTTCCTTCTTGGTCTCTCCTCTGGGCGGTTCGAGGGTCTCGTACTCCCAGGCGTCCGGTTCCGCGGCCATACCCCATCGTCGAACGGCCGACTCAAAAGCCCCGACCCTGCAACCGCTCGTCGGTCGCCGGCCGAGCGAGCGTCACTCCCGCGAGTCGCCAGTCAGGGGTCGCGGTCTCACTCGACTTCCGTCACTTGACGGCGCCCAGACCCTGGGAGAGGACCAACTGGTTGCGCGTCAACACGAGCGTGCCGCCGGTGATCGTGGCGGTGAGAGAGCCTTGGAACAGCGTGCCGACGGAGTCGCTCGACCGGATGGCGTTCTCCGCCGTCGGGTAGAGATAGCCCGCGCCGGCCAGACGAGGAAGACCCACAGTTTCAGCCGGCTCCGGGCGGCTCGTTTGCGCGAGCGGTCGCTCGGGGCGTCCCCGCTCCCCGACATGGGGCCGGATACTCGAGGCGGTCGGGAAAAGACACCGGTCACCGGGCCCGAATCGGCGGTGGCGGGCCGGCACGGAGCGGTCGCGTCCGAACCGCCTTCTAGGCGTGTTCGAGGCGGTAGGGCCAGTAGTCGGCCTCGCGCAGCCCGGCGCCGACGGCCTTGTGGAAGTCCGGGAAGTCCTCGAACTCCGCCTGGTCGACGTGTTCGAAGATCTCCGAGACGCTGACGACGGTCTCGTAGTCGATGCGGATCGGCTCGTCGCCGTGTTCGGAGACGAACTCCGATTGGTCGAGCGGGAAGTCCTCGCCCTCGTCGATCTTCTTGGCGAGCACCGCTTGTCCGTACTTGCGGCGCCCCTCGCTGCCTTCGTCTCCGTCGGGGTCGTGCGGCCAGTCCATACCCGAACCTGTGGCCGAATCGGCCAAAAGGATTTCTCTCTCCGCGCGACACTCCGTCCCACCCCGGGACAAGACCCTTATCGGCCGACCACGACGCCGCTCCCATGCCAGGCGCACGCATCGCGAGCGGCGACCGCGTCACCCTCCGGACCGTCGAGCAAGAGGACGTCCCCTTCCTCCAGCGGGCCGGTGCGAACCCCGAACTCCGGTACCCGCTCGGGGCACGGCTCCGAAACCGGGAAGCGATCGACGTCTCGGAGGAGGAGGCGGGGACCGACCGATTCCTCGTCTGTCTCGACGGCGAGGACGCCGGACCCGGCCGGCCCGACCCGGACGACGTGCGACGAATCGGCGCCGCGACCGCCGAGGGGATAGACTACCGCCGGCCCGAACTCGGCTACTGGTTGATACCGGCGGTCCACGGCCGGGGCTACGGGAGCGAAGCCGTCGGCCTCGTCGTCGACTACCTCTTTCGCTCGTACGACACGCCGGCCGTCGGCGCCGGCGCGTTCGACCACAACGACGCCTCTCGCGGGTTGCTGGAGTCGCTCGGATTCGTCGAGGAGGGCCGCCGTCGTAAGTTCATGTTCGTCGACGGTGCCCACCGCGACATGGTCCAGTACGGCCTGCTGCGCGAGGAGTGGTCAGACGGCTGAGCCGCCGGGCCTGATGGACTCGTGGCCCCGAGCAGTTGTCCTGCGACAACCCCCAATTTAATCGATCGAAGGAGACAGGGGGATCTATGGATTCGATCCCGGTCTCGTGGCTCCCGCTGGTGGGGCTGCTGGCGATCCCGTCGGCGCTGGCGTTCGCCCTCGGACTCGAACCGGTCGCGGTGCTGGCGATACTCAACACCGTCCTCATCGTGGGCGCCGTGCGGATCATGTTCGGGTCGGCCGACGAGCAGTACCTCCCGGCGCGACTGACCGGTCGGTGATGGCACCGCTCCAGGCCGCCGCCCCGGCCGGCGGCGAGGCGGGCCTCGCCGTCTTCGCGCTCGTCGGCCTGCTCGGGGGCGCCCACTGTCTGGGCATGTGCGGGCCGCTGGTGACGCTGTACGCCGACCGGATGGGCGGCGACGGACCCGTCGGCTTCTCGGAGATCCGCCAGCACCTGCTGTTCAACCTCGGTCGGACGGCGAGTTACGCGCTGATCGGCGCCCTGATTGGCGCGCTGGGGACCGTGCTGTACGACGCCGCCGGCGTCGCGGCCGTCGCCGACGACGCGGACGGTGCCTTCTGCTGTCGCGGCTGTCCGGAGGTCGCTCGCACCCTCGACGAGGCGCTCAGCGCCCGCCGGGTGACCACGCGCCCAGCGCGGCGACGGTGAGGCCGACGGCGAACCAGCCGGCGAAGCCGACGACGCTGGCGGCGACGTTCGCGGCTGGCGGACCGGTCGAGACGACCCCGCCGGTCGCCGTCGACAGGACCAGCCCGCGGAAGGCGCCGGTCGGACTGAGGCCGAGCGCGACGCCGAGCGTGTCGGCGCTCAGGACCCCCTGCACGAGGCCGAGAACGACCAGCGCGTCGACGCCGACGACGGCCACGAGCGCGACCAGCGCGGCGGCCGCGACGCCCGCACGGCGCGAGCGGGCGAGCGACGAGACGGCCATCGCGAGCGCGAGCGCGACCAGCGCGTACGCGGCGGTCAGCGCGACGAACCGCGCGAGGAAGGTCGGCGAGTCGACCGTCGCGTGGGAGACGAACACGGCCGTCGACGGCTCCCGGAGGAGGGGGACCGAGAGGCCCAGGGCCACCAGCGGCGCGAGGACCGCGGCGAGCACTCCCACCGCCCGGCCGGCGAACGTCCCGAGGACGTACGTCCAGCGGTCGACCGGGTAGGTCCGTATCACCTCGAGTTCGCCGCTCTGGGCGTCCGCGAGGACGCTCCAGGTGCCGAACCCGAAGGCAACCAGCGGGACGAGCACCTCCACCGGCGTCGACAGGTCGAGCACGAGCGGGAGGAAGCCGCCGACGCCGCTCGCCAGCGGGAGCGCGACCACGACGAACGCGTAGGCGACCGCCAGGGCGAGATAGGCGCGCGTTCGGAGCACGGTGTCGAACTCCCGCTGGGCGACCGCCCGGAGCGCTCGCAGTCGGCCGCGGGGCGTCCGTCCGCCGGCGTCTCGGTCGACGGCGTCCCGATCGGTGGTGTCCCGATTGGTAGTGTCCCGCTCGGCGGCGTCGCCGTCCGGCGAGGGGTCGGCCGTAGCGCGCTCACTCATCGTCGCCCTCCCAGGTCCCGGCGCGGACCGTCAGGTCGCCGCCCTCGCCGTGGATGTACTGGTTGACGGCGTGGGTGAGCGTCTCCGACCCGGTCTCCCGGCGCAGCGCGTCGGGCGCGGCGGCGACCTGGATCGCCCCGTCGTCGAGGACGAGGACGGTGTCGCCGACGCGGTCGACGGTGCCGAGTTCGTGCGTCGCGAGCAGGACCGTCCGTCCCTCGTCGGCCAGGTCGCGGACGACCGACCCGACGTGTTCGGTCATCGTCGGGTCGAGCCCGCTGGAGGGTTCGTCGAGGACGAGCACCGGCGGGTCCCCGATCGTCGCCTGGGCGATGCCGAACAGGCGTGTCATCCCGCCCGAGAGCGCCCCGACCCGCCGGTCGGCGACCGCTTCGAGCCCGACCCGCGCCAGCACCGCGCCCGGGTCGACGTCGACGCCGGCGAGGTCACCGTAGAACCGCAGCGTCTCGGCGAGCGTGAACTGCGGGCGGAACGCCGGCGTCTGGGCCAGGTAGCCGACCGTGCGGTCGCCCGAGTCGGGGAGCGAAACCGACCCGGCGTCCGGCGCGAGCAGGCCGGCGACCACCCGCAGGAGCGTCGTCTTCCCGGATCCGTTCGGGCCGACGAGACAGGCGACGGTCCCGCGCTCGGCCGCGAACGAGACGTCCGAGAGGACGCTCACGTCGCCGAACGACCGGGCGACGCCGTCGACGACGAGCGCGTCGCCGTCGGCCCCGCGAGCACCGCCGTCGTCGGCTCCCGGCCCGACGGTCTCCTCGCCATCTCGCTCGCCCGACTCGTCGTCACCTCGCTCGTTCGACCCGTCGTCGTCCGGTACCGTCTCCGTCGTCGGTCGGTCTTCGTCATTCATACGTCCGGTTTCGCACCTCCCGCAGTCGGTCCGGGCGGACCGGGTCGGTCCGCGGTGCCGTGTCGATCGCGCCGCCCTCGCGGAGGCCGGGGACGCTCCCGGCGACCGCCCGGAGGAGTCCCAGCGCCGGCGCCCGCGAGAGCGTCGGTCCCCCCGGCGCGCGACTCGCCACCACGTCGACGCGGCCGGTCGGGCGGAACGGGCTGTCGACGGTCCCGTCGCCGTCGCGGTCGAGCCCCGGGACCGGTCCCCAGTAGTTGCCGCGCCCCTCGCTCGTCCAGACGTTGACGGGACCGCTCGACGCGACCGCGGGCCGGTCGTTGCCGACCACGTCGTTGCCGATCAGGTCGTTGGTCGCCAGCAGCGTCACCGAACGGATGCCGATCCCGTTGTCGGCGACGGTGTTGTCGGTGACGAGCGAGCGGGTCGACCCGAGGTCGATCCCGATCCGGTTGCGCGCCACCACGTTGTCGGCGAACAGCGACGTGTCGCCGACGGCGATGACCCCCGCCCGGTTGTCGACGGCGCGGTTGTCCACGACGGCGTTGTTCGTCGGCCGCGTCATGAGGACGACCGCGCCCTTCGTCTCCCGGATCGTGTTGTTCGCCACGAGGAAGTCCGACGTGTACATCTCGTGGACGCCGTAGCGCCCGCCGACCATGCGGTTGTCCCGGATCACGCTGCCGTCGGCGCGGTGGACGTAGACGCCGTCGCGGCCGCCGCGGGTGTCGGTGTCCTCGACGACGACCCGAGAGGCGATTGGCAACACGCCCATCGACCCCTCGCCGATGGTGTCGGCCCCCCGGACCGTGAGGTTCCGCACGACCGACCGGTCGCTCCGGCGGAGGCTGACCCCCGTCGACGCGGTGTCGATGCGAACGTCGGCGACGAGCGACTCGTTCGCGTCCAGCAGGGCGATCCCCGCGTCGCTCCGGGCGTAGACGAGGGTGGTCCCGAGGGGCCCCGTGGCGTCCTCGGGCGGCGGACGGGACCCGACCGAACCGACGCCGGTGATCGACAGCGACGTGACCGCGACCCGGTCGGCACTGACCCGCAGAACGGTGCCGTTCCCGCCGCCGTCGAGGACCGTCTCCGGTCCCGACCCGCGGATCGTCACCGGCTTGTCGACGGTCAGGTTCGCGTCGTAGGTGCCTGGCGGGAGTTCGACGGCCGTGTTGGGCGGTGCGGCCGCGACGGCGGCCGCCAGGGTCGGGGCGTCTTCGCCGACGACGACCGAGACCCGGCGCTCACGGAGTGTCTGCCGGGCATCGACGGTCCGGTCGGCCCAGTTCGACCGGTTCTCGGCGGCCTCACGAAACGCCGCTTCGGTCGCTCGGCCGGCCGGTTCGACCGCGTCCGGGAGCGCGTCCCACGACACCAGCCGGCCGCCGTTGGCCTCGGCGAAGGCGCGCGCGTCCGCCCGGTCGGAGAACGAGACCGCCGTGGGGCCGGCCGGCGTGCGCGCCCCGCTGTCGACGACGTAGACCGCCTCGTCGGCCCGCACCCACCCCACTGCCGGGTCGGTGCGCACGTCGACGTAGCCGCCGTCGACCAGCGAGGGGCCGGCTCCGGAGAAGTCTGTCACGAAGACCGCCAGCGGATCGCCGAACTGGCGGCGGGCGGTCCCGCTCTCCAGTTGCGAGACGAGCGACTCGACGCCGTAGTAGCCGACGACGTACTCGTACTGCCCGTAGAACACCTGCGCCCGCGGCAGGTCGTAGCCCCGGGCCTCGGCCGTCCGCACGTCGACCCCGGTCATCCCGACGCGGAGCGTCTCCTCGAAGCTGACCGGTCGGACCTCTTCGGCGCCCGACCCGACCAGGAACGCACCGCCGCTCACCAAGACGATCGCGAGCACGAGTCCCCCGACGATCCGCACGTCCATCGTCAGGCGCGACCGAGCTGTGCGATCGTCTCGCGGCTCACGTCGTCGAACCCGGCGAGCGAGCCGCCGTACTCGTCGGCGAACGATTCGGCGTCGCTCTCGGTCGAGAAAGCGATCAGGTCCTTGCCCATCGCGCCCTTGACGTCCGAACCGACGACGAACGTGACCGACTCCGCGTCGACGAACGCGTCGGCTTTCGGATAGGTGGAGACGACCCGGTCCCCGCCTTCCTCGGTGACCGAGTAGTCGACTGCGGAGTAGTCGGTGACGTAGAACGCCTCGCGGCTCCAGCCCCTGTCCCGGCGCTCGAAGTCGTACTGGAACGCCTCCCAGGTGCTGTCGAACCGCGCCGGGTTGTCGTGACCGGAGGGGCGTTCGTCGGCGTAGAATATCTCGGCGCTCGGGCCTGGGTGGTTCGGGATCACCATCCCGCACACCTCACACCGGTCCTCGGTCGTCAGTCCGACCGCGTCGGGCGCCGCGCCGGAATCCGAACTCCCACAGCCCGCGAGCGCGGCGAGCGTCGCCGCGCCACCGGCCAGCAGCGTCCGCCGGTCGACCCGATAGCGCGCGCCCCCGACCTCGGCGCCCGGAGCCCGCTCGCTGCAGGCGTCCGGTCCCTGCGGGTGCTCTCCGCCCGACTGATAGGTGTGTCGGCACATGGTTGGCTCGAATGGGGCCTCCTACGTGAGTTCGTACGTCCCACTGTTAACTCCTGTTCGGATCGCCCCCGAACGGGAACCGGCGATAGGTTAATATTGTTAGAAACAGGCAATACTGTTCCGTCGCACCCGGCTGTCGTCGGGGTGGCCCGGCCTCAGTGCTCCAGTCGGACCTGGTCCTCGTAGACGGCGCCGATCCGATCCGGGTCGAGTTCGTACCCCTCCTCGTGGCGGTCGGTCCATCCGAGTCTCGACATCGCCGACTGGGAGAGGTCGGAGTCCGGTTCGACGAACACGCGGTTGGATCCCGACTCGACCTCCTGGACTTCGGCTATCTCGCCGACGACCTCGTTGTCCTGGGTGACTACTTCTTTGCCTCTGTCCGACAGCGTGACCGAAGTTTCCGATGGCATCACGCGAATGACAGGGGGTATATCGGTCTCAGGGTTCCCCTTGCATTCGCAACTCGCCGACGAGCAAGCACCCCGAGAGACACCGGGGGATCGGCGCCCTTAATCGGCTCAAACGCATAGCACGGGCGATGACAGACGCGGGAGCGACGGGTGACACCGGGGCGGCCGGCGGGTCGGGTGACGGCGCCGAGGGCGGCGACCCGTCGGCGTTCGCGACGCTCGGGTCAGCGGTTCGCGAGGCCCTGTCCGAGCGGGGGTTCACGACGCCGACGGAGCCACAGCGCGAGGCCGTCCCCCCGCTGGTCGACGGCGAGAACGTCCTCGTCGTCGCGCCGACCGGGACCGGCAAGACCGAGACGGCGATGCTGCCGGTACTGGACGAGCTGACGAGGACGGACGAGCCGCGCTTCGGGATCGGCGCCCTCTACATCACCCCGCTCCGGGCGCTCAACCGCGACATGCGCGAACGGCTGGAGTGGTGGGGCGACCGGCTGGATCTCGACGTGCAGGTCCGCCACGGCGACACCACCGACTACCAGCGCCAGAAACAGGCCAACGACCCGCCCGACGTGCTCGTGACGACGCCCGAGACCCTGCAGGCGATGCTCACCGGCTCGAAGCTCCGGACCGCCCTGAGCGACGTGGACCACGTCGTCGTCGACGAGGTCCACGAACTCGCCGTCTCGAAACGCGGCGCGCAGATGACCGTCGGCCTCGAACGGCTGGTCGAACTCGCCGACGACTTCCAGCGGATCGGCCTCTCGGCGACGGTCGGTGACCCCGCCGAGGTCGGCCGCTTTCTCACCGGCGACCGGGGCTGTTCGGTCGTCGAGATCGACGTGGGTAGTCGCCTCGACGTGCGCGTGCGCTCGCCCGCGATAACCGACGAGGACGAGCGGCTGGCCGGCGAGCTGATGACCGAACCGGAGTTCGCCAGTCACGTCCGGTACATCCGCGACCAGGTTTCCGAGTACGAGTCGACGCTGATATTCGTCAACACGCGCCAGCTCGCCGAAGCGTTAGGGTCGCGGTTCAAGGAACTCGACGCGAACGTCGGCGTCCACCACGGCTCGCTCGCCAAGGAGTCGCGCATCGAGGTGGAGGACGACTTCAAGGCGGGCGAGCTGGACGGACTGCTCTGTACGTCGTCGATGGAACTGGGCATCGACGTTGGCCACGTCGACCACGTGATCCAGTACAACAGCCCGCGACAGGTGACGCGACTGCTCCAGCGCGTCGGCCGCGCGGGCCACCGCCGCGACCAGGTGTCGCGGGGCACCGTCGTCACGACTCACCCCGACGACACCCTCGAAGCGCTCGCCATCGCCCGCAAAGCACGCTCGGGCGAGGTCGAGTCCGCCGATATCCACGACGGCAGCCTTGACACCGTCGCCAACCAGATCGCCGGCCTCGTCATGGACTTCGGCGACATCCGGGCGATGCGCGCCTACGACATCCTCACCCGAGCATACCCGTTCCGGGACCTCTCGGAGGCCGAGTTCAAGTCGGTCGTCCGCGAACTCGCGGGCAACAAGGTCGTCTGGCTGGAGGAGGGCCTCGACGAGCTTCAGAAACGCCGCGGCACCTGGCAGTACTTCTATCACAACCTCTCGATGATCCCCGACGAGGCGACCTACAGCGTCGAGGACGTGGCCAGCGGCCGCGACGTGGGCACTCTCGACGAGCGGTTCGTCGTCAACTTCGCGACGCCCGGGGAGATATTCATCCAGCGAGGCGAGATGTGGCGCATCACCGAGATCGACGAGGACGAGGAGGTGGTGACCGTCTCGCCCGTCGAAGACCCCGGCGGCGAGGTGCCCTCCTGGACCGGATCCGAGATCCCGGTCCCCTACGCGGTCGCCCAAGAGGTCGGCGAGATGCGCGGGATCGCCGGGCGACAACTCCAGCAGGGCGCGCCCGTCGAGTCGGTCGCTCGGGAGTTCACCGCCCGCTACGACGGCGACGCCGACACCGTCGCGGTGGGGCTCGAACAGCTGACCGACTACGACACCGACCACCCCATCCCCACCGACGACACCGTCCTGATCGAGTTCCGCGGCCGCGAACTCGTCGTCAACGCCGCCTTCGGCCACAAGATCAACGAGACCCTGGGGCGGTTGCTCTCGGCGCTGCTCGGGCAGGCCACCGGATCCTCGGTCGGAATGGAGATCGACCCCTACCGGATCGAGCTGGAAGTACCCCGGAACGCCTCGGCGACCGACGCGCTGGACGTGCTCGAAGACACCGACCCCGACCACGTCGCCGACCTCGTCGAACTATCCCTGAAGAACGCGGACTCGCTGAAGTTCAAGGTCGCACAGGTCGCCACCAAGTTCGGCGCGCTCAAGGGCTGGCGCGGCCGGGGGTCCAGCAATCGCTTCGGCCGCGACCGCTTGATGGACGCGCTGGAAGACACCCCGGTCTACGACGAGGCCGTCCGGGAGATCCTCCACGAGGAACTCGACGTCGACGGCGCGGCTGAGGTCCTCGAACGCGTCCAGTCGGGCGACCTCTCGGTCGAGTTGCTCGGCGACCGGACCCCAATCGGGCTCGGCGGGCGCAGCGCCGGCCAGGAACTGCTCTCGCCGGACCACGCCGACGCGAGCGTCATCCAGACGGTCCGCGAGCGGATCCAGAGCGACCGGATGATCCTCTTCTGTCTGCACTGCCAGGACTGGAAGCGCAAGAAGCCGGTCAAACGGATCCGGGACCGGCCCGAGTGTCCCGACTGTGGGTCGACGCGGATCGCCGCGCTCAATCCGTGGGCCGACGAGGTCGTCTCGGCCGTGAAGGCGAGCGAGAAGGACGACGAGCAGGAGAAACAGACAGAGCGGGCGTACAAGTCGGCGAGTCTCGTCCAGAGCCACGGCAAGCGGGCCGTGATCGCGCTCGCGGCGCGGGGGGTCGGCCCGCGCAACGCCGCCCGCATCATCAACAAGCTCCGCGAGGACGAGGACGAGTTCTATCGTGACATCCTTCGCCGCGAACGGGAGTACGCCCGCACGCGGAGCTTCTGGGACTGACTGTCGCCGGGGGATCGGGGCCACAGCAGTCGGCTGGACCGACGGGCTGCGAGCCGGCCGGCGTCGGACTTAACCTGGCGCGAGCCCCACGGATGATCGATGCCATCCTACTCCGTCGAACTGCTCGAAGGGGAAGAGCGCGGGATCCGCGTCGAGTGCGACGAACACGGCGAGTGGACGGAACTGCCGGCGGACCGGCGCTCGGGGTCGTTCTACTGCGAGGGCTGCGGCCGCGAACTCGACGTCGGCCTCCACACCGAGGAGTGGCGCGACCTCGGGGAGATGTGTTGACCGTCTATCGGCCGCTCGCGGAACAAGCGGCGAGTTTGTGGCGGACCGGCCCCTTTTTGCACCGGGATCGCTAACAGGCGCGACAGTCAAACCCGTGAGCACAGACCAGGCGATCGATTCGGAGTACATCGAGAAACACCGGGAGGAACTGGACCATCCGCTCTTGCAGCTGTTCCAGCGGTTCGGGCACGGCCACCGTCGCTGGTTCGTCGTCGGCGTGCTGGCGAGCATCGGATCGCGCTTCTTCTCGCTGGTGCCGCCGGTGTTGCTGGGCGTCGCCATCGACGCGCTGTTCAACGAGGAGGCGGGGTTCACCCTTCCCTACGTCCCGCAAGCGTGGCTGCCGACGACGGAGATGGGACAGTTCTGGTTCGTGGTCGGCGGGATGGCCGTCGCGATGATCGGACAGGCGGGGCTGATCTTCGTCCGCTCGTCCACCCTCAACCTCTTCTCCCACCGGGTGAAACACGAGGCCCGCACGGCCACCTACCAGCAGATGCAGCGGCTGGACATGGACTTCTTCAACGAGGTCCAGACCGGCGAACTCATCTCCATCCTCTCGAACGACGTGAACCGGCTGGAGCAGTTCCTCGACTCGATGATGGGCGAGCTGATCCAGCTGATCGTCCTCATGCTCGGGACGGCCGCGTTCCTCGTCGCGCTGAACCCGCAACTGGCGGCCGTCACGATGGTCGTCGCACCGCTGTCGGCCGTGTTCACCTACTGGTACATGCAGTTGGCCGAGGAGCGCTACGCCGACATCCGCGAGTCCGTCGGCGACCTCAACAGCCGCCTGGAGAACAACCTCGGCGGCATCCAGGTGATCAAGTCGTCGAACACCGAGGAGTACGAGGACCAGCGCGTCGAGGACCACTCCTACCGCTACTTCAAACTCGACTGGCTGGCGCTCCGGCTTTCGTTCGTCTACCGGCCCGGCCTGCGCGTGCTCACCTCCCTCTCCTTTATCGCGACGTTCATCGTCGGCGGGATCTGGATCATCCAGGGACCGCCCGGCCCGTTCTCGGGGGAACTCACCGCCGGGACGCTCGTCACCTTCCTCCTGCTGACCCAGCGGCTCGTCAACCCGCTCGCCCAGATGGGCAACATCGTCGAGCGCTACGAGGACGCCAAGGCCTCGACCAAGCGCATCCTCGGGCTGATGAGCCTGCCCGTCCGGATCAAGGACGAGCCCGACGCGGTCGACCTGGAGCGCGTCGAGGGACACGTCGAGTACGACGACGTGACCTTCAGCTACGACGGCGACGAGACGGTCCTGAACGACGTTGACACCGACGTCGAACCCGGCGAGACGGTCGGCCTCGTCGGTCCCACGGGCGCGGGGAAGACGACCATCGTCAAGCTGCTCCTGCGCCTCTACGACGTGAACGAGGGCAGCGTCCGCGTCGACGGCCACGACGTACGGGACGTGACCCTCTCGAGCCTGCGCGGCTCGATGGGCTACGTCGGCCAGGACAACTTCCTGTTCGACGGCACTATCGCCGAGAACGTCAAGTACGGCCAGTTCGACGCCAGCCGCGAGGAAGTGATCCGGGCCTGCAAGCGCGCCGAGGCCCACGAGTTCATCGAGAACCTCCCCGAGGGCTACGACACCGACATCGGCGAGCGCGGCGTGAAGCTGTCGGGCGGCCAGCGCCAGCGCGTCGCCGTCGCGCGGACCATCCTCCAGCACCCGGCGATCATGATCTTCGACGAGGCGACCTCGGCGGTCGACACCGAGACCGAGATGCTCATCCAGCGCTCCATCGACGAACTGGCCGCCGACCGGACGACGTTCATCATCGCCCACCGGCTCTCGACGGTCCGCGACGCCGACACCATCCTCGTCATCGACGACGGCGAGATCGTCGAGCGCGGCACCCACGAGGACCTGCTGGCCGGCGACGGCCTCTACGCGAACCTCTGGCGGGTCCAGGCCGGCGAGATCGAGGACCTCCCCGAGGAGTTCGTCGAACAGGCCAGCGAACGGGTCGCCCAGCAGGCGCTCGACGCCGCCGAAGACGACTGAAAACGTAGAACGCGGCCGTTCTTACTCCCCTTCGAACTCCGGCTCGCGGTCCTGCTGGAAGGCGGCGAGGCCCTCCCACACGTCGTCCGTGGTGAACAGGTGGCCGAACGCCGAGGCCTCGTATTCGAGGCCGGCGTCGGTGTCGTCGCGGCCGGCGAGCATCGCGCGCTTGGTGAACTTCTGGGCGATGGGCGGCCCCGCGGCGAGGTCGCGGGCCAGTTCCCACTTGCGGTCGTCGTACTCGCCGGGTTCGACGACTTCGTTGACGAAGCCGTAGTCGTACATCGTCTCGGCCTCGTAGTCGTTCTTCGCGGTGAAGATGATCTCCTTGGCGCGACCCTCGCCGACGACCTGCGAGAGTCGCTGGGTGCCGCCCCACCCCGGGAGGAGGCCGAGGTTGTGCTCGGGCTGACCGAACTGACCGCTCTCGCTGGCGATACGCATGTCGGCCGCCGTGGCGAGTTCCATGCCGCCGCCGAGGCAGTAGCCGTCGATAGCGGCGACGACCGGCATGCCGACCTCCTCCAGGCGGCCGAAGACCTGCTGGCCCTTGCGGGACATCTCGCTGGCCTCCAGGCCGCTCCCGGGGGCGGCGCTGGCGGCGTCGAAGCCCGCGGAGAACGCGCGGTCGCCGGCGCCTTCGAGGAGCACGGCGCGGATCTCGTCGTCGGCGTCGAACTGGTCGAGCGCGGCGTCGACCTCGTCGATCATATCGACGGTGATCGTGTTCATCCGCGCCGGGCGGTCGAGCTGGATGTGTCCGACCGCGCCGTCGGTCTCGACGACGATCTGATCGTAGGAGACGGCCTCGCCCTCGTCGTCGCTCCCGTAGAAGCCGCCCGCTTCGGCGGCCGCGCGGAGGCCGTCCGAAACTTCGTAGCGGGCCGCGCCGGTCTCCTCGCGGACCGATTCGAGCGTCTCGACCAGCCCGTCCAGCCCGTAGGCGTCGGCGCGCTTGCCCGGACCCTCCGGGAAGCCGGCGCCGAGCATCATCGCCTCGTCGATGTCCGAGACCGGCGCCACGTCGTTCTCGACGAGCTTGCCGACCTCGTTGGCCATCACGGCCAGGAGTCGGGCCTCCACGTCGTCGCGACCTTCGTCGGCCGGGATCTCGACGCCGCCGTCCTCGTAGTCGTAGAAGCCCTTCCCGGTCTTCTTGCCGAGTTCCTCGGCGTCGACCTTCTCCTCCAGCAGCGGGCAGGGCTCGTAGGCGTCGCCCAGGACCTCGTGGAGGTATTCGAGGACGTGCAGGGTCACGTCGTGGCCGACCTGGTCGCCGAGTTCGAACGCGCCCATGGGCAGGCCCATGTCGAACGATGTCGTCGAATCGACTTCGGCGACCGTCGCCACGTCGTCGTGGACGAGCCAGCAGGCCTCGTTCATCTGCGGGACCAGGACCCGGTTCACGATGAACCCCGGCGAGTCCTTCCGGACGCGGACGGGCGTCTTGTCGAACGCTTCGGCGAGCCCTTCGATCGCGTCGAGCGTCTCGTCGGCGGTGTGTTCGCCGCGGATGACCTCGACCAGCGCCATCCGGACCGGCGGATTGAAGAAGTGCATCCCGCAGAACTGCTCCGGTCGCTCGGTCACCTCCGACAGCTCCGTGATCGAGAGGCTGGAGGTGTTCGTCGCGAAAATTGTCTCGTCGGGGGCGTACTCCTCCAGCTCGCCGTACACGTCCTTCTTGATGTCCATCCGTTCGGGGACGGCCTCGATCACCACGTCCGCCTCGGCGACGGCGGACTCGAAATCGACGAGCGCCTCGACGCGGTCGAGCGCGGCGTCGGCCTCCTCGTCGCTGATCTGGCCGCTCTCGGCGAGCTTGCCGAGCGACCACTCGATGTTCTCGTAGCCGTCGTCGACGAACTCCTGCTCGATGTCCCGCATCGTCACGTCGTAGCCCGCCAGGGCCGCGACCTCGGCGATCCCGTGACCCATGTTCCCCGCACCGAGTACCGCGACCTGTTCGATATCCTCGAAGTCCATGACGTGTGCAACCTGGCTCGGCTCCCGTTTCAAGGTTTCTCTCGCCGGTAAACGCTCGACGAGTTGATCGTTGATTACGAAGCGTTATGTATGACAGACGATGACATATGACGCATGGACTTCGCACTCTCAGACGAGCAACAGCAAGTCCGCGACGAAGTCCGTCGCTTCGCCGACAACGAGATCAGACCGGTCGCCACGGAGTACGACACCGAAGAGAAGTTCCCACACGACCTGGTCGAGGAGGCCGCCGAGCTTGGGCTCGTGGGGGCCAACGTACCCCTCGAATACGGGGGCGTCGGCTACGACTACCTGACCAACATCGTCATCGTCGAGGAGCTGTTCGCCGCCGACCCGGGGATCGGGCTCTCCATCTCGTCGGCCGCGTTCGGCGCCGACGCCCTCGTCGAGTTCGGCACCGAGGAGCAAAAGGAGGAGTACCTGCGCCCCGTCGCGGAGGGCGAGGCCATCATGGGTTCGGCCATCAGCGAACCCGACGTGGGTTCGGACGTGTCGTCGGTCTCCACGAGCGCCGAGAAGGACGGCGACGAGTGGGTCATCGACGGGTCGAAGATGTGGATCACCAACGGCTCGGTCGGCGACTTCTTCGTCGTCCTCTGCGAGACCGACCCCGACGCGGAGGGCCGGTACAACGGCTTCTCGCAGATCGTCGTCGAGTCGGACCGCGACGGGTTCGAGGCCGAGAAGATCACCGGGAAGCTCGGGATCCGCGCCTCCGACACCGCGGAGTTGCTGTTCGACGACGTGCGCGTCCCCGAGGAGAACCTCCTCGGGACCCGCGGGGCGGGCTTCCTCCAGCTCATGCAGTTTTTCGACGAGACCCGCACCGCGGTGGCCGCCCAGGGCGTCGGCATCGCCAGAGGCGCCGCCGAGCGCGCCCTCGACTACGCCCAGGAGCGCGAGCAGTTCGACCGCCCGATCAGCGAGTTCCAGGCCATCCAGCACAAGCTCGCCGACATGCACACGAAGACCGAGGCCGCGCGCATGCTGACCTACAAATCGGGCTGGAGCGTCGACCACGCCGACGACCAGCTCACCCAGCTGGCCTCGATGGCCAAGGAGTACGCCTCCCGCGTCGCCGTCGACGTGGCCGACGAGGCCGTCCAGATCCACGGCGGCGCCGGCTACGTCAACGACTTCGACGTCGAGCGGTTCTACCGCGACGCCAAGATCACCCAGATCTACGAGGGCACCACCGAGATCCAGAAGAACATCATCGCCCGCGAACTGCTCGGGAAGGGCATGGTCTGACTCCCCTGCGGTCTCGGTGACTACTCGGTGAATTTACTGGACGGCGCGCGCTGTCGAGCGGTGCGAGGCGCGCAGCGCCTCGAAGCGAACGGCGTTGCCGTGAGCGGGCGGTGCGGAGAGCGCGGATATCCCGCTTGGTTCGAGAGAGCACAGCTCTCTCGTCACTGAGCGAATCGGAGATTCGCGATGTCTGCGAGAGCTGTGCTCTCGCCCGATCCTGAAAATCTCCGATTTTCAGAGACAGCGACCGCGAGTGCGAGGCGCGAGCGAAGCGAGCGCCTCGACATGCGAACGGGGAGTGCAACGACCCGTGAACGAGCGGGTCGAGGGCTTTCGCCGCTTGTTGTCTCGTGAGGTAGCGATTCCAGTCAGCGAGCGGGTCGAGGGATTTCACCGTCTGCTGCCGAATGCGATCCCGAGAACCGCTAGAGAGCGGACTCGAAAGTGCAAACTCAACACGACACAAACGAACGTAGCGACGCCTAGAGCGGGTCGGGTAATTTAAGCCGCTGGCAAATCGAACTCGAACTATGCATCTCGGGCGCTCGCGTTCGTCCGGTCGCACGGGACACGACCAGCCGAACATCGTTCGGCGACACTGTTGTTGAGCGCCCGCGCTTTCTCGTCCGCATCGACGCCGCCGACCACCGCGACACCTGCCGACCCACGACACGGACCACCCACAATGTTCGACAGACTCCGAGAGGACGTTCGCACAGCCCGCGAGACCGACCCCGCCGCCAAGAGCGGCGCCGAGGTACTGCTCTACGCCGGCCTCCACGCCGTCTGGGCCTATCGACTGGCCCACTGGTTGTGGACCCGTGACTTTCACTTCACTGCCCGACTCGTCTCCCAGCTCACTCGCTTTCTCACCGGTGTGGAGATCCACCCCGGTGCCGACCTCGGGCGTCGGGTCTTCGTCGACCACGGGATGGGCGTCGTCATCGGCGAGACGGCCGAAGTCGGCGACGACGTGGCGATGTACCACGGCGTGACGCTGGGCGGCGACGACCCGCGACCGGTGAAACGGCACCCGACCGTCGGCGACCGCGTGACGCTGGGGGCCAACGCGACCCTCGTCGGCGATATCACGATCGGTGACGACGCGTCCGTGGGTGCCGGTGCCGTCGTCGTCGACGACGTGCCGCCGGGCGCGACCGTGGTCGGCAACCCCGCCGAGGTCGTCGACGGCGGTGACAGCGAGAACGGCGAACCGGTCGAGCCGGTGGAGGAGACCCCCGAGCCCGAGGCGGCCGCGGCCGAGACAGACGAGCGACCGACCGGAGCAGACGACCGGTCGACGGGCGACGAGTCGGACGACGACACCGACGAGGAGGCGGCGACGCCGCCGGAGCCGCCGGCTTGCTGCGGCGCGGCGGGCGCGAGTTGACCGGACGCCGTACGGGTCTCCGAAACCCCCATGTCGTCCCGTCCCCGACGGTCGGGCGATGACAGCGGACCCTATCGATGCACTCGCCGCCGACGAGGTGCTCGGGCCGGTCGTCGACGAGCACGGTGCCGTCTCCATCGAGCCGGCCGACGACTGCTTCGAGCGACTGGTCGTCTCGCTGATCCGCCAGCAGGTGTCGATGGACGCCGCCGCGGCCATCCGCGAGCGGCTGTTCGAGGCCGTCGAGGTGACGCCCGAGGCCATCGTCGAGGCCGACTACGCCACCCTCCACGAGGCCGGGCTCTCCGAGGCGAAGGCCGACTACGCCAAGAGCGCGGCGAGCGCGTTCCTGACCCGCGAGTGGGACCGTGACACCTTCGCCGACACGAGCGACGACGCCGTCAGGGCCGAGCTGACCGACATCCACGGTATCGGGCCGTGGACCGCCGACATGTTCCTGATGTTCGCGCTCGGTCGCGAGGACGTGTTTCCCGTCGGCGACCTCGGCATCCGCAAGGGGATGGACCGGCTGTTCGACGCCGAGATGACCAGAGCGGAGATGACCGACGCCGCCGAGCGCTGGCGGCCCTACCGCAGTTACGCCAGTTGCTACCTCTGGCGCGCGGTGGAGGGGTGAATCGTGGGCGACGACGCCGATGTGAGCGGCGGTGGCGACTCACTCGCGGAGCGCGTCGAACGGCTCCACGCGGAACTCGAAGCGACCGAGGAGCGGCCGGTCGACCGGACGGCGAGCCGGTGGATCGGCGAGGCGCAGGCGGTCGCCGGCGACGCCGCGAAACTGGCGAGTGGCGGTGGAGGTGACGAGGAGACCGTTCGCGAGCGGGTCGGTCACGTCACCGAACTGCTCGGCAACGTCGACGGGACGGGCGACGACGCAGCCGACGAGCGCGTGGCGACGGCGCGGTCGCTCGCCGAGGCGATCGCGGGCGGGGACTGAGAGCAGGACAGAGAGCGGGGACGCGAAACGAAAGCGCGCGGTTACTCCTCGGACTCGACTTCGGCGTCGGACTCGCGGTCGGCCTGGCGGGACACGTCGACCTGGTAGTCGCCGAGGATGTCGCGGCCGAGGATGACGGGGTAGTTCATGTGGCTGCGGTCCTCGACGCTGGCGGTGACGGTGTGGCGGGTGCCGCCGACGCCGACGACCACGTCCACGAGCGGGCGGCTCTTGGAGGACTTGTTCGAGCCCGACCGGACCTTCGTGATCGACTTGATCGGGCCGGCACCGATGTCAGCCGCGAGGCGTGTGTCGATGCTCGTCCGGGTCGCACCGGTGTCGGACTTCGCGACGACCGACTCGGAGCCCTTGGTCCCGCTGATCAGCACCTCTTCCGTGTAGCCGATGACCAGCGAGTCCGCGACCCCCGACGAGACCGACGGCGGTTTGCAGGCGGGCACCGAGTCGTCGAGGAAGCTCGACAGCTCCTCGACCCGCTCGGAGTCGACGCTGCCGCCGGCGCGCTCGACGGCCAGCCCCGCGATGTACGGCGCTGGGCTCGTCCCCGTCGCGTCGAACAGGCCCTTGAAGCCCGCGGTGGGGTTGACTTCGAGGACGTACCAGCCGTCCTCGCCTTCCATCAGGTCGACGCCGGCGTAGTCCAGGCCGACCGCCTCGACGGCGGTCTGGGCCGTGTCGATGACGGCCTCGTCGACCTCGCCGGCGGCGTCCTCGACGCGGCCGCCCAGCGCGACGTTGGTCCGCCACTCGTTGTCGGGCGCGTAGCGGAACATCGAGCCGACGACCTCGCCGCCGACGACGTAGACGCGCAGGTCTCGCGTGGGCACGTCGCCCCGTTCGAGCAGCTTCTGGAGGAACGCGTAGCGGTTGCCGACGCGGGCGTTGACCCGTTCGGTCGCGTCGACCTTCCAAGTGCCGCCGCCGTTGGTCCCGATGGCGGTCTTGTACACCGCCTCCTCGCCGAACTGCTCGCGTTCGAGGTTCAGCCGGTCCGACGACAGCGCCAGCAGCGCGTCCGGTACCTGCACGTCGGCCTCCGAGAGCGCGACGGCCGACGCGACCTTGTGCATCGAGGTGAGCGTCTTCGCCGGCTCGTTGAGCATCGGGACGAGCTGTTCGAAGGTGTTGGCCAGCCCCATCTCCTCGCAGGGCTCGGTCGACTTCGACAGGAGGAGGCGGTTGGCGATCACGTCCACCTCGGGTTCGAGCTTCGGCTCCGACCCTTCGACGCGGAGCGTCGTGTTCTCGCGGCGCAACCACTCGGGGTCGTGGCCCAGCGCGTCGACGGCGTTGAGGATCGCCTTGGTCTCCTTGCTGTTGTGCAGGCTCAACACCCCCACCGAAACGGAGTCAGAAGTCGTCATACCCCAACGTCACCGGGCCGGCCGAAAGTACTAACGGTCCCGTATCGGGCCAGCGCGGCGATCTGACGGCGAAACTGAAAACAACGATGCGGTCGGCCGCGAACCGGGAGCGCGTCGGCGGAGCGCGAGCCAGGGAGGGCCCGTTCGCGATCCCGGAGCGGGCTCGCAACCCCGGGTCGCCACACGTTTCAACCCCCGGGCGCAGTGGGAGATATGGACGAGGCCGAGCCGTTCACCTACGACGGCGGTCGGGTCGACCCGGGTGAGCGGGCCAACGTGCGCTACACCGTCAGCGAGACCTATCTCGGCGATCCCGTCAGGATCCCCGTCACGATCGTCGTCGGTGAGGAGCCGGGACCGACCGCGTTCCTCAGCGCCGCCGCCCACGGCGACGAACTCAACGGCGTCGAGGTCGTCCGCGAGGTGGCCCACGAGTGGGACCTGAGCGACCTCCGGGGCACGCTCATCTGTCTCCCCGTCTTGAACGTCCCCGGGTTCATCGCCCAGGAGCGCTACCTCCCCGTCTACGACCGCGACCTCAACCGGTCGTTCCCCGGCAAAGCGGGGTCGACCAGCGCCAAGCGGATGGCCCGGCGCATCTTCGACAACTTCGTCGAACCCTGCGACGTGGGGCTGGACCTGCACACCTCCACCCGGGGCCGGACGAACATGCTGCACGCCCGCGCCGACATGGCCGACCCGTCGGTCGCCCGCGTCGCCAAGGCGTTCGCCTCGAACGTCATCATCGACGGACAGGGGCCGGACGGAACCCTCAGGCGGGAGGCCAGCGAGCGCGGCACCGCCACGATCACCATCGAGATGGGCGAAGCTCACCGCTTCCAGCGGGAGTTCATCGACCGGGCCCTGGTCGGCGTCGAGAGCGTCCTCGCCGAGTTCGGACTGTTACCCACCGAACGCGTCCGCTGGCCCGGCTGGCGGACGATCGTGGAGGGCTCCAGTGACAAGACCTGGCTGCGCGCCGACGCCGGCGGCCTCGTCGACATGCACGCCGCCCGCGGCGGCGTCGTCCGCGAGGGCGAGACGATCTGCACGATCGCCAACCCCTTCAAGACCGAACGGGCCCACGTCGAGGCGCCCTTTACCGGCCTGCTCGTCGGCATCCTCGAAAACCCCGTCGTCTACCCCGGCAACCCGCTCTGTCACCTCGTCAAACTCGACGGCGACACGCTCGACGCCATCGAACGCAGCGGCGGCCCGGACCCGTCCCGTGACCCGACGGCGTCCAGCGCGGCCGAGTGAGGACGCCGCGCGAACGGGCGCGGTTCGCCCGTGGTCGCGCGCGAGCGAGCGACGCCGGCCCGCGGGCGCGACCGCTGACAGCCGAGTGGTACGTCGGCCGGATGTCCCGGCGAAAATCCCCGGAACGCCCACCGAACCCGGCGACCTGTGGACGTGTGTGAACGTGTTCGACGGCCGAGGCGGGTCGGTGTAGAAACTACTATAGCCCCTGCTACCATTGCGCCCGTTGTATGAGCGGAACGTACGACCGCGGAGCGGTCGAGGATTTCGGCCGGTGGCGGGAGTTCCAGCCGGGCATGTGGGCCTGGATCTTCCACAAGTTCACCGGGTGGGTGCTCGTCGGCTACCTCTTTACGCATATCGCCGTGTTGAGCACCGCCACCGCCAGTGACCCGACGGTGTACACGAACACGCTTCAGGGACTGGAAGAACTGCTGATCGTCCGCGTGCTGGAGGTCGGCCTCCTCTCGGTGGCCGTCTTCCACATCCTCAACGGGGTTCGACTACTCTTCGTCGACCTCGGGTTCGGACTCGAAAATCAGGACAAGAGCTTCTACGCGTCGCTCGTCGTGACGGCCGCCATCGTCGTCGCGAGCGTGCCGACGTTCCTCGCGGGGGTGTGATTCATGGCACAGCACTACTCCTCGTTCGAGCGCGGCGGTATCAAGTGGCTCTTCCAGCGACTGACTGCAGTCTTCCTGGTCGGCGTGCTCGCCTTCCACTTCTTCCTGCTGCACTTCGTCAACCACGCCGCCGAGATCACCTTCGCCGGTAGCCAGGCGCGGATGAGCCAGGTCGGCTACTTCGCCACGATGTGGCTGTTCCTCGTCACCGCGACCTTCCACGGCGTCAACGGCGTCTACAACGCCCTCGTCAACCAGGGCCTGAGCGGTACCCGCAAGAAAGCAGTCGGGGCCGTTTTGACGCTGGCGAGCATAGCACTGATCGTCCAGGGAACCCGCGTGGCACTCGCGATGACCGACCTACTATGAGCACACAAATCGAACAAGAGCAGACCGAGGAGCAGACCGACGCCGAGACGGCCGAACCGGCCGAGCAGTCGCCCCAAGACCGTCGGATCTCAGAGAAGGAAGCCCGCGCCGAGGCCCGCGAACGCGAAGAGCAGGCCCGCGAGGAGGTCCGCGACGCCGACGATACCGTCCGGATCAAGGTGTTCCGCTACGACCCGGAGGTCGAGGGCAAGTCCGAACCGCGCTTCGACGACTTCTCCGTCCCCTTCTTCAAGGGGATGACCGTCCTCGACGCGCTGATCTACGCCCGCGACCACTACGACTCGTCGCTGACCTTCCGCCACTCCTGCCGGCAGGCGGTCTGTGGCTCCGACGCGCTGTTCGTCAACGGTCAGCAGCGACTCGGCTGTAAGACCCAGATGGCCGACCTCGAAGGGCCGGTCCGCATCGAGCCGCTCCCCCACCAGGACGTGGTCAAGGACCTCGTCGTGGACATGGAGCACTTCTACGAGCAGATGGAGGCCGTCGAGCCGTACTTCCAGCCCGACGAACTCCCGGAGGGCGAGCGCGAGGAACAGCGCCAGACCCCCGAGAACCGCGAGAAAGTCAAGATGTCCACGCGGTGTATCTGGTGCGGTGCCTGCATGTCCTCGTGTAACATCGCGGCGGGGGACAACGAGTACCTCGGCCCGGCGGCCATCAACAAGGCCTACCGGTTCGCGATGGACGAGCGGGAGGGCGAGATCCAGAAGGAAGACCGACTGGAGATCATCGAGCAGGAACACGGCGTCTGGCGCTGTCAGACCCAGTTCTCCTGCACCGAGGTGTGCCCGAAGGACATCCCGCTGACCGAGCACATCCAGGAGCTGAAGCGCGAAGCAGTCAAGTCGAACCTCAAATTCTGGTAACCATGCACGAACACGACGTACTCGTCGTCGGCGCGGGCGGCGCTGGCCTGCGCGCGGCGATCGCGGCACACGAAGCGGGAGCGGACGTGGCGATGGTCACGAAGCTCCACCCCGTCCGGAGCCACACCGGGGCGGCCGAGGGCGGCATCAACGCCGCGCTCCACCCCGAGGACTCCTGGGAGCTACACGCCTACGACACGATGAAGGGCTCGGACTACCTCGCGGACGCCCCCGCGGTCGAGACCTTCGCCCAGGACGCGCCGGACGAAGTCATCCAGCTCGAACACTGGGGGATGCCCTTCTCCCGCGAGGAGGACGGCACCGTCTCCCAGCGACCGTTCGGCGGCCTCAGCCACCCCCGCACGACGTACGCCGGCGCCGAGACCGGCCACCACCTGCTGCACACGATGTACGAGCAGGTCGTCAAACGGGGCATCACCGTCTACGAGGAACAGCAGGTCCTCGACCTGGCGGTGACCGACCACGACGACGTCGAGGACCGCGAGTGTCACGGCGTCGTCGCCTACGACATCGCCTCCGGCGAGATCCGAGGCTATCGCGCCAACAACGGCGTCATCCTCGCAACCGGCGGCCCCGGGCAGGTCTTCGACCACACGACCAACGCGGTCGCCAACACCGGCGACGGCTACGCGATGGCCTACCGCGCCGGCGTCCCGCTGGAGGACATGGAGTTCGTCCAGTTCCACCCCACGACGCTCCCCTCCACGGGTGTCCTCATCTCCGAGGGCGTCCGCGGCGAGGGCGGCATCCTCTACAACGACAACGAGGAGCGCCTGATGTTCGAGTACGGCTACGCGAACAACGACGGCGAACTCGCCTCCCGCGACGTGGTCTCCCGGGCCGAGCTCACGGAGGTCAACGAGGGTCGCGGTATCGAGGACGAGTACGTCCACCTCGACATGCGCCACCTCGGCGAGGAGCGCATCCTCGACCGCCTCGAGAACATCCTCCACCTCGCGGAGGACTTCGAGGGCGTCGACGGCCTCGACGAGCCGATGCCGGTCAAGCCCGGCCAGCACTACCAGATGGGCGGCGTCGAGTGCGACGAGAACGGCCACACCTGTATCGACGGCCTCTACGCGGCCGGCGAGACGGCGTGTGTCTCTCTGCACGGCGGTAACCGCCTCGGCGGCAACGCGCTCCCCGAACTGCTCGTGTTCGGGGCCCGAGCCGGCACGCACGCCGCCGGCGGCGACATGAAGGAGGCGGAGATCCAGACCGGACCGAGCGCCGAGAGCGAAGCCGGCGAGATTCCCGAGGGCGTCGACGTCGGCGCCGTCGACGCGGGCGACCGGAGCGTCGCCGCCGACGGTGCGGCCGTCGACGCGGCGACCGTCGTCGACGCCGAGGTCCAGCGACAGGAGGAGCGCGTCGAGCAACTCCTCGAAGACGACGGCGTCAACCACGCGCAGGTCCGCGACGACATCCAGCAGACGATGACGGCCAACGTCAACGTCTTCCGCCGCGAGGACAACCTCATGGAGGCGCTCGACGACATCCGCGAGGCTCGCGAGCGCTACAAGCACGTCGCCGCCTCGGACCCCTCGCGCACCTACAACACCGACCTGATGCACACGATGGAAACCCGCAACATCATCGACATCGCCGAAGCCATCACGGTCGGCGCGCTCGCCCGCGAGGAGTTCCGCGGCGCCCACTGGCGCGAGCAGTACCAGGAGCGCCGGGACGACGAGTGGCTCAAACACACCATGCTCGCCTGGAACGAGGGCAACCCCGAGCTGTACTACAAGCCCGTCCTTCTCGAAGGCGAAAAGGAGTACGAGCCAAAGGAACGCAGCTACTAGAAGCCAATTTTTCGCGAGCGAAGTCCCGCTCTCGCTCGTGCGGACAGCACAGGAGAACCGTTGAGAACCGGAGCCGCGACCACCTGCCGTTCAGGAGTCGTCGCTCTCGGCGTCCTCGTCGGCCGCGTCGGCTTCATCTTCCGCATCGTCTGATTCGCCGTCTGCATCGCCGGCTTCGTCGGTGGGCTCGGTCTCGTTCGCTTCGTCGTCGCTCTCGTCGACGACCCAGTCCTCGCGGACGCGCTTGGTGCCGGAGTCCGTCTCGATGATGAGAACGTTGTAGTCCTCGGTCCCGGTCTTGACGCCGGTGACGGTCCCACTGGAGGTGCCGTAGACGGAGGACTCGGGGCCGGCCACGTGGAAGGTGACCTCCTCGCCGCGCTCGACGGGCACGTCGCCGAACCCGACGGGCGAGCGCGGGACCGACTGCGCGCCGCCGCGATACAGCGGCTGTGTTCGCCCGGAGTCGTCGCCCGCGGCCGTCGCTTCGGCGGCGCCCTCCGCGTCGGCCTCGCCGACGCGGCGACCGAACCCGCAACGCTTCGTCTCCTCGACGACCACCTGGTCGACCGTCAGGGTGGGGTGGGACTCCTTCCACTCGGCGAGCGCGGTCTCCATCCGCTCGGCCGTCAGGTCGTCGCGCGCGGACACGTCGATCTCGAACGACCGCACCGACCGCTCGCCGGTCCGCGACTCGACGATCAACTGCGCTTCGAAGACGCTCTCCGATCTGTTCTTCGCCTGTCGCTCGTACTCAAACTCTGATCCGTCGACAGTTATCATTGGCATGTCGGTAGCTCGACTGTTCGTATATTGGTGAGAAGTAAGTGATATATCTTTTCCAAGCTGTTTGGTAGAATCGAACGGTCGATGGTAGCGAATGCCGGGTCGGTCGCCGTGTTCCGCGGATCGATCGCTACCGGGCTACACGTCGATCTACGGGAAGGAGGGCGACCGAAAGCGGTTTTAGCCCGTTCTCGCTGTGTGATCGCATGACGTACACCGTCGCCGTCGTCGGCGCGGGGCCCGACCCGGAGAACCCGACCGTCGAGGGGTTCGCGATGGGGTATCGCCACGCCGAGTCGTTCGAGAACGACGACCGCTGTGAGGTCGTCGCCTGCGCCGACATCGTCCCCGAGAACGCCCAGGCGTTCGGCCGGACGTTCGATCTGCCCGAAGAGAACCTCTTCGAGGACTACGAGGCCATGCTCGACGCCGTCGAACCGGACATCGTGACGGTCGCCGTCCCGCCGGCGATCCACGAGGACGTGGTCGTCGACTGCGCTCGCAGCGGCGTCGTCTCGGCGATCCACGCGGAGAAACCGATGGCACACACCTGGGGCTCCGCACAGCGGATGGCCCAGGCCTGCTGGCGTCGCGACGTGCAGCTGACGTTCAACCGACAGCGACGCTTCGGGAAGCCGTTCAGAGAGGCGAAACGACTGATCGACGACGGGGAGATCGGCGACCTCCAGCGGATCGAGACCACGTGGAGCGACCTCTACGACACCGGCGCTCACACCATCGACCTGACCGGGATGTTCGCCGGCGAGGCCGAACCGGAGTGGGTCATCGCACAGATCGACTACCGCGAGGAGGACGTGCGCTTCGGCATGCACCAGGAGAACCAGGCGTGGGCGCTCTGGGAGTACGAGACGGGCGTCCAGGGCGTCATCTCCGGCGGCGAGGGCGGCGACTTCGCCGACGCCGCCCACGTCATCCGCGGCACGGAGGGCGAGATTCGCATCGACAGCGAGACGGGCAACATGCTGGAGATCCGCCGCGCCGGCGACGGAGCCTGGGAGACCATCGACGTGGACGGAGAGGACTTGCACGGTGCCAACGCCGAGGGCCGACAGTACGGCAGCGAGTACATCGACCGCGCGGCCAGCGAGGTGGTCGACGCGCTGGAAGCGGGCCGCGACTCCGAACTCGGCGCGAAGAACGGCCTGAAGACCGCCGAGATCATCTTCGGCGCCTACGAGTCCGCGCGCAAGCGCGGCCGCGTCGACTTCCCGCTCGACGCCGAGGACAACGCCTTCGAGGCGCTCGTCGAGGCCGGAGAACTCGAATACGTGCCCGAGAGCGCCGCGAGCGAAACCGACGACTGATACGGATCGCTCTAAGCCATTCTCGCATCGACCGCCCGTATGTGGGCGGTCGCCGTGACAAACAGTTAGAGCAATCCGTATGAGTCGGACGAGGCCACGGTCCCGACCGCCGCGCCTTTTTGTGGCACCGGCGCCCAGTCCCCGGTCATGCAGTTCACGGCGTTTGGCGACGGCGACGAGCGCGTCCTGTTCGTCCTGGGCTGGGGAAACCGGACTCACCACGAGAACGTGCGCTGGCTGGTCGACGAGCTGGTCGCGGCGGGCTACACCGTCGACGTGGGGCAGATCCCCGACCACGGGAGCGACTTCGACGCCCAGTACGTCGGGCCGACCCAGCGACACCTCGACGCCACCGACCCCGACCGGATCCTCTCGCACAGCACCGGCGGGCTGGTCGCGGCGCATCTCGATTCGGCCGCCCCGCGGGTCTATCTGAGCCCCTGGTGGGGGATGGCCAGTGAGGGACTTCTCGAACGTCTCGCCGCCGCGCTTCCCACCGACCGGCCGGTCGTCCCGGTGCCCTTCGAGGAGAGCGCGCTCGGCGATCTGGCGACCGAGCGCCAGCGCGCCGAGGGTCCCGACCGGATCGCGCCGGCGTTCCTGCGGACGGTCGCCGACGCGCAGTCGCGACTGCCCGACTTCCGCGCGGACAGCGTCGTCTTCTGCTCGCTCCGGGACCGCGTCGTCGGCGTCGACGCCATCGGCGAGCGCGCCCCCGCCGAGCGGACGGTCCTCTACGACGGCGGCCACGAGTCGTTCTCCTCGTCGTCGCGCGACCGGACCGTCGAGTGGCTGCTGGCGGTCCTCGACGAGGGTCCCGAGGCGCTTTCGGGACCGATCCGGACCGCGTGAGCGCCCGTCGTCACGAACGTCGATCCGGCGGGCGGCTCAGAACAGGACGTAGAGCATGAGGTAGACGACGACGCCCAGCGTGAAGGAGATCAGCCACAGCGCGGCGGCGACGCGCCCGACGGTCGGGTGGCGCGTCTCGCGCAGTTCCGGGACCGAGTGGGTCAGCGCCAGCAGCAGGACGTAGATCACCAGCGGGACGCAGACGATGGCGAGGAGGATGTGGACGGCGAGGATGCCGGGGTAGATCACGCCCTCGACCAGCGGCGGCCCGGAGAAGTCGCTCGGTCCCAGCAGGGCCACGCGGTAGAGGTAGGCGACGAGGAAGAGGGCGAACAGACCGGTCGTCGTCAGCATCGCCGCGCGGTGGCGGGCCACGTCACCGCGGCGGATCGCCCGCATTCCGACGACGATGGTCCCGACCGCCGTCGCGCTCAGAACGGCGTTGACGTGGGGGATCGCTTCGAGCACCAGCTCGGGCGCCCGCGGCAGCAGACTCTGGGGGATCGCCTGCAGCGCCGCCGCGAACACCAGCGCCAGCGCGACGACCGAGAGGATACCGGAGACCGCGGGGACGTGCTCTCTGACGTTCATCGGCCGGAACTGAGGACTCGACCGTCAATGCAGTTGCGCTTCCGGGCGGCGGCCGTCGGTCGCGAGCGACCTCGCGGGTCGCGAACGCCGGCCGCCCGTCAGGGCCAGAGCCCGCGCGCTTCGTGGGCCTCCGCGATCCGGGAGAGCGCGACCGCGTACGCGGCGTCACGCCAGGTGCCGTCGCTCGACTCGAACTCGTCAGCGACCGCCTCGAACGCGGCGAGCATCTCGGTCTCCAGTTCCTCGTTGACGCGCTCGGCGGACCACGAGCGGCGGTTGATGTCCTGGAGCCACTCGAAGTAGCTGACCGTGACGCCGCCGGCGTTCGCGAGGATGTCGGGGACGACCGGGACGCCCCGCTCGGCGAGGATCTCGTCGGCCGCGAACGACAGCGGCCCGTTCGCGCCCTCGACGACGATATCGGCACGGACCTCGGAGACGTTCGCCTCGGTGACGGCGTTGCCGACCGCCGCGGGGACGAGCACGTCCACGTCGAGTTCCAGCAGTTCGTCGTTCGGGATCGTGCGGTCGGCGTGGGCCGCGACCGCCTCCGGTTGTTCCTCGTGAGCGGGGATCGAGCGCGTGTCGAGTCCGCTGGGGTCGTAGGCGGCGCCCGTCACGTCGCTGACGGCGACGACGGTCGCCCCCCAGTCGTCGAGCAGTCGGGCGGCGTTCGCGCCGACGCTCCCGAACCCCTGCACCGCGACGGTCGCTTCCGAGAGCGGCGTGTCGTAGTACTCGGCGACCTCGCGGGTCACGATGGCGACGCTCCGCCCGGGCGCTTCGGCGCGGCCCTCGCTCCCGCCGATGACGGGCGGCTTTCCGGTGACGACGCCCGGGATGGTCTCGGCCTCCTGCATGCTGTAGGCGTCCATCATCCACGACATCGTCTCGGCGTCGGTGCCCATGTCCGGCGCGGGGATGTCCGTCGTCGGTCCGATGACGTTGCGGATCTCGTCGGTGAATCGCCGAGTGAGCCGCTCGCGCTCGTCGTCGCTCAACTGCTTGGGGTCGACGACGACGCCGCCCTTCGCGCCGCCGAAGGGGATGTCCATCACCGCGCACTTCCAGGTCATCCACATGGCGAGGCCGATCGACTCCTCGCGGGAGACCTCCGGGTGGAACCGTATCCCGCCCTTGTACGGGCCGCGGACGCTGTCGTGCTGGGCGCGGAACCCGCGGAACACTTCGACGCTCCCGTCGTCGCGCTCGATGGGGACGGTCACCTCGTGGACGGCGTTCGGGTGGAGGAACCGCTCGATGACGTTCGGGTCGACGTCGACCAGCGAGGCCGCCCGTCGCAACTGACGGCGGGCCGTCGACAGCGCAGACTCCGACTCGTCGGTCACGGGTTCGGTACTATCGGCTGTCGACTGTGGTGGTGTTTCGGAGGACATGATAGAGACCGCTCACTCCAGCGACATCGCACGGTTCTGGAACTCGCCGTCGCACTCGGAGCAGCCACCCGGGTGCGACTCCGCTTTCACGATCGTCCCGCAGACGAGACACTCGTAGGTCGATTTCGAATCCGCGTCGTCGGCGATGTCCTGATGATGGGGCACACCGACAACGTCGGGCCGAGATTATATAGTATTAAGTATTTAGGGTATATTAACACATATTAATACGGCGATTCGCACTCCGCCGCGGCTCTCGTCGTGGCGGCACACCGAAAAAGCGCGAGTGCGGTCCCGGCGACCGCGCTACTGGAAGGTGCGGCCGAGTTCGTCGTTGCCGGTCTCGGCCTCGGCGGTGTCGAACCGGTCCTCGATCTCGTCGTACTGCTCGCGGGTCTCCTCGTCGACGCTGGGGCCGACCTCGTCGAGCGCGTGCTCGAAGTGGTCCATCGTGACCTTCACGTTGCCGACGGAGTCTCCGATGTCCTCGGGGTCGACGCTCGCGAGGAACTCGCGGGTCGCGGCCATCGACGCTTCACGAGTGACGGCCTCGATGTCGGCGCCGACGTAGCCATCCGTGCGAGCGGCCAGGTCGTCGAGGTCGACGCCCTCGGCGAGCGGCTTGTCCCGCGTGTGGACCTCGAAGATCTTCCTGCGGCCTTCCTCGTCCGGGACCGGGACGTGGACGTGCCTGTCGAGGCGACCGGGCCGCAGCAGTGCGGAGTCGATGAGGTCCGGACGGTTCGTCGTCGCGATGACGACCACGTCCTCCAGCTCTTCGAGCCCGTCTAGCTCGGTCAGCAGCTGGGAGACGACGCGTTCGCCGACGCCCGAGTCGGTGGTGTTGCCGCCGCGTTCGCCCGCGATGGAGTCGATCTCGTCGAAGAACACCACCGTCGGTGCGTTCGCGCGGGCCTTCTCGAAGACCTCGCGGACGCCCTTCTCCGATTCGCCCACGAACTTGTTCAGCAGTTCGGGACCCTTGATCGAGATGAAGTTCGACTGGGCCTCGTTGGCGATGGCCTTGGCGAGCAGGGTCTTCCCCGTGCCCGGCGGGCCGTACATCAGCACGCCCTTGGCGGCCTGCATGTCCATGGCCTCGAACACCTCGGGGTAGTCCAGCGGCCACTGGATCGTCTCACGCAGCCGTTCTTTGGTGTCTTCGAGCCCGCCGACCTGGTCCCAGGTCACGTCGGGCACCTCGACGAACACCTCGCGCAGGGCCGAGGGCTCGATGCCCTTCAGCGCCTGCTTGAGGTCGTTCTCCGAGACCTCCAGGTGCTCTAGTACCTCGGCGTCGATCTCGTCCGACTCGAGGTCGAGTTCGGGGCGGATGCGCCGGAGCGCGTTCATCGCCGACTCCTTGGTCAGCGATTCCAGGTCCGCGCCGACGAAGCCGTGGGTGTTCTCGGCGTACTGGTCGAGGTCGATGCCCTCGGCCAGGGGCATCCCGCGGGTGTGGACCTGCAGGATCTCCTTGCGCCCGTTCTTGTCGGGGACGCCGATCTCGATCTCGCGGTCGAAGCGACCGCCGCGGCGCAGCGCCGGGTCGACGGCGTCGACGCGGTTGGTGGCGCCGATGACGATGACCTGCCCGCGCGACTCCAGCCCGTCCATCAGGCTGAGTAGCTGTGCGACGACGCGCCGTTCCACGTCGCCCTGCGTCTCACCGCGTTTGGGCGCGATGGAGTCGATCTCGTCGATGAAGACGATGGCGGGGGAGTTCTCCTCGGCCTCGTCGAAGATCTCGCGGAGCTGTTCCTCGCTCTCCCCGTAGTACTTCGACATGATCTCCGGCCCGGAGATGTCGGTGAAGTACGCGTCGATCTCGTTGGCGACGGCCTTCGCCATCAGCGTCTTGCCGGTGCCGGGCGGGCCGTGCAGGAGCACGCCCTTCGGCGGTTCGATGCCGAGCGTCTCGAACAGCTCGGGGTGGCGCATCGGCAACTCGATCATCTCGCGGACCTGTTCGAGCTCGTCGTCCAGGCCGCCGATGTCCTCGTAGGTGATGTCGGGCGTGCCGCCCTCGGGGGAGCCGGGCGCGGCGCCGGTGATCTGCTCGGCGGGCTTCTCGGCCACGTCGACCTCCGTCGAGTCCGTCACGACGACGGTGCCCGACGGTTCGGTGCCGGCGATCTTCAGCGGGATCTTCTGGCCGCTCATCGACGAGAGCGGGCCGAGCCCGAAGCTGACGGGGACGGTCTGGCCCTCGGTGACGGCCTGGCCGCTGAGGTTGTTGCGGATCATCGGGCCGACGTTGCCGCGAACCCGGAGGTTCTGCGGGAGGGCGACGCTGACCCGGGAAGCCGGGTTCACGTCGGCCTTCTCGACGTCGACGTTGTCGTCGATACCGGCGTCGGCCTCCTGGCGGAGCCGGCCGTCGATTCGGATGACCCCGCGGCCCTCGTCCTCGGGGTAGCCGGGCCAGACGCGCGCGACCGCGCGGGAGCCGTCGCCGCCCTCGATGACGATGTAATCGCCGTTCTCCAGGTCGAGCTCGGCCATCGCCGCCCGGTCGATCGCGGCGAGTCCGCGCCCCGCGTCCTTCTGCTTGAGGGGCTTGACAGAGAGTCTCATTGGCTCACCTCGATAGTGAGAACGCCGTTGCGGATAAACGCTTGCGCGTCACCCGAAAGCTCCAGATCGTACTGCTCGCCGTCGACGACGACGATGACCGCGTCGTCGAGCACGTCGACCGACGCGTCCCGTCCGGGACCGATGTCCGCCGCCAGCACCGTCTCGTCGTCGCCGTACTCGTAGCGCCGCAGGCCGACGTCGTCGGCCAGCTGTTGGGTTCCGGTCATACTAACTCTTAGTTAGCGCGACAAGTATATAAAACTATCGCTAATATACCCCCATACGGGGGGTGTTTTCTCCGAATCGGTACAATTGCGGTTCACACTGACAGCGTCCTGGGAGGTCGTCGCCGGCGTCGAGACCCCCCGACAGCTTTGGACCGTCCAAGCGAAGGGTCGGTATGGAGAGCGTTCGCCACGACGGCCGGGAGACGGCGTATCGGCTCGCGGGGGTGGGTAGAGGGGCGAGCGACGCGACCGCGCTGTACGTCCACGGCAGCGGCGCGACCCACCGGCTGTGGGCCGCCCAGTACGGTCCCGACGGCCCTGCACAGCCTGCCGCCGCCCTCGATCTGAGCGGGCACGGCCAGTCCGACGACGTGGAGACCGACCCGGGGCCCGAAACCCTCGACGCGTACGCACGAGACGTGATCGCCGTCGCCGAGGAGACCGGCGCGAACGCGCTCGTCGGCAACTCCCTCGGTGGTGCCGTCGTCCTCCACGTCGCGCTCGACACGGCCTTCGCCCCCGACGCGCTCGTGCTGGCCGGGACCGGTGGGAAACTCACTGTCAACGAGAGCTTGCGCGAGTGGCTCGCCGACGACTTCGACCGCGCTGTCGACGTCCTCCACGGGCCGGACCGACTGTTCCACGACGCCGACGAGCGAGTCCTCGACCGGTCGAGATCCCAGATGCTGACCACGGGCCAGGCGGTTACCCACAGGGACTTCATGACCTGCCACGCCTT
This sequence comes from Halosimplex carlsbadense 2-9-1, assembly GCF_000337455.1. Taxonomy (GTDB): domain Archaea; phylum Halobacteriota; class Halobacteria; order Halobacteriales; family Haloarculaceae; genus Halosimplex; species Halosimplex carlsbadense. The sequence continues at coordinate 155,544 of NZ_AOIU01000028.1, read as the reverse complement.
CGACGTTCGCGACCGTCTCGACGAGATCGACGCCCCCGCGCTGGCCGTCGTCGGCGAGCACGACTCGCTGACGCCGCCCTCGTACCACGAGTTCCTCGCCGACCGGCTGCCGGACTGCGAGTACGTCGAGATCCCCGACGCCGCACACCTCGCGATGGCCGAACGACCGGACGCGTTCGGCCGCGCAGTCGGTCGGTTCCTCGATTCGGTCGGCGACTGAGACGCCGGTGGGAACCACGGCGGAACGCACCGGGCGGAAAACGGGGGACTCAAGACGCCGTCGCCGAAACCCGCGAGTATGCCAGCGCGCGTCGAGCGGACCGACCCGGACGGCGTCGACTACGGGCGGGTCATGCAGCTCACCTTCGTCGCCACGATCGTCGCGGGAGCGCCGCTAGTGGCCATGCTCTCGCTCGCCGTCGAGCTGACGACGTGGACCGAGCGCGCGCTGTTCGCCGTCCGCGTCGGTGCAGTCGTCTGGATCGTCACCGCGCTCGCCATCTATGTCCGCGAGCGCCGGGCGAACGCCGAGTGACCGTCCGACCCCCTCGGCGGTCGACGCACGCCCGACGCACGCTCACTGCTCGACCCGTCAGACACGGTCTTCGACCCACTGGAAGTCGATGCCGGCGGCGTGGGCGGCCTCTCGGTCGGAGTCCGAATCGCCGACGAACAGCGCCGCGGACGGCTCGGCACCCAGTAGATCCACAGCGTGGAGCAGCGGCTCGGGGTCGGGCTTGACCGTCTCGTGGGAGTCGCGGCCGACAACCGCGCCGACGTGGCGGTCGATGCCGTGGAGTTCCAGCGCGATCCGACAGGCCGCCGCGCAGTTGAGCGAACAGACGCCCACCGGGACCGAGTGAGGCAGGTCGTCCGCGAGCGCGAGCCGCTGTGCGCTGCGGGCGCCGTCGCGTTCGAACTCCGCGATCGCGTCGTCGACGCGGTCGAGCAGCCCGTTCGCCGCCGCGAGTTCGCGCATTGCCCAGATGTCCGCGTTCGACACGTCGTGGCCCCGCGCCCGCAGGATCGCCGCACAGCGCTCGGCCACGTCTCCCCAGTCCACGTCGAGGCGGACGAGCGTCCCGTCGAGATCGTAGACGATGGCGTCGTACTCCGTCACGGGCGACGGTAGGGATCGAGCCAGCAAATGCGTGTCGACCGGGGACGGGTGTCGAGAGACCGTGTCGAGTCTCGGACTACTCACCAAGCAGGTCCCGCGCGACGATATTCTTCTGGATCTGGCTGGTCCCCTCGTAGATGGTCGTCACCTTCGCGTCGCGATAGAGCCGTTCGACCGGGAACTCGGACGTGTAGCCGTAGCCGCCGTGGATCTGGACGGCCTCGTTCGTCACGTCGACCGCCGCCTCGCTCGCGAAGTACTTCGCGACGCTGGCGGCGGTCCGGGCGGATTCGCCGCGGTCCTGGGCCGCCGCGGCTTCGTGAGTCAGCGCCCGTGCGGCCCGCACGTCGGTCTCCATGTCCGCCAGTTTGTGCCGGATCGACTGGGTGTCGGCGATCGGTCGGTCGAACTGCTCGCGCTCGCCGGCGTAGGCAACCGCCTCGTCGAGCGCCGACTGGGCGAGTCCGACCGACTGAGCGGCGATACCGATCCGACCGCCGGTCAGGATCGAAAAGGCCGCCGCCAGCCCGCGACCGGGCTCGGTCAGCCGGTACCGCGCCGGCACCTCGACGCCGTCGAACACCAGACTCGTCGTGTCGCTCGCTCGCAGGCCGAGCTTTTCCTCTTTCTTTCCGACTTCCAGCCCGTCGGCGTCCGTCGGGACGAGGAACTGCGTCACCGACTCGGGGTCGTCGGCGTCGGTCTTCGCGAAGACGACCGCCACGCCGGCGCGCTCGCCGTTGGTGATCCACTGTTTCTTGCCGTCGAGGACGTACGCCGCTCCACCGTCGACCGTGCGAGCGGTCGTCGACATCTCCGCGGGGTTCGAGCCGGCGTCGGGCTCCGAGAGCGCGAACGCGCCGACCGGCCGGCCGTCGACCATCTCCGGCAGCCACTCCTCGCGGACCGACTCGTCGCCGAACTCCGCGATACAGGAGGTGGCGAGGCAGTGAACCGACAGCGCCGTCGCGACCGCCAGCGACCCGTAGGCAACCTCCTCGTTGACGACGGCGTAGGTCAGTCGGTCGGCGTCGAACCCGCCGTAGGCCTCGGGGACGGTCAATCCCGTTAGGTCGAGGTCGGCCAGCCCGTCCCAGATATCTTCCGGGAAGACGCCCTCGCGGTCCGACTCGGCCGCGACCGGCCGGATCTCGGACTCGGCGAACTCCCGGACCGCCTCTCGGATCGCCGCCTGCGTGGCCGATAGCTCCATGACACGCTGTTGGGACAGCTGCGGCAAAAATTGCGCGGTGAGCTACGGATTGTTCGTCGGGCAGTTCACCCCGGGGGCGTTGAGCAGTTTCGGCGTCGGCTTCGTGCCCGAATCGTACGGCGCCGTATCGGGGATCGCGACCTGGTCGTTGATGTAGACCTTGTTGTGGTAGCCGGCGTCCACGTCGATGACCTTGAGCTTACTACCCGAACAGCCCGGCTTGAACACCATGTAGATGTCGTTGGTCGGTTCGCTGTCGTCGGGTTCGAGCTTCAGATCGTTTCCGCTCCCCGTGTCCTTGATCGAATAGGCGTCGCTCCCGTAGGCACGCGTCGGGTCGTCGGTCCAGTTCAGATCACCGCCAGCGTCATCGAGTTTCCAGTGAACGTTGTCGGTCATCACGATGACCCAGACCGGCGGCGAGAGGCCCTCGATCGGTTTGTCGTACCTGCGGATGTAGTGCCACTGGTTGGTGACGGGGATCGTGCCGATGTCCTGTTTGTGAACGTCGTTGCCGAGGGTATCGTCCGACCCCGTCCCGTCCGGGTCGATCTCGATGCCGAAGGTGAAATCGGGCTGGACGCGTACCTTGTCGAGAGTCGTCTGATTATCGATGTAGGCGTACTCGAACTTCTCCGGAAGCGCCCTGATACGCCCACAGGAGAGGGCCCGTTCCATGCGACGGTCCTGAACCGGGTAGGTCGTCTCGCCCTCCTTCGAGACGATCTCGATGTGGTCTCCGGGGTAGAGACACGTGAACTCCAGCGGCTCGTGGCCGTCCCATCGATAGACGGGGTAGTCGTTGACTTCGAGGATGTACGTCGAGTCCTTGTTACGGAGCGAGTCGGGCGAGATCCGCAGCGAGTCGTTCCCGGTCTCCTGAAACTGTACGTCGAAGGTCCCGACGCCGTGGACCTGCGCACTGTCCTGAGTCGACCGTGCCAGATCGGTCGTCGTCACGGTAACGAGCGTCGCCAGCACCACGACGATGACGACCATGAGCGTCACACCGACCGGTGTCGATACCCCGAGTACCCCGTTGTCGTCACCGGTCGTGTCGAACATACGAATCCCCCTGCTGGGAGGCCCAACACGAGTCAATTATTTATACTCTTCGAGGGACTTCTCGATCTGAAAACACCGGCGGGCGTCCGTCGCCGCTACTCCCCGTCGACGAGCCGAACGTCCAGTTCCGCTTCCAGGGCGCCGATGAGCGACCCACCGACGTTCGCCTGGGTCGCACGTCCCTGCTCGACGGCGAGCACGTCGGACTCCTCGGCGTCGACGGCCTCGGCGAGTTCGCCGGTCTGTAAACCGGCGTCCTGGCGAGCCGCGACGAGCACGTCGCCGTAGTCGCTGACGAGATACGGGAGCTGGTCGTCGTCGTAGTCCGCCCCGTCCTCCCAGTGGGAAGCGTCGGCCCGGGCGGCGTCCTGCATGCGTGCCGCGTTCTGTGCCGCCTGGCGCTTCCGGTCGCGCCCGTCGTCGCCGCCCTCGGATCCCCCGCCGGACGTCTCGTCGTGCTGGACGCACTCCGAGCAGACGCTGAGCGTCGCCCCAGCGACGCTCGCGGTCTGCAGATCCACGTTCTCCGCGCCGCAGAGTTCGCAACTGTCGCTGGCGCTGGAGCCGGCGCCACCGGTCGAGTACTTGGCCATGCTGGGGGGTAGTGGAGCCCCCCTATTTGAATGGCCCGTTTTCCCTCGTCGGGATGACCTGACAGTCCGCCGTAATCGCCGACCGGGAGCGGTCGCGGTCCCGGTGGGCCGTCGACGGGCGACGAGGGCGTGCGGTCGTCACCCATCGAGCGGCGAAACCGACAGTGATTTTAATGCCCCTCGGGAATAAACGAATGCGGAAAACCGCAAGAGCAGACGAGTGCGTGGGTAGCCAAGCCAGGCCAACGGCGCAGCGTTGAGGGCGCTGTCCCGTAGGGGTCCGCCGGTTCAAATCCGGTCCCACGCACTACCAGTCCGCCCACGGCGGACGACAGTGCAGGTGCATCCCTCAGGGACTGCACCCACGCAAACTTCCTACCGAAGCCGACCGGCGAGCGGCGGCGTTCGCGTTCGACCGTCGGACGGCCCCGTTCACCGGTCCCGGAGGACCAACGACACCGCGAGCCCCAGCGCCGCCGCCGCGAAGCCGGCGAGAGTCAGGAATAGCAGCGGCGGCGAGCCGTACGTGAGCACCCAGCCGGTGATAGAGGCGCCGAGCGCGCCGATACCGAAGATAGCGAGGTACGTGTAGCCGAACGAGAGTCCCCGGTGTTCGGGCGGCGAGTACTTGGCGATAGTCGCCTGAGTGAGCGGCTGCATCCCGAACAGGGTGAACCCGAGCGCGACGCTGACCGCGAGCAGCGCGGGCAGCGACCCGGACGCGGGGACGAACAGGACGGCGATAGCCGCCAGCGAACTCAGCGCGATCACGAGGCCCCGCTCAGGCTCGACGGCGTCGGTGAGCCGACCGCCGACGTACTGGCCCCCGATGCCGACGGCGAGGAGGCCGGCGTAGAGGTACCGCGAGCGGTCGAACTCCGCGGCGGCCGGCCCCTCTGAGAACGGGCCCACGGATCCGGCGGCCGAACCGACCAGCGGTTCGAGGAAGTCGCTCAGCAGGCCCGGGAGGAAGGTCAACATCCCGCGGTAGTAGAGGCCGTTGAACATCACGAGCGCGAAGACGGTGAGGAAACCGAGGGTGAACACCGCCCGCGAGGCCGAGACGAACTCCGAGAGCGACCCGATGTCGGTCTCGGGCGCGTCGCCACCGCCGTCGGCGGCCGCCTCCCCGCGACCGACCGCGGCAGTCTCGTCGAACTCAGCGCGGAGGCCGACCACGGTCGCGACGAGCGCGGGGACCGAAAGCGCCGCGACGGCGACCCGCCAGTCGACGACGACGAGCAAGAGCGCGGTGAGAAAGGGGCCGGCGACGATTCCGACGTTGCCGGCCATCCCGTGGTAGGCGAAGGCGACGCCCCGCTCCTCGACGCCCTTGCTGATGAGCGTCAGTCCGGCGGGGTGGTAGACGCTGGCGGCGACCCCCCACAGCGCGAGGGCGACGGCGATACCGACGACGCCCGGCAGGACGCTCAACAGCAGGAACGACAGCCCCATGCCGAGCGTGCAACCGACGACCAGGGCGCGCGAGCCGAAGCGGTCGACGAGCAGGCCGGCGGGGAGCGCACCGACGCCGAACAGTCCGTAGCCGACGGCGACGACGGTCCCCAGCGTCGCCGAGGTGACCGGGAACTCCACGATCCAGACGGTCAACAGGATCGGGACGGCCAGTTCGTAGGTGTGGACCAGCCCGTGGGCGGCCATCGCGAAGCCGGTGATGGCCCGGTCGTTGCGGTTCATCGCCTCGGCGACTCCCAGTCCGTTCGCGTCTCCATCTCACGTCAGACCGACGGGCGCCACTCTCAATGCGGTTTCCGTTCGAAAAGCGAGGTGTTCGGAACTCCGAACGTGGGGTCCCGAAGCGGGCGGGGCCGCGTCCGACCGTTTTGCTCCCCGGGAGCGGCTCGCGCGGGGTGGGCGACCGCTCAGTAGCTGGCGTCCTGGACGACGTTGAGATCGAAACTCTCGTCGACAGATTCGTCGTCGGGCGTCAGGTACCCCTGGGCGAAGGCGGTGTAGACGGTCCCGCCGTTCAGCGACACGTCGTAGTCGGCGACCACGTCGCCGTCGTTGGAATCGGTGTCGCCGCGGATCTGGACGGTGTAGTCGTTGGCCTCGACGGTGGTGTAGCCCGATTCGCCGAAGGGGACGCCGTCGAACAGGACCACGTCGCCCCCCGCGGCGGTCACGTCGACCGCGGGCGCGTCGGGCGACCCGTGGACGACGCGTAGCCGCGCCATGTTTCCGCCGGGGTCGCTGTTGTCGTCTTCGAGGACGAGCGGCTGGAACTCGGTGTCCTCGCTGGTCAGTTCACCGGCGGCGACGATGGTGTAGTCGCCGGTGCCGACCGTGACCGGCCCCTCGAAGGCGACGGTCTCGGCGTCGCCCGCGGCGGTGATCGTGACGGTCCGCTCGCCGGTGGGCACGGACATGTAGTCGCTGACGGCGCCGAAGGGCACGTCCGAGAGCGCCTCGCTGTCGTCGACGTACACGTCGACGTTCGGCGCGTCCGGGGACATGTGTGCGACGCGGACCGAGCCGGTCTCGACCAGGCCGCCGCCGCCCGCCCCCGAGTCGACGGCGAAGGTGAGGTCGAACGGCGCCTCGGCGTCCTCGTCGTCGGGCGAGAGGTAGCCGCCGGCGAAGCCGGTGTAGACGGTCCCGCCGGTGAGTTCGACGGTGAACTCGGCGACTACGTCGCCGTCGTTGGAACTCGTGTCGCCGCGGACCCCGAGCGTGTACGTCCCTGCGGGCACCTCGACGTAGCCGGACTCGCCGAACGGGACGCCGTCGAACAGGACGGTATCGCCGTCGGCGGCCGTCACGTCGACCGCCGGGGCGTCCGGCGACGCGTGGACGAGGCGGACCCGTGCCATGTCGTCGCCGACCTCGCTGTTGTCGTCTTCGAGGATCAGCGGGCGGAACTCCGAGTCCTCGCTGGACAGTTCGCCGATGGCGGCGACCGTGTAGTCGGTGTCGGCTTCGACGGTCACCTCCCCCTCGAAGGCGACCGTGTCGGCGTCGCCCGCGGCGGTGATCGTGACCACGTGCGTGCCCGCTGGCAGTTCCATGTAGTCGCTGATCGCGCGGAACGGCACGTCCGAGAGCACCTCGTCGTCGTTCACGTACACGTCGACGTTCGGCGCGTCCGGCGAGAAGTGTGCCACGCGCACGTTCGCGGTACCCCCCATCCCGGAGTCGGTGTCCGTCTCAGTGTCCATCCCGCCGTCCATGGCGTCGGTGTCGGTATCCATCCCGCCGTCCATGGCGTCGGTATCGTCGGCGTCGTCGGCTTCAGTGTCTGTGGTATCCCCGTCCGATCCACAGCCGGCGAGGCCGACCGCGGCCGATGCACCGAGCGCTGCGAGCAGGTCGCGACGTGTCTTGCGCGTCATGGTACAGTCCCAGGAAAACAGCGATGTGAAGCTTGTCCGACGTGACACCGTAGCCACGCCCGGGAGTCACCCAAATTCGTTCGAACTCCGTGTCGAATCGCGGGTTGGGGAGGCGACGACCGCGTTTCGCCGGGCCCGGCGCTCAGTCCCAGGTGACCCAGGCGAGAAAGAGGATGGCACCGAGTTCAAGGATCTGGACGAAGGTCATCGCGCGGCCGGCGACGGGGGCCGCGGAACGCAGCAGCGCCGCGACCTCCGGGTCGATGACGTAGTAGTAGACCGACAGGCAGTTTTCGGCCAGCAACAGGAGACCGAACACGAGCAGGCCCAGCGGATGCTTCGAACGGAACTCCAGATAGTTACGGGCCCAGATGCCGACGAGCGCGACGAGCAGGACGACGTTCAGGGTCGCGGCCGCGCTCGCGGCGTCCAGCCAGAGACTCATCCGTTCCTCCCTTGTTCTCGCCGCCGAATATACGTGTTCCTAATTTCGACCATACTCACTCGACCCGTTCGAAGATCTCCTCGACTGTTCCCCAGTTGGCTCGAACTCGGTCGGTCGGCAGGTAGACGGCCCCGTAGTCGTCGCCGCTCTTGTCGACGATGTCGTTGTCCAGCAACACGTCGAGGTGGTGCCTGACGGTCTTGTAGTCCAGATCGAGGTCGTCGGCCAGCTGGTGGGCGTTGCGGGGCCGCTCGTCGATCGCCTGGAGGATCCTGATCCGGTTTCGCCCCCCGCGCGTCCCGGTGAGCACGTACCACAGGGTCCCCTCCATTACCAGTCCGCTACGGAGCGGACGCCGTAAGCGTACCGGAGTCGACGGGGCCGAGCGACGCCGCTGCGACGGCCTCACGTCACTCGGTGATCGCGTCGGTATCGCTCGTGGTGACGATGTCCCGCGCCTCTCCCGAGACGATCCCCTCCAGGCGCTCCGTCTCGATTCCGAGCGACTCCCGCTTTTCGGCCAGGCGTTCCTCGACCCGCCGGTAGGGTTCGCTGTCGGCGCGTTCTGCCTCCCCGACGCGCGCTTCGAGCGTCGCCTTCTTCGACGCGAGCGCGAGAAATCCCCTGAGCGCGTCGTCGTAGGTGGCCCGTCGGCGCATCTCCTCGACCACGGCGACCAGTTCCGGCCGACCGACCGGCTTGACGACGTACTCGTCGAACGGGAGGTCGACGACGTCGACCGCCGGGTCGACCGCCGTCACCATCACGACTCGACAGTCCAGCGCCCGCTCGTCGATCCGCGCGAGTACCTCGTCGCCCGACAGCCCGGGCATCCGCCGGTCCAGCAGGACCACTTCGACCTCGGGGCCGAGCGCGTCCAGCGCCGCCTCGCCGCCGTAGACGGTCTCGACCGTGTACTCGTCGGCGAGGAACGCCGCGTACGTGTCCGCGATGACCCGGTTGTCGTCGACGACCAGTACCGACGCCTCCGCGGTCATCCCTGACGCCTCCCGCTCGACTCCGTTCGTCCGAAATCGTGCGGTCCCTCGGCCCTCATCGCCCGATCTTTCGCCAGACCGCGCAAATAGGTTGCCCCCTCGTTCACAGAATTGATATCTGGGTCTGGAGCCGAAGCGCCCGTCAGATCACTCCTATCTGGCCATTCTTGTATCTCTACCTGAAACGAATAATACTCAAAACTAACCAGAATCAATATCGATATTTTTCGCGCAAGATTTATTATACACCGGCCGTTACGAATAAGTGCGGCACCAGTTCGGTGCCAACCCACCCACCCACCCCCACACCCACCCACCTTTCTGCGGGAGTTACCTACCGAGCGACAGCGCTCGCGGCGTTCCGTACCGCGGAGACTGTCCGACGGCGTGTCGAAACCTCTGAATACCGAGTCACTGTACGGGGAGCCATGGTATCGGCCACCACCGCCGCTCTCGCCCTGCTGACCGGGTTTCTGACCGGCGCAGTCTTTCGATTTCTGAACGTCCCGATCCCCGCGCCACCGAACGCGGCCGGGGTCCTCGGCATCGTCGGGATCTACCTGGGGTACGTCGTCCTCGACCACTTCGACGCGGGGATCGATCTGCTCAGCTACTTCTGAGACGGCGAAAATGGAGTACCGAGGTCGGGTCAGTCGTCCGCGGAGGAGTGGCCGACGGCCGGCCGCGTGACCTCTCGGTCGGTCTGTTCGCCTTCGATGTCGTAGGGGTACTCGCCGGTGACGCAACCGAGGCACAGATCCGAATCGGACGTGCCGAGCGCGTCGGCGATCGCCTCGATCGAGAGATACGACAGCGAGTCGGCCTGGATCTCGTCGCGGATCTCCTCGACCGACCTGTCAGCCGCGATCAGCTCGTCGCGGCTGGCCATGTCGATGCCCATGTAACAGGGTGCGACGATCGGCGGGGCGCCGATGCGGACGTGAACCTCTTCGGCACCGGCCTCGTAGAGCAACTCGACGAGCTGGGAGGACGTCGTCCCCCGCACGATGGAGTCGTCGATGACCGTGACGGTCTTGCCCTCGACCGTGCTCTTGATCGGGTTAAGCTTCAGCCGGACGGCGCGCTCGCGCTCGTCCTGGGTCGGCATGATGAACGTGCGGCCGACGTACCGGTTTTTCATCAGCCCTTCGGCGAAGTCGACGCCGTCGGGCGCCGCGTCGGCGTAGCCCGAGGCGAACGCCCGCCCCGAGTCTGGGACGGGCATCACAACGTCGGTCTCGATGCCCGACTCTTCCCACAGCGCGCCGCCCAGGTCCCGGCGCACCTCGTAGACGAGTTCGTCGTCGATGACGGAGTCCGGGCGGGCGAAGTAGACGTGTTCGAAAAAGCAGTGGGCGGTCTGCTCGGTCTCGACGAGCTGGTAGGTGTCGAAGCCGCTGCCGTCGTCGTGAAGGACGACCAGCTCGCCCGGCCGCACGTCGCGGACGAGGTCGCCGTCCAGCGTGTCGATGGCCGCGCTCTCGGAGGCGAGGACGTAGCCGTCGTCGAGTTCGCCGATACACAGCGGGCGATTCCCCTGCGGGTCGCGGACGCCCAGCACCGTCTCGTCGTGGGTGATCGTCAGCGAATAGGAGCCGTGGATGCGGCTCATCGTTCGCTTGACTGCCCGGACCAGATCCTCCTCGAGGAGGTTCCGGGCGAGGTCGTGGGCGATGACTTCCGTGTCGCCGTCGGAAGTGAACGCGTGGCCCAGCGCGGCGAGTTCCTCGCGGATCTCGCCGGTGTTGATGAGGTTGCCGTTGTGGGCGAGCCCGAGCGACCCGCTCTTGAACGAGACCGAGAAGGGCTGGGCACAGCAGTTGTTGACGCTCCCGGAGGTCGGATAGCGCACGTGACCGATGCCGTTGGAGCCGTTCAACGAGTCCAGGTCGGACTCGTCGAAGACGTCGCCGACCAGGCCCATCTCGACGTGCTCGTACTGCTGGAAACCGTCGTGGGTGACGATGCCAGCCGACTCCTGACCGCGGTGCTGGAGGGCGTAGAGCGAATAGTAGAGGGGGCGGGCGACGTCTCGGTCGGCTGTGGAAATGCCGACAACGCCGCACTTCTCGTGCATTCCTTACTCGCCCGCTTTGTCCTGCCAGGCGTAGTCTCGTCGCTTGGCCGACTTGCCGAACCCGCAGGACGCACAGACCTTGTTCTTCGAGTGATACGATTTCTCACCGCACCGACGACACTTGACGTGTGTCGTGGTGTTTTTCTTCCCCTGACTCGGGGTTCCTGCACCAGTCATGGGTTGATAGAGACGACGTTGTCGCCGCGTATAATCGTTGTGTCTTGGTCGTCCTCGAGGACTAGATTCATGTGTTGGTCGTAGCCCGAGAGGTCGCCGACGTACTCCTCGCCGCCCTTGAGACGAACCGTGACCTCCTCGCCGAGCGACGCCTCCAGCACGTCCAGCGGTCGTCCACTCATACCCTGACTGCCTGTCGTCGCGTGCATAAACGTACCGCTTGCCCAATCGCCCCGCAGACTGGCCCACTCCGCGGCGTGGCCCGATCGCGGTCAGATGTCCACGCCGAACGGAGCGTGTGAGTCGGCCGCGGCGCCGACGGCGCCCAGCAGATCGGCCATCGCGTCCAGGTCCGCCGCGTCGATCACCTCGACCGGCGTGTGCATGTATCGGTTAGGCAGCCCCAGGTTCAGCGCCGGCGTCCCGCCCCGGGCGGTGTAGAAGGCGTCCGCGTCGGTGCCTGTTCGGGACCCGGTCGCCTGGAGCTGGACCGCGATGTCGGCCTCCTCGGCCACCCCCCGCACCGCTTCCACGAGCGCCGGGTGGTTCGCGCTCCCGCGGGCGACCACGGGCCCCTCGCCGAGTTCGACCCCGGTCGATTTCTTCCCGGGCACGCCCGGCGAGTCCGTCGCGTGGGTCACGTCGCAGGCGATCACGGCGTCGGGGTCCAGGTCGAACCCGACCATCTCGGCGCCCTGGAGTCCGACCTCCTCCTGGACCGTGCTGACCGCGTACACCGTCGCGTCCGCCCCGGCCTCGACGGCCCGGCGAAGGCCCTCGGCGGCCGCCCAGATGCCGACCCGGTTGTCCATTCCGCGGGCGGTCAGCCGACCGTCTTCCAGTTCCCGCACTCGCTGGGCGAAGGTGACCGGATCGCCCACCTCGACCAGTTCCTCGGCCGTCTCGCCGTCTTCGACGCCGACGTCGACGCACAGCTCGGAGATGTCCGGCGCCGAGTCGTCGTCGCGGTCGCGGAGGTGGATCGCCGTCTGGCCGACGACCCCCTCGACGGGCCCGTCGTCGGTGTGGACGGTGACGTGCTGACCCTGGGTGACCGTCTTGTCCGAGCCACCGACCCGGCCGATCGTCAGGAAGCCGTCGTCGGTGACCTCGCGGACGATGAAGCCGATCTCGTCGCCGTGGCCCGCGAACGCGACCGACGTGTCAACGTCGTCGCTTCCCTCGTGGACCGCGACCGCGTTGCCGTACTCGTCGACCCGTACCTCGTCGGCGAGGTCCTCGACGTACTCGGCCCAGACCCGCTGGCCCGGCACCTCGTACCCCGACGGGCTCGCCGTCGAGAGCAAGTCCTCCAGAAACGCCCTGTGTTCTCGCTCCATGCGGGGACGTTCGTGCGAACGCGCTTGAATCGTGTGGCTGGCGGTCGAGCCGACCGGAGACGGCGCCGGCGAACCGCGCCGCACCTACCACGACGTGATCTCCGCGTCCCGCAGCGGGCGGTCGAGCGGGATCGACACCTGTCCGCCCGTGTAGTGCGAGAGGTAGAAGCCGACGATGATCTCCAGCGAGCGGGTCGCCTCGCGGCCGGTCGAGCGGTTCTCGGCGGTCCCCTCCAGCAGGTCCTCGACGTGACGAGCGGCGTTCGGGAACGCGCGCTCGTAGTCGTCGTCCCACGTCCAGGCGCCCTCGATGCCGTACTCCGCCAGGTCCTCCTCGACGTGGTCGCCGTCGTCCAGCCGCCAGTAGCGCCACTCCCCGTCGTCGTTGTTGAGATACAGCTTGCCCTCCGTCCCGACGAACTGCATCGTCATCGAGGAGTCCGCCCGGGGGATCGTGCAGTCGACGGTCGCGAACGTGCCGTCGTCCATGACGACGAAGCCGCCGCCGCCGGCGTCGTCGACCGCGGGAGTCGCCTCGGCGCTCCCGTCGTCGCCGGCCAGCGTGTCGACGGCCTCGTTCTCGCCGGTGATGTAGCCCGAGACGCGCTCGGCGCGGGCGTCCAGCAGCGAGACGAGCATGTCCAGCAGGTGCGTCGAGTTCCGCAGCAGCTCCATCCGGAACTGCATCGACACCGCGTGTACGTCGCCGAGCAGTCCCTCTTCCCGTACGAGTTCGCGAAGTCGCTCCTGTTTCTCGGTGAACCGAAAGGAGTGGTTGACGAGCAACTCCGTGTCGGTTTCGTCGCACACCTCGACCATCTCCTCGGCGCCCGTGACGGAGGCGGCGACCGGCTTCTCGCACCAGATCACGTCCGGGTCCGCCGTCGACCGCGCGGCATCGACGACGTGTTCGCGGTGGAGAAAGGAGGGCGTACACACCGAGACGGCGTCCAGGTCCTCGGCGTCGAGCATCGCCTCGTGACCGACGTAGCGCCGCTCGGAGGGGATCTCCCAGGCGTCGCCGAACCGGTCGAGTTTCCCCTCGTCCACGTCGGCGACGGCGACGAGTTCGATGTCCTCCGTCGCCGCGTAGCCGCCGGCGTGGCTGGCCGTGAACTTCTTCTCGCCGATGTCCGCCTCGTCGTGCATCCCGAGGATGCCGAGCCCGGCGATGCCGCCGGCTCCGACGATGCCCGCCCGATATGCTGCCATGTCCCTCGCATCACCCGGCGGGGACTTGGCTGTTGCCCGGCGGTCGGCCGGTTCGGTGGTCCCTCAACTCGGGTCGTCGTCCGCCGTCAGGTCCGAGAGCGTCGCGGCCCCCCAGAGGTCGCCGACCGTGCAGTACCACGCGCCGCGCAGCCCGCGCAGGTCGTTTTCGATCGGGCTCGCCAGCGCTTCGAGGTCTCCCAGTTCGAAGACGACGACGGCGTCGGTGTCGACGAACGGGTCGATCGTCGCCGTCCAGTCGCGCTCGGACAGCGGCCCGGGCTCGCTCCGGTGCTGGTCGACCCGCTCGACCACCCGGGCGACGTGCGTGACCGCCGAGACGGGCGCCGTTCGGTAGAAGGCCATGAACTCGAACGGTTCGTCGGTCCGGTCGTAGGAAGCCGGGGCCGGGTAGAACCCCTCGCGACAGCGCTCGAACGTCGCCGGCCGCGTCGCGACGACGCAGACGCGGGCGTCGGCCGACGCCTCGGCCAGCACCGATCCGACGCCGTCGGTCATCGCTTGCCCAGCGCCCGCTCGAAGACCCGCTGAGCCCGCTCGTAACCCTCGTTGCGGTCGACGATCGGCTCCGGATAATCGGGTGCCAGTCGCTCGCGCTCGGCCGCGGGGAGCGTCGGCCAGTCGACCACCTTCCCCGCCGGCACGTCCCGAAGCTCCGGCACGTACGCCTTCACGAACGTCGCTCCGTCGTCGTACTTGCTCATCTGGCTCACCGGGTCGAAGATCCGCACGTCGACCGAGTCGGTCCCCGTCGAGGCGGTCCACTGCCAGTTGCCAGAGTTCGACGCGGGGTCGTGGTCGATCAGCTGTGCGGCGAAGTGACGCAGGCCTTTCCGCCAGTCGACCAGCAGGTGCTTCGTCAGGAAGGAGGCCACCACCTGCCGCGGCCGGTTGTGGACGTACCCCTCCGCACGCAGTTGCCGCATCCCAGCGTCGACCAACGGATAGCCCGTCTCGCCGCGCTTCCAGGCCTCGAACTCCTCGGGGTCGTCGCGCCACTCGATCGGGTTCGGGATCGATTTGTAGTTCTCCGTGGGGAGGTCGGGGTTGTAGTACAGCAGGTGGTAGTTCTGTTCGCGCCAGCTGAGTTCGTACCGGTACTTCTGAACGTTGCGCTGTTCGCCCCCAGACACCGAGTCGTGGATCTCCGTGGCATCGCGCCACAGCTCGCGGATCCCGACCATCCCCGCGGCGAGGTACGGCGACATCCGCGAGACGGCCTGTGTCGGTCGCTCGACGGCCATCGGGAGGTCATCGCGGGTGTCATTGTAGCTGTAGATCCCCTCCTGGAGGAACGCGTCGTAGCGCTCGCGGGCGGCGTCGTAGCCCGCTTCGGGGAGGTCGATGTCCGCGTCGGGCACGGGGACGGTCGCACTGCTGTCGATATCGGCCAGCTCGTCTGGGTCGGGCGCGGGAGCGGGGGACTGTTTCGGTACCTGCTGCCAGTCGTTGTGGAACTGGCTGTGGTTCGGGTACCGGTCGTCGAGGCGGCCCGGGTCGACGAGGACTAGATCGGTCTCCGCGACGGTGTCGATCTCCGTGCGGTCGCAGACGGCCTCGACCAGTTGCTGGCGCTCGCGGCGTGCGGGGCGGTAGTGTTCGTTGTAGACGACGGTGTCGGCCCCGAACTCCGCAGCGACCTCCGGCAGCACCTCGCTGGGCCGGCCGGTGCGAACCACGAGGTCGCCGCCGCGCTCGCGGTAGGCCTCGTGGAGCTCGCGGACGCCGCGCATGAGGAAGGCCCGCTGGCGGGCGCCGACGTGTTCGAGGAAGTCGGTGTCGTAGACGAACACGGGCACGACCGGACCGTCGGCGGCGGCGGTCGCGAGCCCGCGGTTGTCCCGAAGCCGCAGGTCGCGCTGGTGCCAGAACAGTCGCATGGACTCGCTCAGGACGACGGTGGCTTAGTGGCTTCGACGGAAACGGCGTTCGGTCGTCCCGTTCGACCTCGGGACGGGGAAAGCATTTGTCGCCCCCGCGAAAGGGTCGGGACGTGGACAGCGCGCTCGCGAAACGCGGTGTGGTCGCCGTTTCGCTCGTGGTGGTCGGGTTCGTCCTGATCGGCTTCTGGCCGACGACGGTCCAGCCGGCCGACGACACCCTCCGCATCGACCACGCGCCCGAGGACTTCGGTCCCGCACACTACTACCCCGAGAACGACAGTGTGAGGTTCTGGGTGAGCGCGAGCGGAACCGAACGGTCGGTCCAGCCGTTCAAGGAGTACGCCTGCTGGTACGGGATAGACGCCGCCACCGATCGACTGCGGTCGTCGCTCGACCGGCGGTTCACCACCGGTGACAGCGGGATCCGGTGGACTGGCGGGTTCGACCGTATCGTCCTTCGGGACGCCCCCCTCCAGGGGCCGACCCGACGGGCGCTTCGGCACGGGCTGCCCGACCGAGTGACCGTCTCCGTATCGATGCTCGACCGGACCGCCGAGTGTTCGTTCCCGGTCGAGATCACACGGCGAACCGGCGAGCGACCGCAGCCGGGATGAGATTCGCCGGGCTACTCGTAGACGTGGACGCTGCCGGTCTGGTTGGCCTCGATGTAGTCCCAGTCGTAGTCGACGCCGAGGCCGGGGCCGTCGGGGACGGGGACGGTCCCCTCGTCGTCGATCGATTCGAGCTGGTCCTCGTAGTCGCCTGCGTACACCGGCGGGGTGGTGTTCGGGGCGTCGGGGTGGACCAGCGCCATCTCGTAGTAGTTGCTGTTGCGGACGGCGGCCATGCACTGGCGCTGAGCGGGGCCGGGCGCGTGGAACTCCACGTCGAGACCGTGGCCCTCGGCGACGCGGGCGCGCTTGATGGCGCCGGTGATGCCGCCGTCGTACTCGGGGTCGGCGCGGACGAAGTCCGTCGCCTCGGCGTCGATGAAGTCGGTGAACGGTTCCAGCCCGCGGACGTGTTCGGTCTGGAGAATGGGCGTATCGAGTTGCTGGCGGAGCTTGCGGTGGGCGTGCTGGGAGATACCGCCGTCGCGGTAGGGGTCCTCGTACCAGAAAAAGTCCTGTTCGTCGAGCGCCCGGCCGAGTTTGACGGCGTCGGCCAGCGTCTCCAGCTCGCAGGCCGGGTCGTGCATCAGGTCCATCTCGTCGCCGACGCGCTCGCCGACGGCGTGGACGGCGTCGAGTTCCCGCTCCAGATCACGGGAGCCGTCGCTGCCGCCCCAGCCGTGGATCTTGAAGCCGGGATAGCCCAGGTCGAGACAGTCCTCGGCGAAGTCGGCGAAGTCCTCGGGCGTCTCCAGGCCGCCGTTCTCGTCGCCGTGGTATGTCGAGGCGTAGGCGGGGAGCCGTTCGCGGTAGGTACCGAGCAGCTCGTGGATCGGCGCGTCGTAGTACTTGCCGGCGAAGTCCCACAGGGCGATGTCGATGGGGCCGATACCCATGCGGTCGTATTTGCGGAGCGCGCGCTTGACCTCCGACCAGTGCTTCTCGCGGGCGAGGGGGTTCTTGCCGACGAGGTAGTCTGCGAAGGTGTTGATCTGGGCGGCACCGGGGGAGTTGCCGCCGACGTACTCGCCGGTGATCCCCTCGTCCGTGTGGACGGTGAGGGCGAACAGTTTGCGTTCGACACTCTCGCCCGGTTCGTAGACGAGGTTGAACCCGTGCTGGTCGGTCCCCATCTCGGGGATCTCGTAGGCGAACTCGACGCTCTTTATTTTCGTGATCTCCGGGGCCATACGCCTGCCTCGACGGCCGTCCCAATGAAGGGGCGGGTGTCGGCGGGATAGACCGGATAGACGAGCGGTCAGAGGCCGACGCAGTCGCCGGGGAAACCCCTTTCCGGTCGCTCGTCGAATCGTCACCCATGGCGAAGTTCACGCTACTGGAAGTCCACCTCGACGGCGCCGAATTCACCGCGAACGCACCGTACAGCGACGGGGAACCCGACGAGGGCGCCGACGGGCTCGACGCCCTCCCGTTCGGCGAATCGGACGGCGAAGCGGCCGAGACGGCAGCCGACGATGGCGGGTCGAGCCCGTTCGCAATCATCCTCACCTTCGCCGGGATGATCCTCGCCGTCGTCGCGCTTCGGCGGATCCTCGGCGGGTCCGGCGAGCCGGTCCTCGACGACTCGGAGCCCGAAGAGGCCGAGACCGGCGGGCTCCGGGCGCGGCTCTGAGCGGACGGGACGGGGAGAAGGCCTATCCCGTCGGATGACGTGGGTCAGGTATGGGACTGTACGAGAGCGTCCGGGCGGTCACGACGGCCTCCGGCGACGGCCCCGTCGACTGGAGCGCCGTCGCCGACGCCGCGAAGGCGTCGACCGACCCCGGCTCGATCGCGCTCACGGCCGAGGAGGAGGCCGCCTACGCCGAGGACGTTCGCGACGCGCGCGACCGAGTCAGGTCGGTCGGCGCGGTGGAGTTCGACCTGCCGGAGGTCGTCGAGATCCAGAACCGCCACCACTGGATCGACGCCAACGTCGCCACCTTCGAACGCGTCATGCGCCCGCTGGAGGAGCAGGTGACGATGTTCCCCGGCGCCAGCCGCGTCGTCAACACCGGGACGATGAGCGTCGCGCTCGCCTTCCTCGGCAACAACGTCCTCGGGCAGTACGACCCCCTGCTGCTCGCCGAGGGCGACGACCACGCGCTGTATTTCGTCCACCCGAACATCGAGAAAGTGGCCGACGCGCTCGACACAGACTTCGACCGGTTCCGCCGCTGGATCGCCTTCCACGAGGTGGCCCACGCCGCGGAGTTCGGCGCCGCCCCGTGGCTGTCCGAGCACCTCGAATCGACGATGGAGGGCGCCGTCGAGGCGCTCGGCGAGGGGAGCCTCGACCGCGACGCCCTGCAGGGCCTGGACACCACGATGACCGCCGTCGAGGGCTACGCCGAACTCGTCATGGATCGGGCGTTCGACGACGAGTACGCCGACCTCCGCGAGAAGGTCGAGGCACGTCGCCGCGGCCGCGGCCCCCTCTCCCGGGTGATGCGACGCCTGCTCGGTCTCGGCATGAAGCGGCGCCAGTACGAACGCGGCAAGTCCTTCTTCGACGCCGTCGCCGACGAGCGCGGCGTCGCCGGCGCCTCCGCCGTCTGGGAGGCGCCCGAGAACCTCCCCACCGACGCCGAACTCGACGACCCGACGCTGTGGCTCGCTCGCGTCGCCGAGTGAGCCCGCAGAACCGTTTTCCCGCCGCCTTCTGACCGCTCAGCGCCGCCCGTAGTCGTCCGAGCGCGACCGGGTCCGCCGGGAGTCGTCTTCGCCCTCGGCGTCGGTACTACCGCGGTCGCCTCCGCCGTCAGGGCCATCGCTATCGCCGGCCCCGCCGTCGGTGAAGGGGTTCTCGCGGTCGAGGCGCTCACGCTGGCGGTCGGCCGGCGCGGGGCCGGTCGGGACGACGTACTTCGCGAGCGGGTAGCCGACGAGCAGTCCGAGGACGACCGAACCGGCGGTCTGGGCGGCCGTCGCCTCGATCTGCAGCGTGATCAACCCGGCCGACAGGCCGACCAACAGCGTCGACCCGTAGACGACTCGGCGGTTGAACGCCGAGCGCTCCTCGGCCGAGATCGGATCGACCATCAGCGCCCGCCTCCCGAGCGTGGCGTCGTCCGGTCCATCAGAGATCCCTCGCCGTGCTGACGTGCATCGCGACGAACTGCCAGCGATCGCCGCTTCCGTCGGTCGCTGTCTCGCCGCCCTCGTTCCCGCCGTCACCGGCCGGCGACTCGGGCGCCTCGCGGGGTTCGAGCGTGCCGCTCCAGCGGGTATCGAACTCGTAGCGGATGTGCCGGTCGGTGTCGGTCCAGGCCATCGAGACGCGGTCGCCGAACCAGGCGTAGCCCTCGCGCTCGGTGACCCGCAGGTCGCGGCTCCCGACGCTCCAGTCGGTCGTCCGCTCGGTCTGGTCGCGCAGGCCCTCGGCGACGGCCTCACCGCCGACGAGCCGCTCGGAGATACCGACCTTGACCGCGCCGTCGACCGGGGCGAAGAAGGGGTCGAGCGGCTCCCCGCCGCGGAGCGCGTCGTAGTAGGCCCGGACCCGGTCGGCGGCGCTCATCACTGGAACCCTCTGTCGACGTTCTCGTCTATCAGGTCGTCGAGCTCGGAGTCGAGCAGCTGTTCGGCCTCCTCGAAGGTGTCCGCGAGGTCCTCGACCCGGTCGGGGCGACCGTACTGGTCGTACTCCATCGGGCCGTAGGCCGGCGAGTCCAGCGTGTCCATCACGTCCTCGAACAGGGCGTCGGGCGTCGTCGGTGCGTCGGCGTGAGCCTGCACGACTTCCTCCAGCTCGGTGGCCGCGTCCTCGGCCGCCGACTCGTCTTCCATCGGCTGCTGGACGCCGAACATCCCGCCGTCGCCCGGCTCTTCGGGGAACAGCGGGTCGAGGTCGTCGTCGATTTTCCGCGCGACCTCGGCCCCGACCCCCTGGACCTCGAAGGGGTTCTTCGCGTAGGTCTTGAGGTGGAACACCCCCACTGCGGGGTGCCCGAAGTACAGATCCTCCCCGATACCGCTCGCGCGGTCGCCACCGGCCGCGCGCCAGCCGCCGGGGTCGGCGTCGCTCTCCACGACGTCTTCCAGGATGTCCTGCCAGTCGCGCACGCGCATGTCGGTCGCGGGTAGGCGCCCCCCGTGAATGAAGGCATCGGTCCCGGCCGTCCGCCCGACGGATTCGCGGCCCCGGCCACTCCCACGACCGGACGATTCATAGTCGGGGCAACCTGACAGGTGTACAACTACCCGGCGACCGCGGTAACGGCCGCCCGCGGTGCCGGTCGAGAGGGTCAGATCGTGTCAGATACCGAACCGACGGACGGGACCGGCAGCGGCGAAGCCGCAGGTGTCGACCGCCGACAGGCCGCGCTCGTCGGGCTCTGTCTGGTCGGCCTCGTCGTCGCCGCCTTCGTCGCCCCGGTCGCGCCGGACGCGGGCGGCTTCGACCCGGGACGCGAGTCGAACGCCGACGCTGGCGGTGGACGCGACGCCGGGGGCGGTGGAAGCGGTGGCGGCGGTGGCGGCGGTGGAGGCAGTGGGGGTGGTGGGGGGGTGCCCGGTGGCGGCGGAGACGACATCGACGAGCCGCTCCCGATACCGGGCGACGACGGGGCCCCCATCGAGCGGGGGTGCGGGGTCGTCGTCGAGGAGGACCCGGTCCCGGGCGGCGTCGTCTCCGTCCGTGTCTACGACGACCTGCGGCCGGCCCCCGACGTGTCCGTCTGGTTCGGCGACCGCTTCGTCGGCCGGACCGACCGGGCCGGTCGCGTCGAGGGCCGCGTGCCCTACACGCGCGAGCTGAACGTCACCGTCCGGGTGCCGGGGGAGGACTGCGAGTTCTTCCGGCCGCCGGCCGGCGACGGTGAGGGGGACGGACCCGTCGAACTGTCCGTCGGAGCCGGGGCGTCGCCGGCCGGCGGCGTCGGGCGGGCTGCGGTCGACCCCGACCGCGGCGCGCTCGGCGACGGCCCGTGGACGGGTGCGAGACAGCAGACGGCCGACGGAAACGACACCGGCGCCTACGCGGTCAGCGGAGCGGTGAATCTCTCGGTCGTCGGCGAACCCTACCCCGGGACGAACGTGACCGTCCGCGCCGCGATCGCGGGGGTTCCCGTGGGCCGCGCGGCCGTGGATATCGACGGGGAACGAGCCGGCCGGACGACGGCGGACGGGCGCTACGAACTCGCGGTCCCGGCCGACGCGGCGGAGCTGTCGGTGACCGTTGAGCGCGGCGACTTCTCGGGCTCGCGAACCGTCGACGTGTGGGTGCTCGACGCCGCGCTCGTCCCCCAGGAGGGGCTGCCCGTCCCCGGCGAGCCGGCGCTGGTGGCCGCCGCCGCGGGGCCGAAGCCCGCGGCCGACGCCGGCGTCGCTCTCGACGGGTCGCGGCTGGGGTCGACCGACGGGAACGGGACCGTCGCGTTCGCGCTCCCGGCGGACCCGCGCGGGACGGTCGCGGTCGAGACCGACCGGCAGTCGGCGACGACCCCGCTGTGGACCGCCTACGCGTCGACGATACTCGCGAGCGCGCTTCTGGTTGTCGTCGGCGTCGCCGCGACCGGCGTCGCCGCACGGGTCCGCGACCGAACCGCCGCACGACGCATCGCCACGTGGTGGGTCGCACTCGCCGTCCTGTTCGTCGGCCTCGCCGTCGGCGAGGGTGTCGGGCTGCTCGTGACGGGCGCCCTCGTCGCCCTCGCGGCGGTGGTTCGACACCGGCGGACCGTCGCGTCCGGCGGTCGGACGGTCGCCGAGCGGTCGGTCGGACTCACAGCGTGGACACGCAGAGCGGCGCTCGCGGTCGCCGACGGCGTCGCGGCCGGCCTCGACCGGTTCGCGGCGCTGCTCGGAGGGGTCGCGAGCCGCTTCGCCGCGCTCCCGTCGTCGATCGGGGGGCTGGCCGCCCGGCTGTGGCAGTGGTTCCGGTCGTTCCCCGGCCGAACTCGTCGGACGCTCACCGCTCGACTCACCCTCGGCCGCGTCGCAGGCGCCCTGCTCGCCGCCGGAGTGCTCGCGGGCCTCACGTACCGGTTCGGCGCCCTGGGACTCCTCGGCGGGCTGGTCGCGCTCTGGGTCGCCGTCGTCGCGTACCGCCGGTGGGCTCGCCGGGAGCGCGACACCGACGGCGAAGTCAGCGAGGGCGGTCGCTCGGCGGTCGCGACCGACCGCAGCGCAACGGGAAGCGACGAAGACGGCCGAAAGCGGCGCTCGATCCGCGCGCTCTGGCGGCGGTTCGCCAGCCGGGTGAAGCCGGGGAGCTGGCGCCAGTCGACGCCGGGGGAGGTGTCGCGGGCGGCCATCGAACGCGGGCTACCGGAGCGACCGGTTCGCGCGCTGACCGAGGCCTTCCGCGAGGTCGAGTACGGCGACCGGCCGACCGACGACCGGAGCGAGCGCGCCCGGGCAGCCTTCGAGTCCATCGAGCGCGAGCGGGAGGACGAATCGTGAACCGCTGGCTCGCGGGACTGCTCGGCGTGGCCGGGACCGGCGCGATCGGCGCAGGAGTCCTACTGGCGGTCGCGCTCACCCCGGTGACGGCCTCGGAAGCCGGCGGGGGTGCGCTCGTCCTCGTGCTGACCGGGCTGGCCCTCGCGGTGGGCAAACTCTACCGGTCGGGCGCCGACGGGGAAGCGGTCGCGCCGGCGCCCTGGGCCGAGGGCGGCGGACTGGCCGACGGGACGCCCGAGGAGACGGCCGACCCCGCGGACGTGACCGGCGACGAGCTCGCGGCGCTCGTCGTCGATGCTTGCGAGCGCGCCAGGGGCGCGGAGACGGTCGAGGAGGGGTTCGCGGTGGTCCGGCCGCCGCTGCGCGACGCGCTGAGTCGAGTGCTCGCGGCGGGCGGGACCGACTCCGACGCGGTCGAGGAGCTCCTGGCGACCGGCGCCTGGACGGACGACCGCGTCGCCGCGGCGGTCGTCGACGAGCGGGTCAGCCTCCCTCGACTGTCGTTCCGGGCGCGCCTCCGCGCGTGGCTGTTCCCCGAGCGCGTCGTCCGTCGCGGGGCCGCTCGCGCCGTCGCGGCCGTGGACGAGGCGGCCGAGCGCGAACTCCCGCCCGTGGTCGGCCAGGAGGCCCCGCGGACGGTCCCGACGCTGGCGCCCGCGCTCGGCAGTCTCCAGCGGGCCGCCGACGGTCGGCTCCAGCGAGCGGCCGGGGCCGAGCGACGCCGGACCGACGACGGGGACGGCGCGGCCGACGACGACGCGAACGGGGCGTCGGTTCGTGAGTCACCGTCCGATGAGCGAGGCGACGACCCCGGGACCGAGGGCGACGCGGACGACCCCGAGGACCTGCTCGGGGAGGTGTGGGACGATGCGTAGGCGCCGGGTCCGCTGGCGCGGGGCGGTCGCGGCGGCGCTCGTCCTCGCGGTCGCGGGCGTCTGGAACCGCAGCGCGACGCTCGTCCTCGCCGCCGCGATCCCGCTCGTGTTCGTCGCCTACGGCACGCTCTCGACGGTGGACTCCCCCGAGGACCTGGCCGTCTCACGGGCTGTCGATCCGACGCCGGCCCCGCCGGGGCGACCGGTCAGCGTCGCGCTCACCGCGACCAACGAGGGCGATCGGACGCTGTCGGACCTCCGCCTCGTCGACGGGGTGCCGGACGACCTGCAGGTCGTCGACGGGTCGCCGCGGGCGGGCACGACGCTCGACCCCGGCGAGACGGTGACAGTCGAGTACATCGTCGTCGCCCGCCGCGGCGAGTACGACTTCGAGCCGCCGCGGGCGCGCCTGCGCTCGGGCGGCGCCGGGATGGTCGCGACGACCGAACTCCACCCGTCGGGCGACGAGCGGCTGGTCTGTCGGCTCGACGCGGGCGCGCCGCCGCTGTCCGAGCGCGGCGACGACTTCGTCGGCCGGCTCTCCGCCGACCGACCGGGCCGGGGCGTGCAGTTTCACTCCACTCGCGAGTACCGCCACGGCGACGCCGCCGACCGCATCGACTGGCGGGGCTACGCCCAGCGGGGCGAACTCGCCACCGTCGAGTACGAGCGGTGGGTCTCGACGACGGTCGTGGTCGTCCTCGACGCCCGCGAGCGAAACCGCGTCGCCGCCGGTCCCGGCCGCCCCACGGCCGTCGAACGGTCGGCCTACGCCGCCGTCCGAACCGTCACCGCGCTCATGCGGGCCGGGCACGACGTGGGCCTGGCCGTCGTCGGTCAGAAGGCCAGGGGGCCGGGCGGGCTCGACTGGATCGAGCCCGGCACGGGGTCGGACCACCGCTCGCGGCTGACGGCGAGCGTCGAGCGCGCCGTCGAGTACGACGTGGAGACGCCGGT
Organism: Halosimplex carlsbadense 2-9-1; assembly: GCF_000337455.1. Classification (GTDB taxonomy): domain Archaea; phylum Halobacteriota; class Halobacteria; order Halobacteriales; family Haloarculaceae; genus Halosimplex; species Halosimplex carlsbadense. The sequence continues at coordinate 131,202 of NZ_AOIU01000028.1, read as the reverse complement.
CGACGCGACCTACCAGTTCCGGAAGGTCGCGGAGGTTTCGGGGCCGCGCGCGCAGTTGTTGCTCGTCTCGCCGCTGCTGGACGGCCGACCGGTCGAGGCCGTCGAGACGTGGGCGTCGCTCGGGCGGGCGCAGACCGTCCTCTCGCCTGACGTGGTGTCGGCGACGACCGTCGGCGGGCGGCTCGACGGCGTCGAGCGGCGAACGCGGCTGGCGCGCTGCCAGTCGACCGGCGCGCGGACCGTCGACTGGCGCCGCGAGACGCCGCTGGCGCTGGCGCTGGAGTACGCGCTCGAAGTCGAAGCCAGGCGCTCGGCGGGGGCCCCAGGGGGTGGCGCCTGATGCCGTTCGGTCCGCGACTCGACCGGCCCTCGGCGGTCGGCGACGAGGGGCGGCCCAGGGAGACGAGCCTCGGTATCGCGGCCGCGACCGTCGTCGGCCTCGCGCTGGCGACCGGGTTCGTCGTCGGCCAGCCCACGTTCCTGACGGGTCTGGGGCTCGTGGCCGGGCTGGCGACCGCCGGGGTCGCCCTGCTCGACCGCGACGCCCTCGGCGAGAAGGTCGTCGGCCACCTCCTCTTTCTCCCCGGCGCGACGCTGCTGGGACTGCTCGTCGCGCTGACGCCCGGGAACCCGTTTCTCGTCGGCGGCTACGCGCTGGCCCTGCTCGGGACGGCGGCCGCGTGGGCGGACATAGGCGACGACGACACGCTGGAGTCCGCGCTCTCGCAGGGGATCCTCTCGTACGTCTTCGGCCTCGTCTGGCTGTTCGGCGCCGGGATCGCCCTCGGTGCGGGATTCCTCGGCTGGCGGCTCGTCGACAGCACCGTCGCCACTGAGGACCCGACGGTCGCCGCGGTCGGCTTCCTACTCGTCCTCGGCGCCGTACTCGGTGCGGTCCGGCTCTCGCTGGAGGGGCTGCCGGTCGTCCAGCTGACCCCTCGGCCTCGTCGCGACGCCGTCCGGGCGCGCCTCGAACGCGGCGAGCGGGCGCTCTCCCTGCTGGCGGCCGTCGCCGTCAGCGTCGGCCTCGTCTCGCTGATCTTCACTACCACCGACTCGCCCGCGGTGGCGCTCGTCCCCGGCGCGACGCCGGTCGTCCGGCGGCTCGCGTCGGCCCCGGTCGTCGGGCCGCTGCTGGCCGTCGGCGGGCTCGCGCTGCTCTCGGCCGGCGTCGCCGTGGCCGGCCGGCAGGTGACCCAGCGCTACGGCGAGCGGAGGACGAAGACGGTCGCGGCCGGCGTGGCCGGCGGCGGGTACCTGGTCGTACTGCTGTTGGGCGTGCTCCCGGCGGCCGCCGGGTTCCTCGTCTTCAGTCCGCTCCCGGTCTTCGGCGGCGTGTTGCTCGCGCCGCTGGCGCTGCTCGTCGCCGTCGGGGCCGCCCTCGTCGCCGTCCGCATCGGCCTGTTCCCCGACCGGGCAGGCGGTCCCGCGCTCGCGGCGGCCGGGCTGGTCCTGGCGGCCGTCGGCGCCGATTCGATGGGGCTGGCCGCGCCGCTCGTGTTCGCCACCGTCGCCGGCGCGCTCGTCGTCTGGGACGCCGGATCGTTCGGCCTCGGACTCGCGGCCGAACTCGGCCACCGACCGGAGACCAGACGGCTCGAACTGTATCACGGCGTCTTCGCCGTCGGGATCGGAGCTGTCGCGGTCCTCGGCGCGACCGCCCTGTACGCGGTTCGGACGAGCGCCGGCACCGGCGGCCACACCCTCGCCATGACCGCGGCCGTCGTCGGAACGCTAGTGCTCGGCGCGCTTCTCCGGGGGTGAGGTTCGGACCCGAACGGACTCGCACCGGCCGAACGCATAGCTTCTTGTCGGTGGGGTCACAGGCGTCGGTATGACCGACCAGGAGCTGACCGTCGACGAGGCGACGGCGGTGTGTCTCGACGTGGTCGAGCGGGTCGAGGAGGCCGTCGTCGTCGAGCGGTCGGTGCTGTTCGAAACGCTCTCGGCCGTCATCGCGAGGGGACACGTCCTCGTCGAGGACGTGCCGGGGACGGGGAAGACGGTACTCGCCAGGGTCCTCGCCGAGTCGCTCGGGCTCGGGTTCACCCGCCTGCAGTTCACGCCGGATCTGCTCCCCGCCGACGTGACCGGGTCGAACGTCTACAACGAGCACGACCGCGCGTTCGAGTTCGCCGAGGGGCCCGTGTTCACCAACGTCGTCCTGGCCGACGAGATCAACCGCGCGCCGCCCAAGACCCAGGCCGCCCTGCTGGAATCGATGGAGGAAGGCCAGGTCAGCGTCGACGGGACCACCCACGAGCTGCCCGAGCCGTTCGTCGTGATCGCGACGCAGAACCCCGTCGAGCAGGAGGGGACCTTCCGCCTGCCCGAGGCCCAGCGCGACCGCTTCGCGGTGAAGACCTCGATGGGTTACCCCGAGGTCGAGGGGGAGATGGACCTGCTGGACAAGCGCGCCAGCCGCCGGTCGCTGGCGCCGAGCGTCGACCCCGTCGTCGGCCCCGACACCGTCCTCGCCCTGCAGGACCTGGCCGAGGACGTGCGCGTCGACGACAAGGTACGCCGGTACATCATCGAGATCGCGCGGGAGACGCGCGAGGACGGCCGGACCGACATCGGCGTCTCGCCCCGGGGCGTCCAGCGCGTCTTCGAGGCGGTGCGGGCGGGGGCGGTCGTCGCCGGGCGCGACTACGCGACGCCGGACGACGTGAAGCGGCTGGCTCGGGCGACGATGGCTCACCGTCTGGTCATGACGACCGAGGCGACCGTCGAGGGCGTCGATCCGGAACGGGTCGTCGCCGACGCCCTCTCGGCGGTCGACGTGCCCGCCGTCTCGCCCGACGCGCCCGACCCCGGCGGGAGCGAGCGCGAGACCCGGGGCGAAGCCGGACTCGACGACCCGGGGCAACCACGGGTCGACGGCAGGAACGACGACGACCCGGACGCCGGCGACCCCCGCTAATCGACAGCGTTTTTCCCGCGGCCCGCCCGTAATCGGAGCGTGACTATTCGCGGTGTCGTCGTCGACGTGAGCGACCCGAAGACCGTCTCGACGCAGTACGGTGAGAGCGAACTCGTCGAGGTGAGCCTCCGGCCCGACCGGGGTCGGGGCGAACCGACGACCGTGACGCTGTGGAACAAGTGGACCGAGACGGCGACGTATCTCGAAGCCGGAATGGAGCTGGCGGTGACCGACCCCGAAGAACGGGAGTACCGCGGCGAACAGCAGTTCTCGACGACCGGCGACTCGATGGTCGTCGTCGAACCGGACTTCCTCGTCGACGTGACCGACGTGCGCTCGTGGGTGCAGTGCCCGCGGATGTACTACCTCAACAAGATCGGCGGCGTGCCCAACGCCTACCCGGTGGTCAAGGGGACTATCGTCCACGAGGTGTTCGGCGACCTCCTGCGTGGGCGGGACCTGGACGAATCGATCGACGAGCGCGTCGAGGAGGCCGGGCTCGAACTCGGGATGCTCGGTCGGAGCGCCGACGAGGTCCGCGAGGAGGTGCGCCAGAACGCCTCGGCCATCGAGGGGTGGCTCCAGCAGGGGACACTTACCGATCAGGACGAGTGGCGCTCGGAGATGACGCTCGTTAGCGAAACCTACGGGCTGAAGGGGCGGGCCGACGCCGTCCGCCGCGGGATGCCCGTCGAGCTGAAGACGGGCAAGAACACCAAGCGCGAGCCGCGCTTTCACGACAAGGTGCAGGCGACCTGCTACGCGCTCATCCTCGGCGAGCGCCGCGGCGAGCCGCCGGACACCGGGACGCTCCTCTACACCAAGAACGCGGCCGTCGAGCGCAACGAGGAGAGCGGCGACCTCTCGCCGGCCAAGGAGTTCTCCATCGGCTCGGGCTTCCTGAAGTTCGTCCTCCGGACGCGGAACGCGCTGGCGGCGATGGAGTACGGCGTCGACGTGCCGACGGGCTACGAGGCCGACGCCAAGTGCGAGTACTGCTTCGAACAGGACACCTGCATGGCCGTCTCCGGCCGGCTCGGCCAGGAGTCCAAGGCCGGTGTGGTCGGCTCGCCCGTCCCCGACGAAGAGCGCGAGTACTTCGATCGCGTCTACGAGTCCATCGAGCGCGAACGGCGCGCCGTCCACCGCGAGTACGCCAAGCTCTGGGAGCAGAGCCCCGAAGAGCGGGCCGAGGACGACCGCGCGCTCGTCGACCTCGAACCGACCGAACGGCGGGAGCTCGACGGCGGTACGTGGGAGCTGCGTGCCCGGGGGACCGGCGCCGTCTCGAAGATCCGCGAGGGCGACCTCGTTCTCGCCAGCGACGGCGACCCGATCCGCGGCGAGGCCGAACTCGCCCGGGTAGAACGGCTGGGCGGAGGCGCCGACGACCCCGAGTCCGACGAAAAGGGTCCGGAGGTCGTCGTCACCGCCGACGAGCCGGTCGAACTGCGCCGCCTCGACGTGTATCCCTCGGAACTCTCGACGGACCGGATGCTCACCGCGCTGCACGACGCCGTCCTCACCCAGTCGCCCGAGGAGAAGGACGTGCTGTTCGGCCGCCGCGAGCCCGAATTCGGCGAGGTCGAGGAGACGTTCGTCCCGAACAACGACGCCCAGAACGAGGCCGTCGAACTGGCCGTCGGGTGCGAGGACTGCGCGCTGATCCACGGGCCGCCGGGCACCGGGAAGACGTATACGCTGGCACACATCGTGCAAGCGCTGGTCGACCGGGACGAGCGCGTCCTGCTGTCGGCGTTCACGAATCGGGCGGTCGACAACGCGCTCGAAGCGCTCGTCGAGCAGGGGTTCACCGACTTCGTCCGCGTCGGCACCGAGAGCGGCGTCCGCGCGGACATGCAGGACTACCGGTTAGAGCGAGCGGGCGACCCCGACGAGCGAGTCGCCGAGTTGCGGGACGCGCAGGTCGTCGCGGCGACGACGGCCACCTGCGGGTCGCGGATCATGCGCGAGCAGGACTTCGACGCGGCGGTCGTCGACGAGGCCGGCCAGCTCACCGAACCCGGGACGCTGGCGGCGACGAACCTCGCCGAGCGGTTCGTCCTCGTCGGCGACCACCAGCAGCTCCCGCCGGTCGTCCAGGCCGACGAACCCGACACCGCGGATCTGCCGACCGGCGACGACGGAAATCCGGCCCCCGGTGCGACGCTCTCGCGGTCGCTGTTCCAGCGGCTCATCGAGCGCTACCCCGAGGCGTCGGTGATGCTCGACCGGCAGTACCGCATGGCCCAGCGCATCCAGGCGTTCGCGTCGCGGGAGTTCTACGACGGCCAGTTGCGACCGGCGACGGGCGAGGTCGCCGGTCAGCACCTCAGCCAGCTCGACGGCGTCGACGTGGACGCACTGCCCGTCCACCTCCGCGACCAGGTCGCGTTCGTCGACCCCGACGGCACGGCCAGGGGCAACACCAACCCCGTCGAGGCCGAAACCGTGGCCGAGACCGTCGCGGCCTACCGCGAGGCCGGCGTCCCCGCCGGAGAGATCGGCGTCATCGCGCCGTTTCGCGCGCAGGTCGCCGAGATCGGCAAGCACGTCCCCGACGCGGTGGCCGTCGACACGGTCGACCGATTTCAGGGATCGAGCAAGGAGGTCATCGTCATCTCCTTCGTCGCCACGGGGTCGCTCGATTCTCCCATCTTCGAGGACTACCGCCGCGTCAACGTCGGGCTCACGCGCGCCAAGAAGGCGCTCGTCCTCGTCGGCGACGCCGACGCGCTCGGTACCGACGACACGTACGGTCGGATGGTCGAGTGGGCGCGTTGACCTACCGATCCGAGTTTCACCGCTAGCGTCCGTCGATCGCTGGATTCCACTTTCGCCCCGTGACTATCATTTTTCAGTAGTGATCCGTCGCTTCACTTTCACCGTGTGGCTGGGATTTATATCTAGTTCCGAACCGTTTCAGTTTCACTCCGTGGCGAGGATTTATCACTAGCTTCGACGGTCGAGGCCGGCGGGGGGTGCCGGCGTGAGCGAAGTTATAAGCGGGCGGCGCGGCTCGGGGTCGGACATGTTTCGGCTGGTCGCGGCGAGCGAGGCGATCCGAAGGTCGGTTCCGGACGAGTTGGTGCCGGTGTTCGGAGTTCTCACGGTCCTGGGGAGCGCGAAGTTCCTGATGGTGGCGCTGTCGCTGGCGTACTGGAACGACCAGTCCCGACGGCGCGAGCTGCTGACGGTGGTCGGCGTCGCGTTCGTCGCGGTGTCGCTGACGCTGGCGCTGAAATACTGGTTCGGGTTGCCGAGACCACCCGCGGCCGTCCGCCGGATCGCGGCCGACCCCAGCCCCGTCGGCTTCCCGAGCGGCCACGCCATCGCGGCGACGACCGTCTACGGGGGCACGCTGGTCGCGCTCGACCGCTATCGCGACCCGAAGCTCCTCGCGGGGGCGGGCGTACTCGTCACTCTCGTCGGCCTCTCGCGCGTCGTCGTCGGCGTCCACTACCTCGGGGACGTACTCGCCGGCTTCGCCGTCGGGCTCGCGATGGTCGGCGTGGTCGCCGTCGCGCTCGACCGCGGCCCGAGCGTCGTCTTCGGTCTCGCGGTCGTCTGCGCCGTGCCGGCCGTGATCCTGACGACCGACCCCGGTGACGCGGCGCTGGCCGGCGGCGGGAGCATCGGCGGGCTCGCGGGGTCGCTGTGGCGAACTCGCGCCGAGCGGTTCCGGTCGCGAGTCGAGCGGGCCGCGGTCACCGTCGGTGGCGTGGCGTTCGTCGCCGTCGCCATCGCCGTGGTCGAGACGGTCGAGCCGGCGTTGGTCCCGACGGCGGTCGCCAACGCCGGGCTGGTCGTCGGCATCGTCGCGCTGCCGGCGCTCGTCGGGCGGTTCGACGGGTTCGGGAGCGCGTCCGCCGCCGACTGAGAACGGAGCCCCGAACCGGTGGTGACCGGTAGGCTCTCGGCGGCGGCCGTGCTACGGGCGAGCGTGCCAGTCGAACTCCCACTGGGCGAGGGATCCGTCTCCGTCTCGCTGCCCGACTGCGACGTGACCGTCTGTCGGCCGCCCGGCGGCGAGGCCGTCGACCCGCGGACGGCCGCCGAAGCGGCCGTCGACGACCCGCACGGCCCGCGACTCGCCCGCCGGATCGACCCCGACGACACGGTCGGGATCGTCGTCACCGACGTGACCCGCGCGACTCCTGACGACGTACTGCTGGACGTGTTGCTCGACGAACTCCGCGCTGCCGGCGTCGCTCGCGAGCAGGTGACCGTGCTCCTCGGCCTCGGCCTCCACCGACCGATGGACGACGCGGAGATCGACCGCGCGCTCGGTGAGCACGCCGACCTCGCAGCCAACCACGACCCCGACGCGACGGTCGAAGTCGGGACAGTCGACGGCGTCCCCGTCGAGATCAACGAGCGACTCACCCGGGTCGACACCGTCCTCGCGACGGGGATGGTCGAGCCCCACCAGTACGCCGGCTTCTCGGGCGGCGCGAAGACCGTCGTCGTCGGCGCCGGCGGCGAGTCCCAGATCGGCTACACCCACGGCCCGGAACTGCTCGCCCGCGACGGCGTGCGACTGGGTCGCGTCGACGACAATCCCTTCCGCGAGTTCGTCGACGAGGCCGGCGACCTGGCGGGCGTCGCGTTCTCCCTCAACGTCACCCACGGCCCGAGCGGCATCCTCGGCGCCGCCGCCGGCGACCCGCGAGCGGTCGTCGGCGACCTGGCCGAGACGGCCCGCGAGGCGCTCGCCGCGACCGTCGCGAACGAATACGACGCCGTCGTCGCGGGCGTCGGTGCGCCGAAAGACGCCAACCTCTACCAGACCACGCGAGCGGCGACGTACGTCGTCCTCGGAGCCCGCAACCCGCTTCGGGACGGTGGTCGCGTCGTGATCCCAGCGGCCCTGCCCGAGGGCGCCGGCGAGGGAACGGGCGAGCGGCGGTTCTACGAGTGGCTCTCCGGGGCCGAGAGCCCCGGGGCGCTCTACGACGAGATGCGCGAGGGCTACGAACCCGGGGCTCAGCGAGCGTTCGTCGTCGCCCGCGCGCTTCGGGACCACGACGTCTACGTCACGGACAGCGAGCATCCCGAGGTGGTCGAGGAGTGCCTCATGCACGCTCGCGAGTCGGTCGCCGACGCCGTCGAACCGGGCAGCGAGGTGCTCGTCGTCCCCGACGCGCTCGACACGCTGCTGGTCTGAGCGTCGGGCGCCAGCCCGTAGTCCCCTCGACCCGACCGCCGAATTTTGAACGGAGTTTGCACGGACTCCGAGCGCGGACCGAACGGAGTTTGCCGACCCTCCGACCGGAGTTCGAAAATACCTTTTCCGGTCGCCGGGCGCCGACGCGGACGAAGCCATGACTGAACACACTCGACGCAGATTCGTTCGCGGGGCACTTGCGACCGCAGCCGTCGGTGCGCTCGCAGGCTGCTCCGACCAGGGTAACGGGACGCCGACCGACGATTCCGGCGAGTCGATGGACGACTCGGACGGATCGATGGACAATTCCGGCGACGATTCGATGGACGATTCCGGCGACGACTCGATGGACGATTCCGGCGACGACTCGATGGACGATTCCGGCGACGACTCGATGGACGGGTCGATGGACGACTCGATGGACGACGGGATGGGGACGACCGACACCGAGAACGGGATGGACGACGGAACCGAGAGCGGGATGGGCGGCGGCATGGACTCGACGGAGACTGACGACGAGATGGGGAGCATGGGCGGGATGACCGAGACCGACGACGGGATGGGCGGAATGGGCGGCAACGAGACGATGGGCGGGATGACCGAGACCGACGACGGGATGTAGGCGTTCCAAGTCGCGAAACAGCCGGTTCCCGCTGGCGCTCAGCTTTCACCGAGCCCCGGCTCGGCGGCGTCGTCGATCTCCTCCACGACGCGCTCGTGGAAGCGCTGGAGCACCTCGCTCTCGTCCTCGGCGAGCACCACGTCCGAGGCCATCAGCGTCGCGAGGCCGAACGAACGGGGCGAGGGCGACCGCACGCGGAAGTGTTCGACGGCGACCTCGCCGGCCTCGACGGCCGCCAGCACGTCCTCGATGGCGCCGACGTTGAGCTTATCCTCCAGTATCTCGCGGTAGGTCTCCTCGATGACCGCGAACTCCCCCAGGTCCTCGGCGAATCCGAGCAGCATCTCGGAGTTCATCTGCTGTTCGGCGGCGGACTTCTCGTAGCCCTTGTAGCGTTTGAGGATCATCAGCGCCCGCGTCGCGTCGATCCGGAAGTAGCGCTGGAGCAGGTCGGTCCCCTCCAGGCTGGCGCGAAGGTCCTCGCGCACGTCGGCGGGGTGGATGTCGTCGACGACCCCGAGTACGTCGACCTTCCGGTTCAGGGGCATCGAGAGGGAGAAGCCGTTGTCTGCGACGGCGACCTGGACGTTGGCGTTGGCCTCCTGGGCGATCCGGTAGGCCAACAGCCGCGAGAGGCCGTCGTTGAACCGCCGGCCGTAGTTGGAGTGGACGTAGTAGCGCCGTTCGTACTCCTCGCGGTCGAGTTCCTCCTCGACGACCAGCCGCTCGTCGGTGCTGACGCTCTCGAATCCCGCGTATTTCACCTGTTCTTCGAACATCCGTGCGACCGCGCGGACGCTGTTCTCGTCCAGCGGGTACTCCCGCAGCCAGTGGCGGACGGCACCGGCGCCGCCGCGGTCCAGCTTGTCGAGCAGTTCCCGCTGGAACTGCAAGATCTCGCGGCCCAGGTCGTAGGAGAGCGGAAGCCGCTCGGAGAACCACGAGGGGACGGTCGGCCGGGCCGCCGTGGGGTCGACGTACACCTTCGACCCGCGGCGGTAGCGGTACTCGAAGTTCTGGCCCCCGAGGACGAACACGTCGCCGGATTCGAGGGTGTCGAGGTACTCCTCGTCCAGTTGCCCGACCCACTCGTCGCCCGAGCGGGTGTACACGTCGCAGGTGAACGAATCGGGGATGGTACCGATGTTGGTCATGTAGATGACCCGCGCGAGCCGGCCGCGCTTGCCCATCAGGTCGGCACCGACGGGGTACTCCTCGTAGTGGTGTTCGCCGTCGGGCGCGTCGTTGGTGTCGCGCCACACTTTCGCGTAGACGTTCTTGTCTTCCATCCCGTCGTATCCCGCCGTGAGGTACCGCATCAAGGACTCCCACTCCTCGTCCGTATACGTCCGATAGGGGTACGCACGTTCGAGGACCCCTCGGATCTCGGCCTCGGGTCGGATCTCCGCGATGGCCATGCCGTAGACGTGCTGGGCGGCCACGTCCTGGGCGCGCTCGGGGACGAACACCCGGTCGACGAACCCCTCCTCGGCCTTCTTCAGCATGACCGCGCACTCGACGAGTTCGTCGCGGTCCAGCGCGACGACCCGCCCCGTCACGGTCTCGCCGAGCTGGTGGCCCGCTCGTCCAACGCGCTGGAGCAGCGACGCGACGGATTTCGGCGAGCCGACCTGCACGACGAGGTCGATGTGGGGCATGTCGATCCCGAGTTCCAGGCTCGTCGAGGTCGTCACCACGTCGAGGTCGCCCTGCTTGAGGTCGCGTTCGATCTCCTGGCGGCGCTCTTTCGAGAGGCTGCCGTGGTGACAGCCCGAGTTGGACTCGTCGTAGTCGTCGTTGCGCTCGCGGAGGTTGTGCAACACGCGCTCGGCGCCCGACCGGGTGTTCGTGAACACGAGCGTGTTGGTGTGTTCGCCGATCAGGTCGTGCAGGTCCCGATAGAAGCGGTCGGTGACCACGTCGGGCGGCGTGTTCACTAGGTCGTCGGTCGGACACGTCAGCTCCATGTCGAACTCGCGGGCGAAGCGAGCGTCGACGAGTTCGTACTCGCGCGGGTCGCCGCCGGGCGACGCCCGGCCCACCAGGAACTCCGCCATCGCGTCGAGCGGTTCGACCGTCGCCGAGCAGCCGATGCGGGTCGGCGAGCCGTGGGCGAGCGCCTCCAGTCGCTCCAGCGACACCGACAGGTGCGTGCCCCGCTTGTTCTCCGCGAGGCTGTGTATCTCGTCGACGACCACGTACTCGACGGTCCGAAGCTTCTCCCGGAACTTGGGTGAATTGAGGAGGATCGCGAGCGTCTCCGGCGTCGTGTTGAGGATGTGCGGCGTCGTCTGCAGCATCTTCTGGCGCTCGCTGTCGCTCGTGTCGCCGTGACGGATGGCGTGGCGGATCTCGGCGTCTTCGCCCCGTTCGTCGAGTTTCTCGGTGATGCCGTCGAGCGGCACCTCCAGGTTGCGGTGGATGTCGTTGGCGAGCGATTTGAGCGGCGAGACGTACAGGCAGTAGACGGAGTTTTCGAGCCCCTCGGCGCGCTCGCGGCGGAAGAGTTCGTTGATGATGCTGGTAAACGACGCCAGCGTCTTGCCCGACCCCGTCGGCGCCGCGATGAGCGCGTTCTCGCCCTCGTGGATGAGCGGGACCGCCTCCTTCTGGGGTGGCGTGAAGAAACCGCCGTTCTCGGGGACGAACGCGCCGAACTGCTCGACCCACCACTCCCGGACCGGCGGCTCCAGCAGGTCGAGTACGTCGCCGTCGTCGATCGCTGCGTCGGCGGCGTCGACACCCACGTCTGCCGCGTCCAACAGCTCGCGTCCTCCCATGTGGCCTCGGCTCTCCGGTTAGCACCGCGCCGTCAAGTGGGTTTGGACCGCGGGGTGAAACTGGTCCGACTCCGAGACCGGTCGGTTCGTGACTTCCTCGCTCGCTGTGGACGGACCGACTTCCGACACCCACCGCTCGCTCGTCGCGTCGTGATGCACTCCGCCCGAATCGAGAGAGTTGTTTGTGTATCTGGATGTTAAAACTTAATTGACTGGCACTAAATCGACGAGATGGGACGCTCGATAGGGGGACCCGTGCTGCAAGGGGGGGAATCATCGTCACGGCTTCGCGTCTCCGCGTGCGAGTAGCGGTGGATCCGTCGTGTGAGACGACCCAGAGCGGTGCGGCGTTCGTTCGTCGACGTCCCGGACCCGACAGAACGAACACGCACACCAACAATGTCAGATAACAGTAACAACGACGCGCATCGGGGGGCGCTGAACAGGCGACGCTTTCTCCAGGCGGCTGGTGGTCTCGTGGCTGCCGGCGCCCTCGGAGCGGCGACGGCAACGGCACAGACAGACGGCGAACGGAGCAAGTGGTCGAACCCGGAGACGTGGGACGGCTCGCCGCCCGAACGGGGGGACAAAGTCACCATCGAGGAGGGCGACCACGTCGTGCTCGACACGAGTCCGCCGCCGCTGAACGGCGTCCTCGTCAACGGGACGCTCGAATTCGCCGACGGCTCGATCGTCGAGTCTACCGACGATAGCAACGGTGACGGCGGCGACGACGAGAGCAGCGACAGCGGTGACGGCGGTGACGACAGTAGTAGCGGTGACGGAGACGGCAACGACGGCGGTGGCAGTGGAAGCGGTGACGGCGGCGATACGGGCGCGGAATCGTCCTGTGCGCCCGCTTGGGATCCCGAGACGGTGTACAGGGACGGTGACGAGGCGACGTACGACGGCACGCGCTGGGAAGCCGAGTGGTGGACCAGAGGCGACGAACCGGGCGCACGTCGCTACGGGCCCTGGACGGAACTCGGACCGTGCGAGGAGACCGGCGACGGGGGAGGCGACGGCGAGAGTGCCGAGGCGTCGGTCGGCGTCGACGCTCCCGAGACGGAGAGCGCCGACGACGACGCCCGCTTCGACGGTGACGCGGCCGCGTGCGCCCAGCGGTGGCGACCGAGCGACTCGCACGAAACCGCCTACCGGTCCGGTGACGTGGTCTCGTACGGCGGCAAAAACTGGGAAGCCCAGTGGTACACGCAGGACGACGAACCGGGCGAGGCGCAGGTCTGGCAGGAGGTCGAGTCCTGTTCGATCGTTCCGGGGGGCGACGACGGGGAGGACGTCGACCTGGAACTCACGACGACGTGGCTGCTCGCCGAGGGGTCGAACGCACTCGTCCGCATCGGCTCCGAGGACGACCCGTACGAGCACGACGCTCGGATCGCGCTCGTCGGACTCGGCGGCGAGAACGTCCGGGGCGAGGGCGCCGAGGCGATCGGGACGAAGCTCCTCGGCACCTGGGACGGCGGGTCGATCGAAATCCACGGCGCCAGCCGGGACAAGACCGACTGGACCCAGCTCGACGCGCACGCCGACGCCGGTACGGAGACGCTCACGCTCGCGAACGCGGCCGATTGGGAGGCGGGCGACCGGATAGCGATCGCGCCCAGTGGCTCGGACCCCTGGCAGGCCGAACGACGGACGGTCGCGTCCGTCAGCGGGAATCAGGTGACGCTCGAAGAACCGCTGGACCACGACCACTACGGCGCCGTCGAGACCCACGCCGGGACGGAACTCGACATGCGAGCCGAAGTCGGACTGCTCACGCGAAACGTCGAACTCCGCGGCGACGACCTCAGCTACGCCGACCGCGACCGCGGCGTCGACTCGGAGTACGCCGCAGGCTTCGGCGGCCACGCCATCTTCGCCGACCCGGGTCGGGTTCGGATCGAAGGGCTCGAAGCCTTCCGCTGCGGCCAGAGCGGGCTCCAGGCCAGGTATCCGCTGCACTTCCACCACGCGGGCGACCAGGAGGGGTCGTACCTCAGGCACAACAGCGTGTGGCACAGTTTCAACCGCGGTATCAACGCTCACGGGACCGGCAACGTCGAGATCGAGCGCAACGTCGTGTTCGACACGATCGGCCACTCCTACCTCGTAGAGCAGGGCCTCCCGGAGGAGGAAGGCAACGTCTTCAGGGAGAACCTGGCGATGCTGACGAAGGTCGTCAGAGAGCGCGACCGCGCCTTCGGTGGGAATTTGGCGAACCCGGGCGACGTGCGTCGTCGGCCTAAACAACAGAACGCGTTCCGACCGGCCGCGTTCTGGATCTCCAACCCCAACAACACCCTCGTGGGGAACCACGCCGCCGGCGGCTACGGCGCGATGGGCTTCTTCTACGACGGTCACGACGAGACGGACGTCGGACTCGACGCCGCCCAGTTCGACGTCCAGTTCGAAGACAACGTCGCTCACTCCTATTCGGTTCGCCCGCAGCGGCAACTCGACGGGTACACGGGAGACGTCGGCGAAGACGAGCTCCTGCGCTCGTGGCGGATATCCCACTACCAGCACATCTGTCAGGGGATCGGGCTGATGATGCAGCTCGAACCGATGGAGATCGACCCCGACGAGATCCCGAGCGACCGGTCCGACCGACTCGCCGGCTTCACCGCTTACAAGTGCGAACACTCGGGGGTCTGGACCGAGTTCCAGACGTCCGTCCTCGAAGACAGCGTGATCGCGGACTTCAACATCGGCCACTTCGCGATGGGCGGCTCGGAGACCCGAAACACCGTGTTCGTCGGCCGTGACGGGACCGACAACGACATCGCGCCGCCGCCGACGCGGTTCAAGACGGGCGGCCCCGACCTGGAGGGACCGGCGATGCACGACGCCACCAACGGCGGTCGGTACGAGAAGGCCGAGCCGACCACCTCGAACGTCGAGTACGTCGATGTCGACCGGCGGCACAACAGTCGACTGACGCCGTCGGCCCGGACGACCGACGAGTAGCGGTCGTCCGCTACGTCCGGTCGCCCCGGACCCACGACACGATTTTTACGATCGCGCCCGACTGGCGGATATGCGCGTCACCTTTCTGGGCACGGGGAGTGCGATGCCGACCGGCGAGCGGTTCCAGACCGGCATCCTGCTGGAATCGGCCGGCGGAACGCTGCTCGTCGACTGCGGCAGCGGCGTCCTCCACGCCCTCCAGCGGACCGACGTGGGCTGCGAGGGCATCGACGCCGTCCTGTTGACCCACCACCACCTCGACCACGTCTCCGACCTCCTGCCGGCCCTGAAAGCCCGCTGGCTCGCCGGCGCGACCGAGCTGACGGTCGCCGGCCCCGAGGGCACCGAGGAGTTCGTGACGGACCTGCTCGGCGTTCACGACTACCTTCAGGACCGGATGGATCTGGAGTTTCGCGAGGTCGGTTCGGAGTCGTTCTCGCTCGCGGGCTTCGACGTGACCGGCTTCGAGGTCCGACACTCGATGTACTGTCTCGCTTACCGGTTCGTCCAAGCAGACGCGAGCGGGGGGTCCGACGGCGAGTCGGCGTCGTTCGTCTTCAGCGGCGACACCGAAGCGTTCCCCGAGTTGGTCGACTTCGCCGACGGCGCCGCCGTGCTGGCCCACGACTGTTCGTTCCCCGACAGCGTCGACGTGGACAACCACCCCACGCCGAGCGAGTTGGGTGCGGCGCTGGCCGACGCGGACGGCGAAGTCGGTCGCGTGTACCTGACCCACCTCTATCCGCACACCGACGGCCACCACGACGAGATGCTGGATTCGATCGGCCAGCGGTACGGCGGCGACGTCCGATTCGCCGCCGACGGGTTGTCGCTCGATATCGACTGACCTGTGTCCCCGTTCGGACGACGCTCGTGGCTAACCGGTCACTCTCCGCCCATCCGGTCGGAGAAGTCCCAGGTGTAGGCGCGGTCGACGTCGACGCGGATGCGCACCTCGTCGCGGTCGGGCGAGAGGAGCGAGCGGGCGAGTTGCGAGTCGGTGTCCCCGAGGTACCGTTCGACGAGGTCGCGGAGGACGGCCTTGTCCTCGTCGGGAGCGATATCGGCGGTCCCCGCGCCGCGGACGCCCCGGTACGGAACGTCGTTGGTCGATATCTCGAAGGCGACGTCGGCGTTCTCGCGGAGATACTCGACGATCTTGGCGTTCGCGCCGGTGGCGCATTCGAGGGCGCCGTCGCGGTAGCGATACCACAGCGAGAGCATCCAGAGGCCGCCTCGCGGTGTGCGGGTCGCGAGCCGTACCGGGATGGTCTGCTCGTCGAGGAACTGTTCGGTCCGGTCGCGGTCCCAGTCGCCGGTGAGTCGATCCATCGAGAGGTCTCTACCGGAGCGTGGGGCGGCCGGCTGATAAATCTCGGCCGACGGTCAGACCCGTTCGAGCGTCACCCGGAAGTCGGCGCCGCCGGCGTCGCTCTCGCGGACTTCGACGGTCCCGCCGTAGGACTCGGTGAGCGCGCGGACGAACCCGAGGCCGAACCCGGTCCCCTCGCTGTCTTCGCCCTTGACGCCCATCTCGAAGATGTCCTCGCGCAGGTCGGGTTCGATACCGCTCCCGTCGTCGGCCATCCCGACGACGAGGCGGTCGGGCGCGGGCGTCTCCGCGTAGAGGTCGACGGTCACGTCGCCGTCGTTGTGGACCGCGGCGTTGGTGAGGACGTTGGTGAACACCGAGTCGACCAGGTCGCCGGCGTAGACGCGATACTCGAAGTCGGCGGGGTCGAAATCGACCGAGAGGCTTTCGTACTGGTCGGCCGCGTCGCGGACGGTGGCTTCGAGCAGCGGGCGCAGGTCCCGGGCGTCCGGTTCGTCCTGCGCTTCGAGCGTCGAGACGAGGTCGCCGACGCGCTCGATGAGGTCCGCTGAGTTGCTGGCGGCGCGTTCGATCTTGCCGACGTACTCGCCCGCCTGGTCGTCGTCGACCATCTCGGAGACGGCATTGGCGAACCCGGCGATGATCTGCAGGTCGTTGCCGATGTCGTGGCGGAGCAGGCGGTCGTACATCTCGACCATCTCCTTGCGAGTCTCCAGATCCTGGCGGGCGCGTTCGAGGCGCTCGCGCGACCGGATGTTGCTGATCGCCGTCGCAGCGTGGGTCGCGAGGATCTCCATCGGTCGAACCACCTCGTCGCCGAACGCCTCGTCGCTCGACGAGCGGACGACGATCACGCAGATCGGTTCGTCGACGATCCCCTCGGGGACGGCCAGCGTGGCCGTGGTGTCGGCGCCGTCGCCGAACCCCGCCTCCTCGCCGCTGACGGTGATCGTGTCGCCGGTCTCGTGTGCCTCCCGAGCCACCTCGCCGGGCGTCCCGCCGGCGGAGACCTCGGGGTTCGTGCTCCCGACGACGTGCAGGTCGCCGTCGCGGACCTCGACGACGGTCACGTCGGTCAGCTCGAAGAGGATCGTGATCGCCTCCAGCGTCAGCGAGACGACCTCGTCGACGGACTCGCACTGGTTCAGCGCCTGTCCGTACTTGTTGAGGTCGGCGACCTGCCGCGCGAAGTCTTGGCGTTGTTCGAATCCCATGGCGACCTCTGGGTAACTATCACATCTTCGGAAACCTGCAGGTAAATCCTTTCGGCGCGGTTATCAACTGTGAAACGGACCAGGATCGCCGTCACGGCGCGGTCACGTCCCGATCGACGCGAGCGGACTGCGGGCGGAGTGCGGGCGGACTCCGAGCGGACTGTGGGCGGTCAGTCGATCCGGTAGCGCAACAGCGCGGCGATGCCGCCGAGGTTGCGAAGCTGCTGGCCGGGGTCGAACTCGCCGGAGAAGACAGTCACCTCGCCGCCCTTCTGCTCGGTCGTCTCGATGACGGCGTCGACGTCGATGTCCCAGTCGCCTTCGTCGCCGCGTTCGGCGCGCAGGCGCTCGTCGAGGACGAGCAACTGCTCGATGGCGCCGAAGTCGGCCGCCTCGGCGACCTGGTCGGGACCGTAGGCGACCTCCGACCCCGTGGCGATGCGCTCGGTCAGCTCGTCGACCAGGTCTGCCTCCGCGGAGATGCGCGTCTGGGTCTGGACCTCGTCGACGGCGCCGCGCTTCAGGACTTCGTGGACGCCTCGGTCGCCGACGCCGGTGGTGTCGACGGTCGTGATCCGGTCGGCCAGGTCTCGCTCGTTCTCCTCGATGTAGTCCAGCGCGTCCTGCTTGGTGAATCCGGGACCGGCGAGGATGACCGCCTCCACGTCCATCCGAGCGAGGACCGTGGCCAGTTCCTCGAACAGTTCCTCGCGGGGCCGGGCGCCGTCGCCCCACGCGGCCTTGCCGGTCGGGCCGGTGATCGAGGCGCGCTCCTCGGTGCCGTACTGGGCGACGGTGTGGACGTAGGCTTCGCCCTCCTCGACGGTGGCGATGGCCACGTCGGGGTTCTCGGTGGCCTCGACCGCTTCGCTCAGACGGTCGTCCTGGTCGGGCTTCCAGACCTTCTCGACCTCCAGCTCCTCGAAGGGTTCGAGGTTGAGCGTGTGGTGGAAGTCGAGCTGGTCCTCCCGGGAGCAGTCGACGATGACGCCGCCGACCCGGAGTCGGTTGGCGAACTTGGCGAACTCCACGTCGTCGACCTCGAGTTCGATCCACATGTGCTCGCGCTCGCCGCCGGTGTCGCGCATGTCGTCGTCGTTGCGCTGGATGCGCCGCGTCGTGTCCCCGGAGACGAGATCGCCCGGCTCGACGATGTAGGTGAGGTGCCAGAGGTCGTCCAGGCTCTCGGGGACGAGGGTGACCCGCTCCCGACCCTCCGTCGTCGGGTGACGGTCGTTGACCTGCATACTCACATCTCTCCCTCCGGCGGCAAGTGTGCTGTTATTCCGCGGCGGCGCCTCACTCGGAGCGTCCGCGACGGCGACCCCGGCGCCGCGCCCGCCCGCTACGTTCTTTGCCGTGCGCGCTCAACTGTTGTTGACCGTGACAGAACCCCCTTCCCCGGCCGGCGGCGGCGCGTCGCTCGGTCCGAACGACCCCGTCGAGGAAGCCGAGGGCTACTCCCGGACGGTCTATCGGGAGTGTGACCTCTGCGAGTCGCTGACCGACCTCACCGAGTCCCACGGGCTGTTCGTCTGCGGGAGCTGCGAGGAGCGGCTCCTCCCCTGACCGGGCGGCAGCCCGCGAGCGGCGCTGCCCGCCACTGTGTCGACTGTGTCGACTGTCCCGGCCCTGTTTCCGGGACCTTCTTGCCGTCCCCGCTCGCCTCTCGAAGTATGACCGAGATCATCGACGGGAACGCGGTCGCCGAGGACGTGCGCGCCGACGTGAGCGACGCGGTCGACGACCTCGCCGACGAAGACGTGACACCCACGCTCGCGACGGTGTTGATGAGCGACGACCCCGCCAGCGAGACGTACGTCTCGATGAAACAGAACGACTGCGAGGAGGTCGGCATCGACACCGTCGACGTGGACATCGACTCCGACGCCGACGCCGCGGAGCTGTACGACACTATCGACGAGCTGAACGCCGACGACGACGTGAACGGCATCCTCGTGCAGATGCCCGTCCCCGACCACGTCGACGACCGACGCGTCCTCCGCAGTATCGACCCCGAGAAAGACGTCGACGGCCTCCACCCGGAGAACATCGGCCGGCTCGTCGCCGGCGACGCCCGCTACAAACCCTGCACGCCCCACGGCATCCAGCGCCTGCTCGCAGCGGCCGACGTGGAGACCGAGGGCAAGGAGGCCGTCGTCGTCGGCCGCTCGCGGCTGGTCGGCAAGCCGATGGCGAACCTCTTCATCCAGTACGGCGACGGCGGCAACGCGACGACGACCGTCTGTCACTCCCGCACCGAGGACCTGGCCGCGAAGACCCGTGAGGCCGACATCCTCGTCGCCGCCGCGGGCGTCCCCGAGATGATCGACGGTTCGATGATCGGCGAGGGCGCGGTCGTGATCGACGTGGGCATCAACCAGGTCGACGCCGACACCGAGAAGGGTTACGAGCTGGTCGGCGACGTGGACTTCGAGAGCGCCGAGGAGAAAGCGTCGGCCATCACGCCCGTCCCGGGCGGCGTCGGTCCGATGACCCGCGCGATGCTCCTGTACAACACCGTCAACGCCGCCGCGCTGCAGTCGGGCGTCGAATCGGCGCTGGACTGACAGTCAGAGGTCGATGTCGAACTCGTCCAGTCGGCGCTGGGCCTCGGCGAGGGCAGTCTCGTCGTCGTCGGCCAGCGCGCGGCCGACGGCGCGGACGACGTAGACGAGTTCGCCCGCGGTGCGGGGGGACACGTCGCCGTCGAGCGCCTCGATCCGCTTCTGGTGGTCCCGCAGCGTCGTCAGCAGCGACCGGACGGTCGCGTCGGGGTTGTCCTTGAGGTACCGTCGCAGATCCGAGCGGTAGGCGTCGACCGCGCGGGCGTAGGCGAGGCCGCGAACCGACCGCATCGACTCGGGCACCTCGTCGGCGGGCGGGCGCTCGCCCGCGTCGGCGCCGCGGAGCAGTTCGAGGAAGTAGTACTCCTCGTCGTCGGTGAGCCGCATCGCGCGGGCGACCTCTTCACCCGCCAACCGCAACTCGACGGCCGCGATGTAGGTGTCGTCGAGCGGGCGCAACTCGCCGCCGCTGACGAACCCGCACTGGCGAACGTACTCCCGGCAGCGCTCGGCGGCCGCCTCGGCCACGTCTGCGAGCGACTGGTCGTCGAGGAGGGCGCGGATCTCGGTCAGGTCCAGCCGGGCGTTGCCGGCGGTGTGCTCGGTGGGGTCGTCGAGCCCGACGCTCCGGATGCTCCCGCAGTCCGGGCAGACGACGCTCCCCGTCTCGTAGTACGACCAGCGAGTGCCACAGGCTCGGCACTCGCGCTCGCCGCGGATCTTCATGGTCGGTCTTGCGCCCGAACGCCTAAAGTCGACGCGGTCGAACCGACGATAGACACCCGTGAGCGCCACTCGCCGGCACCCCGGAACGTCACTCGACCGTCAGACGGCGAAAGGGCCCTAGGTCGGTACTTTTAAGTTGCTCCCGGCAAGAAATACAGATGACGCTTCGCTTGGAGGGCCGAAGCGTCAGCGGGGACCAATTCAGGGCGGCAAGCGTTCGCGTGGGCTTTTCGCCCACGCGGCGCTTTCCATTCCTTTCGTGACACCGACTCGCCAGCCCCGGCCGAGTCCGGTAGCTCGCAGTTACCGCCGCGGAGCGGCCGCTCCGTCGTCTCCGAGTCTCCAGCGGTTCGCGTCGTTCGAAAGCGCCCGTTCGGGCGGCCGCAGTTACTGAATAGACAGCGAGTCGCCGGACATCTCTGCGTCCTCGTCCCATTCGAGTTCCAGTTCCAGGCCGAGCTCGCCGACCCCGTCGGCCGGTCCCTCGCGCTCGACTTTCACCTCGAAGTCGACCTCGCGCGGCACGTCGACCGTGACGGAGTCGGCGCCCGTTTCGAGCGTCAGCGGCTCGCCGGTCTCCAGCCGGTCGGCGATAGTCCGGAGGTACGAGGCCACGTCCGTCCGGGTGAGTCGTCGCTCGTCTTCGAAGAGGACTGTTTCCACCATACACGTCCTACGCGCCCGGCGGAGATAAGTGTCTACCCGCGCCCGGCAACCGGGCCCGCCTCGACCGACGGCCGGGAGCGACGTCTCGACACCGATACCTGAAATCCATCGAATACGACGGTTACCCCGTTCACATCAGGACCATTATCAATCAGAGAGCGGGTAACGCCGAAGTAATCCGGACGTTCGAATATTCGAGCACGCTCATCAGTCGACATATTTATCAATATCCGACAGTAACTTACACACGGACATTACCGATGTACGACCTGACAGGATTCCAGCGTGACTTGCTGTACGTCATCGCGGGGAAGGACGAACCACACGGGCTCGCGATCAAGGAGGAACTCGAGGAGTACTACGAGAAGGAGATCCACCACGGCCGGCTGTATCCGAACCTGGACACGCTCGTCGACAAGGGGCTCGTCGAGAAGGGCCAGCGCGACCGCCGGACGAACTTCTACAGTCTCACCCGACGCGGCCGCCGCGAGATCGAGGCGCGCCGCGAGTGGGAAGAGCAGTACGTCGACCTTTAGTCGCCCGCGCCCGCTCAGCCGTCCGACGACCGGGACTGGTCGGACGTGTCGCCGCCCGCGCCGGAATCGGCGTGCCCGCCGCCCGCAACCGAGTCGCTCTCCGAACCGCTCGCGCTCGTTCGCTTCGCTTCCGACGACTCAGCCGCTGCACCGTCGCCCTGGATCGCGCCCGTCTCGGTCGCGTCGTCGTCGGCCGACGCCCCGGTCGGTGACCCGTCGTCGCCGCTCCCGCTGCTATCGCCGCCGTCCGCCGGTCGGTCCCGGCCGAGCAGCGCGGGGACGACGACCCGTCCGAAGTGCGTGAAGAAGACCAGGATCATCGGGCCGAGAAACAGGCCGTACCAGCCGAACAGCAGCGGACCGAGGATGTACGCGAACATGACGCTGCCCGTGTGGAGCGACCCGCCGGTGACGTACGGCCGGACGAGCAGGTCGGGGATGACGTCGACGATCAGGAACGAGACGACGACGAACGCCCCGACGAACACCCAGCCCGTCCCCTCGGAGAACGCCGTCGCGGCGAGGTAGACCGAGACGGGCACGTAGACGAGCTTCATCCCGACGACGGGGACGAGACTCGCGATCCCGGCCAGCAACCCCACCAGCGCCGCGTAGGGAACGGCGACTTCGGGCGGTGCGAAGATGTTGAGAACGCTGTAGGTGATCGCGCCGACGGTCGCCGTGACGACGGCGTTGAGGATGTTGCCGGCGAAGATCATCTCGAGGCTGTCGTCGACCTCGCGGGCGAACGTCTCGAAGACCGTCGGGCCGTCACCGTCGAACCCGGCCACCCACTCGGCGAGCCTGTGGTCGTCGCGCAGCAGGTAGAACGCGACCGCGAACATGACGAACAGGTGGAGCAAGCCGGTCCCCAGCAGCCCGAGATAGCTCGTCCCGCGCGACAGCGCCGAGCCGACCAGGTCCATCCCGCCGGCGCCCTCGAAGACGCCGCGCGGGTTCTCGACGGCCTGCGTGACGTTCACGTACGGGTCCGCGATGGCGATGTACTCGCCCAGATCCGTCGTGCCGGCGAACTCCTGGAGCTCCTGAACGCCAATGGCCGTGGCGTACAGCAGGAGCAACACCGCCGGCAGCGCGAGCGCGACCAGCGCCAGCGCGGCCGAGACGGTCGGCTGGCCGATCCGGTCGCGGATCTCCCCGTGGACCCGCCGGGTGGAGTAGTAGATGAACAGCGCGAACACGAAGGTGCCGACGAACGAGTAGAACACCCACAGCAGGGCGAGTCCGAGGACCGCCCCTACTGCGGCCCAGCCGATCCGTCCCCAGTTCGGGTTGAACTCGAACTCCACCATCGTTCGCGCCATGTAGCGGCGACGACATAAAACGGTCAGGTCGGTCACGGACCGGGCGGTGGTAACGGCCCGCTATTTATACGTGCGAACGGCATACGTCGGGCAGTGTTCGGAGTCGCGCAGTTCTCGTCGATTCCGCTGGACACGGAGGTCCTCCAGATCACCCTGGCGGGCGTACTCGGACTCTTCCTCGGGCTGGAGCGCGAGTGGTCACACAAGTCCGCCGGGGTTCGGACGTTCTCGCTCATCAGCATGCTCGGTGCCGCGTTCACCGTACTCGGCTCGACCCCGCTCGTGGTCGTCGGCGGCGTTCTGGTCATCGTCCAGGGGACGTTGCTGGCGGTCAGAGGCCTGCTGGCCGACGACGAGGACGAGGATCAGGGGCTGTCGCTGACAACCTCGATGTCGATGCTGGTCGCCTACGCCGTGGGGACGCTCGTCGCCTCCGCATACACCCTGGAGGCGGTGACGGTGACGGTCTTCTCGGCGCTGTTGCTCGTGCTCAAACGCGAGTTGCACAGTTTCGCCTGGGGGATGACCCGGACGGAACTCCGGTCGGCCGCGGAGTTCGCCATCCTCGCGTTCGTCGTCTACCCGCTGTTGCCCGCCAGGAGCTACGAACTCGGCGCCGGCGACCTGATGGTCGAAGTCGAACCCCGCGTCGTCTGGCTGATGGTCGTCACCGTCGCCGCCATCGGCATCGTCAACTACGCCATCGTCCAGACCTACGGCAGTCGCGGTATCGCCGTCACCGGCTTCTTCGGCGGGCTGGCGTCGTCGACGGCCGTCGTCGGCGCGATGCTCGACCACGTCGAACAGCGCCCGGCCGTCGGCTCCTACGCCGTCGCGGCCATCCTGCTGGCCGACGCGGCCATGGCCGCCCGCAACCTCGTCATCGCACTCGCTTTCACCTTCGAGACGGGGCTGTTGCTCGGCGCGGTCGTCCCGCTCGGGGCGGTGATACTCGGGAGCGTCGCCATCGCGGGCTACACCGCCGACTGGTCTGAGAACCTCGACATGGACCTGGAGAGTCCCTTCTCGCTGCGGAACGTCCTGAGCTTCGGCGGCCTGTTCCTGGTCGTCATCGTCGCCGGGGGGCTGGCCGCCGCCGAGTTCGGCCGGCTGGGCTTCTACGTGACCGCCGCGCTGACGGGGCTGGTCTCGTCCGCCGGCGCGACCACCTCCGCGGTGATCCTCTACCGCGGGGGCGGCCTCTCCGCTGAGGCCGCCGTCTTCGCCATCCTCCTGGCGACGGCCTCCAGCATCGTCGTCAAGGCGGGGCTCACCTTCGCCGGTCCCGACCGGGAGTTCGCCGTCAAGACCGCGACTGCCAGCACGGTCCTGCTGGTCGCCGCCGGCGCCGTCACCACCGCGGCGACGATGTGACCGCGCCCGCGGTACCGCTCCCGCGAGCCGACGGTCGACCGCCGACGGCGTCGGGCGACGAATGCCCGTCAGATCACTTAACTGCCGACTCTCCTTCACTGTCGACATGGACAGGGACACGGCGGAACCGGCAGTGTCGTCGATCCCCGGCGAGCGCGCCCGGGAGTGGGTCGAGTACCACCACGAGTCGGCCGCCCCGAGCACCTACGTCTACGACTTCGTCTGGGACTACACCGAACCCGCCGAGGGCCCCTTCTGCACTGACGTGGACGGCAACGTCCTCATGGACTTCACGAGCCACGTCGCCGCCTCGCCGCTCGGGTACAACAACCCGAAGCTGATGGACCGGATGGCGGAGTTCGACCTCGTCGACCCGATGAAGATCGCCGGCCAGGACTTCTACGCCGCCAGCGGCGAACTCGGCGACCACCCGTTCCCCACGCCCGCGGACCTGATGGACCGGCTGACCGACCGGAGCGACCACTACGGCATGGACACCGTCTTCCTCTCGAACTCCGGCGCCGAGGCCGTCGAGAACGCCATCAAGATCTCCTACGACCACACCGGCGCCGACTACGGGATCACCTTCCAGGGCGCCTTCCACGGCCGAACCCTCGGCGCGCTCTCGCTCAACCGCTCGAAGTCCGTCTACCGCCGGGAGTTCCCCGAGATATCCAAGGTCCACGACGTGCCCTTCTGCGACGACCGGACCTGCGACCCCGAGAGCTGTTCCTGCGGCTTCTTCACCGGCGAGGGGTCGCAACTCCGGAAACTGCTCGACCCCCAGCGCGGCGCCGTCCACCCCGACGACGTGGCCTATCTGATCGTGGAGCCGATCCAGGGGGAGGGGGGCTATCGCTTCCCGAGCGACGCGTTCGCCGAGGAGATCGCCGACATCTGCGAGGAACACGACCTGACGCTCGTCGCCGACGAGATCCAGTCCGGCGTGGGTCGTACCGGCGAGTTCTGGGCGTCGGACCACTACCCGTTCGACCCCGACGTGATCGCGAGCGCCAAGGGACTGCGCGTCGGCGCGACCATCTCCCGCGAGGAGGTGTTCCCCGAGCAGACCAGTCGGCTCTCCTCGACGTGGGGCGCCGGCGACATCGTCTCGGCGCTCCAGGGCGCGCTCACGCTCGACGTGATCGACGACTACGACCTGATGGACAACGCCGTCGTCCGCGGCCGGGGGTTCCTCGAAGCGATGCGCGACGCCGGCCCCGAGAGCGTCGTCGACGTTCGCGGCAAGGGGCTGATGCTCGCCGTCGAGTTCGATTCCAAGGAGCGTCGGGACGACGTGCAGGCCGCGGCGATGGGGCGCGGGCTGTTGACGCTCGCCTGCGGTCACAAGACGTTGCGGATCCTGCCGCCGCTGGACGTGACCGAGCGGGAGATCGCCCTCGGCGTCGATCTGCTGACCGACGCCATCGAGGACGCGGCCTGAGACCGCTCGATGCCGGAAGCCCGCGGTTACCCCGAGTAATCCGCCAATAGAAATCTGAAGACGGGCCGACGAACGACCGTGATATCCGTCGTCGCCCCGGTCGGTCGCGGCCTGGCGGCCGTTCCCGGTGGCACCGGGACCGCCTTGCAGTCGGGGACGAGCGGCCTGCTCGCGAACCCCTGGTTCTACGCCGGCTTCTCCGCGCTGGCGCTGCTCGTCGGGTCGGCCGTCGGCATCTGGATATCGCCGCCCCGTAACTGGCAGGCGACCCTCCTCGCTATCGGCGGCGGCTCGCTCGTCGTCTCGCTCGCGTTCGAGCTGTTCGAGCCCGCGTTTCGGAATATCGGCAGGTATCCCGCTTCGGGTTACTTTCTCGGCGGGATCGTCGTCTTCGGGACGCTCGACGTGGCCATCGACCGCTGGGCCGACGACGAGACCCAGGAGCGGGGCGTTGGCCTCTGGGCCAGCGTGACGACCGACGGCGTCCCCGAGAACGCTGCGATGGGCTCGCTGCTCGCCGGGAACGTCTCCGGCGCGCTCGCGCTGCTGTTCGGACTCGCCGTCACCAACGGTTCGCAGTCGATGATGTCCGGGACCAACATGGCTGAGAACCACGAGGAGTTGAAAGTGATGGCCGGGTGGGCGGTCACGGCCGTCGTCGTCAGCGGCGCAGTTATCGCCGGCTACCGCGTCCTCCCGCCGCTGCCCGACTACTGGATCGGGGCGATCCGGTCGTTCGCCGCCGGCGCCATCCTCGCCAGCCTCGCCGGCGAGATCTACCCCGACGCCTACGAGGAGGCCGGCCCGTCCATCACGCTCGCCACGTCCGTCGGGTTCCTCGTGACCTTCCTGCTGTGAGAGCGGCTCCGGACGGGACGGTGGCTCTCGCTCGACAGTCGCGAAATTTGTCTGCTAGTTGACTGAGGCACCGGAAGATCTTCACTCGCTACTGAGCGAGGCGGAAGAGTATGTTGTCGCGGACGACACATAGGTAGCTCTTCTGCATCGAGCATCCGGCGCCGGAGGCGCCGGTTCACGCGAGCTGCGGAGCCGCCCGCGGTTTTTCACCCCTGTTTTTGGACCGGGAGTCTCCTCGCGTGCCTTCGGCGCCCTGCGGGGGAACCCCCGGTCCAAAAAGATGGCTTAGAACTGATACCGCCGGTCGTCGGGGTCGCCGGTGCCGGTCTGAGGGAGGTCCGCGCCGCCGGTCATCTCCTCGAAGGTCATGCCCGAGAGGTACTCGTCGTTTAGTCCTACGGAGTTGGAGAATACTTACAACTAAGTGGGTGGCCCATATTGACAATCGCATGGGCATTCAGTCAGAGAACTTGAAGCGTGAATTGGAGAAGATAGAGGAAGATAAGTCGGATTTTGCCAATCCTGAGTGTTCTGAGGCTATCAAACACTTCACACAGGCATATTACGAGGAGAACGTTATGGCTTCCCCGCCGGACGGCGAGCAAACGATTGCGGCCAGCACCTTAGCAAACTATATTCAGAACTGCCGGCGGTTCGCCTACGATGTTGACTTGCTGGATACTTCGGAACTAAAACTGAAAGAACAAATCCAGCAGTTCAAGGACGGCGATCACCCGGATGTGAAGGATGGTGGGCTAACAAACGGCAGCGTGCGCCTCTATTCGATTGCTCTCCGCAAATTCTACAAACTCCATGATGTTGGGATAGATCCCGAAGAGATCCCGATACCGAAACAAGAAGATTCGCCAGTCGACCCCGACGATATGCTCACTCGGGAGCAGATCCAAGAACTACGGTCGGCTGCACGAAACAACCGCGACTTAGCACTGTTCGATTTTTTGCTCTATACCGGCCAGCGAGCCAGTGCGACCCGGACGCTCAAAGTCAAGCACCTGAAACTTGACGAGGGGCGGTTTACATTGAATGAAGAGGCAGAGGGATTGAAAGGCGCAAATGAAAACGGCAAATGGCGTGATTTGCTGTTATCTGAGGCTACAGTTCGCCAGTGGCTTCAAACCGGCCACCCGAACCCGGACGACCCAGAAGCCTACGTATTCTGTCCGTTGCCTCAATTCGCTAATGGTGGCCCATTCAGTGAGGATCGGAATCTGAGCGACAAAGAGGTAGCGCGGACGCAGATGGGTGAATCCAGTGTATACGAAACGCTCAAGCGAATCAAACGGCGGACAGATATAGACAGACCACTCAACCCCCACGCACTCCGGCACAATTTCGTTACGATAGCCCTTCGCCGTGGTATGCCAGAAAGTGCGATCAAACACCAGTTGGGCCACGCGCCGGATAGCAGAGTCATGGAATCGACGTATTCCCATTTGAAAGACAGTGACCATATCCGAGAAGCGCGGGAAGCCTTTGATCTGGAAACGGACGACCCGGACAGCGAGCTTACACCGGAAGTGTGCCCCCAGTGTGGGACTAATCCGCCGGAGAACGCCCGTCTCTGCCATATCTGCGGGTTGGAGTTTACGCCCGACGCGAAGGAACATTCTCAGGAAGCCGACGACAAGGTGAGAGAATCCTATCAGGACGTAGATCCCGAGAACATGGATACCGTCGACAAACTTCAACTGGTAGACGACATTCTAGATGATCCCGAGGTGAAGGACATGATGATTGACCGCAAAGAGGACGAATAGCCGTTTTCCGACTTGTGAATGAAATCGGAACCGAACCCCGTGGATAGGTGGCTATATCGTTCCTATCGCCCCTGGCGACCGGCGCTTATGTTCCGACTTGTTCTAACAACTATCATGCGCCTCGAAGGGACCGCGAAAGAAGGCACATACAAAGTGTGGTTGACAGACGACGAGTTAGAACAGCTCCGGCGCGCAGCGGCCAGCCACAGAGACGACCTAATCATCCAGTTGGGTGGCTATGTCGGCCTGCGGGCCTTCGAGATCCCCCAAATCAAGCCCAAGCACATCAAGCGGACAGCGGACGGCGAACACTACCACTTGCGGGTACCGGAAGGCAAGGATACCAAGAACGGGAATGGAGAACCACGGGACGCCTATCTTCCCACGGACGTTGAGCGGGACCTACACCGCTATCAGAACGCCGAGGACGTATCCCCCGACGACTCTTTCATCCAACTCACTCCGAGGGCCGTGCGGGGCGTTGTAGAGCGGACAGCGGCCCGTGCAGCGGACGAGTCGGACGACAGCGACTTTCACCATGTGAGTAGCCACGACCTGCGTAGGCGGTTCGCACAGCGGTTGCTAGTGGACGAGCGCATGAACCCGCGTGTGGTCATGGCTGTCGGTGGGTGGAGTAGTTTCCAAGCAATCGAACCGTACCTAAACGCACCGACGCCAGATGTTGTGAACAAAGCCTTTGAGGACGCTGGAATCTCGTAGCCTGAGAATCGGCCTGGCCGCCTCTTTATATCCTAGTTCGAGCCGTAGCGCCCGATATGAGCAACTTTGCCGAGGAGTTTCGGAAAGCGTTCCAGAACAACGACACCGCTGAAGCCCGCGAAGAAGCGATTGAAGAATCAACCGGCCAAGACGTAAGCGGGCCGTCCGATACCGACTCTAGCGGTTCTTCAGGCAGTAGTTCGAGCGATAGCACCGACACGCGTCGGGCCGACCAAGGCAGTGCTGGCGGTGGCTTTGCATCGAACCCGCTTGGTATTGGTGGGTCCGGCGGCAGTAGCTCAGACAGTGGTGACTCTGGTGGATCGTCTGATAGCGGGTCGAGTAACAACGTCCCCGACCGAGTGCAAGACCAATTAGACCGACGTGGGATCGGCCCGAACAATGGCGGTAGCGACTCTAGCGGGAATGGGTCTAGCGGTGGTGCTTCTGGTAGCAACACTAGCGGCGGGAGTGCGGGCGGTGGGTTCACGCCCGCGCCCGGCGTTGACCCGGTGAGTCCGCCGTCCGGCGGCAGTAGTTCAGGCGGTAGCAGCGATACGGGTACGTCCGAACCAGTCGGTTCGGGCGGCAGTGCGGGTGGTGGCTTCACACCAAGCCCGGACGTTGACCCACAGCCCCCCGACGATATGCCCGATCCTGTGCAGGACAGTCCGCCCGACGATATGCCGACGCCCGACGAGAGCCAAGAGCCGGTCGAGACGCCGCCCGCGGGCCAAGAGACTGGTTCGGCTGGCGGTGGGTTTACAGCGGAACCAGACGGCCCACAAGCAGCGCCTCAAGAGACGACAGAGGAAATGGCCGAACCACCGGAGGCACCTGAGGGTCCGGTCGACCCGATTCAGGAACGGAATGAAGCCATTATCCGGGAGTTGTCCGGCCAACGCACGGCCCAGCAGCAGGAAAAACAGCAGGCTAGGGCCGAAGCACGCCAAAGCCAAGAGTTTGCAGAGCGCGTTATCACGGACCTGTCCCAACAGCGGACGGCCATGCAGCGCGAAAAGATAGTCGCGCGGCAGGAAGCCCGAGAGAACTTCCGACAGAACACGCTTCCAGAGTACAACGAGCAAGTTATCGGCGCGCTCTCCGGCATTCGCACCGCCCAACAGCGTGAGAAAATGCAGGCCCGTGCGCCGGAGGATGTTGGGGTTGACGAGCTAGAAGTTGGCGAGTTGAACCAGCAGCAGAACAATCAGGGGTTCCTAGAGGGTGTTGGGAACACGCTCTTTGGACAGCAAGAGATTCAGACTTTCGGCCAAGAGACGGCGGCCAAACAGCCAGGATTCAGCGGCGAGGACATCGTAGAAGCGACGAAACCGGGCGGCGAGAATCAGATTGACTTTAACAAAGAGATCACCGACGACTTGACCCGTGGCGGGCTTCTCTCGGAACGACCCGGATCGTCCGAAGGACTACTGCCGGGACAAGTCGGGCCGGTCAACCTCTCGGAGCAGGGCTTTCGGTCGGCAGCGGGTGACGTTTCCGACTTTGCGGACACGTTCGATGAGAACGAACCTATCACTGTGGCCGGTTCCAAGATCCCCGAGAAGGCGCTACAGGGGTTCGCTTCGACCGGCCTTGAGGCCGTAGCGACGGGCGTTCAGTCGCCCGCACTCGCAGATACGGGGCTTGAACTACTCACGAACACGCCTGTTGAGGCAGTACAAGAGGGGCCGCTAGAGGTGGGCGAGGCGGTCGGGCGACTCGGCGTTATCACCGGCCAGGAAACGATCCGTAGCTTCCGAAGCGAACCTGTCGAGAGTACGGCGGGTGTGGCTGGCGCGGCAGCCATATCCGCTGGGACTGGCGCGGCAGCGGGGCGCTTCGGTCGGATCTTCCGGGATCGTATCCGTACCCTTGGCGGTGATAAGGTCCCACTTGATGAGCTGACCCAAGATGAAGTAGCGCGCTACTACGAAAGCGGCGGGACTGAAGGCCAACGGTTCCCCGGCGCGGAGAATCCCGACCTATACGAGTCTGACCCTGCCGAAGCCGTCCGCCAGCAGGCACAACAGCCCCAAGAGATTCAGGATCTCTTTGACGACGACGGAACCGTTCTCACCAAGACACTCGACGTTGAACCCGAAGGGCCGGGGCGTGGTCGGGGCGGTCAAGGCTTCCAGTCCGCACCCGGTGAGAGCCTCGAAGAGTTCGACTATGAGACGCCCGGTAGTTTCGTCGGCCCCGACGTTAGCCCGAATTTCCTTGGCGTTGAAGGCCGGAGTGCCGGATTCAGCCTTCGCCCCGGCCTGCCGGACTTTGGGAGCCAACCCACCGGCCTGTTCGTTCGCACGGACGTTGACAGCCCCGACGCGGACACGCTAGACGGATTTAACGAGGAAATGATCGACCGTGGCGGCGATACGACGGCCGTCACCAAGCCGTCCGGTGAGGTGGCCCCAGGCGAGATTGAAGCCGTGATTCCGCCCGGTGCTGAGTTCCGCGACGTTGGCGGCGGCCCGATCCGGAACGCGGCCCGCCGACTTGGGATCGGGTCGGACTTCTACACCGAGGTTGGCGGTAGACGTGTCCCGCTCCGTGGTGTCGTACCCGATACGCCCGACGCGCCAGACCAACCCACTCGGTTCGGGTTCGACAACCGCGGGCAGGCGGAAGTACCCGGCAGTGGCCCCGGTCCGGCGTTCACCGGGACGCTGGATGAATTGAGCGGAACGTATCGACCCGGTACGGATCGACCGTTCCCCTTCGTTCCGACGAGTCCGACCGGCGGGGCGACAGGGACCGACGACGTGACGAGTCCCACCGGCCGCACAGAGCCGACGAGTCCACCGACAAGCCCGACGAGTCCCTACGACGGCGGCGGACCGCTGAGTGTTCCCACAGGCCCGTCAGACGGCAGTGACAGCAGCGTGAGTGAGACGGAACCGACCAGTCCGGTCGGTGGGTCGGGCGGGACGCTTCCTGGCAGTGACGGCGGCAGTGGCACCGGCCCGACGAGTGGCGGGTCGGGTGGCCCGTCGACCGGGCCGAGTCCGATCCCGAGCGGTGGGTCTAGCGGGCCGTTTGGCGGCTCTGGCGGGAGTGTCACACCGAGCGACCCGTCCGACCCAACCCCACCGAGTGATCCGAGTGACCCAATTCCGCCGAGTGACCCCGGCCAGCCCACGCCGCCAAGCGACCCAGGGCCACCGTCCGATCCCGGAACGCCGCCCTACAGCCCCGGCACGCCACCATACTCACCAGGGACGCCGCCCGGTATCCCGAGCACGCCACCGGGCGGACCGTTCACGCCGCCGGACACGCCACCGAACACGCCGCGAGAGTTGCCCGAGCTTGACACCGACGACAAGGACGAAAAGAAGCGAGAGCGACGGCTTGCGGGGACTGAAGACCCGTTCTTTACGTCGTTCCGAAACCCACTCACGGGCGGTATCTTGGAAACGGATACGGGCGAGAGCGGCGGGTCGTCCATCCCTGGCCTTGATATGGACAGCGACGGCACGGGAGAACCATGGTTCTGAGGGTGCTCAAGGCCGGCGGGGCAACTGTCGCGGGTATAGTGCTGACTCTCGTAGCCGTTGTGGTCGTTGAAGTGGTTGATGTTTCACCGCTGCTGTTGCCGGATATGCTGGCGTTTGTGGTACTGTTCGCCGGACTACCAGCGTCTCTGTATGCGGGCGTCAAGATGTATCGAGAGACGGGTGAGCCTGCATGAAGCGCGCGCTACCCGTTTCTGGAAAGGTGGATAGGATCGAACGCTTGCACCGTGACCCACCGGCACAGTGGGACCGCACAGCTTGGGCAGTGGTCGAGGAGGACGGCGAGAAGATCATGAGAGAGCACGCTGTGATTGAGTGTCCGAACTGTTCCGAGCGCGCGTATTGGACAAAAGGATTCGTCGGGTGTAGCCACTGCGATACGAAACAGCCACTGCGAGGATAGCCATGACTCTGGATCTGCCCTACCACTTGGACCGCGAGTTAGTCGAACAGTACGCCAAAGAAAGTGATACCATGCTAGAGTTCACACGGACGGCGCGAATTTCGAGAGACGATGCCAAGCGGATACTGAAACACTACGACCTGAGCGACAAAGTGAAAACGGCAGGGGATACGTTGTTGGGAAGCCCGGAAAGAGCGGCCGCGGTGTCTGAGCAAATTGAGCAAGCCGCGGGCAACGAGTAGGCATATCTGCAAGGTGGTTTCTCGACTCTAACCCCCACGGTTCGACCGGGCAGAATGGCCTTCTAGCTACCCATCTGGTACCGTATCAGCCGAATTGTCCTAATCCGGGGACTGTCACGCATAGTCCGATAGAACAGTACGGGCGTGTGTTGGTCCCCCTGCAGCGGGTTAGTCGTCGGGCCACGAATCCGCGCCACAGTCGAGACATTCAAACCAGTTCATCCGCTGTGCGTTCCCACTGTAGCCGACCGCTTCATCACCGATATGCATCTGTACCATCTCCGATCCACACTCCGGGCACTGTGCCCACCCCGTTAGTTTGCAGTCGTATTTGTCGGCAGTCGGTGGCTTCTCAGACATACCTCGGACAATGCAGAGCGTGATTGTCAAAGTGCAGGGTTAGACTGTCCGAAGCATTGTCCGCACGTGGCAGGGTTGAACTGGGGAGGGGCCAGACTCTATGCGCGTATAGTATAACCGGGGTGCCTGCATTCATAGTATTCCGCGTAGTGCATCGTCGCCCCGCCCTCTTGCGATTTTTGGCGGGCAGGATAGACCGAGATTATGAATTGACGATTTTCGACACAGTGGTTTGGTCCAACCCGACAATATCAGCCGTCTGTGTCTGTGTCAATCCATTTTCCACCATCGCCCTGATGAGTTGGTTGCGCTTGCCCTTCTCCGCTTCTTTCTGTGCCTGTTCAACCATATCCTGTGCCTCGGAGCGTTTCACAAAGTCGTCGCCCTCTTCACCACGCAAGCGTGCCTCTTTCTTCTCCGTGAGGTGCTGATAGACACTGTGCAGATCCGACCCATTCGGGATCGGGTCCCACGTAAGCGTACCCATGTTGTGCGTCAGTTCGTGGCCCTGGTGTGGGTTCCAGTCCATGCGATAGACGTTCGCAAAGCCACGGCGTTCAACGAGCACCCACACGTCAACAAGCGTCTTTAGGTCCTGGTCAACGAGGTGGTCCGCTGGTGCGTTGAGCACAAGGTATTTCTCTTCGATCCGTCCGGTTGAAACCAACTCACGGATCGCACGGTTGACAGCAGACCCAGCCTTGTACTTGTCAATCCCCACCTCGGATTCGTCCAGCACGAGCGACGACCCGCGCGGCTCTTCGGTGTATGCCTGTATCAGTGGGTGGGGATTCAGAGCCACTTTCTCAGGCGTCACACCGTCGTCAGTGCGATCCATACCGTGGGCCAGCCGAAGGGCCTCCGTCGTCTTGCCCGTGCCTCTGTCGTTGCTGCTGTCGGTAATCAGGATCACAAGGTCCCGGTCCTGTTCGACTCGCTTCCGATACATCTCCGCCAGCGGGTGGTCAGACTCTCGGAAGAACCGCTTCGGTGCCTCAACAGACATGGCTATGTCACTCCGTGCGGGTCGCCAGTGCCAAGCGCCAGACCGACATTCGCCTCTTGGAGGAATTGATCGGCCTCACGAACCGCGTTCATCAAGGCCATTTTCGGCATATGCTCTTCGGCCGTGACCGTCTCTGTGTGTGGTCCCTGGCGCTTTGCCTGTAGCCCTTTGATTTGGTTAATTCGGACCTTCCACGACTGACTGTAGCCGTCGTTTTCTATGATTTCTTTCAGGCCGTGGA
Organism: Halosimplex carlsbadense 2-9-1; assembly: GCF_000337455.1. Taxonomy (GTDB): domain Archaea; phylum Halobacteriota; class Halobacteria; order Halobacteriales; family Haloarculaceae; genus Halosimplex; species Halosimplex carlsbadense. Next base: position 96,426 of record NZ_AOIU01000028.1, on the reverse strand, counting down.
TTGGTTCTTTCTCCGGAGAAATCGGGTCAGATAGGAGCTTAAAGCCACGTTCCGCGATTTCTTTGCCGCTCTCCGGCTCCGACTGTAGTTCCGGTGGCGGTGATAGCGTCACTTCTCCGAGTTTGGTATGCAGATATGCCTCTTCCGCGTTCGGTAGGTCGAAATCGCGTAGAAGCGGCTCAATGGACAAGAGATACACGCGGATCGATTCGTGCCACATCCGACAGGCATATTCTTGTTTCATTTCGCCGCGTGCCGCTGCTGAAAACACGCGCTCTTGAACCTGAATCACCTTCCTGCGGCTCTCAATAATATCCTGCTTTCGCTGGCGGTCAACATACCCTTCTTCGTCTTCTACCTCAATCTCTTGATCGGGATTGTCTATGCTCATGGTCTATCGAAGCCCCATTCGGCCGAGCAAGCCACTTGAACCACCATTTTCATCCTGCGATTCGTCCCGAACGACGGATTCACTGACGGAACGGGTCGATTCTTCAATGACTTTCGCATCTTCCGAGCGCGTTAGCGCCCGTTTCGCGTTATCTGTGAAGCTCTCTAGCGTTGCATCGTCTTCCGGGACAAGAGCCTCCTTGTGCTGAGATGCATCGTCATACACCCACGCTCTACGAGCGCCTGTGATACCGTAGGACGGTGGATACTGGGCCTCGTTGATGAGACGCAGGTACTCAAAGACCCATTCTTTGCTACGTACGTCTTCTTCGGACAGATTCGCGGTGCTCGCCAGTTGCGAGACGAGCTGTCCCATCACCGGATCTTCTTCGCCAATCGGAAGGTCGGAAATCTCGCTTAGTTGACTCAGAATCTCCGCCTTGTTCTGATCGTCACCGACGTTCCCGCCGAGATTCGACCCGTGCAGCTGGTACTCGCGGTTCTTTTTTCGCTCTTTGCGCGCCTCTTCCCGTTCGTCGTCTTTTCCGAACATCAGAATTTCACCTTCGGACCCTTCGGCCGCGGCACCTCAAGCACTTTCTCGCGCGATTCGCCCACAACCTCGCCAGGCACGAACGCAAGCCGTTCTCCCGTTCGGCCACTATCAGCAGCGGGCCAATCACCAGTTTCTGCGAATTTATCCAGCACCCATTCGCGAGTTGCCTCTGACTGGCCCCACGATTGCAGTTCGCCGGGGATCACGTCGCCTGCCTCCGCGCGCCCGCCGTCGCTTGTCGTGAAAGCCGCTTGGGTCCGGTAGCCGTCTCGGGTGCGATTGAGAAGATCAATCATCGTTCTCACCTCGCCAACGACCACAAGCGTCCCGTCCAATATATCCTTCAGCAAGCTCTCTGGCGACCTCGCGCCTCGACAAGTCTTCTACGTCAACCCCGAAAATCTGTGCTACTGCCTTCTCTGCCTCCTGCCACGCTTCTTTGTCCGGTTCCTTGCGGAGTTGGACATTCAGCAGCCCTGTCCGCTCTCTACTCATTGTTCCAGCCCCTTCCGAAGCAATGCGCGAATCGCCTGTGATTTATTTTCAAAACCTTGATTTTCACGGTATTCTTCAATCCCATCATTAAGCGGCGGTGGGACCATTGCTTCAATACGTTCCATATGCAAATACTGGGGCGATAATCCCAAAAAGCCACGAGGTGGGGTAAGATATTATTTACACAATCCCAAGAGATTTAGAAAGATCCCCTTTCAAAGCTTTCTCGTGAAGTTCCGTTACACTCCTGATTAATTCATCACCTTCCGTATGGCTAAGTCGACCAGTGTGATGTAGTGCTATAATTAGGGAAATCACGTCGTCAAAGGCCATTTCCGGCATTGATTCGATAAAACCCACAAAGTCAGAAAGTACAGTATTGTCCTGAAAATCGATCGATTCATGCTTACTAAGCAGTTCTTCATCCAACTGTTCTGCTGCAGCATCTAACATTATCGTAAATTCATCAAGATCATCTATAGATACCTTCACGTCTCCGTAAAAAAATTCGTCCCCATACATGGAGATATCTGTTTGAAGTGCGTACTTCAGTTCTTCTTCAACCATTGATATTGGCGGCTCTCGTGTGGCTTCCATTAACGATGTGAAGACAAATTGGAAGGCATCACGTACCCCGTTTAGCAAAAACGAGGGGGCTTGAAGTTCTTCGGCAGGTAGTTCCTGATAGTGATCTGCATGATTCTGCACATCTTGATGAGATTTAGAGACTTCTTCAAATATCTTCTCACGCTCAGAGCGGTCTAACCCCTCCAGAAGAAGAGTGAAATCCTTGATCCCCCTTTTTACACGCTGGCGAATCCGATATCTAAATTGGTATTCTTGATTTTCTGGGTCATTGTATTCCGACAAATCTAGTTCACCGCACAGGAACTTCCTATCCTTCTCGGTCAAAATTCCCCTTTCACCCTCTATTAGGTCCGGGTCTACCATCTTATGATGCTCTATAATGCCGGGAAGCATTAAATCCTTCGCCAGTCTCGCAACGAGTGAACGCGTGAATTAAGCCTGCGGTTAGAAGGTGAATGGAAGCTGCCCGGTGTGGGCCGGGCAAGGAATCAGTGTGCATCTGATTCTATGCCTGAAGGCCCAATAAACCCATTAGGTGGGTTATGAATGCTGGGCCGGCTTCGGCGCGTTCAATGGAGTGTCCAAGCTCATGTCCCGAACCGAAAGCCGGCCCGAAAACATCAACGAGCGGGCCAAAGGAAAGCGTACCGACTCAGGACTGAATCCCGGTAGTTTCGCCGCATATCTATCTGACGCGCCGAAATTTGCATCGTTTGAGTCTGTAGCTCAGGCCTGGTATGATGGAATTGATCCTGCTGATCTCCCAGACTATCTTGGAGGTGATGAGTGATGGCGGCCCGACGACGGCAGTTTGTTGACGACCGCGATCTGTCCGACGAGAACGAGCACCACCGTCAGAACACGCACGAGAGCGCCCAATTCTTGACGTGGTGCGCGAAGTTGGATCGGGATGTTTCCCCTTCGGACCTAGGAGAACTGTGGCAGGAATGGCGTGAACGCCAGGACCACGGTGAACAGGCGGAGCTTCGCCAGTGGGGTGAACGATGAGCCAGCAGGAGCAGCGGACAAACTGGCCTTGTCCACACTGCGATTCGAGCGATGTATTCCCTGTTGAAGGGACAGACGGACTCTATCGGTGCGACAAGTGCGGCGGACGGACTCACGACAAGATCGAAGAGAACCGCGAAGCCCTCGAAGACCTGGCAGAGTCAGATTTGCCGGTTGCCGACGTTGCAGAGACGTTGCTTGGCGGTGATTCGGCATGAGCGGTCCGCCAACAATCTCTGACCGCCAGCGTTGCGAACAGTGCGGACGTTCCCTGAGCAAGCGATCCGCCCGACTGAGTGACGCACGCGGTTGTGTGTTCTGCAGATCCGAGGGCGGTGATAACGATGAGTGATCATTTGTCTGTGCAGGGCTGTTCATGTCTGTTCAGGGTACGAGGTGAACGCCTTGAACACGCGAGAACGCCTGTGGTCCGTGAAATCAGGGAGTCTGGCCGGTGGATTGGTGGGTGTTCAGGGCGTTCGGGGGGGATTAGCTACTATCGTGCGTCGGGCGCATACACACACACGCGCAAATGCGCAGCGCACAATAACAGCGAATACACCCCGCACACCTTGAACACGGCCGTTCGCCCCACCCATCTATGCCACGAGACGGCTTCTCGCGCCTGTTCTGACCGTTCAGAGTGTGCAAGGTGCGGGATGAACACGACTGCACACGTGCAGAGGTGGTCGGCGTGATGCCCCACGGGATAGTCGGTGATCGGTTTGAAGAGTCGGGCCTAGCCAGCGCCCGGTTTGTGTCGGTCAAAGAGGGTCAGAAAATGTGTGTGGATCACGACACGCGATATGATGATCCCACCACAGCCCCAGGACAGAACTACGGGATCTACGCCGACGAAGACGACGCTCTCGTGGTGTTAGATGTTGATGACCACCAGAACCACTCTCTCGATAACCAAAGTAGGGTGGCGGTTGCTGCACTGAGCGGCTTGCCGAGGACTCTAGAGCTAAAAAGTCCACACGTAGATCCGGACGGTGCCGGTGGGCACAGGATCTATAAGTTGGATAGTAATGAGACGCCCGCAGAGTTGTTCAAAGAACGGTTAGGAGCATATAACCCCGTCCCATCGTGGGGTGAAGTGATTGCGAAGAACAAGTACGTGGTAGGTGCAGGAAGCCAGATTGACGATTGCGATAAGGACTGGCACGACTGTAGCGAAGAGGGGAAAGGACATTACGAAGTCAAACACGACCGCGAGATAGCAGCGGTGAGCGCCGAAGAGTTGGTTTCGGCGTTGGCAACGGACCCGGACTTGGAGGACACAGAGGCGGAAGACGGCGGGCGCGAAGACAGCGGATCGTCCGACCGAACGAACACCGATACAGACCAGTCTGGTAATCCCCCGACGGTTACTCGGGAGTATGACCGCGAAGAGATTGAAGAAATGTTGTCGCATTTGCCGGGCGACCAGCACTTTGACGACTGGACCCGGACCGGCTACGCCGTGTACGATTGGGACGACGGCGAGACAGGCAAAGAGGTGTTCGAGCAGTGGAGCCGCGATAACCGCAAATGGGTGGAAGAAGATAGCCAGTACCAGATAGATTATATCTGGGAGAACGGCGAGCAAGCAAGCGAAGACCCAGACGACAACTCAAATGCGAGTGTCGGTACGCTTGTCTATCTCGCCAAAGAAAACGGTTGGGAACCGTCATATCATTCGGCCCAAGGCCCACAGCGGCCGTCCCCCAATAACGCGGAGTTGGTTGCGTGGGACGATGTGGTTGAACACTACGAAAATCAAGGGAAACAAAGCGGCCGTCTGTGGGCCGCCGCCGCCCTTGAAGAACACACCTCGTGGATGTACGTAGTGGAATCTGAGACGTTGTGGGTCTACGATGAATCGAAGGGCTATTTCAATTCGTGGGGAGAAGAGGCGGTTGAGTCGTTGCTAGTGGCGAATATCGGAGTCCATTATAGCACCAAAGAAGTATCTGAGGTTGTCGCCCGTATCGAAGCCCGCAACCAAACCCGGCGAGAAGAGCTGAACGCCAAAAACAGAGATGGGCCGCTTGTCTGTGTCGGGGATGGTGTTGTGAATCTAGAAACGGGGGAGAAGTTGGAGCATAGCCCGGAGTATCAATTCACGCGGGGGATCCCACACGACTACGACCCCGAGGCGGTGCCTGAACGAATGGTCCGGTTCCTTCGGCAGGTCACGCAACGGGACGCTGATATGTGGACACTGCTTCAGCAGTTGGGACACGGCCTCATGCCCGGCCACCCGTTCAAGGCGTTCGTAGTCATGTACGGGCCGGGCGACAACGGCAAAAGCGTTATCGGACGTGTCTTCCGCCGGTTCGTTGGTGATGAAAACGCTGCAGCGGTTGAGCTAAAAGACTTCCGTGACGACGATTTCGCCACTGGCGACCTGCCGGGGAAGATGATAAACGTCGGTGACGACCTGAGCGGCAAGAAGATCCGAGACGTATCCATGCTCAAGCGGTTGACCGGCGGGGATACCCTACGGGCAAATGAGAAGCACAAAGCAACGTTCGACTTCCAGAACGAGGCGGCTATGTTCTTCTCTGGGAACGAACCGCCGACGTTCGAGGAGAAGACGCCCGCGTTGAAGGGCCGTCTGTATCCCATTGAAATGCCGGATCGGTTCACAGAAGAACCAGACGACGGAAACAGAGACGCCGACCCCAAACTTGCCGAAAAGATCGTAACCGACGATGAGGAGATGAGTGGGTTGCTCAATCTGGCAATTCAGGGTGCGCAGAGTCTCATAGAAAACGGTGGTGCGTTCAAGATGCCTGAGTCGCCGGATGAACGGATGGATATGTATGAGGCAGCAAGCGATCCCATCCGCCGGTTCGTGATGGACTACCTAGAAGAAGCGACTTCTACGGATAAGACTCTCAAAGACGACGTGTACGACGTGTACGCGGCCATGTGTCGGGAAGAGGATGAACGTGCGACAAGCCAAAATATATTCAAACAAGAAGTGAGCCAGCAAGCTGTTGTAGACGTTGAATCCGGCCGCACAAGGCAACTCACAGACGGCGATAACCTCGAAACCTGCTGGAAGTACGTGCAATTCAGTGACGACGCCCAGCAGTACATGAGCGAGCGTCTAACAACTCGCTACTTCCCTGAACAGACAGATGATACCGACACAAGCGATAGCGACGAGAGCGACGAGACTGTAGCCTACAACGCTACGCCACTCGCGGACGCTGCACAGTCGCTTACAGGCTACGTGTCGATCACGGCGGAAGTGGTGTCTGTCGAGACGCTTGGTGACGGCGAGAACGCGACGACCAAAGCGATCCTGAAAGATGGATCCGGCGCTATGGACTTGGTGACGTGGGACGATTCAGTAGCCGACCGCTTGAAAGAGGTAGAAGGCGAGACAGTGGCAATCGAGAATGTCGAAGTGGGTGAACATGACGGCACGCGCCAGCTACAACCCAAAGACGGACTCACCGAAATCCGTACGATCCAGCAGGGAGTTGGTCACACGGAAGGGCCGGGTCCCGACGACGAGAGCCAAGGTCAACTTACGGCTACGGCGGACGGTGGCGAAATAGAAGACGTGAAACACCAAATCCTCGAAGCCCTGCGAACGAAATTCGAGGGGCAGGCGGTTGGCGTGCCCCAGTTGGTGCCTGAGGCGGGTGCCGATCCCACCACTGTGAAAGACAGGCTGGAAACACTAGCCGAGAGCGGACGGGTCCGCGATACTGGCGACGGTTACACGCTAAACACGTAACCGCCACCCATCTGTCGGCATGGGATTTAAATTGACTATTCATGTCTACTCTAGCGGGATTCACCCTATACAACTGGGATCTGAATATTAAGCAATGTCTCAGCCATTTTCAGACCCACATAGACGATAAAGAGATAGATGAGTAACTGAATCAGCCTATCAAACAAGTCGTCTTCACCGCTATGGCTAGTGCTACTTCCATCACTGCCCTTCACGTCACCAAACCGGAGATCATCATCGTCCGACATACTCACCACTCCTCCGGTCTACCAGCAGCGTACCAGTTCAGTATCTCAGTCGCATTATAGCGGTGAACCAGTCGAACAAGATCCTCGCCGTTGATGCATTTCACGTCTAATCGGTCGGCTATCTCGCGTGCGTTTCGGCTAAACGTACTTGTGGTGACGATAGTAACACCCTCAACGTCTTCCCACTGCTGTCTGAGAGCCGCATACTCACGCACATTCGGCTCCGATATTTGGCTACTTTCTGGATCGTATCGCTTACACTGAACTGCTGTCTTCGGGCCACCGTTCGGCGGTTGTCCGATCACGTCGAGTCCCCGGTCAGGGCCGGAATCCATCACTTCTGTTGTCCACTCTTGCCGTTCTTGCCACACATCCGCAACGAAGTGCTCAAATTCGCGGGGCGTCAAATCAAGGAGCGTCTGCAGCTCCTTAGAAGACGCCAAATCCACCGTCATTGTCCCAGTTCGGTCGGTGTTCATTGAGGGTCTGGCGAACGTAGCTTTCCGAACAGTCGCATGAATCCGCGATCCCTTTCGGAGTGATGTCCGGGTTCCGTTCGTGGGTATCTATGATACACTGTTCAAGTTCGGTCAAGTCCGTTCCGAATGGGTCGAAACTCATGGTTCTCTTCGGCAGCGGGAGTATGCCTTATGCAACCGCAGGGTGTACTACTGCCTGCGGGGAGTGCCCAATCCCGCTTTTGCCGATAGATTGCTCACTGGTTGCCAGTCTATTGAAATTTACCTAGAGATTTTGATAACAGGACTGGAAATTAGGTTCCTATCGACAGTTGCATTGAAACAACTGGTTAGAATTGATACCGTCTATCGTCCGGATCGTCAGGGCCGACGCCACTACCAACCCCACCGTCGTTGTAAGTATCCATCGTCGCGCCCAAAAGATACTCGTCGTAAGTCACGTCGTACTCGCTGCGGAGGTGGAAGTCGAGATTGCCGGTCTCGACGGCGCTCTGGAACAGCATGTGGATCCCGCGGCGGACGAGTTCGTCGGGGTCGTCGGTGTCCAGTGCGGCGAGCAACATGGCGAGTTCGTTGCGCGTCTCGCGGTCGGTGTCGACCGAGAGGACCTCGTCGAGGTCGCTGTACTCGCCCTGCACGTCGTCCTGCAGATCGTCGAGGCTCATACCCGCCTCCAGGCGGGGCCGTCGCAAACACCTTACGTTCCGGGGACGGCCGGAGTCCGCCGCAGACGCCGAGAACGGGCGGGTTCAAGGGTAAACCTCGACGGTGTCGGGGCGGACGACGAACGTGTGGTCCCACAGGCCGACGGCGAGGGTGAACTCGCCGTCGGCGTCGCCGCGTCGGTGGTGCGAGAGGAGCGTGTCGAGGGCGTCGGCGTCGACCCGGTCGTGCAACTGCTCGACCTCGTCGAGATCGATGTGGGCGCGCCGGGCGGCCCTGAAGAGTCCGTCCGTCGCCTCCTCGTCGGCGTCGACGGCGATGCGTGCGATCGGCGGCTCGTCCGGGACCAGAGTCGATGGCGTCACGTCCCGGTCGGAGAGCGCCAGGCACCTAAACCGGAGTCGTCGCTAGCCCGAATTAACCCGGTTTAATTCGGTTCAGACCGCGAGGGAGGCGCGGGACCGCCGGGACAGAGGCAGGTGAAATGGGGCAGCGGGCGGGACCGTCGAAACGACGGGGGGCTCAGTCGTCGAGCGCGGCCTGGACGGTCTCGACGGCCTCCCGGAGGGCCTCGGTCGCGCGGTCCTGCGGGAGTTCGTACTCGATCACGAGCGGCGCGGTCAGGTCGGCGTGGTCGTCGAGCAGGCCGACGAACGAGGCCACGTCGAGCTGGCCCGCGCCGGGCACGTCCTCGATCTCGGCGTCGGAGGTGTCCTTGAGGTGGCAGCTGTTGATGCGGTCACCGAACTCCCGAACGACGTCTTCGGGACGCACGTCCTCGACGAGGAAGTGGCCAGTGTCGATACAGAGGCCCAGCCGGTCGTGGTCGTAGCGGTCGAGGACGCCGCGAACGTCGTCGATGGTCGAGAACACCCGCGAGAGGTCGTCGTGGTGGACCGACGAGTAGTTGTGGATGCCCACGTCGAGGTCGAACTCCTCGGCGAGGTCGATCAGTTCCTCGGTGATCGCGTCGGCGGCGGGCGGGTAGTTGACGGTGAGGTAGTCGGCCCCGAGGCGGTCGGCGAAGGCGGCGTGGTCGCGGGCCTCCTCGGGCGATTCGAGGTCGGCGACGCCGTAGCCACAGACCGAGACCTCAGCGGCGGCGACGGCGTCCAGTCCGGCCGCGACCGTCCCGTCGTCGTGGTCCGGGGCGAGGTGATGGCCCCACAGTTCGAGATGTGTCACGTCCGTCCCGTCGAGTTCCGAGAGCAGGTCTGCGAGCGAGAAGTCCCGGAACACGACGCTCTGGACGCCGATATCGTAGTCGCGAGGCATGGACCTCGAAAGGCGTGAGACCGCCAAAAGCGTTCCGCCGGGGGAAAGGCGGGCCGGGACCGGTGTGTCGAGCGACCGACGGTGGGCGCCGCTCGGTCCTGATCCGGTGCGGGCTTCCGCGAGGCGACGTTTTATCCGCGCAGTCGCCATGGGTGGCCCATGGACGTTCTCATCATCGGCGGCACCGGGCTGATAAGCACCGGTATCGCGCGCCAGGCGGTCGACGCCGGCCACGACGTGACCGCGTTCCACCGCGGCGAGACCGACGCCGACCTCCCCGACGCGGTCGCCCACGTTCACGGCGACCGCAACGACGACGAGCGACTGGCGGCAGTGGCCGCCGAGGTCGACCCCGAGGTCGTGATCGACATGGTGTGTTTCTCGCCCGAACAGGCCGAGAGCGCCGTCGAGGCCTTCGAGGGCGTCGAGCAGTTCGTCTTCTGCTCGACGGTCGACGTGTACCACCGGCCGCTGGCCGCCAACCCCGCGACCGAGGACGCGGCCCGCCACCCGCCGGTCAGCGACTACGGGGCCGACAAGGCCGAGTGCGAGGACATCCTCTTCGAGGCACACGGCGACGACTTCGAGACGACCGTGATCCGCCCGTGGAGCACCTACGGCGAGGGCGGGCCGGTCATCCACACGATGGGGTGGGGCACCTACTACCTCGACCGCGTCCGCCGCGGCGAGCCGATCATCGTCCACGGCGACGGCGCGACGCTGTGGGGCCCCTGTCACCGCGACGACGTGGCGGGCGCGTTCGTGAACGCGATCGGCAACGAGACCGCCTACGGCGAGGCGTATCACGTCACCAGCGAGGAGGTCATCTCCTGGAATCAGTACCACGAGTACGTCGCCGACGCGATGGACGCACCGGAGCCCGAGATGGTGTACATCCCCACCGACGAGCTCGTCGAGGCCGTCCCCGACCGCACCGACCCGCTGGTCGACCACTTCCAGTACTCGACCGTCTTCGACAACAGCAAAGCGAAACGGGACCTGGACTTCGAGTACACGATCACCTTCCGCGAGGGCGTCGAGCGGACTATCGACGACCTGGAGCGGCGCGACGCCATCGACGACGCCGACAGCGAGAACGACGACCAGATAATCGACGCGTGGCGCGACTCGACCCGGTCGTTCGTCGAAGCGTTCGACGGCTGAAAGGGGCGGTCGGCCGCTTTCGGGATGGCCGAGCTTCGGCCGGTCGAGACCTCAATCGATACTGTACCGGACGATGTCCTCGGATCCGCAGGTCCCGCAGACGGACGTGTCGGATTCGACGGACGTTCCACAGCGTCGACACTCGGCGACGACGGTCTCGGGCGTGGCGCGTGTGACGAGCGAGGCGAACAGACTCACGGTGATCACTCCGGGTGGACCGGGTTCTCGCAGTCGGGACACTCGGCGAAGAGCCTGGGCCAGTCGCCCTCGGACTCGTAGCGGATCAGCAGGTTCGCCGACGGGATCATCACGTCGCAGTTCGGACACGCGCCGAGCGGTCCCCCCCGCAGTCCCCGGTCGTCGGTCCCGACCATGTACCGGGTTACCACACCACCCTTTGTTGTTATGTTCCGTATAACGTCGATAATGCGGCGGTTTACGCCGACCGGCGGTCGCCCGAGCGTTCGAGTCCGGGTCGGTCGACGCGCCGCGAAGTAGCCGACGGTCCGCCGCGGACGGTCGTCACTCGACGGCGACGACTTCGACCTCGAACGTCAGCGCCTCACCCGCGAGTTCGTGATTGAAGTCGACGGTGACCGCCTCGTCGTCGGCGTCGACGACCTCGCCCGGGAGCCCCTCCTCGGTCTGAATCTCCAGGCCCTCCTCGATCTCGCGGCCGCCGAGCATCTCCGCGAACTCGTCGGTCTCGTACTCGACGACGCGGTCGTCGGTGCGCTCGCCGTAGGCCTGCTCGGGCTCGATCTCGACGGTGTCTTCCTCGCCGGTCTCCATGCCGACCAGGCCGTCTTCGAGCCCCTCGATGATGCGGCCCGAGCCGATCTCGACGGTGAGCGGCTGGTAGTCGCGGCCGGGCTGGTCCTCGGCGAGCCCTTCCTCTTCCGCGACGGACTCCAGCGACGTGTCGAAGACGCTGCCGTCGTCCAGTCGTCCTGTGTACTCGATGGTCACGGTGTCGCCTTCTGAGATAGCCATATCGTCCGAAACGGTGGCCGACGGATAAGCCTACGGTCTGGGGGCCGTTCCCCCGAGTCGCCCTCGGTCGCTCAGGCGTTCGTCTCGTACAGCTCCCCGTCGTCGTCGTAGCGGGCGTCGAAGATGCGGTCGAACTGTTCGTCGGAGATGGACACGTCGACCGCGCCCACGTTCTCGTCCAGCTGGTCGACGGTCCGAGCGCCGACGATGGGCACGCAGTCGAAGTCGGGCTGGTCCATCAGCCAGCGCAGGGCGACCTGCGCCGGCGAGGCGTCCACTTCGTCGGCCACCTCGCGCACCGCGTCGAGGACGTGCCAGCCGCGTTCGGAGACGTACCAGTCCTCGAACATCGGGTCCAGGTCGCCGCGGGTCCCCTCGTCGGCGTCCAGGTCGTAGGTGCCGTCGCCGACCCGCTCGTACTTGCCGGTGAGGAACCCGCCCGCCAGCGGCGAGTACGGGCAGACCGCGAGGTTCTGGTCGGCGCACACGTCCAGATACTCGGACACGTCCTCGTAGTAGGCGGGGTGAAAGAGCGGCTGGGTAACGGAAAAGGCCTCGTAGTTGTTCACGTCGGCTTTCCACAGGCCCTTCGTGAGCTTCCAGGCGTCACACGTCGAGATGCCGACGTAGTGGACCTTGCCTTCGCTCACAAGGTCGTCGACGGCCCGCAGGGTGTGCTCGATGGGCGTGTCGTCGTCGAAGCGGTGCAGATAGAGGATATCGAGGTAGTCGGTTCCCAGTCGGTCGAGCGAGCCCTCGACCTCGGCCTTGACGTTCTTCTTCGAGAGGTTCTCCTGAAATCTCGAGACTGTGGACCAGAAGCACTTCGAGGCGATCACGTAGTCCTCGCGGTCCTCGCCCTCCAGCCACTCGCCGATCCAGCGCTCGGAGTCGCCGCCGCCGTAGCCGTTGGCGGTGTCGATGAAGTTCCCGCCGCGTTCGGCGTAGGCGTCGAGCAGTTCGTGGGCGTCCTCGCGGTCGGTCTCGACGACGCCGTCGTGTTCCTTGCCGAAGCGCCACGTCCCGAGACAGAGAGGCGAGACCTGCAGTCCGGTCTCTCCGAGTCGTCTGTACTCCATACCGACCGATCGGGCGCCGCTCGCTTAGTGGTTGGTTTCGCGGAAGCCCGCCGAGCGGCGAGCGACGGGAGCGGAGCCGGTCCCGATAGCCCTAACCCACGAGAGGGACGCGCAGACGCCGGGTATGGGCTTTTCCGGCGTCCGATCCAACAGCAGTCATGCGGCTGCTTCAGTTGTCGGTGCCCGCCGAGCAGCGCGCGGCGATCCGGGAGGTCCTCGACGGGCACGACCTCGGCTACACCGTCGCCGAGGGCGACGGCGCGCGGGAGGGCCACGCGCTCGTGACCGTGGTCATCCCCGCCGACGCGGTCGAGCGCGTCCTGGACGACCTCGGCGAGGCCGGCTACGACCGGAGCACCTACACCGTCTCGACGGAGGCCGAGTTCGCGACCTTCGAGGGGATGGACGCGGTCCAGCGCCACTGGGCGGAGACGCCCAACCGGATCGCCCCGGAGACGCTGCGCTCGAAGGCCCGGGACATGCGCCCGAACACGCAGTCGTACGTCTGGCTGATGTTCCTCAGCACCGTCATCGCGACCGCAGGCCTGCTCATCGGGTCGCCCGCGGTCCTCGTCGGGTCGATGGTGCTCGCGCCGCTGGTGGCCCCGATGCTCGCGGCCAGTATCGGCGCGGTCCGCGACGACCGGAAGATGGTCGGCGACAGCCTTCGCCAGCAGGCCGTCGGGCTGGGCGTCGCCGTCCTCGGCGCGGTCGTCGCCAGCCTGCTCATCAAGAATCTGGAGATCGTCTCCGTCACGCTCGACGTTTCGACGGTCGACCTGTTTTCGGTCCGGCTGTCGCCGGGACTGCTCTCGGTGGTCGTCGGTCTGGCCGCCGGCGCCGCGGGCGCGTTCGGACTGACGACGAAGGGCAATGTGAGCATCGTCGGCGTGATGGTCGCGGCCGCGCTCGTCCCGACGGCCGCGGTCGTCGGCATCGGCGCGGCCTGGGGCGCCGCGAGCGTGGCCATCGGCGCGCTGTTCCTCCTCGGGCTGACCATCGTCGCCGTCAACGTCGGGGCGTACCTGATGCTCCGACACCTCGGGTATCGTCCCGAGGAGGTCGACGGAGGGCTCCTCGAACTCGAATCGCTCCGGGAGCAAGCCGCGTTCGCCGCGACCGCCATCGCCGTCCTGGCGGTCGCGAGCGTCGTCCTCGTCGGCTCGGCCCAGCACATCGGCTACGAGTACGGCGTCACGCAGGCGACCTCGGACGTGGTCACCGACGACCGGTACGGCCGGCTCTCGCTGCGCGGCGTCACCGTCCAGTACGCCGGGATGAGCCCCATCCACGAGCCGACCACGGTCTCCGTGGCGCTCACGCGGAGGACCGACGAGTCGTACCCGTCGCTCCCGAACGAGCTCGCGCGGGAGATAACGAACCGGACCGGCGAGAACGTGACCGTCCTCGTCAGCTACACCGACTACGAGGTGTCGAACGCGACCGGGGCGGCCCCGACCGACGGCGACTCGGAATCGGTCGTCGGTGGGTCCGACTCGGGTCTGTCTCCGATGGCCGAGCGCGCCACTCCGTCGAGGGGGGCCACGGCCGGGCGGTAATCGCCTACTCGACGCCGGCGCCGGTCGGCGCGTCCGGGAGTTCGACGGGGTCGCTGTCGATGCCGAGTTCCGCCAGCGCCTGCTCTAAGTGTTCGGCCTCGGCGTACTCGGCGCCATCGGCGACCCGGATCCGCTGGACGGTCGCGAGCACTTCGCCGCGGCGCTCGTCGGGGATGTCGTACTTGTCGGTCGCGAGTTCGATGGTGAGGCCGTTGTGGTCGCGGGTGTACAGCGAGTGGAAGATCCCGCGGTCGAACTCGTTGTAGCCGTGACCGAACTCCTCCAGCGCGTGCTTGATATCCGCGAAGCGCTCGGGGTCGATACTGAACGAGAGGTGGTGGACCGACCCGACCTGGTGGCGCAGCGGCGCGGCCGACGACTCGCGGTCGTCGGTCACGAAGAACGTGATGATGCGGCCGTCGCCGGTGTCGAAAAAGAGGTGCGTCGAGTTCGGGTCGTCGAGGTTGGGCTGGCGCAACACCAGGGGCATCCCCAGCAGGTCGCGGTAGAACTCGATCGTGTCGGCCTCGTTGCTACCGATGAGGGTGATGTGGTCGGTACCGGTCGTGTGGAACGGGCTCTCCGGCGGTTCGGCCGTGATCTCGGGACCGCTATCCTCTGACATACTCCGATCTAGGGGTCGGTCCCACAAATCCCCGTCGCACCCCGCGACCGATAGATTGATAGTCGATTACCGGTCCGGTACGACCACCGTACCCCGAGTAGATGACGCCTATCGAGATCGCCACCGCCGCCGTCGTACTCGCTCTCGCGGTCAGCGCGGGGCTCGTCGCCCACGAACTCGCTCACGCGGCCGTCCTGCGCGCCGCGGGCGTGGCATACCGCATCGACTGGTTCCCGGGCGAGGACACCGGGGTCCTCGGCGCGGGGCTGCGCGGGCGCTGGGCCGCGGTCAGGCCGCGCGCGACCGCGGAGACGCCCGCCTGGGTCCTGCGGTGTTCGGCGATGATGCCGCTGGCGCTCGCCGCGCCGTTCGCGCTCGTCGCCCTCGGTGTGGTCGCCGACCCGTTCGCGACCGACGGCGTCGTCCGTTTCGCCGCCGTCGGGTGGATGGCCTGCGCGCTACCGAGCCCGCAGGACTTCTCCGTGCTGTGGTACGCCGACGACGCCGTCGCGGCGGCGGCCGACGAGGGGCGGACCGACGAACCGACGGGCGCCTGATCGTCTGCGACCGGTAGGGCCTGAATACCGCACGCTTCCGTGTCGGCGCTGGGCGACCCTGCCGATAGGCGCCTGTTTCCTTTCACCGCGAGCGCCCTATCGGTGGGACCGATGCCCGACCCCGACAGAGACGCCGAAACCGAAGGCGCGACAGACCCGCGGTTCGACAACTGGCCCGTTCGGCGATACGACGCCACCGACGACCTGACGGTCGAGCGCGCGACGCCCGGGGACGAGTCGAGTCGGCAGATGGACGACGTCGAGTGGGTCGGCGGCACGCGCGCCGGGACCGGCGGGGCCGCCTACGTCTACGCGCCCGAGAGCGAGACCGTCCACGAGGGGCGGTACGAACCCGAGAACGGCCGGGTCGTCGTCGACGAGGGTCGCGCCGTCGACGAGGGGGAGACGCTGGGCGACCACCTCGTCGACATCGGCGAGGACCGCGACTGGGGCTGGCTCTCCTCGTTCGCTCGCGATCACATGGACACGCCCGACCACAGCCCCGACGACCCGACCGCCGAACACCTCCTGCCGCCCGGCTTCGACCACGAGGCCACGGAGTTCCAGCGGCGCAACCTCGTCGACGACGCCGACGAGGACGCCGCCTTCTTCGGCTCGCACACCTTCGCCGACGACACCGACCGGGTCCACGTGCTCGAACGCGAGTTCGCCGTGACGGCCGACGAAGCCAGCAACGGTGCCGACGTTCACGTCACGGAGCGCTACCTCGTCGCCGAGGAACCGCGCGAGGATGTCCGCGCCGGTGACGCCGACATCGTCGAGGAACGCGAGTACGACCTGACGCTCGACGTCGACCCCGACGAGCGCTGGATCGGCGACGCGGAGGGGCTCCTGACGGAGTGGCACCGCCGGCACCTCGCGCCGCCCGAACGCGAGGAACACCGCCGCGTCGAACACGGGGCGACCCCGCCTCACGACAGCGCCGACCGCCGCGGCGTCTGAGTTGCCGGCGATGGCCGGCCGCAGGTCCAAATACTCACGAGTTCGATCGGAAACAATGCCCGGTAGTGTCGCCTCGGGAAGGTTCGAGCAGATGACCGGTAGTGTCGCCTCCGGAAGGTTCGGGGAGACCGTCCGCGCGGCCGTGCCGTCGTGGCTCGTGCCGGTGTTCCGCGGGGTCACTCGACTGGGAAATCTCGGCGTCGTTCTCGTCGCGTTCGCCGTCGACTACTGGTTCGTCGACCGCGAGCGAGGCGCCCACGCTATCGGCGTCGTCGTCGCCGGGACGGCGCTCCTGGTCGCGCTCAAACACGCGTTCGCCGCGCCGCGGCCGCCAGCGTCGGTCGGCGTCGTTTCGGCCGGTGGCCACGGGTTCCCGAGCGGCCACGCGATGGGCGCGGCGATCGCGTACGGCGCCCTCGCCGTCGACCTCGACGTGGGTTCCCCCCGCGCCCGCTACGCCGCGGCGGCCGTCGTCGTCTCCCTGATCGCGCTCTCGCGGGTCGTCCTCGGCGTCCACTTCGTCCGCGACGTGCTCGCGGGGATCGCCTTCGGCCTCGCCTTCCTCGCCGTCGCGTTCGGACTCACCGGCCGCGACCCCGGACTCGCCTTCACGCTCGCGGTCGCCACGGGACTCCTCGCCGTCGGGGTCAGCGGGGCCGGCTACGACGCCGTTGCTCTCCTCGGACTGGCGGTCGGAGCGACCGCCGCCTGGGAGATCGGCGGTAGCGGGACGGCCCGCGAGCGGGCCCCGACACGGCCAGCGGTCGTCGCCGGCCTCCTCTCGCCCCTCGCCGGTGCGGGCGCCCTCGCCCTCGCCGCCGACTCCCGGTCAGCGGCCGTCTTCGCGTTCGCCGTCGCGGTCGGCGCAGGACTGGTCGCTCCGCCCGCCCTCCTCGACGGTCCCGGCGACGCGACTGCCACCGCCTGAGGCGACGGCCGCGACTACCGCGAGCGCTCTGGCCGTCCGAGCGCTCCAAGTCTCCGACCCACCGGTCGCTCCGACCCTCCGAGCGTCCGATCACTCCCTCCGTGGCGAATGCCGGCCGGCCGACTATCCGGTGGGACGGCCTATCCCGCCCGTCATGTCGGTGCTGGAGCGAGCGATAGGACTGTACGGCTACGTCTTCCACCCGATCACCGTCCTCGGCGTCGGGAGCCTGCTGTTGATCCACCGGGAGTGGCGCGACGAGGGCGCCGACCGGGCCGCGCTCGGTCGCCGCGTCGGTGCCTTCCTCGGCGCCGGCGCTCTCGCGCTCGTCCCGACCGCGGCCTTCTTCGTCCTGTTCCGCGGCGGGCTCGCGCGGGCCGTCGGCGGGAGCAGCTGGCGCCTCGACGAGGTGGTCGCCACCGGCGTGCTGATCGCCGCCGGCGTCACCTGGTTCGTCTGGCGCCGCTACGAGTGGGGCCCGGTCGTCCCCGGCGCGATGGTGACGTTCGCGACTGTCACGGTCCCCTACGCCCTCCTCGCGCCCGTCTGGGATATCTCCGGGCACGTCATCTACGCGCTGGCACCGACGCTGTATCTCGCGCTGGTCGACCGCCGGTACGCGCCCCTGCTCGTCGTCCCGGTCCTGATGGTTCCGACGCGCGTCTGGGTGGAGGCCCACACGTGGGCGCAGTCGGTCGCCGGGTTCGCCGTCGCCGCCGCGATCACGATCGGCCTCTACCGCGTCCGGACGCGGTCGAGCGACCGCCAGGCCACCGGGTCGACCGCGTCCTGACCTGGCGAGCGTACCGAACCGTCGCTCCCCACCGCTCCGGACTCCTCCATTTCCCCACGTCCCCCTCCGGACCGCTGGCGTGACACCCCAAGCCAAACAGTCAAAAAATTGTTACTTAGAAGTGTGCGCGGGCCGCAGGCGTTCCATGGCGACCGACCGATCGGAGCCGGCGAACGTGTTACTGGTCGTGCTCGACTCCGTGCGGGCACAGAACTGCTCGGTGCTGGGGGCGCGGAAGTCGACGACACCGAACCTCGAACTGCTGGCGCGCGAGTCGACGCTGTACGCACAGGCGCGGGCGCCGTCGAACTGGAGCCTGCCGAGTCACGTCAGCCTCTTCACTGGGCTCGAAACGCACGAACACGGCGTCACGATCGACCGCAAGCTCGCGCCGGGCAATACGGTCTTCGAGACACTCGCCGAGGGCGGTCACGACACGGGCCTGTTCACCGAGAACGGCTTCGTCGCCAGCCACGAGGTGGGGCTGAAAGACGCCTTCGAGACGGTGGAGACGGTCCCCGATAGCCACGGCGACCGCTACGACACCGCCGAGTTGAACCCCGGACCCGACGGCTACTACTACGCCGACCGCTTCCTGTCGTGGAGCGCCGACCGCGACGGCCCGTGGGCGGCGTGTCTGAACCTGATGGACGCCCACAGACCCTTCGAGCCCCGCGCCGCCCACGACGAGTGGGGCGACGACGCCGCCCGCGAACTCCAGGCGGAACTGCCCACCCGCTGGGAGTGGACGTTCCACTCCGACGAGCGACCGCTCTGGCAACTGCGCGCCCTCGAAGCGCTGTACGACGGGGGCGTCCGACAAGCCGACGCGATCCTCGGCCGCGTGGTCTCGACGCTCCGCGAGCGGGGGGCGCTGGAGGACACCCTGCTCGTCGTCTGCGGCGACCACGGCGACGGCTTCGGCGAGCGCGGCGTCCTCGACGGGGAGCCGCCGGCCGTCTCCCACATCGTCCCGATGCACGAGTCGCTGTTACACGTCCCCCTGCTCGTCCGCCGCCCCGGGCAACGCGAGGCGCGGACCGTCCGCGACCCCGCGGCGCTGACGCCGTTCCACGACGTCGCGCTGGCCGCCGGCGCGGGCGAACCGGTGTCGGCCGGCGCCTTCGCCCGCGAACGCGTCGTCAGCACGAAACAGCCCGTCACCGGCGACCTCCGCGAGCGCTACGAGGGCAACTGCGACTCGGTCGAACCCTACGTCGCCCCGTCGCGGGCCGTCTACCGCGCCGACCCGTCGGTCGACCGCGCGGTCCGCAAGACGTACTACTGGGGCGACGCCGCCGCGGAACTCGCCGTCCACGGCCCCGGACAGCTCCATCGCGTCGGCGCCGCAACCAGCGAGTCCGTCGACGACGCCGTCCTGACGCGCGACGTGTCCGTCGACCTGCCCCGCGAGGCCAGCGACCGCGGGCTCGATCCGGACAAGAAGGGCCAGCTGGCCGCCCTGGGCTACTACTGATCGGGGCGCCGTCGGTTGGTCGACGGCCCTCCGCGCTCCGCCCACCGAGCCTCGCGCTCCGCCTACCGAGCCTCGCGCTCCGCCTACCGAGCCTCGCGCTCCGCCCACCGAACCCCGCACTCTGCCGGCGTTCACTCCGTCCGCGACGCCAGTGCCAGCTACTCCAGCGCGTAGGCGACCCGCTCGCTGGTGTCCAGCCCGTTCCGGAGCGCGGCGTGCAGCCGCGCTTCGCCGGCCACCCAGTCGCCGAGCGGGTAGAGATCCGCGTCCGCAACGCCGTCGACCGCACCCCGCCGAACGCCCTCGTCGGGGAGCGCGTAGCGCCACCCCTGATGATCCGTCCACTCTGGGTCGGCCAGCCGTTCGTCGCCCAGCACGTCCGCGCTCAGATCTGCCAGTTCGGCCACGTTCTCCGCGGGGTCGTCGTCGTAGCGCTCGACCGACCACTCGGGGTTGGCCTGGACCACCAGCACCGACTCCCCGTCCGGGACGTGGCCCGCCTTGCACTCCTCGCGGGCGATCCAGCCGATCTGGTGGTCCCGGTCGGGGTTCACCAGCGCGTAGTACGGCCGGTCGAGTTCGAACTCGTAGCCCAGCACCGCCGTCCAGATCGTGCGATAGGGGACCGCCTCGGCCGCTTCGGCCAGATCCCGCCGGGCCTCGCTCTCCCACTCGGCGTCGCGCAGCAACTCCGCGCTCTGGGGCGCCGGCGGGTTCAGGAGCAGCGCGTCGAACGGTCCCCACTCCCCGCCGTCGGTATCGACGACGCGCCACTGGTCGCCGTCGCGGACGAGCGTCTCGGCTCTGGTCGAGTTCTCCACGGTCGCCCCCGTTTCGCCGAGCAGCCGTTTCGCGATCTGTGTCAGCCCCGCGCGGTAGGACCACTTGTGGTCGTCCGCGTCGCGCCCCTCCGAGACCGACCCCTCGGCGTCGAAGGTGTAGATCGGCTCGCTCGCGTCGACCAACCCCTCCGAATCGAGCGTCTCGGTCAGAAGCTCGACGACGCGGTCGTCGTCGCTCTTGACGTAGTTGGCGCCGTAGTCGTAGGTCACGTCGCCCCGGCGGCGCGTCGCCGCCCGCCCGCAGACGCCCCGGGATTTCTCCAGCACCGTCACTTCCGCCGACGGGACCGCCCCGTCGAGCACGTACGTCGCGGCCGCGGCCGCCGCGCCCGCGCCGACGACTCCTATCCGTGTCATGGTGGTCGTTCGGGCTCCTCTGACTAAACGAGTGGTATCTCCGATCGGTCGTGAGTTCGTGTTCTGGGAACTGCTGGCCGGTAGTCGTCGCGGCTGCTTTCGGCAGCAGACGATGAAAGCCCTCGACCCGCTCGCTAGCAGTTCCAGCGACCACACCGGACAGCGAGCGCTGAAAGCCCTCGACCCGCTCGCTAGCAGTTCCAGCGACCACACCGGACAGCGAGCGCTGAAAGCCCTCGACCCGCTCGCGGTCGCTGAGCGACATACCCTCGTTCCCCTCGGTCACTCGGGTAGAGGTCGCTCAGGCGACTGAACTGCACGCGAGCGGGTCTCGCCCTTTCAGTCCGCCAGGACACACCGCGACCGTCCCCACAGCACCGCAGACGGCCACACACCTCCCCAGCCGATTGCGATGCTCGCAGGCTGCGCTTCTCATCCCTCGCACGGTGCTGTCGCGTCTGGCGAGAGCGAAGCTCTCGCTGACCCTCGCTCGCTTCGCTCACGAGGAAGACGAGACTCGCGACAGCGCACGCCACCGCACACCGCCCGATGACTCACTCGTCTACGAGCGGAACCGACAGCCCTCGGCCCTCGCGCTCGACGTTCGTGCCGAAGTCGGCCGAGAGCGAGGCCATTCGCTCGCGGACCCAGGCGGCCACCTCACCCGTCGCCGGTTCGACCCGCTCGTCGGATATCTCCACCGGCGCGACGTGCAGGCGGTCGAGCCGACCGCCCTCGACGACGAGTTCGACGCGGACGCTCCGGTCGTTGTGCAGCCCCTCTTTGACGATGTAGTCGTCCACGTAGTCGCCCAGGTCGTACAGGATGGGGCGGCCGCGGTACACCTCGATCCCCTGAACGACGTGGGCGCTGTGGCCGTGGACCACGTCGACGCCCCGTTCGACCAGCCACCGCGCGAACCGTCGCTGGGTCGCCGACGGCCGGACCTCCCAGTTGGGGCCCCAGTGTAGCGACGCGACGACGAGGTCCGGATCACGGCGGTAGACGGCCTCGAGGGCCGTCTCGACCCGCTCCCGTGTCTCCGGGCGCTCGGGGTCCAGCGGGAGCCACGCCGTCCCGGCGCTGTCGGGGCCGGCGCGGTACGAGCGCGACTGGTCGGTCAGCGCGATCACGCCCACGTCGAGGTCGTCGGCGGTGGCGACGGTCGGCTCGAACGCCGCCGCTCGGTCGCGGCCGGCACCCGCCGTCGCGATCCCCGCGCCGTCGAGGTGGTCGACGGTATCGGCGAGCGCCGTCGGCCCGAAGTCGAGCAGGTGGTTGTTCGCCAGCGACGCGAACGAGGTCCCGGCCGCCGAGAGCGCCGGGAGCGCCCAGCCGGGGTCGGCCCGGAAGTAGTACCCCCGGTCCGGCGTCCGCTCGCCGCGCGTCGACACGCTGCACTCCAGGTTGAGAAACAGCCCGTCGAGCCGTCGAAGCGCGGGGAGCGTCGACCCCCAGACGCCGGCGGGCTCGCGGGCCGAACCGTCCGACTCGCTGCCGGCCCAGCGCTCGTCGACGCTCCGGCCGAGCATCGCGTCGCCGCCGAACCCGATCCGGGCGTCGGCCTCCCCGTGGACCCTCGCCGGCACCGGCCGGCGCGCCACTCGACTGGTCGCCCCGCCCAGTCCCGCCAGCGCCGCGACCGACGCGGCGGACCCGGCGAGGACGGCCCGGCGGGACGGCACGGTCAGCCACCCTCCGCCGACAGCATCTCAGTCGATGTGGATCGCCGGTTTGGCCGGCTCGGCCTTCCCGGCGAGGTCGTCGTCGGCGTCGGCGCGGCGGACCTCGATCGCGGCACCGAACTCGTCGGCGAACAGCCAGCCGGCCGCCTCCAGCACGGCCAGCTCCCGCTCGGCGTCGAGGACAGGTTCGAGCGCGCCGGCCTGCCCGGCCAGCTCCCCGAGGTACTCGGCGGCGCGGTCGCCGTCCTCGCCGATAGCGTCGTCGTCCAGCGCCGAGCCGACGACCGCGTCGCCGGGGTCGGCTCCCCGGACGTGCTCGTAGGCGCGGTACTTCCAGTCCTCGGCGACCACGATCTCGATGGTCCCGGGGTCGTCGATGTCGACGACTTCGGTGATGTCGCGCACGTCGTCGAGCGTCCGGTCGACCAGCCGCCGCTCCAGCTCGTAGTCGTCGATCGCCTCCGCGACGGCCGGCCACTCGGCCTCGACGACCATCCCGTCGGTGTCCAGCAGGTTCCACATCTCCTCGCCGAGATACGGCGCCATCGGCGCGACGAACCGCGTCAGCGCGCGCAGCCCCCGTTCGTAGGTCGCCTCGTCGACGGGCCCGTACTCGGCGTACCGGCGGAGCAGGCGCGCGAATCGCTGAGTCTCGCTGACGACGCGGTGGAAACGGAAGCGCTCGTACTCCTCGGCGACGGCCGTGATCGTCCGGTCGATCTCACGCCCGAGGTAGGCGTCCTGGGGCGCCGACTCCTCGCGGGTCGCCACGTCGTCGCGGTCTGCGACCATCGCGTAGAGGCGCTGCTGGAAGTCGTACACGTCCCCGACCGATTTCACGGTCCACTCGAAGTCCTGTGCGGGGTGGGCGGCCGACAGCAGGAACAGGCGGGTCGTCTCCGCGCCGTACTCGTGGGGCGCGATGGCGTTGCCCTTCGAGGAGGACATCTTCTCGCCGTCGTACAGCACCGTGCCCTGGTTGATCAGCCGCTCGACCGGTTCGCGCGTGTCGAGCAGGCCCAGATCCGCGAGCGCCCGGGTGAAGAATCGAATATAGAGGAGGTGCAGGATGGCGTGTTCCTCGCCGCCGACGTACACGTCGACGGGCAGCCAGTCGTTCGCACGCTCGCTTTCGAACGGCGCCGAATCGAGGTCGGGCGAGCAGAACCGGAGGAAGTACCACGAGGAGTCGACGAAGGTGTCCATCGTGTCCGTCTCGCGCTCGGCCGGGCCGCCACACTCGGGACACTCGACCGACTTCCACTCCTCGCTCTCTTCGAGGGGGTTGCCCGCGGTGCGGACGTACGGCGGCAGTTCGACGGGCAGGTCCTCGTCGGGGACGGGGACGCGGCCGCAGTCCTCGCAGTGGATCATCGGGATCGGCGTGCCCCAGTAGCGCTGGCGGGAGATGAGCCAGTCGCGCAGGCGGTACTCGGTAGCGGATTCGACGCCGTCGGCGCCCAGCAGGCGCTCGCGGGCGGCCGAACTGGCGAGCCCGTCGTATTCGCCGCTGTCGGTCAGCATGCCGTCGTCGGTGTAGGGCGCGCCGGGCAGGTCCGTCCCGCTGCCGTCGACCGGTTCGACGACCTGTTCGACGGGGAGGTCCTGCGCATCGGCGAAGGCGTGGTCGCGTTCGTTGTGCGCTGGCACGCCCATCACGGCGCCCGTCCCAACGTCGTCGAGGACGTACGCCGCGACGTAGACGGGCAACTCCTCGCCCGTGATCGGATGCGTGGCCGTGAGGTCCGTCTCGACGCCGGAGGTCCCGCCCGCGTCGGCGCCCGCGCTGGTCATGTCGTCGACGTATTCGGCCACGTCGTCGTCCGTCTCGGTGACCGCCCGCGCGAGGTCGTGGCCGGGCGAGAGCGCGACGAAGGTGGCGCCGTGGACCGTGTCGAGGCGGGTAGTGAACACGTCCACCTCGGTGTCCGTGTCACCGTCCGGGTCGGTCACGTCGAAGGAGACGTGGGCGCCCTCCTGGCGACCGATCCAGTTGCGCTGGATGTCGCGGACGCTGTCGGGCCACTCCGCCAGGTCGTCGAGGCCGGCGTCGAGTTCCTCGGCGTAGTCGGTGATCGTGAAGAACCACTGGTCGAGTTCCCGGCGCTCGACCGGCGTCTCGCAGCGCCAGCAGACGCCGGCAGCGTGGGCGTGGTCGACCGCACTGTTCTCGGCCTCGGCGCCGTCCGGACGCTCGACCTGCGCGTCGGCCAGCACCGTCTCGCAGTCCGGACACCAGTTGACGCGGGCGCCGGTGTACTCGACGAGGTCCTCCTCGTAGAACTGCTTGAAGAGGTACTGGTTCCAGCGGTAGTACTCGGGGTCGCAGGTGGTGACCTCCCGCGACCAGTCGTAGCCAAAGCCCATCGTCTCCAGCTCCTCGCGCATCTGGTCGATACACGAGCGGGTCCACGATTCGGGGTCCGTGTCGCGCTCGTAGGCGGCGTTCTCGGCCGGGAGGCCGAAGGCGTCCCACCCCATCGGCTGGAGCACCTCGTCGCCACGCAGCGAGCGATAGCGGGCGTAGGCGTCGGTGATGGCGTAGTTGCGGACGTGACCCATGTGGAGCGTGCCGGAGGTGTAGGGGAACATCCCCAGGACGTACGTCGGGTCGGCGGCGTCGTCGGGCACCTCGTAGACGCCCTCGGCGTCCCAGACGTACTGCCAATACTCCTGCACCCTGGCGTGGTTGTACCGAGTCATCGACTGTTGGCGAACCTCCGTCCGCCGCCGTAATCACTGTTCCCCCACGCGACCGGGTCTCGCGGGTCGCGAGGCCGTCGCGGGACCGTCCCGGAGCCGGTCGATGACCGAGCGTCCCCCTCGTCGGCACCCACATCAGTCTCCGACCCCAGGGTACGGTATGGCGATCGATACCACGGTCCTCGTGATCGGCGGTGGGGCGACCGGCGCCGGCGTCGCGCGCGACCTCGCGCTCCGCGGGTGCGACGTGACGCTCGTCGACCGCGGCGGCCTCCAAGAGGGGACGACCGCTCGCTCGCACGGGCTGCTCCACAGCGGCGCGCGCTACGCCGAGGCCGACGAGGCCGGCGCCGAGGAGTGTATCGCCGAGAACCGGACGCTTCGGAACATCGCTGGCGCGGCTATCGCGGACACCGGTGGCCTGTTCGTCCAGCTGGCCGAGGACGACCCCGACTACTTCGACGCCAAGCGCGACGCCTGCGAGCGGATCGGGATCCCAGTCGAGGTGCTCGACGGCGACGAGGCGCGGGCCGCCGTCCCGGACCTCGCCGCGGGCGTCGAGCGGGCGATGCACGTCCCGGACGCGGTCGTCTCGCCCTCGCGGCTCGTGGCCGCGAACGCCCGGGACGCGGCCGACCACGGTGCCGCCGTCCACTACGACTCCCCCGTCGAAGGGATCCGGGTCGCCGACGGCGAGGTGGCCGGCGTCGCGGTCGGCGGTGCGCTCGACGAGACGATCAGTCCGGAGGTGGTCGTCAACGCGACCGGTGCGTGGGCCGGCGACCTCGCGGCGATGGCCGGCGTATCCGTCGAGATGCGGCCGACCCGCGGGCTGATGGTGTCGGTCGAACACGCGAGGCTCGGGACGGTCCTCAACCGGTGTCGCGAGCCGGGCGACGGCGACATCGTCGTGCCCCACGAGCGCGAGGCGGTGCTCGGAACCACGAGCGTCGCCGTCGAGGACCCGGACAAATACGAGCGCGCTGACTGGGAGCGCGAGCGGGTCCGCGAGGAGTGCGCGGCGATGTGCCCGCCGCTTGCCGACGCCGCCCGCGTCCGGGAGTGGTGGGGCGTACGCCCGCTGTACGAGCCCGACGAGGCCGATCGTGGCGGTCGCGGCATCTCGCGTGGCTTCTTCTTGCTCGACCACGCCGACGAGGGTGTCGGGAACTTCCTGTCGGTCGTCGGCGGGAAGCTAACGACCTACCGGCTGATGGCCGAGGCGACAGCCGATGCCGTCTGCGAGCGCCTCGGCGTCGACGAACCCTGCAGCACCGCGGCGGAGCCGCTACCGGGTGCCGACGACCCCGATACGCTCGACGGGTTCGTCGCCGACATCGGCGGCCCGGGGCCCTCCGACAGCGACACCGCCGGTCGGTGACCCATCGACCGCTGACAGACCGTCGGTCGCCGGTGATACCGGTCGGAGACCCGCCGCTGGCCGGCGGTCGTATCGGTCGCGACCGCCGGCGACTCAGTCCTCGTCGTCGAACCAGCGCGCGGTCGAGGCGAGGTACTCGTCGCGGGGGCGACCGGGCTCGAAGTTCGGTCGGAAGTACTCCCGGAAGCGTTCGGCGCCGAACGCCGCGAGCCCGCCGACCGAGGCCAGGAAGAGCCAGCCGCCGACCGAGCCCGTGACCACCGCGACCAGGTCCGCGTCGTAGTACGCGGCCATCGCGGCCAGCCCGGCGCCGAACAGCACCGCGTAGAACACCGCGGCCATGACGAGCCACGGCGTACTCGCTCGCAACCGCCGCCGAAATCGTGTCCCCGCACGGCCCATATCCGCACCTTGAAGCACGCCGGAAAAAGCCTTTCTCTCCCGTGGTTCGCGCTCCCAGGGCTCGGGATATCGACCGGTCACTGACTCGCCACGGGGAGCGCCGATCCACGGTGGCAACGTTGTGACATTTCGACCGCGTCGAGGGGCGCGACCGGGAGCGTTCGACGGGTCGCGCGAGGCGGTGAAGCCGGCTCCGGGGCGGGGACTAGGCGAGCTTTTTACTTGTGGAATGTTTAGGGGGGTGTATCGGGAATGTCACGGAACCAGACCGAGCAGATGTTTCAGGACGACCTCGACTACTGTTACGACGCCGTCCAGGACGTATCGCGCACGTTCGCGCTGACGGTCGCGGAGCTCGACGAGCCGATGTCGCGCGACATCTGTGTCGGCTATCTCCTCTGTCGGATCGCGGACACCGTCGAGGACGCCGGGCACATCCCGCCGGCCGA
This sequence comes from Halosimplex carlsbadense 2-9-1, assembly GCF_000337455.1. GTDB lineage: Archaea > Halobacteriota > Halobacteria > Halobacteriales > Haloarculaceae > Halosimplex > Halosimplex carlsbadense. The sequence continues at coordinate 69,028 of NZ_AOIU01000028.1, read as the reverse complement.
GCAGCGGACCCTGCTGGACCTGTACAACCGGGTCCTCGACCCCGAGGACGACGCGACGGTCGCGGAGTTCAGAGCCGCCGTCGACGAGTGGATCCCCGAAAGCCCCAACGACGACTGGGAGGTCGTCGCCCAGTCGCCGCGCGTGTTCCGCGCGTTCGACGGCCTCGACGACGACTCCCAGGCCGCGATCCGACCGCCGGTCCGGGAACTCGTCAGCGGCATGGCCATGTTCGTCGAGCGGTACGCCGAACAGGGCGGGCTCCGGCTCCAGACCTTCGGCGAACTCGAGGAGTACTGCTGGTACGCCGCCGGCACCGTCGGGACGCTCGTGACCGGCCTGCTCTCGCGCAACGTCGACGACTCCGTCAGCGAGACGCTCCAGAACAACGCCCGGTCGTTCGCAATGTTGCTCCAGCTGGTCAACGTCTCGAAGGACGTGGCCACCGACTTCGAGGAGGAGAATAACGTCTACATCCCCCAGGAGCTGCTCAACGACCAGCAGCTCGACACCGAGGACATCCGCGACGGCGACAACGGCGAGGAGTTCGTCCCCGTCATCCGCCGGGTCGTCGACCGCGCCGAGGGCTACCTCGACGGCGCCCAGACATGGCTCGAAGCCATGCCGGAGATCCGCGGCAACACCCTTTCGGCGTGGGCGATCCCGTTCCTACTGGCCGTCGGCACCCTGCGTGAACTCGAAGAGCGCCCCGAAGACGTCATCGAGGAGGGCGACGTGAAGGTCTCGCGCTCGGAGGTGACGGCGCTGTTCACGATGTTCTCCGGCGAGGACGACCCCTCCGTCGCCGAACTCCGGTCGAAGATGCGCCAGCAGCCGCTCGACGAGTACTGAGCGGTGGTTCGGGGCCGGTACGGCGCCCGGTCTGGTTCTCGCGGGTGGAACGCCGCCACGAACGGCCGCCCTCGAGCGATATCGGAACGGATTAGTCGCGCTGACCGATAGCTCGGACCATGTCGGCAGACGCTGACGTGGTGGTCGCCGGAGGTGGACCGGCCGGCCTCCAGTTCGCCCGCGAGATCGGCGCCCGCTCGGAGTACGATGTCACCGTCCTGGAAGCCAACGACGCGCTCTCGGACAACGACAAGTCCACCGGCGGCACCTTCGAACAGGTGATCGACCGCTACGGGATTCCCGACGACGTGGTGATGGCCGAAAACGAGGATGTCGTCTTCGAGGCGCCCGGCGCGAGTTCGACGCTCGACATCCACGGGTACGTCCTCGACTTCCCCGCCTTCCTAGAGTTCCTCGGCGAGGACGCCGAGGCCCGCGGCGCCGAGGTCCGGACCGGCGCCCGCGTCCAGGCGCCGATCCGCGAGGGCGGCCGCGTCGTCGGCGTCGAGTACACGACGGGCGGCGAGCGCCGCGAACTCCGCGCCGATCTGGTCGTCGACGCGACCGGCCCGCGGGCGGTGCTCGCGAAGCAACTCGGGATGTTCGACCCCGCGTCCGCCCAGCACGGCGTCGGCAAGGAGTACGAGGTCGAGGGCCGGTACGACCTCGATTCGATGCTGTTCCGCTTCGACCACGACGCGGCGCCGGGCGGGTACGCCTGGACGTTCCCCGCCGGCGAGAACTCCTTCAAGGCCGGTATCTGCTCGATCGACGACTTCTACGAGGCACACGCTCCGGCCGACGACGGCACCATCGACGACTACGTCGAGGACTGGCTCGCCGCCGACCCGCGCTGGGAGGTCGAGTCGATTCGAACTGCCCACGCCGGCGACGCCGTCTCGAACAACTCCATCAACCAGCGCGCGACCGACGGCCTGGTCGCCGTCGGCGACGCGGTGTCGAGCATCAATCCGCTGTTCGGCGAGGGGATCCGCCCCGGCATGGAGTCGGCGGAGATGGCCGCGACCGTCGCGCTCGCCGCGCTCGACCGCGGCGACACCTCCCGCGAGCGACTCGCGGTCTACGAGGACCGCTGGAACAGCGAGAAGGGGGTCGACTGGCGGCTCCAGCGGATCGTCTGCGAGTTGCTCTACGACTTCACCTCCGACCAGCAGCGGCGGTTCGTCACCAGCGCCGGCCGCCTGTCTGACACGCAGGTCGACCGGCTCCAGCGCTACGAGCTGACCCTCCGGGACTACCTCGAACTGTACCCGTTCGACCCGAGCGACCTCTCGAAGGCCCGCGCGCTCGTCCGGCACGTCTGATCCGACGCCGTCGGGCGGCCCCGCGTGAGTCGTGGTACCGCGAGACTCAGGTGATTTAAACGTGTCGGGCTCGTATCTATCCTGTGAGCGAGAGCGACAACAGCGGGCGTCGGAACCTCCGAATGCCCTCGAACGACGAACTGTTCGCGGTGGTAACACAGCACAACGGCGGGAACCACGTCCGCGTCCAGTGCGAGGACGGCGTCGACCGCATGGGTCGGATCCCCGGCCGCATGAAGTACCGGACCTGGATCAGCGAGGGCGACGTCGTCCTCGTCGAGCCGTGGGACTGGCAGGACGAAAAGGCCAACATCGAGTGGCGCTACTCCGAGCAGGACGCCGAGCAGCTCCGCGACGAAGGCCACATCGACTGATTCTCTTCGAGTGCGACCGCGCCGTAGCGGCGACCCCGTGTCCCGCCGTCGGCAGCCCTAGCCACGCCGCTGATCCGGTCACGTCTGAAATCACCACAGCGACCGGTAGTAGCGGCCCTACATCGACGATCGACGGGTTGCGGTCCTACACTGACGATCGGCCGGTAGCGGTCCTACACTGACGATCGATCGGTAGCGGCGGCCCCACACCGGCGAGCGACCGTACCCAGTTCGGAACCGGTCGATACGGAGCGCGCACGCGTCCGGACGCTATCCGTTCGGGCGCCGCAGTGACCTCGCAAGCAGCGTTATCACGTCGGATCGGAATCACCCGTCTATGGAAGCCGATCGCAGTACGGCCGTACTTTCGGTCCTCGAGACAGTCGCCGCCGCAGAACGAATCGACCCGATCGACCTGCCGCCGCTGTCCGACGCCGTCGATCCGGAGGCGCTGAACGATCTGTTTCGGCCGCCGACGGGCGATCGAGCGGTCGTGACGGTCGGCTTCGAGTACTGCGGGTACGAGATCACGGTCGACGGGCCGGACGCCGTGACCGCCGAACCGGTCGCGTCCGCGGCGACCGCAGTCGGGACCGCCACGTCGGGCCGTACGGACGCGAGCGACGGGTCGTTCGCCGACTGAACGCCGCCCCACCGATCGAGCGCGCCGGTAGTGGCGGGCCCCGGATCAGTACTCGATGACCTCGCGGTCCTTCCAGAACAGTCCGGACGGGGACCCCGGAGCGAACCGGGCGAGCCAGACGGGCGTCTCGGCGCCTGTCGCCGGGTCGCGGGGCGCCTCGGGACCGCCCAGCTCCGTCGCGACCCACCCGGGGTCGGCGGAGTTGGCGATCAACCCCTCGGAGCCGTAGGTTCGGTCCAGCGAGACGGTCAGGGCGTTGAGACCCGCTTTCGAGATCCGGTAGGCCGGCATCTCGTCTTCGATGGGGTCGGAGAGTACACCGACGCCCGAGGAGAGGTTGACGACGCGGCCGCCACCGGCGTCGAGCAGGTGGGGGACCGCCGCCCGCGCCAGCAGCGTCGCGCCGCGGAGGTTCACGTCGAGCACCTCGTCGAACGCCTCGGTGTCGAGGTCGGTTACGCCCGATCCGGTCCCGCCCACGCCGGCGTTGTTGACCAGCACGTCGAGGCCGCCGGCCGTCGCGGTGACCTCGTCGACGGCGGCGGTCAACGTCGCCTCCTCGGTCAGGTCCAGTTCGACCGGCGTGGCGCCCTCGGGCACGTCGGCGTCGGGGTCGCGGACGCCTGCGAACACGGTCGCGCCGTGGTCGAGCAGTCCGCGGACGGTCTCGCGACCGATACCGCGGTTGCCGCCGGTGACGAGCGCGACCTGTCCGTCCAGCGAGTCGTGAAGCGTCGGGTCCATGTCCGGGCGTTCGCCGCGGCGACCGTATAGCTTCGCTCCGCGGTGGGTCTCTCCCCGTTCCGACCGGACGCTCTAGGCGGGGCCGTCGTTCCAGACGGCGTAGTCGGGGTCGACGGTCCGGTAGCGCTCGTCGACGGCGTCGATGCGGTCGACGGCCGAGGCGGGCAGGTCCAGTTCGAGCGCGTCGCGATTCGCGGCGATGTGGGTCCGCGACGTGCTCTTTGGGATCGGAACGACGCCTTTCTCGCGCAGCCAGGCGATCACGACCGCCGGGACGGTCGCGTTCACGTCGTCGGCGATCGGTTCGAGCGCCGGGTGGCCGACGAGCGCGCCCCGCCCGAGCGGCGAGTAGGCGACGACGGTGTGGTCGTGTCTGGCGGCGTCGGCGCGCAGCTCGACCTGCGGGCACAGCGGGTGGCACTCGATCTGGTGGGCCGCGAGCGGCGCGTCGAGGACCGACCGCGCCTCGTCGAGCAGTTCGGCGGAGAAGTTCGAGACGCCGAGTTCGTCGACCAGCCCCGCGTCTCGCAGCCGCTCCATCGCCGGCAGCGTGCGCTCGGGGTCGTACTCCCCGCGCGGCCAGTGGACGTACAGCAGGTCCAGCCGGTCGAGTCCCAGCCGATCGAGGCTCTCTTCGGTAGCGGCCCGGACGGCGTCGGGCGCGAGGTTCTCCGGGGCGAGCTTGCTCGCGACGACGACCGACTCGCGGGCCACATCGCTCTCGCGGAGCCCGCGGCCGACTGCGCGTTCGTTGCCGTACATCTGTGCGGTGTCGACGAACCGGTACCCGGCGTCCAGCGCCGCGGCGACCGACCGCCGGCACTGGTCGTCGTCGGTGGGCGTCCCGAGCCCAATCGGCGCCAGCGTGTTCATGCGCTACCCGAGGAGTGGGTCGATATAAGCCTACGGGAGCGGTGCGGTGGCGGTTCGCCCCCAGAGGATAGTCGTATCATCTCATTTACCACAGAGTCACCGTAGCGTCGCCGCGGTGACGCCCGCGAGTTCGTCGGCCACCGCGGGGTCGAGCCGGTCGGCGGTGACCCGCCAGCGCCAGTTGCCCTCGGCGGTGCCGGGGACGTTGAACCGCGCCTCGCTCCCGAGTTCGAGCAGGTCGGGAACCGTCGTCAGCGCCAGCGCCGCCTCGGAGTCCCAGACGGCCTCGATCAGGTCCCAGGCGATCCGCTCGCCGTCGGTCGCCAGCGCGTAGTGCAGACAGTCCCGTTGCTCGTCGGACAGCGACTCGTACCAGCCGACGGCGGTGTCGGTGTCGTGGGTCGAGGTGTAGCCGACGGCCTGGCGGGGGTAGGTCGCCGGCTTGTACCGGTCGGTCTCGGCGCACCAGTCGGCGTAGTGGGGCACCCGCATCCCCGGGAACTCGAAGCGGTCCCGCAGGGCGACCATGCTCTCGTCGAGAAAGCCCAGGTCCTCGACGACGAACGGCAACCCGCCCAGGTGCTCGCGCACCGCCTCGAAGAAGTCGTCGGCCGGGCCGGGTCGCCACTCGCCGGCGGCGGGGTCGTCGGCCTCGGCGGGGATCGCCCAGTACTCGTCGAACGCTTTGAAGTGGTCGATGCGGGCCACGTCGACGAGGTCGAGCAGCCGGGAGAGGCGGGCCCGCCACCACTCGTAGTCGGTCTCGCGCAGGCGGTCCCAGTCGTAGACGGGGTTGCCCCAGCGCTGGCCGTCGTCGCCCGGGTTCGGCGGGACGCCGGCGACGGCCGTCGGGCGGCCGTCCTCGTCCAATTCGAAGGCGTCCTGGGTGGCCCACACGTCCGCCGAATCGAGCGCGACGTAGATGGGGAGGTCGCCGACGAGTTCGATCCCCCGCTCGGCGGCCGCGGCGCGCAGCTCGCGCCACTGGGCGTCGAAGACCCACTGGACGAACGCGTGGTACTCGACGGCCTCGGCGTGAGTCTCTCGCGCGGCCGAAAGCGCGTCGGCGTCGCGCCGAACCAGGTCCGCGGGCCAGTCGGTCCACGCCGCGTCGCCGTGGGCGTCCTTCAGCGCCGCGTACAGCGCGTAGTCGTCCAGCCACGCCGACTCGCGCTCGCGGAACGCCGCGAACTCCGCCCGCTCGCTCTCCGAGGCCTCCGCGGCGAACGTCTCGTAGGCCGCTCGCAATCGGTCGCGCTTGTACGGCGCGACGACCTCGTAGTTGACGCTCGCGGCGTCGGTGTCCTCGGGGCCGTCGAGGTCGGACGCGTCGAGATACCCCCGGTCTGCGAGGGCGGTCAGGTCGACCAGGAGCGGGTTGCCGGCGAACGCCGACGAGGAGCCGTAGGGGGAGTGACCGTAGGCGGCCGAGGTCGGCCCGACCGGACAGAACTGCCACAGCGACTGGTCGGCCCGGTCGAGGAAGTCGAGGAACGCCCGCGCCCCCGCGCCGAGGTCGCCCACCCCGTGGGGACCCGGCAGCGAGGTGAGGTGCAGGAACACGCCGCTCCGGCGTTGCTGTTGCATGGCCTCGCCTTGACCCCGGGACGATTTCAAACTCTGGGTCCCCGCCTGCGCCTCGGTCTCCCTATCGATACGGAGGCATACGTTCCCAACATATGGGTAGATATTTTCCCATATTTACCAATAGATAGGCAATTTTGGAGATCAGAGTGAAGTTTTATTAGATTGCTACCCATATTGCTGAACATGAGTCGATACCCCCGACAGGCTCGGAACGAGCGACTGAACTGCACGTCCTGTGATTCCCCGGTCGTGAAGTCGAACAGCGCGTACGTCTGTGTCGGTTGCGGCGCCTCCCCCGACGAGTGACCGGCTTCGCGGTCGGAACAACGAGTCGATAGACCAACGTGTCGGCGCGAGTGGCGTCGTCTCGGCCGAATCGGTAAAGTGGGGGTAACGCGAATTGACTGGCAGATGGTACCACGCGTTCTCATGCTCGGGTGGGGGTTCCCGCCGAACGTCAGCGGCGGCCTCGACACCGCGGTCGGCGAACTCGTCGACAGATTCGACACACGTGACGATATCGCGGTCGAACTCGTTCTCCCGGCGGAGTACGCGCCCGAGGATCGCGAGAACATCCACGGCGTCCCGACCGGCGACGGCGACGTGAGCACGCGGATCAATCGGCTCGCCGGCGCGTTCGTCGAACACGCGGCCGACGCCGACATCGTCCACACCCACGACTGGTTCGGGTACGGCCCCGGCTCGCGCGCCCAGGCCACTCACGACGCCGAGTGGGTGACGACGTTCCACTCGCTGACGACCGATCGGAACCGCCAGCCGCCGGACCGCGAGGTCGAGACCGAACAGCGGATCGTCGACCGCGCCGACGAGCTTATCGCCGTCAGTGACCTGGTTCGCCGGAACATCCTCCACGAGTACGGCGGCGACGCCCGCGTCATCCACAACGGCTTCTCGTCAGTCGAGCCCACCGGCCGCGACCTGAAGGCGGAACTCGATATCGACGGCCCCATGCTCTTTTTCGTCGGCCGCCACACCGACCAGAAGGGCATCTCCCACCTCGTCTACGCGCTCTCGAAACTCCGTCGCCCGGACGCGACGCTCGTCCTCGGCGGCACTGGTCACCTCACCGGCGAGCTGAAGGAGTTCGTCGACCTGCTCGACCTGAACGATCAGGTGGAGTTCGTCGGCTACGTCCCCGAGTCAGAGCTGGGCGACTACTACGCGTCGGCGGATCTGTTCGTCTCGCCGTCGCTGGCCGAGCCGTTCGGGATCACCATCGTCGAGGCGCTGTCGGTCGGCACCCGCGTCGTCGCCAGCGAGTCCGGGGCGGCGGAGGTCCTGCCCGACGACTGCGTCGTCGAAGTCGAGACCGACTCCGACTCCATCGCCGACGGCATCGACGAGGCGCTGGCCGCCGACACGCCGCTGGAGTACGAGGAACGCACCTGGGAGACGGTCGCCGACGAACACGTCGCCTTCTACGAGGAGATTCTGGGAGAGTGAGGTCGGTCCGCGGTCGAACGCCCGCGTCGCTCAGCGCAACAGCCGCACGTCCGTCACCGGCTCCGGGTGGACGATGCGGAACCCGTCCGCGGTCGGTGACCGCCCCAGCGTCGCCGGCGTGCGTCGGCTCGACCCGTACGGGCTGTCGTCGGCGATACCCTCGTAGGGGTTGTCCCCACCGGTCGGGCGGTACGGCGTCGCCTCGCCGTCGTCCTCGGCAGGTTCGGGCGGGAGGTAGATCCGCTCGCCCGATTCCGAGCGGACGACGGTCGCCACCCGGCGCTGGCCCGTCACCTCGATAGTCGTCCGCCCGTCCTCGATATCGACATCGACCGCGACCGGCCCGTCCGCGTTCGTCCCGCTCATGTCTCGACCGCCGGCCGAGAGCGACTTAACTGTTCGCGTCAGTGCGGAACTCGGCGCTCGGTACGGTGGCGATAGTTGCGTGGACGGGTACGGTCGGCGGTACCGGTGCGAACTGTGGTAGCGGTGCGGTGGGCGTGCGCTGTCGAGCGTGCCCGCCTCCTGGCGGGCCGCTCGAAACAGTCGCGCGAGGGATGAGTCATCGCAGGCCGCAGGCCGAGAAGCGCAATCGGCTGGGGAGGTTCGTGGGCGTCTGCGGTTGCCGTGCGGGGCGGCTGCTGTCGCGGTGCCGTTCCTGGTGGACTGAACGGGCGAGGCGCGCTCGCGCCGGTAGTCGGCTGAGCGACCCCTATCCGAAGCGGCTGGAGGCCGCGAGGATATGTCGCTCACCGACCGCGAGCGCGGCGAGGGCGTTCAACACCTGTTGTCTCCGTGGAAAGCGGTCGATACTCCAGCTAGCGAGCGGGCCGAGGGCGTTCGACACCTGCTGTTTCGCACAGTAGTCCTGTTCACTGTCGGCTCGGCACAGACGCGACGGACGCGACAGAATCGCGCACACCGCAAACCCGAAGGCACAGAGGCGTGCAGATAGGGGCATGCACCACCCGGGACCGCCGCGGTTCGTGGCCGTCGGCGACGAGGTCGAACTCGCGCCGCGCGATCCGGATCCGACGGCGACCTACGCCTGGACGGTCGCGGCCGCGCCCGCCGGCTCGGCGGCGGCGCTGGGCGACGACCCGGTCGAGTACTTCCACCCTGACGAGCCGGGTCGCTACGTCGTCGCGCTCGACGCGCCCGACGGCCGTCACGAACTGACCGTCCGCGCGTTCCCCGGCGGGCTCGCGCCCACGTCGGAGGCGCCCTCCTATCCCCAGTCGGGCACGACGGAGACGACCGCCGACGAGGCCGCCGCCGGCACGAGCGGCGACGCCGGCGACGGCTCCGGACGGACGGACGAGCCCGACGAGGCGGCCGCCGACCCCGACGGGGGCGGCCGACCGCGGCTCACCCTCTCGGCGACGGTCACGGACGACGCCGTCGTCGTCGAGGCCGACCCGCAACCTCACCCCGAGGGCGTCGAGACGGCCGCCGATCTGGAGGTGGCGTTCCTGCTCGACGACCGCGACGACATCGACCGCGAGGACGTGCGGATCGCGGGCGGGGAGCTGACCGTCCCGCTCGACGCTCTGTCCGACCGCGCGAGGGTTCACGCCGTCGCCGTCGGCCGCCACGGCTACAGCGTCCCGGACGCGGTCGATATCGGGTGCGAGCGAGGAGACGCGACCGACAGCGGCCGCGACGGCGGGACGGTCACCGTCCACCGCCCCTACGACCCGCCGGCGTGGGCCGAGGATTCGGTCATCTACGAGGTCTACGTGCGGACGTTCCCCGGGCAGGGCAGCGACGCCGCGGCGGAGGGCGAGGTCTTCGACGCGATCCGCGAGCGGTTGGAGTACATCGAGGGCCTGGGCGTCGACACGCTGTGGCTGACGCCGGTGTTGGCGAACGACGACGCCCCCCACGGCTACAACGTCACGGACTTCCTCTCGCTGGCGGCGGACCTGGGGACCCGCGAGGACTACGAGCGGCTGATCGACGCCGCTCACGACCGTGGCATGCGCGTGCTGTTCGACCTGGTCTGTAACCACTCGGCGCGGGCCCACCCCTACTATCAGGCGGCGGTCTCGGATCCGGACAGCGAGTACCGCGAGTGGTACGAGTGGCGCGGCCCGGGCGAGCCGGAGACGTACTTCGACTGGGAGCTGATCGCCAACTTCGACTTCTCGCATCTCCCGGTGCGCCGGCACCTCCTCGACGCGGTCGACGAGTGGGCGCCGCTGGTCGACGGCTTCCGCTGCGACATGGCGTGGGCGGTCCCCAACGCCTTCTGGCGGGAGGTCCACGACCGGCTGAAGGCCCGCGACGCCGACTTTCTCCTACTCGACGAGACCATCCCCTACATCCCCGACTTCCAGGCGGGCCTGTTCGACGTCCACTTCGACTCGACCACCTACGCCGCGCTCCGGCGGGTGGGCAACGGCGAGCCCGCCGAGGCCGTCCTGGACGCCGTCGAGGACCGCGCCCGCTCGGGCTTTCCCGACCACGCCGGGTTCATGCTCTACGCCGAGAACCACGACGAGACGCGCTACGTCGTCGAGTGCGGACGCCCCGCGGCGGAGGCGGCGCTGGGCGCGCTCTGTACGCTCCCCGGCGCGCCGATGGTCTACGCAGGCCAGGAGTTCGGCCAGCGCGGCAAGCGCGACGACCTCGCCTGGGGCCACGCCGACGAGTCGCTGCGCGAGCACGTCCGTCGGCTGACCGCGCTTCGGGGCGAGCAACCCGCGCTGGCGACCGCGGCGGCGCTCGAACGGGTCGACTACGACCTCCGCGAGGGGTGGGACGACCGCGTGGTCGCGTTTCGGCGCGCGGTCGAAGCCCCGATGGAGACCGCCGAAGAGGAGCGCTCCGCCGTCGTGGTCGTCCTGAACTTCGGCGCCGACCCGGCGACGGTGGCGGTCGACGCCGCGGCGGGGGAGACGGACCTGCTGACCGGCGAGTCGGTCGGGGAGGACGACGGGCTCCGGGTCGACAGCGTCGCCGTCCTGCCGGCGGGGCCGTCGGGGCAACGGCGCTGACGGACGGGCCTGTGGCGCGCAGTCGATCGGGGCCGCGACGTTGCAGTCGGTCGATCCCTGTCCGATGTGAACGCGCGGCAACGCCTGCGTGCGAGCCGGGATTTATATACGGAACGAGCGTGGTGACGGTATGCGGCTGACGACGGCGCTCGACGAGTACAAGCGTGCTCGCGGCGAGCGCTTCCCGGAAGAGACGAGGACGGTCGCCGGCGCCTTCTCTGGCCACGGAGACCGGCTGGTTCACGTGGACCCGAGCGGGTCGCTGCGCGACCACTCCGCGCCGCTCTCGGGGTTACACGGGATCGACCGCTCGAAGCTGGGGATTCGGACCCAGCGGGGGACCCACTGGTTCGCCGACCTGGAGACCATCCGACAGCACTACTATCGCGATACACGGCTGGTCGAGACCGAGTACGACGCCGGCTCGTTCACCGTCCACCAGTACGACCTGACGCTCGGACGGGCCCACGTCACGCACGTCGAGCTACGGGGGGCCGTCCCGCAGAACGCACAGCTCGTCGCTTTCCTCACGATGGCGCCCGAGGGCGAGGAGGCCGGCGTCGGCGCGCTGGTCCACGAGGACAGCGGCCCCGCGGGCGCGAGCGTGCTGGAGGTCTTCCACCGGACGGAACACGACTACCTGACTGCCTCGACGGGTATCGGCGGAGTACACGGCCAGCGGCCCGAGCGCTTCGCGGAGATCGTCGACGACCACCCGGTCGACTTCCCCCGAGGGGAGGGCGAACGCGCCCGCGACCAGACGCGGATGACCGGCGACTTCGTCGTGACCGCCCCGCTCGAACGGCAGGGGCGGAGCAATCGGACGACGCTCGTCACGCAGCTCTCGGACCACCGCGAGATAGACAGGGGCGGGGCGCTGGCGGACCTGCGCGCCTGCGCGGAGGGTCACGCGAGCGCCGACGAACTCCGTGCGGCGGCCCGCGACCGGACGACCGTCGACGTGCCCGAGTCGACGCCGCGGTCGGACCTGGTGCGGTCGGACCTGCGAGTCGCGGACCTGCTCGAGGGGCCGACGGGCGCGCGGATCGCGGCCCCGGAGTTCGACCCGTTCCACACCAACTCGGGCGGCTACGGCTACGTCTGGTTCCGCGACGACGCCGAGATCGCCCGTCACGTCCTCGCCGCGGGCGACCACCTCGACCTCCCGATCGGGGGGCTCGTCGAGCGGGCCGCCGGCTTCCACTGCGACGCCCAGCTGCCCGACGGCACCTGGCCCCACCGCGTCTGGGCGGTCGACGGCTCGCTCGCGCCCGGGTGGGCCAACGGGAACGTCGAGCGCGACGGCGACGCCGTCGAGTACCAGGCCGACCAGACCGCTTCCGCCACGGCCTTCCTCGCGACGGTGCTCCGCGAGCGCCGCGCCGCCCTCGACGACGACCTGACCGTCTCGATCCGCGAGACCGTCGCCGAGGCCCTCGACGCGCTCACCCGGACCGTCGGCGACGACGGCCTACCCGACCCCTGCCAGAACGTCTGGGAGGACGCGACCGGGCGGTTCACCCACACCGCGGCGACGTACGTCCAGGCGTTCGCGGCGGTCGCGCGGGCGCCGGTCGGGCGCCAGCTCGCCGACCGAGCGCTGACCGCCGCCGAGGCGGTCCTCGACGGCCTCGACGAAGTCTACGACGCCGAACGGGGCGCCTACCCGATGCGGCTGGTCGACGGCGAACCCGACGGCCGGCTCGACGCGGCGACGCTGTCGCTCGCCGAGGCGGTCGCGGCCTACGACGCGGTCCCGGAGACGACGCTCGACGACGAGCGGCTCGACCGCGTGGCCGACCACGTGGCGACGACGCTGGACGGCCTCTTCCGGAACCCACCCGAGAGCGAGCTCGCGGGGCTGGTCCGCTACGAGGGCGACGACTGGCGGACCGCCGACCAGGACCGCGAGAAGGTGTGGTCGGCGACGACGGGGATGGGCGCCGTCGCCGCCGCCGAAGTCGGAGTCCTCCTGAACGAGCGCGGTCGGCAGGGCGACGCGTATCTCGACCGCGCGGGGGACCTCTACGAGCTGCTGGGCGAGGACGGACCGCTGACGACCGACGCGGGCTACCTCGCCGAGCAGGCGTTCGACGACGGCGGCCTGGACTGCGCGGCGCCGCTGGGCTGGTCGCACGCGCTCCGGCTGCGCACGACCGCGCTGCTGGACGCCGAGGAGGCGCTGCCGGCTCGCACCTCCGATATCGAGGGACCGACCGACCGGATGCGCTGGACGACCGGCGAGAAGTACGGGCTCGGCACCGCGGCCGACCACGACGCCGCCGACCCGTCGCGGGTGTGGTTCACGCTCACCGAGGGCGCGATGACGGAGGTCCGGTTCCCGCAGGTCGACCTGATGAACCTCCGGACGCTCGATTTCCTCGTCAACGACCGGTCGGACGACGAGTACACGATCCGGACGCACAACGAGTCCCGCGTCAGCGACGACACGGTCGAGCGACGGGTCGAACCGACTGCCGACGACGCGCTGCTGTTCCGCCACGTCTTCACCGAAGCCGGTGACGGCCGCGGCCACAGGTGGGAGCTAACTGTCGAGTACGCGACCGACCCGCGTCACGACGCCATCGTCGCGGACGTTCAGTTCTCGGCCGACGACGACAGCGACTACGAGGTGTTCGTCGTCGCCGACACGGCGCTGGTCAACAGCGCCGCGGCCGACCGCGGCCTCCGGCTGGGGGAATCGGGCGCCCACCACCTCGTCGCCCGCGACCCGACCGCCTACACCGGCGAGACCGAGGAGCCGTTCCTCGTCGACGAGGACGGCGAGGGCTACTCCGTCGCGATGGCGATGGCCGCCCGCGACCGCTTCGAGTGGGCGACCGTCGGCGCCGCCGGCAGCGAGGACCTCCGGGCGCTGTTCGCCGATGGCGTCCTCCCCGAGCCGCTCGACGCCGTCGACAATCAGAGCGTCGTCCTCGTCGGCCGCCTCGGCACCGGCGACGCCGTCGAGTCCGAACTCGCGCTCGGGTTCGCCCGCGCCGCCGACACCGCCGCCGCGCTCGGCGAGGCCGACGGCGCCCTCGACCGCGGCTTCGAGACCGTCCGCGCCGAGTACGCCGACACCTGGAGCGACTTCCTCGTCGACCGCTCGCTGCCCGACGCGGTCGCCGACGACCGCGACCTCGCCGCCCAGTACCGCACCGCCCTGATGAGCCTCTACGCCGTCGAGGACAAGACCTACGCCGGCGCCTCCATCGCCTCCCCCTCCGTCCCGTGGGGCGAGGCGGTCTCGGCCGACGAGCCGAAGGGTTACGGCTACAACTTCGTCTGGTCCCGGGACCTCTATCAGGTGTTCACCGTCTTCGAGACCGTCGGCGAACTCGACGTGGCCGCCGAGCAACTGGCGTACATCTACGAGTACCAGCAGGACGACGACGGCTTCATCCCGCAGAACACCTACGTCAACGGCATCACTCGCTGGGGCGGCGAGCAGATGGACAACATCTCCTACCCGGCGGTGATGGCCTACCACCTCGCCGAACACGGGCTCGGATTCGACGAGGTCGACTACGACTACGAACACGTCCGCCGCTCGGCCGACTACGTCGCCCGCAACGGTCCCGAGAGCGCCCAGGAGCGCTGGGAGGAGGAGTCCGGCTACTCCCCGTCCTCCATCGCCGCCGAGATCGCCGGGCTCGCCTGCGCGGGCAAGCTCGCGGTCGACACCGGACGCGAGGCCGACGCGCTGGTCTGGACGGCGCTGGCCGACCAGTGGGTCAACAACGTCGAAGACTGGACCGCCACCGAGACCGGGACCGAGCGCCACGAGAACACTCCCTACTACGTCCGCGTGACCCGCGACGGCGACCCCGAGGCCGGCCACCTCCGGACTCTCGCCAACGCCGGTCCGACCCTGGACGAACGCGACATCATCGACGGCGGGTTCCTCGACCTGGTCCGCCTCGGCATCGTCCCCGGCGACGACGAGGTTGTCCGCAACTCCGTCGCCGAGGTCGACGACACCATCAGGGTCGACGCCGGCTCGGCGGCCGGCTTCTACCGCTACAACGGCGACGGTTACGGCGAGCGCGAGCGCGGCGACGTGGGCGGGCCGTGGTCGGTCGAACACAAGGGCAAGGGGCGGCTGTGGCCCCTGCTGACCGGCGAGCGCGGCGAGTACGAGCTACACCTCGACGACCCCGACCTGGCGCCCGAAGACTGCCTGCGCGCGATGCAGGAGTTCGCCAACTCCGGGCGGATGATCGCAGAACAGGTGTGGGACCGCGAGCACGCCACCGACTACGACTGGGAGTTCGGCGAGGGCACCGGTTCGGCGACGCCGCTGGCGTGGTCGATGGCCCAGTACGTCCGACTCGCCCACGGCGTCAGCGCCGGCGAACCCGTCGAGACGCCCGCGTTCGTCCGCGAGCGCTACCGCGACGAGCGGCTCCACG
Source organism: Halosimplex carlsbadense 2-9-1 (assembly GCF_000337455.1). Lineage (GTDB taxonomy): Archaea > Halobacteriota > Halobacteria > Halobacteriales > Haloarculaceae > Halosimplex > Halosimplex carlsbadense. The sequence continues at coordinate 53,754 of NZ_AOIU01000028.1, read as the reverse complement.
AACCCGACCGCAGCCCCGCGCTCCGGGTCGACACCGAGTTCCGCGGCGACCGGCTGGTCGTCTCCGGCGAGACCACCGGCGAGCGCGTCGCCGTCAAGACGCCCGTCGACAGCGCCGTCGTCGAACCCGAGGGCACGGAGTTCGAGACGACCGTCGGCATCGAGCGCGGCGAGAACCAGGTGATCGTCGCCGCCGGTGCCGCCGACGTGGAGGCCTCGGGCACGACCGTCCGCCGGCTGCAGCTGTAACGCCCGGGAGCGCCGCCGGTCGCGACCGCTCGCCCGCGCCCGCGGCCCGTCGAACTTTTCCGCTGGCCCCGATATCCACGAGACATGAGCGACGAACGGGACCCCGAGGCGACTCTCGACGAGTGGAAGGAGACGATGCAGGCCGAACACGCCCAGGCCATCGCGAACCCCGACCCCGACGAGAACCACCGCATCGAGGGCGTCGCCCAGGTCTCCCATCGGGTCACCTTCGAGTACGACCCCGACTCCGACTCGCTGGAGCGCGAGGCGGTCGAGCAGGTCGACGAGCTGACCGACCCCGAACTGCTGTCGTGTGCCTGTGACGTCCGCGGGATGACCCCCGAGGAGGCGCGCGAGCATATTCGAGCGGCCCGCGAGGGGTCCGGCGACTGACCGACGCCGCCGTCGTGGGTCGTCCGTGCCTTCGATGGCGGTTGCGCCTCGGTGGACAGACTGATGGCGGTCCATTCCTTGCTTCGGCGTGATGGAGTTCGACATCGACGGGCGGATCCTCACGCTCGCGCTGGCTCGGATGGTCAACGCGCTGGCGAACTCCTTCCTGGTGGTCGTGCTCCCGCTGTACATCGGGAGCGAACTCGTCGCGCTCCCGTCGTTCGTCGGGGCGACGACGACCGTCGGCGGCGTCACGTTCACGGTCACGACCGAGCTGCTGATCGGCATCGTCCTCTCGCTGTTCGGCTTCCTCAACAGCTTCGGCCAGCCGTTCACCGGGTCGCTGTCCGACCGGACCGGTCGGCGCAAGGTCTTCCTGCTGGTGGGTTTGACCCTCGTCGCCGTCGGCAGCGCCGGCTACGTCTTCTTCACCGACTACCGGGCGATCATGGCGATGCGGGCGCTCCAGGGCATCGGCGCCGCCTGTAACATCCCGGTCACCGTCGCGCTGGTCAACGAACTCTCCGACGAGGACGAGCGCGGCGGCAACTTCGGCCTGTTCAACACCTTCCGGCTGCTCGGGTTCGGGATCGGACCGCTGGTCGCCGGCGGCGTCGTCGCCGCCGGGCCCTACGTCGTCGGCGGCGTGACGGTCTCGGGGTTCGACGCCGCCTTCCTCGTCGCCGTCGCTGGCGCGACGGTCAGCTTCCTGCTCGTCGCCCTGCTGATCCACGACCCCGAGCGCACCAGCGGCGAGGCCGCCGAGGACATCTCGATCCGCGTCCGCTCGTCCGACGGCGGGCTCGACCCGGTCTTCGCGCTCGGGATCGCGACGGTCGTGATGGCGCTCTCGATCGCCATCTACGCGCCGCTGGCGAACGTCATCAGCACCCGCCTCGACCAGGGAACCTTCCTCTTCTCGGTGCAGTTCGGCGCGACAGTCCTCGCCAACGTCGTCTTCCAGGTCCCGCTGGGACGGCTGAGCGACCGCTACGGCCGGCGCCCGTTCCTCGTGGCCGGGTTCGTCCTCCTGTTGCCGACGACGCTCGCCCAGGGGTTCGTCGAGTCGTCGACGGCGATGGTCGTCGTCCGCTTCCTGCAGGGCGTCGCAGTCGCCGCGGTGTTCGCGCCCTCGCTGGCGCTCGCGGGCGACCTCGCCGGGGAGGGGTCCTCGGGTTCGACGCTCTCGGTCCTGACGATGGGGTTCGGCCTGGGCGTCGCCTTCGGGACGCTGTTGTCGGGGATCCTCGTCGGCTTCGGCTTCGCCGTTCCGTTCGTCCTCGCGACGGCCGGCGGGGCGGTCGGCCTCGCGCTCGTCGTCACGCAGGTCGCCGAGACCGTCGAGACCGCGCGACCGCTCCCGAACCCGTTCTCGCCGAGCGGCGACTGACCCGAAACCGGCCCGACCGCTTTTGAGCCAACGGTCCGAACCGACGGTCGTGCAACGAGTCGACATCGACGACGTGGAACCGACGACGATGGGCAGCGACATCGACCGGCGGGGCCTCTCGGACCCGCTCGGGACGACCGACTTCGCGGTCAACCGCTATCGGCTGGAGCCGGGCGAGCGGTTCTCCGACGGCCTGCACGCCCACATGGACCAGGAGGAGGTGTTCGTCGTCGTCGACGGCGAGGCCACCTTCGAGACGACGGGCGAGCCGGTCACCGTCGAGTCGGGCGAGGCCGTCCGCTTCGCTCCCGGGGAGTTCCAGTCCGGCAAAAACAGCGGGGACGGCGAGTTGCTGGCGTTCGCGATGGGCGCACCGCGCGACAGCGAAGACGTCCGCATCCCCCAGCCGTGTCCGGACTGCGACCAGGAGAACGTCCGGGCGATCCCCGCCGACGACGGGTTCGACCTCGTCTGCCCCGAGTGCGGGACCGAAGTGACCGCCGGCTGACCCGCGTTCCCAGAACGGACGCACGGACCGCGACGCGGCGTCGGCGCTCGCTCAGTCGCCGTCGTCGTCGAACCGACCCTCGAAGGTGATCTCCTCGACCGGCTTGCGGCCCTTTGGAACCTCGCGCTCGCGGAGGTCCTCGGGCAGCGTCTCCGGGTCCCCGCGGTGGCCGACCGCGACCATCGCCTCCACCTCGAACTCGTCGGGCAGGTCCACCAGCTCCGCGGCACCCTCGTGGTCGAAGCCCCCGATGGGGTGGGTCGCCAGCCCCCGACGGGTGGCCTCCAGCGCGAGGTTCTGCCAGGCCGCACCGGTGTCGAACGAGTGGGTGCCGGCCGGCTCGCCGTTGTAGTCGAAGGTCGTCTTCGAGACGACGACCAGCAGCGCGCCCGCATCGACCGCCCACGTCCGGTTGCCCTCCGCCAGCAGGTCCAGATAGGACTCCCACGCCTCGTCGTCGCGCTCGGCGTAAACGAACCGCCAGTGCTGGTTGTTGCGCGACGAGGGCGCCCACCGGGCGGCCTCGAACAGCGCCAGGAGGTCCGCCTCGGCGACCGACTCGCCCGTCATCGCCCGCGGCGACCAGCGGTTGACGAACACCGGCGCCACGTCGTGGTCCGGGTCGCGATGCTCGGCGACTTCCGGCGTCAACTCGGTCAGCGGTGACCGCTCGGCGGCCACCGCCTCGCCGCCATCCGCTGCTGTTCGCTCCTCGTCACCGTCGTCGGAACCGCTCGAAGCGTCGGTCATCTCGTCTGAACGGTCGTGCTGTGCCCGGATAAGTATCAGCTATCGGACGTGGAACCCCGTTGGACGGACCGAACCGGGTTACAGCTCACAGCCAGGTAACACTATGTAACCGATCCGGCGGACAGCCTTCCCGCACCGTCGGTCGGTCGGTCGTCAGTCGGACTCGGACTCCTGGTAGACGACGTGGCCGCAGGCCTTGCAGTGGGAAGCGTCGGGGTCGTGGCCGGTGAGTCCGCAGTCGGGACAGGTCGTCGGCACTGTGTCGTCGCTGGTCCAGGCGCGGACGATCTCGCTCGCCTGCCAGGGAATGAGGATGATCGCCGCGAGGATGCTGGCGACGGTCACCCACCGTCCCGTCCCCGTCGCTGCTCATACCCGTTCGAGCGGCCGCCCGGTAAAGAAACACGTCGCTCCGCGGCGAGTGGACCGCCGGACCGAACGCGGTCGCTCGCCGGGAAGTCGTCGATAGAATCGAGATGCGTCCGTCGCCGTCAGGCGACGAGTCGAACCTCAGTTAGGCGCGGACGACGTTCGTCGCGCGCGGGCCCTTGGGGGCGTCTTCGATCTCGAAATCGATCTCGGTACCTTCCGTCAGATCCTCGCCGCCAACGTCCTCCATGTGGAAGAAAACGTCGTCGTCAGAGTCCTCGGTGTCGATGAAACCGTAACCGCCAGTGTCGTTAAAGAAGTCGACCTTACCGTTTGCCATTGCGAATAGACGAACGTCGAGTCTGCGGATAAGTATTCCGTATTCGTTTTTAATCTCGGATTTGAGAAAACAATGTATTTTCTCTCTCGTGAAAAGTGGACGAAATTCGGCATCGGTGATTCTGTGCCGGATCGTGACTGATACGACACAACGAAGTCGTCGTTCGGTGGGATACACAGTTCTATTCGTGTGGCACGTCCACACGGATCGCTCCGGCGGCGGCGCTGGCAGTCGTCTCGGCGGGAACGAGCGGCCCGACGAGTTGATACGTCTCCCGCTCGGAGTGGCGATGTGGATTCTCACGACGTTCGGCGCGAGTGGGCGGAGCGGTCCGGCGAGTACTCGCCGGCGTACTACGCCCACTACGGCCCCGACGAGACGAGCGAGTCGGTCCGCGCCATCTTGGACAGCCGCGTCGGGCGCGACGCGTCGGTACTGGAACTGGGCTGTAGCTCCGGGCGCCACCTGGCTCACCTCTTCGAGGGCGGCTTCGCCGACCTCCACGGGGTCGAACTCAACCCCGACGCCTTCGACGTGATGGCCGACCAGTACCCCGACCTGTGGGAGTCGGGAACCTTCTACGCCGACGCCATCGAGGACGTAGTCGGCGACTTCGACGACGACGCCTTCGACGCGGTCTACTCCGTCGAGACGCTCCAGCACGTCCACCCCGACGCCGAGTGGGTGTTCGACGAGATCGCCCGGATCACGGGCGACGCGCTCGTCACCGCCGAGATCGAGGACGCCGCCGCCGACGCCGAACGCGTGGAACGCGACGACGACCCCGACGTGAACTTCGTCCGCGACGAGTTCCCGCTGTACTACCGCGACTGGGGCGAGATATTCGGCGATCTGGGCTTCGAACAGGTCGAACATCGGACGGTCAAGCGCGATACCGTTCGGGCGTTCCGAGCCCGCTGATCGTTCAGAGCCCCGGGAGTCCGACCCCACAGGCGTCGCGAAAGGCGCCCTGGACGACCTCCGAGATGGCGGGGTGGACGTGTATCGTCTCGGCGATCGTCTCGGCGTCGGCCCCCGCGGTGACGGCCGTGCTCACCTCGTGGATCATCGTCGACGCCTCCGGCCCGACGACGTGACAGCCCAGCACTTCGCCGTCGGCGCCCACGATCGCCTTGGCGAACCCGCCCTCGTCGCGCAGCGCCGAGCCCAGCGCCGTGTCGTCGTAGGCGCAGGTGCCGACCTCGTACGCCCGCGCGTCGCTCACCTCACGCTCCGTCTTCCCGAGACTCGCTACTTGCGGCGATCCGAAGACGGCGTGGGCCATCCCGGGGTACTCGACGGCCCGCTCGTTCCCGTGAACGGCGTTCTCGACCACGTACTCGGCCTCCTTGTCCCCCGAGTGTTTGAACGCGTAGTTGCCGGCGATGTCGCCCATCGCGTAGACGCCGTCGACCGACGCCCGGAGGTACTCGTCGGTCTCGACGAACCCCTGCTCGTCCGTGTCGATACCCGCGGCATCGACGTGCCACTGGTCGCTGTTGGGACGACGGCCCGTGGCGAGCAGCAGGCGGTCCCCTCGAACCTCGACCGTCTCGCCGCCCTCTGACTCCGCCGTCACGACGCGTTCACCGCCCTCGTCGCCGATCTCCGTCGCGCGATAGCCCAGACGTAGGTCGTGGCTCTCGCGGTAGGCCTCGGTGAGTCGCTCGGCCACGTCGCGGTCCTCGCGGTCGAGGAGCGTGTCGCCGCTGCCGACGATCGTCACCTCGCTGCCCATCTCCGAGAAGAAGTGGCCTAGCTCGACAGCGATGTACCCGCCGCCGACGACCACCAGCCGGTCCGGGAGCGCGTCGAGCCACAGCGCCTCGTCGCTGGTGAGATACGGCGTCTCGTCGGTCCCGTCGATGGAATCTGGAACGGTCGGCCGGGACCCGCCCGCGAGGACGACCGTCTCGGCGGTGAGCCGCTCGGTGTCGCCGTCGTCATCGTCGCCGTCACCGTCGCTACCGTCACCGCGCTCGACTTCGACCGTCCGTTCGTCGACGAACCGGCCCTCCGCCCGGTAGAGCGTGAGACCGGCGCGCTCGCGGGCTTCGCGGGCCATCCGCTCGGCCTTCGCGGTGATCGCCTCGGCGACGTCGTCGACGATGTCCGAGAAGGCGATGTCGTCGATACCCGCGTCGATCCCCAGTCCGCCCGCCGTGCGGACCGACTCGGCCACGTCCGCCCGGTGGATCAGCTTCTTCGAGGGGTTACAGCCGCGGTTCAGGCAGGTGCCGCCGAGACGGCCTCGCTCGACGAGTCCGGTGTCCAGCCCCGCGTCGGCGGCCGCCGCGGCGACGGCGTTTCCGGTCCCACCGCCGAGGACGAGGAAATCGTGGTCGAGCACGGTTCGTCGTTGGAGGGCGAGACGGATTGGACTTGTGTCGAGACGGGGCCCGCACCGGACCTGTCCAACAGTTATCCCGCTCCGGCCCTTGCCACCGGTAATGGGTTCGACTCGCTCGCTGGAGTCGCTTCGGCTGAGCAAGCCGGAGACGGCGGTGTTCGTCTCCGGCGTCGCGAGCATGGGGCTGGAGATCCTCGCCGGTCGGATGATCGCCCCGCAGTTCGGCAGCAGCATCTACACCTGGGGGACTATCATCGGCGTCTTTCTCGCGGCGCTCAGTTACGGTTACCACCGCGGCGGCAAGCAGGCCGCCGAGCGGGCGACGAACGGGCGGATGGCGAGCGTGTTCCTCCTCACCGCCGCGTACGTCGCCGTGCTGGTCTTCGCCGGTGACCTGCTGTTGCGCTCGGCCGCGGGGTTCCCGCTGCCGAGCCGCGTCGCCTCGCTCCCGGCGGTGACGATCCTGTTCGGGCCGCCGACGTACCTCCTGGGCTACATCAGTCCCTACGCCGCCGAGCTATCGACCAAGGAGGGGGTCGGCGAGGCTTCCGGTCACGTCTACATGCTCGGTACCGTCGGTAGCATCGTCGGCGCGTTCGCCACCACGTACGTCCTCATCCCGTCGCTTGGCATCGACGCGATCGCCCTCGTGTTCGGCGGCCTCTCGATACTGGCGGCGCTGGCCGTCAGCCGTCCGGTCGGTCGCCGCCGCGCCACCGTCACCGGGTTCGTCGCGCTGGTGCTTGTCGCGTCGGCCGCCACCGGCGCCGCCGGCTACAGCGTCCAGGGCGAGGTCGTTCACGAGACCCAGACGCCGTATCAGGAGCTGCAGGTGGTCGATCTGGGCGGCACCCGGACGCTGTATCTCGGCGGCCAGCCCCACAGCGCGATGGACCTTGACGACCCGAACCGCCACGTCTTCGAGTACACCCGCTACTTCCATCTCCCCTTCCTGTTCGCCGACGACCCCGACGAGATCGACCGGGTGCTGTTTATCGGCGGCGGCGGCTTCACCGGCCCGAAGCGCTTCGCGAACGACTACGACGTGACCGTCGACGTCGCCGAGATCGACCCCGACGTGATCGCGGCCGCCGAGGAGTACTTCGGCGTCTCCGAGTCGGAGCGGCTGAACATCTACAACCAGGGCGGCCGCCAGTTCCTGCGGGAGACCAACCGCACGTACGACCTCGTCGTCCTCGACGCCTACCAGAAGGACAAGGTGCCCTTCGAGCTGACGACGCGGGAGTTCATGACGCTGGCGAGCGACCGCCTCGACGACGACGGGATCCTGTTCGCGAACGTTATCTCGGCGTCGAGCGGCCCGGCGTCGGAGTTCTACCGGGCGCAGTACGCGACCGTCGACCGGGTGTTCCCGCAGACGTACAGCTTCCCGACCGGCGGCGCGGGCATCGTCCAGAACATCGAGATGGTCGCGACGAAGTCCGACGCGCGGGTCACCGAGGCGCAGTTGCGCACGCGCAACGAGCGCCGCGACATCGGCATCGACCTCTCGGGGCCGGTCGCCGACTACGCCGACCCGCCCCGGACCGACGACGTACCCGTGTTGCGCGACGACCGCGCGCCCGTCGACAGCCTGCTCGACTCGATGGTCGGCTACCGCTACGTCGTCCAGGAGTCGAACGCGAGCGACGGTGCCGGGACCGCACGCCCAGCGGTTCGCCCCGGCGGACCGGTCCCGGAGCCACGGTCCGTGCCGGGGTGATAGTGAGTGCGGGTTCGGTACGCCCGCCAGTCTGTCCAGTCGGAGACTGCGGAGCTCTGAAGACTCGATCGACAGCAATCGCCGAGACTCGTTCGGCCGAGTGACTCCGCGGGCGACCCGCGCTTTCGACACTCAGATCGGGGAGTTCAGCGTGCCGAAGTACACCTGCCACGCGAGGGCGGACTTCGCGACCAGGCTCAGCAGGATGTACGCTTTCTCGCCGAAGAGGTACTCGCGCCACCGCGAGACTTCCAGGTACTGCAGGGCCATGTTCACCGCGAAGAGGTTGAAGAACACGAAGATCGAGACGTAGATGTAGATAACGAACTCGGGGAACTGGCCGCTGCTGGCGGTCACCGACCCGACGAACGTGATCGCGATGACGATCCAGGGAACGATGCCCGCGAGCGTGCCCACCCAGTAGGGCGTCCAGTCGGTGTCGGCGGTCGACTCGTTGCGCTGTTCCATCAGGAGCCCGGAGAGATTCATCACCGCGACGAGGCCGAACAGGGCGACGAGCGTCCCGAGGTCCCAGACGCCCGAGAGCATGCCGATCACGACGATCATCAGCGACGCGCTCACGGAGTACTCGTACCAGCGGTAGGGGTTCATGCCCCGGTCCAGATACCGCACGTACCTGTCGTACAGGACCGTCGCGATGCTGGCGTGTGCGAGCGCGGAGATAAACAGGAACGCGGCCACGATCAGCGGGAGGTTGGCGTCGACGAACGACACGGTCTCCGGAAAGATCGTCTCGGGTCCGGGGTCGAACCCGTACCTCGTGCGAGTGATCGGCCACAGGACGCCCTCGGACAGGATGACCATCGCCACCCCCTGCAGGAAGTGCAGAACCGCCATGACGCCGTTCCACAGTCGAAGCCGGGTGTCTCGGGCCGACGTGTGGTGCTCGGAGCCGGTCGCCGTGGCATGTGAAGACGCCATACCATTCCGTTAGGAATTGATCAGTCATACGTCTATGGGAAGAGGTAGCGCAGCTCGGCAGATCCGACGCTCTGTTTACTCGGCCCGACGCCCGGACAGAAAGCGTGGCCTCGGAACTCATAGGGGTCGTCACGGCCGGGTCGTCAGGCCGGCTCGGAGCCGCGGGTCGTCATCGGCCGGCCGGGCCTACGCGGTCACGGGGCAAGTCGGTTTCCACCGCGCGCCGACCCGTCGCCGGCCCGCCGTCGGCGGGTAATCTGTCGTTTCGATGCGTAAGCTCGGCTTGTGTCGGCTACTCGGTGGCTAACTAAGCCCGTGCCGGCGCAAGCGTGCCTGCATGGCAACTCAAGACCAACAGCAAGAAGCGATGCAGGCGGCCGGAGACACAGGGACGGACCCCGCGGTGATCCTCGCGGCGGGGTCGGTCGTGCTGTCGTGGTTCTTCTTCTACGCCCGGGGCGACAAGCAGCAGGGCCTGTTCGTCGGGCTCTGGCCGCCGACGATCCTCGCGTTCGCCAGCTACTTCGAGCAGACGAAGATGAGCGACATGGTCGAGCGCGCGACGGGCAGCGACACGCTCGTCGGCCGCGTCGAGCGGATGGTCCAGAGCCGCACGGAGTAACGACCCGCGAAGTCTCGACCCCGAACCGACGCCCCACCGGCCGCTCCGGTACTGTCAGACGTCCAGACGGCCGGTGCGGTTCGCCGGGCAGGGAGCCCTCGAGCGGTGCGACCGCGCGGCTCCGTCGCCCTGCCCGGGCGAGTCGGAGACCGCTGCCATCGGGAGAGCTATGCCTGCGGCGGGGCTACGACCGCGCATGCTGGAAGTGGACGGGAGCGACGGGGGCGGACAACTGCTCCGGAGCGCGCTCACGCTGTCAGTGCTCGACGGCGAGCCCGTCGAGATCGACCACGTGCGGGGGGATCGCTCGGAGCCCGGACTCGGCGCCCAGCATCTCGCCGCCGTCGAGACGGCGGCCGCGGTCGCCGACGCCGAGGTCGAGGGCGCCGAGCGAGGGTCGGAGACGGTCTCCTTCGAGCCCGGTTCGGTCGCCGGCGGTCGCTACGAGGTCGACATCGGCACCGCCGGGAGCCTCACATTGCTGTTCGACACCTTGCTACCGCTGGCGACGGCGATCGACGGGCCGGTCTCGGTCACGGCGACCGGGGGCACCGACGTGTCGTGGTCGCCGCCGCTGGCCTACTATCGGGCGGTCAAGCTCCCCCTGCTCCGCCAGTTCGGGCTCGCGGCCGCGGTCGAACTCGACCGAACCGGCTTCTACCCGGCCGGCGGCGGCCGCGCGACCCTGCATCTGTGGCCCTCGACGCTCTCGCCGATCGACCTCGACGAGCCGCTGGAGCCGACGGCGGCACGGGTCTACTCGAAGGCGGCGACGGAGCTGGCCGACAGCGAGGTGGCCGAGCGGCAGGCCGACGCCGCGACCGACGCGCTCCGAGGGCTCGGGATCGAGACCGTCGAACACCGGACGGCCTACGCTACCAGCACCAGCCCCGGCTCCGCCCTGGTCGTCCGCCTCGACGGGGCGCCCACGGCGACCGACGGCGTCCCGACGGGGACCGACGACGCGAGCACCGACGGCGCCGGAACGGGCCCGCGGCGACCGCTGGCCGGGTTCGACGCCTACGGCGCGCCGGGCAAGCCGGCCGAGGAGGTCGGGTCCGAAGTCACCGACCGGATACGGCGCTTTCGCAGGGGCGGCGCCGCGGTCGACGCGCACATGGCGGACCAGCTGCTCGTCTTCCTCGCTGTCGTCGGCGGCCGCGTCGCGGTCCCGGGGATCTCCGACCACGTCGCCACCAGTCGCGCAGTGCTGGAGACGTTCGACCGACCGGTCGACGTGGACCGCTCCGGACCCGTCCCGGCCATCACTGCTGATCGCTAACTGGTAGGTCCCGAGGGGGGACTCCGGGGCCGAAACAGTCCGCCACGGGTCCCGGAACCGCTCTCCGGTATCTGACCTATCGATCTTCCGTAATGCAAACCCTTTTGCGCGTCTGTCGACTGGGGCGACACGACCGAATGTCCGAGGGCACCACAGTCGCGGTCGCGGACCGGGTCGACGAGGTAGAAGCGCCGCTCCGGCGGGTATTCCGGGAGTACGGCCTGCCCCGAGTCCACTGGTTCGCGGTCGCGGTGGCGATGAACCTCGTCGCTCGCCTGTCGAGTCTCGTCCCGCCGCTGGTGCTCGGGACGGCCATCGACGCTATCTTCAGCGGTTCGAACGCCTACACGCTGCCGCTCGTCCCTCAGGGGTGGCTCCCGACCGAGCCGAAGGCGCAGTTCTACTTCTCCGTCTCCCTGATTGTCGGCGCGTTCGTCGTCACGGCGGTCACGACGTGGGCCCAGGCGATCACGAGCGACATCTTCGCCCACCGCTCGCTGCACGCCGTCCGCGTCGACACCTTCCGGAAGATGCAGGAACTGGACATGGCCTTCTTCGACGAGCAACAGACCGGCGAGGCCATGTCCATCCTCAACCAGGACGCCACGAACCTCGAACGCTACCTCGACCAGGCGCTGAAGAACGGCTTCCGCCTCGTCATCATGGTCGTCGCCATCGGCGCCCTGCTGCTCTCGATGAACTGGCAGCTCGCCCTCGTCACCCTCGTCGGCGTGCCGCTCATGGGCCTCTTCACGGTCTGGTTCAGTCGCCGGGTCGCGCCCAGATACGACGCCGTCCGCTCCAGCGTCGGCGACCTGAACACCCGTCTGGAGAACTCCATCGGCGGCATGCAGCTCGTCAAGACCTCAAACACCGAGGAGTTCGAGACCGACCGCGTCGAGGAGGCCTCTTGGAACTTCTACACGACGAACATGGACGTGCTAAAACTCGCCTTCCTCTACCGCCCGGGGATGCGCCTGCTCGCCGGACTCTCCTTCGTCGCCACGTTCGTCGTCGGCGGCCTCTGGCTCTTTTCGGGTCCGCCCCTCTTTTTCTCGGGCGAACTCACGGTCGGCGACTTCGTCGTCTTCATCTTCCTCACCCAGCGGTTCATCGACCCGCTGGCCCAGATCTCGAACATCATCGACTGGTTCGAGAACGCCCGCGCCTCCGGCAAGCGCATCTTCGGGCTGATGGACACGCCCGTCCGCATCGAGGACTCGCCCGACGCCGTCGAACTCGAAGCCGTCGACGGCGCGGTCGCCTACGACGACGTGACGTTCAGCTACGACGGTGAGGAGACGATTCTGGAGGACGTGAGCTTCGACGCCGACGCCGGCGACACCGTCGCGTTCGTCGGTCCGACCGGCGCCGGGAAATCCACGGCCGTCAAGCTCCTGATGCGCCTCTACGACGTGGACGAGGGAGCGATCAGCGTCGACGGCCACGACATCCGCGACGTGACCGTCGGCAGCCTCCGGGAGTCGATCGGCTACGTCAGCCAGGAGACGTACCTCTTCGATGGCACGGTCGCCGAGAACATCCGGTACGGGGAGTTCGGCGCCACTCGCGACGAGATCATCGAGGCCGCCAAAGCGGCGGAGGCCCACGAGTTCATCACCGAACTCTCGGAGGGCTACGACACGCAGGTCGGCGAGCGCGGCGCGCGCCTCTCTGGCGGTCAGCGCCAGCGCATCTCCATCGCCCGCACCGTCCTGCAAGACCCCGACATCCTCATCCTCGACGAGGCGACCTCCGCCGTCGACACCGAGACCGAGGTTCTCATCCAGCGCTCGCTGGACCGGCTGGCCGCCGACCGCACCACCTTCGTCATCGCCCACCGCCTCTCGACGGTGACNCCCACCAGGAACTGCTGGAGGAAGACAGCCTCTACGCCAACCTCTGGGCCGTCCAGGCCGGCGAGATCGACGACCTGCCCGACGAGTTCATCGACCGCGCCCGCGGCGACGCCTGACCCCCCGAGCGGTGCTTCTGACAGGTCCGCGTCACCGGTCGCGGCGCCGGAACCGGCGACTAAGACTCCCTAATACAGCCCTTCTGAGTCGGATTCCGACCGCAATTCGGGGGAAATTGGGTCCCAGATCGGAAAACGCCCTTGTAAGACTCGCGACCTGTTATCCAGTGGACGACAGTCCGGGGTCCACACTCATGCCAGCCTGCGCCCACTGCGGCACGCACGTCTCGGAACAGTTCGCACGCGTCTTCGCCGACGAAGGCGGCGAGGTCCACGCCTGTCCGACCTGCTCGGCCAACAGCGGGATCGCCGAGGTCTCCAGGGAACGAGCGGGGGAAGCCTGACGTTCCGACGCTGGGCCGTCGTCCGCGACCGGGGTCGCCCGGTCCGGTCCACCGACTGACCGCCACGGTCCTCCAGTCGACCGACCCGCCGCTCGGTCCCCTTCACCTCGCACAGTTACTGCACTCGACACCTCGCGGTCGCGGAGAGAAACCGCCGAACTGCGGGTCGGTCGGGCCGCGGTAGTCGGACCGCTCAGTAGACCGCGTTCCGGATCGCCTCGTCCAGGTCCTCGAACTCGGCGAGGTACTCCCGGCGTTCGGCTCGCAGGTCGGCGATGCGCTCGTCGGCGTCGTCGAGCGCGTCGCCCACGTCGAACCTGCTCGTGTCCAGTCCCGGGACGGAGCCGGGGACGGTCAGGCCGGTGGTCGGGTCGTCGGCCCACTCGACGCGGCCGCGGCTGACGGCCCGGAGCAGCGTGACGGTGTCGTCGACGCCGATGTCGCGGTCGCCGACGGTCCCGGTGTTGAGGAGGTACGCGTCGGCGTCGAGGTCGGCGACGAGGTCGCGAAATCGGTTGCCCTCCGCGCCCTCGCTGCCGACGATGAAGGGGTTGGTGCCGACGACGCGGATGGCCTCACCGGCGCTGTCGGGGTCGCCCGCGCTCGTCTGGACGGACTCGCCGAGCATGAACGCCGCCGCGGCCTCCTCGGGCGAGAGCTTCGCGAGCGGCGGCATCGCCGGGTTGCGCGTGATGAAAAAGACCTGGTCGACCGACGGGAGGTCGATCTCCTCGTCGGCCGACGGGAGGTGCTCGCGCTTGACGACCGCGCGACCGTTGGCGGTGTAGGCGTCGCTGTCGAAGTCGACCGTCCCGTCCTCGGCGACATCGACGTTGTCCAGCACCGCGGACTCGCGGGTCGCGGCCTCGTAGAGGTCGGGCTGCTCGTCGGCGTCGAGCCCGATGGTCTTGATGAACAGGCCCTCGCCCTCGCTGCCGGCGACGGTGCCGTCCTCGCGCAGGGCGCACACGTCGTCCTGGAGCATCGTCGCGTCCTCCGGGGCTTCCAGCCCCAGGTCGTGCGCGGTGAGCGTCGACTTGCCGGTCCCCGAGAGGCCGAGGAAGACCTGGCCGACCGTCTCCAGGTCGGCGTCGTCGCCGGACTCGCCGTCGTCGGACTGGAGCCGGACGCGCTTGGTCCCGGCGTGGAGGCCGAGGCCGCCCTGGCGCTTGGCGTCGAACATGAACAGCCGCAGGAACGACTTCTTGGCCTCGCCGGTGTAGTCGGTCCCGAGGACGGTGGTGAACCCTTCCTCGGGGAGTACGCGGATGGCGACCTCGTCGGCGTCGGGGATCTGGACCGTCACGAAGTCCGGCTCGGCGTCGGCGGGCGCGGGCTCGAAGAGCTTGGCCCACGCCAGCGCGATCCGGCTGTACTCCGTCGGGACGTAGTAGCGACAGACGTAGGTGTTGTCTGGGTGGCGGCCCAGTTGCCGGTCCAGACAGACCATTTCGCGGTCCCCGGCGGCGTCGACGGCCGTCTGGACGTGTCCGTAGTCGGCCGCGTCGAAGTCGTGGTCGAGCGCGTTGGCCGTCCGGTCGGCGTTGCGCGACCGGTGGTCGCTGACGTACGACGGGGAACCGTACTCCGTCGTCGTCTCCAGGTCGGCCGAGTGCTCGCGCAACGACGCGAACGACGGGTCGTACTCGACGTTGTCCGCCACTCGGGGGTCCGCGAGCGCCGCGATCGGCGACTCGATCGCCGTCCCGTGTTGTGACATCGTATCCGATCGATCACATTCGGTCGTGATAAAGGTGATATATTCTCCGTTCGTTTGCCAATCGGGCGCATAGAATTAGTTATTAAATCCCGAGTAAATCCTTCGGGCAGGGGGAACGGAAGTACGACCGGCCGACGGGGCGAGTAGCGGTCGTGTACGGGTCGAGCGCGGGCCGGTTAGCGGTCGCCTTCGCCGTCGGCGATCCGCTCGCGTGCGGCGGCGACGACGAGCGGGAGCGTGATCGTCGCGTCGGCGTAGACGGAGGCGTTGCGGGCGGCCTTCTCCAGTTTCCCCCACGAGCGGGCCTCGTCGAGCGTCGCGCCCGAGAGCCCGCCCGTCTCGGGGGAGTCCATCGTCAGCTGGACGGCGTAGTCGTAGGCGTCGGGCGCCACCAGCATCGTCTGGAGCGTGTAGTTCTTCGGGACGCCGCCGCCGACGACCATCGCCCCCGCCTTCTCGGCGTCGAACGCCTGGTCGGTGATGGTCGTCATATCTGAGAGGGCGTCCAGCGTGAACTCGCTCGTCTGGGAGTACATCCACGCCTGGAGGCCGAGTACGGAGTCCTGGACGGCGGGGCAGTAGATCGGCACGTCGTGCTCGTAGGCGGCCGCGGCGACGCCCGCGCCCTCCTCGATGTCCTCGGCGTCGTTCACCTCGGCGTTCGCCCGACCGAGTTCCTCGGTGAGCCGCTGGATGCTGACGGCGCCCTCCGCTTCGCATTCGGCTTCGAGCGCCGGGAACACCTCGTCGCGGAGGTGGCCCTCGAACAGCGCGAAGTGCTCCTGGGGGAGGTAGACATTATAAATGCGGTCGACGCCCTCGTCGCGCAGGCGCTCGTCGTGCTCGCGCTCGGTCTTGCCCTCGGCGTGGACCTCACCGTGGTGGTGTTTGCCGCCGATGGCTTCGATGGCGTCGTGAGTGAGGTTCGCGCCGGTCGTCACGAGTGCGTCGATGTGCCCGTCGCGGATCAGGTCGGCGACGATGCGGCGCATCCCGGTCGGGACCATCGCGCCCGCGAGGCCGAAGAAGTTGGTCACGTCGTCGTCGCCGAGCATCTCGGCGTACACGTCGACGGCCTCGTGTATGGCGCTCGCACCGATGCCGGCGTTCCCGTACTCGTCGGCGAGTTCGCCGACGGTCATGCCGGCTCGCGCCTCCGCGTGGCCGATCGGGTCGTGTTCGAACGTCTCGCGCGGCGTCTCGTCAGTCATTGCTCCACCGTCGGCCGGCCGCGCGCTTCAAGGCCGCGGTTCGGACCTCGGATCACCGAGCGGCCCATCGACGGTGGCGGACGGCCCGCGAGCGCCGTCGCCAGCGGGAAACACCGAAAAGGCTGGGCTCCTTGCTTCCGCCATGAGTTCGAAGCCCGCGTCGGTCCTGCCCGAACGCCGCCGGGAGCGGCTCCTGACGGGCGTCACGACGGTCGGCGACCGCGACTCGCTCGACGTTCGCTCGCCGATCACCGGCGAGTCCGTCGGTACCGTCCCGTCGTGTACGGCCGAAGACGTGGCCGCGGCGGTCGAAGGCGCGAAGGCGGCCCAGGCCGAGTGGGCCGCGACACCTGTCGCCGAGCGCGCCGACGTTCTCAGGCGGTTCGCCGACGCGGTGACCGCGGACCGCTCGGACCTGCTCGACGTCGTTCAGGTCGAGACCGGCAAGGCGCGCTTCGACGCGCTGGAGGAGGTGTTGGACCTCGTCGCCACGGCCGACTACTACGCCCGCGAGGGCCCCGGCCACATCGAAGCGACCCGGCGGACGGGGGCGGTCCCGGGGCTCACCCGCGCCGTGGAACACGCCGACCCCGTCGGCGTCGTCGGCTGTATCTCGCCGTGGAACTACCCGCTGACCCTCGCCGTCTCGGATCTCCTGCCCGCGCTGCTCGCGGGCAACGGTGCCGTCCTCAAGCCCGCCGAGGCGACCCCCTTTTCGGCGCTCCACGCGGTCGAACTGCTCGAATCGGCGGGGCTCCCCGAGGACCTGCTACAGGTTGTCACCGGCGACGGCGAGCGCCTGGGCGAACCGCTGATCTCGCGGGTCGACCACCTCCGGTTCACCGGGTCCACCGCGGTCGGCCGCGAGGTCGCTGCCCTGGCCGGACGACACCTCGTCGACGTCTCGCTCGAACTCGGCGGGAAGAACCCCGCCGTCGTCCTCGACGACGCCGACCTCTCGAAGACGGTCCGCGGGCTCGTCAACGGCTGCTACGCCAACGCCGGGCAACTGTGCATCGCGACCGAGCGCGTCTACGTCGGCCGCTCCCGGTTCGACGAGTTCCGCGAGCGGTTCGTCGCCGCCACCGAGTGCCAGTCCCTCGGCGTCGGCCTCGACTGGGGTCCGGACGTGGGGTCGCTGATCGGCGAGGACCAACTCGACACCGTCGACTCGCACGTCGCCGACGCCCGGGAACGCGGCGCGACCGTCGAGACCGGCGGCAAGCGCCGGGAAGACGTGGGACCGTGGGTCTACGAACCGACGGTGCTGACCGACCTGCCGGACCGAGCGACCGCGGCGAGTCAGGAGACCTTCGGCCCCGTCGTCTCGCTCGTCCCCGTCGACGGTGTCGACGAGGCAGTCGAGCGGGCCAACGACACCGACTACGGCCTCCACGCGAGCGTCTGGACCGGCGACGCCGAACGGGGCGAGCGGGTCGCCCGCCGGATCGACGCCGGGACGGTGTCGGTCAACGACGGCTATCGGGCGATGTGGGCCTCGACGGACGCGCCGATGGGCGGCGTCGGCGACTCGGGGATCGGTCGCCGCCACGGCCCCGAGGGGATCCGCGACTACACCGACTCCCGGACGGTCGTCACCCAGCGCGGCCACCCGCTGGCGTTCCCTGACGCCGTCCCGAACCGGGTCGCCGCCGCGGCCGCGACGGCGACGCTCGGTCCGCTGCGCTGGCTTCGCGACCGCTCGCCCCCCGGTCCGTGGGGAGAGTGACCGTGCGACTGCTGACCGGCTTCCCCGGCTTCCTCGGCTCCGCGCTACTCGAGCGACTGCTCGAACGGGGCGACGAGCCGGTGGTCTGTCTGGTCCAGGCGCAGTACCGCGAGTCGGCCGCACGGCGAGCCGCCGCGCTGACCGACGCCGTCGGCGTCCCGCGCGACCGGGTCCGACTGGTCGAGGGCGACGTTACCGACCCCGAACTCGCGGTCGACGACTACGAACGCCTCCGCCGAGAGACGCGGGTCGTCTACCACCTCGCCGCCGTCTACGATCTGGGCGTCGCGCGTCCGCTCGCCGAGCGCGTGAACGTCGACGGGACGCGTCACCTCCTGGACTTCGCGACTCGCGCCGATGTCGACCGGTTCCACCACGTCAGCACCTGCTACGTCAGCGGCCGCTACGACGGACGGTTCACCCACCGGGATCTGGCGGTGGGCCAGTCATTCCACAACCACTACGAGGCGACCAAGTTCGAAGCCGAGCGACTCGTGCAGGCGGCGATGCGGGACGGATTCCCGGCGACCGTCTACCGCCCGGCCATCGCCGTCGGCGACAGCCGGACGGGCGAGACACAGAAGTTCGACGGGCCGTACTACCTCCTCAAGCTGATCCTCCGCCAGTGGCCCGTCGCCGCTGTGCCCGTCCCGCTCCGACCGTCCGCCTACCGGCTGAACGTCGTCCCCCGGGAGTTCGTCGTCGACGCGCTGGCCGCCATCTCGGCCCGCGAGGAATCCGTCGGAGCAGTCTATCAGCTCTGTAACCCCCATCCACCGACGATACTGGAACTCGTCCGAACGCTCGGCCGGGCGGCCGGCCGACGGGTCGTCCCCGTCCGCGGAACGACGAAGCTCGCCCGCGTCGCGACCGAGCGAGTGCCGGGAGTCGCCGACGGGCTCGGGATCGAACCCGCGGCGCTCCCCTATCTCTCCCAGCCGACGACCTACACCGACGAGAACACGCGGCGGGCGCTCGCCGACACCGACGTACGGTGCCCGCTCTTCTCGTCGTACGCCGACCGGCTGGTCGCCTACGCCCGGGAACATCTCGACGAGGGGCGCGGCGCGATGACCTGAGCGCCGGTTCGGTCGCGCCTCGTCGCGACTCCCTCCGCCGCTCGCCCACCCGGCGCTCAGACCGACTCGAACGTCCAGCGCTGGTTCGCGCCGCCGGTGTCGGACCACTGGACGACGTTCCCGCCGTTGTCGGTCGACCAGCCGTACACGTCCGCGACCTTGCCGCTGTGGACCGCTTCCAGCGCGTAGCTGCCGCCGTCGTCGACGATCCGCCAGCGCTGGTTGTCCGCCTCGTTATCGGACCACTGGATGAGGTTCGCCCCGTCGTCGGTCGCGCCGCCCTCGACGTCCAGCACCTTCCCGCTGTGTTCGTTCTCGATCCGGTAGACCCCGCCGCCGGTGTCTTCGACGGACCACTCCTGGCACGGATGGCCGGTGTCGCCGTACTGCTGGACGGTCGCCCCGTCGTCGGTCGCGGCGTTCGCGACTTCGAGGAACTTCCCGCTGTTGTCGTTCGTGATCCGATAGGTCCCGGTCGATATCGGGCCGCTGGCGCCGTCGCTGCCGTCGCCGCCACTACCGCCGTCGCCACCCCCATCGTCACCGCCGTTTCCGCCCCCGCCGTCGCGACAGCCGGTGACGTTCTCGACGGTGGTACTCGCGGCGTACGCCTGGACGGCGCCGTTGCCGTTCCCGCACGCTTCGATGTTCCGGATGGCGTTGCGCTCCGTATCGGGGCCGGTCTCGTAGACGCCGTAGCCGCCGTTGCCCTCGACTCGGAGGTTCTCGACGGTGACGTTCCGGCTGTGGGGGGGTTCGTCGCTGGACCGGGAGTCGATCCGGACCCCGTTGCCGTCGTTGTTCAGGATCTGGCCGCCCCCGAGGCGCGTGTTCCGCGTGTCCTGTATCAGCGCGCCGGCGCCGTTGGCTTCGAGGTGGACCGCCCGCACGGTGATCCCGCGGCTCCCGGAGACGGTGAACAGCCCGCGGCCGCAGCCGACGGCGTCGACGCGGTCGACGGTCACGTTCGGCCCGCAGTCGTTCGCACAGCGGAAGCCGGCGTAGCCGCCGTCCGGGTCGGCCCGCGTCGCGTCGACGTGCGAGACTGTCGCCCCCGACGTGTCGTTCAGCAGGAGTCCGCAGCCGCCCGTGTCGACCGTCTCGACCGTGCCGATATCGACGTCGTCGACGCCGTAGGTCTCGACGCCGTGGGACTGGGCCCCCTCGACGTACGCCCGGTCTATCGAGACGCCTGTGGTCCGCCCGCCGTCGCTGTCGTCGATCCGGACGCCGATACCGACCGACTCCGTCGCCCCGAGCGACAGGGACACGTCGCCGATCGTCACGTCCGAACAGCTCTTGATCCAGATCCCGTAGCGCGGGTTCCCCCGGATGTCCGCGGTCGCGATCTCGACGGATTCGACGCTCTCGGCCCGGTAGGGCACGATCAGGTCCTCACCGCTGTCGTCGACGGTCATCGTCCCCCGTTGGTCGACGACCGTGTTGCTCGGCAGGTCGACGGCCTTCACGTCGCCGTCCCACGAGTGTGTCCCCGTCGAGCCGCTGGCGTCGACCCTGACCGTCTCCGTGGTCGTCCGCCCCGCAGAGAGGCTGTCGACCGCCGCCTGGATCGCGGCCAGGTAGTCCCCGCCGGTGTACACCGTCTGCCCGCGCGCGACGTTCTCCGCGCGGAACTGCCCGCCGCCGCCGGTGACGACGGCCTCGTGGTCGCTCGCCGAGGCGACCCCGGAAAGCCCCGTCACTGCCGCCGCGAGACTTCCCCCCGCGAGCGCGAGCGCGCGCCGCCGACTGCATCTCGCCCGCCCCCCGGCGGCCGAGTCGGTTGCTGCACTGGCATCGACTGTCGATTCCGCGTCAGTGTCTTCCCCCGACATGCTGCGATCGGTTACCACTCGCCAACACCTTATTAATTATTTACATTCGATACCGACATATCGGGCGATGCGTGGGAGTGGTGTCTCCGGGTCAGAGGGCCGTCGGCCGTTCGGCGCCGTTGCTCACTCGACGACGAGCGCCGCATCGCAGCACGAAGAGCGATAGGAGTCGGCCCGGCGGACGAGTTTGCAGTCGCGGTAGCGGCGGGCGACGAGGGCGTCGCAGTCCTCGCATCGCAGGACGTGCTTCGCCTCCGAGAACGTCTCGCAGTGGACCTCGGTGTCGAGCTCGCGGGCTCGCTCTTTGAACGCTCGCCCGTGACCGGTCGTGCCGCAGCGCTGGTACTGTTCGAGGTGAATCAGTTCGTGGCGCAGCGTCGACTCCCACTCCGCACGGTCGAACGCCTCGAAAGCGCCCCACGTCAGCGAGACAGTCGCCGGGAACGGCCGGCCGTCGGCGACCCGGCCCCCGGCGGCTTCGGCGCGCTCCCAGTCGATCGGCGTCCCGACCTCGGAATCGGGAACCTTCGGCCGCTTGAGCGCGGCGGCGCGCCGCTTGGCCCGCGTCGAGACCTCCCACTCGACGAGGTCGAAGCGCACGTCGACCAGCCACTCGCGGCGGACCTCTCGGGCGTACTCGCGCGACCACGCCACCAGGTCGTCGTGGGTTTCGATGTCGTCGTACGACGGCGTCGTCACGATGATGGGCAGGAGAACGCGCGGTCTCTTGAATCGCTCGCTCAGTTCGTCGTCGTGATCTCGACCACGTCGCGGTGGTCGAGTTCGGTGTCGGCGGCGACCTGGCGACCGGAGCGGACGTCCGTCGCGTGGAGGAACCCCTCGCCGATGTCGGTGTGCAGGAAGTACGCGAAGTCCTCGGCGGTCGAGCCGTCCGGGAGGACGAAACAGTCCTGCAGGAAGGTGCCGTCCTCCTGGGGTTGCTCCGCGCCGGGGAAGACGGCGATGGCGTCGAGCACGTCGAAGAGTGCGGTTTCGAGCGCGCGCTGGACGCCCGTCCTCTCGTACTCGGTGACGAACTCGCGGATCTGTTCGAGTCCGGCCTCCTGCTCGTCGCTCGGGTCGCCGACGATCTCGAAGTCAGGATCGCCCGGTCGGTAGTCGACGACGCCCTGCTCGTCGGCCGACTTGAGCGCCTTCTCGGCGTGGGCCGAGACCGGGACGAAGGTGAGGTGGTCGTAGGCCTCCTCCTCGGTGATCGCCTCGAAGTTCTCCTGTGCGGCGGGCTTGTCCATCTTGTTGGCGGCGACGACCATCGGCTTCGTCCGCAGTCGGATCTCGCGGGCCAGCGCCTCACGGTCGGTTTCGTCCCACTCGTCGGGGTCCAGGTCGAGCCCGCGCGCGAGGATGACCTGTTTCATCTCGTCCTCGTTGATGCCGAAGGCGTCCATCTGGTCGGCGAGGTCGACCTCGATGTCGCGGTCCTCGCCCTGGTAGCCCGAGCGGTAGCGCTCGATGCCTTTCTCCAGGATGTCGAGGTACCACATGTCCAGCTCTTCTTCGAGGAAGTCGATGTCCTCGCGCGGGTCGTGGTCCTCGGTCGCCTCGCCCTCGATGTCCGTCTCGCCGGAGAAGTCGACGACGTGGACCAGCACGTCCGTCTCGTTCAGGTCCGAGAGGAACTGGTTGCCCAGCCCGCGGCCCTCGTGGGCGCCCGGCACCAGCCCGGCCACGTCGACCAGTTTCGTCGGGACGAACCGGACGCCCTCCTCGCAGTAGCCGGTGTTGGGCGTGCAGGAGTGGTCGAACTCCGGGGCGGCGCAGTCGACGCGGACGTACGCCTCGCCGACGCTCGGGTCGATCGTCGTGAACGGGTACGCGCCCTCCGGCACGTCGTTCATCGTCGCGGCGTTGAACAGCGTCGACTTGCCCACCGAGGGCTTGCCGACGAGTCCGATGCGGTAACTCATTGCCACCAGTATCCGAGCGTCGGGCTAAAACGTTTCCAATCGGATACGTCGGATCGCGGGATTTCGGCCGTCTTGGGCCCCATGAGACAGATTCACAACCCATACATCGGCTGTGAGACAGTGTCACAGCGAGCGTCCGGACGGGGCAGTATCGCTCGCCGTTCCGTCGCCGCAATTTTGCCGGTCGGGCTGGAACGGCGCGTGTGCGCCGACGATCGGTCCTCGCCTCGCTGAGTGCCTGCGCCGGACTGGCCGGCTGTCGGAGCGTGGGGACCCCGGATCCGACGGACAACTCGACCGAGACGCCGCCGACGTGCGAATCGCCGAGCACGCGCCGCGTCGAACTCGCGGGGACCGGAGCGCTCCCGGCGGCCGCCGGCGTCTCGGCGACGGTCACGACGGAGCGAACGCGCTCGACCGCGGAGGCACCGGCCCGGTTCACCGTCGCCCTCACCAACGACGGCTCCGACTGCGCGGTCGACGCGACCGACGACGGCCGCTGTCATCTCCTGAACCGAGGGGCCGGGCGAAGCGAGCCGCGCGGACTGTGGCTCTACCGGGCGGGCGACGCGCCGACCGACCGCGCCGGCGAGTGCTGGACCCGCGACCTCCCGCCGCGGGACAGCGTCGGCTTCGACGGCTACGGCTGCGGACGATACCCCTTCGACTCGGGCGAAACCGTTGGGACGACCTACGAGGTTTGGGACGACTACACCGCCGACGGCTATCTACGACCGGGTACCTACCGGTTCGACGTATCGATCGCGCTGTGGGCCGAAACCCCGGACGAGGAGGACGGGACGGACCCGGACCCGGCCGTCGTCGACTGGTGGTTCGAACTGTCCGTCTCGGCCGACGGCGGGTGATGCCCTCCCGGAGCGGCGGACGGGCGCGGAGCAACCCTTACTTCTCTCAGGACGACTGGCGGAACATGGCCGAGCGTCCGTTCGACGTGAGGATACAGGTGGCGGATGTCGAGCGGGCTCGGATCGGGGGCGAACGAGGACGGCGAGTCCATCCAGATGAACTTCACCAGCGGCGTCTCGACAAGGGGATGGAACCGCGTCGAGGCGACCGTCGTGCGCGAGCGGATCGTCCCGCTGATAGAACGAAACCGCGTCGACTGACAGACCGCTTCGCTCCGGTGTCCGACCCGGCGGTCACTCCGTGGCCTTGAGGTTGTGGACGACCGCCAGCCGGTCCTCGACCTCGGCGGTCGGGGCCAGCGCCGCGGCGATGCGCTCGGCGGACTTGTAGGCCATCGGGGCCTCGTCGAGCGTCGCCTCACCGACCGATTCGGAGTAGATCCCGTCCATGGCGTCGTCGAACGCGTCGACCGACAGCTCCTCGTGGGCTTGCCGCCGGCCCATCACGCGGCCCGCGCCGTGGGGTGCAGTCCGGTGGTACTCGTCGTTGCCCTTCCCGCGGGCCAGCACCGACCCCTCGGCCATGTTGAACGGCACGACCAGTCGCTGGCCCTCGCGAGCGGGCGTCGCGCCCTTCCGGATGGTCAGATCCTCGAAGTCGATGTAGTTGTGGACCGACTGGAACCGCTCGACGGGCTCGACGGCCAGCGCCTCACAGATGGCGTCGGTCATCAACTCCCGGTTCCAGCGGGCGTACTGCTGGGCGAACAGCATGTCGACGTAGTAGCCGTGGGCCTCCCGACCGTCGAGGTAGTCGAGGTCGCTGTCGCGGCCCGCCTCGGGCCGCAGGTCGCCGAGCGTGTCGAAGACCTCCTCGATGCGGCTTCCCTCGAAGTCCGCGCGGATGCGGTCCTTCCGGAGGTGCGATTCGCCCTTGCCCCCGGTGACCCACCCGAAGAGGTCGCCGTCGGCGACGGTCTCGGGGTCGAACTTCAGGTACTCGACCAGTTCGTCGGGAATGGCCTCGCGGATCGCGTCGGTGTTGCGGTAGCTGTTGGCCCTGTTCTGCCAGTACTCGGCGACGGCCTTGCCGAGGTAGCGCGACCCGCTGTGGATGACCAGCCAGTAGTCGCCCGACGCCTGCGCGCGGGCGAACTCGACGAAGTGGTTGCCGCCGCCGAGGGTGCCGGCGCCCTGGATGACGTAGCCCATCCCCTGGGCCTGGTCGGCGAGGACGCGCTCGCACAGCGACTCGAAGTAGTCCCCGTCGTAGCCGTCGAAGTCGAACTCGATGGGGTCGACGGCGCGGCCGAACCGCTCGCGGTAGGCCGCCTCGAAGCGCTCGAACGCGTCGTCGGCCCGCTCGAAGGGGAACTGCTCGACCAGGTGGGGAGCGTCGTCGTAGTCGTGGACCGACCGCCCGGTCGGGACGGCCTCGCGGACCCGGCGCTCGCGCTCGTCGTGGTCCAGCGGCAGTTCGGGGCCGAGATTCGTCGCGGCCATCCCGCAGCCCACGTCGACGCCGACGACGTTCGGGACGACCCGGCCGGCCAGCGGCATGGCGAAGCCGATGGGCGCGCCCGCGCCCCAGTGGGTGTCGGGCATGATCCGGACCGGCTCGGTGAACGCCTCGTGGTCGACGAGCTCCCGGATCTGGGACAGACAGTTCTCCTCTACCAGCGACTCGTCGTCGACCATCACGCGCGCCGTCGTCGACGCGCCGTCGACCTCGATAGGCATACAGCCCGGTCCGAGGCGGAGGGGTTTGAGAATACCGGTGGCCTGCGATCCCCTCGCAACCGCCGGCGAGTTCCCGGGGTCGAACCCGGGTCGGCGTTACTGCCGTCGGGACCGGATCACCCCGCCCGGACGACCGCCACCGCTCGACCCGGTCAGATCCCGGTCGGGTGGTCGACGTACGTCGTCTCCAGGCCCCACTCCTCGGCGAGGTCCTGCAGGGCGCGAACGCCGAAGGTCTCGGTGCCGTAGTGGCCGCCGAGGAAGACGTTCACGCCCGCGTCGCGGGCCTGATGGTACACCTTCTGTTTCCCTTCCCCAGTGACGAACGCGTCGACGCCGGCGTCGATGGCCTCTTCAAGCCAGTCGGCGCCGCCGCCGGTGACGACCGCCACGTCCTCGATCGCCGCGGGTCCGAAGTCGAAGTGCTGGATCCCCTCGCCGCCGGTGTCGAGGTTCGACGCCAGACGCTCGGCTAACTCGTCGGGCGAGAACGACTCCGAGGCCCGGCCGCGCTGGCCGATGGTGACCGGACCGATCTCGCCGAACGGTTCGCGGGATTCCAGCCCGAGGAGGTCCGCGACGCCCGCGGCGTTCCCGAGTTCGTCGTGCCCGTCGAGCGGGAGGTGCATCGCGTACAGCGCCAGGTCCTCGTCGATCAGCGGCGCGATGCGGTCGTAGTCGAGCCCCGTGACGCGGTCGATGCCTCCCCAGGAGAGCCCGTGGTGGACGACCAGCAGGTCGGCACCGCGGTCGACCGCCGCCTCGATGGTCGCCCCCGCCGCGTCGACGGCGAACGCGACCGTCTCTACGTCGGCCTCGTCGGGGCCGACCTGGAGACCGTTCGCGCTGGCGTCCACGTCGGCGTACTCGCCGGGCGAGAGCCGCTCGTCGTAGCGCTCGCAGACTGTCGAGAGATCCATGGCTCGCGGTTCGCTGGACGGGACCGTAGTGGTTGCGGCTGCTGTCCACGGCCGAGAATCGAAGCGCTTCCGGTCGCGGCGGCCTCAGGCGTCGCCGCCGTAGAGTTGGCCGTTCTCCTCGCGCAGGAGGTCGTGCTCGACGGCGAGGTCGATCACCTTCTCGCAGTCGCTCTGGGAAACCTGATAGGCGTTGGCCGCGACGGTGACGAACTCCGCCTTGTCGACCGGGAACTCCCGGTTTTCCAGCAGTCGCATTACCTTCGTGTTCTCCAGGCGGCTCATCGAGACGCGGTGGTCGCCGCCGCTCTCCCCCGACCCCGATCCGTCGCCGGACGAACCGCTCGACTCGTCGGCGGACTCGACGTCGTTGCCGGATTCCCCCGCGGAGGAGTCGGTCGAACCGCCGGCCGACCCGCCGGCCAGCGGGTCATCGGCCGACTCGGCCGTCGAGGCGTCCGTTCCGGCGGAGCGAGCGCCGTCGCCGTCGTCCGAGAGCGCGTCGCCGGTCAGCGACCCTGAGTCGGTGTCGTCCGCATCGTCGTCTTCGTCGAAGGCGCCCCCGGTGAGCGACCCCGTCTCGGCCGGGCTTTCGTCCTCCTTGCGGAACCCCGCGCCGCGCGAGCGGGTGTACTTGCGGGCCTCGGACTCGCCGCCGTCGCCCTCGTCCGCGGCGTCCGACTCGCCGCTGGCTTCGGACTCGGACCCGTCTTCGGCCCCGCGGGCGTCGCCGAACTCCATGTCCGAGGCCTCGGCGGCCTCCTCGGGGCTCTGCTCGTCGTCGCCCAGCGGCGTCAGGATCTCCTCGTCGTCGCCGAGCGTCGATTCGATGTCGCCTTCGACCGCGTCCCCCGCAGCCGTGGCGTCTCCCGCGGCCGCCGAGCCGTCCGACGCGGTCCCGGCGGTCACGTCACCGGCGTTCGCGTCGACGGCGTCGACGACGGTGTCGAGGACGGCGTCGAGTTTCCGCCGGCAGGTGCGACAGAGGACGACCGTCTTCTGGGTCTCGGCCCCCGGATGGAGCGCGCCGGGGACCACTGGATGCTCTTCGAGCGTGGCGTCCAGCGCGGCGCCACAGAAGTAACAGGACGAGAGTCGGTCCATGCCCCCACCGTGTATCTCGGCCGACGTAAAACAGTCGGTGCGGCCCCCCGCCCCCTATCGATCCGCCGCGTGACCGTAGACGAACGCCCGGAGGAGCTTCGCCGCCAGCACCGCCGCCTGGCCGTCGTCGCGGTCGTTGACTTCGACCACGTCGAATCCCGTCGCCTGGGGGGCGACCTCGCGGACCACTCGTCGGCCCTCCCGGGGCTCGATACCGAACGGTTCCTTCGTCCCCGTGCCGGGCGCGTAGGCCGGGTCGAACCCGTCGATATCCACGCTGAGGTACGCCGACTCGTCGTCACCGACGTCGGGTTCCCAGTCGGCCACCTCGGCGGGCGCGACGACGCGCACGTCCGACTCGGTCGCTCGTTCCCACTCGGCCTCGCTCCCGGTGCGGGCGCCGAGGATCACGGCCCGGTCGGCCACCTCCAGGGCGTGGCGAGTCACCGTCGCGTGGCTGAGCGGGTCGCCGGCGTAGGATTCTCGCAGATCGAGATGGGCGTCGAGACAGACGAACACGTCCGGATCGACGGCTCGCACGCCGGCGACGGTCACGGTGTGTTCCCCGCCGACGAGCAGCGGGACGGCCCCCTCCTCGCGGAAGTCCGCACAGGTCCCGCGGAGGAAGGTGAGATACTCTTCGGTGTCGGCGGTGGGGCCGATATCGCCGTGGTCGTAGACGTCCAGATCGGAGAAATACCGGCCGGTGTGGCGGTCGTAGTCGTCGAAGCCTTCGGCGTAGCGGCGGACGCGGTCTGGGCCGAACCGGGCGCCGGGCTCGAACGAGGTGGAGGCGTCGAGCGGTGCGCCGACGAGCGCGTACGCTGCGTCGGCCCGCGCGGCGGCCGCACCGGGTAACATCGCTATTCGGGCCTCAGACGATCTTGCGCTGGGATTCCATCTCGAGGTACTCGATCTCGTCGTCGGGTTCCATCGAGACCCCGTCGGGGAGCGCGAGCGTGAACGTGTCGAACGTCTCCAGGTCCATGACCTGCGCCTCGTCGCCGCCGGAGGTCGAGACGACCTGTCCCTGCTTGCGGTTGATGATCGGGACGCGGATCTTCGCGTCGACCGGCTGGGAGAGGTTTCGCTTCTTGCCGTCGAAGACGCCCTCGGCCTCGACGCGAGCCTTCGCACTGCCGTGTTTGCCGGGCTTCGCTGTGCTGTAGGCGTTGATCGTGCAGGCTACGTCGTCGATCATGACGTAGCTCCCTTCGTCCAGATCGCGGACCTCGACCTGCTTCGTTGCCATACCGCGCCGTAAACGAGCGACCGGTATAAACGGTACGGAACGTCTCCGGCCCGGAAATCCCGTGCCCGCGATCGCGGCGCGAGCACCCGATCGCTCACGGGCCCCGCTCGCCGCCGATCACGGTCGCCATCCGGTCGAGCCCCTCGCGCAGTGTCTCCCGCTCGGCGCCGAACCCGACGCGGACGTACCCCGGCCGGCCGAACGTCTCGCCGGGGACGACGACCACACCGTCGTCGACGAGCGCCCGCGCGAACGCCTCGCCCGAGTCGAAGGCGTCCGGGACCGTGAGAAAGCCCGTCGCTCCCGCCGGCAGGTGCCAGTCGAGGCCGTACTCGGCCGCAAACTCGCCGAGCAGGTCGCGATTCCGACGGACGTGCTCGCGGTTCTCCGACAGCAGTTCGGTCTCGCGGTCGAGCGCCTGTCGGGCGACGTGCTGGCCGAACGCCGGCGGCGCGATGGTGGTGTAGTCCTTCCACGCCCAGGCGGCCGAGACGACCTCGGGCGGCCCCGCGAGCCAGCCGAACCGCAGCCCCGGCAGGCCCCACCCCTTCGAGAGCCCGCAGGTGCTGATCCCGTGGGGTCCCATGCTCGCGACCGGCTCGACGCGCTCGTCGGGCGCGGCCAGCGGCCGGTACACCTCGTCAGCGAGGAGGTACGCGTCCGCCGCGGCGGCCAGGTCGTAGCACGCCTCGACGGTCTCCTCCGGGTGGATCTTCCCCGTCGGGTTGTTCGGGTTGTTGAGGACGATCAGGTCGGTGTTCGGTTCGATCGCCTCGGCGACCGCGTCCGGGTCGAGCGTCCACTCGGGCGCGGCGAGTTCGA
Organism: Halosimplex carlsbadense 2-9-1; assembly: GCF_000337455.1. GTDB lineage: Archaea > Halobacteriota > Halobacteria > Halobacteriales > Haloarculaceae > Halosimplex > Halosimplex carlsbadense. The sequence goes on along the minus strand of NZ_AOIU01000028.1, from coordinate 24,315 downwards.
CCCGCGTCACGTCGGCGACCGCCGCGGGCAGCGAGTACAGCGACTGGTAGGTCGGCGTCACGCAGACCGCGTGGCTCGACGGGTCGAGCGTCGCGAGGACGGCCAGAAGGTTCGCCTCCTGCGTGCCGCAGGTCAACAGGACCTCGTCGGCCCCGCGGTCGTAGCGGTCGGCGACGCGCTCGCGCAGGTCGGGGTCGCCGTTCGTCGGCACGACGTACCCCAGGGTCCCGGGGTCGGTGTCGAAGCGGTCGGCGTCCAGCGGCCGCACGCCGCTGTCGCCGAGGTTGACCGCCGCGCCGTGTTCGTGCTCGGCCAGCCAGCGTTCGAGCGCGAATGGCTCGATATCCATGGTCGGTCGTGGGGCCGGTCGCGGGTTAAGCCTCGGGATACCGCCGGTCCGAACGGGCCGCGGTCGGGAGGCGACGCTCCGGTGGCCCGCACGTTCGGACTACTCGCGGTCCTGTTGGCGCATGTTCTGGCGCGTGAACTGCGGCTGGGCCCCGATCCCACTGCTGTCGCGGAAAGAGAGAAACAGGAGCACCGCCACGATCGCCGTGAACCCGACCGCGACTGCGGCGGCGACGAACTGCCCGAAGGCGACGAGGACGGCCGACGAGAAGACGGCGCTCGCCAGCACCATCCCGTAGATCAGCCGCTTGGCGATCCGGTCGAGGAGGCTCTGGGAGTCCCGGATGTCGACCTCGACCTGGAGATCCTCGTTGATCGCCTGGTCGAGTGCTTCCTCCAGTTTCGGCGGCGTGCGAATGGCCGACTTCGTGGCCTCCTGGACCTCGTCGACGCGGTCTTCGACGTACTCGCGAGCGGTGTCGGCGAGGAACCCCTGCTGACGGAGGTAGGTCGTGGCCACGTCGATGAAGTCGAAGTCGGGGTCGAGGGTGACACAGACTCCCTCGACGACGGTCGCGACCCGGAGGACCAGCGCGAGGTTGGCCGGCAAGCGGAACGGGAAGTCGTAGATGGTGTCTTCGACCTGCTGGACGATCTGCTGGACGCGGTACTGCTCGATGTCCTCGCCGCGGACGTCGGCGATAGCGAGTTCGAGCACGTCACCCATCACCTTCCGGTCGGCTTCGGGACTCAGGGTCCCCATCTCGACGAGCGTGTCGAGGATGGCCTGGATGTCCTGGTCGGCGACGGCGATGTAGAAGTCGACGATCTTGTCCTGGATGAACGGATCGACGTAGCCGCTCATCCCGAAGTCGTAGAACACCAGGGTCCCGTCGTCCTGCACCGCGAGGTTGCCCGGGTGGGGGTCGGCGTGGAAGACGCCGTCCTCGATGATCATCTGGAGGTACACCTCTTGTAGCGTCTCGGCCAGCTCCGTCCGGTCGAGATGGCGGTCGTCCAGTTCGTCGATGTCGGTGATCTTCGTCCCGGGGACGTACTCCATCGTGAGCACCTTACTCGTCGATCGAGTCTCGTCGACCTCGGGGATCCGGATCCGCGAGTCGTCGTCGAAGTTCCCGCGGATCTCGGCGAGCATCTCCGCCTCGCGACCGTAGTCCATCTCCTCGCGGATCGTCTTGTCGAACTCGTCGGCCAGCGTCTCCAGCGAGAACGCGCGCGCCTGGCCGATGAAGTACATCAGGATCGGGAGCGACCAGCTGATCACCCGCAGGTCCGACTCGATGAGGTCTTTGACTCCCGGCCGGCGCACCTTCACCGCGACCTCGCCGTTCTCGGTCGTCGCGTAGTACACCTGACCGAGGCTGGCCCCGCTGATGGCCTCGGTGTCGAACTCGTCGAAGGCCCGGTCGATGGGGCCGACTTCGTCCTCCAGCACCTCGCGGGCGCGCTCCCAGTCGGCCGGCGGGACGCGGTCCTGCAGCTCTTCGAGCTCCTCGATGTACTCCGGCGGGAGCACGTCCGGCCGCGTCGAGAGCAACTGGCCGAGTTTGATGAACGTCGGCCCGAGCGTCAGGAGCGTGTCGAGGAGGACCCGCGCTCGCTCGCGGCGGGTGTCCGACGAGACCGACCGGCCGCTACCGAAGAAGAGAAACCGGTTGCGGTCCCGGGTGTACGCGACCAGCAACGGCAGGAACTGCCACGTGACGACGACGAACCGCCAGTAGGCGCGTAGATTCACGTGAATGGCTACTCGTCGATAGGTATCTGCGTCTCCGGCGCGGCCTCCGCCTTCGGCAGTTCGAGTTCGAGGACGCCCCGGTCGATCGACCCGGAAGCGCCGGCGCCGGTCACGCCCGGCGGGAGCGGCAGATCGACGTCGAGAAACAGCGACCGCTCCTCGGAGACGTAGTCGAACTCGGCAGGCACGTCCTTCTCGCGGCGCGCCTCGATGCGCAGGCGACTGCCCTCGACCGCCGCGTCGACCGTCGGCTCGGTCGCGCCCGGTAGGTCCAGCACCAGCAGGTACGCGCCGTCGCTCTCCAGCACGTCCGCGAACACCGCGTCGGGCAGGTCCCGGAGCGCATCACGCAACGTTGACATAAGCAGGGCTAAGGATGCGACGGCGTTAAACCCCGCGGTCGAACCCGCCGGACCACGGCGGTTCGCACCCCAACGGCGACGCCCGACCGCTTATTGGCCGGGCGCCGAAACCCCGGGTATGGACGAACCACGCCGGTCGACGGCGGACCCGCCCGCGCTCGCGGCAGTCCGCGAGCGCCTCGACGAACTCGTCGCCCCGGTCGACCGGACCGAGACGCTGCCGGTCAGCACCGCCGTCGGCCGCACGCTCGTCGCGGCCGTCACCGCCCGCCGCCCCGTCCCCGGCTTCGATCAGGCCGCCCGCGACGGCTTCGCCGTCCGCGCCGGCGACGTCGAGAGCGCGACCGAGCGCGACCCCGTCGCACTCTCGCTCGCCGAGCGCCCCGACGACGGGACGGCCGCCGGCGTCGCGCCCGGGGAGGGGACCCGAGTCGACGCCGGCCGGTCGGTCCCGGAGGGCGCCGACGCCGTCGTCACCCTCGACGCGGTCGACGCTCCGGCCGCGGACCTATCGACCGTCGACGACGCCGAACTGTCGGTCACCGAACCCGTCGAACCCGGTGGGGCCGTCCGGTCGACCGGCGCCGACGTGGCGAACGGGGAGGAGGTCCTGACCGCGGGCGACCGGGTCGGTCCGTCGGACCCCGCGCTCTGTACCGCGGTCGGGCGAACGCGCGTCGAGGTCCGCCAGCGGCCGACGGTCGGGATCGTTCCGGTCGGCGGGAGCCTGACCGGCGGCGACCCAGGCCCCGGGGAGGTGGTCGAGACGGATGGGACGACCGCCGCCGAGTTCGTCGAGCGGGCCGGCGGGAAGGTCGTGCTGCGAGACCCGGTGGAACCGGAGCGATACGCCCTCAGACCCGCCGTCGAGCGCGACCTGACGAAGGACCTGCTGGTGACCGTCGGCGGGACCGGGGCCGGCGAGTCCGACCGGATCGTCGACGTGGTCGACGGGCTGGGCGACGTACTGGTCGACGGCGTCGCGGTCGAACCCGCGGGAACGACGGCGCTGAGCGTCGTCCGCGAACGCCCCGTCCTCTCGGTCCCCGGGGACCCCGTCGCGGCGTTCGTCGCGACGACGCGACTGGTCGCTCCCGCGGTGGCTCGACTGGCCGAGCGCGAACCGCCCGAGCCGCGGACCGTCGCGGCCAAACTCGGTGGGCCGGTCGAGAGCGAACGCGGGGTCGAGTCCGTCGTTCCGGTGGCGCTCGACGCGAGCGGCGGGGACGGGACCGAAACGACCGCGGTCGCGTCCGCGGTGACGGACGAACCGCTGTCGACGCTCGCGCGGGCGGACGGCTGGGTGACGGTCCCCGCCGAGCGCGGCGGACTGCCGGCGGGCGAAACGGTTTCCGTCGAGCGCTGGGAGGCGTCCGTATGAGCGAGCGCAAGGAGTTCCGCGACCTGGCCGACCCCGAGCGCGCCCGCGAAGTGGTCGCCTCGCTGGACCTGTCGGCGGGGACCGAGCGCGTCGCCCTCGAAGACGCCCGCGGGCGCGTCCTCGCCGAGCGGGTCGACGCGGCGCTGGACGTGCCGGGGTTCGACCGCGCCGCGATGGACGGCTACGCCGTGCGGGCACCGGATACGTACGGCACCGATTCGGACCCGACGGTCCTCCCAGTCGTCGGGAGCGTCCACGCGGGCGAGACGCCCGATCTGGCCCTCGACGACGGCGAAGCGGCGGAGATCTCGACGGGCGCTGTCATGCCCGAGGGCGCCGACGCCGTCGTGATCGTCGAGCGCACCGAGGAACTCGGCGGGGCGGCCGACGCGGGCGGCGCGGGCGGGGACGAGCCGGACGGCGACAGCGACGGCTCCGGCCGTCGCGTCCGCATCGAGACGGCCGTCACCCCCGGCGAGAACGTCATGCTCGCCGGGGCCGACATCGCCGCGGGCGAGCGGGCGCTCGGTCCCGGGACCGAGCTGACTCCCCGCGAGATCGGCCTGCTGTCGGCGCTCGGTGTGGACGATCTGGTGGTCCGGGCGACGCCGCGGGTCGCTATCGTCTCGACCGGCGACGAACTCGTCCGCCCCGGCGGCGCCCTCGACCACCGGGCGGGCCAGATCCACGACGTGAACAGCTACGCCGTGGCGACCGCCGTCGAAGAGGCCGGCGGCGAACCGGTCGTCTACCCCCACGTCGGCGACGACATGGGCGCGATGGAGGAGACGCTCGTCGAGGCGGCCGAGGAGTGCGACCTCGTGCTGACCTCGGGGTCGACCAGCGCCAGCGCCGTCGACGTGGTGTACCGCGTCGTCGACGAGCGCGGCGAACTCCTGTTGCACGGCGTCGCGATCAAGCCCGGCAAGCCGATGCTCGTCGGTCGGATCGGCGGCGACTCCGGAGGCGACGAGGGCGCCGCCTACGTCGGCCTGCCCGGATACCCGGTGTCTGCCCTGACCATCTTCCGCACGTTCGTCGCGCCGGCGATCCGGTCGTCCGCGGGGCTCCCCGAACCGCGAACGGCTCGAATCGACGGGGAGATGGCGGTCACCGAGCGCACCGAGGAGGGGCGCCGGCGCCTGCTCGCGGTCGGGCTGGTCGAGGACGAGGCGGGCGAGACGCTCGTCTACCCCGTCGACAAGGGCAGCGGCGCGACGACGACGCTCACCGCGGCCGACGGCGTCGTCGACGTGCCCGCTGACAGGAATCGCCTCTCGGCCGGGGAGCGGGTGACCGTCGACCTGTTCTCGCCGGCGGTGCGCCCGCCGACGCTGCTGGGCGTCGGCGAGGACGACCCCGCGCTCTCGCGCGCGCTCGACCGGCTGGAGCGACCGCGGTACCTCGCTCGGGGCTCCCGGGGCGGACTGCGCGAGTTGCGCGAGGGGCTCCCCGACGTTGCCGTCGTCGCCGGCCCGTTCGACGCCGGCGAAGAGGGCGTCGCGGACGCGGCGGACCTGGGCGGCTGGTCCCGCGAATGGGGCCTGGTCGTCCCCGCCGGGAACCCGGACGGCGTGACGGGACTCGCGGACCTGGTCGACCGGGACCTGTCGTTCGTCAACCGGGGAACCGAGTCGGGGCTGCGGACGAACCTCTCGAACGCGCTGGCCGACCTGGCCGACGACCGCGGGGTCGACCGGCGGGCGATCACGGAGTCGGTCTCGGGATTCGACCGCGCCGCGCGGGCCTTCGAGAGCCCCGCCAGGTCGGTGGCCGCCGGCGACGCCGACGCGGGGCTGGGGCTACGCGCGACGGCCGCGACGCTCGGGCTCGGCTTCGTCCCCGTCGGCTCCCAGACCGTTCGAGTCCTGGCGAACCCCGACCGCCAGGAGAAGGCGAGCGTGCGGGACCTGGACGGGCTACTGGAAGACGTGTCCCCAGTGCTGGACGGACTCGACGGGTTCGAGCCGCGGTGAGGCTCGGTCGGACGACGGCGAAAGGGGACGTATCACAGTGCCTATTTTCGCGGAGCGCGGACACCCGACCGTGACAGACGCACACAGACGCGTGGCGGTGGCCGAGCGGGCGGCGCGGGCGGGCGGCGCCGTCGCTCGGCAGGCGTTCCGCGGAGACCTGGCCGTCGAGACGAAGGCCGACAAGAACGACCTGGTGACCGAGTCCGACCGGGACGCCCAGCGACAGGTCGTCTCGACGCTGCGCGCGGAGTTCCCGAACGACGCGATCGTGGGCGAAGAGGAGGCGGTGCCGATGGGGCCCGCCGGCGAGGAGACGGAGATCCTGTCGGACGTGCCGGAATCGGGCGACACGTGGGTCGTTGACCCCATCGACGGGACGGCGAACTTCGCGCGCGGGCTGCGCACCTGGGGGACCGCGGTCGCGGCGGTGGCCGGCGGCGATCTGGCCGCGGCGGCCGTCTATCTGCCGGCGACCGAGGACATGTACGCCGCGGGGGCCGACTCTGCCACCCGGAACGGGTCGGCGCTGTCGGTCAGCGACCGGACCGACCCGGAGACGTTTGCGGTCGCTCCCGTCGGCCGGTTCGAACGCGGGAGCGGTGACGATCTGGGAGCCATCGCCGAGGCGGTCGTCGACGACCTGGGTGACTTCCGACGGTTCGGGAGCATGCAGGCGACGCTGTCGTTCGTCGCCAGCGGCGAGCTCGACGCGGCGTTCTCGACGTACACGCCCGACCCGTGGGACTCGCTGGCCGGGATCCACCTCGTCCGGCGCGCCGGCGGGACGGTCACGGATCTTTCGGGCGAGCCGTGGACCCGGGACAGCGAGGGGATCGTCGCGAGCAACGGCGAGGCCCACGAGGCGGTCCGCGAGGTCGCGCGGGCGGCCGAATCGGACTGACGGGTGGTCGCGAGCGGGGACAGAGCGCCGGTCGTGCCGACGACTCGCCCACGACCGGAAGGCTAAACAGCCAGACGCGCGGGGTACCGGCCATGGAGAACGAGCAGGTCCTGACGGAGCGGACCTGGCTGGGGGCGTTCGTCGCGCTGGTGGCGGCGCTCGCGGTCGGGTCCCTCGTCGCCACCGAGCGCGTCTACGACCGGTTCATCTGGCGGTACTTCTGGGGACCGATCTACTCGGACGCCAACAACGCCCGCTGCGCCGTCCTGACCGGCGACGGGATCGACCTACTCGGGAGCACCGCGGCCTGTCAGACGGCCACCGGCGTCGTCGCCGAGACCGGCTACACCACCGTCTCGACGTTCGGCTACATGGCCGTGCTGGTGTTCATGCTCGGCGGGGTCTACCTCCTGCTCGACCGGCTTGACGTGGGCGGGGACAAGCGCCTGTTCCTCTCGCTGGTCCCGTTCATGCTGTTCGGCGGCGCGGTCCGGGTCGTCGAGGACGCGACCGACGCCGCGGTCGCCGCCGGGACCGACCCGGTCATCAGCTACCCGCTGAACGTGCTGTTCATCAGCCCGGTCATCTACGTGACGGTGTTCCTGATCACCCTGGCCGCCCTGCTGGCGAGCCTGTGGCTGGAATCGCGGGAGCTGGTCCGGAACCGCTACCGGGCGCTGGCCGGGTTCGGGCTCGGGGTCCTCGCGCTCACGCTCGGATACCTCTTTTTCGTCGCCTTCACCCGCGAGTACGTCTCCGTCTACCCGCAGATCCTGCTCGTCGACGTGGGGCTCGCGTCCGTGCTGGCCTACCTGCTGTACGTCGGCGCCGACCGCTACGAGCCCGAGATCAACGCGGGGACTGGCATCGTCGGGCTGGGGATCCTGTGGGCCCACGCCATCGACGGCGTGGCCAACGTCGTCGCGGCCGACTGGCTGCCCGAGTTGGGCCACCCCATCGACGCCTACGGCGCGAAACACGTCGCCAACCGGGCGATCATCGATGTCACCCAGACGATCCAGCCGGCGTCGCTGTCGGCAGCCATCGGGACTTCCTGGCCGTTCCTGTTCGTGAAACTCGCCGTCGCGCTGGGGATCGTGTGGCTGTTCGACGAGCGGATCTTCGACGAGAGCCCGCGCTACGCCGTGCTTCTGCTCGTCGCGGCCGCGGCCGTGGGGCTCGGACCCGGGACCCGGGACATCCTCCGGGTGACGTTCGCGATCTGAACGGGCAACCGTCCGACCCTCCGACGGGTCGCCCACGGGCCGGCGCGGCCGCTATCGGCGCCATCGAAAACCGACGGAGAATCCCGACCGTCAGATCGTTTCGAGCGCCGACTCGGGGTAGTAGCGACTCCCACAGGTCGGGCACTCGGCCACGGTCACCTCGCCGCCCGTCGCGGGCGACGCCACGCTCGTCCGCACAAGTTTTCGGTCGCAGTCTGTACACGGGAGGTCGAACTCGGATACCATGATACGCTCCTCTGACGGTCCGCTTCGGGCCTGCAGAAGCGACGCCAGGTGCCGTGTGAACCATGCACACCCGCCGACATAAATTCTCGTATTAGTCGGTTTCGTTGCATATTCCGCGCCGTCGGCGGGTTGCGAGAATCGAGTCGGTAGGCGATCCCCGAGCGGGGGACCGGCCCGTCAGGGGTAGGGGTGGTGGTCGCGGTCGAGGGCGGGCTCGAAGCCCATGTCGGCGGGGACCGATCGGGCGCGCTCGCCGAAGTACGGGTCGCCGAAAAAGAGCGGCTGGGCGCTCGGGACGACGACGCGGACGGCCTCGAAGCCCAGGCGCTGCACGTCTCTGGTCGTCGTTCGGGCGGCGTAGGCAGCGCAACCGGCGTCGACGACCCGGTCGAGGACGGCGTCGAGGTGGGCGCCGCCCTCCGGGACCGTGTCGGGACCGACGGAGGCGGCGTCGACGGCCGCCTCGGGGCTGACGAACGCGTCGACGAGGGGCGGGCGGTCGGCGTAGTGTCCGATGGCGCCGTCCGTCTCGGCGGCGCCCTCACGGCCCATCCCGTCGAGTTCGACCCAGTTCTGGACGGCCTCGGCCAGCGCGTTGCGGGCGGCGCGGCCGGCGTCGAGGTGGGCGGCCGTCCCGAGCGCGAGCTTCGGCCACTCGTCGCGGGTGACGGCGACAGCGACGACGGGCACGTCCACGTCCTGGGTGAGCAGGAGCGCGGTCGCGTCGAGCCCCTCGGCGCCGGCGCGGGCGGCCAGGCGCTCGTAGCCCGGGTCCGACACCGCCAGCCCGAGCGGGTCGTACGTGGAGTACCAGGCGATCGTCGTCGCGTCGCGCTCGACGACCTCGTACAGTCCCGACAGCAGCGCCTCGACGGAGGCGTTGCCGAGGCCGAGCCCCGTGGTGACGGCGGGCCGCATCGTCCGCTCGGGCGGCGGGTAGTGGACGAGTTCGGCGGGCAGGGAGACGGGCTGTTCGGTGACCAGGTCCGTCCCGCGGACCCACGGCCGCTCGGCGCGGTCCCCGCCGGCATCGACGCCACCGTCCCCGTTCCCGACCCAGCTCCCCGGGCGCACGAACTCGGAGGGCGCAACGGCGTCGGCGAGGTCGGTCGCCGCGGCGGTCTTGAACTCCCGGCTGTCGTAGACGCCGGCGCAGTAGCGCTCGTAGGCCTCGCCGAGCGCCTTCATGAACGCGGCGTCCCAGCCGGGGTCGACCCCGGCGGCCTGTCGAGAGGCCGTCGCGTCCGCGAACGCGCCCGTGTCACAGATCTGAGCGAGGTAGTACGGCGCCGGGTAGGACTCCGCCTCGCCGACCTGCTGGACGACCCCGACGCGGTCGTCGAGGCCCCGTTCGGCCCGCGAGAGCGACCGTTCGACGTCGCGGTCGAGGTGACCGCGGTCGAGGACGCGGTCGCGACCCTCGCCACAGTCACAGCCCGGCACGGGGAGGAACTCGCGTTCGGTGTGGGGGAGTTCGACGACGGTCCCGAGCGGGTCGGCCTCGGCCGGGTCGAGCAGCTGTGCGGCGCGGCGGCCGGCGACGGCGCCGGCGAAGCGGGCGGTCGCGTCCGCGGGCGCGGCCGCCGGGTCGGCGTCGGGGTCGGCGTTCGACTCGACGCGCGCGGCGAGACACCGGTAGCAGGCGCCCTCGGGGTCGAACGCGGCGACGGAAGCGTCGACGACCGGCACGCCACCGATCCCGCCGAGTTCGACCGCGAGCCAGGGGACGCCCGCTTCGCGCGCCCGGTCGTTCGCTCGCTCGAACGTCGCGGCGCCGGCGCGGTCGACCACCGCGACCAGCCGCGTCCCGGGGTCGAACGCCGCGCTCTCGGTCCGATCGACGGACGCCTCCGCGTCGCCCAGCGCCGCCGCGACCGCGTCGGCGGCGGGGCCGGATCCGACGAGTTCGACTGTCATGCCAGCCCGGTGGGGGCGACGGGTAGAAAAGCCCGGGGACTCGGTCGGCCGCGCCGGGCGGCCGGACGCTCCCGGCGCGACGCCGTCGCCGGTATCTCCCGGTGACGTGCGCTCGCGGCGGCGGTCACTCGTAGAGCCGTTCCTGGGCGACGGTCCCCAGTTCCGGCAGGTCGAGGTCGCGGACGTCCTCGGCCAGCCGGAGCCGCAGGCGGGGGCGACCCACGTCGATGGGCACCTTCTCGGTGGTGACGAGCCCGCCGTCTTCGAGGCGCGTCTTCATCCGGGAGAAGGTGGCCTTGCTCGCCAGGCCCACGTCCTCGCCCCACTTGCTCATATCGTAGAGCAACTGGCCGTTGCGCGCGGCGACCAGCAGGGCGATGGCGACCTCGCCCAGCCCTTCGCCGTCGCCCTTCGCGACGTCCAGGGAGTCGAGCAGGCCGTCGAAGTCCTCGGCCGTGTCGGCGCCGATATCGGCCGCCAGCGTCTCGCGGACCGCCGACAGCGGCGGCGTCCGGAGCGAGTACGCCTCCGCGTCGGTCCACTCGCGCTCGTAGCGCCCCCGCATGTCGTCGACGAACGCCTCGTCCGTCGTCGTCAGCCCGCCGACGCGGTCGTCGGCCGCGACCAGCGAGACGACGGCCGATTCGGTCACCAGCAGCGACGCCTCCGGAGCGTCGGCCAGCACCCGCAGCTCCAGCGTCCCGGCGTCGACGAGGTCGGCGGCGTGCCCCGCGACGATGAAGTCCGCGAGCACGTCCTTGATCGGGTCGCCGGGGGCGAGCAGCCGTACGGTCGGCCGCGCCCCGACCTGATGCAGCCCGAATATCAGCTCGGAGATAGTCTCGCGCGTCGGGTTGACCGCGTAGACGACGCCGCTACTGTCCCGAAAGACGCCCGCCAGAACGGAACCCACGTCCGCCTCGAGAAAGTTCGAACTCATCTGATAGCTATGGTATTCCGCATTATCACACTTAATTTTACCGCCAGTACTCGTTGAATCGACCCGAAGGAACTCCCAGACCGACGATACGTCGCGATGTCGACCGCGGAGGGGTGATCCGGGTCCGGGGCACCCGACGGGAGCGACGAGCGGGCTCGGTGGCTCGCCGAAAAGGTAGATTATTGACGGGGCGCCGCCGACACTCATGTACCATGAACTACGACACGGTCCGGTCAGTCGACCCGGCGGTCGCCGACGCGCTCGAAGCGGAGGTCGACCGCCAGGGCGACACGCTGGCGATGATCGCGAGCGAGAACCACGTCAGCGAGGCGGTACTGGAAGCCCAAAGCTCCGTGCTGACGAACAAGTACGCCGAGGGCTACCCCGGCTCCCGGTACTACGGCGGCTGCGAACACGCCGACACCGTCGAACAGCTCGCCATCGACCGTGCGAAAGAGCTGTGGGGCGCCGAGTACGTCAACGTCCAGCCCCACTCGGGTTCCCAGGCGAACATGGCCGTCTACACGGCGATGCTCGAACCCGGCGACAAGATCCTCTCGCTGGACCTGACCCACGGCGGCCACCTCAGCCACGGTCACCCGAAGAACTTCGCCGGCCAGGTCTACGAGGTCGAGAACTACGAGGTCGACGAGGAGAGCGGTCGCATCGACTTCGACGAGGTCCGCGCCCATGCCGAGGAGTTCGACCCGGACATGATCGTCTCGGGCTTCTCGGCGTACCCCCGCGAGGTGCAGTGGGAGGAGTTCCAAGCCATCGCCGACGACGTTGACGCCTACCACCTGTCGGACATCGCCCACATCACCGGGCTGGTCGCCGCCGGCGTCCACGAGTCGCCGGTCGGCGTCGCGGACTTCGTCACCGGTTCGACCCACAAGACCATCCGCGCCGGCCGCGGCGGCATCGTCATGGCCGACGAGGAGTACGGCGACGCTATCGACTCGGCGATCATCCCCGGGACCCAGGGCGGCCCGCTCATGCACAACATCGCCGGCAAGGCCGTCGGCTTTCAGGAGGCGCTGCAGCCCCACTTCGAGGAGTACGCCGAGCAGACGCTGAAGAACGCGCAGGCGCTGGCCGACCACCTGCAGGACCACGGCTTCTCGCTGGTCTCGGGCGGCACCGACAACCACCTCGTGCTCGTCGACCTGCGTGACTCCCACCCGAACGTGACCGGGAAAGAGGCCGAGGAGGCGCTGGAGGACGTGGGGATCGTCCTCAACGCCAACACGGTCCCCGGCGAGACCCGCTCGCCGTTCGTGGCTTCGGGCATCCGTGCGGGCACGCCCGCGCTGACCACCCGCGGCTTCGACGAGGACGCCTGCGAGACCGTCGGCCACTGCATCGCCGAGGTCATCGACAACCCCGACGACGAGGACGTCAAGGCCGAGGTCGCCGAGATCGTCACCGGCCTCTGCGAGGAGTTCCCGCTGTACGACGACGACACCGAAGGGCTCGTATTCGAGTAGCTCACCACGGCGGCCGCTCCGACCGCTTCTCGCACTGCTTTTAAACGACCGCGTATTCCCGTCCCAAGGTACAACTCCGGAGGCGTCGAATCAGCGACGTGATGGACGTTCGAAGCCACGGGTGGGCGAGCGCGCGAGTCGGAGGGATTCGGGAGGGCGCCCTGTGATAGTCGCGCGGGCGCTCTTTGCGGTCGGACTGGTCGCCGGTCTGGCGAACACGGTCGGCATCGTCGCGAGCGCGCTGGGCTTGAGCGACTACTACCCTCTCGGCGAACGGGACCGCCGGTTCTACGTCTTCTGGGGGCTCTCGCACCTCCTGAACGGGGCCATCGCCGCACTCGCCTACGTCCAGTGGCAGCAGTTCGACCTCCCCGATACGCTGCAGTGGGCTGGAGCGGGACTCTTCCTCGTCGGTGCGGTGGTCGTCGTCGGCGCGAGTCGCGACCTGGGCGTCGAGGGGACACAGGGGATGGCGACGGGCCTCCGGACGGACGGCTGGTATCGCTACTCGCGCAACCCCCAGTACGTCGGATACTTGCTCGCGACGGTCGGGTTCCCGCTGTGGACCGGCGCGCCGCTGACGGCTCCGCTCTGCGGGATCTATCTGCTCTGGTGGGTCACCTTCCCGATCGCCGAGGAGCCGTGGCTCCGCGGACAGTACGGCGACGCCTACGAGCGCTACGCGTCGCGCGTGCCGCGGTTCGTCGGTCGCGCGACGCTCAGCGAACTCCGAACTGTTGTGGTGTCTCGGCGCAACAGTCAGTGATCGCACGAGCGAGACCGCGTCGGGTCACACCGGTTCGGACCGGGGCCCGATTCCCGTTCCTCGTTCGGGTGTGACAGCACCGCGCGGACCCGAGCCACGTTTTTCACCGTTCCGAGCGGAGGTCACGCATGGACCCGCACCCGTCGCTCTCCCGCCGATCCGCTCTCCGACTGAGCGCTCTCGCAGCCGCCGGAGTCGCCGGTTGCACGACGTTCGAATCGGGGAGTGACACCGGCTCCCCCGCGAACGACCCGACGACCGCCACGTCGAGCGACGGCACCGCCGGTTCCGGGGTCGACAGCGCGACGCCTGCGCTGGACCTTCGTGAGGCGAACGTCACCGCGGTCGAGGTCGAGTCGGCGAGCGGCGACGCCGTGCGGTTCTCGGTCACCCTCTATCACGACGACGACGGCGAGGACGGCTACGCGGACTGGTGGCAGGTCGAGACGCTCGATGGCGACCGACTCGCCAGGCGGGAACTCCTGCATCCCCACTCCACCGACCCGTTCACCCGCTCGGAGACGGTCGAGGTCCCGGACGGGACGGGCTGTGTCGCCGTTCGCGGTCACGACCAGACTCACGGATACGGCGGCCGGGCGATGCTGGTGAACCCGGAGGGCGGCGCGACTCGTGCGGTCGAACAGGAGGCCGAGAAGCGGTCGTTGGCCGACGCCGACTGTCCCTGACCTACCGGGGCTCGCACTCGCTCGGCCGCAGACGGGCCGTTTATGCCGGTCGACCCCCGAGTTCCGGGCATGACCGACCTCGACGACGTCGACCGGGGGATCCTCAACGCCTACCAGGGCGGGTTCCCGGTCGTCGCGGACCCCTACGAGCCGGCGGCCGAGGCGCTCCGGGAGCGCGGCGTGGACGTGAGCGCCGCGGAGATGCACGAGCGCCTCGCGGCGATGGACGACGACGGCGTCCTCACGCGGTTCGGCGCGCTCATCAACGCCGAAGCGATCGGCGGGACCGCGACGCTCGTCGCGATGCACGCGCCCGAGGAGCGATTCGACGAGGTGGCCGACCTCGTCAACGCCCACACGGAGGTGGCGCACAACTACGAGCGCGAACACCCCCACCTGAACATGTGGTTCGTCGTCAGCGTCGCCGACGAAGACCGCGTCGGCGAGGTGCTCGCGGAGATCGAGGACGAGACCGGCCAGGAGACGTACAATCTCCCCAAACAGCGCGAGTTCCACGTCGGCGCGAAGTTCCCCGTGGAGGGACCGCTCGAAGACAGCGACGACGGGATCGACCTGTCGGATCTGGGCCCCGACGTGGGGGCCGAGGATCGGGACAGCCTGACCCCGCGCGAGCGCGATCTCGTCGTCGAGATCCAGGGCGGCTTGCCGACGACGCGAACCCCCTACGAAGACGTGGCCGACGCGCTCGACGAGGACGTCGACTGGGTACTCTCGACGATCAAGCGCTTCGACGCCGAGGGGAAAGTCCGCCGCGTCGGCGTCATCCCGAACCACTACTCGCTGGGGTACTCCGAGAACGGGATGACCGTCTGGGACGTGCCCGACGACGTGGTCGACGAGGTCGGCGAGGAGATCGCCGCCTTCGACTTCGTGACCCACTGCTACCGGCGGCCGCGCCACGAGGGCGTCTGGCCCTACAACTTCTTCGCGATGACCCACGGCCGCAGCGAAGAGGAGAGCGAGGCCCGCGTCGAACAGGTCCGCGAGACGATGGCCGACCACTGGGACGTGACCGACGACGACTGGGACACCCTGTTCTCGACGGGCATCCTGAAGAAGACGGGCATCCGCATCGAGGAACGGGCGGACGCGAACACGGCCTGAGGCGGCCGTCAACAGAGACACCACTCGTGATCCCACTACTCCACGATTTCGACGGCGAGACGGTGCTGGTGTTCGGCGGCGGCCGCGTCGGCGCCCGCAAGGCGAGACGCTTCGCTCGGGAGGCCCGCGTGGTCGTCGTGAGTCCGACCTTCACCGGCGAGGACGGCGACGGCGAGCCCACCGACTTCGGCGACGCGGAGCTGGTCCGCGAGGCGCCCGACCCCGCGGACGTGTCCGACTGGTTCGACCGGACCGACCCCGCGCTGGCGGTCGCGGCGACCGACGACGAGGCGCTGAACGAACGCATCGAGGAGACGGCGCGCGAACGCGGTGCGCTCGTGAACCGTACCGACCGACACGGCGAGCGCGACCCCGGGAGCGTGGTCGTCCCAGCGACGGTACGGGACGACCCTGTCGTCGCGGCGGTGGCGACCGGCGGCGCGAGCCCGGCGCTGAGCCGGCTGCTGCGCCAGCGCATCGAGACGGAGATCGCAGACGCGGGCGCGATGGCCGATCTGACCGGCGAGATCCGGACGGAACTGCAGGCCGACGCCGTGGACCCGGAGCTTCGGAGGGAGGCGGTGCGGGCGGTCGTGCGGTCGGACGCGGTTTGGAAGGCTTTAGATAGTGGGAAACCGAAGGCACGACAAGTGGCAGCGGACGTGATCTCGGACGTGACAGGTGAGACAGCGTGACGGTCGGCACGGGCGTCATCTCGGGTGCGAGCGTCGATATCGACCGCGCGACGGTCGACGAGCTCGAAGCCGCGACCGTCGAGAGCCAGCGCGCGGGCGTCGAGCGCCTGCTGTCGGTGCCCGCCGTCGAGGAGGCGTACGTCCTCCAGACGTGCAACCGCGTCGAGGCCTACGTCGTCACGAGCGACGGCCCCGACGGCCGCGCGGCGCTGGCCGCCTTCTTCGAGGGCGTTCCATCGGACGTGCTGGCCGAACTCGGCCACGAGGAGAGCCTGCGCCACCTCATGCGGGTCGCGTCCGGGCTCGAATCGCTGGTCGTGGGCGAAGACCAGATCCTCGGCCAGGTCGGCGACGCCTACGAGGACGCCCGTGCGGCCGGCGGCGTCGGTCGACTGCTCGAAGAGGGCGTCACCAAGGCGATCCACGTCGGCGAGCGCGCGCGCACCGAGACGGCGATCAACGAGGGGTCGGTCTCGCTGGCGAGCGCGGCGGTTTCGCTCGCCGACGAGGAGGTCGGCGTCGACGACGCGGAGGCGCTGGTCGTCGGCGCGGGCGAGATGGGTCGGCTCGCCGCCCAGTCGCTCGCGCCGCGGGTCGACCACCTCTACGTCGCCAACCGCACGCTCGAACGGGCCGAACACCTCGCGGAGACGGTCGACGCCGACGCGACGGTCGTCGAACTGGCCGACCTCGACGACGCGGTCGAACGCGCGGCGGTAGTCGTCACCGCGACCGGCTCCACCGACTACGTCTTCGAGAAGTCGACGGTCTCGGACACCGGCAAGACGTTCGTCGTCGACATCGCCCAGCCCCGGGACGTGCAGCCGACCGTGACCGAACTCCCCGACGTGACCGTCCGCGACCTCGACACTCTGCAGACGGTCACCGACGAGAACCGCGCCCAGCGCGCGGAGGCGGCCACGGCCGTCGAGGAGATGATCGACGTGGAGTTCGAGCACCTGCTCGCCCAGTACAAGCGCAAGCGGGCCGACCGGGTCATCTCGGCGATGTACGAGAGCGCCGAGCGCGTCAAGGCCCAGGAGGTCGAGACCGCCCTCGGCAAGGCCGACTTCGACGAGAGCCAGCGCGAGGTCGTCGAGGCCATGGCCGACGCCGTCGTCAACCAGCTGCTCGCCGCGCCGACCAAGAGCCTCCGGGACGCCGCCGAGGAGGACGACTGGTCGACCATCAACATAGCGCTCCAGCTGTTCGACCCCGAGTTCGGCGGCGAGGACGAGGAGAGCGTCGAGGGCGACGAGATCCCGGAACACCTGCGCGACCAGATGCCCGACGCCGCCTTCGACCAGATGGGCGACGACTAGGAGTAGTTCCGTTCTGGACCGGATTTGCTTGCGACGGCACGATTCGTCCGTCAGCGACCGCTCTCCCGACCGCCACACCTCTCTTGACCGCCACCGCGAACAGCGTGAAAGGGGCCGTCATCGGGCGGCGGTCGGCACGGCAGTCCGGTCGCAGAACTCACACCCACGAACACCTCGGCCGAACTTTCATGCGGGTACCGGCCCATCCTCACAACATGGCAGACCTGCTATCCGACGAGGAGATCGAGGCACAGCTACCGGACGAGTGGGAGCGCGACGGCGACGAGATCGTCCGCACCTACGAGTTCGACGCGTACCTCGACGGCGTGGGCTTCGCCGCGGGCGCGGGCGGCGTCGCTCAGGACGCCTTCCACCACCCCGAGATGACCATCGGCTGGCGCGAGGTCGAAGTCCGACTGACTACCCACGACGAGGGCGGCATCACCGACAAGGACGTCGAACTCGCCGAACGGTTCGACGACCTGCGCTGAGATGAGTCGGGGCGACGACGGTGGGGGAGACTCATCGGCCGCGGCCTACGTCTTCCGAGTAACGGTGCGGCTCGGCCCCGACGAGCCGGGCGTCTGGGCCGAGCCCGACACGTTCGAGACGACGGTGTACAGGACGGCGGACTCCCCGGGAGAGCCGGGGTGGCTGTACTTCCGGGACAACCTCTGGCGCGGCGACTGTGGCGACGAAGCGCACATGCGCGCGGTCGCCGAGGACGCGCTGGGCGTGGCGGTCGATAGCGTCGACTTCCGCGAACTACGGACGACGCAGGGGTATCTGGACGACCTGCGGGCGGCGGTCGCCGACGACCTCGCGGAGTTCAACGCGTCGACGGCCGACCAGGCGCTGTCGAAGTACCTCGGGAGTTCGATCCACGTCACCGACGAGGTCTAGAACAGGCCCAGGACGCGACCCGCGGCCGTCGCGAGCGTCCCGACGGCGTTGAGCGTCGCGAGCGTACCAGGGAGGGCGACGGTGACGAGCGCCTGCCGTCGAGTGAGTTCGAGAGCGTACTCGGCGGCGAGGACCCACAGGTAGACCATCCAGAGAGTGAACAGCGGGCGGACGGCGAGGGCCGCGAAGCGGGCGGGACGGTCCGTGAGTTCGGACTGGGCCCACTCCTGGAGGGCGGCCTCGGTCGCGAACTCCGGCGCGTCGAGGAACATCGCGGCGATTACAGCCGTCCGCACGGCCGTCGGTGCAAGCGTCGGGACGAGCGTCCAGCCGACGAACGCGAGGAGGCGACGGAACGAGCCCTCGCCGTCGAAATACAGCGAGACGAGGTACGCGACGACCGCGACGGCGACCCACAGCGCGAAGTAGAGCGCACCGGTCGCCCAGAGCGCGAGGACGATATCCTGCGGTGCCGAGACGCGCTGGCCGCCCGAGGCGTAGACGATCGCGCCCGCGTCGGCGGGCGTCACGACGCCGCCGACCGCACGGAGGACGACGACTGTCGCCGTCAGCGCGAGCAGCGCGTGACCGGCGACCACTGCGGCCGGCCCGACGAGCGAGTAGTCGTCCTGCCGAGCGGCGAAGAACGCTCTCGGGTCGGTCACCAGCGTCCGCAGACTCATCGTACGTGCCAGGTCTCGGCCGTCCGGGGCTTAAATCCGCCCGGTCCGCCCGTTGTCGGCGACTGGACTCGTCCCGGCGTTCGAGCGAGGCGCCAAAAGGTACTTAGCCCGCACCGACCTACCGGTGGGATCCCGATGGCCCGCGATACGTACGATTTCTGGCTGTTCGACCTCGACGGCACTGTCGTCGACGTCGACCCCGAATACCCCCGAAAGATCGTCACCGAGATCGGGGACCGACTGGGCCACGCCTTCAGCGACCGCGAAGCCGAACTGCTCTGGTACGGCCTCGGCGACGCCCGCGAGGAGGTCTTCGCGGACCGCACGCTCACGCCGGACCGGTTCTGGGAGACCTTCCACGAGGTCGAAGACCCCTACGCCCGCGCCGAGTCGACGTTCGTCTACGACGACGCCGCCGCGTTCGTTCGCGACCTCGACCGGCCGACCGGCCTCGTCACGCACTGCCAGTCGTATCTCACCGAACCGCTCCTGGAGTACCACGACATCGCCGACTGGTTCGACATCGTCGTCTGCTGCGACGACGAGGTCGGCTGGAAGCCCGACCCGACCCCCGTCGAACACGCGATGAACGGTCTCGGGGTCGGCACCGCCGGCCACCGGGGCGCTCTGGTCGGCGACAACCCCGACGACGTGGGCGCCGCCTGGAACGCGGGTCTCGACGCTGTCCACATCGAACGCATCGGCCCGTCCGAGCGCGGTCAATGCGTCCTCGGCGACCACCGGGTCGGCGGATTCGACGAGCTGTGACGGACGTTCGACTCGATGGGCCGAGACGTAGCGGGCGCCACAGACGGGACTGTCCGTCGATAAGTGCAAGCCTCTTCGAGCGTCCAGGTGTGGATCGCTACTCCGACCCCTGGGCGTCGTCGGCCATCTCCAGGATCGACTCGGCGATATCGCGCGCCTCCTCCGGCGTGTACAGCGTCTGGTCTCCCCACGACTGGTCGATACGGACGTAGCCGTCTCTGGTATCGATGTCGAAGAAAGCAGTGTGTTCCAGCGGCGGCACGTCGAGTGGATTGGTTGCCGTGTCGTCCGTTGCCATACCACACTATCGACACTGGATTCGCATAAATCTGCCCCCGACCGACGAATTTCTGGACGGAGCTTTCGCTCGGACGAGGATTTCGTGAGAAGTTTGCGAGGGAAGACCGCTCCGTTCACGGCGCAAGCGCCGTTCACTCCGAGGCCGTCGAGACGGCCTCGCGGGTCTTCCGCACTGGCGAGGGACCGCGTGGGTCCGTGCAGTGCGAGGGAAGGGATTTGAACCCTTGGACCCCTACGGGAGCGGATCTTGAGTCCGCCGCCGTTTCCTGGCTTGGCTACCCTCGCACGCACGTCGAGATTCGATCGAGGCGCTTGAATAGGCTACGGTCTCATCGTCCCGCAGACGACGACGCGACCGCCGAGTTATCGACTGCCTATCGACTCCCCTGCTTCGGTTCGGAGAGTAATCGCTCCCAACTCCGGCGGCTGTCGAGATTTGACCGTGCCAACGCGACGAAACGATTCAGGGGGTCTTCCGAGGGGCGAAGCAACGCAGAGACGATGCAACGGACAACGACAGCGGTACTCGTGACAGTTCTGCTCGTCGCGGGAAGCGTCGGGGGCGTGATGGCGATCGCACCGGGAGCGGCCCCGGTCGGAGACACCGAACAGCGACAGTCGGCCTGTGACTACCAGTCGCTGTTCGACGAGACGATCGGCTCGGTCGTCTCCGTCCGGACGAGTTCCGGACAGGGCTCCGGGTTCGTCTACAACGCCGCGAACGCGACCAACACGAACACGACTGGGGACACGTACGTCGTGACCAACGCCCACGTCGTCGACGGCGCCTCCGAAGTGGAAGTGGAGTTCGACGGGAACGAGTTCCGGTCCGGGTCGATCGTCGGTCGCAGCGCCTACGCCGACCTCGCGGTGGTGAACGTCTCCGACGCGCCCGCCGGAACGGCGGGGCTCTCGCTCGCCGATACCGACCCGCAGCGCGGCGAGCGCGTCGCGGCGCTGGGCAACCCCTTCGGGCTCGAAGAGACCATCACCCACGGGATCGTCAGCGGCCTGAACCGGACGTTGCCGACCGAGCTCGGCTTCGAGATCCCGAACGTCGTCCAGACCGATGCGCCGATCAGCCCCGGCAACTCCGGCGGCCCGCTGGTGAACTGCGACGGTGACGTCGTCGGCGTCAACACCGCCGGGATCGCCCAGCAGGGCGCCGAGAACATCGGCTTCGCCGTCTCCCCGTCGGTCGTCGAGCGCGTCGTCCCCGAGCTCGTCGATGACGGCGAGTTCGACTACCCGTTCCTCGGCCTCCGGACGACGCCCGTCACCCCCGCGATCGCCGACGCCAACGACCTCAACCGCACCGCCGGCCTCGCGGTTGTCTCCGTTCTGGAAGACGGCCCCTCGGCGGACGCGCTGCAGGGCGCGACCGAAGTCGAGACGGTCGGGGACCGCCCCGTCCCCGTCGGCGGCGACGTGATCCTCGCTATCGACGGCCAGCAACTGGGGAACGGCGAAGCCCTCGGCACGTATCTCCTCACCGAGACCCTGCCCGGCGACACGGTCGAGATGACCGTCCTCCGGGACGGCGAAGTCCGACGCGTCCAGGTCACCGTGGGCGAACGACCGGACCCGATGGGGACCTGATCACGTCCACTCGGGGGAGCCGAGCGAACGCCTATCCCCATCGGGCCCCTGCTTGCCGGTATGACGGACGGTTCAGAGACCGGGGTGGCCGGCGGGAGTTCGACGACGAACGACGGGGCAGTTCGCGCCTGGCTGGTCGAACGCACCTACTCCGACGACGAGCAGAACATCATCATCCTCGTCTACGCCACCCCGGACGGCCGACGCTACTTCCGCAAGGAGCGCGCGCTGACGAGTTTCACGAACGACGTGCGCGAGACGACCGCCGCCGTCGACGTGCCGCCGAACAACCTCGGCGAAGTCACCGACCCCGACGACACCGTCTGAACTCCGCGCGGCTCAGTCGTCCAGCCCCTCGAACTCGCGCACCCGCTCGCGCCAGTCCTCGGGGATCGGCCGCGATTCGCGGCTCTCCGGGTCGACGAATACCTGCGTCGTCTCCGCCTCCGCGACCAAGTCCCCACCCTGGCGGAGTTCGTAGGCCATCGTGAAGCTCGACTCGCCCATCCGGACGACCGATACCCCCACGTCCACCGTCGTCAGTTCCGTCACCGACGACCGGAAGTCGATATCCAGCGACACGACGACGGCCGTGAACTCGTCGATCTCCGCCAGCCCGAGTACCTCCTCGACGTAGGCGACCCTCGCCTCCTCGCAGTACGTGCCGTAGACGACGTTGTTGACGTGACCGTACGTGTCGAGGTCGCGATAGCGAACGGGGACTTCGTGTCCGAACGAGGCGTCCATGACTCTCGGGTCGGGCGGTAGGGAGTTAACGGCCACGACTGGAGCCCCCTACGGACTCTTCCACGCCCCGCGCAACCCTCGCCCTGACCGACGGGATTACACCGCGGGAACCCCGAGTAGTCGATAATGGACGAACACACCCGGGACTACGGCGTCGGACCGCCCACGTCGGGCGATCCAACCGGGTGGCGGGCCGACCGCGGCGCGTCGAACGGCTGGGAACACGGCACGCTCCGGCGAGCCGTCGTTCACGGCGTCGCCCTGTTCAACAGCGGCGAGTTCCACGAGTCCCACGACTGCTTCGAAGACGAGTGGTACAACTACGGCCGCGGCACCGCCGAGAGCAAGTTCTGCCACGGGATGGTCCAGGTCGCCGCCGGCGCGTACAAGCACTTCGACTTCGAGAACGACGACGGCATGCGCTCGTTGTTTTCGACTGCCCTCCAATACCTCGAGGGAGTTCCCGACGATTTCTACGGCGTCGACCTGACCGACGTGCGCGCGACACTCTCGGCCGCACCCTCCGATCCGACCGCGATCCACGACTGGCAAATCGAACTCGACGGCGGCTACCCCGAAGCGACCGAGCTTGACTTCGCGTACGCCGAACAGTTGGAGTAACTCGTTCTCGACGGAGCGTCCACGACCGCCGTAGCTGTCGCTCTTCGGTACAAAATACGAAACCCCCGACCAGTAGTGACTGGTCGAGGGTGATGCGTTCCGGCCGAATGTGGCCGGGATGAATGGAGGCGGCGAACCGGGTTTCCCAGAGACTCTNGACCAGTAGTGACTGGTCGAGGGTGATGCGTTCCGGCCGAATGTGGCCGGGATGAATGGAGGCGGCGAACCGGGTTTCCCAGAGACTCTCGTACTCCAGTACTCACTGGAACGCAGGCGGGCTTAACGTCCGTGTTCGGGATGGGTACGGGTGTCGCCCCGCCGCTATGGCCGCCCTAACGCCGATCCGCGGAATCGAACCGCGTCCGAACACCGCGNTCCGTGTTCGGGATGGGTACGGGTGTCGCCCCGCCGCTATGGCCGCCCTAACGCCGATCCGCGGAATCGAACCGCGTCCGAACACCGCGCTCGGATACCAGTATCGGTAGCTCGATGCGACGACCGCGTGTACGTGCAATCCAGTTTACGCCCGGACCCGAATCATCGGGTACGTATATCAGATACGGAATGATTGGTGGCTTCGGTCGATTAGTACTCGCGGGCTGAACACCTCGTTGCCTCGGTGCGTACACCCCGAGTCTATCGAACTCGTCTTCTACGAGTGACCTCTGCGGTATCTCTTTTCCAGGTGGGTTTCCGGCTTAGATGCGTTCAGCCGTTACCCCGTGTGGCGTGGCTGCTCGGCAGCGCCCTCTCGGACGACCGATACACCAGTGGCCACCATCCGTAGTTCCTCTCGTACTATACGGACGTTCCCGTCAGATACCAATGACACCCCCAATAGATAGCAGCCGACCTGTCTCGCGACGGTCTAAACCCAGCTCACGACCTCCTTTAATAGGCGAACAACCTCCCCCTTGCCCGCTTCTGCACGGGCAGGATGGAGGGAACCGACATCGAGGTAGCAAGCCACTCGGTCGATATGTACTCTTGCGAGTGACGACTCTGTTATCCCTAAGGTAGCTTTTCTGTCAGCAATGGCCCGCATCGAGCGGGCGAATTGGTTCGCTAAACCACGCTTTCACGTCAGCGATCCTCGTTGGGAAGATCACTGTCAGTCCATCTTTTGCTTTTGCACTCTTCGCCGCGTTTCCGACACGGCTGAGATGGACTTGGGGCGCGCTCGATATCTTTTCAAGCGCGTACCGCCCCAGTCAAACTGCCCGGCTACCGGTGTCCTCCGCCAGGAGTGAGGGTCGCAGTCACTACCGGGTAGTGTTTCATGGATGCCTCGGTGGCCCGCTAGCGCGGGTACCTGTGTAACAGCTCCTACCTACACTGCACAGTAGCGACCACGTCCCAGCGACAGCCTGCAGTAAAGCTCTATAGGGTCTTCGCTTCCCCTTGGGGGTCTCCAGACTCCGCACTGGAACGTACAGTTCACCGGGCCCAACGTTGGGACAGCGAGGCTCTCGTTAATCCATTCATGCGAGTCGCTACTGAAGCGACAAGGTACTACGCTACCTTAAGAGGGTCATAGTTACCCCCGCCGTTAACGGG